>DIGJ01000024.1 GCA_002419585.1 Lachnoclostridium sp. UBA5725
CCAACTCTTGACAAAGAGCCCAAAAAGAAACCCCTTAAACCGAAGTTCAAGGGGTATATGATTTTTAGTTAAAGCACCATATCTCTTTATAAACACCAAACAAACACCAAAATGCTTGTATGTTTTCCAAAAAGCCAGTAAAATAGCCACTTTGCGAGGCGTTTTCCTATCTCTTTGAGAACTGTGGAGCACGACGAGCTGCTTTGAGTCCGTATTTCTTTCTTTCTTTCATTCTTGGATCACGTGTTAAGAATCCTGCTTTTTTAAGTGCTGGACGGTAATCTAAGTCCGCATGTAATAAAGCTCTGGAGATACCGTGTCTGATGGCACCTGCCTGTCCTGTGAATCCACCACCGTGTACGTTTACTAAAACGTCAAATTTATCTGAAGTTTCTGTTAATACAAGTGGTTGACGAACGATTAATTTTAATGTTTCAAGACCAAAATATTCGTCCATATCTCTTTTGTTAATAACAACTTTACCTGTACCTGGTACTAAATATACTCTAGCAATACTGCTTTTTCTTCTTCCTGTTCCGTAATACTTTGCGTTAGCCACTGTTATTTCCTCCTTTCAGCTTTTGATTAATATCTTGATTTGAATTCTAATACTTCTGGTTTCTGAGCTGCATTATCATGCTCTGGTCCAGCGTATACATGCAATTTCTTAATCATTTCTCTTCCTAAAGGTCCTTTTGGAAGCATTCCCTTTACTGCAAGAGTGATAACATCTTCTGGTTTCTTAGTCATCATTTCTTTTAATGTAGCTTCTTTCATACCACCTACATACTCAGAATGTCGATAATAGATCTTTTGATCCATTTTCTTACCTGTAACAGTAATCTTATCTGCGTTGATAACGATTACATTGTCACCGGTATCAATGTGTGGTGTATAGGTAGGTTTGTTTTTTCCTCTTAATACTTTAGCGATCTCTGAAGAGAGACGACCTAATGTATGTCCTGTAGCATCAACTACATACCATTTTCTTTCAATTGTTGATGGACTAGCCATAAAACTTTTCATTGGTTTACCTCCTTGAAAACATTCGATTATTCGTTATACAATTCATTTTTTATATCGGTTAAAAAATACTGTTACCGGGGCATTGGTTTAAGTATTTTCACACTCTAATAAGCACGTGCACATCACGTCACAGTTATTAATTATATTACGGATATGCAAATGTGTCAAGCCATCTTTCCATGATTTTTAATAATTTTTTAACTTTTAATTGCTTTGTTCCGTAAGAAATGTATTTACTTTTGATTCAAGAGAGTCTATAGTTTGACTACTATCTTTACTTCCACTCAAATAGCCTTCCATTTCCGTAATTATCATATCGATCAGCGTACTATCCTGCTCAATTGGCTTTGAAACAGTTTTTGCAATTTGGGCAAAGTCTTCTCGGATTTTTTTACTTGGATACTCGGATTCTAGTGATCCATAGCTTCCATCCTCTAGGACAAAACTGATTCCATAGTACATGTCTTTCTTTTCCTTTTGAACCAAAGCATTCCATGATTCTTGTGAGACCGGTAGTCCATCACTTACATACGTTTTTTGCACTTCGTCGCTCAATATGCAGGCAAGGAACTCTTCTGCCAGTTTTTCTTTCTTTGTAGCATGATTGATACCAATACAACCATTCCCATAAAAGCCATTTTCCATACTACCAATTACATAATCATTTTTATTGCAAAGTGCCTGCTCAACAAATAGACTATCCATATTTCCTAGTTTTTCCCAAGTTGCATTTGTTTCTTCTATATTAAGACTATATGCATTGGAATTGAACCCATAATTCATATTTTCATTTGAAGTAAAGCTTCCATTTTCCTTTAAATAATCTATATCCTCCAGATATTTTTTAAATGCATCTGTATTTAACGTATTCTTATCTGTTATAAAGGAGGAAAGCTCCATCTTTAGGAATTCTTTTGCTGCATTCTTATAAAAGGCACCTTTTACAAATGGTATCTCTGAATTTTTCTTTTCATATGCTACGATTTCACTTAAGCTTTGCGCACTTGCTACAGCTTCCTTTTTTCCGGTGATTAATGGAATCTCTATTTTAGTTGGAATTTCATACACGCTTCCATCCTCACGATATGCCTCCAAAATGTTAGGCAGGATGCCTGCACTTTCACACAGATCCTTAATATCCTTTAACACACCTTGTTTCTTATAGGAATCTACCGGCAAACCGTCTAGCAGCAGAATATCCGCTCCATTTCCTGCAATCAGCTCTGTATTCAGCGCTTTAATGTTTTCTTTGGAATTTGTTTCCCCGTCTTTCATTGCAACGACATAGTTCACTTTTACTTCTTGGTGTTTTCGCTGAAATATAGAAATCGCCTGTCGCACGGTCGAATTTTCCTGCAAAGAATAAACCGTTAGTTCCTCCTCAGGTACGGATACGATATTCTCGTCAAAAATATAGTGAATCAAGGAGCTTCCGCCTTGATTGTTACGATATAGAATATAGTAAGCCTCGGTATCTCCTTCTTCGGCAAAAAAATTCTGCATGAACATCGTTGGCATGCTCATGCTTCCTAGTTCTCCATCCACAACCGTCTCCCATAAGGTTCCGCCATCAGCTAGTCGATGAATTCCTTTTCTATCCGCTAATAATAGTGTCCCATCAGAAAGTTTGGATACACATGCTCCGGTTTCTTGCTGAGCTAATTCAACACGCTTGCTTTCCTTATTACTTTCTCCATCTATGACAAGGATCTGCGGACTTCTTGATTTTATACCAATAATCTCATTTCCTTCTACATAGGCACTATTGCCAGCTTCCATAGAACTATTTAGCCCTTCGATATCAAGTTTTCCAAGATTTTTCCCGTCTTTCGAAAATGAAAGGAAGCACCCTTGCATCGAATCATTTAATAATAAGGTTCCATTACTCAGTACATTGAAATCCGATATTGATCGATGCAATGTGTAACCTGTCTCCGCTGTTTCTACTTCTTCCAGATAAGGAATATCTACTTCAACGCAATCCTCTTTACCATCAGGCGAACGAAATATGTAATCTCTGGATTCGCTTTCTCCATAAGCTTGAACTAACACATAGTATGCTCCATCCTGCCCTAAAACTATTTTTTCTGCGACTCCCTCATAGCTATTTTTACTCAATATTTTTCCAAATTTATTAAGCCAATTAGCCGTTTGCAACTTCCATTTACCATCTGTTTGCAAGGTGTACTTCTTATACTCCATTTTTTCCACATTGATAGTGGTCGTATAAAGTTCCAGTTGGTTATCCTTATTACGAAGCAGATCAATTACTTCTTCCCCTTGTGGAAGCTCAATTTCTTCTTCTATGTAACGCCCCTTATTTACCGTTTTTCCAGTTTCAGTACTTCCACAACCTGACAATATCCCTGCCAATAGTACCAATAATGCAGCTGCTATTATTTTTCTCCTCATTAATATGAATCCTCCTACCCTTTTTGGAGTTATATTATCAAAGAATTCTCTAATCTATCTCTAAAAAGCACAAAGAAAATGTTGCGCCACCGCCGTTTGTTTCCTTACATGCAATCGTCCCCCTATGTAAGGTAACAATTTGTTTTGCAATACTAAGACCTAGACCGAAATGACTTTTATCGTTTCTTGAAACATCCTCCTGATAAAAACGTTCAAAAACAAGTTCCCTCTTTTCGGCTGGGATTCCAATTCCATGATCTTCTACTTCCAGCAATACTTTGTGCTTGCCACCGATTAGCATCCTTCCTCGAAGTACGATGGTACTGCCTTCTTTTGAAAATCGCATTGCATTCTCCATAAGGATAGAAAGTACCTGCTTGAGCCTTATTGGGTCTCCTTTGATCTGTTTTATTTCTTCTTCCTGTAAATCAATTTGAAGTGTAATCTTCTTCTCCCTACAAATCGGCAAATAAGATTCATAGGTTTCAATCAGCAAATTATCTGCTTCCACCGATTGATTCTCCATCTTCCAGTTTCCTGCATCGGTAGAAGCAAGCAGTAGCATATCTTCAATCAAGAGGGCCATTCGATTGCATTCCTTTCCGATCTGTTCTATACTATTTTCCTGCTTTTCTTCTTCCTTCTTCATCAAAGAAAGATTTGCTTTTATTACCGCAAGTGGCGAACGAAGCTCATGTGACGCGGCTGCAACGAATTCATCCTGCCGCTTTTTGTTTTCTTTGATCGGCTTCAATGATTGGCCAACAAACCAAACACTGACCCAGTACAGCAATATCATGCCAAAAAAATCAATCAGTAAAAAGAGGATTACCTCTCTCATCTTCTCTGTCTTTGCATTTGGAAATTCTTCTATTAACAGCAGGCTTCGATATCCATTGCTCGTAGAAAAAATGAGCACCTGTCCAAAATAGAGGGAGGAATCCTCCTCCCATTGGTAAACATCGCTTCGAATTTCTTCTACTGAAACTGGTGGAAGAGAACTATCTATTTCATCTTTTCTTGCAAATGCTCTAAGCTTTTCTAATTGTTGTTCTCGCAATATCTGATTTTCTCTAGCACGCAAGAATTTCAGTTTTACCCCATTTTCCTCCATGCAAATGATCAGATGATTCTTGTCTTCCTGTAATGCGATCCATTGATTCGTAATGGTGTTCTCAAGTTGTAGCTTACTTACAACTACACTAAAATTATTATGAAAAGTCTGCTTGTAATTATTCTGTGTATTGCTAAAACTAACAAAAAGAGCCAATATAACGACTAACGTTAAAATGACTCCTGTAGTTAAAGTATATGTCCATACTAGCTTTTTCTCTAATTGTTTAAACATGATTTTTTCGCTCCATTCGATAGCCAATGCCATGAATTGTAGTAATACAAACCTGTGTCGGAAGTGCCTTTAATCGACGACGTAAAAAATAAATATAGTTATCAATATTTCCTTCATCGACATCCGCATCCATACCCCATACCCTTGATAAAATCTGCTCTCTGGATAAAATCTGGTTGGCATTTCTCATAAAAAAATCCATGAGCATCGTCTCTTTTTTGGAAAGTGTACGGCTCTCTTTTCCACAAAAAAGTGTTGCTCTTTCTTCTTGTAAGGATAAATCTTCAAACCTTGTGTATTCCGCTTCTATAAGATTTCTGGGTCTTCGAAGGATTGCGCGAATACGCGCCAAGAGTTCTTCTACTTCGTATGGCTTTACTAAGTAGTCGTCCGCCCCAGCATCCAGTCCGTCAATTCGATCATGGATTCCATCCAATGCGGTCAGCATGATTACGGGAGTCTTGCGTCCGGCAGATCGTATGTTGGAAAGCAATGTAATGCCATCTATTTTAGGCAGCATTCGATCCAGAAGTATCACATCATAAATACCTCCATTTATGTAAAATTCTGCTTCTTCGCCGTCATAGGCAGAGTCAACCTCATAGCCAGCCGACTTTAGCTGCATGCTTGTAATTTCACATAAATCTTTATCATCTTCCACCATCAGAATTCTCATATCGGCTCCTCTTTCAACGTTTCTTCCTATCATAAGAGGTAATTCTCTAAAATTTCTCTAAATACTCAAGGTCATATCCTTTATACGCAATTCGAACCAGTCGAAGTCCTCTTGCTGGAGCAGTTGGTCCCGCAAGACTTCGATCCATGCTTTCAATTATCGCTTTTAGATCTTCTGGTTTCTTTCTTCCAGTTCCCACTTCCATTAAGGTTCCTGCAATAATACGAACCATGTTATACAAAAAACCACTTCCCGTAATGCGTATCTTTATCAAGTCATCATCTTTTGATACCTTCAGCGAATACACCGTACGAACGGTTTCCTTCACTTGAGAGCCAGCAGAACAAAAACATTTAAAGTCATGTTCTCCCACAATGTATTCACATGCCTTTTTCATAGCTTCCATATCTAACGCACGATACGAATAATGCGCATAGAGTCGCTCCGTAGGAAGTTCCATGCTTCGATTTAAGATACGGTATTCATACGTCTTTTGGCTGTCACAGTATCTTGGATGAAAATCGGCATCTACTTCTTTCGATTCCTGAATTCGTATATCCTCGGGAAGTCTTTGATTGAGTGCATATTTCATCTTATCTCCAGGGATTCTTGACTCTGTGTCAAAAACAGCAACATTTCCTAGTGCATGTACCCCTGAATCGGTACGGCTTGCACCAATTACTTCAATTGGCTCCCCCAAAAGCTGTGTTAACTTTTCATTTAGTACCCCTTCAATGGTAGTTGCATTCGGCTGTACCTGCCAGCCACAATAATTCGTACCATCATAGGCTACTACAAGCATAATTCGTTTCACTGATGTTTCCTCTTCTCATTTTAAGAACTTCCTAAACTTATATTACAATCTAAATTATCCAACGGATAATTTCCTATTTCAAACCCTATTAGAAAGGCAGATACCTTGTTACAACAAAAAGAATAGCCAGATAAACCACCATTGTTCCAAAACCAATCCAGTCTCTCTTCTTATAAGAAAGTGGCTTCATCTTAGTTCTACCTTCGCCACCGCGATAACATCTCGCTTCCATTGCCATCGCTAAATCATTCGCTCTACGAAATGCAGAAATGAAGAGTGGTACTAAAAGCGGAATCAGATTCTTTGCCTTCTTGATTAGTCCCCCATTTTCAAAATCTGCTCCTCTTGCCATCTGTGCTTTCATAATCTTATCCGTCTCTTCCAATAAAATAGGGATAAAGCGCAGTGCAATCGACATCATCATAGCGATCTCATGTACAGGAAAATGTATTTTTTTAAGCGGATTCATGATGCGTTCCAAGCCATCCGTTAAATGATTTGGTGTCGTTGTAAACGTCATAAGCGACGCACCAATAATCAGAAAAATCAGTCGAATTGCAAGAAAAACAGCAGTCCGAATCCCTTCCATGCTAATGGAGAAGATCCAAAAGGTAACCAAAGGTTCCCCAGGTGTTAGAAACAGGTTAAAAACAACCGTTATAAGCATCAATATCACAATTGCCTTAAGCCCTTTCACAATATAACTAAAAGGTACTTTCGAAACCTTTATCACCGTAAATAAAAACAGCCCTGCAATCAAATATCCAGTCATACTCTTAAATGTAAAAAGCGAGATAATATACACCAGCGTTGCCGTCAGCTTTACTCTCGGATCCAAACGATGTATCACGGAATCAGCAGGATAGTACTGTCCGATAGTTATGTCTCTTATCATGTTAGCTCCCGTCTGCCGCGATAGCGGCTTTTATATAAGGGCGTGTGAAAATGTACTTCTTTCACATTGCTCCCGTCTGCCGCGATAGCGGCTTTTATATCCATTTTAGCTTAGCATAGCGCATAATCTCATCGGCTGCTTCTTTTACCGTAGTAGCTTCTGTATTTACATCGCAGCCTCTTTCTTTTAACGCATTTAATACATAGGTTACCTGAGGCGCTGCAAGTCCGATTTGTTCCAGTTCCTTATAATAAGCAAATACTTTCTTTGGTTGATCATCAAGAAGAATTTCCCCGTGATTCATTACGACAAGTCGATCCACATACTTTGCAACATCCTCCATGCTATGAGAAACTAGGATTATCGTAATATTGCGTTCTTTATGAAGTTTGGCCAATAAATCAAGAATCTCATCTCGTCCTTTGGGATCAAGGCCTGCAGTTGGTTCATCCAATATAAGGACTTCCGGCTGCATTGCAAGTACACCCGCTATCGCGACTCTTCGCTTTTGCCCACCAGAAAGCTCGAAGGGAGATGCATCCAATATTTCATCATCAATCCCCACCTGCTTTAAAGCTTCAAATGATCTTAAGTCAATCTCAAGCGTAGGCAGTCCCTGATTCGTAGGGCCAAATTTAACGTCTTTTATTACAGTTGTCTCAAATAGCTGATGTTCTGGATACTGAAATACCAGCCCTACCTTGCTTCGGTGCGCTTTCATATCAAAATCTTTTTCATAGATATCGTTTCCATTATAATAAATGGTTCCACTTGTTGCTTTGATCAGACCGTTTAAATGCTGAATCAGTGTTGACTTACCAGAACCAGTATGTCCAATCAGTCCAATAAATTCACCATCTTCTATTTTTATATTAATATTCTTCAGTGCCTGTTTTTCATAAGCTGTTCCAACACTATATACATAATTTACATTGTCTAGTATAATTCCCATATCTTGCTCCCGTCCACCTTATCGCTTTAAGCTCATAAGGTCATTCACCAGTTCATCAATTGTCAGTATTCCTTCTGAAATTGCCAGACCTTGTTTTCTAAGTTCATAAGCAAGTAATGTTACCTGTGGTACATCCAGACGATATTTTTTCAGAGTTTCAACCTGTGAAAAAATCTGTTTTGGTGTTCCTTGCATCACAATTTTTCCTTTATCCATAACGATTACTTTATCTGCATGGATTACCTCTTCCATGTAGTGCGTGATAAGTAATACGGTGATATTTTCTTTTTCATTGAGTTTTCTTACGGTCTTGATTACCTCTTTCCTGCCGTTTGGATCAAGCATGGCAGTTGGTTCATCGAGAACAATGCATTTTGGCTTCATCGCCATAATACCAGCGATTGCCACCCTTTGCTTTTGACCACCTGAAAGTTTATTTGGAGAATGTTCGCGATATTCATACATTCCTACCGCTTTTAAGCTTTCCTCTACTCGTTCCCAAATTTCATCCGTTGGTATACCTAGGTTTTCCGGACCAAATCCCACATCTTCTTCTACGATATTCCCTATAATTTGGTTATCTGGATTCTGAAATACCATACCCGACGTCTGACGGATATCCCAAAGATTCTTTTCCTCTTTTATATCCATTCCGTCCACCCACACCGTACCTTCTGTTGGCATTAGAATGGCATTCATATGCTTTGCCAAGGTAGATTTTCCAGACCCGTTGTGTCCCAAAATAGCCACAAAGTCTCCCGGTTCCACACTAATATCAACCCCATCAATCGCCCGGTTAATACTTTCCACATTTCCTTGTTCATCTCTTCTTATATATTCAAATGCTAATTCTTTCGCTTTAATAATTGACATATCATTCCTTCTTTCCAAGAAGTTGCCACCAAGTACCGCAAATCCGTACTCTATTTCCACTGCTATTTCCAATTTTTCGAAATATTCCTTCTTATTCTAAATGATTTGCCCACAATTGTAAAGGATGTGTGGATATATTCTGGTTTAATGGGGGACGGACGCGAGTCTTTGTTGGGGAGGGACGCCAAGAAAGGCAGAGCAATTTAGTCTTTCTCCAATTTGCACGACTCCCATGCTAGGATTTTATATCAGTCGTATAAACATTCCACGTAACCTCTATGCAACAAAAAATTAACTCTCAAGGGAGTTAATTTTTCGTAGAGTTTACGTTCCATCGAATGTTTATGCGGCTGATTTTTAGGGCTACCCCTGCGCTCCATTTGAATTTCGAAAACCAAAACCGCACCGCGCATCTTGCGTGACTTTCCCAAATCCCCCGCGTCCGTCCTTCTTAGTCAACCCACAATTTATCATAGTTTAACGCAATAAAAAAGAAGCCTTTATCAAGCTTCTTTTTTATATGTGAATTTGATTAAACTAATTCGATTAATACTTCCATAGCAGCATCGCCTTTACGTTGACCAATCTTTACGATTCTTGTGTAACCACCGTTACGGTCAGCATATTTAGGAGCGATATCATTGAATAATTTGTCTGCAATATCTACAGTCTTAGTATTCTTTTTCTTTCCAGCTGCTTCAGCAGGAACTTCTGTAATAGAGTAAAGAACTTTGTTCATCTGTCTTCTAGCATGAAGACGGCTTGCGCTGTCTTTTTTGATTTCTTTTTGAACATCATCATAAACAGTAACTTTCTTACCATCTACAACTTCTTTCACTCTTTTACCATCTTTATCTTTACGAGCAACTTTAGCAGTAACAGTAACAGTTTCAAAGTTGTCTTTTTCTCTTACAGCTAATGCTACTAAATGCTCAGCAATTCTACGGATTTCTTTTGCTTTTGCTTCAGTTGTAACGATTTTACCATTGTAAAGTAAATTAGTTACCTGGTTACGAAGCAATGCTTTTCTCTGGCTTGACGTTCTACCAAGTTTTCTATATCCGGCCATTTGTATTACCTCCTGTGATTATTATGAGTTATTCATCACCAATGTTAAGTGACAATCCTAATTCTTTTAATTTTGCAAGTACTTCTTCTAATGACTTACGTCCTAAATTACGAACTTTCATCATATCTTCAGAAGTTCTATTGGTTAATTCTTCAACTGTGTTGATACCAGCTCTCTTCAAGCAGTTATAAGAACGAACAGAAAGTTCAAGTTCATCAATGTTCATTTCAAGAACTTTTTCTTTCTCATTATCTTCTTTTTCTACCATGATTTCAGCAGTTTTTGCATTCTCAGAAAGGTCTATAAATGAATTTAAATGTGCACTTAATACCTTCGCTGCTAAACTTACTGCTTCGTCTGGTTCTAAAGTTCCATTGGTATATACATCCAATGTAAGCTTATCATAGTCAGTAATCTGACCAACACGAGTATTCTGAACTGTTAAGTTAACGCGTTCAACTGGTGTATAAATAGAATCAATTGGAATTACACCGATTGGAAGGTCATCATTTTTGTTCTTTTCAGCACTAATGTAACCTCTTCCCTTAGTAATTGTTAATTCCATATATAATTTGCAATCGGAACCACCACTTAATGTAGCAATTTCTAATTCTGGATTTAAAATCTCAATATCTGGATCAACCTGAATGTCTCCTGCAGTTACAACACCCTCGCCTTCAAACTCAATATAAGCAGTTTTCGGCTCATTCGTCTCACTTGTATTCTTAATTGCCAAGCTCTTAATGTTCATGATAATTTCTGTTACATCTTCCTTAACACCAGGAATAGCACTGAATTCATGTACAACGCCTTCAATCTTAACTTGACTAACTGCGCTACCAGGCAATGATGACAGCATAATTCTTCTTAAAGAATTACCCAAAGTTGTACCGTAACCTCTTTCGAGCGGTTCTACTACAAAACGTCCGTATTTTCTATCTTCAGAAATTTCTGCGATCTCAATTTTTGGTTTTTCAAAATCAAACACTACTGGACCCTCCTTTTGGGATTATGCTATATATTTGCGATCATTGTTTTACATGAAAAAATCGCAACATATTTTTTCCATGAGAGAAATTACAGAATATTCTCTCACAGATCAAATACAATTTATTATTTACTATATAACTCGACGATAAGCATTTCATTTACAGGAACATCAATCAAATCTCTTGTTGGAATTTCTTTTACAGTTCCAGTAAGAGCTTCATGAGTTGCATCTAACCATGATGGTACTAATTTGCCATCTGTCACTTCTAAAATATCTTTGTATCTTTGAGCGGTTTTGAATTTTTCTTTGATTTCAATTACATCGCCAGCTTTTACTAAGTAAGAAGGGATGTTAATGCATTTTCCATTTACCATTACATGCTTATGGTCAACAATCTGTCTAGCTTCTTTTCTTGTTCTAGCATAACCCATACGATAAATAACATTATCAAGTCTTAACTCAAGAAGAATCATTAAGTTTTCACCAGTTGTACCAAACTTTAATTTCTTAGCTTTCGCAAAATAATTTCTGAAAGGTTTTTCTAAAACACCATATATAAATTTAGCTTTCTGTTTTTCTCTTAACTGTAAGCCATATTCGCTCATTTTCTTGTTAGCTCTAGCATTTGAACGATTTGATTTTTTATCAAGTCCCATGAAAACTGGATCGATTCCAAGAGATCTACATCTCTTAAGGACGGGAGTTCTATCTACTGCCATTCTAATTTACCTCCTACTATTTATTAATTAGACACGTCTACGTTTTGGTGGTCTACATCCGTTATGTGGTACTGGAGTTACATCTTTAATACTTGTAACTTCGATTCCGCATGCTTGAAGTGCACGAATTGCAGCTTCACGTCCTGAACCAGGACCCTTAACCATAACTTCTACTGATTTTAAACCGTGTGGTACTGCAGCCTTTGCTGCCGTTTCTGCTGCCATCTGTGCAGCGTATGGTGTTGATTTTCTAGATCCTCTGAATCCTAATCCACCTGCGCTAGCCCAAGAAATAGCATTACCTTCTGCATCTGTCAGCGTAACGATTGTATTGTTAAAAGATGACTGAATATGTGCTTGTCCACGATCGACATTTTTCTTAACACGTCTTTTTGCCACTTTTTTTGCTACTTTTTTAGCCATTTGACAAACCCTCCTAATGGATTTTATTGTTATTATTTTTTCTTATTAGCAACTGTACGCTTAGGACCTTTTCTTGTTCTAGCGTTTGTCTTAGTCTTCTGACCACGAACTGGGAGTCCTTTTCTATGACGGATTCCTCTGTAACATCCGATTTCCTGTAATCTCTTAATGTTAAGAGCGATTTCTCTACGTAAATCACCTTCAACCTGTTGTGAATCGTCGATTACGTCACGGATTCTACCTACTTCTTCGTCTGTTAAGTCCTTAACACGAGTATCAGGATTAACGTTTGCCGCAGCAAGAATACGATTAGAGCTTACTCTGCCGATACCATAGATATAAGTAAGACCAATTTCAACACGTTTCTCTCTTGGTAAATCTACACCACTAATACGAGCCATTGTGTTCTACCTCCGTAAATTTTCTTTGTTAGATTAATATTTTTTACTTCGCTCTGTAATGATCAGAGCCGATTGATTATAATGTAGCAACTGCTACATCAGCCGCTTTAAACCATGATGTAACGGGATCACCCCGCACATTGAAAGAAGTTACCTTTCAAAACGGTTAATCAGACCGTTCATGATATCATGCTACATCACGAACCACATTTTACCAGTTCATTTGGGCAGGAAAAACCCCGGCACTATTCCAGCACCGTGTAGCCTAACACAGAAAGCAAGAACTATATAAGTATAAAAACAGCATAAAAAGCCAAAGATCATTCTTTGGTTTTTTGCTATTATCTATTCATTAGCCTTGTCTTTGCTTGTGTCTTGGATTTTCGCAGATGACTCTGACGCTTCCTTTTCTTTTAATAATTTTGCATTTTTCACAAATAGGTTTAACTGATGATCTTACCTTCATTGTAATCTCTCCTTTCGCAAAAGTCCACTTGCTATTGTATCACAGTTTATTTCAATATGCAAGAACAACTTTTCAAATATTCATATTTTTTACTAAGTCTTTTTTTCTAAGATTACTATATCAAATTCAAATCTGCTTTTATACTATAATTTTAGTTTCTTCCTATTTATATAACCACCTTTTTAAAAACAAGAAACTATATATAGGATATTATTCCCAGAATAAAGAACTCAAACACAGAGCATACTACTATTTTTCTGTGTTCGAGTTCTTTTTTGTATTTTTTTGTATCTTTATTTAGTTTTTGTAATAACTCCTTTACTATTGCAGTAATACTTAATATTATTAATGGTTACCCATTTTGAAGTTGCTAATTTTCCTGATTTCTGTGCATAATAAATCTTACCGCCTACCACAAATAATTTATTATTTACTACTTTTCCGGTTGTTTTTGATGTGTAGTATTTTGCACCGTTTAATTTAACTATTTTTCCAACCGCAAGTTCTCCTGTTTTAGTTGCCACATATTTCGCATTGTCTACTTTCACCAATGCATTGGTTACAATCTTGCCTGTCATTTTTGAAGTATAATATTTTGCACTGCCGGCTTTAACAATACTACCCGTAACGATTGCTCCATTTTCATCCGTGATATACTTACTACCGTTATTGTCAGTTACAAGTGTTGATACATATTTCTTTCCTTCTTTATCTACAATGTATCTATCTCCATCAGCTGAATCAATAATCGCATTGGTAATCTTACTTCCGTCCTTAGCATAATAGATTCCACCCTTGCTTGTAGTTGCTTCTACATCACCTTTAATTTCTGCCTTTACTTTGTCTTTTATTGCAACGCTAACAACTGCTGAGCCTTTTGGTGTTTCTGATTTATCATCCGGCTTTGTTGGAACTGTTGGTGTTGTTGGTTTTTGTGGTGTCGGTGCTACTGGCCCTACGATCACTGTATCCTCAACTTTAACCTTGCAACTTGCTGTAACTGTCTTATTTGATTCTAAGACTGCAGTAATGGTTACTTTTCCTTCTTTCAAAGCCATGACCTTACCATCGTTTACCATTGCAATATCCGCATCTGATGTTGTCCATGTAACATTTTTATTTGTTGCATTTTTCGGTGTGATAGTGGCTGTCAAGGTAAATTTTTCTCCAACACGAAGGGTCTTTGTGGTACTGTCTAATGATAACTTCAACTTATCGGTATCCTTTGATTCCTTTGCTTTAATTGTAACCACACAGCTTGCTGTTATAGTTTTGTCTAAAGCAGATGTTGCTGTAATTGTTACAATTCCTTCCTTCAAGGCGGTAACTTTACCATTACCTACGCTTGCGATTGAATCATTTGATGTTGTCCATGTTACAGTTTTGTTCTTCACATTTTCTGGTGTAATACTAGGAGTTAGTGTAAATGTATCTCCAACTTCTACTGTCTTTGTTGTAGCATCTAAAGTCAATTTTATTGATTCTTCAACTGCCTTTGCTTCCACTGTAACCGTACAGCTTGCACTTATTGTTGTATTGGATACCGATGTTGCAGTGATGGTCACTTTACCTTCCTTCAATGCAGTAAGTTCTCCATTTACTATTGTTGCAATAGTTGGATCCGATGTGGTCCATGTTAACTTTTTGTTACTTGCATCGATTGGAGTAAAACTTGGGGTTAATGTAAGTTTCTCTCCCACCTTCATCGTTTTATTATCCAATGCTAATCCAGTCAATGCAATCTTTGCATCATTATATTTAACAGCTGCCTTTACAATTTCTATATTACCATTGCCTGAATACGGAGTTGCATTTTCCATATAAACGCGTACTTTATTTGTTGCAACGGTATCAAATTTCATTACAGAGGCTTCATTTGTTACAGTTGCCTTGCTTATGCTCTGATTTGCTGCTACTACCCACTTTGCACCATTCCAATACTGAACTTCAAGAACTCCTGGCATTCCGCTTTCCTTTTTTTGAGTAAAGGATAGTTCAACCGTATTGAATACCTTGGTTTTATCCCACAATAATGTAACATATTCATATCTTCTGGAAGCACTATTTTCTGGAAGTAATACTGATGCACCTCTTTTATATTTATTGGACCACGATTTTGTATCATCACCAATTAACATATTATTTGGATAGTTTCCGCTTGATCCAGTAAATGATGCCGTAGCAATGGCACCTTTTCTAACCTCACTATCCAATGATAGACCATCAAAATTAAATCTCGTTATATCTGCTGCTAATACAGTATTTTGTGCTAAGTCAACATTTGATGGCAATGTATTATCCACTGTCAAAGTTGCCTTAGCCTTTGTCTCAAGTCCTTCTACAATTCCTTCTGCTTTTCCATCGATTAAAGCTGACCATGTTACTGGCTTCATCACATAATATGTACCGATACCTTTACTAGCATAGTTTACTTTTACGACTGCAGGCAATGGAACTTCAACACCATCTGGCACTGCGATATTGACTGGATCAATTGATACAAAGGTGTCTTCTATCATTGGTTTTACAGGTTCTTCTCCAGTTCCATCGTTAGTCACTTTAATTGCAACCTGTGTAGGTTTCAAACCATCTGAACTTATCGTTAGTGTTGCATCTCCTGCCGTTTTTTCTGATTTCAAGATAACTAACACTTTTCCATTGTATGCCTTACGTTCGGAATGTGTATTTTTATCAACATTCCCATATTTGTATAATTCTGCATTTTCTTGTTGTCCGTTATCTACTCCTACGATCAAGGCTGGACCTGTTACATTAAAGTTTACTTGATTACTTGAATTTGCAATCACATTTCCATCTTTGTCCACTACCGTACATTCAATATAAGATAAACTTGTACCATCTGCTGCCAGTACTGTTTTATCTGTTTTTGTATGAATGGTATATGGCGTGGAAGAAGTAGATACGGAGTCCGAAGCCACTACCGTTTTACCGTCACTTCCATATGCTTTTACTTCCAGTTTACCAGCTTCATAAGGCACTTCCCAAGTAAGATGTAGTTTACCGTAATTAGTCTCTCCTTCATCTAGCGTTGCTCCAGTGCTTGTATACCCGCCTTTATTGGCACTATCTGTCCATGTTTTATCATCTGTTGTAGCTTCTGATGTTTCATAATACTTTTTACCATATGCCGTTACTTTTTCATCAAAACTTTTCTTGCCAAGTGATTTTCCATTCAAGAATAATTCTGCAGTCTGTACATTGGTATTTACCCATACATCAACCACTTCTCCTTTTCTCCACTGATCCCAGTCACCAGGAACAATGTGAACCATTGGTTTATTTGACCACTGGCTCTGATATAAATAGAAGGAATCCTTTGGAAAACCTGCGGTATCAATCGTACCAAACGAAGAAACTCCTACTGGATAGACTCCGTACGGAGTTGGTTCACCAAGGTAATCAAATCCTGTCCAGATAAACTGTCCGATAAAACTCTTTCGATCTCTGTCTTTTTTCAAACCATATTCATTTGACATAGTCCAAGAAGCGAAGTCATTATCATAGTTTGATCCCCCTCTTGAACCAGGTGTCAGATTGATACCCGTATTGGATAATTTTGCGTCTAAATACACACCTCGGGAAGAAGTCTGTGATGATGACTCCGATTCAAAGAAAAATGTTTTACTTCCTTTTGTATATAATGTACTGTCTCCAATCGAATATCGATTGATTAAGCCATCCACAGATATTGCCGTATTATAGTTTAATCCATAACCATCCAACACTTGATTTACAAGTCCCCAGACGTCTTTGGAGGCAGGGACTTTTCGTTCTTGGTCTCCACCCATTAATACCAATCGTGTTCTATCGGTTGCATCGATATTGCTACGAAGACGGACAGCTTCTGTGTACTCATTCATGCCTTTAGGAGCAACCTCTAAAACATCGTACTTTGATAGATCATACCAAGATGGTTTGGAACCAACTCCACGTACTTCATTCCCAATCGACCATGCAATAACAGAAGGTTCGTTTTTATCTCTGCTTACCATCTCTCTTACTACCCAGTCACTCCATGTATAAGTAGCTCCTGTGTAATTAATTGCTGGTGTAGGTAGCGAAGTTAATCCATTTGCTTTTAATCCTGCCCAGTCCGATGGGACTGCTTTAAAAAAGAAATTACCAAAATCATAAGATGCTTTTGGTTTACCCCAGCCATCAAACGCTTCTTCTACTACCAAGATACCTTTTCTTCTACAAACTTCCATTACCTGTTTAGACGGTGGACAGTGCGACGTACGATAAGCATTTACTCCCATATCCATCAATAAGTTGAACTGGCGCTCATAGGCATCGGTATAGCTTGCTGCTCCCAGTGCACCACTGTCATGGTGTAAATCCACGCCTTGTATTTTTGTGTACCGTCCATTTACATAAAGTCCACCGCTATCCTTACTAGCAGTCGTTTCTTTTACTTCCACCCAACGGAAACCATATTCGGTTTCATCGGTATCAACAAGAACCCAACTACCATCTCCACCGTTATCTTGTAAATATAATTCATTTTTTACCGTATAAAGATATGGTGTACCTAAATTCCATGGATACCACAATGCTACATCGTCTACGGTTACCTTTTGTGTCAAAGTAAATGCCGTTGACGGATTAATTGCAGTCACATCCGTGGATTTTGTTGAAACAGCAATTCCTTTTGCGTCGTATACCGTCGTTTTTAAATAAACATTTGCATTCGAAGCATCCGAATACGCCTCTGCTGTTACATTTAATTCTCCTGACTTATATGCACTATAATCGGTAGCTAGGTCTGGTGCTGTTAATGTGATTCCATTCCGATTAAAGCAAGCTAGATTGTCAACTACAAGATGCACCGGTCTTGTAATTCCACTTCCGGTATACCATCTTCCAGATGGTGACATATTCTGTACCTTTACAACTAATACATTTTCATCCCCAAATTTAACTTTATCTGTAATATCTAGAGCAAATCCTGTATATCCATTTGGATAACTTCCGACCTCTTGTCCATTCAGATATACCACACAGTCCTGATAAACACCTTCAAAATCGATACTGATTCTCTTTGATCCAAACATGGACGCAGGCATCTCAAAGCTTTTACGATAATACGCAAGCCCTCCTTGTAAATAAGCCTGAGAGTCAACCGAAGCAGATGTTTTTTCACCTTCAATACTAAAATCATGTGGTACATCTACCGTTCTCCAATCCAAATCATTGAAGTCTGTTGCTATGATTTGATTGGTCGTATATAAACCTGCATCTTTTACCCCACCTTCAGCAAACCCAGTATCAGCTACTTCTGGTGTTCTTGTAGCAAGATAAAACTTCCAATTGCTGTCAAAGTCAATACTTCCTTGTGCATCTGCTGCAATTTTTTGCGTTAATCCAGCATCTGCTTGTACGATTACAATCATCTGTGCATTATAATCTGTTCCATTTACCGTAACTTTTCCGTTCACCGTATAGCTTCCGATCTTACTGGTATCGATCGCCACTAAACTAGCAGTATCCCATACAACAGGAAGCATTTGCTTTGTTGCATCCGTATAAAGCACATTTACCTGTGTTGGAGCAGTAAAGTTCTGCCCAACTGTAACTTTTGAGGAAAGCGGTTCTACACTATTTACAACTTTCGCAGCACTATTATCATAATATAGCTTTATATTATCCAAGTTTACATATTGTTTGGTCAGATTCATGGAAACTGAAAGTTCCAAAGTTCCATCGGTTACTTGGACTATATCCGTAGAACTATTCACCCATACATTCCATTTACTTGGTGTTAAAGCAACGGATTTTCCTCCTGCTTCTAACGCCATCGTAATTGTTCCGCCTGCATCATTGGCTCCCGATGCTTCTGCATATGCATAATACGTTCCATTTGCCAAACCAGTAAGTGTTCTACTTATTTTGTAGATATGTCCCGTATCTTCTTGATTCAAAGCCTCAAATATTGTTGTTTTATTTGCTGAACCTGAAGATGGAAATGTTCGATAGTAATCAATTGAACCCTTATAATAGTTCCCCTCTGTCTTAATTACACCGTCTTTCTCTACAGTCCAGCCATCTAGACCCTTTTCAAAATCCCCATTAAATCCGTTAATTTCAACAAAACTACTTGCATCTGCTGCTTGCGCAGTTGTAGGCACATTAGTCAAAGCAGTCGTTAATATCATAACTACCGCCAGAAACAATGCGCCGATGCGTTTGCCTTTCGCACACATTTTCCCCATTTTCTGCTCCTTTCATAATCAAACTTCAATTATCCAAATACAATTATTGTAAACAACAATTCTAAGCATATATTAAAATGGTTAAAATGTAGTTTTAAAATTTTTATAAAATGTTATAATTTTATCTTTAATTTGGAGTACAAGCGTTCCTGATAAATACACTTTTCAACAAAAGACTGCATGTAGCGCTCTAAAGTGGGCAATCATTCGATTCCCTCCACATATCATTGGTATTCCTATAATACCTTATGGTTTTATACTTTCTCCACATACGAAAAAAGCCAAAACCAGATCATCTCATGACCTGATTTTGACTTCTTACTATACTCAATCTTAATTCTTGTTGTTTTACTTACTACTAAACCAGCGAGTCCACATATAGGTAACCAGCCATGAAAGGCTGAGCTCATAACCCCTCGCCCAATTTACACGGCTCCGCGGATGGACTTTTATATCATTGGAGCATATGGAACGTAAACTCTATCGAAAGTTGACTCCCCTAAGAGTCAACTTTCGATGTTTAGAGGTTACGTGGAATTCCCATGCGATTGATATAAAATTCCATCCGCGGAGCCGTGTAAATTGTACAAAGACTATGAACTCTCAGCCTCTCAATGGCGTCACTACACAACAAAGACTCGCGTCCGTCCGTCTACCATGAACCAAGAATTACAATCTTTTATTTATCTCTCCAAATAATTCTTCCCTTAGTTAAATCATATGGTGAAAGTTCTAATGTTACCTTATCACCTGGAAGAATACGAATAAAATTCATTCTTAATTTTCCGCTTATGTGAGCTAACACGATATGTCCGTTCTCTAGTTCCACACGGAACATCGCATTTGGTAACTTTTCAACTACGGTTCCTTCGATTTCAACTACATCTGTTTTTGACATTTTCTAACCTCCTATTTCAATATCCGACGATTATTTCAACTATTTTTTGGTAATGACAATAACTCTGGTTCACCTTCTGTTATCAAAACGGTATTCTCGTAATGTGCAGATAATGATCCATCCTGTGATACAACGGTCCAGTCATCTTCTAACCACCAGACGTCATAAGCACCTGCATTTACCATTGGTTCAATTGCCAAAGTCATCCCGGGCTGCAATTTAATTCCTCGACCCATTGGTTTAAAGTTTGGTATCTGTGGTTCTTCATGCAACTCGCTTCCGATTCCATGTCCGACCAAATCTCGAACAATAGAAAATCCATTGGATTCCACATATTTTTGAATTGCCTTTGAAATATCATATAGATGATTTCCAGCTTTCGCAAACTTTATGCCTTCAAAAAAACTCTGCTTTGTAACATCCATTAAACGTCTTGCTTCCTCACTTACCTCACCTACACCATAGGTTCTGGCTGCATCTGATTGATATCCTTTGTAAATTACACCTGCATCTAAGCTTACAATATCGCCTTCATGAATAATACGCTTTTTATTTGGAATACCATGTACGACTTCATCATTTAAGGATACACAGATTGATGCTGGATATCCATTGTAGTTCAAGAAAGAAGGTATGCAGTCGTAGCTACGAATGAGTTCTTCTCCCAAACGGTCGATATCCAATGTAGACATACCTGGTTTCAATGCTTTTTCTAGTTCATTATGAACATCGAAAAGAATTTTTCCTGCTTCACGCATTAATTCTATTTCTCTGTTAGATTTTATTGTCACAGACATATTGTTCACCCTAAAATTTTTCGAATGGCTTCAAATACTTCAGCCACTTCTTGTGTTCCATCCACTTCAACGAGTAACTTCTGATTGGTATAATAATCAATCAATGGTTGTGTTTGTTCATGATAAACATCCAAACGTGTTTTCACGGTTTCTGGTTTATCATCATCACGAAGAATTAAATCACTACCACAAAGATCACATTTATCTTCTTCTTTTGGTGGGTTATATTCCACATGATACGTACCGCCACAGCCAATACATGCCCTACGACCAGCCATTCTGTTAATGATAACCTGATCTGGGACTTCAACATCAATTGCATAATCAATAGTTTCATTGATTGCTGCTAATGCTTTATCTAAAGCCTGCGCTTGAGGAATTGTTCTTGGAAAGCCATCCAGAACGTATCCATTTTTTGCGTCTTCTTGACCAATACGGTCAACAACTAAGTCAACTACCAATTCATCTGGAACCAGTAGTCCCTGATCCATATATTCTTTCGCTTTTTTTCCGAGCGCTGTTCCGCCTTTAATGTTCGCTCTAAAAATATCTCCAGTAGAAATGTGCGGAATTTGATATTCACTCGCTATTTTTTTAGCCTGGGTACCTTTTCCGGCACCTGGTCCACCCAACATAATTATTTTCATAATTGGCATCCTCCACATAAATACTTATAGGGACGATAAACCAGAGGTTCATCGTCCCAAAATGTATGATTTCTAGTCGTTTAAGAATCCTTTATAGTGTCTTACAAGCATCATTGATTCAATTTGTTTCATTGTTTCAAGAACAACACCAACAATAATGATTAATGAAGTTCCACTAAATGAAACGCTTGCATCGAATGCACCTGAGAAGAAAATTGGTACTACAGCAATAATTGTTAAACCTACTGCACCAATAAAGATTATGTTATTCAGTACTTTTGTTAAGTAATCAGTTGTTGGTTTTCCAGGACGAATACCAGGAATAAAACCACCCTGCTTCTTCATATTATTCGATACTTCAATTGGATTAAAAGTAATTGAAGTATAGAAATATGCAAAGAAAATAACAAGTGCAATGTAAACTACTAATCCCAATGTATATTTGAACTCTGAAAAACTAGTAAAGGTACACCAAGAACCCTGGTTGCAAACCTTTAATAACTTCTGAATCAATGTAGCACCTGAACCAGATGCAGGTGTAACACCCATAAACTGAGCAATTACGATTGGGAATGACATCAAGGAGCTGGCAAAGATTACAGGGATAACACCAGCTGTATTTACCTTTAATGGTATATGAGAAGATTGTCCTCCTACCATTTTTCTGCCTTGAACTTTTTTTGCATACTGAACATGAATTCTTCTTTCACCATTCTGAAGAATAATAATAAATACTACCATTCCAAGAATAACAGCAAGAATGATTACTGATGCAAGAATTGCATTTACAACTGTTGCACTAGCTACAAACTTGTTATAAAGACCCATTAAGTCACTAGGAATTCTTGATATAATGTTAATTAAAAGAACGATTGATATACCATTTCCAATACCATTCTGGGTGATTTGCTCACCAATCCACATTAATACTGCAGAACCAGCCGTTAATGATACAACGATTACTGCTACATTTGTAAATGAACTTCCGCCCTCTAATAAACCTTGGTTACCAAATCCAACTGCCATAGCAACACTTTCAATAAGCGCTAAAGCAACGGTTACGTAACGTGTATACTCTGCGATCTTCTTTCTTCCATCTTCCCCATCTTTTTGCATTTCCTCTAATTTAGGAATTGCAATTGTTAATAACTGCATAATAATGGAAGAAGTAATATATGGTGTAATATTCAATGCAAAGATGGACATTGTTGTAAATGATCCACCTGTCATTGCATCGAAAAAGTTTAGAGCTGTTTGTTGTTCAAACCAACTAGCGAAATATTCTCTATTTACACCCGGTATAGGAAGCTGGCAACCCAGCCTCACTATAACCAATGCAATAAAAGTATATATTAGCTTCTGTCTAATATCCTTAATTTTAAACGCATTTCGGAGTGTCTTAAACATTTCCTAGATCACCTCTGCTTTTCCACCAAGAGCTTCGATCTTCGTTACAGCACCTGCACTGTAAGCGTCTACCTTAACGTTGAGCTTCTTAGTTAATTCCCCATTTCCAAGAATTTTAACACCATCTCTTGGATTTTTAACAATACCAGCTTCCATTAATGTTGCTACTGTAACTTCTGCACCATCGTCAAACTTGTTGAGCATATCTACATTGATGCCAACAATAACTTTGGAATTTCTGCAAGTAAATCCTCTTTTTGGTAATCTTCTGTATAATGGCATCTGACCACCTTCAAAACCAGGTCTTGGAGCTCCTGAACGAGCTTTCTGTCCTTTATGGCCTTTACCAGCTGTCTTACCATTTCCTGAACCATGTCCACGGCCTCTTCTGAAATTGTCGTTATGCTTCGAGCCATCAGCAGGTCTTAATTCTGATAAGTTCATCCTGCGCACCTCCTTATAATATTTCAAATCTATATTAGATTTCTTCTACTTTTAATAAATGTCTTACATGCCAAATCATACCTCTTACAGCTTCATTGTCTGGCATTTCAACTGAATTGTTTACTTTCTTTAAGCCTAATGCTTCAACCGTTGCTCTATGCTTAGGAATCGCACCAATTGTAGACTTAACCAATGTAACTTTTAACTTATTAGCCACGTATCTACACCTCCTGATCTAGTGGCGAAAAATCGTTTGATTTTTCGGGTTTTATTATCCTAAGAGTTCTTCAACAGAAATTCCGCGAAGTTTTGCAACTTCTTCTGGAGTCTTTAACTGGCTTAAACCTTGGATTGTAGCAAGAACTACATTCTGTTTGTTGTTTGAGCCTAAAGACTTTGTACGGATATTCTTTAATCCTGCTAACTCAAGAACGTTACGTGCAGGACCTCCTGCGATGATTCCTGTACCTTCTGGGGAACGTTTCAGCATTACAGATGCACTGCCGAATTTTCCAACATAATCATGAGGTACACTTCCATTTTCATCTAATGGCAAGGAAATTAATTTCTTGATTGCATCTTCTTTTCCTTTGCGGATAGCTTCTGGAATTTCGGCAGCCTTGCCTAAACCAGCACCAACGTGTCCATTCTTGTCACCAACAACTACTAATGCAGTAAATCTGAAGTTACGTCCACCTTTTACTACTTTAGTTACACGTTTGATTGATACTACTTTATCTTCTAATTCCATTTGACTAGCATCAATGATTTCACGTCTCATGTATAAATTTTCCTCCTTACCTAGAATTGTAGACCAGCTTCTCTTGCTGCATCTGCTAATGCTTTAACTTTACCTTGATATATAAATCCGCCTCTATCAAAGACAACTTCTGTAATACCTTTTTCTAATGCTTTCTTCGCAATAACTTCACCTAATTTGGTAGCTGCGTCAACATTATTTGTTTTTTCTAATTCTGCTTTCACATCTTTTTGAAGAGTAGAAGCTGAAACCAGGGTATTTTGAGCTGCGTCATCAATAATTTGAGCGTACATATGATTATTACTTCTAAACACTGCTAAACGCGGTCTTTGTGCAGTACCTGCAAAACGATTACGAATTCTTAGGTGCTTCTTTGCGCGAACTTTTGTTCTTGATTCTTTTCTAACCATCGTTTTTCACTCCTTTAATTATTTCTTACCAGTCTTACCAACTTTACGTCTAATAACTTCATCAGCATATTTAATACCTTTTCCTTTATAAGGTTCAGGTTTTCTCTTGATTCTGATTTCAGCAGCGTATTGGCCAACTTTTTCTTTATCGATACCTTTAACAATAATCTTGTTCTGTCCTTCAAGAACAGCTTCAAGACCTTCTGGATCTTCCATAACAACTGGATGGGAATAACCGAGTGATAATGTTAATGTCTTGCCCTGTTTTGCAGCTCTATAACCAACACCGTTGATTTCAAGAACTTTTTCATATCCGTTTGTTACACCAACGATCATATTGTTAATCAATGTTCTTGTTAAACCATGTAATGATTTCATTTTCTTTAAATCACTTGGTCTGGAAACTACGATTTCGCTTCCTTCCATTACGATTTTCATCTCGGAAGGTAAAACTCTTTCAAGTGTTCCCTTTGGACCTTTTACAGTCACTTTATTATTTTCTGCGATATCAACAGTAACACCTGCTGGTACAGCGATTGGCATTCTTCCTATACGTGACATGCCCGTACCTCCTAATTCTTTATAGTGAAAGAGGCTATTCCCTCTTTTCGCTTATAAGTTACATAATATTTTGGTAACCTTTGCGAAGAATGCCATGCATTCTCCCAATGGCTCGACTTTAGTCGAACAATTACCAAACAAATGCGAGAACTTCTCCACCTACATTAAGCTTTCTAGCTTCTTTATCAGTGATTACTCCCTGATTTGTAGAAATGATAGCCGTTCCTAAACCACCAAGTACTCTTGGAAGTTCTTCTGCATTTGCATATACTCTAAGTCCTGGTTTAGAAATTCTCTTAAGACCAGAAATAATTTTAACGCTTTTGTCAGCACCATATTTTAATGTGATATGGATTGAATTGAATCCACCAACTTCTTCAACTGAGAAACTCTTAATATAACCTTCTTTTAAAAGAATTTCTGCAATCGCGATTTTCATCTTAGAAGCAGGTACATCAACTGTATCATGTTTTGCAGTATTCGCATTACGAATTCTTGTAAGCATATCTGCAATTGGATCGCTCATTGTCATTTCGTTATTCCTCCTTCTACCAACTTGCTTTTTTAACACCAGGAATCTGGCCTTTGTATGCTAATTCACGGAAGCAAATTCTGCAAATTCCGTATTTTCTTAAGTAAGCATGTGGACGGCCACAAATTCTGCAACGAGTATATTCTCTCGTAGAAAATTTTGCAGGGCGTTGTTGTTTCACTTTCATTGAAGTCTTAGCCATGAAATTTACCTCCTAATTATTTTTGAAATGGCATACCAAATTGTGTTAATAATTCACGAGCTTCTTCATCTGTTTCCGCTGTTGTAACAAAAATGATATCCATACCTCTTACCTTATCGATTTTATCATATTCGATTTCAGGGAAGATTAATTGTTCTTTAATACCAAGTGCATAGTTACCTCTTCCGTCGAATGCGTTAGGGTTAACACCTCTAAAGTCACGTACACGTGGTAATGACAAGTTGATTAAACGATCCGCGAATTCATACATCTTTTCGCCTCTCAGAGTAACCTTACATCCGATTGCCATACCTTCTCTAATTTTGAAGTTAGCTACAGACTTTTTAGCTCTTGTAAGAACTGCTTTCTGTCCTGAGATAGTTTCAAGATCTTTTACAGCAGATTCTAATACTTTTGCGTTGTCTTTTGCTTCACCAACGCCCATATTGATAACAATTTTTTCAAGTTTTGGTACTTGCATAACGTTCTTATATCCGAACTTCTTTGTCATACCATCAACGATTTCATTCAAATAAGTTTCTTTTAAACGAGTCAACGTAATTGTCCTCCTCTCTAGATTAGTCAATAACATCGCCAGTTGATTTTGCTACACGAACTTTTTTATCGCCGTCTAAGCTAAATCCAACTCTAGTTGCTTTGCCTTTATTTACATACATAACGTTTGAAATATCAATTGCTGCTTCCTGATGGATAATTCCACCATTTGGATTAGACTGGCTTGGTTTTGCATGTTTAGTTACAGTGTTAATACCTTCAACGATAACTTTACCGTCTTTCACTGACATAACCTTGCCTTCTTTACCTTTATCTTTTCCAGTGATTACTTTAACTGTATCACCTTTTTTAATTTTGCTAGTTGCCACCTATCGACACCTCCTTATAATACTTCTGGTGCTAATGAAACGATTTTCATGAATTGTTTTTCTCTTAATTCTCTTGCAACTGGTCCAAAGATACGAGTTCCTTTTGGATTTTTGTCATCTTTAATGATAACTGCTGCATTTTCATCAAATCTTATATAAGAACCATCTTTACGACGGCTTTCTTTAACTGTACGAACAACTACGGCTTTCACAACATCGCCTTTTTTTACAACGCCACCTGGTGTTGCATCTTTAACCGCAGCAACGATGATATCGCCAATTGCCGCATATCTTCTAGTTGATCCGCCTAATACACGAATGCAAAGTAATTCTTTAGCACCGGTATTATCAGCAACTTTAAGTCTTGATTCCTGTTGAATCATAGCTTAGTTCTCCTTTCTCGCTAACAGCTTGGCCTGAGCCAATCTGCATTCCTTACAATTTCACTATTGCAGTTGCGTGAAATCATTTGGTCTTATTTAGCTTTCTCAATAATCTCTACAAGTCTCCATCTTTTATCTTTTGATAATGGTCTTGTTTCCATAACTTTTACTCTATCGCCGATTTGGCATTCGTTGTTTTCGTCATGAGCCTTTAATTTATAAGTTCTCTTAACGATTTTGCTGTAAAGTGGATGCTTTACATGATCAACAACTGCAACAACGATTGTTTTATCCATTTTATCACTTACTACTTTACCAGTACGTGTTTTTCTTAAATTTCTTTCCACAACAAATTCTCCTTTCTATCAATTGAGATATAACAACGGTTATTATTTCTTGCTTAAAATAATTTCTTATTTAATGGAAGAAATAACAGTTTGAATTCTAGCGATGTTTTTTCTAACTTCTTTAATTCTACCTGTGTTTTCTAACTGATTTGTTGCGTTTTGGAATCTTAAATTAAAAAGTTCCTTTTTAGCAGCTACTAAATCCTCATTTAATTCAGCAGCGGATTTATTCTTAATATCTTCTACGAATGTCTTACTCTTCACTGCCCGCACCTCCTTCTAAGTCTGCGCGAGAAACTACTTTACATTTTACCGGTAATTTATGTGTCGCAAGACGTAACGCTTCTCTAGCTACCTCTTCAGGCACGCCTGAGATTTCGAACATTACACGTCCTGGTTTAACTACTGCTACCCAATATTCAAGAGAGCCTTTACCGGAACCCATACGAGTTTCAGCTGGTTTATTTGTTACTGGTTTATCTGGGAAAATTTTGATCCAAACTTTACCACCACGTTTGATATAACGAGTCATAGCTACACGGGCAGCTTCAATCTGATTTGATTTAATCCATGCTGGCTCCATAGCCACAATACCGTATTCACCGTTAGAAATTGTATTACCTCTGGAAGCTTTACCCTTCATAGAGCCACGAAATTGCTTACGGCGTTTTACTCTTTTAGGCATTAACATTATTTATCGCTCCCTTCCTTATTTGATACTCTAGGTGCTTTTGTTGGAAGAACTTCACCTTGGTAAATCCAAACTTTAACACCAACTTTACCATAAGTTGTGTTTGCTTCTGCAAATCCATAATCGATGTCTGCACGTAATGTCTGAAGTGGAATAGTACCATCGCTATAGAACTCGGTACGAGCCATATCAGCACCGCCAAGACGTCCAGCAACTGCTGTTTTAATTCCAAGAGCACCAGATTTCATTGTTCTTGACATCGTTGATTTCATAGCTCTACGGAAAGAGATACGATTTTCAAGCTGTGCTGCAATGTTTTCTGCTACTAACTGAGCATTGTTGTCTGGTCTTTTGATTTCTTTGATATCAACTAAAACTTTACTTGCTGTAAATTTAGCTAACTCTGCTTTCAATTTTTCAATTTCAGCTCCACCTTTACCGATAACTACACCAGGTTTTGCTGTATGAATAATAACTTTTACTCTATCTGCAGATCTTTCAATTTCAATCTTAGCAACACCAGCGCTATAAAGTTTTTTCTTTAAGAACTTTCTGATGTTGTAATCTTCAACTAAGTTGTCTGCGAAATCAGCTTCTGCAAACCATCTGGAATCCCAGTCGCTGATAACTCCAACTCTTAAGCCATGAGGATTAACTTTTTGTCCCATGTTTTACCTCCTTATCTTTCATCAAGCACAACTGTTATGTGGCTCATTCTTTTTTCAATTCGATAAGCTCTACCTTGTGCTCTTGGTTTGATTCTCTTCATTGTTGGTCCTTTATTTGCAAAACAAGCTGCAACATAAAGATTTTCTGGATTCATTCCATTATTGTTTTCAGCATTTGCAATTGCTGATTTTAAAATCTTCTCGATTAATGATGACGCATATCTTGGATTGTAAGCTAAAATACCAAGTGCTGTTTGTACATCCTTGCCTCTGATGGCATCTAATACGAAACAAGCTTTTTGTACAGACACTCTAGCGTAAGATAACTTAGCAGATGGTCTTGTTTCTCTATTGTTCTCGTTTCTTTCTCTTTTGATTTGAGATCTATGTCCCTTTGCCATGGATGAAGCCTCCTTTCAAATTCTATATACTAGTTTAATAGGGCGACGAATTATTTACGTCCCTTTTTCTCATCCTTACCATGTCCTCTGTAAGTTCTTGTTGCTACGAATTCACCGAGTTTGTGTCCTACCATGTCTTCTGTTACATATACAGGTACATGTCTTCTACCATCATGTACTGCAAATGTGTGACCAACAAATGTTGGGAAGATTGTGGAACGACGTGACCAGGTTTTGATAACTTGTTTATCGCCTGCTGCGTTTAAAGCGTCTACTTTTCTAAGTAAACAAGCGTCAGCGAATGGTCCCTTCTTTAATGAACGTGCCATGAAATTACCTCCTATTTATTCAACGCCAAGCCTTATTTTGATAAAGCTTTACCATCTCTTCTTCTTACTATCATCTTGTTAGATTGTTTCTTTTTCTTTCTTGTCTTTAAACCAAGAGCAGGTTTACCCCAAGGTGTACATGGACCAGAACGACCGATACCAGCCTTTCCTTCACCACCACCGTGTGGATGGTCATTAGGGTTCATTACAGAACCACGAACAGTTGGGCGAATACCCATATGACGTTTACGACCAGCTTTACCGATGTTAATTAACTCGTGATCAGCGTTTCCTACTTGACCTACCGTTGCTCTACAGATGATAGGCACCATTCTCATTTCGCCGGAAGGAAGACGAAGTGTTGCATATTTTCCTTCTTTCGCCATAAGCTGAGCGCTATTACCAGCAGAACGAACCATCTGTCCGCCTCTTCCTGGATACAATTCGATGTTGTGTACTAATGTACCAACTGGAATATTTTCTAATGGTAAGCAGTTTCCTACTCTAACTTCGGCTTCTGCACCATTCATAACCTTCTGTCCAACTTTTAATCCGTTAGGAGCAAGGATATATGCTTTTTCACCGTCTGCATAACAAATCAATGCAATGTTAGCTGTTCTGTTTGGATCATATTCAACGGTTTTAACAACTGCTGGAATACCGTCTTTGCTATTTCTTTTAAAATCAATAATTCTATATTTTCTTTTTGCTCCGCCACCGCGGTGTCTAACTGTAATTTTTCCTTGATTGTTACGACCAGCTGTCTTCTTATTAGAAGATACAAGTAATGATTTTTCCGGTGTATCTGTTGTTATTTCTGAAAAATCAGAGCTAGTCATATGTCTTCTGGAAGGTGTATATGGGTTAAACTTCTTAATTCCCATGATAATTCTCCTTTCACATTGTTTCTCCCTTTGGTCGAAACATTGGAAGTTTGTAAACAAACTTCAATCTTAATCCCTTAGGGGTCTTTTATTATAGTCCTTCGAAAATTTCGATATCTTTACTATCTTGTGTTAACTGAACGATAGCTTTCTTTCTTTTCGCTGTTTTTCCTGATGTAGCACCACGTCTACGTGTTTTTCCATCAAGATTCATTGTATTTACACGTTTCACTTTTGTTCCTTCGAACATTTTTTCAACAGCGTCTTTAATCTGAGTCTTTGTTGCATCTGTATGAACAGAGAAAGTATATTTTTTCTCGCCCATAGCATTCATACTCTTTTCAGTTACGATTGGAGCAAGGATCACATCATAATATTTTAAATCTGCCATTATGCGTACACCTCCTCAAGTTTTGCTACAGCATCTTTTGTGATAACTACAGTATCATATTTTAAGATGTCATATACGTTAATTGTGTTAGAAAATGATGTTCTTACAGCTGGAATGTTTCTAGCGGAAAGTAATACATTTTCGTCTTTTTCAGCAATAACAACTAAAGCTTTGTTTACCTTTAAGTTGTTAAGTACTGCTACCATTTTTTTAGTTTTTACGGAATCGAATTTCAATTCATCAAGTACCAACAATTTGCTTTCCATTACTCTAGATGTTAAAGCGGAACGAATCGCTGCTGCTTTTTCCTTCTTATTCATCTTGAAAGAGTAATCTCTTGGCTTTGGAGCAAATACAACTCCACCACCTGTCCATTGTGGAGATCTTGTTGAACCCTGTCTTGCATGACCAGTTCCTTTTTGTTTCCAAGGTTTCTTTCCACCACCACGTACTTCAGCACGTGTCTTAGCGCTCTGTGTTCCCTGACGCTTATTTGCAAGTTGTGAAACAACTGCCATGTGAACTAAATGTTCATTTATTGGAGCAGCAAATACGTTATCGTTGAGTTCTAAAGAACCAACTTCTTTGCCTTCCATGTTGTAAACAGATACGTTTGCCATCTGTGTAGTCCTCCTTCCTTAAAGCTTAGTTTGCCTTTACTGATTCTTTTAACATTACGGTTGACTTCTTAGGTCCAGGTATTGCACCTTTTACTAAGATTAAGTTGTTTTCAACATCAATTCTAACGATTTCAAGATTCTGTGTTGTAACTCTTACAGCACCCATATGACCTGGCATATGTTTTCCCTTGAATACCTTACTAGGATCGGAACAAGCTCCATTAGAACCTGCATGTCTGTGGAACTTAGAACCATGAGCCATAGGTCCTCTGGATTGATTGTGACGTTTGATTGCGCCCTGGAATCCTTTACCTTTTGACTTTGCTGTTGCATCGATCTTATCGCCTTCAGCGAAGATATCAGCTTTGATTTCTTGTCCTACCGCATACTCTTCAGAATTGTCAAACTTAAATTCTTTAAGATATCTCTTATTTGCAACACCAGCTTTTGCGAAGTGTCCTTTTTTAGGTTTGTTGACTAATTTTTCTCTAATTTCGCCATAACCCACCTGCACTGCTTTGTATCCATCATTTTCAACTGTCTTAATCTGTGTAACCACACATGGACCAGCTTGCAATACAGTTACTGGAGTTAACACTCCGTTTTCATTGAAGATTTGAGTCATTCCGACTTTTGTTGCTAAAATAGCTTTCTGCATATCGCACCTCCTATTTAATCTACAGCGGAACGCTTGGATAAAATCCTACGTTCATCCTAGATGGCTATACACCCGAGTGCTTGGTATCCTAAGCATATGCTTACTATTGTTTGCCTACGCTTTTTTGTTGCTTGGACTCACTTATATATAAACCCTAAGGATTTGTTCTTAATTCATTTTGTTTCTTATTTCTGTTTCATCTTGATGTCAATACTAACACCTGCAGGCATTTCTAATCTTGATAATGCATCTACCGTTTTCTGTGATGGTGTCATGATGTCAATCAATCTCTTGTGTGTTCTTTGTTCGAACTGTTCTCTAGAATCTTTGTATTTGTGAACCGCTCTTAAAATAGTAACAACTTCCTTTTTTGTTGGAAGAGGTACCGGTCCGCTCACCTTTGATCCTGTTTTCTTTACAGTTTCGATAATCTTTCCAGCAGATGCATCGATTAATTGATGATCATATGCCTTTAGTGTGATTCTCATTACTTGACTTGCCATAAAAAAAGCCGCCTCCTTTTCGCACTTAATTTCAGTACGACAAGTGGTGACTGTACACTCATCCGTGTGTATCACAGGAACATGTCCTCGTAATCCATAACACGTTTATCTGCATAATTGCAGAAAATATCTGTTTGTACAGTGACTTGTCGCCAGTTTCCTAACTTGACATTCGCTCCACGGAAAACCTACCACTAGGTGGTAGCAACCTCTCGCTTCACCGCTATCATGTCACAGCACTAATCAGTATACACCCATTCTGCAAGTTATGCAAGTATTTTTTATTTAATTTTAATATTTTTTTTAATGTATTCAAAACTTATTATTTTATTCAATTTAGCATTCAATTGAGCAGAAAGATTTCGTCCTATTTTTTACTCCATCTGCCACTTGCTCCACAAGGAAGCACCAAACCATTCCCTGAAACCGGAAGTCCTACCTCCTGCGCTTCTACACTACCACCAAATTCAGGTACAATTGCTGTCCCTATCATATAGGAAAGAACTGCTGGCTGTAATCCGGTTGTATACGAATTTATCAAGAAGAATACGGCCTCCTTTGAAAGGATTTGCGTACATAGTTTGATAAACGGATAAATCTGTTCTTCGATTTTCCAAATCTCTCCCTTTGGTCCTCTTCCATAAGAAGGTGGATCCATTATGATTGCATCGTATTTGTTACCGCGACGCATTTCTCGTTCCACAAATTTTACACAGTCATCAACGATCCAACGAATTGGCGCATCGGATAGTCCGGATAGGGCGGCATTTTCTTTTGCCCAGGTTACCATTCCTTTTGAAGCATCTACATGCGTTACGGATGCACCAGCTTTTGCCGCTGCACAGGTGGCGCCTCCGGTATACGCAAATAAGTTGAGTACTTTTACCGGTCTGCCGGCTTTTTTAATCTTATCACTGAACCAATCCCAATTGGTTGCTTGTTCCGGGAACAAGCCAGTATGCTTAAAATTAAATGGTTGAAGGTTAAAACTAAGATCTTTATAATGAATCTGCCACTGCTTTGGTAAATCAAAGAATTCCCATTCTCCACCACCTTTGCTGCTTCTGTGATAATGAGCATTTGGTTTTTTCCATGCAGGGTTTTTCTTCGGTGTATCCCATAATACCTGCGGGTCTGGCCTTACTAATTTATATTCTCCCCAACGTTCTAATTTCTCTCCATTGGAGCAATCGATGACTTCATAATCATTCCATCCGTCTGCAATCCACATATTCTTCTCTCTTTCCTAAATCAAAATCAATATATATAAAAATACTATAGCTTCTTAAAAGTGTCAAGCAATACAAGGTCTATTGCCTATTTTAAGGATGCGAACTCATATTTGATGCAAAAATTGCATAGTAAGTCTTATAGCCCTTGATTCTTACAAAAAAAAACACTAAAATAGAGATTGAAAACTAAGAATCTGTCACCACCACCACATGGAGGAGTATATTATGAATATTTTAAACCGTTTTAAAGACATTATGTCCGCCAACATTAATGCTTTACTTGACAAAGCAGAAGACCCAGAAATCATGATTGACCAGTGCCTTCGTAATTTAAACAGTGATTTAGGCAAAGTAAAATCAGAAACAGCAACCATTATGGCAGAAGAACAACGTGCAAAACGAGCACTTGACGAATGCAACGAAGAACTGACCAAATATCAAAACTATGCCATAAAAGCTTTGGAAGCTGGAAATGAAGATGACGCAAGAAAGTTTCTTGAAAAGAAAGCAACATTATCCGCAAATCAGGCCTCCCTTTCGCAGTCCTACGATGCCGCTGCAAAGAATGCTGCGAATATGAAAGCAATGCACGACAAATTAACCAGTGATATCAACAACCTAGAAGCTCGCAGAGACAGTATCAAGGGTAAAATGGCAGTTGCAAAGACACAGGAACGTATCAACCAAATGAATACTTCTTTCGATGATTCAAACCGTTCCATATCTGCATTTGAGCGTATGGAAGAAAAAGCAGATATGGCATTAGATAAAGCAAACGCTATGGCTCAACTGAATCAAAAACCAGTGGATGAAGTAGAAGCTCTTTCCAAAAAATATGATACTGCATCTTCATCTGTAGAGGATGAATTGGCAAAACTAAAAGAAAGTCTTAATAAATAAGGAGATATCATGGTTATTCAATATAAATGTCCCGATTGCGGTGCCGATATGGCGTTTAACGCAAAATCAGGTACACTCTCCTGCGAAAGCTGTGGTAAAACGTTGCCTGTAATCGAATACAACGAACCTACCGATGAGACGGTCGAAGATTTTGAATCATTTGAAACGCAAACGTCCGCTGGAACGTTTGGAGAAGGAGAAGCCACACAGTATCAGTGCAATAACTGTGGTGCTGTTTTGATAACAGACAAAGATACTACCGCAACAACCTGTAGCTTTTGCGGAGCGGCAATGATACTGGGCGACCGCCTTTCTGGCCAGATGGCACCTGCAAAGGTAATTCCATTTTCTATTAATAAGGAAGATGCCGTTCAAGCCTTCCGTAAATGGTGCAAGAATGGATTATTAACACCAAAAGGCTTTGCAACCGCAGAGCGTATCAAAAACGTTACTGGTATCTATGTTCCATTCTGGCTCTATGATTTAAATGGGCAGGGGGAAGCTCATGCAGATTGCACCCATGTTCATACCTATGAGGCAAATGATTATATTTATACCGAAACGAAACATTATGACGTATACCGTAAAGTGGATTTAAATTATAACAAAGTTCCTGTGGATGCCTCCGAGAAAATGGACGATACCTTGATGGATAAACTAGAACCGTTTCATTATGATAACTTAAAGGATTTTAACACCCCATATCTTGCTGGTTATCTTGCAGAAAAATATAATTATACGGATGCCGAGCTATTTCCACGAGTAAAAGACCGCATTAACGGCTATGTAGGTGATTATATCCGTTCTACCATCCACGGTTATTCCTCTACTTTTATCAGGAACGAATGGACGGATGTAAAGCAAAGAAATGCTTCTTACACCCTTCTTCCAATCTGGATGATCTGTTATGACTATAAAGATTCAGAACATATCTTTGCGATGAATGGTCAAACAGGAAAAATTGTCGGCAAACCACCACTTAGCAAGGGAAAAATAGCAGCCTGGATTGCAGGAATCAGCGGCAGCGTTTTCCTGATTCTTGAGATTTTAACTATTATTTCACAAGGAGGATTGCTATGAATCGCTGGATACATAAATTAACCGGAGTACTTTTTCTTGCATTCTTATTCCTATGTATAAGTGCGCCAAAGGTAGCTTATGCCTCGGAAGTCACACACGTGACGGATGATGCTTCTATTTTTACGGATACAGAAAAGGAAGACCTAGAAGAACAGTGTAATCAATTTTATGAGAGTAATAATGTTAATGTTGTGATTTTAACCACTAATAGCATAGATGTAACAAGGAAAGAGTACATGGAGGCTTATTATAATTCTATGGACACCGTTTTATCTGATGCTGTTATTCTGCTTATCAATATGGACCCAAATGATCGCGGAGTCGAATTGCAAGGATACGAAAGCTGCGAATATACCCTGAGTGATGACCGCGCTGAAGCGGTACTTGATGCTATTTATCCTTATCTTAAGGACGGTGCGTATTTTGATTCGATAACTGAATTTTTGCAGGAGGTAGATTACTATGTCAATCTCGAGCCTACTACAACATATCAACATACGGAGCAAGATAACCAAGATTATAATGAAGATTACTATGCTGACAGTCAAAGCAGTGACTCTGAAACAAGCTTTGCAGCAAAAAGTCTGCGAAACTTAGCGATTGCGGTAGTTATGGCAGTTGTCATCGTCTTCATTATGGCATACAATTCAGGTGGGCGGATGACTGCAAATCAGAGTGTTTACCTAGACGCTTCTCACTCTAGAATTTTAGGCCAGTATGATCATTATATTCGAACAACAACAACAAGAGTACCCAAACCAAAGCCACAAAACAATAGTGGTGGTGGATTTGGAGGTGGCGGAGTCTCCTCTGGAGGACATTCACATTCCGGGGCCGGACGAAGCTTTTAACTAACTATAAGGAGAACAATTATGGGATTATTTTCAAATCAATTTGCAAATGTTGTGGAATGGGAAGAATGGAACGACGAAATGATTTTCTGGAAATGGACCAATCGTGAGATTAAAAAAGGCAGTCGCCTTATCATACGTCCAGGACAGGATGCTATCTTTTTATACAATGGTAAAATCGAAGGAATTTTTAAAGATGATGGTGATTATGACATCGAATCACAGATCATCCCTTTTCTTTCTACATTAAAAGGATTTAAATTCGGATTTAACAGCGGCATGCGTGCCGAAGTACTTTTTGTAAATACAAAAGAATTCTTAGTAAAGTGGGGCACAAAAGGACCAATCAACATTCCAACCCCGCAATTACCAGGTGGGATGCCAATTCGTGCAAATGGAACCTTTACCTATAAAGTGAATGACTATGTTACTTTAATTGATAAGATTGCAGGAACAAAGCAACAATATATCGTAGAAGATATCAAACAACGTATTACTTCCATACTAGATCAGTTATTAATGAAGTGGATTTCCAAAGAGGGTAAAGATATGTTTAACCTTCAGGCCAATGCATTTGACATTGCCAAAGGAATCCGTGAAGATCTTGATATGCAAATCATTAATGACGGAATGACGATTACCGGATTTAATGTTATGAGCTTCAATTATCCAGAAGAAGTTCAGAAAATGATTGAAAAAAATGCTTCTCAAAGTATGATTGGCAATATGAATAGTTATACGCAAGCTTCCATGGTAGAAGGCATGACCTCCGGAAAAATGCAGGGCGGTGGCGCTGCATCCGATATGGCAGGAATGATGATGGGAATGCAAATGGCAAATCAGATGATGCAAAACGCTAACTTTGGCGGAAATCAGACTTCTTCTGCTCCTTCCCAAGCCTCAAATCAAAGCAAACCGAATTTCTGCCCAAAATGCGGCACAAAGAGCGGTGATGGCAACTTTTGTAGCAATTGCGGCCAAAAACTAATTTAACCGAATAGAAAAGCAGGGGCTGGAAATGAAAAGACAGTCCCTTTTTTTGCACATACGAAAAGAGGAAACGATGATGGACACAAATAACAATCTAATGACAATCGGCCCTATTTGGAAGAAAATCACTCTGTTTGCCATGCCAATCTTTCTAGGGAACCTATTTCAACAACTTTATAATGTCGTCGACTCTCTCGTAGTTGGTAACTTTGTAGGAAGAGACGCTTTGGCCGCTGTCAGTTCCTCCGGCAGCTTGATATTTCTCCTCGTCGGCCTATTTGGCGGTATCTTTGTTGGTGCTGGTGTTGTTATATCACGTTACTTCGGAGCCAGAGACTTAGAAAAGGTAGAAGTTGCAATTCATACTACCATTGCTTTTGGTATCGTAGCAGGCATTGTTCTAACCATTTTAGGTGTTGGTCTCTCTCCATCCATTCTTCGCATGATGGGAACTCCCGAATCGGTATTACCAAATTCCATCCTGTATTTGCGCATCTATTTTTCTGGAATACTCTCCGTTGTTATGTATAATACAGCAAGTGGAATCTTTCAGGCAGTTGGTGACAGCCGTCATCCACTCTATTACCTCATTGTTTCTTCTATAATTAATATAGTTCTGGACCTCATATTTGTAGCAGTCTTTCATTGGGGCGTTGCTGGAGCCGGATTAGCTACTGTTTTCTCTCAAACGGTAAGCGCTGTCCTTGGTTTTTACCAACTTTCCCACCGTGTAACGGAATACCAGGTTCATTTTAAGAAGATACACTTCAACCTACCAATGTTAAAGCAGGTTCTTAAAATGGGCATTCCTTCTGGGCTTCAAAATTCCATAATCGCTTTTGCTAATATCGTCGTACAGTCTAACATCAATACCTTTGGAGCAATGGCTGTGGCAGGGTGCGGTGCATATTCTAAAATTGAAGGATTTGGCTTTCTTCCCATCACCAGTTTCGCACTTGCTTTAACTACGTTTATCGGACAAAATCTGGGAGCAAAAGAATATACGCGTGCAAAACGCGGTGCACGTTTCGGAATTCTCATCTGCATCGTACTGGCAGAACTCGTTGGTCTCCTGATTTATCTCTTGGCGCCTATATTCATATCTGCTTTCAACTCGGATCCTGAAGTCATTGGGTTTGGCTCACTGCAGGCACATACCGTTACTTTGTTTTATTTCTTGTTAGCCTTTTCACACTGCATTGCGGGTATTCTTCGAGGTGCTGGAAAGTCCATTGTCCCAATGTTTGTTATGCTAGTTTGCTGGTGCATCATTCGTGTTAGCTATGTTACTATCATTACAAACATCATACCTCACATCCAGGTTATCTTTTGGGCATACCCACTTACCTGGACACTTAGTTCCATTGTATTTATTATCTACTACTTGAAAGCGGACTGGGTCCATGGGTATGAAAAATAAAGCTGTGGTTTTAAGACGAATTTGCACGATTATTTTAATAAGACAATAGCGATAATGGAGTGTCTACACAAGACTATCGCTGCCTATGCCTTATTAAAATTGGTAATCGTGCTGAGTCTTAAAACCACAGCTTTCTTTGTTAGGCGGTAATCGAATCAGATTTTGTATTTTATTTTTCTTCCACTCTTTCAACCCATTCCGCAACTAATGCATTAAATAGTTTTTCCTGTTCTATGTGCAAATGATGGCCTGCTCGATCCAAAATAGCATAAGCTGATCTTGGATAATTATCCAGAATACCCTCTGCGTCTTTGTAACCTACTATCGAATCCTGGCGTCCTAATAACACAAGGGTGGGCTTACCAAACTTCTCCATTAGTCTATCTACATCGAAGGAGAATTCGTATCCATGCTTTTTAAGATCATCCAGAAATTTATTATTATTTGACTTTCTTATAGCAGGTAACATTTCATTTTTAAATCTATCCCAAATGTAATTACTTTGAATTACGTGCATTGAATCAAAATCTTTCGCATCCGTTTTTTCAAGTTGCGATAATAACCTATCATCTCTTTTTAACACAGTATGAGAAGGCGTATTCCGTTTTTTAACATCCGCAATAATTACAGGACATAATAATAGTAGACCATCTACTCTGCTTTCCATTTTATAAATGATGCCTCTTGATAAATATCCTCCATATGAATAACCAGCAAGTAGAAAATTCTCATTCGGAATAATTTTGTCAATAAAATCGATTACAATTTGAAGCATTATATCAGAATTTTTAATCCATTCCGCACTACTTGAATTTCCCATACCTGGCAAATCAATATAAATTCTTTTGAAATTGCTTTTATTTTTAAATATAGGTTCCATACATGCTGTCATTGTTGTATGATCCAAGGAATACCCGTGTATTATCACAATTGGTCTCCCATTACCTATTACCTCATAATTTATGGATAGCTCGTTTACTCTACATTCCATTTGTTTTTCCTTTCTTGCACACATTTTCTTACAAAGTACAAATAAATTATAGCCTTCTTACATCGTAATTAAACAAGAATGAATCGATAATATGTTTGATAAACAAATTGTCTTTTTACTTATTGAAGTTAAATTGCTTTGCTTAAACAAGTAAAGCTGTGGCATCAAGACCACTATGCACAATAGCATTGTACTAGGTCTTAAAACCACAGCTTTTCCTATCACTAAATATTATGAATCTTAATTTCAACTCCGAATCATAATTTCACCGCAATCTATTTACTTAAGTTTCAATCAAGCTTTTCCTACAGATCCAAATAATTGCATTTTTTCTTTTACGCAAACCTTGATTGCTTCTGTACCAGGAGCTAATAACTTACGAGGATCAAATCCTTTTCCTTCTAAGTCTTTACCAGCTTCAATATATTTACGTGTTGCTTCCTGGAAAACTGTCTGGCATTCTGTATTTACATTAATCTTAGCTACGCCAAGAGTGATTGCCTTTTTAATCATATCTTCAGGAATACCTGTACCACCATGAAGTACTAATGGCATAGTTCCAGTTTTCTCTTGAACAGCTGCTAATGTATCGAAGCTAAGTCCTGCCCAGTTTTCTGGATATTTTCCGTGGATATTTCCGATACCTGCTGCAAGCATTGTTACGCCAAGGTCTGCAATGGCTTTACACTCATCTGGATCAGCACATTCGCCTGCTCCAACAACACCATCTTCTTCTCCACCGATTGATCCAACTTCTGCTTCGATAGAAATTCCCTTGCTTTCACAAAGTGCTACTAATTCTTTTGTTTTTTCAATGTTTTCTTCAATTTTATAATGAGAACCATCAAACATTACGGAAGAGAATCCAGCTTCGATACAAGATTTTGCACCTTCAAAGCTACCGTGGTCTAAGTGAAGTGCTACAGGAACTGTGATTTTTAATTCCTCTAACATACCATTAACCATTCCAACTACTGTTTTATAGCCACACATATACTTTCCAGCGCCTTCTGAAACGCCAAGGATTACTGGGGATTTTAATTCTTCTGCTGTTAAAAGAACAGCTTTTGTCCATTCAAGATTATTGATATTAAACTGTCCAACTGCATACTTTCCTGCTTTTGCTTTGGTAAGCATATCTTTTGCTGATACTAATGCCATGTTTATGTCCTCCGTTATTGTTTTTAATTTAACAATCCATGCAACCCAACTTTGCATAGCTTGTGTTTCGCCACCATTATAATCGTTTTGCCGACTTTTGTCAAAATGTTTCCATAACTTTACACGATTATTTTAGATTGAAAGCATTTGAAATTTGAAGATTTATTTTTAGTGTGGTATACTAAAAAAATGAAATAAAGATATTTATATATAAGGAGGAACTAATATGTCTAAAATTGACGTTGTACGAAGCGATATGGTAGCCGCAATGAAAGCTGGAGATAAAGAAAGGAAAGAGACCTTATCCTTATTACTTTCCGCACTTAAAAATAAAGCCATTGATAAAAGAGAAGACTTAACGCAGGAGGAAGAAGACGCTGTTGTATTAAAAGAGATGAAGCAAATCAAAGAAACACTAGAATTATCTCCTGCTGACCGAACTGATATTATTGAACAGTGCACGTTCCGTATTCAGGTTTTAGAAGAATATGCACCAAAAATGATGGATGAAGGACAGATTCGTTCCATAATTGAAGGTGTATTGAAAGACTTGGAAATTGACGTACCAACCGGAAAAGATAAAGGAAGAATTATGAAAGATCTCATGCCAAAGGTAAAAGGACAAGCCGATGGTAAGCTTGTGAATGAAATCTTGGCTTCTATGATGCAGTAGGGTGCAAATTCAAAATGACTGCGTGAACGGACGCGGGGAGTTTTGGGGGGAAGTCACGCTAAAAATCGGTGGATCTAATCCTTCAAAATTCGAATGGAGCGGAGGCCCTGTCCTTAAAATCAAGCGCATAAGAATTCGGTAGAACCTCTAAACATGAATAATTAGCTCTTATGGGAGCTAATTATTCATAGAGTTTCTTCCTCCTATGCTATATGATTTTAAGGACAGGGCCTCCGCTCCATTCGAATTTTGAAGGATTAGATCCACCGCTTTGTTGCTGATTTTGAGAAACTGTCCCGCTGTTGTTGGTAAATATAATGAAATCACTTGAATTTAAGGGTGATTAAGTAGAATGGCAGTAGCAAAACAAAGGGAAATTTGATTTTGTGAAGAGGGCAATCTAGAAAAGTCATTGAGAAATGTGGATTTTGTTATGAAAAAAAGGTAGGGAATAAGCTCAATTATAGTCGCGAGAATAACATTTCATTAAGGTGGGAATTTTAAGGTCAGGCGGTTTACACCGCCTGAAGAATGATGTCTAACTTGTAAAATCACTCAATAGTAGATTCGTCCTGATGCTCGAATTTTTTGAGTACCACTTCACCATAACTAACATAAAACGTCATGGTTTCAATGCCATAAGGAGGATTGTGAGGACCATAGAAAGTCTCTACTTGCATAACAACTTCATAATAATAGGAATTAGGAACTTTCTGAACACTGATAATCTCATCTCTCCAATACTGTCGAAGCTCCCCATAATACTCTTTAATTGCATCTTGAGCAGGTTCCGATAAAAGTCGCAATAAAGTCTGCTCTGTATCTTCTAATGATATTTCTTTTTTTGTATCAGCGGAAGTTGTAGCGATAGATATAAGGCAAACAGCAGCGACTATAATTACTAAAGCAGCAAATTTACGCATGAGAACACCTCCTAAATAGTAGTGTTCTCTATCTATACTGTTTCATGTAAATTAATTTATTTTATATCTTGAGCATCTCGAAACCCAGGAAAAAGCGATGAAAACCTACATAAAAAATCCAAATAGGGACGGGTGTTTTTTGAATTATTTTAGCATATTCAGCAGAAACTCTAAGTGAAATCAGCTCCCAAACGAGCTGATTTCACTTGTCAAGAGGTTCTGTTGAATGTTTATGCGGTTGATTCAAAAAACACCCGTCCCTATTTGGATTTTATTCCGAAACGCCCCGTCCCCTTTTAAAATTCTCGCATCCGTCGTTCGTTTCATTTATGTTTACATATTACATGATATCATAGCCTTTTAAAATACGAGCACGACTAGGATGTCTTAATTTACGCAGCGCTTTTGCTTCAATCTGGCGAATACGCTCTCTTGTAACGTTAAATTCTTTTCCTACTTCTTCTAACGTTCTGGTTCTTCCATCTTTTAATCCAAATCGTAAAACAAGTACTCGCTGCTCTCTTTCTGTTAAGGTATCTAACAGTTTCGCTATCTGATCTTGAAGCACTGCATAAGCTGCTGCATCTTCAGGTCCTATAATGGTATCGTCTTTGATAAAATCACCTAAGTGGCTATCATCTTCTTCACCGATTGGAGTATCAAGAGAAATCGGATCCGCTGATATCTTTAATATTTCACGAACTTTTTCGATTGGAAGATTCATGGCATCCGCCAGTTCTTGCTCAGATGGTTCTCTACCTAATTCCTGTAATAAGTTTCTAGAAACTCGATATGTTTTATTAATGACTTCAGACATATGTACCGGAATACGAATGGTTCTGGACTGGTCTGCAATGGAACGTGTGATTGCCTGACGAATCCACCAGGTAGCATACGTACTAAATTTATATCCCTTGGTATAATCAAACTTTTCAACAGCTTTGATCAAACCTAAGTTACCTTCCTGAATTAAATCTAAGAAGGATAAGCCTCTTCCGACATATCGTTTCGCAATACTAACCACCAAACGCAAGTTAGATTCGGCTAATGTCTGTTTTGCAACATCGTCACCATTTTCAATGCGCTTTGCTAGTTCAATTTCTTCTTCAATACTAAGGAGTGGATAACCACCAATTTCTTTTAAATAAAGCTTTACCGGGTCATCTGACATTGCTGCTGATACCACTGATATATCTTCTGCGATATCATCCTCTGTAAAATCCTCGCTTGTATCGGTTTCTAATTCAAGCAAAGCATCTTCATTTGGTTCATCATCTAACTCAGCTGGTTCTAATACTACTATATTATTAGATTCTAAATGCTCATAAATTTTATCTACCTGATCAACATCTAAATTAAATTCTTTAAAGAAGTTGTTTAGTTTATCTATTTCTAGAATTCCCTTGTTCTTTTTTGCTATAGAAACAAGTTCATCTAACCTTGCCAAAAAATCTGTTGTATCACTCATTTGTAATTCCTCCATTTAGACACTAAACCGTATTGTATCACAGTATGGATTGACAGTAAAGTAAAATTTGAGTATGATTACAAATGAGGTGATTTTAGTGAGTGAAACATGTTCAGGAAGCTGTTCTGGCTGTGGTGAATCTGGTTGTGAACAACGCAAGCCAAGCAGAGAAGATTTTTTAGAACCAATGAATTCTATGAGTAATATTAAGAAGGTAATCGGTGTGGTAAGTGGTAAAGGTGGAGTTGGCAAATCTTTTGTGACTTCTTATCTTTCCGTATGTATGAGAAAACTAGGTTACGATACTGCAATTTTAGATGCCGATATTACCGGTCCATCCATTCCTAAAGCATTTGGAGTACATGGTCAGGCACAAGGCAATGAATCTGGTATCTTTCCAGCAGAAAGCAAAATGGGAACAAAAATGATTTCCATTAATTTACTACTCGATTCCGAAGAAACACCAGTTATTTGGCGTGGTCCTGTGATTGCAGGTACAGTAAAACAATTCTGGTCCGACGTAATCTGGGGTGATGTTGATTATATGTTTGTGGATATGCCTCCAGGAACTGGCGACGTTCCTCTTACCGTATTCCAGTCATTACCATTGGATGGTATAGTAATCGTAACTTCTCCACAGGATTTGGTTTCTATGGTAGTAGCCAAAGCAGTTAACATGGCAAAAGACATGGATATTCCAATCCTTGGAATTATCGAAAACTATAGCTATGTAGAATGTGGAACCTGCGGTGAAAAGATTTCTGTATTTGGTGAAAGCCATATCGATGAAATTGCTGCAAAACATGATTTAGAAGTTTTAGGTCAGATTCCTTTGACTCCTGCTATTGCAAAAGCAATCGATTCGGAAGATGTGGAAAGCCTTGAGGGCAATTGGTTAGAAAAAGCCGTTAAGAAATTAGAACATCTATAAAAGTGAACAGATGTAAGTTGTATGAGTAAAATAGAAATAAATGTAAAAAAGTACACAGAACGCAATTGAAAATGGACTTCCTCCATAAGTTAGACCTGATTAACATATAGGGGCCGTTCAATGCAATCGTTTTCTATGTACTTTTTTTATGTATTTCGTTGAATGTAATCTAGTAGCTATAACCTATTTAAATAGGTTTTTAATCTCCATCAAATATTGTTTTGCCAAGTTGTAGCCATGTTGGTATGTCTTTTCTAGGGTTTTAATGTCCTTTTCAAAGCTATTGATTGAATAGTCAGGGCGTATGATGATAGCCTTCCCATTTTTCTCAAGTTCTTCACAAAAGGCAACGGTGTCATTATAGGCAAGATGGCGAGTTAGAATTCTCTCTTTTATCCTTGGGTACGTTCTTCCAATCTTTCTAGCCACTAATTTGTTTTCATTTCCTAGTACTTTTTGATATCCTTTGGGTCTGGTCAATATAATCAGGTGCTTGTCATTGCCATCAGCAATGGCTTTTCGAACTGGAATCGGATCTGCAACTCCACCATCGTAGTATTTCTCACCGTTTAGTTCAATTGCTGGGAATAGTACAGGCAAAGCGCAGGTAGCTCGAAACATCATAAATTTAGGGTCAAACTGCAATCCATTTAAGTATTGTGCCTCTCCTGTATTGGCATTGGTTACTCCGACAAGCACTTTTCCCTCATGCTTTAAATAAGTATCCCAATCAAACGGCACCAGCTTTTCTGGAATTTCGCCAAATACAAAATCCAGACCGAACACACTTTTTTGTGAATGGAAATTCCCAATTCCCAAATATCGTTTATCATTGCGATATTTGCGCCCTATCTCCATATTTCTTCCACTTTGTCTGGATACATAAGAGATTCCGTCTGAGATTCCTGCAGATACTCCTATAATATAAGGAAACATGATATCCTCTTCTAATAATGCATCCATGACTCCACAACTAAAAATAGGGCGAAATGTCCCCCCCTCTAGTATTAAACTTGGCATACTCTCAACTCCTTATAATCCTCTATATTCTATCTTCTATACGAAACACTTTTGTTAAAGAATCTATTTCATAATCTTTTCTTAATGTTGTTTTATGCCTGATTTAACAGTTCATGTAACAATTCAATATCCGATTCCTTTAGCTTAATATTCGAACTTAATGACTTTCCTTCTTCCGTTGTTACATTAATTTCGATGATTGTACCAACTTTTACTGCGTCCCGATTTACCGCGCTTAAAAACTGTGGAAATTTAGGATGGTTTCTTACAAAAGCTTCTTTTGCTTGTTTGTATTTTAATAACATCGCTGGGTTTATCATAATCTTATATTCTCCTTTTGCATCATATATTTAAATTAAGCATTTATCGTATTCATTTACAAAGAGTCTACACCACAAAGTATGAAAGATGCAACCCCTTATTTTCCAACAAGGCAAAGATGACAGAATTCCTTTTATAAGCTATAATAACAGCAGTGATTCCCGTATAATAAAGACATCCTTTCGTCTGTGCAACCAGACATGTAGATGTTTATAAACTCTATACATAGTACCAAGTTGGGAGGCAAATAATGAGGTTTACAATTGGGCAGATGGCTAAAATCAATAATATAAGTGTGCAAACACTTCGACTTTATGATCGTCTTTTGCTGCTAAGGCCAGATTATGTGGATCCAGAGTCTGGCTATCGGTATTATAGTATCGTGCAGTGTGCCAAACTGGATATGATTCAAACGATGAAAGCATTAGGCATGAGCTTAAAGGAAATCCGTGAATTTTTGGATCATAAAAACACCTTATTCTTAGAGGAGAAGCTTAGAGAAGAAAGTGAAAACATAGAATTACAATTACTTGAGCTAGAAGAGAGAAAAATGTCAATTAATCAAACGCTTGCCTCGATTGAGCAATTCAAAAATGCTCCACCGGACAAAACGATTACACTTGAATACATTCCAAAACGAACCGTTCTTGTGTTTGATTCTGGTATCAATTATTTTGATTATGGAATTGATATATATGAAGAAATCCTATTACATTTAAAAGAAAAGCTCTCACAGCTGAAAAAAGACAAATTATACTATCATAATCCTGGCACCATTCTTCGAAGGGAAAACTTAGAAAAAGGAGAATTCAAAGCAACGGAGATCTTTGTCAATGTAAATCCAAAGGATTTTCAAGCAAAACAGACTTCTGTGATAAGTGCTGGTATGTATCAATGTATCTATTGTGACAGTTTTTCCAAAGAAAAAGAATATGCAAGACTTCTACTTGATGCAATCCTTAAAAATGAATACACCATTTGTGGTGACTATATTTGTGAGACCATTGCTGAAATTCCGGTATACAAAGACGGTGAACGTGGAATGTACCTGCGATTGCAGGTTCCTGTACAAATTAATTCTACTTTGAAGTCTTGACTCTATACTTGGAACATATCCTATACTGATAATTGTAAGTAAACATTGCTGATTCGTCTGCAATGTATTGACAACAAATTAACAAATATCAGGAGGTGTTCGCATGAACAAAGAAAAAATTAAGGTTGTACAGTATGGTTGTGGTAAAATGGCAAAATATATTCTTCGCTATCTTTATGAAAATGGCGCAGAAATTGTAGGTGCCATTGATGTAAATCCTGCTGTGGTCGGTATGGATGTTGGGCAGTTTGCAGGTCTTGGATTTGATCTTGGGGTAAAAATCCGTTCGGATGTAGATCAAGTCCTTGATGAATGTAAACCAGATGCAGCAGTTGTAACCTTATTTAGCTTTATCGAAGACTGCTATCCACATTACGAAAAATTATTAAAAAGAGGCATTAATATCATTACTACCTGCGAGGAAGCAACCTATCCTTGGACGACTGCTTCTGCGCTTACCAATAAGTTGGATACGATTGCAAAAGAAAACAACTGTACGATCGTAGGTGCCGGAATGGAAGATATCTTTTGGATACATATGGTTGGAGTTGTTGCAGGAGGTTGCCACAAGATTGAACGAATCGAAGGGGCAGTAAGCTACAATGTAGAAGATTATGGTTTGGCACTTGCAAATGCACATGGCTGTAACCTTACACCAGACGAATTCGAACGTGATATCGCACATCCTGAAACACTGGAGCCAAGTTATGTATGGAATTCGAACGAAGCATTGTGTAACCTGATGGGCTGGACGATCAAGAGCCAGACACAAAAATGTGTTCCTTATTTTTCAGACGTTCCCGTTTATTCCGAAACAATGGGGCTTACCATTCCAGTTGGAAACTGTATCGGAATGAGTGCCGTTGTTACAACTGAAACCTTCCAAGGACCAGTCATCGAAACACAGTGTATCGGCAAAGTCTATGGACCAGAGGACGGCGATATGTGCGACTGGAAGATCACCGGCGAACCAGACACTACTTTCTATGTAAAGAAACCAGCAACCGTTGAGCATACTTGTGCAACGATTGTAAACCGTATTCCTTCTATTATTAAAGCACCGGCTGGTTATGTAAGCGTTGACCGACTAGAAAGCGTTGAGTATCTGTCATATCCGATGCACTTGTATTTGTAATAAGCGTGCAAATGTGAACCTTCAAACGGGAGGTTGTGCACAATTTGTAATTCGGACAGGAAAAAGCAGGGCTTCAAACTTCAGAACGATTGCCAATTTTAACAAGCCATAAACAAGAGGAATTGGGTGATTTGGCACCCAATTCCTCTTATGTCTTATTAAAATAATCGTTAATTCAGTTTGAAGCCCTGCTTTTTCCTGTCCGAATTACAAATTGGGATAACATTTATTGAAGGATATAACATTTTAGTTCTCTATTATTTTGTTAATGATGGTGTCAAGGGAATGCCCTTTTATAGTTTTATAGTTTTATAGTTTTACAGCTTTTAGAGATTTACACTTTTTACCTGTTTTGTAGCTATAATATCAACTCCGGTGTCGGCTGCATTACTTATTATTACGTCGCCGATATGAACTGGGGCTTTTACGGATATTCCTTGTAGGGATTTCATGACATCGAATATTTTATTTTTTGGAATGTCGGTTTTTGTTTTTACGGATACCATGGAAAGGTTGCCGCCTTCTACTTTTACGGTGCTTGTTACGAGACGTGTTGGGGATGTTACCTCTTTTATGGCGTATGCTTCGCCTCGTTTGCAGGTATTTCCTGTAATGGTTGTTATCTGTCCTTCTTCTACTTCTACTTTCATCATACACCCAAGAGGACAGCCGATACATATTAAATTATGTTCCATTTTAATCCTCCTCCAGTTTAATTGTGATTTGTGAAAGTTCTGGATATTTTAGGATGTCTTCTTTTTTTAGATATACGTTCTCCATTTCTCCGGGTGCGACAATTGGTCTCTTTTTATGGAGTACGCGCTCATTATCAAAATATACGCTGACATATCGATTGCGATAGACATCTCCTACACGGAAACGTATGACTTGTTCTTCCTCCATACACTCTGGGCGTATGGTCTGGGGTACAGTGTAGCGCACTCCTTGTGTTGGTATGAGCAATATTTCATGCATTAATTCTTCGTCTAAGGTATTCAAATCTTTTTGGACGCGCTTTACATATTTTGCTGCATTTTTTCCCGCCTGAGCTGCTTCTTCGGACACAAAATCAACCAAATCATGCACATGCAGTACATTACCGCAAGCAAATACCCCAGGTACACTTGTTTCGAGGCTTTCATTTACCGTAGGGCCACTTGTTACGTTTGAAAGTTCCACGCCAATTTGCTTTGATACTTCATTTTCTGGAATTAATCCAACGGATAATAAAAGCGTATCACAGGTATAATATTCTTCCGTTCCTTCGATTGGCTTACCGGTCTTGTCTACTTCTGCAATTGTTACTCCTTCTACCCGTTCTTTTCCTTTGATTTCTACCACAGTATGGCTTAATTTTAAAGGTATTCCATAGTCATCCAGACACTGCACGATGTTTCGTTTCAGTCCACCAGAATATTGCATAATTTCAGCAACCACTTTTACCTTTGCTCCCTCAAGCGTCATCCTTCTTGCCATAATTAAACCGATATCTCCAGAGCCTAAGATCACTACTTCTCTACCCGGCATATAGCCTTCGATATTAACAAATCGCTGCGCGGTACCGGCGCTGAAAATGCCGGCAGGACGATATCCTGGAATATTGAGGGCACCTCTGGAACGCTCCCTGCATCCCATGGCAAGAATAATCGCTTTTGCTTCAATTTCAAACATACCTTCCAAGGTGTTCATGGCGGTAACCACCTTGTTTGGTGTAATATCCATAACCATGGTATTTAGTTTGTATTCAATGTGCTTTTCTTTTACTTCCTCCATGAATCGCTGCGCATATTCCGGTCCGGTAAGTTCCTCCTTAAAGGTATGAAGGCCAAACCCATTGTGAATGCACTGGTTTAAGATTCCACCAAGTTCACGGTCACGTTCGATGATTAGAATTCGTTCGACTCCTTCTTTTAGCGCTTCGATAGCCGCTGCAAGACCAGCCGGTCCACCTCCGACGATCACAATATCATAAATTAACTGTTTCATTCCAATCACCCCTTATCTTCTATCAAGCAAAAGTTTTGATTCACCACCGCACTTTGTTATTTCCAGTGCATCTAGATTTAATTCTCTTGCTAAAATCTGCATGGTCTTTGGTGAGCAAAAGCCAGCCTGACAGCGTCCCATTCCAGCTCTGGTTCTGCGTTTTATTCCATCTAAAGATTTTGCCCCAAGCGGTCTATGGATGGCATCCAGAATTTCTCCCTCACTAATGGATTCGCAGCGGCAAATGATATTACCATACTCTGGATTCTTAGCAATCAACGCATTTCTCTCCTGAGGGCTTAATGTCTTAGGATTTAGAATTCCTTTTCTTGTTCCATTAAAGCGTTCATTTTTATGTAGGGATAGTTTATTAGCCAAAAGCGTTGCTACTTTTTCACCGATTGCTGGGGAACTGGTAAGCCCTGGTGATTCGATTGCAGCACAATCGATAAATCCTTCGGCATCCTCTACTTCGCCTATAATAAACTCGTGATGCTCTTCATGTGCTCGAAGTCCCGCAAATGAAGTGATGACCTGTCGGATTGGTAAGTTCTTTACCGTATTTCCCGCGGTCTTAATCAGATGATTCAGCCCTTCCGCTGTGGTATTACTTCCCTCTTTATCTAAAATGTCGATGGCAGTAGGACCTACAATGGTATTGCCATGCGCCGTTGGGGATACTAGCACTCCTTTTCCAAACTTATCTGGGAGCTGAAAGATTGTCTGTTTGACAAAACCTTCGGTAGCCTTATCAAGCAAGCAATAATCACCTCTGCGTGGTGTGATATGGATTTTGTTTTCACTTACCATATTGTGAATCTCGTCCGAATAAACACCAGCGGCATTTACTACATATTTCGTTACAACATTTCCTTTGTTTGTACGAATAATAAACCCAGACCTTAACTTCTCAATTTCCTCTACCTTGGTATCAAAACAAAACTCAATTCCGTTCATTGCTGCATTTTCTGCAAAAGCAATGGTCAATCCAAACGGGCATACGATTCCTGCCGTTGACGCATAGAGAGCCGCAATCACTTGATCCGATATATTTGGCTCCAATTCACGAACCTCTTCTTGATTAAGGATGCGAAGCTCTTTTACTCCATTTGCGATACCATTTTCATAAAGCTTATATAGATTTGGTAATGCATCTATATCAAGACATACCACCAAGGAACCATTTTTTACAAACGCAAAATCAAGCTCTTTTGATAGAGCCTCCATTTTCTGATTTCCAATTACATTCAATTCTGCCATCATAGAACCATGCGCTGCATCATAACCGGCATGAACGATTCCACTATTTGCCTTTGATGTCTGGCAGCATACATCTTCTTCTTTTTCGAGTACGCAGGCTCTTACTTCATATCTTGACAATTCTCTTGCAATCGCACAGCCTGATACACCAGCACCGATAATTACAACATCATACATTGTTCCGTTCTCCCTTCATTTTTAGAGCCAAGCAATCCTTATATCTTTTCAGACATAATCTGCTTGGCTCTTTAATCTCTCACAGCAAGTATTCAATTTTTCCTTAACTTCTTATTTTATTACCATGGAATAATTCCATATACGAATACTGCTGCTAAAGCACCAAGAATAGGACCAACGAGTGGAACAATTGCATAACCCCAGTTTGAACTTCCTTTTCCTTTAATAGGAAGAACTGCATGCGCAATACGAGGACCGATATCACGAGCTGGGTTGATTGCATATCCAGTTAAGCCGCCAAGAGACATACCGATGGATACGATAATTCCAAATACCAATAATTTATCAACACCTGGAACTAATCCTTGTACCTGGCCAATACCTTTGATTGCAAATACTAATACGAATGTACCAACTGCTTCACTTAAAATATTTAAAGCTCTGTTTGGTATGGATGCACCGGTAGAGAAAACGCCTAATTTGGTTTTCGCATCTTCGGTCTCATCAAACTGTTTCTTAAATAACAAGTACACAAGAACTGCTCCAAGGAATGCACCTGCAAACTGTGCAATTACATAACCAGGTACCATGTTCCATGCTAAGCTTCCCTCTGCTGCCAAAGCCAAGGTAAGCGCTGGGTTAAAATGCGCTCCGGATGCTGCTCCAAAGATAAATGCAGGAAGCATAACAGCAAGGCCCCAGGCAAAAGTAATCTGGGTTGCACCAGCACCTTTCATTCCAGATTTGTTCAATGTTACGTTTGCTACTACTCCATCACCTAACAAAATCAACATAAAGGTTCCTAAAAATTCCCCAATATATGGTAACATACATTTTACCTCCTCATTTTAGTCTTCTTTTGCCCAACCATAGGCATATTTAACGGCTTTATTCCAACCTTTGACTCTGCTTGTTCTTTCTGTTTCTTCAACCTGAGGTTCAAAAATACGATCAATTGCCCAGTTTTTAATAACGTCTTCTTTGCTTGCCCAATAACCAACTGCTAAACCTGCCAGGTAAGCAGCACCCATTGCGGTTGTTTCTACACAATTTGGACGATTTACCGGTGCATTCATAATATCTGCCTGCGTCTGCATTAAGAAATTATTTGCACTTGCTCCACCATCTACTTTAAGTGCGGATAGTTCAATACCAGAATCCGCTTTCATTGCAGAAATTACGTCATTTACTTGGTAAGCGATGGATTCCAATGTAGCACGAATGATATGATACTTATTAACACCTCTGGTTAATCCAACGATTGTTCCTCTTGCATATTGATCCCAGTGAGGTGCGCCAAGACCGGTGAATGCTGGAACAACGTAGCATCCGTTTGTATCTTTTACTTTTTGTGCCATATATTCAGAATCAGGAGAAGTATCTACTAATTTCATTTCATCTCTTAACCACTGAATTGCTGCTCCAGCAACAAAGATAGAACCTTCAAGTGCATAATTAACTTTGCCGTCTAATCCCCAAGCAATGGTAGTAACCAAACCATTGTTTGAGAATACAGGTGTTTCTCCGGTATTCATTAGCATGAAGCATCCTGTTCCATATGTATTCTTTGCTTCTCCTGCATTAAAACAGGTCTGACCAAACAATGCTGCCTGCTGATCTCCAGCTGCTCCAGCGATTTTAATCTCTCCACCAAAGAAAGATGGATCGGTTGTTCCATATACACAGCTGGATGGTTTTGCTTCTGGTAGCATGGATTCTGGAATATTTAATTCTTCCAGAATTTCTTTATCCCATTTCAACTCATTGATATTGAAAAGCAAGGTACGAGATGCATTCGAATAATCTGTTACATGAACAGCGCCTTTGGTTAATTTCCAAATCAACCAGGTTTCAACCGTACCAAAAAGTAATTCTCCACGTTCAGCACGCTCTCTTACGCCTTCAACATTATCAAGAATCCATTTTACTTTAGTTCCAGAGAAGTAAGCATCAATAACTAAACCTGTTTTTTTACGGAAGGTATCTGTAAGTCCTTTATCCTTTAGCGTATCACAATATTCGGAAGTTCTTCGACACTGCCATACAATCGCATGATATACTGGTTCTCCAGTATTTTTATCCCAAACGATTGTAGTTTCTCTTTGATTCGTAATACCGATCGCTGCAATATCTTCTGCTGTAGCACCAATTTTATGCATAGCTTCAACAGCTACTCCTAACTGGGTTGACCAGATTTCATCTGCATCATGTTCTACCCATCCTGGTTTTGGAAAATATTGTGTAAATTCTTTTTGTGCGACGCTGCACATTTCCCCTTTTTCATTAAAAAGAATGCATCGATTACTTGTTGTACCTGCATCTAGTGCCATAACATATTTAGCCATAATATGAATCCTCCTTAGGCGTTGTTTTGATAAAGTCATCGTAACATCGTTTTATTGCCAAGTCTTTAGACAGGATTTTAAATGTGTACAAAATAAAGTTGGAATTTTGACAGATCTAAAAATGTGTACAAATGAGGGTAAATTCTGGTTTAATGGAGGACAGACGCGAGTCTTTGTTGATGAGTGACGCTATAAAAGGCTGAGCAATTTAGTTTTTCTACAATTCACACGGCTCCCATGCTAGGATTTTATATCAATCGCATAGGCATTCCACGTAACCTCTAAACATCGAAAAATTAACTCTTAAGGGAGTTAATTTTTGATAGAGTTTACGTTCCATAGCTTAAATGATATAAAATTCTAGCATGGGAGCCGTGTAAATTGAATATAGGTTATGAGCTCAGCCTTTCATAGCTGGCTATGAAGTACGGACTCGCTATTCATGAATGTTTATAAAAACCCAGAATTGCGAAGGTGTGCGGTAAAAAGTCAATATCCAAATCAACTCATAATTTTAATAAATGTCTACTTAGAGTGACATTTTATCATCTGCCAGACTAGATTTAATCTTTATTAGTATATATAAATGTAAATAATTCTTGTTTACACATTCAAACAATAACTGAACCATATACGTTTTTACTACTTTCTTAGCTAAATCCTGTGTTTGACAATTATATTAATTACATTACAGATAACAGCGGGGGCATTTACCAAAATCAGCAAAATGCGCGGTGGTCATAGTCTTCTCTAATTCGAATGGAGCACAGGAGCTGTCCTTAAAAGCATTTTAGCATTATGAGGCAGAAACTCTAGTTAGAATAAGCTCCAATAAGAGCTCATTCTAACTTGTCTAGAGGTTCTACCGAATGTTTAATGCGTCTGCTTTTAAGGACAGCCCCTGTGCTCCATTCGAATTTCAAAACCATAAACCCACCGCGTATCTTGCGTGACTTACCTAAACTCCCCCCGCGTCCGTCCTGCGCCGTTAAACCAGAATTCATTATATACATATATTTTCCAAAATCGGAAATTCTAACTATGTTTAGATTCGAAACAAATAACTAAATTAAATTGTATTTTATTTTATATAAAGCTATAATATTCCTAGAATGCCCATTTTTCTGTGTTTTTTTACTAAAGATTACATTAAGGCATTTAACTTTACTATCACATTAAAATTATACTTATAATTTAGGAGGGCTATACTTATGGATTTTTTATTGTCAGGTTTATTGGCAGTTACTTGGCAGCAGTGGTTAATGTTTTTAATCGGTGGTTTATTAATCTATTTAGCAATTGCTAAAGGTTTTGAACCTTCACTGCTTCTACCTATGGGGTTTGGTGCAATTCTTGTAAACATACCTCTATCTGGTGTTTTGAACCAAACGATTGAAGGTGTTGGAAATACCCAGGGTATTATTCAATGGTTGTTTGAAACGACAATCAGTGCTTCCGAAGCGTTACCTATCCTTTTATTTATCGGAATAGGCGCGATGATTGATTTCGGACCTTTATTATCAAATCCAAAGATGTTCTTATTCGGTGGTGCCGCACAGTTTGGTATTTTCTTTACCATTTTACTTGCTGCTCTTTTGGGATTTAATTTAAATGATGCTGCATCCATCGGTATTATCGGTGCTGCTGACGGTCCTACTTCTATCTTGGTGTCCCAAATCATGAATTCCCAGTATATGGGTCCTATCGCAGTCGCGGCATACTCGTATATGGCGTTAGTTCCTATCGTACAACCTTTCGCTATTAAATTAGTAACTACGAAAAAAGAACGTATGATCCGCATGGAGTATAATCCAAAGTCTGTAACCAAATTGACCAAATTAATCTTTCCTATTGTTGTTACCATTATCGCTGGTTTGATTGCACCACAATCCGTTGCACTCGTAGGCTTCTTAATGTTTGGTAACTTAATCCGAGAATGTGGTGTTCTTGGTAGCTTATCCGAGACTGCACAAACTAGCTTGGCAAACTTAATTACATTATTACTTGGTATTACCATTGCTTTCAAAATGCAAGCTGGAGACTTTATAAATACAAACACATTACTCATTATGGTTTTAGGTTTGGTTGCATTTGTATTTGATACAATTGGCGGTGTATTATTCGCTAAGATTATGAACTTGTTTCTTAAAAGCAAAGTTAATCCTATGGTAGGAGCTGCTGGTATCTCAGCATTTCCTATGTCAGCCCGTGTTATTCAAAAGATGGGTCTTGAGGAAGATCCTACAAACCACTTATTAATGCATGCGATCAGTGCAAACGTTGCCGGACAGATCGGTTCCGTAGTTGCCGGTGGTGTAGTAATTAATATCGTAAGTCAAATGCTAAAATAGGAAAATCGAAAAGGAGAACTGTATGAATCAGAATGTAATTTATGCATTAGAAATAATGGGAAAAGGAATGCTTTCCATCTTTGTTGTAATCATATTATTAACTTTTATCGTTCTTTTACTGACTAAGGTCACAAACTTGCCTCTATTTAAAGGAAAAGATGACGCGGAGTAAACAACTTAATATCTTTATAAAAACGAAAAGCTGCAGTAGGGATTTTTGAAATCCTTTACTGTGGCTTTATTACTAATTTACATTATTTGATAAAATATGATAAAATAAGTTTAAATTAAAACTGTGAGGTGATTTTATGTCAGAAAAAGGAAAAGGATTTATTGAAGAGTTTAAGATCTTTATTACAAGAGGAAACGTCCTGGATTTAGCTGTAGGGATTATTATTGGTGGCGCATTTACTGCAATTGTTACTTCCTTGGTAAATGATATTCTAATGCCGCTTATCGGAGTTATCCTGGGTGGTATTAATTTTTCAAGTTTATCCCTAACTTTTAGAGGTGCAAGTATCGGTTATGGTGCATTTATTCAGGCAGTAATCAACTTTTTATTAATCGCACTTACTGTATTTGTTCTTGTCAAAATTATCAATTCGATAATAAGAAAAAAGGAAGTGGAAAAAGCGCCAGCAAAACCTGATGTAAATACCATATTATTAACCGAAATTCGGGACTTGCTAAAGCAGCAAGCTGGAGATGACAACTAGTTCAATCGTGAAAAATAAAGCAATTTAGTGGATAAATGGCGTATATATAAGTTTGTACCCATGGTGGGGCACACGGATTAAAAAGAGGACTGTTCGCAACAGTCCTCTTTTTAATCCTACTACTACTTCATTCTGCTACTTAAATCCCAATCCTTTGAGATATTCTTTTTCTTTTTCACTGTGAATCTTCTCCAATCCAGCCTTTGTTTCATTCCACTTTTCACCATTCAAAGGATACAAAAACATGGAAAAGAAGCAGATTAACAAAAGAATCGCAGGAATCAGCATCCATCCGATTAAAATACCTTGCTCTGCACTTGCAGACTGCAATCCTGCTTTTAGCGTGGTATCGTATCCAAAAGCAGTGGTAATTGTAAGGAATGCAGAAGTTGCTATACTCATGGCCGGCTTTGTAATAAGACTATTTACGCCTGCATACATACCTTCACGGCGAAGTGAGGTCTTGCTTTCATCATAGTCGATAACATCACCATTCATCAGTGGTATCAGATACATACCACCAGCAAAACCAAACCCTACAGTAAAGAAACTGAACGCTGCGATTGGTAGTATTCCTCCTCCAAATGCCATGCCAAAGCATCCAATGGAAAATACCAGACACATAATCATGACACATTTACGAACTCCCCAGGCAACCTGTTTTTTAATCCAAAGGATAATACCGACAACTGCTCCTAGAATCAATGCGATATAACAAGGTAGCATAGAGATATTGAATTCTGTAAAATAATAATTCACTCCCAAAGAGAGACAGTTTTGTATGTAAATAACGGTAAAGCTAATAACTTCAAACATGATGAACGCCTTGTTCTTAAAGCATTCAATCAGTGCATTGAAAAACGGTGGCTGCTTCTCCTCCTTAGCATATCCTTTTTCCGAATAAAAGAAGGTACTTAAGAAGATGATTAGTCCTGCCGCAATACCGATAACACACATAATCAGCTGAAATTGTAATGGATCATCACCTGGCTCCAGCTTTATCATTGGCATCAGAATGAGAGGAAATGCCAAAGATATGAGACCAAAGAACATTTTCCAAATGAATATAGAACCACGGGCTTTATTGGATACAGCTATCTCAAATGGCATAACATATAGTGCTGTCGCAATCGAGGTATATAGCGTATCAAACAAAAATAAGGTAATCAGCATCTGCAAAAACATCCCCCATTGATTTCCAGCAAATGGCCATCTTATCCAGCATAATATAAATGTAATTGCATAGATCGGAGCACCATAGCGGATGTAAGGTAATCTTCTGCCGATTTTTGACTTCGTGCGGTCGGAGATATATCCAAACAATGGATCATTAAATGCATTCCATATACCAAAAATCAACCATACCATAGACGCCATTCCTGTATCAAGCCCCATCCACTTGGTAAAGAAATACGTCAGTCCACCCCCTGTGACCAAACCACATAAGATACCACAGAAACCATCTGCTCCTGACAGCCATAGTTTCGATTTTAAAGATACTTTCTCCTCCATAAATTTTCTCCCCTTATATAATTTTTATTTCTTTTAAAAACGCTTCAATTTCCTGACTGTACTCTTCCTTGTTATTCCAATAACTTTCCGCATGAGCTGCATTTGGAAATATCCTCATCCGCCGGTACCCTCGTTTTGCCTCGTATACTTCATTGATACTACTCGTTGGGACAAAATCATCTTGCTCTCCATGTAGGAACAGCATCGGCAACGCATCACACTTTGCCACTTCATTCTTTGGTATTACCTGATGGAAAAAGATACCTCCACGCAGTCTTGAGAATAGACTTGCTATCCATAAGAAAGGAAACCGTGGCAAGTGGTATACCTTATTTAAGCTATATGCCAGAAGGTCTGAAAGATTAGAATAACCACAATCCTCAATTGCAAATGTCAACTTATCATCAAGCGGAGCATTCATCATAACGGTTGCTGCTCCCATTGATTCACCATGGGTTCCAAGGATAATGTCATCCCCAAGCTTCGTCCTTATATAATCACAGACTTTCTTCAAATCACGAGCTTCATAATAACCCATTGTCGTAACGGCTTTATCGGAATAACCATGATTTCGGTGATCGTAGATAACACAATGAAATCCAAGCTTCCGAAATATATTTATGTACTTAACACTGCCAAACTGACAGAATTGATACCCATGTACAAGAACAACTACTTTCTCTTTCTTGTCATCTAACATCACATTCGAATCTCTTGGAATAAAACTACCGGATATCATATACCCATAGTCCGATTGCAACTTGAAATCCTCCCTGTGATAGTCGCTTTCGTATTCTTCCTTTATAATCTTTCCCTTTGCAATCTCATCGATATAGCATTGATTCGGGTCTGGGGTATGTGGTGTGACAATCAAATTGGATAGCCCAAAGGATATCACCAATACAAGCCCTACAATCAAAACGAACAATGCTAGAATGATTATAATTATAATGTTTTGCAATCGTTATGTCCTCCCACTCATTTTGATATTCCTTTGATGATAATTCGAACCGTCTGCTCCAATCCTTGTTTATAAGAGATCTTATTCTCTTCTTGAAAATCACCCTGGCAAAGCATCTTCATTCCATTGATTAATAGCTGTATAACCAGGGCAACATTCACCGTTTCAAACACACCTTCTTCGATGCCCTGTTTCAACAGTTCTTCAATAATCTCCCAGCCAATTTCGTATTTTTTCATAAAATAGTGAAAAATCTCTGGAAGCAACTGTTCTGATTCATAAACCCGTTTTAGGTTCATCCGGTTATCATACTTCGTTTCAACCGTACATACCGCATACATCTTCTCTTTGATTGAGAGCGTATTGTCATTAAAAATTAAGTTCTGCTTAATATGAATATCATCGTAGGCCTCATCAATAATGGCCTTAAAGATATCCTCCTTGCTTAAGAAATATTTGTATATTGTTTTTCTGCTAACTCTAAGACTCTGCACAATATCATCTAGAGTGAATCGACAGCCTTTTTCATTAAAAAGCTCAATACATTCATCTATGATCTGTTGTTTCATATCGATGGCTTTCCTCTCCTTGTGCGGATTAATCGAACTAATTTTATGTAATTTGCACAAATACAATATAATATAAAACAATTATATTGTCAATATGTAGAAACTATGTTTATGCTTACAGTTCCCACTCTTCCTAATCTTAAAAAAACATGGCCCCTTGTTCTGGCTATCCATATCTGTCAACCATCGGTTGATACTCTTTTTGCAGCAACGCCCAAACACTTTGTGTTTTCCTCATAAGTCTTACCAGTCAGGTCACTCCAAATATCCTGTACTTGATAACCATGTTTCTTCATTAATTGCAAAACAGTCTGCTTAGAGTAATAGTGGTCTCTTAAATTGTAAGTAGATACCTCACCTTTGCTATCAATAATAATATATTGGCGGAGATAAACATTTTCTTCTTCATATTCAAAAGTCTGTTCTAGTACAAGATGCGGGTACGGTCTCCAAAATCCTGATTCGCTCAAGTACCAATCGCGCTTAGATTTCTGCTCCCAATTGTATCTTGTGAAGACATCAAATACAAATATCCCATCCGGTTTCAAAGCTTTATTTATTTTTTCCAGTAACAGGTCGCGTTTACTATCAGTTAGTGCGCCTAAATCACAGTAAATCAGAAAAATAGCATCAAACTCATCCGAATAGTCCATTGTAATGTAATCCTGATAGATATATTGAATGTTCAGACCATTTGTATCTGCATACGTTTTTGCATAACTTATTGAATTACTTGAGTAATCCATACCTACAACATCAAGTCCACGCTGGGAAAACCTAGTACAGTAAAGACCTGGTCCACAGCCCAAATCTAGAATTTTTGAATTTTCTTTTAGATTAAGACGTTTAACCAGCCATTCTACAATTTTGTCAATTGTTTTATGATTATAGCTTGCAGCATCCCATTCTGAATTTAAGTGAGCTTCTAACATTTGCTGTGATATATGCGGATCATCCCAAAATGGTTCTTCATTCGTAACATTTTGATCTGGCTTCTTTTCCGAGTTTAACAACAGTTCCAGGTTTATCTTATTGTTCAAAATAAGGTTCTTATTTCTTTTCATTATAATTAATCCCTCCAATATTTATTAACAAAATAAACGAATAATAATTTAGAATAAAAATAAAGCCGTAGATTTACTCTACGGCTTCTATTTCTTGATGAAAGCTCATATAAGTAATCCTAAAATCATTATTAATCGAGTATAAAAACTAAACTGTATTTAAAAACAGTCTTATCTTTATCTCAATTATTTCATTCAATGATTTCAAAATTACTTTTCCATGTACACTTGTTTTAAATCTAAAGCGTACCGGATAGCATTCCACCTTTCTCTACTAAACTATTATGCTTATTCTGTTAAATAATATTTTATAAATTATTAGTCAATTTGTCAATACACCTCGCGGTACTGGTGGCTGAACAATTACTATGTTTCTTATACTATATAACATTATTCTATATGGCAATCGGAAATATCACTATCCATAGCAATCACAACAATAGCTGCAGTTCCATTAGAGTGGCCTTTATCTCCTGCACTCTCAATATCCACCTTAGATAAGGTTACATTATGAATGGTTCCTCCCTCTACAAACCCGAATAAACCTATGTATTTTGCTTTCTTATCGGTTGTCGTTAAGTTACTAATTTTATAACCGTTTCCATCAAATTTACCAGTAAAGGGATGCTTCTCACTCCCAATAGCTTCCCACTCCTTTGTAAGTGTTATGTCCTTGTTAAGCATATAATTATCAGAGAGAGAATACGAACCATGTCCAATTGCTCTTAGATCCTCCTCGCTTTCAATCAAATAATACGTTTCGTTAAGTACATTTGCTGTTTTCATAAGGACTGAATCTTCCTTTGAACTATTGTTAACTTTCACTTTTATTATTCCTTTATGATTATTGAGGGACAATGAGGGAGAATCCTTAACGTCACTTGCTTTTTTGGTAATGTATTGATTCCAACCTTTTGGTAATAAAATTGAATTCTTTCCATCCACGATATTGAGTAGGAATTCACCAGGAGTAGGTTCTTCATTGAACTTAATCGTTCCAATCCCTTCCGTAGTGTCAACATACAGTTGGGTAAGAAGTGTATTGAGCTTAACGTTTATGATACCTTTATTTGTTTTTAACACATAGCTTCCTCTTTTAAGTTCAGAGTGTTTTAAGTTAATGATGCCTTCTTTATCGCTAACAGTCATTGGAGCATTTATTTCACATATGCTGAGATTACCTTCTATATCCTCAATACTAACATCACCATAAGCTTTATCTGGTATTTCAAGAGTAACAGAATCAAAATCTATTAAATCGTCCGGTGAGGTAATTTTCATAGGTTTTCCTTTTATATTAATTGTTACAATATTATTGTCATTACCACTCACATCAGCACTGGCTTTGTAACTTTTATTTGCTCTTCCTGTGTAACATAAACGAAATGTGTTAGCATCCGTGGTTTTTAAATATACGGAAGCAGCATTAATATTTATCTTGATCTTCGTTATCTTTTCACTATTTATAGACGCTAATTGTGTATTATCAGGATGAAGCTTAAGTTGAGTTTCTGTACTCATCTTAAGCGCAGGCACGGAAGATTTCGTCACATTTTGAAGTGGCGAGTTTTCATGTATCGTTGTGCTTGGAATCGCTGCCATTACAGTGGAACTCATTAGTGTGGAACATAAGAACAATGTTAATGTTAATAGGATCGTAAATGCAGTAGTAAGTTTGGTTTTTGATTTAAATGTCATAATTGAACTTAACCTTTCTTTTAGTAATTTGGCATCCTTATTTAAGGAAAGCGAAATACCCGTTCCTCTTGAAATCCCATTGATTTTTACAGAGGCTAGTAACGTGTTTCCATATTGTCTCTTCCCATCAGCGTCCATCTTTTTGATGATAGCTTCATCGCAAGAGAGTTCACAACTTTTATTTATTTCTTTACTTATAAAGTAAATGATAGGGTTAAACCAATGTAAACAGACTGCGATTTGTGTAATCCATTTATATATAATGTCCAAACGTTTGTAATGGATTAATTCATGCATAACGATATTACGTAATTCAAATTCCTTAATATCAGTATTCGGTAATACAATAAAAGGACGTATGATACCTAACAACATTGGAGATACAACTTTATCACTTGTATACATATTAAGCGTTGCCTTATTACCTACCTCATTGCATACATTCCTGAAAATCCCTAATACTTCGGGGTCTTTCACAACAACTTTGTTAGCTTTCATATAACGAATAAAGCTAATGTATACTATCATCTTGTATGTAAATAAAATAAGTGCTATTCCAATCCATAACATCCATATATTATCAATTACTATATTCCAATCATTTGGAAGTCTTGATTTTGTATGGATCGTATTTTCAATCTCCTGCGCTATTGGCTTAAAAGTGGGACTTTCAACGTTTATTGTAGGCGAATTTTGTACACTACTCGTTTTTTCTTGAACAATAATAGAATTGTCAGTATGTTGCAATTGTTTATCCATCATTTCAACTCGTGGAGCAAAGGGAACTAACATCCTAATAATTACAATCATCCAAATATAGTATTGCCAAGTTTTACTGACCTTGTTTTTTATGAAAGGCTTTAGGGCAAATAAAACAAGTGCTAACAACAGTCCAGAAATTGATAAAGAAAGATACCTTATAAACAATTCACTCATTTCAATTTTTCGCCTCCATTCCAAAACTTATTTAGTTCTGCAAAATCGTCTGAGGTCAGATAATCCTGTTGCAAGAGGGAGGAAACAAGAATTTTCGCATTTCCACTGTAGACTTTATCTAAGAAGGATTTCGTTTGCTCTGTCATGTATTCACTTTCAGATACTAAAGCAATATACTCATTCAATCGACCTCTTTTCTTTACAATTAACATTTCTTTGTCTACGAGGCGAGAAAGAAATGTTAATACCGTATTCGTTTTCCAACTTTTATCTTGCTTATTAATTTTTGATGTAATATCAGCAAATAAAGCAGAGCCCTTATTTGACCATATAATCCTCATAATTTCAAGTTCAGAATCAGAAATTTGTTGAACGTTACCCAAAAAATCACCTCCATTTATACATACATATTGTAGTTGTGAAATTACATTAACACGACGTAGGTGTAATGTCAAGAGGTGTTTACAAATAATTACAAATAGTATAATACATATATATTATGTAACAGATTGAGTCAATGCTTGACAACCCCCGTTTTCATGTTATACTAATAAAGTCGCAAAACCCTACAACTCAAGGCTTGCACCAATCGAATAGCGTCAGTTCGTAACCTTCCTGACGTAAAACAAAACTAAAGGAGAATTTAATATGAGAAACAAAAAAGTTTTATTTCTAACCCAGGCAGCTATGATCGCTGCTCTTTATGTCGTACTAACCTTTCTAGCGAATGCACTCGGACTTGCCTCCGGAGCCATTCAGGTACGATTATCCGAAATGCTGACTGTACTTCCGTACTTTACGAGTGCTGCCATTCCCGGTGTTACCATTGGATGTCTGCTCAGTAATATTTTAACTGGATGCAGTCTATTTGATATTATTTTCGGAACATTTGCAACATTACTTGGAGCCTTTGGATCTTATCTATTAAGAAAGCACAAATTCTTAGTTCCATTACCTCCGATTATCGCAAATGTTATCATTGTTCCATGGGTACTTCGCTTAAGTTATGGTGTCAAAGATGCAATTCCATTTTTGATGTTAACCGTAGGAATTGGTGAAGTTGTTTCATGTGGTATTCTAGGTATGCTATTATTAGTTACCCTAACTAAATATAAAGATGTTATATTTAAACAATATTAATAACATAAAATACGTTCATATAGGTTGTTGAAAAAAATCAAAAAACTTTGTCCCAATTTACATATCGGGGTACAAATGGCATGTGCTCTAACCGAATTTATGCGATTATTTTAGTAAGACATAATGAAAATTGATAATCGCATTGAGGTTAGAGCACATGCTATTTGTGCCCCGATATGCAAATTGAACATAACCTATATTTTTATAACAGCTCTTTCTTTTTACTTATACTTCAAATTCACGAATTATACCACCAAGGTCTGTGGTTCTTGTTTATACTCCAGATTAAAATTATGGGCTTTTAATGAAAAACTAACTAGAAAGCGAATTTCCTGTGGCTTTAGATTTCCTCTTTTATCAACATAATCAATCATGTGATAAATAATACTGTTCGCTACAAAGCGTATGATTGGCTCCATTTCTTTTAAACATTTTTGTGTCGGTACTTCATAACAGGCGTTCCGCATAAGTCGTCTAATTTGCACTTCTACGGTTGGCAGCAATGCTGCTACGATTCGACTTCGGTCTATGGCTTCTGTAACCTTCTTATAGAATAGCCGGTCTGCCTCGAGTAAGGAAAGTGTTTTATCAAACCATTCTTCAAAGCTCTCTTCTTCAATATACCCGATCTGAGAGATAAATTCACGATCACATATCCACTCCATTACATCATATACATCTTGAAAATGATAATAGAAGCTTTGCCGCTTCATATCTAGCGCATCCATTAAGTACTGAACGGTTATCTTTCGAATCGGTTTTTCTTTCATTAGAAGCTTAAACCCAGCTGCGATTTCCTGCTTCGTATCACACATATTGCTACTCCTTTCCTTACATTTTCCAAACATCTTGGTTTGTAGTGGATATAGCGATTGCTCCCGCATCAAGAGCCATCATAACATCTTCTTTATCCGTAATTAACCCTCCCACGATTACAGGGGTTGCGCTATTCTTACAGATTTTTGATATAATCTTAGGCATAACTCCCGGTAAAATTTCAATGAAGTCTGCTTTCACTGTCCCTTGTTGCCGCTCTATACTATTGATTGCCATAGAATCAATAACAAAAAAGCGAAAAATTGTAAACATGGACAAATCCTTACCTCGTTTAATTATATTTTGTCTGGTTGAAATTATTCCATCTGCTTTTGTGTTTTTTTGGATAAAATCAACTGCAATCTCTTTTGAGTTCAATCCTGTAATCAAATCCATATGTACCATCACAATTTTTTCTGCCGCCTTTAACTGATCTGTAATTTGACTAATATTACAGATATCGCCAAATAGTACGAAAACTACTTTGATATCGAGTAACAGACACATCTCCAACCCTTTCCAGTCCTTTACTGCAGCGATAATTGGAGTATCCACAATTGCATCATAAAAATTCTGGTTCATCGTATCCCTCATTCCTCGCAATCGATTTGATCAATCGAACTATTCCATCCAATGAAAAAAGTGCAAGCTTAATAAATGGTATTTCTACCATAAGACTCACACTCCTTTGATTCTCCCAAGTTTCAATATTATTTTATATTTTATAATTATATATTAATAGTATGCGAATAATATTAGGACAGAACCATAAATTGTCCTCCTTTACTTCATCCAGTCTGCAATTGTTTCTATTGTGGTATTCCATTGCTCATCTGGTGCTATTTTCGCCGTTCCATCACCCTTTTGCTCCCCATAGTTTCCAAAATAAGCATGGTTTCCACCTTCAATTACTACTTCTTTCCATGTATTTGCATATTCTTTTGCTGCTTCATAATTCTCACGATTTAGCACGCCATCCTCACTACCATACATGCAAAGAACAGGAAAGGTATCTGGTAATTTTTCGGTTGCATAAGCTCCAAGAAGTACTAACCCAGATAGCTCCTTCGAATGTTTTGCTGCATAGCTTGCTGCCATTGCTCCACCCAGGGAGTGACCACCAATATACCACGTATCAATTGTAGAGATTTCCTGCATGACCTCATTCGCTGCATTCATATCAAATACCGCAAGATTACAAGGCATTTTCACCAAAACACAGCAAATGCCCTTGTTCGAGAGCTCATACATCAAAGGTTCATACGCTTTTGCTTCTACCTTACCGCCTGGGTAAAATATAAATCCCTTACCTTTTGTTGCATCTCCATAAATCGTATAGTTATCATACTCCGCAAACAAGGAATCCCCTCCATCGCTCATTACGGGCATTGCATAATCCAAGGCATGGTAATAATCGGACACATAAATACCAAATGCAACGCATATTGAAATTAAAAGTCCTCCCAATACTGCAAAGATTTTATGCCATATCTTCCATTTTTTCATTCTTTATACTCTCCTTTTTCACTTTACTATTATTCTATGTATATCCTCCGGCCAATCCTATATAGAATAGACTATTTTTCGTCAATTTACAATATAAAATAGCACGAAAAAGCGAACCGAAAAACGGTCCGCTTTTCCTATTTCTATGAATGAAGTCTTACCCTACTTTGTTTTTGTTACAACTCCATTTTTATTGCAGTAATACTGTTTTCCATCTAATTTAACCCATTTAGAAACAGCTAATTTTCCGCTCTTTGTTGCAACATATTTTTTGCCGTCTACTTTGATTACTTTGTTTGTTGCAAGCGCACCCGATTTTGTTGCAAAATATTTTGCTCCTTCTACTTTGATCAATTTGTTCATTACTACTTTACCAGTATTTTTGGTGGTATAATATTTTGCATCGTTTGTTTTAACGATTTTACCTGTAACAACAGCACCGGTATCACTAACGATAAATTTTGTACCGTTTTTCGTTTCTACCATAGCAGATACAATCTTTTCACCTTTTTCATCAAGAATATATTTTGTGCCAGATTCGGTTTTAACAATTGTATCGGTAATCTTTTGACCATCTGCTCCATAAAATGCATTATTCTTTTCGGTTGCAGTAACTATTTTTGTTGAAATATCAGTTTTAACAGTCTCAACTTTGGATGGAACTTCAGGTGTTGTTGGTGTTGTTGGTGTTGTTGGTTGTGTTGATGGCTGTGGTGTAGTAACTACCCCTGTTGAACCTGATCCAGTACCAGGACCCCATTGAGATGCTTCAACTTTTGTTTTCAATGTCTCAAATACTTTAGTCGTCTTAATTACATTTAACATATGAATTGCAGACTTTTGAAGATCACCTAAACGTAATGTTTTTGCGTTTAAAGGTTTCAATAAGTTATCAACATTGTTTCCAGGCATTTCGCAGTCATTTCCTGCCCACATCAATAATTTTTGTACCGTACCATCATAAACATAACCAGTTTGTGGATCATTTGATGTTGGTACATAATATTTAGAAGCTTTATTAACTCCACCTACAGAATACCAGTCTGTCATTACAAATCCCTTAAATCCCCATTCTGATCTAAGGATTTCTGTTAATAATCCGTAGTTTTCGAAGGTTGCAATACCATTAACCGTATTGTAAGAACTCATTACAGTCATTGGATTTGTATGTTTTACTCCATATTCGAAGCCTTTTAAATAAATCTCTCTTGCTGCTCTCTCAGATACAACAGAGTTACTTCCCATTCGGTCTGCTTCCTGATTGTTAAAAGCAAAATGCTTAATACTTACACCAACACCTGAATTGCTTCCATCCGCTTTCGTCTGAATACCAGTGGTTTCAGCTGCACAAGTCATACCTGTTACCAAAGGATCTTCTGAAAAATATTCAAAGTTACGTCCGCAAAGTGGATTTCTATGAATGTTCATACCTGGTGCTAACCAAACAGTAACACCATATTCTAACATTTCAGTCGAAATTGCACGTCCTACCTGTGTAATTACTTCTGGATCCCATGTCATAGCAAGCATGGTTCCAATTGGAAATGCTGTACAATATTGATAATAAACAGTTCCATCGGTTGTAAATAGTTTCGTTCCTGCACTAAGTAAAGTTCTAAATTCGGCTGCATCTGCAACTGTCTTTTTGGTATATACGGTACCGCTCCAACCATAAGTTGCTGTATAGTAGGTTGTTGCAGAATTAAAGGTTGCATCACTTGTTACTTGTGTATATTTGATATAATCTTTTGTGATACGGATTCCTGCAGGTCCATCGGACAATACAATATTTGGAATGTATCTTGAATTATAAAGATTACTTGTTGTTTCACCAGCTGCTCCAAAAACTGAGTCTGCCTGTGAACCAATAACTGCACTATTTGAGGTAGCCGCTTCAAGTCCTTGATAGCTTCCACCCTCTACAAGGTCAGCAAGTTCGATATTTGACATACTAGCTACTAACTGTTCTACCGTAATGCTTCCGTTTGCAACATCAACCAAAGTATATTTTGAAGATGTCTGAACCCTCGTAATTGCTTCGCCTGTAGCTGTTGTTGTCTGTCCATACTTATAGGAATCAGCAGTGGTTTCATTGCTACTCGTATAAGTTGTTGTTTCCCCCGCTTTATAAGTATGGGAAATTGGAGCCGCGAAACTTGCACTGCTTAATGCAATTGTGCCAAGGCTTGTTACAGAAAGACCTTTGTTTACAGGTGTGATTCCTTTTCCGAAATCAGCTGTATTCTTATCCAATACATCAATTGCAATTGGGGTATGTGACATTATAGCGTCTGCGCTATAACTTCCTTTTTCCATGGAATCTTTGGTAAGACCAAGTTGATTTGTACATAATTCGGTTGTTACTGTACTATTTAATGTAAGCTTTGCTGCTTCAATCGTATTTCTTGAACTGTTACCTACGCGAATTGTATAGGTTCCAGCTTCTAATACGTAAGCTTCTTTGCTTTCGCTATAGCTTGACATGTCTGCTGTATCAAAGCTAATGCTTACGGATTGAGATTTTCCAGCGTCAACTGCAACCTTTTTGTATCCTGCTAATTCCTGATATGGTTTATCCAAAGTGTCAGCAGGTGCTGAGAAGTATACCTCAACTACTTCTTTGCCAGAAACAGAACCCGTATTTGAAACAGTCGCATTTACGGTAACTTTTGATGCCGTTGCTGTAACGGAGTCTACATTGATATTAAAGTTTGTGTATGATGACCCATATCCAAATTCATAAGCAACTTTTTTACCAAAGGTATCAAAGTAACGATATCCTACAAAAATATCATCGGTATAGATTTCTTCCATTGAATTACCATCATTTTTTGAAAAGCCCGCAGAGGATGGATAATCCGTATAATCCACTGCCCAAGTATCAGTTAATTTACCAGATGGATTATATGTTCCATCCAATACCTGAACCAATGCTGCTCCACCGTTCATACCAGCTTGAGACATTAATAATAAAGAATCCAGCCCTGGAATCTGACCTCTGTTTAAGGCATCATCCACTGCATAATTACCTTTTCCATTGAAAAAGTTAGTATCAATAATTCCACCAACGTTTAATACAACGATTACATTAGAAAATTTCTGTCCTAATAAGGTAAGACTATCCTTTTCATTGTCTGAAAGGTAATAATCCCCTTTTGCAGGTTTTCTATCACTACCTTCGCCTGAATTACGAGCAAGAACATATACTGCAGTATTGGTTAACGCTGCTGCTGCATCGATTTTTATTGCTGCACCTGTTGCTGTTACATAAGAAGGCTCATTGTGTGCATAGCTACCCCATGCAGATGACCCTGTATTCCATTTGTCAAATTCTGCCTTTCTATCTGCTAAAAATGAAGTTGTCTGTCCTGAAACGACTTGATTCGTAACAACTTCATATCCTGCACTTTCAAATCCTTTTAATACATTGATATTGGCTCCACCTTTTAAATAAACATCACCAGATCCAGTTCCACCTTTTATGGTTTCATATGCACCGGTACCAAACAATGCAATTTTGGGATTTTTTGCTTTTGAAATCGGTAAGGAATTGTTATTATTCTCTAAGAGTACCATTCCCTGTGTAGCTGCATATTGTGATATTGCAGCATTTTGTGCTTCTCTTGCTGCACTCGCATTTTGGTCTGCAGATGCTGCAAATGATGTGGTTGTTGTGCTGGTTAGTACCATTGCAGCAGCCAACAGAAAGGATAATCCTTTGCGTCTTAGCTTGTTAAATTTTCTCATTGTCTTTCTCCTTTTTACTCTTGAAATATACACTCATTGCAACTGATAATATGTACTTTCAATTTTACAGAAGTTAGAACACGAAAAATATAACAATTCTGCGATATACCAATACCATTCTGCTAAGTTTGCATAATCTTTATTATTTCTTCCATTGATCGAATTGTCTTTGCTCTTCTGCTATGACTTCATCAATAAAATTACTCTTCATTTCTTTATTCATTTTGTCCAGCCCTTCATCCGGGTCAACCAGTCCATTTCCTAATATAAAAACATACTTATTGTAAATCTGTTGTAGTGTGATGTATTCCGTTGCTACTGGGGCCGTATCAAAATTAAAGCCAAAATCACACCCGTAAAGTGCATTTTCATTAAATTTCTTCATATCACTCCATAATGACAGCGGATTTCCTTCCCATATGTATGTAATAAATTGGTTTGGCATTTCCCAGGCATTCCCTGCAAATACATTCGTTTTTTTCCCTTTTGGATAGGTAATATGTCCATCTTTCGTAAATACATAATGAACACCTTCTATCCCGTACGATAGTAAATTCATAAGATCTGCATTTGTGTATAGCAAATTAAGTAACTGCATGCTTTTTTCTTTGGAAGTACTATTTTTGGTGATTACCCATTGCATAGAAGAAGGTTCATTGTTTGCCACAATATTTTTTCCTAATTGCACACAGACTACCTCACGGCCACAGCCAATGGATTCTTGCTGCTCTACTCCTGGTTTTGCACGATATGCATAGGCAAATAACGTACCCTCTCTCATCCTTTGTTCTACCGTTTTCGTCTGTTCAAATAAATTTTCTCCTAGATACCCCTTTAAATACCAGCGTCGTATTCGTTTCAGTGTGTTTTTATATTCTTTTGTTTCAAATAGATTCGATACTTTTGAAGATTGCCCTTCTTTCATATGGACTCCAATTGACTCTAACGAAAAATAGCAGTTCGATAACATCGTTGGAGTAGATGATGCTACGACAGTTATCTCTGGCTCTCCTTCTTTTATAATATCAAAGACATTTTCTAAATCCTTTGTGGTCTTGATTTTAGAAGCATCAATCTCATGTTTATCCAGCAAATCTTTTCGCATAATATAGGCATCCCAGCCCACCGCATAATCTCTGTTATTGGGAAGTCCATATAACTTATCATTTAGCCTGCAGGCATTGATAACCTTTTCTCCAACCGCACTTTTAATTCCCCGCCCATATTTGTCAAGTAAGGGATTTAGCTCCCATAACTGCTGATTCATTACATAGTCTTCATACATACTTTTATAAAAAAATGCGATATCTAGTTGTTCCTGCCCCGCCATCATACGATTTATATTTTGAGAATAATTTTGAGCGTATACGCGAAATTCAAGTTCAATATTCAATTTTTCTTTTACAATCTGATTGATTGCATTCTCCACCATTTCCTGATCCTTTGTTTTGGCCGCTTGTGATGGATAAGCAATCACTAATTTTGTAATACTTGCTTCCTGCTTTTGCTCTGATTTTTTATTTTTTTGAACGATATGTAAAATCCCTACAGAGCAAATTGCACTTAGAAAACAAAGGCTCAACGCAATAAACATTTTCTTTTTTTTCATCTTATACAACCTCATCTGCTATTATTTGGGTTTCTTTTGGCAGATAAATTTCTACTATGGCTCCGCCTTCTGATGCATTAAAAAACGTTACCGTCGCCATCTTGTGGTACAAAATCTCCAAACGCTGGCAGACATTATAAATGCCAATATGATTACCTGTTTCATTGACTAATTTTTCATATCGCTGTAAAACAGGGAGAATATTTTCAGAGAAGCCTTCTCCATTATCCCTTATATTTATTTGAATTCCTTCGTTGCCTTCATTATCTGTATTTTCTTTTATCTCAATGTAGATACAAAGTTCACTTTCCTGATCCATTTGATGCTTTACTGCATTATCAACAAAGGTCTGTATCAACATGGTAGGAACAAACTCATGTAATAAGTTTTCTTCCACAATAAACTCTATCTTTAAATGTTCTCCATAGCGCATTCTTTGGAGATTTTCATAGGTTCTAACATGCTCTAATTCTCGTTCTAACAATATCATAGTGCTTGTGCTGAGTGAATATCGCATATATTTACTCAGCAAAATGGAGGCCTGCTCAATTTTTTCATTTTCACCCAATAAAGAAAGATTACGTATGAGGTTCATACAGTTCGTAAGAAAATGTGGGTTGATCTGCTCTTGCAAATAAAGCAGTTCTACTCGTTGTTTATTAATCATTTCCTCATAGACATCAATCTTCAATTTCTTAATTTCTCTTGTCATTTCAGAAAATGTTTCATTTACTACTTTAAATTCATCAAATACATTATCTTTCTCCAGATTTATCTCTAGATTACCGTCCTTTAGCTGCGTCATTGCCAGAATTAAATCGTTGATTGGTTGTCGGAACAGCCGTTGAAGTAAGAAAATACTGCCGATACCAATTAATAGGATGCACAAAATAGAAACCGTAAATTGTGACCAAACAATTCCACTACGTCGGAAGATTCCTCCACTTTTTTCTAAAATAGCCAGTGAATAATCCCCACTTTTTGAGTAAACCTGAAGATTTGAATAGGTTTCTCCTTTTATGTTCACATAGCTTTGATTTTTAAGCTGAACTTTTGAATTTTGCAAGCGCTGGTCTAAAATATTGCCCTGTCTATTACATAATACAGCATAATCCGATTCCCCAAGCGCAATTTCTTCTAGGCTTCCGATTACATTGGAAACTTTTATGAAGCTTGCAACATATACTTCTTGCAGCTCAAACATTTTCACAAGATAATATTCGTTATCCACCATGACAGAGAACCAACCATTCACACCCTGTGCGCACATTCTATGAAATCCCTTTGTAAAAATGGAGATATGGTCTCTTATAATATTATTATTTCCTTCCTTACACTGTGCAACAAACACATCATGTGATGCATCATATAGAAACAAGCCATCAAGCATATTATAATTATCAATGGATTCTGCAAATTCTGTCTGCGTGTTGATCATCGCCAGATACCGATCGATTTCTTGTCTTGGCTGGCTGATTTTATGAATATCCTCTTCTACAAAACATTTTGTCAAAAGGAAAGACTCTACATTATTAAGTGAGGTCGTAATTTCCTCACAATACAACGTCAAACTGCTTTCCAAGGAATGCGATACTCGATCATCTTTTATTTTCAATATGTAAGCATTGTAAGCTATGATAACAATTGAAATAAGGATAGCTCCAACTGTGATTAATGCAGTTATTCGATACTTCAAGGAAGAAAATCGTTTCATTCACGTTTACCTAACTTTCCTTCAAATTGCGGTATTCTTTGGGCGTCATTTTCGTTGCACGCTTGAATAACTTTGTAAAATATGCCGTGTTTGGATATCCAATATGCATCGCTATTTCTGAAATCGGACGCGACGTAGAAGTGAGCATTATTCTAGCCTTTTTTAGACGCTCTTCAATAATATAATCCGAGATCGACATTCCTGTTTGCTTCTTGAAAATATGCGACAAGTAATCCGGATGAAGATAAACAATCGAAGCCAATTCATTTCTAGACAATTCACCATCCAAATTTTTGACAATATGAAATTTGATTTCTTCGATAATCGTTGGTGTTTTCTCCGCCTGGTAATTAAAACTAACTAAAAATTGAATCAATTCTTCCATCCAGTTTTCCATATCCGAAACAGATTTTATGGCATCATTAAACAAATCTACCATTCTTTCTTCTTTAAAAATAGAATTTGCCTGAATTCCTTTTTGCTCCAATGCGATATATAATTCCTGCAAGAAATCATGCTGAAATTGATTTAACATTCCCTGCCCTTGCTGATTGCTCTTTTTTATCTTATTTAGATAATTCGAAATCTCTTTTAGACTTCTATTATAATGGGAGCTAAAAATCTCACTTACCCATAGTTTCATATCCGGCTTTTCATAAGAAAATTCATTTTCGTTTCTTTCTTTTATGGCAACTACTCGGTTTTGTTTTTGAATATCATATTTCTCCACCTCAAACAGTTCCTCTGCAGCAAGTTTCAGACCTTGGAGTTCTGCACTTTGGTTGACATATACATTAATATCACAAAAATTAAGAACCTCGAAAAGTCGCTGCAACATAATTTCACATTTGCTAAAAAGATACGATTCCATTTCTTGCTTTAAATCGTATAAAACAATCATCTTTTCTTGTTCAAAAATAATGTTTCCAATATCGGTATTTCCCCAAAGCACCTCAGAGACAACATTTTTTAGCACAAACTCAATGGTGGAATCGTTCCATGTACTACCTTTGTCTTTTTTTCGTTTCCAGGATATCAAGATAGGTACAATTTTTTTACTATCCTCGTAAAACACCCCATATTTTTCAAAACTATCCGCTAACAGATGCACGGATACATTTTCAACTTCAAATAATATTTTCCGCCAATATTCCTGCCTCAGTAAGATTTTACTAGAATTCCAATAAGAAGCATGCTTTTTGTTTTGTTCCATTTGGTATTGTTCTCGTACCTGTTCTACCGCTGCAACCAAAGACCGCTCCAGTTCCTCTTTCGTCACCGGCTTCAATAAATATCCCCTTACATTTAATCGAATCGCTTCTTTTGCATAATCAAATAAAGCATGACTAGTAAGAAAAATGGAGGTAATATGCAATTCATGATCCAGCGACCATTGTACCAATTCATGGCCACTTCCTTTTGGCATTTGAATATCACTTAATAGAATCGAAACCTCATGGGACTCTAGCACTTCCATTGCCTGTTTCATACTGTAGGCAATATAAATTTCTTCTATGTCAAATTTCTTTTTATCGATCATCCCTTCAATAATGGTCACTTCTAACGGTTCATCATCTACAATCAACAAGTTCATTCGATGGACCTCCTTATTTCTACTTGATTATGTTCATTTTGCTGAATCTGATTATAGCAAAACAAGTTGTACTATGCAATTTCTTACTCCTATAAAATAAAAACCAAGGGGATGTTGTGTCATCTTTGCCAGATCTGTTTCGTCGTCCACAATCAAACAATTATAATTCTATTTCACAATCGTATCCAATATCCTCATTCCATTATCTCTTACTTTATCAAAATGCTTTGACGTATTTTTATCTTTTGAAACGGAAAAACCTTTCAAATAATCGAATCGAAACGGAAGATATCTCTCAATCTCTTTTAAGTAGTTTCTTGAAAAATATTGCTGATTGGAGGCCACCGTAACCAATATCATCGTAAAGCAGTTTTGCATCATAAACTCTTTTCGTTTCGGGTTCTTTGGTGAAAAACTGTGAAATATCGTATGCGCATAATGAAGAAGTTTATTTACCACAGCTTCTAGGCTGCCTTTCTTGTAATGGTATGCTATGAGTGTCTTTGACTTGTCTTTCAAATCATTGCAGATATCCTGGATATCATCCACTACTTGTAAGAGAAAACCAAACTTTAAATAAAATTCGGTATCCTCCTCACAACGATTTGAAGAGGCAAGCAAATAATCTACAAAAACAGAAAGTGCTCCCTTGTAAACAGAAATTTGCAATACATCATGGTAGCTTAAGTCCGCGTTACTTTGCTGTATCATACTTTTCATCTGAGCATCCAAAATAAGCAGTAGCGCATTGCGGATTTCTTCTATGTCTGAAAATTCATCAAATGACAAAAGATTCATTAACAATTTCTGTGTCTTTTTCTCGCATTCTCCGTTAACTTCCGGAGCTTCTCCACAGATCGTTCGCTTAATCATCTCATTGTAGGATTCTTTTTCAACGTTACTCTTTTTCGTATCATCGATAAAATTATCCGTATATGGATATAGAAGACTATAGGAGAAAATGGGATCATCACAGTTTTGTTCATCATCCTGTAAATCTACAATTACTGCATAGATAAAGAAATTTCTTATTGCCTGCCATATACTTTCGATGGATAATGTATGATCGAAATCCCTGGTACGCCGTACAAAGTGCTTGGTCTCCTTCCAAAACGCCTGAAACAGCTCCTGATCCATTGCCTTTTTAATACCTATTATATTTTCATTCTCCACAAATTCAAGGAAATCTTCATCCAATTTTTCTTTCCATGTCAGTCGCTCTTTCTCTTTTTCTGGAAATGCCTTCATGTGATTTTGTAAGCTTTTGCGGTAATTCTCAAAAATTTTCTCATTTTCTCTCTTTTGTTCTTCTTCCACTACGGACAGAAATCTCGGAAAATCCTCTGGTTGTTGATTCCATAATGGTATAATTGTATCAAAACAAATAGCTTCTATAACCTTTTTCATAATCTCCATCTACTCTATAGTTCCCTTCTTGTAAGTCCTCACTCCACTACTGTCGATTTTTACCATATATTATACATGATATTTTCATTCTTTGCTACCGATTAAGGATTCAAATTTATTATAACAAAAGCCGGGTGCAATTTTTCATTACCCGACTTTTTGTTATAGATTCTATTCAAATTATTATTTTATGGCACCAGTCCCTTAGCTACATTTATTTTATCAATACAGTCTCTTTAAAGGTTTTCTTTGTTCCGTCTGCAAGCTTCGCAGTTACTGTAATCGTAGCCGTTCCAGCTTTCTTCGCCTTTAGTTTCCCCGTACTGCTTACCGTAACCACCTTTTTATTACTGGATTTATAAGTGAGCTTGATTTCTGCTGTTGCAGGATTTGCTTCCTTACTGAATTTTTTAACGGAAACAAAAATATCCGTTAAGGATACCTGGACACTTCCCGCGCTATTGTTTCCCTTTACTGTCATTTTGATCTCTTTTTTCACGCTGATTTGTTCTAACAGAGAAGATACGTTATCATCGTTTAACTTAGCCGGAAGTACTATATACTGTGAACCATGGCTTACATCTATGGTGATATACCCTTCTCCATCAACCTTGTAGTTCATCGTTGGCAGCTCCAGAAAGGTTTTGGTAATCTCAGAATAGTCATACAGATATACTCTGCTTCCTGCCTTGATTCCCGTCTTTTCATAATTACCAGCTACATATACCCTTAGCTTTGCAAAACCAGGAAGCACTCCCTCCTGTTTTACGTCTACTACAACCCCTTTGATACTGTTTTTCGAGCTCTTTAAAAGGTTCTCAGTGGTTTTAGTATCTACCAAAAGATTGGCATCCTGCATATTTTTTGAGGTATTTTTCATCGTGGAAGGATTATAGTTCCATGAAATTTTTGAACCATCTGCACGATCAATAATTACATTTACGATTTTCCCCTTCTCTTTTGCTTCTTCCAAAATTTCTTTTGGAAGTACAATAGAAGACAGACTGATATCTTCCTCTTTGGAAATGCTTTCTGGAAGAGTTAACTGGACTTTTACTTCCTTTATCTCCTTTTTGGAAAGCTGTTCTTTCATCTCCTCACTTTTAAGGTTTACCGATAGCGCAATCTTGCCGGCTTTGCTTCCCGTCTTACCCTCGGTCTCACCAACTGCCGTTTTAATGATTTCTTCTGGAACCGTGACCTTAATCAAAGCTACGTTGTCTGCGACCTTAATGTCCTTTTCTTTCAAATCCAACAATCCATTTACCGATGTGACGATACCATTTGCATTTTGCTCAATTACCACACTTACTGCACTGCCGTCTTTTGCTTTTACTTCGATTGTCTGGCTCTGGCTTATAATCTGCTGATTTCTATCTTTCGTGATTTCTTCTTTCTTGATTACAGTACTTCCATCTCTTTTTGTAGTAGTTGTTGTCTTCGTTGTTGTCTTCGAACCATCCTTGTTTTCGGTCGTTGAAGCCACTGGAGTCAAAGTCGCATCTGGAATGGCTATGATGCTTCCACTTTCATCTTGTTTCCATTTTGCATATAGCGTGGTATCCTTAGTTACTATGTCCTTGTCAAAATCCCACACTGTGGCAAAATCTGCATCCTTATACCAGTCAAGGAAGGTATATCCACTTCGTTCTGGCTGGGATGGCTTTGTAATTTTAGTCCCCTTTGCCACTATCTGATCAGCAACTTTTGTGCCTCCGTCTGATTCAAAGGAAACCTGGCAAGCGTTTATTGGCTGAATGACAATTTTATTTGATGCTCCCTCTACCTTCATTGTATCTAATGATATACCCATTATTACTCTAACTTCTTCGCTATCATGAAACGTATTCCATGCCCAGTAAGAATCTATGTATTTACTCCATTCCGAACTAGTTAGCGTTCCTCCCGATAAGGTCAAATTTTTGGTATTTACTTCAATATTTGAAGGCACATTAATTGTATTCGTTTCATTATTTATCCGAGAAAAAATTGCAGTCTCTTCTGCATTTACGGTACAGTTTCCATTTAAAAAGCGTATCTTTCCTTTACCTGTTGCAATATCGTAACGCGTATATAAACCAAAGTATTTACAATTAATGTTGAGGTTCCCTCCATTCATGGTAAAGTCTCCATCTCCAATAGAAATACCTCTTGATGTATCATGAATATTTATACTACCACCTGATATTATAACGTCGCCAGATGCCCCAATTCCTGTTTGCCCATCTCTGATTTCTATTGTGCCACCGGATATTTTAATATCTTTGTTTGTTTTTAATCCTACAGCTTCTCCAGATATAATAAACTTGCCATCTAAAATACTAATACTGTCTGCAATAATCCCATAGTAACCAGATACATTATATATACCACTGGATATTACTAATTCTTCACAATTTATTCCACTCCCGAAATACTTGCTCCCCGAAATAGAAAGTTCTCCTTCTCCTAACAATGTTATCTTGTTGTTCCACCCGACTATACCTACTTGTGGATCCTCAGTCACAGTTATCTGATTTTTTCCTGTTACTACTACGGTGACCTCCACATCCGCTGGCAGAATGATACCATGACCTGAGGCAACGTTTAAATCAAGATTGTTAAGAGTCAGTATGTGCTGATCTGGATCCCAGGAATACCCGAAGCCACTGGTCTTTGTTGTACAATTTTCAAGGTCTATGGTTTTCCCTAAGGTTGCTTGTATGCGGTCAATCGTACCATCTGCCGCATAACTCATATTATCAATGCCTCCACTTAAATGACAAGTCGTACCTTCTGCAACCGATAATGTCCCATATACAATCGGTGCATCCTCCGGCTTTGCTTTATTGGACAAATAAACGCCGCCTGTTGGTGCGCTCACCGCAAGATCATAAAGCACTGCCACTGAGGTAAAATTCGAGGTAATATGAATGCCACCAGCGGCAGAGTTCATTTTGGCACTCGAGGATGGGTTCGTTTGAATACATATCCCACTACCGCTAACCGTGATATCTTTTTGTGCTTGAATTACTAACTGATTATCATAGGATACCGTTTGATAATTCCCTTCCGCTTCGGTGGATATACTCACACTACCTTCCTTTGAAGTAAGAGACACGCTGCCTTTCGCTGTTAGTCCCACCAAATTTTTACTGTTAAAATAAATCCCCTGTTTCGCCTCGGCTGTTATATTTTTCCCATAAATCGGATATCGATCAACATTTATATCTATTTTACCATTGGATGACAGTAATGATATATCCCCACTGCTCCAAATTCCAATATCACCGGTTATTGAAATATTACCACTTGTTTCAATTGATATTAGATCATCTCCACTACCGACAATTGATGGTGCACTCTTCGAATAAAGCTCGATATCTCCCGTTCCAGTCATGGTAAGTGCCGATCCTGCGTCAATCATAATTCCTACCTTATTACCAATACCAGTTTCCTTATTACCAAAGCGAATTCCATTTGTTCCGACTACTATATTTGCCACCGTGTTATTCCCAATAGTAAGTGGTGATGTACCATCGATCTGGATGTCAAGGTTATCAAGCATAATGGTGGAACCTTCTGCCTGACCATTTACTGTAATCGTGTTATTCGCATCTGTTGAAGTTCCCGTTATGACATAATTGCCCGTGTATGGCACTTCCTCTGTTCCTCCAAAAGCTGTATATCCAGTACTTGTAATCGTAATTGATCCTTTTGATATATCAAGTTCCTTTGTATTGGTCTCTTCTGCTTGTGCATATATCGTTGATTTGAATCCTTGTGAAGATACGGTACCCACAATGAGTACCACCGCTATCAGTAAGGATATTGCCTTGTTCCATCTTTTCATCATTATAAAATCCTCTCTTAGTATCATTACTCTTGATTCTTATTCGTGCCATATTTTCTAATCTGCTGTGTACCCCACTCCATACACTCCAAGACGGTCCGTAATGAAAACTATGCTGCCGCTCGCTTCATCATAAGAAGAATTAACGACCTTTACAGCCTTTCCTTTTTCATTTATATAGACCGCATACAGATTACCGGTAGTTTCGTTTTCCTTTGGTGTATAGGGAATGGAAAGTGTAACACTGCTACTTTTAAATTTACTTACTTTCACTGTCTTTCCATTCTTACTATAACCAAGCGTCATCTTGTACACAGGTCTCTTACCAATAAGGGCTTTTGACTCTTTGGAAAGTTCAGTGACCGGAGTAATGTGAATGGTTACATCCGTACTTTTCTCTTTGATTTCTTTTAGTACATTCAAATCGAACCGAATCGTAAAGAGACCGTCCTCTACCTCGAACTGCTCTACCTTAGATTTGGCCAACTGATTGATTACTGACTTCTTTAGTACAATATCGAGCGATTTCGTATTCTTCGAATGTTGCAGTTGAAGCGTAACTCCGATTCCGTGTTCCGTTCCTTCCTTATCTTTTGTTTCTTCTTCTGCCTTTTTTATGGTATCCTTTATGGTTTTCAAAAGAACCTTCAGTGTTGCTTTTCCTTTCTTATCAACGGTCGGTGTCAGACTGGCAGTAGCAATGACCGAATGTTCTTCGTTCTTTTCCGGCTGTTGAATAACAGATGTAGTGCCAGAATATCCACCATACCAATTTATTGCCACTGTGATTATAGCAGTACCCTTTTTCGTCGTATCTGCTACCGAAATTGCCGTTACGGTAAGCGTTCCTGCTGTTTCATCTGCGGCTACTATAAGCACTCCATTTGCATCTATTGTAGTTCCAGGTCTTCCACCCATCACGCCCCATGTCACATCCTTATTGAAACTACCTGTTCCAGTCACACTTGCAGAAAATCTATACGCCGCACCTCTTGTCAAAGTGGCTGTATCCGGACTGACTGTCACACCGGATATCACAGGCAAATTAGGTAAAGCCGTTACCGTAATTGGCACTGTTACATCCACGCTGTCCTTTCCGTCACTGACGGTAACCATGACCCACGTAGAACCTTCTGCTATACCAGTTACTTCCACCAGACCACCAACAAGGATTGCGGAGGCGGTCGATGTATTCGGTTCGGATACTATTTTAATAATACTAAGCATATCACCATCTGCATCCTCTGCAATATCAGAGGCAGCGAAGGAGATCGAACTTCCGGAAGCTAGCTTTTGCTCCGTCACCATGCTCTTTGCCGTCGGTACGTTGTTTGCAGGTGCTTCGCTTACGGTAATTATAGCAGTGCCTTTTTTTGTCGTATCTGCTGTCGAAGTAGCCGTAACAGTAAGCGTTGCTGCTGTTTCGTCTGCTGCCACTGTAAGCTCTCCATTTGCATCTATCGTAGTTCCAGAATTTCCTCCCTCGACACTCCAGGTCACTTCCTTATTGAAACTCCCTGTTCCCGTTACTGTGGAAGTAAAGGTCTGCTTTGAGCCCTTTACCAAGGTCACCGTATTCGGACTGACTGTCACATTTGACACGCTATCTGGAGTGTTCACAGTGGCACCCGATGGAAGCACCGCTTTATATGCTTCTACCGTTCCCGTTGGAACCGTAAATGTAAGATTGGTTATTTCTGCAAATGCATCTGCCCCAATCGTTGGAGGTGTGCTTTCCAGAAAAGTAACACTTGACAGTGGAGAACAATACCCAAATGCGGACCCTCCAATTCTAATTACTCCTGCGGGTATCGTGATTTCCTGCAACGCAGTTTTATAAAATGTACTAAACCCAATTGTTTCCAGTTTTGAATTCTCTGCAAACGATACTTTAGTCAGATTCGAACATTCTTGAAATGCGTTGTCATTAATTGTTTTTACGCTTTCAGGAATGGTGATGCTTCCTGTCAGACCACTTAATTGAAACGTACACTCCCCAATTGTTTCTAGCTTTGAATTTTCTGCAAAGGTTATCTGTGTCAGTTTCTCACATCGATCAAATGCAAAGTCCCCAAGACTTGTTACTCCTGCGGGTATTGTAATTTCCTGCAAAGCAGAATCATAATCAAACGCAGCGTATCCAATCGTTGTTAGCTGTGAATTTTCCCCTATTATCACCTTGGTCAACGCTGTGCAACCATTAAATGCCTCATTCCCAATGCTTGTTACTCCAGCAGGTATCGTAATAATCTCCAATGCTGAGTGGCCATAGAATGCGCTTTCTGCAATTTCAGTTACTGTATAAATAATACCATTATGTGTCACCGTCTCCGGAATATCATATACTGTTCCATTATAATAATTACGCACGACTGCTACCGTTCCAGTATTGGCAGTACCCTCCTCGGTCAATACCTTAAAACGTAATCCACTTCCACTGTCATTAAATGTCTCTCCAACACTGGCAAATGCCGATATCGGAATCATCGTACTTACCAGTAAACAGCATAAGATTACACACAGTAACCTTTGTATTACTTTCTTGTTCCTGTTTTTCCTCATTTCTTTCCTTATTCTTAATTCTTTCACTCATCTTCCTCCTAATATTAATATACTTTGCTTCAATCCTTTTCCCTTTGAGCCAGCTCAAAAAGCTCCGTAACGGAAATCTCCGTCAGTTCGTTCCAGTACACACGATCGCAGTCCGTCTTTGCCTGCAAGAACAAATCATCCTTAAGCAGCTGACAAAAGCGCGTGGTCTTTACTTTTTCTGATAAATCCAGTATGACGGTGTTCCCATTGTTAAATCCTACCTTAAGCTGATAATCTTCCATAGGCTCTACCGCCGTGACCTTTGGCATAGAACTTCCTCCTGTTAATTCTTAAATTTAAAAAATCCATCCTACAAATTATAAGATGGATTTCCATACATTTCTATTACCCACTGGGTATTTTTGTTGGTAATGGTTGAAATGTTTTGTCACACCGTAACATTTATTTCTCGGTAAACATTTCTTTTGTAAGCAGTACACGGGAGTTTATTCCAAGCTTTGCAAACAGGCTTTTCATCTCTGCCTTCACGGTATTGGGTGAAATAAAAAGAGCTTCTGCGATTTCACGGTTGTTACCACCGTCCACCGCTAATAAGCCAATCTGACACTCACATGGAGTCAGATTTGGTACCTCCTTAGTAAAACATGCACTCTTTATCATTTCCACTGACTTTTGATAAGAAACATACGCCTTTTGTATCTGCCAGATAAACTCTGCGTACTTATGTTTGCCTGAAAGTCTAGTAAGTACCAGCTCAATCTCCCTGGTATTTTCTACAAACGGCAGAATCAAACCATCCTGCATCGCCTATTAATCTTGTGTTCTGGTTACCCGCCATATAACTCCAGTATTTGGTATAAACGCATCGGGGTTATCTAATATATTCATTCCCATATCTACTATATACATTGCAGCATCAGGACCAAATAGTACGTGTGTCAGCCTTTCAAATCCCCCTCCGTTCGAAATTGTTGCTGAAAATCCAGTTTTGTTAATTGCAAATGTACTAATCGTTCTAGTTTTCATATCAATTTTCGAAATTCTATGACCTGCACTAGCATAGGGACTAGCTTCTCCCAATTTTGAATATACAGTACTACCATATTCTGCAATATAAACATCCCCATATGGACCGAAATCTATATTATTGTTAAAATCAAAACCTCTTAAGGTGGAATTGGAAGGAAAAGATACATACGGTTTTGGAGGAATATTCGGATGATTTTTCAGCAATAGAGACGGTGGAACCCCATTGCTTGGTACAAATCTTGGCAATGTAATTTCTTCCCCACCAGAATAATCTGGCCAACCATACCATAATTTCGGTGTTACATAGAAAAAATCATCGGTAGCATTACCGATTGGTCTGCTTCCTACGGGTTTATACCCATTATTTGTGGTAAACAGTTCTCCGCTTAAATTAAATTTTAAATAAGTAGGATTCCGGAAGCCCCAGGCAACTTGTTCTAGATCGGAACCATCAAGATTAGCTCTTATTATACTTCCGGAAGCTTTTGTATATTTTTTCCTGACTTCAAAGGGTACATTCGAAATACCATAAGGGGAAAAAGCGCCAGTTACCGCTATATCATTTTGTAGTGATTCTGTAAATATATTATTGGTATCAAAGTTTTGACCATAAAGCATAATATAATCGCCAGGATAATCGCAAAGCAGCGGCGACTCAGATACCCATACATTATCATTTCCAACGACACCGGAATTGGTAACGGTACCCTGACCAAAATAAATTTTATTATCAGGCGAAAAAGTAACAGGACTATTATAATAATCACCATTGCTTGGAAGTCCTGCTACGATATTCTCTCTTTTTCCATCTTTATATATTTTTGTAACATAACCTCTATGCGATACATAAATTACATCGTTTAAGTAGTTGATTCCAGATATAGGAATATTAAAATTTTCGGCAATTACTTCATATTTGTTATCCGTAAACTTTAGAATTCTGGGATTTCCCGAAGCAAATCCAGATTCTGCAATCAGAAGATTCCCACCCTCATCAAACACGATTCCACTGGGAGCATTGAAACCATATAAATATGCTTCAATGCGATAACCTTTGACGATATAAATATCAGAGGGATCTAGTTTTCTTTCATAGTTACCTGTATTTTGATCATAATTATATAGATAGAATTCGCTATTATTATACTGAAACATAAATTGCACCATGATAATTCATTAATATAATATATTCTAGCATATGCGTTTTATTATATAATTACAAACTCGGAGAACCAATTATGATTCTCTAACAATAAGTAGTTATCTCCCGCTTTCCGACCGTATGGTTTCAATAATATTTTGATTATCAAGTTTATGTGCGGCATATCTTGTAGTGCTCCAAGTTATAAAAAATACCACCATTACACACAGTAATATGGCAAGCCATGGCAGCTTATATGGTATTGGGAACATCGATCGGATGGGTAAATTGATAAAACAAGTGACTGCAATTCCAATCGGAAGACCATATAAAAGAGCTTTGACCGTACACAATATGCTTTCATAATTCAGCATCCGTCTTAGACTTTCCGGCGTCATACCAACACTTTTTAGCACTGCAAATTCTCGCGAACGCATCAAGACATTGGTTGATAATGTACTGATGACATTTGTAAGTCCAATCAGCATGAGCAGTACAACAAAGCTGTACATAAATACAGAAACCAAGGCAATGGCGATATTCATCACTTTCATATAATCGTTGATTTTATATACACGTGTATTAAACCCTTCCTCCATATAAGAGGAATCTGCATCACTTGGGAATGAATCCTCTAGTATCCTGTTTGAATATTCTATAAAACGGCCTATGTTCGTAGGTGCGCAATACCAAGAGTAGCCTCGAACCATGGCTCGCGGTAAGATCAGGCGAACAGGATTCGTATTCGCGTAAAAAAGCTCCTTCGGAATTTCCTCCTGCGTTAATATACCTTGTATTGGCATTTCCAAGGTGCTTCCATCTGCTTTTACAAGATTAACTTCTTTTATTGTGGATGAGAAGGGTTCCAGATTCACTTCTTCTCCAAAGTCATTATAGCGGTAATGATTCAACAAAATAGTAGAACCAAGCGGAATATTTGCTTTCTGGCAGAGCTTTGCATAATTCTCCTGATCCAGCGTGATTATCTCCACCTCAAGCTCATCTGTTCGTTGTTCCTCATCTTCTAAAGCATCCCGCATCTGAGCAGAAATCAATGTCTGAGGTAAAACTGCATAATATGTATCCAAATCATTCCCTATTCCAAATATGCTCGTATTCTCAAATTCTTCCAGCTTTTGTTTCACGCTATTCCCGCATTCACTATCGATCGGATGCAAAAATGTAGTTTCTTTTCTACCCGTCACTTTATTGATATCCCTTGTATACGCAGAGATATACTCGGATATAACGGTCTGATCCACATCCGGGGATATAACGTCTTCTATTGCGCTGGCCTGATTGCCTAGTTCACCAAGTCCAATGAACAAAATCACTCCAACCGAAAGAGAAATCACCGTAGCACGAAAATTACGGTGGTTGCGTTTGATGTTCTTGGCAGCCAATGTTCCCTCAAAGCCAAAAATCTTATCCACCAAAGGACTTGTGTGCACCTGCTTTCTGTCTATCTTTATCTCATTCGCTCCGCGAATACAGTCAATTGCAGGAACTTTTGCTGCCTTATGTGCCGGAAACCAAGCAGAGAACAGCACCGTCAAAAAGCAAATGCTCGCAGACAAAAGCAAGGCCTGCCACGAAAATACAAATTCTAGGGACAGGTTGATTTCATTAATCATGATATGGGCTAAGTCGTTCAAATCATCTAGAGAATGATTTGCAACACGGATTCCACCAAAAGCCAGGAGTAAGCCTAATCCAATTCCTACCGGAATGCCAATTGCACAAAGTAGTACACTCTCGTACATAACCGTATCTGTGATTTGCTTTTTAGTTGCACCGGTACATTTCATAATACCAAACTGCGTGACTCTCTCCTGTGCACTGATTCGAAAGACATTAGAAACTACAGTGACAGACATGGCAAAAATGATGATTCCAAAAATAGACGCTGGAATCATCAATAATACCAAATAGCTTTTACCATACAGTCCATAATTTTCACCCAAAAAATTAACAATCATGGCATTACCACTCGCTACAAAGCTATATACAGCCGTTGTCAAAGCGGCAGATAGAGCAATCGCAATCAAAGTCCATAGCGTTCGGGAACGATTAATTTTCAGTTGACTATACGCTAATTTTGCAGTTATTTTCATGACTTCATCACCTCGTCTGCAAGAATCTTCCCATCTCCAAGGGTAATAATACGATCTGCCTGCAACGCTATTTTTTCATCATGCGTAATAAGAAGCAACGTTTGATGACAGCTTCTGTTTGCAAACTTTAAAAGATCTATGATTTCACGGCTTGTCCTGCTATCTAAGTTGCCGGTGGGTTCATCCGCAAGTATAAATGCAGGGTCATTAATCATGGCTCTGCCCACAGACACCCTTTGCTGTTGACCACCCGATAATTCACTCGGCAAATGCTTTGCACGTTCGGAAAGTCCTATCATACCCATAATCGAGGAAAGCTTATCCTTGTCATCCCCTCGATTGTCCAGCAAACGAGGCAGCATGATATTTTCTTCTGTTGTAAGTGTGGGAATTAAGTTATAAAACTGATAAATCATTCCAATATTTCGACGACGGAAAATTGCAAGTTGACTTTCACTCAACTTGAAAATTTCCTTTTCGTCAATGATGACACTTCCAGAGGATGGTCTATCAATTCCCCCTATTAAATTCATGAGTGTGGATTTGCCCGAACCCGATGCACCGATGATGGCCACAAATTCTCCTTTGTTAACGCTGAAGCTTACATTATCCAAGGCTGTAACCTTTGTATCTTTATTGCCATATATTTTTGTAAGTCCTTTGACCTCTAATACAGCCATTTTTTCTTCCTCCCTAAATTTAATAAAAACATTATAACAAGTGAAAGTGACTGCTCAGTGACTATGGAACATTTAAAAATGACAATTTATTCACTTAAAAAACTTTATGATAAAGGTAGCACCTTTTCCTTTTCCGCCACCATCAATTTCAATATCACCGTTTTGACTTCTTACAATTGAAAGTGCAAGTGACAGGCCTATACCGTAACCATTCTCGCTTTGCGAGTATTCGAAGCGTTTAAAAAGATTGGCATATGTTTCCTTCGGAATTCCTTTACCGCTATCCGTAACAGAAATCCATCTATAGATTGGGTTGATACCACTATTAACGTAGATCTTACTATTTATGGGTGAATATTCGGAGGCGTTTTTGATCACATTTGCTATTGCCTCCGCTGTCCAGCGCTTATCGCAAACTAAATCAATGTCATTTAATAATTCAACGGTCTGATTTTTCACATCCAATAAAATCTCCAATGGCTGTACGGCTGTCTTTACTAATTCGCCTGCTGAGATTGTCACCATGGAAAAATCTACTGCACCAGAGTCAAGTCTCGCCATCTTAAGTAGTGTGTTAACAAGCCAGTCCATACGAGCGAGAATGATTTTTATATTTCCTGTAAATTCAGCCTGCTTGTCAGGCGGTGCAGTATCCAGTAAATCTGCCATAATCATCATAGAAGTGATGGGGGTTTTTAATTGATGCGTTATATCTTCCAGATATTCCGTCAACATATTTCGTTCCATCTGAGCAGAATTCATCTGCTCGTTTTTTATGTTAACAAGCGTGTTGATGTCGTTTTTTAAGATGCTAAATGCACCCTCTCGGTTATCACGAAAATCAACGTTTTTTCCATTAATAGCCTTGCGAATATTGTCCGACAACGTAGTGATTTCTCTCTTTTTAATCAACACGATATCCAATCCCCCTAACCGTTTCAATCTTTACCGCATTTCCAAGTTTTTCACGTAGTCGCTTAACGTAGACCGTTAATGTGTTGTCCTCTACAAAATTTTGTCCATAGTCCCAAATATTCTCCAATATTTGCGCGCGGGTAAGAAGTCGTGACTTATTCGAAGCAAAAATCAGGAGCAGGCGATATTCAAGAGCCGTTAAGTCAACCGGTTCAGTTCCAATAAATACCTTTCCAGCTGTTGTATCAATAGTTACGTTCCCAATGGATAAAAGCTCCGATTTACCTGCTCCACAGCTTGTATTTAGAGTTCTCTTTACTCGGGCCAATAACTCACGCAGCCTAAAGGGTTTTGTAATATAATCATCTGCTCCCATTTCAAAGGCTCGGACAATTTTATTTTCGTCGTCCACAATAGTCAAAAAAATAATTGCAGTATTTGTATTCTTAAGCTTTTGGCTAATATCAAAGCCTGTTCCATCCGGTAGCTGCATATCAAGTATGGCTAAATCAAATTGCTCTGTTTGTATTGTATTATATGCTGTAATTATATCCTTACAGTGTATCGGTTCATATCCCTCGTTCTCCAACGCATAAACCAACCCCGACGCAATCATAAGATCATCTTCAACTAATAAAATTCGTTTTATTGTAATCACACCCCTTCTACTTGATTTATTACTTGAGGATACAAGCAACACAATTAGCTTAGCATATTTTTGTCGTTCTCTCAATGCAAAAAAGGCATTGAATTACGGGATATTGTATTGAACGATAAGAATTATTTCAATTTCAAAATTCCCATCTTGGAACACGAATTGTATGCACATTCGCATTGAAAGATTCCCCCAAATAAGCTATCATGAAAGTAACGGATCCAAACATAGAAAACAGCTTTGATATGGAGGTACCAGTGTGAAAGAGTATGTGAAAAAGACAGTTCTTTTTATTATTCCGGTTCTCCTTCTACTTTTACTACCGATAAACTCCAGCGCATATAATATGAAAGAGCAAAAAAATATCCTTGTACTCAATTCGTATAATGAAGATATGGATTGGACAAGGGGGCTGACCGCTGGAATTACCGACAAAGTCAGACAAAATGAAGATAATATTTTTCTGAGCTTTGAATACATGGATTGGAAGAATTATCCCACACAGGATAATCTTGATTTTCTCCATGATTATTACAGTTTAAAGTATGAAGAAAAGACTTTTGATGTTGTCATTGTGAGCGATGATATGGCGTTATTGTTTGCATTAAAAAACCGGGATGAAATATTTCATGGAAGCCCAATCGTTTTTTGTGGCGTGAATGAAAAGTCGCTTTCTAACCTAGATTCTTCTTATGACAACTACACCGGTGTCATCGAGGTAGCAGATCCAACGGAAACCATCAAGATGGCAAAGCATATCAACCCGTCATTAAGTAAGATTTATTTGATTTATGATAATTTTGAAAGTGGTATTACCACAGCGAATATGTTCAAGGAGAAGATTGATGCTTTAAATATGGGTTATAAGATAATTTCCTTGAATCAGCTGGGATTTCATGACCTTTTAACACAACTCAGTGTACTGGATGATCAGAGTATCGTTCTGTATGCAACGTATAACAGCGATGGAAAAGGTAATATTATTGAATATAATATAGGACTAAAACAAATCTGCGAATACAGCCGTGTGCCGGTATATCATCAGTATATGTTTGGACTAGCTGATGGTGCTTTTGGGGGGAATCTGACAAGCCCAGATCAATATGGAGAATATGCAGCAGAACTGGCGATTCGGATCATAAATGGAGAACGTGCCGATGATATTTCTATCGTATCTCCTGATGTTGCTAAAAAAGTAGTAAACTACGACCAATTAATAAAACTAGGAATTCCTCTGGATGCGATTCCAGAAGACGTAGAGCTCATAAATAAACCATTTTCCTTTTTTGAGACATATAAAATGCTTGTAGAAGTGGTAACTATCATCATTGCATTTTTAATTATTCTGGTTATTCTGTTGCTTATTCATAATAGAAAGATGCGGAAAATGAAGAAAAAAAATACATATCTTGCGATGCATGATGTGTTGACGGGATTACCAAATCGCCGATCTCTCTATGAGGATGAGACAAAACTTCAGGTGGAAGGACTGAAGAATTATTCTGCACTCTTATTCCTTGATCTGGATAATTTTAAATATATTAACGATACTATGGGCCATGAATTTGGGGATGAATTTATTTGTGAAGTCAGCAAACGATTATTAAAGAATATGCGAGAGAACTTTAAGATTTACCGTTTGGGTGGAGATGAGTTCGTCATTCTGATGTTACAGGTCTCAACCTCTCATGAAGTAAACGACTTTGTGAATCTTATATTAGAAGATATGAAGAGCGAATTTGTAGTTTTAGGAAGCAGTCTGAAAATAAGTGCAAGTATTGGTGTGGCTCTTTATCCAGAACATGGAGTGACTGTGGAAGAACTCATAAAATTCGCAGACATTGCCATGTATAAAGCAAAAGAAGGTGGAAAAAATCGGAGTGTCATATATGAAAAAACAATGAATCAGGATTTTACAGATCGGATGATAATCGAAAGGCACTTGAACTTTGCTATTGAGAATAAAGAATTTGAGGTCTATTATCAGCCGCAAATCAAGGTGGAAACCCAGAAAGTAACTGGACTGGAAGCGCTTCTTCGCTGGAATAACAAAGAGCTTGGTACGGTGCCTCCACTTCGATTTATTGAGATTGCAGAAATCACAAGATTAATTATACCTATTGGAGACTGGGTATTTCACCAAGCATGCATGTTTGCAAAAAAACTTCAGGAGTCCCGTCATGCTGATGTTAGCATATCAGTAAATATTTCTGTTATCCAAATCTTGCAGACAGATTTTACACAGAAAATATTAGATACGCTGAAAGATTATGATTTGAATCCTGACTGTCTGGAATTAGAAATAACAGAAACCGTTATGGCGGAATCCATAGATGTTATTCTCAGTAAACTTCAGTATTTAAGTGATCATGGAATTCGCATTGCACTGGATGATTTCGGAAAAGGATATTCTTCGCTCAATTATCTTATACAGCTCCCAATAAAGACACTTAAAATCGACAAGAGCTTCATTGATAATATTTCTACGGACAAAGACTTCGAAGGAATCGTATCGCACATTATTAATATGGGAAAATCACTTGGAATGTCCATCATCGCCGAAGGCGTGGAAAAGGAAGAACAACTGAATTACCTGAGAAAATATAATTGTGAAACCATCCAGGGTTATTATTTTTCACCACCACTTTCACAGGAAGATGTGATGACTTTCCTTGAAAATAAGTAAATTTATTTGTATCACAGAGCCTTTTTTGCAAGTTACAAAATTTGCAGGAAGGCTTTCTCTTTTTCACTATTCTTTTAAACCTACACATCAAAAAATCTTTCCATTCCAACGTATCATGATTATTTTTATTATACTTTAATACTTCTTCAGAGTTATCAAACCAAAATGAATTTTTCATGCTAGTATGCGATAACCTGCTATTAATTGTATAACAGCGCCCGCTACCTTTTATTCCTTTTGAAACTAGTAATTCATTAATTGATTCACATATTTTCAACTCCTAATAAAAAAAGAGTCCAAAAAATTCCGACTCTCTCTTCACCAAAATCATCTTATTCCAACAAAAAAGAAAGCCAGAGCTGGCTTTCTCTCTTTGATTACAGAATAATAAAAAGTGCTATATTTTTAGAAATACATTTTAAAGTAGCGTTCCACAACTGTCACATTTTCCTTTACCATTTTTTAAGGTTACAAGAGTTCCACAGTTGACACATTCCACAACTTTTTCATCTGGTGCAATCATGCCACCAATACTGCTTGAAACCTTATTATCCTGGTTCTTCATAACGCCTGCAAACAATCCAAGAATGCTATCAACGATATGCTTCATAATTCCTCGAAGTTCTAAAATGGAGCCAATGGCTAATAGGATAATAAAAGCAATTACACTACTATACCACTTTCCACCTAAGATATTTGATAAAAGTGGGAATAAAATTACAACATAGATTATAAAACGGACTAAAACTCTTAAAATTTTCATCTCAATTCCTTCTTTCTATTTTCATAAAAAACTACAGTTTCTCACATTGGAACACCACATTCTGGACAGAACTTTATAGCAGAAGATGGTACAAAGCCACAGGCAGGACATTTTTTTGGAGCTCCCAATGGAGAGTTACATTTTTCGCAGTTTTGTGCATCATCTTTATTGTCAGTACCGCATTCCTTGCAAAAATTCATTTTCTTACCGCATTCTGGACAGAACTTTTTTTCATCTATAATTTCCGTTTTACAGGATGCACATACTTTTTTTACTAAGTATCCACATTCAGGACAAAACTTTGGGGTGTCTTGATAAGTCGCACTGCACTTCGGACAGGTGGAAGTTTTTTTGTCGGTAGTAGGTGTTGTAGCCATTTGCGTGAAGATATTCTCAGCAACGATACCCATACGATTCCCGACTACGCTTCCAGCTGCGACACCAACGCCTAATCCTACCGGACCACCTACGGCAAGACCTTCATTGCTTGCAGCTTTATCCATCACATCAAATTGTCGCGTTTTATCATAGGTGGTTCCAAGATTACCTAATCGTTCAGCTTCAGCCTGGCTTACTCTGGAAATACGATTTGCTTCCATTTCAATATCAAAACTTTTGCTTTCAAGCCTTTTATATAATGCCCAGGAATCATCTTCGAGAACATTGAAGCCCTTTACATAACAGCCTTCTATACTAAGACCATATGGAAGTAGTTCATCCTGCATTCTTTCCTTTAATGGCTGTTCAATAATACTAACACTTTGCTGCAATTGTACAAAACCAGCATTATTTGCCATCATGTATTCGCCGATTGTCTTTTGTAGCTTGGAAATCATCATGCCACGCATTGCTTCTTTAAAGTTCTCAATGGTAAAGACACGTCCCTGCCCTGCCATTTCAACAAACAACTTCTTTGAATCTGTAATACGAAGACTAATGGAACCATTACATCTGACTTTAATGACCAATGGACGTCCGAATTTATTATCCTCCATCGATAACGGAGTAGGAGTACCCCAGGCTACATCCATTACAACGGCCTTGTTCACAAACCAGATTTCGGCTCTATTTGGAGAAGAGCCACCGTAGGCTAGCATTAATAATTGTTTGGCAATCGGAATATTATCCGTTTCAAGATCATAGGATCCAGGACCAAACACAGCATCAATTACACCATTTTGTACAAATAAAGCTTCTTGTGAAGGACCTACAATCAACCGCGACCCCTTAATGATTGCGATTTTGTCATACTTGTAGAACATTTCATTTGATTGACCACTAATCTGTGGATTGGTAACTACGTCTGGAAGATTGTCTACTATTGTCTTTTTTACATTGTCAAGAAATCCCATGTTGCTCTCCTTATACACCCTTTTTTGTCCCAACCCCACGTGTTTTTATTAGCGTCAATAATCACAATTTCACGAAGAATTAAGATTGTTACTCACATTGTAACATTATTTATTACCACCTTTCAACCATTTTCGATAAATTAGTGATTGCAACTTTGGAACAAATATACTAAATAAACTCTGCAAGTTATCCACAGAACAACATTCAATTTTATATGTGATAATGAATATTTCGAATAGGAAGGCTTTCTTTTTCGCTATTCTTTTTTACACATCAAAAAAACGCAATCCCTTATAAATAAGGGATTGCGGCATAAGTTCATGATACGATATCATCCATGAATTCTTAAGAATTCTATTTACTCAACGATTGTAGCAACACGTCCTGAACCAACAGTACGTCCACCTTCACGGATAGCGAAAGTTAAACCTTGCTCCATAGCGATTGGGTGAATTAATTCGATGGTCATTTCGATGTTATCGCCAGGCATACACATTTCTGTGCCAGCTGGTAAGTTACAAACACCTGTGATGTCTGTTGTTCTGAAATAGAACTGTGGTCTATAGTTATTAAAGAAAGGAGTATGACGTCCACCTTCATCTTTTGTTAATACATAAACCTGAGCTGTAAATTTCTTGTGGCATTTAACGCTACCTGGTTTAGCAAGTACCTGTCCTCTTTCGATATCTGTTCTTTGAACACCACGAAGAAGTGCACCGATGTTATCACCAGCTTGAGCTTCGTCAAGAAGTTTACGGAACATTTCGATACCAGTAACAACAACTTTACGGGATTCTTCTTTAACTCCGATGATTTCAACTTCTTCAGATACTTTAAGAACACCACGCTCTACTCTACCAGTTGCAACTGTACCACGTCCTGTGATAGAGAATACATCTTCGATAGGCATTAAGAAAGGTTGATCTGTAGCACGAACTGGATCTGGAATCCATGTATCAACTGCATTCATTAATTCCATGATTTTGTCGCCCCATTCGCTGCTTGGATCTTCAAGAGCTTTAAGAGCAGAACCCTGGATAACTGGAGTGTCATCGCCTGGGAATTCATATTCTGTTAATAAGTCTCTGATTTCCATTTCTACTAATTCAAGTAACTCGGAATCATCAACCATATCACATTTGTTCATGAATACTACGATATAAGGAACACCTACCTGACGGGATAATAAGATGTGCTCTTTTGTCTGAGCCATAACACCATCAGTAGCAGCAACAACGAGGATAGCACCATCCATCTGAGCTGCACCAGTGATCATGTTCTTTACATAATCAGCATGTCCAGGACAGTCAACGTGTGCGTAATGTCTAGCATCTGTTGAGTACTCAACGTGTGCTGTAGAGATTGTGATACCACGTTCTCTTTCTTCTGGAGCTTTATCGATGTTAGCAAAATCAACTGCTGCGTTACCAGCAACTCTTTCACTTAAAGTTTTTGTGATAGCTGCTGTTAATGTTGTTTTACCATGGTCAACGTGACCGATTGTTCCAATATTACAATGTGGTTTTGATCTTTCAAACTTAGCTTTAGCCATTTTAAAAAGTCCTCCTTTAAAATATGTGCCTCATAGGCTTTTTGCCCGGGCATTTTCTTTTCTTTTTTCCCCTCAATAGAGGTTTTTATGTTGCGATACTCCCTATTTAGAGAGTATCGCCATATATGCCTAATTATATTTCAAATTAGCAAATTTTTCAAGCAATTTTTACAGTTTACAACTATTTTGCACGGTTTGCAAGAAGTTTTTCCTGTACTGATTTAGGAACCTGCTCATATTTTTCAAAGAACATGGAATAGTTACCACGACCCTGTGTTCTAGAACGTAAGTCTGTGGAATATCCAAACATCTCTGACAATGGAACAAATCCTTTCACCATCTTACCGCCACCGATATCTTCCATACCTTCGATACGACCACGACGGGAGTTGATATCACCGATAACATCACCCATGTAATCTTCTGGCATCGTTACTTCCACTCTCATGATAGGCTCAAGAAGAACTGGATTTGATTTTGCCATCGCTTCTTTGAATGCCATAGAACCAGCAATGTGGAATGCCATTTCAGAAGAATCGACTTCATGGTAAGAACCATCGTAAACGGTTGCGTGTACACCAACTACTGGGAATCCACCAAGGATACCAGCTTTGGTTGCTTCTTCGATACCTTCACCAACTGCTGGAATGTATTCTCTTGGAATAGCACCACCAACAACAGTAGAGTCGAATTTGAATAATTCTTCTCCATTGGCATCCATAGGCTCGAATTTAACTTTACAGTGTCCGTATTGTCCACGTCCACCAGACTGTTTTGCATATTTGCTATCAACTTCAACTGGTTTTGACATTGCTTCTTTGTAAGCAACCTGAGGTGCACCTACATTTGCTTCTACTTTAAATTCACGAAGAAGTCTGTCTACAATGATTTCAAGGTGAAGTTCACCCATACCAGCGATAATTGTTTGACCAGTTTCCTGATCGGTGTGAGCACGGAATGTAGGATCTTCTTCTGCAAGTTTTGCTAAAGCTTCACCCATTTTACCCTGTCCAGCTTTTGTCTTAGGCTCGATAGCGAGCTCGATAACTGGTTCTGGGAATTCCATAGACTCAAGTATTACTGGATGTTGTTCATCACATATGGTATCACCAGTTGTAGTAAATTTGAAACCTACAGCAGCTGCGATATCTCCAGCGTAAACGCGATCAAGTTCCTGTCTCTTGTTAGCATGCATCTGAAGGATACGGCCAACACGTTCTTTCTTATCTTTTGTTGCATTTAAAACGTAAGAACCAGAAGCGATAGATCCGGAATAAACACGGAAGAATGCTAATTTTCCTACAAATGGGTCAGCCATAATCTTAAATGCAAGAGCAGAGAAAGGCTCATCATCAGATGAATGTCTTTCCATTGGATTTCCATCAAGGTCTGTACCTTGAATAGCAGGAATATCGGTAGGAGCAGGCATAAATTCTAAGACAGCATCAAGAAGCTTTTGAACACCCTTATTTCTGTAAGCAGTTCCACAACATACAGGAATAGCTTTACATTCGCAAGTAGCTGTTCTTAAGGCTTTCTTCAATTCTTCTACAGAAGGTTCTTCCCCTTCTAAATACATCATCATTAATTCATCATCTAATTCGCAGATTTTTTCTACTAATTCACCATGATAAAGTTCAGCATCATCTTTCATATCATCTGGAATAGCCTGAATTGAAATATCTTCACCTTTTTCATCGTTGTAGATATAAGCCTGCATTTCAAATAAATCAATGATTCCCTGGAAATCGTCTTCTTTACCAATTGGTAATTGAAGACAGATTGCATTTTTACCTAATCTTGTTTTAATCTGGTCTACAGCGCCATAGAAGTTAGCACCTAAGATATCCATCTTATTAATAAATGCCATTCTAGGTACATTGTAGGTATCAGCCTGACGCCATACGTTTTCTGATTGTGGTTCAACTCCACCTTTTGCACAGAAAACTCCTACTGCTCCGTCGAGTACACGAAGTGAACGCTCAACTTCTACAGTAAAGTCAACGTGTCCTGGAGTATCAATAATATTGATACGATGTTCAAGAGCACCTGGTGCAGTCTTGGTCTCTTTTTGTTGTGTCCAGTGACAAGTTGTAGCGGCTGATGTAATTGTGATACCACGTTCTTGCTCCTGCTCCATCCAGTCCATGGTAGCAGTTCCTTCATGAGTATCTCCAATCTTATAGTTAACACCAGTATAATAGAGGATACGCTCTGTTAATGTTGTTTTACCAGCATCAATATGAGCCATAATACCAATATTTCTGGTTCTCTCTAGTGGATAGTCTCTTCCAGCCAAGGATATTTCCTCCTTATTATAAATCAATCACTTGTTCATTTATATGCTTAAGCAGATTGCAAAAGCGAATGCATATTGCATCCGCCGCAAAAACATCTGCAAATTATCAGCGGTATTTATTACCAACGATAATGTGCGAATGCCCAAAGGCTTTCGCTTCGAAACACAATCGGTTTTTACCAACGATAGTGAGCGAATGCCTTGTTTGCTTCTGCCATTTTGTGCATATCTTCTTTTTTCTTTACAGATGCGCCAGTGTTATTAAGTGCATCCATAATTTCGTTTGCTAATCTTTCTTCCTGCGTCTTCTCTCCTCTTTTACGAGAATAGGTAGTGATCCAACGAAGTGCTAGCGCTTGTCTTCTGTCTGGTCTAACTTCGATAGGTACCTGATAGGTAGCTCCACCGATACGTCTTGCCTTTACTTCAAGTACAGGCATGATATTGTTTAACGCTTCTTCAAACGCTTCAACAGCATCTTTTCCAGTTTTTTCAGCAACTCTTTCGAATGCTCCATAAACGATTTTCTGAGAAACACCTTTCTTACCATCTAACATAATGTTATTGATAAGTTTAGTAACAACCTTACTGTTGTATAGTGGATCTGCTAATACGTCTCTTTTTTGTATATGTCCTTTACGTGGCACGTTACTTCCCTCCTTATTTAATTAAAAAATAATTCATCGGTACTCACAAAAATTAAGTGTCTCGCGCCTGGTTTAATCTATCTCTATAAAATCTATAAGGTAAAAATTAATCCGGCACTTTCATTAATTAGTGAAAATACAAACTTCACAATAATTAAAATCTTATTTTAATTATTTCGCTGCTTTTGGTCTCTTAGCACCATACTTAGATCTAGCTTGTCTTCTGTTAGCAACACCTGCTGTATCGAGTGTACCTCTAACGATGTGGTAACGAGTACCTGGTAAGTCTTTTACTCTACCACCACGGATAAGAACAACGCTATGCTCCTGTAAGTTATGTCCTTCACCTGGGATATAACTTGTTACTTCGATACCGTTTGAAAGACGAACTCTGGCGATTTTACGAAGAGCTGAGTTAGGTTTTTTAGGTGTAGCTGTTCTAACTGCAGTACAAACACCTCTCTTTTGTGGTGAAGAAGTATCTGTTGACTTCTTATTTAAAGAGTTAAAGCTCTTTTGAAGTGCTGGAGAAGTTGATTTCTTCTCTACTGTTTGTCTTCCTTTTCTTACTAATTGGTTAAAAGTTGGCATTAATTTTCACCTCCTGGATTAAAATAAGTTCTTATGAACTTTGGTTCTTGTTTTGCGCAATTTGCGCAATATAATAGAGCACACATAAATGCGTACTCTATCATTATATCATGGTCTTTTTAATTGTCAATTCTTTTTTAAACTTTCTACGAACTACGATTTTTTAAAATTCTACTCCAGGAATCATCGTTCTTTTTCTTTTGCGGGTAAACACCTCCGCCGTGCTAAGATACTTATCAACCATAAGAACTACATAACTTTCTTTATATTTTGGTACCTTCCAAATCGTAAGCGGAAACATATGAGTGATTATAATATCAGAACATATCTCATCAATATTGAAATATTTTCTGGCATTTCGCTCTGCTACTACGCCATGTGTAAACCCATGTGGTAGAAAGAATTCTTTTTTTCCGTCTCGATCTTTATCATGCCAATCATATAAGAACAAGTCATGAAGCAATCCGCCTATTGCACATTGTTTCGCATTAAGACCTAGCTTCTTTGCTACTTTATAACTATAATAAGAAACATTTAAACAGTGTTCGTAGGTCGACGTATCCCCATGCTGTACGTATTTCTTCATTTCTTTTACAGCATCACTTTTTGCAAATTCTGTAATATAACTAATATATTCTTCATCAACATTATTCAATGGAATCGCCTTCTTTCTGCCTTCATTATAAAATCATATTATGCACTTGTCAATTACTCGCGCATATTTTGGCACATCTTCCATTATAAGATAATTTTTCCAATTTGAAATAACAGATTATTATTATAAATAAGTCCTAAGAATTCATTTTTGTTGATGCAAGATATAATGATCTGACCCAACGGAGTCGTACTAAAAATTGTAAGTACAATGCACCACATCCATATCGTGATAAACCCACGTAACACACCTACTAAAATTCCCGCCGTCTTATTGAGCCCATTTAGAATCGGGAGCTTACTTATAATATCAAGGGTATAACACAAATACCACAAAACCACAAAGACAATCAAGAATACAAGTACAAAGGATACTGCATTTACAATCCAGTTTGCCATCTGAACTTTTACATAGTCTTGTGTTTTTTTTACGGCAAGTTCTTTATAATCTTGCGCGGTATTATGATTCTTCAAGGATTCTTTTAATATATCCGGAAGTGTAATACTCTTTGTCTCCACCTTCTGGGTAACATAAGGTACAACTTTTTCATTTGATTTGATTGCATCACTCATTGTAGGACCTATAGCCGAAGCTGCTGCCAAGGCAATAATAAACGATAGCATACCGAATACCGTACGAATAAATCCTTCTTTTCTTCCCCTTAGACCATAGACAATTAAGGTGCCAATTACAAGAACCAGCACCCAGTTTATTTCATCTAATTTCACGATTCCCTCTCCCCTGATAACTTGACCTGTTCGATATTCACATCATCAATGATAACATATTGGTTTTTTTCTTCCGTTGGTAATAAATATGCTATATTTTTATTAAAGGTATAATCCCACTTTACTTCACCATTAAAGCGCATGATTCGGCAAGACAAATCCGAGGTAAAAATAATATCCCTGTCAGAAAAATAAACTTCATCATATTCATAGTCTATTTCTTCTTCTAAAACTTTCTTTCCCGACAGATCATAAATGAGCAACGTATTGTTATCCAGGATGAAACCGATATATTTGTCATTGCTCATTACACTTTTGATCGAATTATCAAAGGTTTCATTATAAATTTTGTCTGGTAACTCTTGCATGGAATAGAGTAAAAAGCCTTTTTCGCCATAAATGCACACAGTTTCATTATTAACAAATTCAACATTAGGACAAAGCTCCTGTCCCATGTCGACACCACCAACGATAAAATTGGACTTCGTTTTTCCTACATCACCAAGATTATAAAACGTCACCTTATTCTGCATGGTACCATTGTTGACTCCAAGAAAACTTGTCACCAGTTTTTTCCCATCTTCCGATAAGCTTATATCAACCGGATATCCATCTTCTTTTACATTGGTAGGAATCGTAAACAACAGTGAATTACTGGAATCAAACGGATTATAGATGTGAATTTCATTGGAATCGGTATCTTCTACTACAAGAGCTGCCACACCTTGCTTCGCGATTTCTACTTGCGTAATAGGCAGCGTTTCTTCTATTAAAGTACCAGAATTGCTCCCATTATAAACATAAGCTTCTTTCCCTCCAACGTCACCGATAATAACATATTCTCCACAGGCCCCCGCAACCGGATTATTCATTTCATAACTTCCGTTCCAAAGGATTTCACCTTCTGGCGTAATTCCTGATGCGCCATCGTGACTATACTTTAAAATCATTCCTTGGTAGGATTTATACTGAACTGAATTACTGTCCTGTCTTTCATTCGAAGTCATTACTTTGTAACTGTGATATTCTTTATTAATAATACTATTTACTATGTATGCAAATAATGCAATTGCTGCTATCGTACATAACGTCACAGTAAAAGCTAGGGTCACCTTATGTTTTCTCTTCTCACGCTGTACACGCTTGCTTTGGTCTCTCTGCAATAAGCTTTCCATTCTTGCCTCACCTTTATCTTTTTTCGTGAATATAGTATACTCCATATTTGCTGGAAGGACAATTACTTTTATGGAAGTTGAAGTTTTTGACCTGCAAAAATCATATCACTATCATCTATTTTATTTAATTCTTGGATTTTGTCTACATAGTTGTATGTCTGATAAATCTTATAACTAATAGAAGCAAGTGTATCTCCTTCTTTTACTACATATTCCTTTGTCACGTTTGCACTTGCTGGTTTTGTTTCATTTTCCACTTCTTGTTTCACCGTTTCTTTTGGAGTTGTCTCGTCAACAGCATCCTCACTTGTTTCGTCTTCACTTGCTGTATCTTCAGAAGTATCTTGTGCTGCGTTGTTTGCATCTTTATTATCAGCATTTTCCTGTTCTGCATCACTGTCTTGTTCCGCATCTTTTGTGCCATCCGCATCTTTTGTTCCATCTACATCTTCTGTGACAGCCTCATCTTCTGCGACTGCCTCATCTTCTTCTGATTTGATCTGTTCTGTATTTCCATCTATTTTCTCTACCTCAACGACGTTTTTCGCCTCGGTCTCGTCTTCATCCTCACTTAGATTACTCGATATCACATTAAGCGTCTGTTCCATATTTTTCATCTTGTCATAATTGTCAAGCATAGTCGCCCCAATTACCAGCACAACGGCAGCCAGAAGTGTACTTGCTCCATACATAAGATTCATCATCTTCTTATCGTTCTTCTGTGGTTCTTTTTGCGCTATGATTTCACGCACCTTTACCATAGCATTATCTTTTACTTCTTCCTCTACTTTTGCCCCTGGATTGAGTTCGATCATATAATTTTGCATTGCTTCATTTTTTTCATAATATATGTAATAACCCGTTTGTTTTTTCAGGTCTCCTAAACTATTGGCTAAGTAAAATGCCTCATCATTTTCTCCTTTATCGTATAAAAATAGAATTTTATTTTTTCCCTTAAAATTTTCTTCATGAATCCGACGGATTTCTTCGTCTATCTCTAAGACAACATCTTTGCGTACCAATAGCCATCCCATAATCTCAAGATCTACAAAATGTTTTTTTACATTCTCATAGACCGCTGACCAGTCCTCATTATTTAGTGTAGTCGGATAACCATATGCAACATTTTTTACTCCCACCGCGCCGCTTATGTAAAAAATGTGATCGTCTCCTTCTTCCTCCTGCTTTCCTAAAAGTACTGCCATTCCTTCAATTTTTCTTGCATAGGTCATTACATAATCTTCTATATATATTCTTTTATTACCTTCGATTTGTCCAATCTGTCGAATATTTTTTGGCAACATTATGACACCCTCCTCCTCTCAATATTAGTGCCATATTATCACAACGAAACATGTTTTTTTGTCATATACCGTTTCGACTCGTTACTTTTTTACTACCCCGAATGACGTTTTCTTTTATTCTTTTTCATAATCCGTCAAGTTTTATCTGTATTTCAACTTTTCTTGTAAAAATATGCGAAAAAAAATCTACTTACATTTGTAAATATTTCCACAAATAGGGAATACATATTAACAACATTGTCATGTGAGGAGTATTTAATATGGAGGAAGCAACAGTAAAAACATACAAACCAAGATACTATAATCCGAAAGATAAAGGTTCAATCTATGAATTTTGCCACTCACTACGAGGATTTTTAAAAGAACCAAAAGAAAAAGACCAAGACATTGTGCTAGTCTGTATTGGGTCAGATCGCGCAACAGGCGACTGTCTGGGTCCTTTAGTTGGATATAAGCTCTCCAAATTCCGCTATCCGAAATTGCACATTTACGGAACACTTGAATCCCCTGTGCACGCAAAGAACTTATCCAGTGTTTTGTCCAAAATATCTCTTGCCTACGATAATCCTTTTGTCATAGCTGTTGACGCTTCCCTTGGTGTCGCAAGCCACATAGGATATGTCACCCTAGGAGAAGGCTCTCTCTCCCCTGGCATCGGTGTTGATAAGGAACTCCCTTGTGTAGGGGATATTCACATTACCGGTATTGTCAATCTTTCCGGAATGCTTAATCATATGCTTTTACAAACCACAAGACTCGATCAGGTTATGAATCTTGCAGATTTTATTTGTATCGGAATGAGGTACGCATTTGCACTTTGCTGATTTGTCAATTTGTTAATAAGAAATTTATAGTTTCTTTAGATTCCGTATGGGGTTTTACATTTTTTTTAGGAACTGTACACACTCTTGTCATATTTGCCGGATATACTAATACTTGTAAGAGGTTTTCATACATTTGATTACTCTCCCCCTCTCATTAACCAAAATGATAAGAAGAAAAAGCCGTGGCCAGCGGCTTTTTTTCTTTGTGACAATCGCACAGTCCTTATATTTGTCAAAATAATACAAAAAACTCTACAACATTTAAATCCTTCTTCATACTATATAGTAAAATAAATATTATGAGGCAAAATATGGATAATTGTAGAACGTGCAATAGAACACGTCAAAGTAATAATGTGATTCGCGTTGAGGATGCTTTCATCGAAGAAATTTCGATATATAATAGAACTTCATATGTAACGATATCTTACGGCGTCATGGGTGATTTTTCCATGATTCATATGCAACTACTTGTATTAATTGTGAGTCAAGATACCATCATACGCAATCAATTTGGTCAAAATATGCCAGCACGAGACTTAAGAGAAGGCATGGTAATTGATGCAGAATTTTCATCTGCTATGACCATGAGCATTCCGCCACAGGCAAGAGCTTTTCGAATTACGGTCAAACGCAACGAACGTTCTTCCATTGTCAGCGAAGGTCGGGTACTCAATGTTGATACCAGAAATAATTTTTTATACACCGGTTTTTCGAATGATATATCAAGTCTAAGGCGTTTTGTCATAACAAATTCAACAACCATTTGGAATAGGCGCGGAAAGCAAATTCGTTTACGGGATTTAAGATTGGGCCAAATGGTAAGAGTGGAACATGCAACCTTTCAAACTCCAAGCATTCCACCTCAGACAACGGCATTTAGTGTTCGCATTATTTAAAAATATTTCGGCAATTAAAAATTGTGGACCAAGGAAGCTACTTCTTGGTCCACAATTTTTCTTCTTTGCGCAGAAGTTACGTTTCATTTTATGCAAATGATTTTAAACCACTAAGGCTGGCAGTGCGAACTAAAAATGTACTTAATTAACCTCTAAATATTTGTACCCAGTAATACTTGTACCCATTTTTATCCGTTTCGTCTTTCGCTATGATACAGCCTACGCACATCGTCTTATAATTTACATTTGTCATATTTTTATAATGTCCTGGTGAATTTTTCCACCCTAGCGTTGCTGCAGCCGCACCATTATACCCAGCTGCAATGTTTTCTCCTCGCCATCCATAATCCAAATTAATATCCCGTAATAAATTAAGGCCCGACTGACCATTTGGTCTCGTATGACTAAATAGTTGAATCAGATCCACTGCTCTTGTTTCCGCCATAGAAAGCAATCTCGTATCCCATTTTAATTCATTCAAACCAAGTGAAACTCTTAACTGATTCACCTGCAAAAATTCTTCATAGGCGGCTGCTTCATCAAAATATCCATATACCGTGGTTGTTTGTCCATCACCAATAGGTATTGTGTACTCTTTATAATTATATGCTGTGTCTTCTACTACATTATCAGGGATTTCGTTGTTACCATTGTTGTAACTATTTTCTTGCTTACCAGATGTGTTTTCATTGGATTCATATTCTGTATCATCATAATACTCTGCGTCTTCGATATCTTCATCGTCCATATCTTCTTCGATATCTTCACTCTCATCGCTTCCATATTCATCTGTGTTTTTGACAAGATTATTATCTTTATCAAGCTTGTAATACGCCTCTTCATCACCGAAATAAACCATAATATCTTCATCTGATTTGTTTATTATATTATTTTTAATCGTATTGCAATTACTACCACCTATCGATAATTCTAAATTGTTTGTTACGATTATACTGCCAAGACTACCATTTATTATAATCTCATTGCCATATGTATCATCAAGATTTTCTTCTTTCTGATTATAAGCTACTTCCTTAACACTTGCACCATCCATTATCGAAATTTTATTAAGATCTCCAGTAACGGTTAACTTACTTGTATTACCATATTGTATAAGGTTGCCCTCACTCATATCCTTGATTACAACACTTTTCCATAACGTTTTATTTACGATATCACAATCGCAGTTATCTACTGTTAATGAAGCAATGGATTGAAGATTACTCTTTGGTAGCACGATATCATTTTCTGAATTCTTTATAATCAATCGGTTTTCTTCTGATCTATGGTATTTATCAATATTCTCTACGGCTTTGCTTGCCTGCGCATTTGTTGTTGCAATAATGTCACAGCGATCAAATTTCCCATTGTTTACTAATGTGGTCTTATTTTGATATACCACTAAATCCTTATCATAATTCTTTTTATCTATTCGAAAGGTTGTATTCTTCTTAGGTTTGATGACGATCTTATCGACTGTTTTGCTCTTTAATGCAGTTAGTAGTTGAGCCTGTGTTGTAACTGTTTGCGTCACGCTGGCTGCATATGTTTGTGGCGCATTAAAATGAAATACTGTAACAGCTACTAAGAGTCCTACCATCGGTTTTTTGAAACTATTTTTTGTCATAAATGTATCTCCCATTATCTTTTTATGGCACATGTTACTCTTGCAATTTCGATTTAAAATAACATATATGTTTCATATTATATCAGAATGCTTATCCTATCGTCTAGCATTGTAATCGTGAAAAAAGGACCTTAGACAAATCAATTTTCTTGTCAAGATCCTTTTATTTATATCTGTGTTCTACCTTCTAACGCACGCAGGAGTGTAATTTCATCAATGTATTCCAAATCACCACCTACTGGTACTCCACTTGCAATTCGGCTTACTTTAATACCAGTTGGTTTTATTAATTTACTGATGTACATTGCTGTTGTTTCCCCTTCAAGAGTAGAATTGGTCGCAATAATGACTTCTTCCACCTCTCCTTGCAATCTTGTCATTAATTCTTTGAGGCGAATATCTCCCGGTCCGATTCCAAGCATTGGCGATATCGCTCCATGTAGTACATGATAGACACCTTCATACTTCTGCGTCTTTTCATATGCTGCCAAATCCCTCGGATTTTCTACCACCATAATCTGCTTGTGATTTCTTTTTTCACTTTTGCATATCGGACAAGTCTCCTGATCCGTTAGCGTACAGCAATCTTTACAATAACGAACATTTTCCTTGGCGCTGACAATCGTTTGCGAGAGTTGTAAAACCTGTTCTTTTGGCATATTTATAATATGAAATGCCAGACGCTGTGCTGATTTGTTTCCGATACCAGGAAGCCTTGATAATTCATCTATCAATTTGCTGATTTGTGAACTATAATAATCCATTAGAACGGAAATCCTCCACCGAGTCCACCACCGAGTCCGCCTGTTATAGCGCCCATTACTTCGGAAGAAGCTTCTTCCATCTTACGAAGTGCTTCATTGGTTGCTGCAACAATCAAATCTTCTAGCATTTCAATATCTTCTGGATCTACTACTTCCTCGGTAAGTTTTACGGATAACACTTCTTTTTTACCAGATACAACAACGGTTACAGCACCGCCACCAGCAGTTGCCTCATATTTTTGTTCCTCTAATTCTTTTGTCTTTTCTTCCATTTGTTTTTGCATTCTTTGCGCCTGTTTCATTAAGTTACTCATATTACCAGGCATAGCACCGCCTCCTGGAAATCCTCCACGTTTTGCCATTGTTTTATTCTCCTTTTCTAATCTTCATATTCAATTTTCATATTTATTATCTTGGTCAAATCCACAAAGTTGTCGACCGACTCATGACCTTCATTGATATACTGAACTTTTACAATGATTTCTTTTTTTATTTTATCTTTGATTACTTCTTGTATTTCCTTGATATGTTCCTCTGTGCCAACATACGTTTTTTCCAATTCATCTGTAAATAAAAGTAGCAAGGTATTTCCTTCACCCACACTCGGCCGCACACTTGTCATCATAGAACGTACCGCCGACGAAAGCATTCCTACAATAAAATGCCAGTTTTTTGCAACCTGTTTTAAATCTTCTGGTATTGCATCTGGATAAATCACAGGTGCTTCTTCCTTCTTTTCAGTTTTTTCAGGCAGTTCCGTTGCCGAAGTAGAAACTTCTTTTACAACAACACCCTCCTCTACCTTTTTTTCCAGCTGTCGAATGCGATCAAGCACGGAATCCAGATTTGTTTCCATGGCAGGTTTGCATAGTTTAATTAGTGCAACCTCAACCAGAACCCGCTTTTGACTCGCATACTTTAGCTGATTTGAAAGCTCGGATAAAACGCGGATGTATCGCATTATGGTATCGGCATCCAAAAGCGTTGCTTCCTGCTTTAGGATTGCTTGCTGCTCAGTAGATACATCAATAATATCAAGCGCCTGATCGGAGGTCTTTACCAACAAAAGATTTCTTAAATACCAGGTGAAATCTGTCACAAACTGTGTCAGCTCCCTTCCTGCTATGACAAGTTCTTCTAATAGTTCGATTGCCGACACCACTTCATTTCGTATAATATGGCGGTACATCCTGCTAAACACTTCAATATCAACAGCACCCAACACTTCCAGCACCTTATCGTAAGTCAGCGTCTCTCCAAGATAAAAGGCGATGCATTGGTCTAGAAGACTCAGTCCATCACGCATCGACCCATCTGCTGCCTTTGCAACAAAACGAACCGCCTTATCCTCTGCCTCGATTCCTTCTTTTTTCAAAAGCTCATGCAATCGGTCCGCGATAACATCAATCGTAATGCGCTTAAAATCATATCTTTGGCACCTAGATAAAATCGTAATCGGAATCTTATGCGCTTCTGTTGTTGCCAATATAAAAATAACATAGGACGGTGGTTCCTCCAGTGTTTTTAAAAGTGCATTAAATGCTCCTGTTGAAAGCATATGAACCTCATCTATAATATAAACCTTGTACTTACCTTCCGTTGGAGAATACTGCACCTCATCCACAATTTCACGAATATTATCGACACCGTTATTTGACGCTGCATCGATTTCAATGACATTCATGGAAGTTTGTGTATTGATTGCTTTGCACATCGCACATTCATTGCAAGGACTACCATCTACTGGATGTTCACAGTTCACTGCTTTGGCGAGTATTTTTGCAATCGTTGTCTTTCCAGTACCTCTCGTACCACAGAAAAGATAAGCATGTCCGATGCGATCTGCCTTAATCTGATTTGTCAGGGTTGTCACAATATGATCCTGACCTTTAACATCCTCAAACTCCTTCGGACGAAACTTTCGATATAACGCCATATATGACATAGGATCTCTTCCTTTTAATCATTATTATTGTTGTAGGTCTTCTCTAAATTTACGAACTTTGTAAATTGAGACTGCCAACCAAGTTTTATCGTTCCTGTCGGACCATTTCTTTGTTTTCCGATAATAATCTCTGCAACTCCTGGTTCTTCCGTGTCATGATTATAGTAATCATCACGGTAAATAAACATAACCACATCGGCATCCTGCTCGATGGCTCCAGATTCACGAAGGTCTGACAACATTGGTCTCTTATCTGGCCTTTGTTCTACTGCACGGCTTAACTGAGACAGGGCAACAATTGGAGCATTAATTTCTCGGGCGAGTCCTTTTAGTGCACGAGAAATATCAGAAACCTCTTGTTGTCTGGATTCTGTTTTCTTACTACCAGACATCAACTGCAAATAGTCAATTATGACAAGACCAAGACCATGCTCAAGCTTCATTTTTCTACATTTGGAACGAAGTTCCGTGATCGAGATACCTGGAGTATCATCAATGATAAGTTTTGAATTACCAACGACCTTGACACTTTCCACTAATTTTATCCAGTCCTCATCTTTTAATTCACCGGTTCGTATTCCCTGTGAATCAACTTTGGAATTCATCGCCAGAATACGCTTTACCAACTGTTCTTTTGACATTTCGAGACTGAATATGGCGGTCGCTACATTTGATTTAATTGCAGCGAATTCTGCAATATTTAATACAAAAGCAGTCTTACCCATAGATGGTCTGGCTGCGATTAATATCATATCCGAAGGCTGTAACCCTGCGGTCTTATAGTCTAAATCATAAAATCCGGTAGAGACTCCCGTAACACTACCTTTATTCTTTGCAGCTGCTTCAATGCTTTCAAGAGAGCGAAGCACGACTTCTTTGATGCTAACGAATTGATCCGTTGTTTTGTTTTGTACGACATCAAATACCTGTTTTTCGGTATCTTCTAAAATAACTTCAAGCGGCTCTTTATTCATATAACATTCATTTGCAATTCCTTCGGTCACCTTTATCAAGCGACGAAGCACTGCTTTTTCTTTTACAATATTTGCATAATACTTTGCATTGGCAGATGTCGGCACTGCGGTTATCAAATCTCGTATAAATTCGATACTGCAAAGTTCCGGTGGAACTTCTTTTTCTTTTAATTTGTTTTGAAGCGTCACCAAATCAACCGGTTTGCCTTCTTCATATAGCTCCACCATGGCATCAAAAAGAACACCATACTGATGTTGATAAAAGTCTTCCGATATTAATATTTCAGAAGCTGTCGTAATCGCATCTCGGTCCATTATCATAGAACCAATCACCGATTGTTCTGCTTCCGCACTATGCGGTAAAATCTTTTTAATTAACGCCTCGTCCATGATTGCTCCTTGCTACTGTTCTGTTACATGCACTTTTAATTCTGCCGTAACTTTTGGGTGTATTTTAATTGGAATCGTAAAGATTCCTGCACTTTTGATTGGGTCGGAAAGTTGCATTTTCTTCTTGTCAATATCGTAGCCTAGCTGATCTTTGGCTGCCTGTGCAATTTCTTTTGTGGATACAGAGCCAAAACTTCTTCCATCTTTTCCAGCTTTAATAAAAAGCTCTACCTTCTTCGTTGCAATCTGTGCTGCAAACGCTTTTGCCTCATCCAATTTTTCCTGTGCTAATCGATCATCGTTTGCTTTTTTTAACTTTAAATCATTTAAATTTTTAGGGGTTGCTTCTATACCAAGCTTCTTTGGCAAAACAAAGTTCCTTGCATATCCATCATTGATGGTTACCTTATCCCCTTTTTTCCCGAGTGTTTTTACGTCTTCTAATAATATAACTTCCATTATAATTCTCCTTCCAATTTCATTTTATCTAACAAATCATGAACAATTGTCTTTGCTTCTTCGATTGTCTTGTCCTCTAGCTGTGCTCCTGCAACACTCATATGCCCACCGCCACCAAGCTTTTCCATAACAATTTGAACATTTAATTCATCAATGGATCTTGCACTGATATAAATTTTATTATTAAACTTGGTTAGGACAAAGGAGGCTTTTACCCCCTGAATATCCAGAAGTTCGTTTGCTACCTGAGCTCCAAGAATCGTTGGACTGTCTACTCCCTCTGCATTACATACCGTAATTGCATAGGAATCCAAATAAATTTCTGTGTGCTGAATCGCTTCTGCACGTACCATATATACTTGCATATCACTACGGAACCCTTTACGGATTCTGGTTACATCCGCACCGTGTCTTCGTAAATACGCCGCCGCTTCGAAAGTACGAACGCCCGTCTTCGTAAGGAAATTATCCGTATCAATCATGATTCCCGAATACATTGCATCCGCTTCTGCCTGCTTTAGTTTGAGCCCTTCCCCAATATACTGAAGAATCTCTGCTACCATTTCACAAGCTGAGGAGGCATACGGCTCAATATAAGATAGAACTGCATTATGAATTGCTTCGTCCGTTCTTCTGTGATGATCTAAGATAACTACGGTATTGGTCAAATCAATCAGTTCTTTGCACTCCGTATAGCTTGGCCGGTTTACATCCACAATTACTAAAAGTGTATTCGGATTTACTATGGTCTGCGCTGTCTTTCCGGTAATTATCATATCTTCTTCATATTCTGGATTATTGATAAATCGTTCCATAATCGGACGTACGGAAGTTGTGACATCATTAATAACGATATGCGCTTTCTTGTTTAGTGTCTTTGCAATCCGATATACACCAACGGCAGCTCCGAACGAATCCACATCGGCTAAGGCATGTCCCATAATTACAACGTCTTCTTTTGCTTCGACGAGTTCTTTTAGCGCGTGCGCCTTAACCCTTGCTTTTACTCTTGTATTTTTTTCAACCTGAACGCTTTTTCCACCATAATATACAATCTTTTCGCCTTCTTTAATGATTGCCTGGTCACCGCCACGTCCAAGCGCCAAATCAATAGCTGCACGTGCGTACTCGTATCCCAAAAGGTATGACTTTTCATGTATTCCAAGTCCAATACTGATGGTAACAGACATATCATTCCCTATATTAACCGTTCGCACTTCTTCTAAAATAGAAAACTTATTGCTTTGCAACTCCGCCAGGAATTTTTGTTGGAATACAACGATGTACTTATCTTTTTCTAACTTTTTAATAATTGCATCAATACCTTGCATATACTTATTAATCTTTCGATCAACCAGGGCAACCAAAAGAGAACGTCTTACTTCATCGATGGTTTCCAGTGCTTCTTCATAATTATCAATATAAAGAAGTCCAACAATTAAACGTTGATCCTTATTTTGTTTAATATACTCTGTAATTTCCGTTTCATCATAAAGGTATATATTGATCAGTGTATTGTAATTGCCAAATTGTTCAAGCTCTTTTCCAAGTCCCTTCGAACTGGTTAACGTCATCTCGTCCAACTCAATCCGTCTCATAACAATCTTATAATTACGATCGTCAATCACTGCATGCAATTCTTCATCCATTTCCTTTGTTTTTGGCAAATACTCATCCGTTATATCCGGAATAACATTACAGATACTTTTTCTTGCTTCTTTTTCATCGGATATAATACCTATAAACTCATCGTTTCCCCACAAAAGACGACCATTTTTATCTAGGACTGCATATGGCAAAACCATTTCCCGAAGCAACTGCTTTTGTACTTTGCCATAGTTTGCAGCATAATTAAGAATTTCCCGTTCCAATGCATAACGATTTGATGCATATAAAAGAAGAGCAATCACTACATAAAGACCAACATAAGCCATCATGTATAATCCAGCTTTTTTATCGATCAATGCAATACTTATATTCATCAACACCAAAATTGGCGTCAACATAATTGGCCAGCGAAGATAAGTTTTTAACGAACCCAAATTTTTATCTTTCTTCATATATACTCTCCAGTCTCATAACATAAAGGTACAGAGTAGATTATACCATTGATTTTCCAAGAATTAAAGACCTTTTTGATAAAAGCAGACCTGCACACATCGTTGCTAGCAAAAATGAAATACCTCCAAAAACCATTGGAAGAATTGGATCTAGCGAATAAAAAGCACCGGCAGCCAATGCACCAAAAATACCCCCAAGTGATTTTATTCCATTATAAAATCCCATAACAATACTGCTATCCTTAGCTGCAGCCTCTGTTGAGACGATTTCCTGCGTAATAGGGATAATCAATGCATTGATTACAAAAAAAAGAATGCTAAGACCAATAAAAGCGGTTTGATTTTTCGTAAACGCTACCGCAAATATGATAGATGTACATATTAAAAGGACGCATATTGTTGATTTGGCAATATTGGTGCGTTTCATAATCCAGATGCAAATGGTGGCATTCGCAAGCAGTGAAGCAATTCCGATTACCGCTTTAATCGTCCCATTGTAACCGGAGGTCAATCCAAATATATCTTTAATATAGTAATTGAAACACTGTTCAAAAGCAGTAAATCCAAGAAAAGATAGTCCACAGACTAAAAAAATCAAAGTAAACCGCTTGTTCAGAAAGCGCTTTGCCTCAAAAAAAGCAGCAAATGGATTGGCCGTCATAATTTGTTGACGAAAAGATGGTTTACATTCTTTTTTTCCATCTTCTTCACATACGATCCAAAATAGAATTCCACTCAATATCAGGAAGCCCGCTTGCAATAAAAAGACTAGCATAATAGAGCGTTCACCAAGCGTACCACCAATAAAGTAACCAAATGCACTTGCCACACTGCTTAGTGCTGCAAGTATTGCAAGATTACGTCCTTTTTCTTCCTCCATCGATATATGTACCAGATAGGTAAGGAAACTAACAAATATACCACCTGTAAAAACTCCCGAAAACACACGTGCACATAAAATTGTACTTTCCGTTTTCGATATTGCGAATAAAAGCTGCCCAATGGAATAACCAAAGCAACAAAGTGCTATCGTATTTTTGCTATTGCGATATTCATTTCGTTTTCCCCAAAATGGAGAAAATAAAAAATTGCTAAACATCATCGCAGCATAAGCAGCACCAAACATATAGTCCTTTAAGTTTAAATTTTTAATGATTGTAGGTGTAATCGGATGTGCCAGGTTTGCAGCTATATTAAGAATTACCACTGCAATAAAAAATAATATCATTCGTGTCTTTTTCATTTCTTCATCCTTTATGCATTCGTCAATATCTCGATTCTATGTGCCATTATAACGTGAATCTTTGAATTCAGCAATCGCTACTTTGTTATTTTATCTTCTTTATTTGCAACCGTCCCATACTCGATTTTCCAATTCGAACGATTAGGAGCTACTCCTTTTTTCCCAAAACTGGTAGCAAACTCTTTGATCAGGCATCTGACACCTTCACTCCCTAAATCTTGTCTCTGAGACCATATCGTGTCTTTCAGTCCATATTTTTTAAATGCACCATTTCCCAAAAGATCATTGTCAATTGCAAGATTGTAGGTTTGGATTAACGAAAAAGGCTTTCCATTTTGTAATCCATTGATTTTCACTCTATCGCCTGCCACTTTGGATAAATCATAAGAAAAATCAATCCCGTAAAATACCGGATAATTGCAGTTATTCCCTTTTGTTGAAAACACAATCTTTCCATTTGAAATTCCATACGTAAGTTGCTTTGAAGCCACGTATTCTAGACATTTTTTAAGCTGTGCTCCAGTTAGCGGAAGGATGCACAAGTTATTATCCCTTGGATATAATTTGTAAATATCCTTCATTGAAAGATCCCCCCCCTTCACGCTATAATTCCCCCAGGTGGCAACGCTTGAACAAGATAGGTCTACATCCAATGTATATTTGTTTCCATATGTTTTTTGCAACGTTTTCAGTGTAACAGCAGCCGTCGGTGCATATTTTTTTTTCATATATTTTGTACCCATCACCAACTGTGCACGGTTGATGAAATCCATCGTGTCTGTCTGCCGCAAATAGAAATTCGTATTGCCATCCCATCCTTTACCACTTATTTTTCCGGATGCCTCGCCCAAATAGTTGGTGGCTTCGGTGGCATAAGGCTTTATTAATTCTTTTAATACTAGGTCATCTTTGTACTTACGCAAATCAACATCGGTCTGTTCTCCTGGAATACTTATTTCAAATGATCCATCTTTCTTAGCAGTCGCTACGATCTGCGTTTTGGTCAACTGATTACTTCCGGCATTTACAACCAAAACCGAATTTCCTTTCTTATCAGCACAGATGTCGCTACTCGTACAACTCAAAGCATCGTAACTGGTAATCATCATATCAATACCAGAGGTATTTTTAACGACACGTGATGCTTGTCCTGACTCGCTACCTTGACCAGAATGATAAGATACAATTATAAAATCGCATCCGTCTTGTTGCATCTGTGTCACATACCCTTGCACCTTCGCTGCTTTATCTTTGGGAGTATTCTTACTTTGCGCAAAACTAAGATTTGAATCATTGTCCGCTACGTTCCAGCGTATATAATCGGTATTTTCCATACCCAAAATGCCAACTTTAAGCGTTTTATCTCCAACCTTTATCTCTTTGCTCGCCCATGCTTTGTAAACAAGCTCTCCCTCTTTGTGTATCCCTTGCGTTTTCTTATAAACAAGGTTTGCAGATATTACCGGGACACTAGGTTCTTTTGTTCCATCACCATCTACATCGACTTTTTTGCTTTGTAGATATGTATACACCTTTTGCATGGTATTATATGGATAACTCCATTCCTGATTACTCAGAGAATATGCATCATATCCTATGTATTTTAGGCAAATCGCCATTGGTATTTTTCCGTTAAATTTCTTGGTTGCTGATGTAATTGGATAGGAAGATACCACAGTTCCCGAAAAAGTAACGCCGCTATTAATCAATACAATATTCCCATTATAGCTTTCTCGTAATGCTTTTACCGCAGAAGATATTCGAAGCACGCTGTTGCTTACCGTTTCGCCGTTTATAAGGTTGGCGTCCCAACAATTCCCATGCATGTTTGCAGTTGACAGAATTGCAAACGTGGTGCTTTGGGTTGTGGAATTGCTTTGGGTTACAGAACTGCTTTTTGCTGCTTTTGAGTTTACTGTATTCTCACAAATTGAGGTGGTCATAATTGCTGCCATCGCACAAAGTGTTATCCTTCGCATTATTTGCTTTCTAATTTTCTTACATACGTTCATCTTATTGCCTCCCTATTTAATAGCAACAATAATTATAGCATGTTGTACAACTTATAAAAGTAATAATCGAACATACTTGGCATTTATTAACATACCATTTCCTACAATAATATGCTATATTGTCAATAATATATAATTATTTGACACCATTTTTGTGTAAATTACATTTTTTTACATTTAGCAATTAAATAGTTACCCTCTTATATCTATCTTAAAAATGTACTACAACAACGTATAAAAGTAAGCAGACTTTTTCATTACAATTGTATACAATATAATTTTACATGAAAATATTAGTGTATTGTCTTCTAACGGGGTGATAACTTATGATAGACTATTATAAACTGCTGATTTTCTTATTAGTCTTACTCTTATGCATTTACATGATTCGATTATCTATTTTTGCAAAGAAAAACTGGGATTTTACGAAGGGTACTTTCCATTTGGTATTTATCGGATTAGCATTCTTGTCGGTTGCAACCTTTCTTGATTCCTTCAACTCCATAGCACACCTACATCATGTTTACGCATCAAAAAGAGACTGCTTTACGATTGGAGGCATCTTTTTTATTATTGGACTGATTCGATGGATGGCTGCCACAAAGCAATTTATTGAAACGATTCAATCTCTTTCGATGAAAGATCCGATGTTGAATATTTATAATCGTCGTGGATTTTTTCAGATATTTGATCAGGTTTGTAAAAAACCGGTTTCCTTTTCTGTCCTTGTTTGCGATCTAAATCAACTAAAACACATCAATGACACCAACGGCCATGCAAAAGGTGATCGTTACATAATGAAAGCCTCTCAGATACTTGAGGAGACCTTCGGCTCAAATGGTTATGTTGCCCGCCTTGGTGGCGATGAGTTTATCATTCTTTATATGAGCAGTGATACCGCGCAACTGGATGCATGCATCACTAGTGCAAAACAAAGCATCTCACAGATTTTTTCGGATGCAAATACAGGAATCGGCATTGGTGTGTCTTTCTATCCGACAGAAGGGAAGAACCTGGACGCTCTGCTAAAACTGGCTGATTCCAGGATGTATGAGGATAAGCTACTTCAAAAGGAAGCATAATATTATGGAGACGGCGGATGCTAGCCTCCAGAAAAAAAGTAAAATTTCATCGCATGATAAAAGGTAGCTGTAAAAATAGTCCAAAGACCATCTTTACAGCTACCTTATCTATTTTAATATTACATCTTAAATACCGAAATTGCTTCTTTTAGCAGTTTAGCACTTTCTTTTGTTGTAGTAACCTTTTCCGTGATTCCACTTGACAATATATTTGCATCCGATACTCTTCCAGCGATTTCGGTAGTCCCAATCGCACTTTCGTTTGCAGCTTGAGCAACCCCATCAATTCCCTCTAGAATATTTTCAATGGATGCAAGTAACTCCTCTGAAGTTGAACTAAACTCTGATACCAAATCATCCACAAATTTTGCATCCTGGTTATATAGCTCAGCTACATCGGACATACTCTTATAATCATTATTTACATCGGTTGAAACAAAGGAAAGTAAATTGTTTGAGTGTTCCGATAGATTCGCAACTGTTGACGTTACTCTTTCCGTTACTTCTTGAATTCGCATAACTGCTGTTTTCGATTGCTCTGCTAGCTTACGTATCTCTTCTGCAACAACAGAAAATCCTCTTCCTGCTTCACCTGCTCTAGCAGCTTCAATGGCAGCATTTAATGCAAGTAGATTTGTCTGTTCTGTTATCTCCATAATAGAATCTGTCAATACATTAATCTGCTCTACAACTTTTGAATTCTCAATTGCTTTTTCCAATTGACCTTTTGTTTCTTCTAATAAAGTCATAGCTCTACGTTGAGATCCACTTACTTTTTCTTTTGTTTTCATTGCACGTTGGCTTATTTCATTGGCTGCCATTGCACCTTTTTGAGAATTCTTCGCAATCGATTGCACTGCTTTCTCAATTTGTTGCGTTGTTTCAGCCATCTGTTGAGAAGTTGCAGCACTTTCTTCTGTACTTGCAGCTAGTTCCTCCGTAGTTGCTGAAACACTTTCTAAGTTCTCATTTAACGAAGACATATTCGTTACTACATTATCTACTTCCGTCTCTATTCTCAAGGATTCCTTTGTAATACTTGATACTAAACGTTTCAATGAATCCTTCATATCATTTATTCCATTTGCAATCGTTCCAACTTCGTCTTTTCTAGAAATAAATTTAGCATCTACGTCAATTGTAAAATCACCCTTTGCTATCTGACTTAAATATTCGGAGGATTTCTTAATTGGCTTAGCAATTCTGTTTGCTGATATAGCTGATAAAATAGCTGCTATAATGACAACCCCAAAACATAGGAGGATACTAAAGTACTGCGCATATGTAATAAAATTCATGGCATCTGCTTCATCTTCCACCGTAATTACTGCCCATTTATCGGATACTCCCGGAAGAGAAATGCTTGTATAAGCACTAACTACTTCAATTCCTTCATTATCCTTATATGTTGCAGTTCCAGTTTCTCCATTTAAAGCCTTTTGAGCGATTTCTTTTTGTTTGTCCGGAACTTTTATGTCTACTTCTTCTGTCAATTGATTGCCATCGGCATCCATCATAATGTTACCTTTGTCATCTTTTTTTAACACTACTTTTTTTAGCGTTTTATAGTTATACAATTCAGAAACCTGTACACTATCTGGATGAGCAATCACAACACCTTCTCCATCTATAATAAATGCATATTTGCTTCCTTTACTGTTTTTATCCACTATCTCTTGAAGTACATTTAGCTTAATATCTGCACCCATAACACCTACAAATGTGCCATTGTTATCATTTATTGGCATTGCGATTGTTGTTACCGGCATATTTCCAGATAAAGAATAATAGGATTTGCTAACGAATGATTCTCGTTCCTCTACAACCTTAGTAAACCACCAACGGCTTGATCTGTCACCTAATTCACCACTCGTTCTTGCCGTCTGCATTCCATCTGTACCTTGAATATAGAGAAGATCAAAGTATGAATTTTTATCTATAACATCTTTTATGACCTTAGACTGTGCTTCTGGAACAAACCCTTTTACGTCATTATTAAATGTGATCTGTTCTGTGATAGAAAAACCTCTTTGAATAAATGATGTAACTTGATCTGCCAATGTTGTTGCTAATGCTTTATTTTCTTCGGCTAGTTCTTTTTGGTAACTACTCTTCATGTAAAAATTCGTTGCGAAATTCGAAATTAAAAATGGCAGAATAACAAGTGCTAATGTTGATATTACTAATTTCTGTTTAATTGATTTCATATATACTCCCTTTCAAAAACAATAAAACAGGCCTAGAGGCCCATAAAACCAAATAATATCTTATATCAACAAGAAAACTTTGTCAATTAAATTTGTCGAAGGTTTTTATTTATTTGCAAAATTATACACAATTCAAATATATTTCGATTTGCTTTTTGTAACACTATTCCAGTTTCAACTCTTGTTGCGGAACTCATCAAATTGTTTGATAATAAAAAACCACCCCACAGTCTCCCATGGAATGGTTTCAATTTTATTTCCTATCACAAAGTGTGTACAAGTCGTGTAAACCACACCTCATACCCTCTAGAACCCTAGTAAAATAAGGGATTAATCCAATGTGTAAGGCATTAAAGCGATATGTCTTGCTCTCTTAATTGCAACTGTAAGAGCTCTCTGATGTTTTGCACAGTTTCCTGTGATTCTTCTAGGAAGAATTTTACCTCTTTCAGATACATATCTTTTTAATTTATTTACGTCTTTATAATCGATTGTGTTATGTTCTTTATCAGCACAAAATACGCAAACTTTTTTTCTTCTACGCATTCCGCCTCTTCTCTTCATTGGAGAATCAGCTCTGTCGCCTCTATCACTCTTATTATATGGCATAATCATGACCTCCTTATCCGCTGCTTCGCAGCATGTCATTTTTTAATATAAAACCTAGTTAAATGGTAACTCTTCATCAATTCCGTCCGGAATATTCATAAAGCCATCTCCAACTGCGTGGCTAGGTGAAGGTGCGCTTGGCTGAAAGCCTCCTGCATTGTTGTCTGCACCTGCGTTTTTGCTTTCTGCAAACTCTACTTCATCCATAACAACATCTGTTGTGTAAACTTTGACTCCGTCTTTGTTGGTATAGCTTCCGGTCTGGATTCTTCCACAACCAGTAATGCGAGTACCTTGGTGTAAATATCGTTCTACAAACTCTGCTGTTTTTCCAAACGATACACAGCTGATAAAATCAGCGGTTTGTTCGTCCCCCTGGCGTTTAAATCTACGATCAACTGCTAACGTATAGCGAGCAACTGCAGATGAATTTTCACCTTGAGAATATCTAACTTCAGGGTCTCTTGTTAAACGACCCATTAATATTACTTTATTCATGAGGAAATACCTCCTTCTCTATGCTTATGCGTCTACGCGAATGCATAAATATCTGAGTACATTATCCATAATACGAACTCTTTGCTCAAGTTCGCCTGGTGTTGTAGAATCAGACTCGAAGTTAATAATGTAATAGTAGCCATCTTTCATCTTTTGAATTTCATAAGCCAATCTCTTTTTGCCCCAATCATCAATAGTACCGATTGTGCCACCGAATCTCTCGATGTAACCTTTGACTTTTTCTAAAGTTGCTACTCTATCATCGTCTTCGACTTTTGCATTTACAACTAATATAAATTCATACTTATTCATAGTTGTTTGCACCTCCTTTTGGTCTCTGGCTCTCTATTATCAGTATAGAGAACAAGGAAAATTTTAAACGTCTCACAGTGTAAAAGTATAGCATAGTTTTTTAGGCAATGCAAGTACAATTTTCCAATAAAAGTAATGTGTAAAAACAATGGGGTACAATTCTAAGAATCGCACCCCATTGTTTCATAAATATTTTGTATGGTTTTTATTCGTTATTTTGTTTTCGTTACAATACCATTTTTATCGCAATAGTATTGTTTACCATTTATTGTTACCCATTTTGATGTAATCAATTTACCAGATTTGTTGGCAATATATTTTTCGCCATCTAGTTTAAAGATCTTATCCGTTATAATTTTACCGGTACTCTTGGTAGCATAATATTTGCTTCCTTCTACACTAACAATCTTACCCGTAGCAAGTGCTCCGGACTTCGTTGCAAAGTATTTGTTTCCATCCAGTTTTAGAAGTTTATCCGTCACGATTTTTCCTGTGCTCTTGGTTGTATAGAATCTATCACCATTTACTTCTACAATAGCTCCAGTGATTACAGCTCCGGTATCACTTGTGATATATTTCTTACCATCCTTGGTTGCAACAACAGAAGAAACATATTTTGAGCCAGCCTCGTCAAGGATGAATCTATCATCTTCTGATTTTACAATCGCATTGGTAACTTTTTTACCATCCGCTGAATAGAAGAGACCATCTTTGTTTTCCTTAACAGATACTGTACCAGAAACAATTTCTGTTTTAACAGTTTTTGCTTTATCAACTACCACCACATCTCTTTTTTCTGGTTTTGTTGGAGTTTCTGGTTTCGTTGGTGTTGTTGGCTTTGTTGGTGTTACTGCACCAGGTCCATAATATGGAACAGTTGGACATTCTCCATTTACAAGTGTTGCTTGCGTTGTAACATGTAGTTTTCCTTTGTTTTTAGCAGATTCTGCTTTTAAGGCTGCAATATAAGATACATTATCGACTGCTACTTCTTTATTTGTAGCTGCCTCAATCGATGTTTTTCCTTCAAATGGTGAACCAATATAAGTAGAAATATATTCGTTGGTACAAACTTTAATCTTTGTATCTTTATCTACTTGATATTGTCCATTATAGTAAATTAAAGTATCATCAATTAAAACTGCCGTTATCTTATCTCCTGTATAATAGGCCGTTGCACCACCCATACGTAAGTCTAACGCTTTTTTTCCTTTTGCACTAATCGCATAATTTAATAATTTTACCAACTCCTCATAAGTAAATTCGAAGGTTGGTAGTTTATTATCAAATGGTGCCATCGTATAGACATCACCGGCTGTTAAATTACGAGAAGCTACACCGTTCTCTAATAGGAATTCCGTTCTGAGTCCTCCCGCATTGGTAAAGGATACTTTTGCACCAGTCGCTGCATTCATATACTCCGCCATCCATGTACCTGCTACAGATGACATTTCATTTTTACCAATCGCTGTTTTTGTGACATTTGCAGAAATCGTTCCAAGTACTTCATTCATAATAGGTGCGACTTGCGCCGTAGCTGCTTTACTGATTGTAATAATATTTTTATCCAAATGAGTAGCGTTTGCAGCGGTATCATATAAAGTAGCTTTTGTAGCGCTTACATATACTGCCTTATTACTTGAATTTTCAACGCTTACCTTTTTATTTGAATCAATTGTAATTTCTGAATAAGCATATGTTTTTGCCTGATTTTGTGGCTGCATATATGCAATACCATTGGAAGCAACACCATTAAGACTTGCATGTGTATGTCCACCAACAACAAGATCGAATACGCAATCAGATGCAAGACTTTCAGCAACTGCTTTTGCTTGTGCATGAACCAGAAGAATCGAAACATCTACCGTTCCATCCTGTTCCATTTTCTTTGCTTGTGCCTGAATATTAGCCAATTCACTCACAGCTATTTTGTATGGTGCAATTCTTGCAGTCATAATATCTTTTGAATAATCGTCTGCATAACCAAAGACCGCTACTTTGTATGACTTTGTATCCCCTTTTTCATTAACGCCCTTTTTATCTAGAATTACATAGTCTTTTGTAAAATCGACTCTTTTATTTGTATCTTTGTAATAGATATTGCCGCAAAGTACTGGTATTGTGCTGTCTCCTTTGATTGTTCCATTTGCTAAGTTGTAGCTTCCCATGGTTCCATCGGAATCAAGTAAAGTTGTTACTCCCCAGTCGAATTCATGATTTCCAAGCGCTACTGCATCATATTTCATTGCATCATATGCTGCTGTCATCGCTTTTCCTTCTTGCAAGTTAGATACTGGATTTCCCTGATAAATATCTCCACCATCTAACAAAAGAACATCTCCTTCATTGGCATCTCTCATTTTATTTACTGCATCTGAAATATATGCCATTCTATATTGATAGGTGCTTTCTACTCCAGATGATGTATCTAGTATAAATCCATGAACATCACTTGTTTCAAAAACAGGAATTTTGTAAGAAGCATTATCATCCGGCTTTACAACAGGTGCTGAGTAAACACTATAATCAAAGCTAGATCCAATTCTAAACTGTGTGGTTTCATATCCAGAAGCAACACCAACTACACTTGCACTCTTTGTAGTATCTGCTGCAAGAGCAGCTGTTACACTCGCTGGGATATCGGCACCTTTATAAATAGAAGAAGTTCCCGTTGCGTCGGTAAAAGTTGTATTTCCTGCTCCATTGTAGGTTCCTAATTTCACTGCATTAATACGAACATAATGATTAATATAATCTTTGATTTGTGAAATATTGATTGTTTCTGGTTGGAATGCCACTTCTGTTTTTACTCTTGTAATACTTCCAGCGGTTGCTGTTAAACTAATTTGTGGAAGAATTATGGTTTTTCCGTAATTTGTACGTTTACCAGTTACTTTCACTACATCGCCAACATGCAATTTTTGTGCTTCTGTTAGCTTAGATTGATCTCTTGTGTCATATATCTGAATCGCAACCACTTTGCCATCGATAACATCTTCAAGGATTGCATTTACACTATATTTTCCATTTAATTCACTTGCAGCATTGTTATATCCACCATAAACATATACCACCTGACCCATAGTTGTAGTATCAGCATTAACAGCTGCTGCTAAAGTTTCATTTATATTAGATACTCCACTATCAAAAGCTCCAGTGATTGGATCATAATTGTCAACATGCGCAATATAGTTATCATTCGCACTTTTTAATTTTAATACACTATAATCATATGTAATAACACCTTTTACATCAACTGCACTTCCTTCTGTGATACCTGTAGGAAGACCAGTTACACTAAGCACTGGAACAGAACCTGTACTATCTGTTAATTTTGTTGTGTTAGCTGGTACATTTTTAAAGATCACATATTTGTTAATATCAGCTTCCGTAATTTCACTAGCTGTCTTTACGATTGGAGCAATTGCAAATTGTGCTCCCTGAGATTCAATCACTTTAGGCTCTGCCGATGGCTTCATCTCAGGCAGTCCATAAAAACTCACAAAAGTTCCTGTAACAGCTACTACATCACCTATGTTATATGTATGGTCTTTATCGTAAATCATATATCCATAGATATCTCCATTGATAACATCCTCAAGGATCGCTGCTCCTGAATAGGTATAAACAACCTGGCCAATTACCGTACCTGTTCCAGAAGTTTTTTCAGCTGCTACTTTTACATTAACTGCAGTCGCATATTCACCCGCAAAAATTGCGTCACTGATTGGGTCACAAATTTCAACTGGTTTTGTTGTAACAACATTTTCTTTTGGAATCTCACCACTCCAAGTGATCTCCCATTTAGAATCATCTGGTGAAATACCTGTAATTGCTGCTCCTGATGCATATTCAGCAATTAATTCCTGAACAACGCCACCACCCAAATCATTTGTTTGTGACCAAATTGCGTCAGTTGTTTTGTAATTACCAAAGGGTCCTTCTGCATTATTTAGGTGATAGTTATTAATTGCTACATTGTAATACTGATTCAAATTGAATGCTTTTCCATCTTTGAATCCAGTAATTTCAACGCGGCTTCCTACTGGTTTCGATAAGTCATATTTGAAATCTAGTCCATAGAAAACAGGTGTTGTAAAATCTCCGCCCTTATAAACCATTGCCCCATTTTTAACTGTAGCGGTTAATTTCTTTTCTGCTACAAATTCTAGTGCATCCTTAATCTGTTTACCTGTTAAAGGAACAACATAAAGGCTATTATCGTATTTATAAAACTTATAAATATCCTTCATGGAGAGCGTTCCCGCTTTTACTGTATAGTTATCGGAAACTACAACCGATGTACTTGACATATCAACATCTAATGTGTAGTCGTCACCATATTTTTGCTTTAAAGCATTAATATCAATTGCCTGACCTGATGCATATTTTTGATTCAGGTACTTAGTTCCCATATCAATTTGTGCACGGTTTATTAAATCAATGGTATCCGTTTGTTCTAAATAGAAGTTTGTCTTTGTATCCCATCCTGCATTCAAGGTGCCACATTCTTTACCAACGTAAGCAGTTGCAGCTGTGGCATAACTTTGAATGAGGCCCTCTAGTATTGTGTCTTTACTAAAAGTCGTTACATCAACATTTTTTCCATTTGCAGTCACAGCAACATCAAATGCATCGTCTCCTGTCACTGTAGCCGTAATTTCTGTTTTTGTCAGATTTGTTCCACCAGCATTTACTACTAATACATTTTTTCCATCCTTATTGGTATAGCTTGTATTAGAATAAGCATCTGAGTGATCATGTCCGGTAATCAGCATATCAATTCCTGATGTTTTTTTGATTACACGAAGCCCCTGATTTTCTGTATTTGTAGCAAATTGTAATGCTTCTGATTCAGAATATGTACCAAGCCCTGAGTGGTAAGAAGCTATGATGAAATCACAGCCTTCTGCTTTCATCTTGTCAACATACATTTGAGCTTCTACAGCCATATCACAAGATGGATTCGTCAGATGTGAAAAACTGATATTCGGATAGTTATCCGACACATCCCAGCGTGTACAATCGGTATTTTCCAACCCCAAAATACCGATTTTAAACTCTTGTCCACCTACTTGAATTGTTTTTGTTGTATATGGTGTAAATACATTTTGATCTGCAGTATGACCGTCTTTTGTTTCTTTATAAACAAGATTTGCTGCCAGTACAGGAACTGCTGCATCCGCCACATTGTCATTATCTACATCAATTGCATTATTTTCCAAGTAGCTATATATCTTTTTCATTGCATCCCAATTATAGTTAAACTCATGATTCCCTAATACAAATGCATCATAATCCAAGTATTTGAGGGCAATTGCCATAGGCGTTTCCCCTGTGAAGCTAGTATCTGTAGAAATAATGTTGTAGGAAGATACCGGTGTTCCTTGGAACGTATCACCATTATCGATCAAAACTACATTTTCCTTACCATAATGAGTGCGAATCCCCTGTACCGCTGTGGAAATGTTTAATAAGCTATTTTTAACAACCGTATCATTTAAAATATTTGTCCCCCAACACTTTCCATGTAGATCCGTTGTTGATAAAACAGCAAACTTTGTACTCTCCCCAACTGCTGCCCTTGAAACGATTGGCGTTACTTGAATGGAAGTAATTGTCATAGCTAATGCACAAGTTATGGCCATTATTCGTTTCGTTTTTTTGAATAAATTCATAAAACACTTTCTCCTTTCATTATATACCCTCTTTTACATAAATTTACAAATTAAGTGTAGTACAATCTTCTTTCGAATCAAAGGTCACAAGTCTCCTTTTATTGTAAAAAATCCACAATAAATTCCATATTCAGAAATTTATTGTGGATTCTTTTAACAATATTGTTTTTATTTACCCCTTCTTCTTTGTTTCTTTTTTACAGTTTTTATTGTTTTTTCCTCAAACTGGATTTCCTGTTTTGTTCCTTTCATTATAACAGAGCCGAAGAAAGCAACAAATGGTACCGTTAATATAATACCAAGGCTTCCAGATATTCCCTGAATAATCTCTCTTGCTACCAAATCCGTTGCCCATAATTGTGTAAGTGGAACATCATATGAATATATCATAATAATTAAATTAAGCGAAGAACCTACAAATGCTAGAATCAGCGTATTTGACATAGTCCCCATTGCATCACGTCCAATATTCATTCCAGATTTGAATAAATCTTTGGCATGTAAAGCAGGATTTAATGTATGTAGTTCATTCATTGCAGATGAAATACTCATTGCAACATCCATAACAGCACCAAGTGCGGATATTAATATTCCCGCAGTAAATAGATTCGTTATAGTAAGCCCATAGTCTCTGCAAACTAGCAAAAGTTCCTCAGCCTCATTTGTATGGAACCCTGTAACATGTGCCATCTTTCCAATAATATAAGCAAAAATTCCTGCTGCTATTACTCCTGTGGTAGTACCTAGAACTGCAGTTATCGTCTTTTTATTAACCCCATCAATCATAATAAAACACACCACATTAGTAACTACAATAACTCCAATCGTTGTGGGCAAAATAGGGGCTCCAAAATATAACGCAGGAATTAATACAAAAAAGATATTTAGCAAAGTATATATCAGGCTTAACAAGGACATAATCCCCTTCTTTCCGCCTATAACACAAAGCAATGCCATAAAGATAGCAATTGCCCCAATTAAGAAAATCTCTCGATTATAACTGTATACAGAAACTTCTATCTCTCCATCACTTTGCTCATCTATACGTGCAACTATTTTTGTACCTTGTTGACAATCAATATTGAAAAGTGCACTCAAATAATTAGTAATTTGATAAGATTCACCTTTTCTTATTCCTTCCGTAATCTGAACAATTATTTCTTGTTTACCTCTTAAGGCGCCTTCATAGTCCTCATCAATCTGTGTATCATCCGATAGAAGTTCCAGAACTCTCGCTTTTGCATAAGTAGTGGCTCCTTCTTCTACATTTGGCTTTTGATTCATAATATTATTAACATACCAATAGCATCCTGCAAATAAAATTATGGATACTAAAATTGTTATCATTCTAATTTTAATCTGATTTTTCATTTTTTCTCCAATTTATATATATTTAAACATAGATAAGCGAATCAATAAATGATTCGCTTATCTGTTTCACATTATAAATTTACTATTTTGTTTTTGTAATAATTCCATCTTTATTACAGTAGTATTTCTTGTCATCTACTGTAACCCATTTTGAAATAGCTAATTTACCTGTCTTTGTAGCAAAATATTTCTTACCTTCAATTTTAACAAGTTTGTTTGCAACAATTTTACCCGTATTCTTTGTAGTATAGTATAAATCGCCATCTACACTTACAATTTTGCCAATTGCGAATGCACCTGTTTTTGTAGCATAGTATTTTGTTTTTTCTATCTTAATTATTTTGTTTGTAACAACCTTACCCGTTGCTTTGGTGGTATAGTATTTATTCCCATTGGTTTCTACTATTTTTCCAGTAACAACTGAACCCTCATCATTAACGATATACTTGTTGCCATCTTTAGTAGACACCATAGAAGAAACATATTTTTCTCCTTTTTCATCAACAATGTACTTCTCCCCAGACTTTGTTTTAACCATTGCTTCTGTAATCTTCTTGCCATCTTCAGAATAAAACATACCATTTTTTTCTGTTGCTGTAACCGGTTTTGTAGAAATTTCAGTTTTTACTGCTTCAACTTTAGATGGAACCTCTGGTTTTGATGGTGTAGGCTTTACTGTTCCACCTGCTGGTCCAGAATAAACATATGCAGGTATAATTTCAGATCGATCACGAACTCTTAAAACAGTTTCATTTTTCGAGCCCCCTGTAGCAGGATGTGAATATACAAATCCTGTTGATGTTATCTCTGCTCCAACTTTTACAATATTATTGATTACATCTTCTCCAGAGGCTTTTATATATCCATCAAGGAAAATAATGGCTTCAACTCCACTTGAATCTTTTACTTTAATTGTTTCAATCTTATTTGTAGACTCATTATTATTAACCTCTGTAACTGTACCTGTAACTGTTGCTAATAGACCACCAAATTTATCATAATTAGCTGCCTGTGCAGTTGTAAGTACAGTTGGAGCATAGACTTTATTTCCTTCTAGAAGTTTAAAACTCTTAACCTGTAGTTCTTTGTCTCCTTGATATTCATCTACATATCCTTCAATACGAATTTTCTGTCCAATCTTAATTCCTTCTTGAGTAATTGGAAATACAATTGTACCAGCTGTATTATCTTGTACATAAAGAGCACCTTCGAAATTGTTACTACTTGACGTTACATACCCTTCTATCGCAAATGCTTCTCCTAATTTACCTTTACGCATTTCTGCAATAGATGTTATAGCAATATCTTTTTTATTTTTCTTTAATATATTTACAATAATATTTTTATTTGCGTACTGTAAATCATTTGCATTATCCATTTCTACTTTTACTTCGAAATTAGACATAAATACTGTACCAGCAACAAAAACATCTGCATTCTTTGGACCTACTGTTTCACAAACCAGATTAATGCTTTCTCCTGGAGCAACTTCTACACGAAGTTTTTCTTTCCCTGTTGATCTATCAATAGATTCTGTTGTTGCATGTCCTCGTACTAAAACCTCTGTTTTGCCAGAAGCTACTGCATCTGCATTTGGAAGAACTCCGCAAGAACGATATGCACTGTATACCTGTCCATCAACTACCCCGCTCATAACAGCTGCATCTTTATTTAAGTTTGTGAGATACAAACGTTGTGGCTGACCACCATTAGTTGTATTGTCTTCCAACTGGTCGCTATTCACCTTTGTAGTCGCACCAATACCTTTTAATAATTTATTGATTTCGGTAGATCTTTGTAGCTTATCATTATCTTTATAATTTGTTATTCCACAGATAATTATAGAACCGCCTCTATCTACATAGTCTTTTACAGTAGCAATAAACTCATCTTCAAAACGTTTTCCCGTATCAAGATCAGGAGCAGAAATAATCAACAAACTGCAATCCTTTAAAGTATCTGCTGTAATCTCTTTTTCGATTATAGTTTGCATACTCTCCTGTGCAGCAATTACCGCAAAATTACCCATGCTGTCTTTATAATTTCCATCAACATAAGCATTTGTGTGTCCAGCATCAACAACTATTTTGCTTGTCATTTTAGAATCTATTACTTCCAAAGCTAGCTTATCGGAGTATGCTCTTTCATTTCCAGCAAGCGTTGCTTTTACTTTTGCTACAACTTCAATCTTTCCAACACCAGAATATTTAAATTTGAAACTATAGCTTGCTTCTGACTCCGATTTCAATTCTTTGATATTTGCATTATTACTATCAGTTAAATCAATGCTGTTAATTTTTTGATCTCCAATATAATAATCAACAGAATTTATCAGCAAGGAGTCTTTTTCATTATTGAAGAAACCGGTTGTCACTTCAATTTCCTGATCTTTTAATGGTAGAATTGTGCTTGTACTCATTCCGCTAAGCCCAACAGCTTCAACCTCAGAAATCCACACTGGCGCAGTTACAGCAATATTACCATCAGCCTGAGTAATACGTAAATAGTAGTATGCATAGTCAGCATTTAATACAAATTCTATATCGCCGTTACCATTCGCAAGGGTTTTCGTACCTGCTACCACACCACCATTACAAATAACTTCAACTTTTGTTTCTTCATTATCAGTAGGATCCGCTAAATTAGCTTTAATATTAACTTCGGTTGGTTTGTCTGCAATAATAGTTCCCATATCACAACCATTCAATTTGTATTGAATCTTCAAGTCTTGATCTTCTGTTGCATAAACACGCATGTTTTGCATTGCATCATATACACTATCTCTAGTTAAAGTATCAGCTAGAATAACGGTTCTAGCCGTATTTGCATCTCCCCATTTACCCTTATGATTATCTTGATTATTGGTAGGCGCTACATGCCAACCTTTATCCAACGCACGCGTATAATATTCATAAGAAGGAAAATAACCTGAGCTTCCGATTGCACCTTCACCATTACCAACTTCAATCAAGTTTACTAATTTATCAATTTCTGGATCATAGTAGGCAAAGTTAAAGAAATCACCAAATGTAGTTCCCGGATGATTAAATTGGCTTATTGAATTAGGCACTTCTTTTAATGCTGTATAATAGCTTTGAAGTCCTGTTCTACCAGTAGAATATGTACTCATTGTACGATCCAAAAATCCATTTGTGTTATATGTATTCATATGTCCTGGTTGTCCACTCCAGGTCATCTCAAAACCATATATAGCGACAAATTTGTCATTTGTATAATTATCTGCCACAGTGTGAGCGTTCATCCAATTTGCACTAGCTGTTCCATTTTTTAAACTTACTTTACTTTCATTTCCTTTTTCATCAAAATAGTGTGAATGATCTGTTACAGCTAAGAAATCAATATTCTTATTCTCTTGAGATGCATATTTATATGCATCATCCAAGCTTCCTGTACCATCAGAAATATCGGTATGCGAATGAATCTGTCCAAAATAATTATTATAATTTTCATTTAATCTTTCTATATAAGTTACGGACTTAACTGCGCTATCTGTATACCCTTCCTTGCTAGCTTTTACAGATACATTTATCGGAAATGTTTCCAACTTGTATAAATTACTTTTATCATATAAAATCCAGTTTGCCCCATTATCTAATGAATACGAAATAACAGCACCTTCTGTTTCACAAGACAATTGTAAAGAAGTACCTTTTGTTACCGACATGCTACTAGGGTTAATTTTAACCGTAGCAACTTGAGCCTGCGTATAGTTATATACCATTTTAAAACTTTCATTTGTTCCAGATTTAGCATATGTTACAACTTTAGCTGGCAATTCATCAAATACAGGCTTATTAGCAGGATCATAAGCTTGTACTTCTCTATCATTATATTGATAGTAGATAGTTGCAGTAGAACTCTTACTTGTTAAAGTAATTGATGTTCCGCTCGCAACTGCTCCAGATACAGGATCTGCTTTTGCTACAGATACAATACCAGGACCATCCATTGGGTTACCATTAAGTGAAATTTCAAATAAATAATTTGTAGATGATGCAGACGGTGTAAATGTAGCACCACCTCCAGCAGTTTTCGTTGAAGCTGGTTGCAATCGGATTAATAATGTTTCCGCATTATTAGCACCTTCTGGTAATGTAACGCTAAATTCCTGATTGGATGTTGCCGTAAGTATTGGAAAGCTATAAGTCTTATCTAATGTTACCCATTCCTTATCATCCGCTTTATATAATACTTTAAATTCTCCTGGAGCAGCTTTTGTACTTCTCATTGTGTAATTTAAAGTAAGATTACCAACCCCTTTACTGGTTGTGCTAATTTCATAATATTTATCCATTGTCCAGTTGTTTAAACAGATTTTACTTTCATAAGCACCAGTACCATTTGTCAATTTTCCACCATCAGAGCAAACAATTGAAGACCCTGTGGCACCCTTATCCGCATTTACAATCGTAATACCTGCAGGAGTTGCAGTACCCGTCCACGATGCTACCTCTACATTCACAGAAGTATCTATTGTAGGTCCATAAGGAATATAATCACTTGAAGCATTGTTTTTCATTTGATAATCTGTCTTAAAAACGGTCAATACACCGTAAAAATCAACCACATCTCCTTCTTTTGCAACTGTTGCATAGGATGCCAATTTAAATCCATTGATTGTACCTGTTGCATCTGTTAATGGAGTGTTTCCTGTAGATAAATAGGTTCCTAATGTAGCTGCTTTGATCACAACATACTCCGATATATAGTCATTTGGATTTTTCTTTAATTGATCAATGGTTACTTCCTGAGCTTTCATTGCTGTCTTCGTATCAAGAACCTCAACGCTACCAGCAACAACCGAATCCATTTCTATCAAATTATTGTAATTTTTGATAGTTCCCTTGACTCTTACTACATCACCAATGTTGTATGTGTTTTTATTGTCATATACTACAAATCCTACTACTTCTCCTCCAATTTCATCTTGTAAGATTATATTAGTACCATATTTGTATGTAACTTGTCCTATAATACTCTTTCCAGTGCCTAAATTACTTTCAATATAGGCTTCCTTTAGGTTCAAATCTCCCTCTTTAAAACAGCTCGCAAACGATGATCCTGTTGCGGCTGATACTGTAGTTGTCCCCAACTGTAAACTTGTAATCACCATAGCGATTACCATAATAATGGAAATCACACGTTGTTTACTTTTCTGTTTCATAATAGAACTCATACTTTTTCCTCCTTATTCCTCTCTCTTAAATGTTTTTTCCCTTAATTATTCAAGCTCTCCTATAACTTGATACCCACTCATCCTCCTAAAACATGGATAAATTTCCCTATACGAGTATTATAAATGCTATCACAGTGCATAATGATTTAATAGTGCCACATGTCCTTTTCATTGTAATTTTAAATCTTTTTTACGTTTTTTGTCATAATATTTTGTATACATTATACAATTATTTTTTTTCGCCAAAAAAATTGTTTAGCACAAAATTTCTATTTTTCAACTTTTCCCCTAATATTCTTTTCCACTAATTTCCTTGCAATCATGATCTGGTGACCGCATCCCATGCATTCTAAACGAAAGTCCATACCTACACGAAGCACCTTCCATTCTTTGCTTCCACATGGATGTGCTTTTTTCATTTTGATAACTTCGCCAACTTCAATTTCCATTTTTTTCTCCTCTCAAAATAATTTGTTCCATTCTAACACAGTTATTCTTGTATTAAAACAGGATTCCCTTGATTTGAAAAAATTTTACAAGTACTTAAAATAAACTTTGCAATATGCTTTATATATAAGATTACTATAATGTTTTAGCTGATTAATCATTGCATATTTAACTGCTTTCAAATAAAAATGGGGCTATTACCAACCTTTCGATAGTTAGCAACAGCCCATTCTTTTACATATTCACTTTACATATCCGCTTTGCATTATTACAGAAAATGTACTATTTTGTTTTCGTAACAACACCGTCTTTATCACAATAGTATTTCTTACCATTCACTGTTACCCATTTTAAAGTGATTAATTTACCAGATTTGCCTGCAACATATTTCTTGCCATCTAGCTTAAATACTTTACCTTTCACAATTTTACCTGTTTTCTTTGTAGTATAGTATTTTTTTCCATTTACTTCTACTATTGAGCCCGTTAAAACAGCACCTGTATCATCTGTGATATATTGGTTGCCATTGTCTGTTTTAATAATCGAAGAAACATATTTTTTGCCATTTTGATCTAAGATATACCGTTTACCATCCTCAGTCTTAACAATAGCATTCACAATTTTCTTTCCATCCGAAGAATAAAAAGCTCCATTTTTTTCTGTCGCTGCTACTATTTTGGTTTTAATTTCTGTTTTAACTGTTTCCACCTTATCCATCACAACAACTTTACCTTTTTCTGATGTGGTAGGTTTTTCCGGTGTGGTAGGTTTTTGTGGCGTTGTAGGTGTACCCGGATTAACAACTGGACCTGTAGGTCCTTGGTATGCTGTACATACAATATCTGCACGGTCTCGAATACGAATGCGGGCAGGAAGTCCTTTAAACGTATTATCATAAGATGAAAGTCCAACTGCCGTAATCTGGCAACCTTCTGCAAGATTTGCAATTACTTTATTTGTTGTAATATAACCATCAATAAAGATGCGAGCATCATTGCCATTCTTATCTCTTACCATAATCGTCTGTACTGCTCCATTAGCTAGCTCGAAACTTACCACCGTACCCGAAATCTTTACAAGACTTCCCAGATATGTTTTATCGTTAATCTCTTTTGCTGTAACTTCTTTTGGTGTTACTTTTGTAATACTATCATCTACCAATGTAGTACTGCTAACCTTCAACTGTCTTTCTTGCTGATAGGAAGAAGTCGTGCCTGTAATACGAACCTTTTGACCAACTTTATATTCACCAGCTACTGGAAATGCATTGATACCAGCGGTATCGTCTTGTATATAGATACAATCAAAGAATGCTGTGTTCTTATCAAATCCGGAAGCATTGGAGGTTACAATACCTTCTACTGTAAACTTAATTCCCTCTTCTTTTTCTTTTTGAACATCTGAGATTTTATCTATCTTTGTTGGATTTAAATACTGTATTAGGTTTTGTAGAATCGTATAATTAGCATAATTAAGTTCTGCATTGGTATCTTTATCTTCTGCCTTAGCTTGGATTTCAAAATTACTCATAAATGCCGCACCATCAACCAATACTAGTGACTGGTTACCATTTGCATGTGTTACCGTCTCACTTGCAAGCACCATCAAACGATTATCATCTTTTGCATATGCATATTTCGGTGTAGAACTTCCACCAAGACCATCATTATCACAATCTTTTGAATAAGTAGAAGCATGCCCAAATACAATTGGAGATACGGTGCTTGGTAACGTTGAAGTAGGATTTGCGTTCTTGTCTACTACATAAATACTACCGCCACCATACTGACTGAAAAGTTGTGTATATTTGTTGTCATTTTGATTATTTGCGTCATACACAATACCTTTGGTTAACGCATTATCCCAGTTGTAGGATGACAAGTACAATCTTGCTTTATTATTATCATTCTTATCGGTTGGTTTGTAAGCGCTCAATACGTCATCCCAAGTTCCATCATCACTGATACGTAAGGAAGCTCCAATAGCCTTTAACAGCTTATTTTGCTGTGCCGCCATATGATCATCGGCTTTAAAGGATTTATAATTTTCGTAATTATCAGACCATCCACACAAAACCAAAGTTCCACCTGCTTCTGAAAATCCTTTAATTGCTGCTATTTCTGTATCCAAGTAGTTGGAGTATGGTTCTCTTAATACCGTACCATTACGACGACTTGGCGCAGTCAATACAAGCATTTTAAACTTACCATTTTCATTTTTTGCTGCTGCAATCAACTCATCACTGCTATTAAGAATAACGCATCTTACATTGCTTTGTGCTGCAAGGGAGCTAAAATTGCCCATCATATCTTTGTAATTTCCGGCTACATATTCGTTAAAGTGACTACCATCAATTCCTACATATACCAGTTTATTCGCATCTCTAACGTCTAATTCCAAATCCTTTACAAAACTGTAATCCACGCTATTTAGAGTAAGAACAGCTTCTACTGATATATTCTGTACCTTCGCTTTTGTAGGAGTGAACGTATGTGTACTTACAAAGCTTGAAGCTTTTGCTACGGTGCCTAGATTGCTATATTGTTCTAAAATGTTACCATCGAGCTTATAGGTCAAGGATTTTATGGTAGCATCTGCTGTTTCGCTGTTAAACAAGGTTGTTTTAATAGTCATTTCTTCATTCGTAACTGGTGTACTTGTACTGCTCTCTACACTTGAAATTCCAAGTGTTATCGCATCACCAACCCAAACCGGTGCGGTCACCGCAAGGTCTCCGTCTTTTTGTGTTACCCTTACATAATAGTAACTATAATCTGGAGTAAGTTCTGCTGTAAGTTCTTTGCTCTGCGAATTTACATCCCAAGCCATAACGACACGACCACTATTTGCAATCAATTCTGCTTTTTTAATTGTATCATCTATATCATTTAATGCTATGTTAATGTTTAATTTTTCTGGTACTTTTTCAATAATACTTCCCATCAATTGATCGTTTACTGTATATAAAATTTCTAAATTTTTATCTTCGCTTGCATATACTCTATGGTTCTTAATTGCATCGTAGATGCCTTGTTCTGTAAAATCATCCGTTATGATAACATCACGAGCTTCATTTGCATTTCCCCATCTGCCTTTATGGTTATCCTGGTTATTTGTCGGAGCTACATGCCATCCTTTATCTAATGCCATTGTATAATAACTATAAGATGGGAAATATCCGCCACTTCCAATCGCACCTTCCCCATTTCCTACTTCAAGCAAATCAATACGGGTATCAATAATAGGATCCCAGTAAGCAAAATCATTAAAAGTTCCAAAGGTTTTTCCCGGATGATTAAACTGACTTATCGAGCCAGCACCTTCTGACTTGCTTAAAAGGGCATAATATGCCTTCATACCAGCATCCCCTGTTTTATTGTTTAACGTTGTATTATTACGGCTAACAATACCTGCTGTATTATAGGTATTTATATGTCCTGGGCCACCAGACCAAGTCATTTCAAAACCACCAAGTGCGATCACTCCGTTATTTGTCTTAGAACTGTTAAAAGCAGCTATTTTATCCTTATAACTATTCCATAATTCTTGACTTTCTTTTGTCATTAAGCTCTTATCGTAGAGCGCGCTTTCCGAGTTAACTGCATTTTTTGAATCAAAATAATTAGAATGATCTGTAAATGCAACAAAATCAATATTATCACTTTCGTTAATTTTACTAATATAATCGAGAGCATCATCTAAAGTTCCAGCACCGTCAGAATAGGTTGTATGGCTATGTAACTGTCCAAAGTACAGACTATATTTTAGTGTACCTACAGTAAATGTCCACTCATAAGTTGTAGATTTTCCATCTGCACGGGTAATCACAACGTTTGCTGTGTAGCGTCCATCACCAAGATTCTCAGATAGTGTATAGGAAAATGTTCCCTTTGAATAACTCATGGAAACCGCATCTAGTTTAACCATTTCGCCTGCTTTTAACGTAAGCTTTGCAGTCGGATCTGACCCAATATTCGTAGCCGTTATGCTAATGAGCGGCTTCTTTTCGTCTCCAGTATTTCCATTGCGGGCAGGTGTCACGCCTGTAACCTGTGGTGCATCTGCAACTGATATTACTTCTACATCGGTGGTTGCTGTATTTCCCACTTTGTCTTTTGCTGTTACTTTAACGCTAAAACTAGAAACTTTTGAAGTAAATACGTTTCCAGGAATCGTTACTTCCCATTTTGTCGTATCCAAAGTGCTCTGTACCAAAGCAACTTCTTTCGAATCGGTATTTACTGTATAAGTCAATGTTGCTCCGGATACCGCTAGATTATCCGTAATCGTTACAGAAATCTTATAGTCTTTTCCTAATTCTGCACTGTCAAATGTAGGTAATGCTATTGTAGGCGCTTTTGTATCATTGTTTATTCTATAATCCGCCGAACTACCATTACGAAGCTGGTCGGTTGTCTTATATTTAGACATCGCAGCATACAAATCAACCTTTTCACCAGCCGATACTCCATCTGGATAAGGTGCTGCTTTATGTATTGACATTGTTACTCCGTTGCCATCGGTTACTATCGTGTTATCACCACTCACATATGTACCAAGAGTTATATTTCTAATTACAATATACTCCGATAGTAAAGAATCCTTTGCTGCCAACACTTCATCAAGCCCGGAAAATTCCTGTGGCTGTATCACACATGTAACATCAGCAGCTTTTGTAAGCACTTCCGTTGTCGGGCTAGCCAACTGCGGAAGTCCATTAAATTTATAAGCAGCACCCGTTACTTTTACAATATCACCAATATTGTTTGCCAAGCCACCTTTGACATATACCGGCAATGCATAAATCTGATCATCAATAACATCCTCTAAAATTGCTGAATCTAACGCACCATTACTTCCATACTGATAAACAATCTGCCCAACTACAGTAAATGTCGGAGCATTATTAGCACTCGTAGCGGTCGTTTTATCGAGAACTTCCTTTATGCTCATAGCACCAGCCGGAATTGTTGTAATCGGGTCTTTTAGCGTCGGATCTAACGGATCTTTAGCAAGTATGTAATTAAATACTGCAACATCACTCTCCGTATAGGTACCTGCCTTGTCTGCTAATACTTTTGCATAAATCGTAGTATCCTCGGTAATTGTAATTGGCGTTGAATAATCCATCCAAATACCAGCAGGAGAAACCGTCGTATACTGAATCACTGCTCCCGTCTGTGTACTGGTAAGTGTAATTGCAGTACCAGATGCAACGACTGAACCACTTGGCTGGCTCGCTGTTGGTGTTGCTGCTTTTGGTGTAGGTTCTGGTGTGCCCCCACCTTCCAGTGTATAGTTAAATACTGCAACATCGCTCTCCGTATAGGTACCTGATGCATCTGCTAATACTTTCGCATAAATCGTAGTATCTGCGGTAATTTTGATTGGAGTTGAATAATCCATCCAAGTATCTGTAGGAGATGTCATAGTATACTGAATTACTGCTCCTATTTCTGTGCTGGTAAGTGTAATTTCAGTACCAGAAGCAACAATTGAACCACTTGGCTGGCTCGCTGTTGGCGCTTGCGCTTTCTTAACTTCAACTGGAGGCTGACTTTCACCTAATTTGTATAACGTAAACAAGGTTTTATATGCTGAACTATATTTTGGATTAGTTACTGTAGTATTTTTATAACCACGAAACTTATTTGGATTATTCGTATCAGTAGAATTACTTGCTAAGGTCACGGCATCCGCTGCTGCTGATTTAAAAGTAAAGGTTCCATTGTTCTCGACAGCTGTCCATGAATAATTCCCCTCTAATATTCCATTATTAGCAGTCTTAGGTTTAATCGATTTTCCATTTGGATCGGTTAAAACTACTTGATCTGCTGAAACAGTTAATGACCATATCAAACTACTATCGGGATTTATTATCTTCCCATCCGTAGCAGTAAGTTGCGTGGCGGTAATCCATGAGCCATCAAATATACCCATAGCATATCCACTATTCACTACCATTACATACTTACCCGAAGTAAGTTCCGCTGCACTACTGATCTTTTCAAAAGTGCCAACACTTTGTTCTGCATATCCGCTGACAGGAATCATAGTTAGCACCATTATGATACTTAACATCACTGCCAAACATCGCTTTGCAAACGATTTCATTAATACTCCCCCTTTTGAATACATATTTGTTTAAATCTTTTTCAACTGGATTTTTTACCCCGTTGAATATTTTATATGCTATTTTTACTCAATACATGACAAGCAATAAAATTTAAAAGATTTAAAATAAACATTGCAATTCTGGTTAACATAATATAATATAATAATTACACCACATAGTATTAATTACTATATGTTGTATTTTTATTAACCATTACAAGTATTTTTTATTATGAAAGGGGTTATTCGATGAAACAGTTAAGAGAAAAAGGACCAAAAGATCCCGGAAGTGCAATTACACATTTTATAGGTATGATGATGGCATTATTTGCTGCCACACCTTTATTAATAAAGGCACATAGTCAGCCTAATCCTGTTTATACGATTTCTTTGCTTATTTTTATCGTAAGTATGTTTTTACTTTATACTGCAAGTACGGTTTACCATACATTTGATATTTCCCCAAGAATAAATCGTATCCTCAAAAAATGTGATCATATGATGATTTTTGTTATGATTGCCGGAAGTTATACACCCATCTGCCTTATCGTAATAGGTGGAACGCGTGGTATCGGGATGCTTGTCTTAATTTGGTCCATCGCAATCCTTGGTATGATTCTCAAAGCATTTTGGGTATTTTGTCCAAAGTGGGTTTCTTCCGTTATTTATATTGGTATGGGCTGGATGTGCGTCCTTACGTTTACTCCGATTATGGAAGCACTTCCAATTGGAGCGTTTCTATGGTTATTAGCGGGTGGTGTTATCTATACAGTAGGTGGAGTTATTTATGCTCTTAAACTCCCTATCTTTAATAGCAAACACAAAAATTTTGGCTCACATGAAGTATTCCATATTTTTGTATTAGCTGGAAGTGTTTGTCACTTTATACTCATGTATGAATTTGTATCAGCACTGCCAATTTAATAAAAAACAATTATAATTTTACAACGAAAATATAATCCAAACCTTATTAAGTAAATGCTATCAAACAGAATTATGCATTTACTTAATAAGGTTTGGATTTTCTATATGCCCTTATCTTTATAAATCTACTTCGAGGCTATCTATTCCAGATTCCTGATAATACGTTTTTATAAAAATAAAATTTTTTTAAAAATGAAGCATGTCTTTATAATTTTTTACATAAGCATTAGGATAGCTTGTTTGCACACTGGCAAGCGTAAATTATGTTACTTTAAAAATGGGTATGGGGGTATGTTATGAAAGTAAAAATGCGAAGTAAGTTTCTTGCTTATACTTTAGTAATCGCAATGACAATTGGTATGCTACCGATTGCCACGCCTCAAAGTATAAGTGCAGCAACAACTTATCAGTCCTACAACAAAGGGCACCGTGATACCGTTGCTACATCTCTTAGTAGCGACGCAGTCAGCTATTATCAGACTAATTACAACAATAAATTTTCCTATGAAAGCACATTTAATTCTCTGGATAAGACCTCATTAAAAAATGAACTCGAAACATTAATGACGAAAACTATGACAAAATCGGTTACTTACGATTCTTTACCAAGCTATTGGAAATACACCGATGCCGAAGACGGAAAAGCAGGTACTGTGTTGTTCTATTCCGATGAATACAGTGAGAAATTTAATCGTGAACACGTCTGGCCAAAAAGCCGCGCCAGCTTTTATCAAAGTGGTGGCGGTGCTGACCTGCATCATTTACGACCAACCAATGAAAAAGTTAACTCTACAAGAAGCAATTATACCATGGGTAATGTAACCTCAAAACTTTCCAACTATAAAACGGTTATCAACAATGGTAAAACGGTAGGTTGGTACAATTCCACAGGCAATGGATTATTTGAGCCCTTAGATAATGTAAAAGGCGATGTTGCCCGCATCTTTTTATATGTATACGTGCGCTGGGATGAACGAAATTTATTTACACAAGATAGCAGTAAACAGCAAGCCGGAGATGACGGCGGAAACGACGGAAAACCTGTTATTGAAAGTCTTGATACGTTACTTCAATGGATGCAAGAAGACCCCGTTGACACCTGGGAAATGAGCCGTAACGACCTAAACGAAGATATTCAAGGAAATCGTAATGTTTTTATCGACTATCCGGAACTTGCATGGGATTTGTTTGGTCTTGATGAACCGACAGGTTATCCAACACCAAGCAATGGAGGCGGAACATCAACACCAGACCCAAGTGCACCGCCAACACCTTCGTCAGACCCGACACCTTCATCAGATCCGGCACCGTCATCAGACCCAACACCATCCTCAGATCCGGCACCGTCATCAGACCCAACACCTTCGTCAGATCCAGCACCGTCATCAAATCCAACACCTTCGTCAGATCCAACACCGTCATCAAATCCGACTCCTTCGTCAGGTCCAACACCGGATGTATCCAGCGGCAGCTTTACAAATATTACGGATTTTGGCACCTTACAAACAGGGGATTTGATTGTGTTTTATGATTCGGAACAAAATAAAACCTTGACATCATCGATTGATAACAATTGGTGGTACTACAACGAAGGAAAAACAGAATCGGCATCTTCAATATTCAAGGTAGTGAAAGAAGGTTCCAATACTTACTTGATGAATTCAACAGGCGAATATGTATCTTCTTCTGCCGAAAAGCAAATTGAATTTTCTTCTGGTAACAAAACGCCAATTACATATGATAACACTACTGGCATAATCAGTTTTGAAGGTAACCTATTATGTTTCAATACTGTTAGCAATGCTTACCGACTATACCTAAGCACTCCTAGTACTTTGGATGCAGCAGCAAAGATAACAGTTAAAAAATTTGTGGCTTCCACTTCAAACCCAACCCCAAGTCCTTCAACAAGCCCATCTCCTTCAACAAGCCCAGTTCCTTCGACGAGCCCACAGGTACCATCAGGAGGCGGCGGAAGTTTCACTCCTTCAGAACCAACGCCAACTCCGACTCCATTACCGTCTTCCACTCCTAAGCCTAAAACTCCAAACACGGATCATAAGGATTCCAAGACAAAGGATATGATTATAGGTAAAATAGCATCCAACGGAAAGCTTGTTGATTCAAAGGGGACTGTAATTAAAAAATCTGTTGTTTTGCTAAAAAACAAAAATATGTACTATGCAGGCACAAATGGTGTTCCTGTTAAAAACAAGCTTGTTACAGTCGAAGGAGGTACACTGTATTATGCAACGAAAACAGGTAAACTAGCTGTTTCCAAACTCATAAAAACAAGAGATGGAACAAAATATTATGCTACAAAGAACGGGAAGCTTGCCACCTCTAAGTGGATTAAAATAAAAAATGTAAAATACTACTGCAGTGCAAGCGGTATAATAACAAAAACTGTAAAACTCAAAAAGTAATCACAAATAGCATGGACTTTAACCCAATACGGTTAGAGTCCATGCTATTTGTGTCATAATGCAAATGAAAGATAACGTGTATTTTTTGCATCATCTATTATTTTTTAATCGTTATGCTATAATTTCCAGTTGCATCCTTATCATAATCTTTATATACCTTTATGTAATATGTTCCTTTTGGTAGATTTCGATTATCACTTAACTGTATTTTTGAACTTCCCTTGTAACCACAGTCATTGATTTTTGCATATCCAGAACCACCGTAGATGTTACTTCCAATTACATCAAAGTAAATCGTTCCAGTCGCATTTCCTTTTACGATAAAGGTTGGCTTGCAAGGACTTGTTAATGTAAACTTATAATAGTCCACCATGCTTGTTTTATCTTCTGCAAAAATCAATCCATTTGCTGCTTTTCCAAATGTTAATGTTTTTGCCTTTGCTTGTTTATTGCCGCTTACATCTGTAACTGAAGTAAAAGAAGCCTTGATACGATATGCATAGCTGGAAGATACCTTAATATAATAGGTTTTACCTTTTTTTACTGCAAAGACCGCTTCGTTTTTCGTCTGGCTTGTTGATGTATATACATTTTCGGTAATTTCTTTTTTCTTATTGTTGCAAAGTGTAATATCTGCATTTCCTGTACCGCTTCCATCTATATCAATAAATTCTTCCTTGACGGTTAGATATCCATTTTTAGGTGCTTTATACTTATAATAAATATTGCTATGCGCATAATCCGTATAAGAAGCCGTCCAAGTCTTGTTCTTTAATGTACGGTCAGCACCATTAAAAAACTGTGACATAAATAAAACGTCTGCAACTTGATTCACTTTAATGTAGTATGTACCTGCCTTTGCAATATATGCTTCACCTGATCCTATATACATACCAAGTCCACTGTCATAATTGCTACTGCTAATATAAGCTGAGCCCAAAGCGGAAGTTGCACAAGCCGCATCTGCGTAAATATTTACGGATGGATATGCTTCGCTTTTTGTTGCTACTGCATAATAAAGCGTTCCTTTTTTTGTAATCGTAATTGGCACAGCCATCTGTCCATCACTTGCGATAAAATAAGAATTATACGTATCATCCTTTTCATCTGCAGTTGTAATGTAATGAGTATCTAATTTCGTGACAACATTCATGTTTTCATCCGTTGAAACGGTTTCTGCTTGTGCAATGTTGGTTTGAGATAAAATAATTACAAAACCAATTGCCATCAATAATAGACTTAATTTTTGTTTTATTTTCTTCATAAAAAAATCTCCCTTTTGTTTTATACAAGGCAAATTATACCAATACAACCTTTTTATTACAAGTAATGGAATTACGAAAAAAGACCGCACCTTTCGGCACGGTCTTTTTATAATATAACGAGCAGTCGACACTAAAGGTATTTTATTCAAATCAAATATAGGAAAAAACAGATTTACGTAAAAATGATCGACTGCGAATTTTTATTTTTTATGTAATCCGTTTCATCCCACACATCATTATATGCAGTATGTTTGTATCAATTACCCTTATTCACGAAAAATAAAAAGGAACTGTTGAGAGATATATTTACAACAGTTCCTTCATGTTTTACATCTTAGCGTAACACCAAGAGAGGATCTACATAATCGTCATCTTGAATCACCTGAAAGTAAAGGTTCGTACCTTCTTCTACGTAATACTTTGTTGGTGCATCAAGTGCACCTAAGTAGCTCTCTTCTGATACGTAATCTCCAACTTCCCATGAAACGTCTTTCAAGTTTCCATATACTAGTTGATATCCATCTCCAATTGACATGGTAAGTGTTGTTCCGGTTTCTTCATCTTCTTCAATCGAAGTAATGACTCCATTGTATGCACACAACACATCCATATCCTCTTTTCCGGAAATAATCATTGCCGGATTGCATTTGTACTGAGCCAGTGTTTTAAAATAGATGGATTTATCCATACTAAATGGTAGTATGGTATCCCCTTTGATTGGCCATAGCAAACCTTTTTCTTCATCAAACGTCAAATTCGATATACGTTCGCTTTGGCTGATTACTGGTGCAATTGCTGGTTCTTCTTCTGTTGTTACTACTTCTGCTTCTTTTGCTTCTTCTACAGAAGCAACTTCCTCTTTCACTTCGTTTTGCACCTGAGTTGTATCTATACTTTCATTATCCGCAACCGTTATATCTGGTTGAGTTTCTTCCACCAAAGATGCTTCGGGCTCATTTTCAGCAATTTTTGGCGCATTCTCATTCTTGTCGGTAAGCACATTTGCACTTATTATACCTACTGCAAGAATGGCTATCACTCCCACTAGAAGTGATATATAAAATCCTTTTTCTTTAAAAAAAGCTTTTACCTTATCATTCACTCTAATCACCTCATTTGTATTGTCTCCAATTTGAAATGAAGTATTCAAAGGTTTGATATTATTCTTCTACATTTTGTTCAAAATTTTCGTATTCGGATTCAAATGTTTTAATTTCTTTTATTTCCGGCTTCGTTTCGTCATCTTCTGGCTTCATTTCGTCTTCTTCTGGCTTATTTTGAATTTCAAGTTTTGTTTTAAGATACGTTTCCTGTAAATCCTTTTCTCCATGCTTTTCTTCAAAATCATAGACAACCCAGGTATCACACAACATATCATGCAAACCTCTCTTTTGCGAATCTACTCCAATTAGGAAAAACCCGATGAACATGATTGCGGTGGATATATATTTACCAATGGTTTCTCGATAAAGGACCGTAAAAAAAGATAGTTTACCTTCTTCTCCAATTATTTTTATGTTTAATAATTTTTTTCCAATCGTTGCACTTTCATAATACGTCATCAATACATAATAAGTCGTTGCCAATAAGTAAACCACGATATCTACAAAGGAGAACCGAAAAAGAACATTGGCATAAAGTGGGTTGCTTCCTGTGGACAATGCGGATAACCACATTGGTACTCTTACAATGAATAAAAGTGCAGACACAATGATTCCATCGATGAACGCTGCAGAAAGCCTTACAAAAAATCCTGCATACTGGGGTTTATTTATTTCCTGCATAATATAGTGGCACCCCATTTCCTTCTTTTTCTAAAAATTCAGACAAAACCTGTGCATCCGATTTGGATGTTGCTCCCTTATACGTTGACACGAGTGAAGAAAATAAATTATCACTGGTAAAGGATGGTTCGTACATCATACTTCCACCGCCAACTTCCTTACGAAAGGCTAATTCATAATCATCATACTCACTTACTTCATCGATTAAACCGTTCTCTTTTGCCTGTTTAGCGGTATAAAGACGTCCATCTGCCAAAGGTTTTACTTTATCTACCGGCATATTTCTTCCAGTTGCAACAATATTTACAAACTGTTCATACGATTCATCCACTAAGCTTTGCATAATTTCTCGTTGCTCTTTTGTGAGTTTTTTACCAGAAGAACCCATTGCTTTATTTGCTCCGCTTGTTATATCTACTTCTTCTACCCCTATTTTTTCAAATAAGTCGCTATAGTTATAGTATGATATAATAACGCCAATAGACCCTGTCCATGCATTTCGGTTTGCTGCCACCTTATCTGCTGCCATGGAAATATAGTATCCACCCGAACAAGCCTGACTTTCCATATAAGCCCATACCGGTCTTCCCGTTTTTTCTTTATATTCCATAAGCTTTAAATATAGTTCATCACTATGATAAACCGTTCCACCAGGACTATTTACACACAAAAGGATACCCTGATTGCTATCGGAATCGATCATCTTATCAATGTAATCAATCGTATTTCTATGATCATAGCTTACGGTAGTAAATGCGCTGGAAGATCCTGCATCCTGAATCGTTCCTTCGACTCTGACAATACCGATAAAATTCTCCGTTGGAAGATCAATGCTGACACTTCCCGTTCCAAAAAGACTTTCCATTTGGGCAGACATCGAACTTGCATCGGAAGAAAACATCTGTGCTGCTATTTTATCGGAAAACACACTGCTCACTCCGGCTGTTATAAAAATGACTCCAGCAATCACGAGCCCTAATATTTGTTTGTTTTTCATTTGTATCGCTCTCCTTATATCTTAACTTTTATTTTATTTAAATGCCAAATTTCATCGACATATTCCTGTATGGTTCGATCGGATGAAAATTTACCTGAATTTGCTACGTTTAACATTGCAGCTTTTGAAAATATGCTTCGATTACAATACATGGAATCGATTCTTTTTTGCGCTTGTTCATAAGAGCGAAAATCTTTTAATATAAAATACTGATCCGCCGCTTCTCCACCATTTTTATCAAGCAAAGAATGATAGAGTTCTTGGAACAATCCTAGATTCCCCTTATCATAAGTTCCGTCGATAAGTTGATTTACCACTCTTTTTATTCCCTCGTCGCTATCATAAATGTGTTTTGGATTGTATCCGCCTTCATTTTCATACCGAATTACTTCATCCGAAGACAGTCCAAAGATAACCGCATTCTCCTCTCCTACTTCCTCTACAATTTCTACGTTTGCACCATCCATCGTTCCAATCGTTATTGCCCCATTTAGCATAAACTTCATATTCCCTGTGCCGCTTGCTTCTTTGCTTGCCGTAGAAATCTGCTCGGAAACATCGGCCGCTGCAAATATCATTTCTGCATTGGATACACGATAATTTTCAATAAATACAATCTTAATCTTATTTTGAATGGAAGCATCCTTATTAACTACATCCGCAACATTATTTATTAACTTGATAATCGCTTTCGCTCTTCGATATCCTGCGGAAGCCTTTGCCCCAAAAATAAAAGTTCTCGGATAAAATTCCATGTTCGGATTTTGCTTAAGCGCATCATAAACATACATCACATGAAGAATATTTAGTAATTGACGTTTGTACTCATGTAACCGTTTTACCTGAACATCAAAAATAGAATTCGGATCGACGTCTATCCCATTTTTTTCTTTGATGTAATTTGCCAGAAGGCACTTGTTTTGATATTTAATCTCCATAAATTCATTCTGAGCAATTGGATCTTTACAAAGAGGTTCCAGCTTTTTGAGGTCACTTAAATTAGTAATCCATCCATCTCCAATTTTCGAGGTAACCCACTGCGCCAACAATGGATTTCCATGAAGCAGGAATCTTCGTTGTGTAATTCCATTGGTTTTGTTGCTGAATTTCTCCGGCATCATCTGGTAAAAGTCTTTGAGCTGCTGTTTTTTTAAGATTTCCGTATGAAGCCTTGCCACTCCATTCACAGAAAATCCTCCAACAATCGCAAGATTAGCCATTCTCACCTGTCCATAGTATAGAATTGCCATTGCACTTACTTTATCTTGATTTCCCGGATATTGCTTTTCAATTTCAAGCAAAAAGCGGCGATTGATTTCTTCTATAATCTGATAGATACGTGGTAATAGCCTCTTAAACAAATCCTGCGGCCATTTTTCTAATGCTTCTGACATAATGGTATGGTTTGTATAAGCACAGCATTTATTTGTAATGGCAAAGGCATCCTCCCAACTTAGATAATAGTCATCCATCAGGATACGCATAAGTTCTGCAACCGTAACCGTTGGATGAGTATCATTCATCTGGAAGCAAACCTTTTCTGGCAGCTTATGAATATCGTCATGACTTCTCATATATTTATCTACCGCACGTTGTATACTCGCAGAAACAAAAAAGTACTGTTGCTTTAATCGTAGCTCTTTGCCAGCATAGTGATTATCGTTTGGATAGAGAACTTCACAAATCGATTTTGCCAGATTTTGCTGTTCGACTGCCTTATGATAATCTCCTTTGTCAAACGAGTCTAAGTTAAAAGTATTGGTCGCCTCCGCGTCCCAGATACGAAGTGTATTCACCATGTTATTGTTGAATCCTACGATTGGAAGATCATACGGAACTGCACGTACAGACTGATATCCTTCCTGGACAAATCGCTCTCTACCATATTCATCCCTCTTAAACACAACCTGCCCACCGAATTTTACTTCAACTGCATATTCTGCTCGCTTTACTTCAAACGGATTCCCATTTCGCAGCCATTCATCCGGAACTTCTACCTGATACCCATCTTCAATTTTTTGTTTGAACATACCATATTTATAACGAATTCCACAACCATAGGCAAAGTATCCTAATGTTGCTAAGGAATCTAGAAAACAAGCCGCGAGCCTTCCAAGTCCGCCATTTCCAAGCGCCGGATCTGGCTCTTCTTCTTCCAGTGCATGAAGATCAATCCCAAGTTCATAAAGCCCTTCTTTGATCGCCTGATTCCCTTCCAGATTTAGTATCATGTTGCCAAGCGTACGTCCCATCAAAAATTCCATGGATAAATAGTAGACAATTTTGGCGTCTTCCTTTTCTCTAGCTTTATGTGTCGCAATCCACTGATCCATCACATAATCTTTGAGCGCATAACAGACTGCTTGAAATAGTTGCTGCTCATTTGCATCTTCTATCTCTCGAAAAGACAGTACTTTTAAATAATCAATAATTTCTTTTTTAAATTCTTCTTTGTTAATTTCTTTTGCCATAAAACCTCCAGTATGTCTATGATGGTAACCAATTTTTTAATACCGATTATGTACAACTTCAAGTGCACATAAAAAGTCCTTTACGGTTAGCAAAGTTCCATCATCAAGAATAACATTTGCATTCATCCTTCCAAATACCTGATGCTGATTGCTAATTATAACCTTTAAGTTAATGTCTGCATTCCGATCAAGAATTGGCTCAAAGACACCTTCAAATCTTCCATCGCTAGATTCAATTTTCCACGTCTTTGTATACAGATTGTTCCCCTTTTCATCCTTCGGTATAACAAACGTTACTCCTTCTAGTTTATGTACTTTATGATTATAAAACAAAGTATTTTCACTCGCACTACTTCGGTCAGAAAAACCATATCCTAAGTTAAATCCAAACGAAATGCCATCAAGCAATCCACTTCCAGTTCCCCAATACCAGGTATTGTCGTATGTCCATACGCCTCTTCCCCAGTCTAATACTGCAAAGGAAGACTCTTGATTCATGATATACTCTCTGTCACCAATGGTTACTTTACCCTTTGTACTCATGCAGTTTATCTTTTCATTGTAATAAAAAGCCGTCTTTTTTTCGAGCCATGGTGTTGCAATGCACATACTTTGCATTTGAGGCTGATAAAGCTCTATCTTTGCGGACAAATCCTTCCCATCAAAGAAATTCTTCCAACGGCATTTTATCGTACGTTTACTGCCCTCCTTGTGAAAGCGCATAGAAACTTCCTTCGTTTTTACGGATGCGAATCCGTCGTCTGAGCTTGCTCCCAATCCATATTTTTTCCCCAGAGTCAAAGGTTGTATCATTGTTTTGGTTTCTTCTTTTACATTCTTAAGATCAATAAAGGATGCACTAATTAATCCTGCATATCCCAAATCCGAAATCGTAAAAGCAAAGGCGTACGTATCAGTTGTAATTAAATAATAATCCCATTCTTTTCTTCGAAACCAAGGCGCTTTTATATTCTTACGATTATAGTTCCATACCGGGCTTCTTGCCCATCCAGGCTCTGCTATCATTCCCTGGTCATTTAATAGCTCCTGTTTTTGTTTTACTTCATGCTCCATGCGAAATACCCTCTTCTTTAAACAAACCATTTCGTTCCTCATGCATGATTTAGTTAATCCCTTTTATTATATCAGACTCTTACCTATTGTAAATGTAAATATGAAAATTCTGGTTTAATGGAGGACGGACGCGAGTCTTTGTTGATGAGTGACGCTATAAAAGGCTGAGCAATTTAGTTTTTCTACAATTTACACGGCTCCCATGCTAGGATTTTATATCAATCGCATAGGCATTCCACGTAACCTCTAAACATCGAAAAATTAACTCTTAAGGGAGTTAATTTTTGATAGAGTTTACGTTCCATATGCTTAAACGATATAAAATCCTAGCATGGGAGCCGTGTAAATTGAATATAGGTTATGAGCTCAGCCTTTCATAGCTGGCTATGAAGTACGGACTCGCTATTCATGAATGTTTATGAAAACCCAGAATTGCGAAGGTGTGCGGTAAAAAGTCAATCTCCAAATCAACTCATACTTTTAATAAATGTCTACTTAGGGTGACATTTTATCATCTGCCAGACTAGATTTAATCTTTATTAGTATATATAAATGTAAATAATTCTTGTTTACACATTCAAACAATAACTGAACCATATACGTTTTTACTACTTTCTTAGCTAAATTCTGTGTTTGCAATTATATTAATTACATTACAGATAACAGCGGGGGCATTTACCAAAATCAGCAAAATGCGCGGTGGTCATAGTCTTCTCTAATTCGAATGGAGCGCAGGGGCAGTCCTTAAAACCATTTTAGCATATTCGGCGGAAACTCTAGTCAGAATGTGC
>DIGJ01000004.1 GCA_002419585.1 Lachnoclostridium sp. UBA5725
TAAAGTTACTTTTTCAGCAGCCTTACATATGCTCAAATGATATAAAATTCTAGCATGGGAGCCGCGTAAATTGAATATAGATTATGAGCTCAGCCTTTCAGGCTGGCTATGAAATATGGACTCGCTGTTCATGAATGTTTATTACATTACAAACACCAGCGGGGCCGTTTACCAAAATCAGCAAAATGCGCGGTGGTCATAGTCTTCCCTAATTCGAATGGAGCGCAGGGGCAGCCCTTGAAACCATTTTAGCATATTCGGGGGAAACTCTAGGCAGAATGAGCTCCCATAGAGCTCATTCTGCCTTGCTTAGAGGTTCCACCGAATGTTTATGCGGCTGGTTTTAAGGGCTGCCCCTGCGCTCCATTCGAATCTCAAAAACCAAAATCCCACCGCGTATCTTGCGTAACTTTCCCAAATCCCACCACGTCCGTCCTGAACCGTAATAACCAGAATTTACTCAGTCCTAATTATGCTTTTAGGGGTATAAATTCAAACAATTCTTTTTCTGCTCTTTCTTTTAGCAGCATCTTATCTTCACTTTTTTCCTCCAGTGAACGTGTTACGAAATAATCTTCCCAACCGTTTTCTTCCAGTCCAAACCAGCAGATACTGAAACGGCGTTCTACTGTATCCATTACCACGGACTTAATCGTACCGAACCAATCATCGTAGTAATGTGTGGTCATCCCTTCTGGATATTTTTTCAAAAAGAATTCTCTTATTTGGTTTTCTTCTAGGCTTGCGTGGTTCTTGGCAAACTGTTCTAATTTATCCAGACGTACCACGGAATTTCGCATGGCTGCAGGTTCCAGGTTTTGAAAAGAAGGGATTGCTATATGATTGGTTCCACATAGATATTGCTTTGCATCTACCGAAGTAATCCTCTCATATGCCACTTTTCCATTCATTGTTTCCACTAAGACAGCATTACATGCTGCATCAGCAAGATATAAATTAATGTTGTAGGCAATCGGCATTTTCAAAACTAATTTAAGTGCCTCTTCGACATCTTTGCAGTTTTCTAAAAGACTTCGTATCACAGCCCAGAATTGAAGACCTTTCATTTCTGCTTTTCTCATACCAATCATATTGCCCACTGGTAGTCCGCAAGATGACATCGAAACTGCAAGTCCACATTCATTGATTCCTTCACATCTTCCAAATGTCGCAATCGATCCTCCAATATGTGCATACTTTCCTTTTGGCTTTGTCCTGCAAACGGTTAGATCCTCTTGTTCGATACTGAATTCATAATTGCGGGCAAGTCTAGTATGACCATCCACCATTTGGCTCCCCAATACGGCTAACCCAGAGCATCTAGGTACCAGATACGTCATCCAGGTATATGCAATATCTTTTACCAGAATCCCCGTTTCTTTTGAAAATCCCTCCAACTCGTCACGTATTCCAGGACAATACTTATCATACAAGTGCAGCGCATCTTCTAAGTCTTGCTCTGTAAAAAAATCAGGTGCTGGCATCGGAAAACATGCTCGATCTACCTTTTTTGCAATCTGTTTACCTATATCTTCATAGGTTCCTTGTAATTCTAAATAACATACTTTTTGTGTTTCCATAGAATCATTCCTTTCTTATTGAACTACATTCATTCTATCTCACACACAACATATATTCCTGTCATTTTCTGCTTTGATTTGTCTGGTTGATTTTTTCGATGAACTACTTTTTCTTTACCGGAATCCAGATTTCACTCACATAGTCTACTGCGCGAGTATCTCCTTTTGAATACATTTCAATATTATATCCTGCCGCGATTTCGTACTCTGCATTTCCTGGCAACCACTCATGAAAAATCTTCGTATTGACTGCCTGTATAGCTTCTGGCATCGGTCCTACACAGCGAAACTTTGCAAAGGTCAATGCAGGTATTTTCTCTACTGTTAAACCTTCTGGAATAGTTGTTTTCTTATAATTTCCGGCAATCAGATAGCGAAAATCTTTTCCTTCCATTTCTTCATCAATGCTGATACCATACATACCAATGCAACACTTACTTAATTCCTGATCATATTGATTCATGTACTTGTTACAATACTCCTCCCAAAACTTTGGGATATCATCAAATGCACTATCATATTGAAAGATTCTCTCCATTCCAATCACCTGAAATGCTTCCATTTGTTCGATACTATAATCCATTTGACTGCCTCCTTTTACGGATATGCTGATTTGCAGCGGCTGAAATGGTTTTATTTTGTAAGCCTGAACCTTTATTTGCATGGGTGAAATGCCATGAAACCGGCTAAATGCCTTTGTAAAACTTTCTGGCGTATCATAACCATATTTATATGCCAGGTCAATGATCTTTTCCTCATTTTTGACTACATCAAGTGCCGCCAGGTAAAGGCGTCTATTTCTAATATATTCACCGATGGAATAACCTGTCATTATCTTAAACCCCTTTTGAAAATAAAAGGGGGAAATATTGACTGTTTGTGCAATCTCCTCAACGGTACAGTCTTTTAGTAAATTTGCTTCCATATAATCAATTGATGTTCTTAACGCTTGCATCCATTCCAAATGTATCACCCCTTGTTCTATATTAACTTGTTTTAAACTAGCATATCAAAGTAATGTATGGATTTCAATTATACTTCACAAATTAAAGTTCATTTTTATCCTATGTAAATTTTTACATGCATTTGAGATTGAAATAGTGTACTATAGAAAAGAACAGCTTCTACATAGACGAAATTACATTCAAAAGGGGGAACCGTCATGTTACAAAAAAATGGGTACCAAAATAAAAACTTCACAACTAATAACACCTTTATTGGACATCTTGCTGCTATTTTTTGCATTTTGGTCTGGGGGACAACCTTTATATCAACGAAAGTGTTGCTACGCACTTTTGCACCTATCGAAATTCTTTTTATTCGATTTATAATTGCATACTTCATTTTATGGTTGTTTTATCCGCATACGTTACATATAGAAAAAAAAACGCACGAATTGTATTTTGCAGCAGCTGGTCTGTGTGGTGTTACCTTATATTTTCTGTTTGAAAATATAGCTTTGACCTATACATTTGCATCAAATGTCGGCGTCATCGTTGCTGTCTCTCCTTTTTTTACAGCGATCATTTCTTGGTTGGTTTTACATAATGAACGCCCCAATGCCCGTTTTTTTGTAGGCTTTATCATAGCAATGGTTGGTATTTTCTTAATTAGTTTTAGCAATGGAGCTACTATGTCAATCAACCCTCTTGGTGATATTCTAGCGATACTGGCTGCTTTTATCTGGGCAGTATACTCCGCCATAACAAGAAAAATCGGTACGTTTGGCTATCCTACGATTCCGACTACCAGACGCATTTTTTTCTATGGTCTGTTTCTTATGATTCCGGCGCTTATTTTAATGGATTTTTCTGTGAACCTTTCTCAATTTAGCAATATAACAGACCTCTTAAATCTATGTTTTCTTGGAATTTGTGCATCTGCATTGTGTTTTGCATGTTGGAATTTTACAGTGAATATTTTAGGTACTATTAAAACAAGTGTTTATATTTATTTGGTACCTGTTATCACCACCATAGCATCTGCTCTGATATTGCATGAAACATTTACCGTGTCTTCGATCTGTGGAATCGTATTAACTATGATGGGTCTGTTTTTGTCGGAGAGTAAGAATTTTTCTATCAAAGCTGGCATCAATCAACCCGAGTGACATTTCAATATTTGCATAGATATAAAATAAAAGCTCAATAAAAAAGAACCGAGAACTCCAGGGTTATCGGTTCTGTAAATCATTCAGCATATATAAACTCTGAAATCTCCTCTTTTGCAACAATTCGCCTAATTCCAAGTCCGAACAGCATTTGTACCAACCAGTAAATTATACTCAAACCAGCAAATACAAGAACAATCACAGAAATACTCGTTCCAAAAGGCATATAGTCGTTTGTTGAAATAGATAACGATTTTTGGATAGACCTTGCCAACAAAATGCTCGGCGCAAGCGTCAGAAAAAACACAGTCCATACAATCGGCATATAAACATCAATCACCATTTTGCGGATATGCTTTGTCCGATACCCCATCATGTGCAATATCAGCATATCACGGGTGTTATCCCCAAAACTTGCATACAATGCGAGAAAAATCAATATCGCCCCGATAAGACCGCCTATGCATTGATTTATAACTGCACTAATGTTATTGGAGACCGCCTCCTTGTTCAGAGTATTGATTCTCTGATCTTTTGTGGTTGCAACGCCATCATTCAATTTTTCCATACTCAATACGCCGTTGTAAGCACCGATCGGAACGTTTAAAGCTTTCGACAGTTCATCGGCATTTACATAGATATTGGCTGACTTAGCGTTAACGGCGATATCAGCAACGGTAACTTCATGACTAACTCCTGCAATATCAGCAACAAACCTATCCCCAATATTTAAGCCATAAATTTCATGAAGGCCGGGATTTATATAAACCTCTCCTACTTTAGGTACAGATAATATATCCCCTTTGGTATTTTGCAATTCGTACAAGTTGTTCAAGGTGTACAAGCCAGTCGCACTCTGCTCTATCACGTGTCCATCGACAAAAAGCCGTACTTTATTATCAAGATATGGAATCACATTTTCCGGTGTAGGGACTGTCTGAAATTCCGAGTATCTCGTATCATATTCGTAGTTGTGTCCTGTCGTTTGGGAGTCAAAGACTTTTTGGCTACTGATATTCAGCGAACGCCCTAAAATCATACAAACGCTGAAAGACATTACTGCGACTATGAGTAAAAATATGGATAGCGGCTTACGTAAAGCGATACGAAGGGTCAGTTTATTCTTTGTTGGAATCATGTCGCAAATGCGATTCGCAACCCTTAGTGAAAAGGAAAAACCGGCACGGCTCTCATTTCCTGCAATCAAAATACCAGGCTCTTTTCCTCTTACAAAGGAGTAGCAAAAAAAAGTGAGCAAGCAAAAAATTGCTGTTGAAACTAAAAGACCGATAAACAGGCTTGACAATCTTATTTTTTTCACCAGTCCTATTACTGAATATGTATCTGCGTTCGCATGAATCAAAACATCGGACAGAAAATAACCACCGATTAGCCCCAATATTGCTCCAATTAAAGAAAGCACAGCTACAAAAACAACGAAGCAAGCACACACACTACTATCCTTAAACCCCAATGATTTCAAACAACCTATTTGTTTTTTGTTTGCACGATAGAATCTGTAAAAATACATCACAAACACAAACGAAGTAAGTAAAACCGTTGAGATGAAAAAAGTATAAGCAAGCGAAGCATTAGCATTCAGCGCATTTTTATATAACTGCTGATTTTCTGTAAGGGTAGTCAATGTATTTAACATTGCCATGTTACCGTCAATAGAAAAGATAACAAAATAAAAGGAAAGTGATGTAAGCATGGTAAGAACGAGTAAAAGGAGCACGAAAATTCTGTTTTGTATCATCTGTTTCGTTAATTGTTTATATACAAGCACCATATTTTTTACCCCCACACCATATCCTTGGCTGATATTGGATTTTCATTCATAACATCTTTATGTAGCATACCGTTTTTTATCGTCAGTACACGATCGGCTGTTTCCGCGATTTGGGCGTTATGTGTAGTAAAAAGAATTGTCACACCAAAAGCAGACTTTAGGCTGTGAAGCAACTCAACCACTTTTTTACTATTCGCTTCGTCCAATGCGCCGGTTGCTTCATCGCAAAACAACAGACGTGGTGCTTTGATAACCGCTCGCGCTATGGCAACACGCTGTTGTTGACCGCCGGAAAGCTGTGCAGGAAACTTATCTAGAATACTGTCGATTTCAAGCATACGAGTTAAGCGGTCAAAAGAAAGCGGTGTTTTGCCAGGAGCAATACTGATTTTAATATTTTCTTCTACTGTTAGGTTATTTAAAAGCATATAGCTTTGAAATACATTGCCTACCTCCAAACGTTTCCAGTCTGCAAGCTGAGGCTCCGAATAATCAGAAATAACTTTATCCTCATACCATACCTTTCCAGCGGTCGGCCGTATCAGTCCGGAAAGGATATTCAGTAAAGTCGATTTTCCAGAACCACTTGGCCCACAAATTACAGTAAACGTATTTTCGTATATATCAAGCGAAATACCATCGACAACACTTTCTTTTCCATATTTTTTCTTGATATTTTCCGATTTTAAAATTGTTTTCATATCATACCTCCTTAATTTGATTTATTACGTCTTTTTAATAATCGATTGATTGTGTCAATTTCTTCTCGAATGCGGAATATGCTCAAAAGCAATCCTACAATGTAAATCACTATGGACATGATAACAAGCATCCATATTGGTGTGCTAGTGAACCAATGAAAGATAAATCCCAAAATAATCAGAACGATTACGGTATATCCAATGTCAAGAGCGGCTTCTAATATGACGTATTCACTTTCAAGTTTCCGTGTTAGAATATAACCCAAATGGATTACTATATTTGCGACAAGAGATTGAAAAACACTGTTAATAAGTAGAAATTTTGCGCCAGAAAGTGTCCCGATGATTGCAAGAATAATAAGGGTAACACCTGTTGTGGAAGTTATATTTAAGATTGTTCTTCTCAAACTTTTGTTCCCTCCTGTAATGCCTGTTTTATGTTATCAAGATATTTTCGTGTTATATAAAGCCGTTCGCCATTTTTTAATGTTGCTTCCATTCGACTATTCAGCAATGGCTTTACGGAATCAAGCGCATTTATGTTTAAGATACAGGCTTTGTTTATTTGAACAAACCCCAAATGGGCTAACTCATCTGCCAACTGATAAATACGGGATTCCGTTCGATAGACGCTTTGCTCACAATAAACAAAAGTTCTTTTGTCCACGGTTTCAAAGTAATAAATATCAGACGCATTTACAAATTTGTCGCTATCATCTAGCTTGCACTTTATCCGAGTATCTACGGATTGCAATATAGTGGTAATCCGTTCTACATCTTTACTCATTTGCGCGTATCGTATTCGTATTTCTACGTCCTTTTTTGATAAATCCTGTTCCAGTTTTATAATCATCACATCACCTGCTTTTTAGTGTATAGAAAAAGATTCCGTATATCAATGGGGTCACTACTAAGATACAGTAGTAAGATACCAAAATGCAACTTATTCTGAAACTCGGATGGTAGTTTCGGCTGATATCTTCTTAAACAAATAAACTCCCTCCTAAGAAAACAGTTATATCCTTTTAACTGTTTTCTTAGGAGGGAGCATATCATTATATAGCATACCAATACGCTCTAATATTCATACAAGTCTTTCCAATCATCTTCCTGAAAATTTCTAATAATAAGTCTTTGTGTCTCTATTCTATCCATCATTCGTACCTTCTTAACTTCCGATTTTTTACAATTTTACCAAATCCTAAGTCATCGCGCTAGGGATAATTATCAAAAAACTTATTTATAGTACCCCAAACTCCCCTTTTACGGAGTGGCTTTTCGAAAATTCAAGTGGTAAAATTTATATAAATTTGTAGTTAACCAAAATACATACACGAAGCATGCAGTGGACGAAAAAACGATGACGATGCTGTCCAAAATATCTGTATTGCGTTGAACTACGATATTAAAAAGGGAGGAAGATATGGTGTTTTACCTATATAAACATCATACAAGAGAATTATGGGAAAAGAAAAAAAAGAATGCTTTAGATGTAACATGTATCTCGGAAAAAAATCAAAACGTATTATTGCAGTGATACTATCATTTCTGATCTTGACTTCGCTTATTGACTACAATGGATTTGTTGTAAGTGCAGAAGAGACTAGTGTAGCCAGCGTCACTATTCCCGGTGCTGCTCCAGTTAGCTATACTGATTTTAACACAGCATTAGCAGTGGCACAGAGCAATTCGGGAAGTACCTTGACGCTATTGAAAGATGCAGACCGCAGTGATCAGACAATTACAGTTGTAAGCGGTAGTGCATTGACAATCGATACAAATGGTCATACCTTGTCCTTTTATTTGGGCGAACAAGAAAAGGGAATTTCGGTGGAAGAGGGTGCCACCTTCACATTGCGTGGTAATTCTTCCGAATCTGCTACGCTTCGGGGGACACCTGCAATCAAATCAACAACAAAGAGCTGGGGATATTGGACTTATCTTATTTACACTAAGGGAACCTGTACCATTGAATCGGCGTATGTTGAAGGCAACGAAGGTCCAAGCAGAGGCGTTGTAATGGACGGAGGTAGCTTAACTGTAAAAAATAGCACCATTAAGGGTGGAGGCTTTTCCATCTATAATAAAAGCGGAGAAGTGTATTTTGACGCGTTAACGACTTTAGAAGGTCAATTAAGTTTATACGGCCGTACGACGGTGAACTCTGGTGCTTCTATGACGTCAAATACAAATGGACAATGGTTTGGCTATTTTAACACCTTCTGCGTAAATGGTACGATAGGTGGCAATTTTACATGGAATCCAAATATGCGTATTGATTCCAAGCTGATTACTACGGTATTTACGGCGGATGATATTCAGATTACGGATAGTGACGGAAATTTCCCTATGGTATATACAGGGAATGCGATTGAAACAAAAGTGTTTACTAAGACAATAACTGATAGAAATGGTGTAACAAAAGAAGTAATGGTCGATACAAATATCTATACCCAGACATTTGAAAAGCAGGAAACTGACAGTAACTGGTATGAAGTAACACAAATTAAGGATGTAGGAACCTATCGGGTGAAATATATAAATGGTGATTCGATAATTACCAAAGAGTTTACCGTCGCTCCCTTAGACCTGTCTGGCGCAAATGTTGGATTGAGCGTTCCAGAGGGAGGCTATACCTATGATACTACTGAGAAAACCCCGAACGTTACTGCTACGTTAAATGGCAATATTATAGATCCTAGTCAGTATGATATTTCTTATTCTAATACCAACGGTGGTGAGGGCAATCATACCAATGTAGGTACTGTTACTGTGACTATCACCGGGAAAAATAATTACACTGGAACAACAAACACTACCTTTTCCATTGCCAAAGCTGATCAAAACCTATTAAAGATCAACGAGGTCAACGACAAAAAGTATGGTGATGCCGACTTTATGCTAGCTACCACTGGCGGTAGCGGTACGGGAGAAGTGACCTATTCCGTTCCTGAGAAAAATGGTGTGCTTTCCATTAGTGGCAATACTGTAACTATCGTCGGTGCGGGTACAGTGACTGTTACAGCTACCAAGGCAGCGGATAGCACCTATAATGAAGCAACCGCATCTCTTAGCCTGACCATTCTCAATCCAACTCCATCGTATGGCGGTCCATCCACGATTACCACAAATGTAACACAACCGGGAGCTGGAACACCTACGATTAAGGATGACGACACCAAAGTTGCCAACAACAAAGCAGGCTGGGAGGCAATTAAAGAGCAGGTCAAAGAAAAAAATGCAGCAGGAGAGAGTACATTAGAAAAGAATGCAATCAAGGTAGATATGAATGGCTCTTCTGCAATTCCACAAGATGTCCTTGAAAGCCTCAGAGGAACAGACACTACCTTGATACTTGATATGGGCAATGGCATCACCTGGAGTATTAGCGGTCAGAGCATCTTGAATAGCAGCCTAGAGGATATTAATCTTGCTGTAAAGTTAGATACTGATAGTATTTCAGATAATCTTATTCAAGGGACAGCTGGAAAACAGCCATATCGAAGCATCAGCCTTTCTCATGATGGCAAGTTTGGCCTTACTGCACTACTTTCCATTAATATGGAAAAGAAGAACGCAGGACATTATGCGAATCTGTTCTACTATAATCCGACTTCTGGAAAGCTGGAGCTACAATCCATTGAGAAAGTCAATCAAGATGGTTACATAGAATACAAGTTTACACATGCTTCAGACTATGTTATGGTACTTAGTACAGAACCTATGTATGCGAAAGCATTCGATCAGATTACTATCAGTACCACAAAAGGAACTTTGTATGTTGGCGGAACAAAAAATAAGAGCATGAAGCTAAAGTTAGAAATCCCTGATTTTTTGAAAGAAAGTATGGAAAAGGATAGTTCTCAATTAGTCATTACGTATAAGTCCAGCAATCCGAAAGTGGCAACAGTGACCGCAAGTGGCAAGATTATAGCGAAAAAGCCAGGAAAAGCAAGAATAACCACACTTGTTCAGATTTGTGGCTCAAAGAAAAGCTTTAATACAACAATTAAAGTTAGTAAATCATATATAAAATTGACCAAGAGTACAAAGAAGCTATTGGGATAAAAATTTGCGCCGGAGCAATATCTGCTTCCGGCGCTTTTTTATATATTAACTGATATGATTCTCTAGCTAAATTTCGCCAAAACTTCTCCCTTTGAATCAACGACAAACCATTTACTAGAAGTAAACTTCCAATCGGAATTATATGCCATCATATTTACCAGCACATAATCACCCGCTTCTTGTATTTGGGAATAGTAGGTATAACCACTCTTTTTTGCATAAGCTATTGTTGTGAATTTATTAAGATTCGCTTCTTTCGTTCCTGTTGTATAGGTATAGACAGTCACTTTTTTCGAATTCTTGAAATCTACCTTATAAGTTTTTGCCCCAATCTCCTGCATTTCGATGCCGTTATCACTGTATTCGAGTAAATATTTTGTTGATTTTCCTGTTGTTGGATCGTATATGTAATGATTATCATCATAATCCTTTCCAAAATAACAAAGCTTATCTCCAACAACATGAATGGTATCGCTTATGATGTCTTTCGCCACTTGGCTAATCTTGCCGTCTATATTTATGCAATACAAAGATCCACAAAAAGCGCTACTTGTTCCCTCAAGAGTACCTGCTGTGAAATACAGTGAATCACCCAACTTTTTCAACTGCATCACCCTAGAATTCATTTTTTTGTCTTTTGCAACACTTGTCCACTTTTTATTCGATAAATCATAGGAATATAGGCTAACATAACCTATATCCGCAGCACTATAATACAAAACATTATCGATTGTATCAATATAGTCGTAGTAGCCTGAAACAATTTTCGTTTCTGTTTTTGTAGTAAAGTCATAATAGTAAACATCTTGCGTTGTGGAATATATATATCCTGCATCATCTATATAATCAATTGAAGTTCCATCTAATATTTTTTTACTTTTTCCCCCGTTGATGGATACTCTTTTTTCACCGCTATCGTAATCACCGGACACTTTTGAAAATCCATAATATAAATAATCACCGGATACTTTTAATTGTCCAATCCATCCCTTTTCTGTCACTAATTTCTTTGTCTTTCCAGTACTTAATTCAAGGCTATAAATATAACCCTTGGTAGCACTTTCATTTGATTTTATGTAATATAAGTAGCCATTTTGTTCTACCTTTGCATAGCTGCCAACCGCATAATAAGTCTCTTCCGCATTGACAGTTATTGAACCTGTCATACTAAATCCTAGAATAATAAAGCAAACCAATAATACTACTCTTCTTTTTAATTGTTTCATTTTTTTTTATGATATAAATTCGTTTTATATCATAATCTCCTTTCAATTTTGTCAATTCATTCTCTCTTAGGTCTTTTCTTTCGTTTCATGTTATTTCTATTTTACAATCCTCATTGTTCCAAACTACCAGAAGTATTTGTCTCTTCGGTTGCAGCAGTTTCAAATGATCCATTCCTCCAAGTAATATTCTATCAATCCGTCATGTTCGTTTTCGTTGTGTTTGTATACGATTTGTTCACGTTCTCAATATACATATTTCCACAATGCTTGCACTGATACATGAAATCGAAATGATGAGTAACTGTTTCATCAGAGCAAAAGTATTTCGTATCGAAGGAATCGGTTTCTTCATACTCTTTCGTTTCTATATCATAGCCTCTGTATTTATTCCAAATCCGAGTTCTTCCGGTAAAAAAATTACCACAAACTGGACAGGTTACCTTAGATACAAGATTCGTTACAAATCCCATATAAAAAGAAAAAAATAAAGCTCGAAGCATCAGATTAAATCGAACTGTCTTGGAATCATAGCTACCACCCAGCAATTTTGAAAGCTTTGTCATTTTTAAGCCGTCTCCCCAAAAGTGACCAGATGCCATAAACCATAGGACTAAAAAAATGAGGAACAAAATAAGAGTACCTAAAAATATAGTATTACACAATTTAACAGCCGGACTCGACTTATTCGAATTTGTTAAAATATCATTTTCGATATTGCTATCTTTCATGTCTTTATTTACATACTTCTTCAAATTATCTAAATCTGACATTTCATTAACCCCTTTTCTATTTTTTCAATTGGCTAATAAAGAACTACAATTAAAATTCCCAATACAATCAAACCGATTGTAAGAATCCACCCAATTACATTCTTTAATTTCATATCCATCCCTTCCACTTTCCAAATTGATTGTAAAATGTTTTATTTCCTTTTCATTGCCGCCTTTAGAAAAATAGTATTGAAAAGTTCACTCATTTGTTTTAAATAGGAATAGCTTTCGTTTGTACATTCCTCTACTTCCGATACGCTATGAAAGTTGTTAATATTTTTTAACATCTCGATATTCTTGGATAATTCCTTTTCGAGGATTAAGTACCGGTTTGCTAAGCTTTTACAGTTATCAGGAAGAACTTGCGCCATTGAGTTAAGGCTATTATTTAAATTATCTCGCTGTGTTGTGAGTGTAGCGATATCTTCTAACATAGTACCGCAGTGTTGTTGTAATCTAGCATTTACAGCCAATTGGTTCTCTTCTTCATAAGTCATGAACTGCGTATTCGTAAAGTACTTTTTTAATGGACTAACCATGTCTTCGATTCGTTGATTGTATTTACTTTGGCTTTCAAAAAACTTTTTATCGATATGGACAAATCGATATAAATCCCAAGGAAATGGATTATTCCGAAATCTAAAATTAATTTTCCCCTGCTCATCCCCTGGATGTATTCCATAGATGATCATTTCAACATCATCGACAGATAAAATTTCGATCGGTGGTTGGTGTTTTTGCACATTTTTCTTGCTAATCTCATCTTTGCTCTCACAAATAATAAACCATCCATGTTCTTTATCAATATAAAAAACATTTTCGTAATAATCGACGATGAATTGTTTCTTTCGGTCCGCAAATACTTCATACACCTTTTGCAATTCTCGCATTTGCTCGGCATTATAAGGATAATAATCTTCTTTTTTGATATTATTTTTGACAAAGTCGGATTTCACTTTTAGGTCACATGCAGCGCAAATCCGATTACCACCAGCTATCTGCGCATCATGTTTATTCACTTTATGACCGCAGCAAACACATAGTAACTTTTCTTTATGGAATAATCCCATAAATCGTCCTCCTCTTAAGTAACTTTTTCATTTTCTTTATTTCTAATTTTAATAGTTCTTTTAGACTATATTAATACGATTTTAATATATTTAGTATTATTTTACAATAAAAATGAGGATTATTTTAAGCAATTATTTTAATAAATTACAACCTTGTGCATCCTTTATCTGGTACGTTTCGAAGTTCAAAGAACTCGAAACGCCTGCCCTTCAATGTAAGAAGAGCAGGCCTTTCATTTCTATAATAAATGCTTTACCAGCATTCTTTGTGCACTTTCCTCATAATAATAATCTTCGTACTCCGTCCCTTTTTCACTCATGCGCAATCCGATTACAATACCAGCCTCGGCTCCTTTTGGGGTTACCACTTTCTTTCTCCTACCATCTTCAAACACTTCCGCAATATATCCTTCTTCCGCCATCCATCTGGCAAGTTCGGCGCCACTGATTTTTTTCATGGTTTCAGAATCCCGCAACTCGTTCAGTTGATTCACTAGATAGGAAATCAAGCACTTTTCCGTATAGGTAATGTTATCTTCCATTTCCTTTGTGGTATGGAATTCTTGTTTTAATAGCTTTGTTTTTGTCTTTGTTTTCGGCTCTTTTTTATCGCTGGTAGTTGACATGGCACTGGCTTCTCCCATCGTTCCAAAATAATACTTGTCCTTTATTCCACCAGTAAACGCTCGTATCCGTTCCAGAAACTGTTCGCCGAATTTTTCAAATTTGTTTTCTCCGACACCGGAAACTTGTAACATTTCTTCCCGTTCAAACGGCATTTTGACGCACATGTCCACCAGTGTTTTGTCTGAAAATATAATGTACGGAGGCATTCCTTCGCCTCTTGCTATCATAGATCGAAGTTCTCTTAATGAACCAAACAATTCAAGACCTTTTGAATTCAAAATCTCCGCTTTCTTGTATTTCACAGACGGAGTTGCAGTGGTACTTTCTGCTTCGAGCAAACTATCTTTTGCCACTTTTATAATGACTTTTTTATTGCCCTGCTGCACTTCTTTTGCCAGAGAGCCTAGTTTTAATAATGTGTATTTATCATTTGTGAGAAACACGATTTTTTCTACTAACATCTGATTTATGAGCTGCTTTACTTTTGCTTCGCTCATTTCCTTAAGCATTCCGAATGATTCTAAAGAGAAAACACCATATTCTCTAAGCTTTGCGGTCGCATTACCACACACAGTTCCTGCAATGACATTAATCCCATACCTTTGACGACACTCCGCTATACAGGATAGGATTTTTGATGCAGCCTCTGTCATATCAAATTCTTCATATTCTTTCAGACAATTGGAGCAATTGCCACATTCCAAGATATCTCTTTCCCCAAAATAGTGAAGAATGTATTCTCGCAAACAGTTTGGAGTAATGCAATAATAGGTCATTGTTTTCAAACGCTCTTCATCTCGCTCCCGTATGGCATACAACTCTTCTGGCGCGAATTCCGAATAATTTTCCTTGCTCTCCAACAACAGACGATTGATCATAACATCCTGTGGCGAATATAAGAGAATACACTCCGCTTCTTCCCCATCACGTCCTGCCCTCCCGGCCTGCTGATAGTAGTCCTCTAGACTCTGTGGCATATTGTAATGAAGCACATAGCGTACATTGGATTTGTCAATTCCCATTCCGAATGCATTGGTAGCTACAATAACGGGCTTTGTGTCATAGATGAAATCATCCTGATTCACTTTTCTAGCCTCACTGCTAAGACCTGCATGATATTTGGTCACCAAAATACCATTTTGATTTAGCATTTCATACACCGCATCCACATTTTTTCTGGTAGCACAATAAATGATGCCGCTTTCCGACATGTGATTCTTGATATATTCAAGAATAAATGCATCCTTTTTCTTTGGTTTTTCTACACCAAAATATAGATTCTTACGATCAAAACCCGTTACTAATATCTGAGGATGATCCAAACCGAGAATACATAAAATATCCTCCTTTACCGTCTTTGTTGCGGTTGCAGTAAAAGCGCTGATTACAGGACGGTTCGGTAACATTTTTATAAACTGCACAATTTTCATATAACTTGGTCTAAAATCCTGTCCCCACTGCGAAATACAATGTGCCTCATCTACCGTTACCATGGAGATTTCAACCTGTTTTGAAAATTCCATGAACTCGTAGGTTTCTAAACGTTCGGGTGCCACATAAATAATCTTGTATTGACCATTGGCTGCAAGTTGCAGTGCTTTTGAAATCTGTGTATCCGTTAATGTGCTATTAATAAAGGCTGCATGTATTCCCACCTGATTCAAGGCCTGGACTTGATCTTTCATTAATGAAATCAGTGGAGAAATAACGAGAGTAATCCCTGAAAGCAAAAGAGCTGGAACCTGATAACATAGGGATTTTCCTGCACCCGTTGGCATAATACCAAGTACATCCTGCCCTCTCAAGATGCTATCAATTAAAACCTCCTGCCCTTCACGAAAGGTTTCGTAGCCAAAATACTTCTTTAAAATTTGATATTTATCTATTTTCTCTTTATCGTATGCCATACTTTTTTGTAACTCCTCATTTTTTCTACCATTTTTTTACCGCGTGTTTCGCTTATCAATATTATTTGTTATTTTATAATTATACCATCATTCTTAAAAAAATAAAACTATAAATCACTCCGTATCTTTAATTTTGGCTTTAATTTTGAAAATAACAGTAAGCATTATCTCTATGGTTATCTCAACGAGCATCTCAACGGTTACCCAAAGGTTATCTCAAAGGTTGTGTATAAATTTCATAGACCTCTTCCATTTCATTCGCTTTCAATGCAGCTTTCTTATCCATGATTGTTGCAAATCCATATACTCGAACTCCATTATTTTGGATATAATCTGCTGCACTTTTGAAACTATCGATATCTTCATCCATCATATCTGAAAATTCCTTCTGATCTGACATATACTCTAGCATACTTACTAAATGAGATTTCATAAACTCTTCCGTCTTCATGTTTTGTTCCAGTTCCTGTGTATTGCCATCATTAATACTATCTTCATCCCAAAGAAGCAAATTTGGATATTTTTCCTTATCCCATTTTAGAGAAGTTGATTTTTGTAAATTGTATTGAAATCCTATATTATCTGCATGAAACATATAATAATCTGGATTGTTTGTACAAACCGCACACCATGCTGAAGAAAAGTAATCTACGTCTTCTGAAAACTTAATAAAATCCTCATAATCCATCATCCGATCCAAAGTCACGAATGCAATGTATTTTTCATTTTCGTTCAGATTTTGCAAAGCTTCGGTTGCCTCCAATCGACTTCCTGCCGCACAAAATATTTGGTTTCCTTTCTCGACTTGTTCACTCAAAGATTTTGATGTAGCACCAGACATCTGAAACCATGTAAAAGCATTTGCTGTCGGTCTTTTTAAAATATTTGAATCGTATAGTATCAACTTGCCTTTGTTTATTTTGCCGGTAAGATTTGTAAACGAATGATTATAGCTTACGTTCTGATAAATGCAGATGTCATAATCACCATATCCATTGGCATCAACGCTTACGTTATCTCTAATATATAAAGGAATGGCAAGCTCTGTATAAACTGCCATATCCAAACTCATTTGATTTGTATTTTCACCAACTGTTTTTCCCGGATTATAATAAAAAGAAGATACCATATGTGGCAGAGCAAACTGTATGAAAATTGCTACTGCGATTGTGATTGTAAAAACGGTTATTCCAAGTTTAATAAATGATTTTCGGATGGATTTATTTATCATCTTTACAAAATCCTTCTCCGATTGCCCAGCATATTCCATAGAAGGTCCCAAATCATTTGTGTCCTTTTCTAAGAAATCCCCCATACTAGGTATCATTTCTTCATCATACAAATAATCGCTGATTGCATCCTGTCGTTCAATATCTGCTTCGACTTTTGCTTTTTGATGCTCATCGAGTTCACCTTTTTTGTATTGCTCGATCAATTCACGATATGTCATAACCTTTCGCCTCCAAATATGATTTTAATTCCTTCTTTGCACGATAGGAAAGCACTCGCACATTTTCCGGGGTTATATGTAAGATTGCTGCTATTTCCTTTTGACTCAAAGTACAAAAATACTGTAATAATAGGATTTCTTTTTTCGGGACAGATAATTTGGACAATGCTTCGTATAGAAATCGTTTTTCTTCTTTTTTGAGCAATATTTGAATCAAATCTTCCTGTAATTGCTCGCGATCTATCACATCCTGTATTTCATTTGTGAACAACACATTTTTTTCTTTTTTCATACAGTTAAAACAAAGGTTTCTTGCAACCAGATAAAGCCATGCTCGCATATTTGCATGATTATTTGGTAACGATAAAATCGCTTTCAAATACGTCTCTTGAAGTATGTCTTCTGCCAAGCTATGGCTATGACACAAAGAAAAAATGTATAAATAGATTTCTTTCCAATATCGTTCATATAGCTGCAAAAGCAACTCACTGTCCAAATTCTTCGCCCTCCCTTCTTCCTATACTAAACATATAACAATTCAATCCACATAATGTTACACGCAATCGTTTCTTGAATGAAAAAAGACTCAAATTGGATGATTTTTAGTCCAATCTGAGTCTAAAATTGATTTTATTCCAACTCTTCCCCCATCGTCTCTTCTAATATCTGAAGGATCTGCTTCATGGAGGATTCAAATTCTTCCTCGTTGTTATTATGAAAAACTAATAAATCATCCTTAATCTTAGGATCATCGAGATTTTCTGGAATCTCGAAATTACAGCCTGCAATGTACTCATCCCAGTGTTCTAATTTCCAGGTATCCCGGTCTGAGTTTCTTGCTATCATGCGTTCATGCACAATCTGTGGAGAAGTTTCCACCCAGACTACAACAAGCGTTGCTTGCTTTTCCTCCAGTTTCTTTTTTAACTGGTGCATATATTCGATATCCCGTATTTCACGGGTAAACGGTGCATTGATCAATACAATATCATCATACTCCAGCGCTTCCAGAGCTAAATCTACCACGCAATCATATTCAAAATTGCGAATATTCTCTTCAAAAAAATCACTACTACGATTATATGGTTCTCCCGCCACTACAAAGATTTGTTTTGACAAGGTAATTAACGTATCTTTATCCAGATATACAACATGTTTCAGACGTTTTGCCAAAGCCTTAGAAATATAAGTTTTCCCACATGCCGGTGGCGATGTTACTAAAATCAGTTTCTTAACCATGATAGCCCTCCTTCTACTAAGTATTTTACCACAAATTAAATAAAGTGTCTGTACTTCATCCATTTGATTTTGCTAATATTAAAAAATTTATAATCACTTTTTCTACAATTTTGTTGAACTTAAAATATTATATACTTCATAATAAAAAGAGAATGTTGCCCTCAAATATAACTGTTATCCCAATTTGCATATTCGAGCAAAAATAGCATGCGTTCTAACCGAATTATGCGATTATTTTGATAAGACCTAATGAAACTTAAGTGCCTAAGCACGCAAGTTTCATTGCACAGGGCTTAATAAAATTGACAATCGCATTGAGGTTAGAACGCATGTTATTTTTGCTAGGATATGCAAATTGAACACAACCTATATCCTTTGCAACACCCTCTTTTTACTTCTTATTTTTATTCTGACTACTTTCACCAAATTTGTGATTTGCTGAAGATGATGAGGAACCGTCACTTACATAATTACGTGCCCGCTCCGTATTGTTGATAACAGAATTTCCGTTTCCTTTACCCGCATTTTTCTTATTACTGGTATTTGGTTCTTGATTGCTCATACGTTTATCTCCTTATAATTAAACTGTATTTACTTGGTTTCATTACAACTTACTTATAAGAGTATTGTACCAATAAGTTCCCATTATACATTCTGTATCATTTTCTTCCCTTCCGCTACTCCCAAAACCGCATATTCACCTTCATTGATTCACTTCCCTCTTGCCATACTGCTGGGGCTGGGAATTTCACTGTACCAACAGCCGTATCCTCTACGGTATGAAGTACCTCGTTCCACAGTGGAGTTTTTGTGCCATTCTGGATTCTTGACGAAACGGTATCATTCGTTCCTCTTTCACAAATATCAGTGCATTCATGTAGCCAGTATCCAGCTCTTGTCAGTGAAGCAGACACATCATAGGAGCCTCCTACTGTCATCGATAGCTTCAATGCCTTTAGTATTCCACAACATAGAATAAATCCAGGAATATAATCAAGTGGTACACCATTCAAGTTCTTTGGTTTTTCGATTGAACCATTTCGAATACTCAACCCCGTAATATCTTCTGCCAAAGGCGCCCAGCCCGGACGTTCCTGCCATATGGAATCAGAGAAGCAAGTCATACTTCCATAGATTAGGTTTGGATTCAACGTATGAATGTCTTCTTTTGATAAGCCAAACTTATCAAATACTCCATACTGATAAGAGCTGACGATGACATCACTCTCGCGCACCAGCTGCTTTACCTGTTCCAACTGAGACGTGTCATTAAAATCGAGTGATACCAAATGTTTTCCAGCCCAACCATCCAATTCCAGCATCGCCTGTTCTTGATTTTCAAATCTACCACGGCGGACTAAAGTTACCTCTGCTCCTTGTTCTGCAAGAAGTCGGGTACAAGCCGGTCCAGCAATGATATGGGTCAAATCCAGCACCTTAATACCGGATAAAGGACCTTTTTTCCCAGACGGTCCATAGGTTTTGACCGGCGCGTCCGCTACTTTTTTCAAGCGAAAAAGTGGCATCTCACAGACTGCCTTCCCAAACTCAGCCAATTCCCATTCCTGTCTACTACGAAGCATACAGCCACTGGCGCCGGAAGAGAATGCAAGCTCTTCAAGTTCCAGTCCAGTATATTTTTTCATCACTTTCGTAACATCTACTTTATCTTTTTTCATAGTATCCATCGTAAACTTTTTTGGCTCACTGGAAAGTTCCAATGCTTTCATCAGTTTTGCTTTCTGAGACTCATAGTATACATGCGCAGAGAATTTACGACCATCTTTTGTCTCATATTTGTAAAAAGATCCATTCAACGCATTGTTGACGCGCATCCCGGAGTTACAGCGTTCCTCCTTGAATCCATCGTTTCCACCATACGCCATCATATAAAGGCGTACGACCGAAAGTCCAGAAAATGCCACATCACATTCGATTGGATTTGCGTTTGCCTTACCATTTCTTACTTTTGCAATCTCATTACAAAGGACTGCATTTAAGGTAAGGGCTGCTGCTGCCGGTCCTGTCTGCACGACTCTTTCTCTTTTAAAAAGACGGACCACTGCCTTTAAACGAAGGAAACACAGCACTACCTTTACCTTTGGAAATGGATTGTCTTTAAAACATGCAAAAAGCATCTGCCAGAACCTCTTTGCACTCAATGAAAAAATGATTTTAGCGTCTGTTTCAATCTCTAATTTTCCCTTTAAGTCTTCATAGCAGATCTGCGCCTGCTCTGCCTTCTCTTTCATGACAATTACAGTATGTATTTGATAAAGAACAAGTAAGACCAGTATAGCTATAATTACAATAAAAGCTCCCATTTTTCTCTCCATTCCTGCGCATGTTTTAAGCGCATATAAATTGTGGATGATTATTTGTTTGGACGATAATTTGTTTGATGATTTGTGTCGTGATTATTTATAATGTAATTGCCAAACGGTAGGCTGCTCTCGTTGCTTCTAGAACCCTCGCTGCCTTAAAGCTGTCCCCAATATTATAAATTTCTGGTGCCACATGGTCTCTTAAGCTTTCAAAATACAGCGTATCGTCTGCTCTTCCACCCATGGCAAGTACCACTAGATCCGCAGGTATGGATTCTTCTTTTGCAGATACCCCTACTTTTTTTGCAAGCGGGTTGGCAATATTTTTTGGTAAAATTGGCTGCCAGGTATTATATGGATCTGGCACATTTTTTGTGATGCGTTCTACATTGACAATTCCAGTGTCAAACGAAATCACCTTTGTACAGTTGAGAAGTTTGACCTCCTTCTTTTCCATATAATAAAGGAGATGTCCACGGTTCGCGGTGCAGGCACCATCCATCATCTGACTCATCATTTCCACAACAGTAACCTTTTTATTTTGCTCATAAGCCAGCCAGTATGCAGTCTCACAACCTACGATTCCGCCACCTACTACAACAATATTTTGTGCATCTTTCATCAGGTCTGGATTCACCAGCGTATCTACTGCCTGGAGACATTTTATCTTATCTTTTCCTTTAAATGGTGGATTGATATCTACCGAACCATTGGAAAATATAACAGCATCATAGTGTTTCTTTTTTAATAATTCTGTATCCACGGTTGTATTGAAATGAATGGTGAATTCTTCATTCTGATCGGCCATCTTTACTTGATTTCTTAAATACTCTAGATAATTTTCAAAATCGAATTTAATTTTTGGTGCCGACCCTGGAACGATTTTTCCACCAAGCTGATCTGTTTTTTCAAATAAATCCACATGATGACCCCGTCGATATGCAGTCAGGGCAAATTCCATTCCTGCAGGACCTCCACCGATTACGGCTATCTTCTTTTTCCGAAGTGCGGGCTCCGTAGTTGCAGGGAATACATCTTCAAACCCAGTTCTTGGATTTACCGTACACTGGATATGTCCACCCTCTACAAATTCATTCACACAGCCTTCCTGGCAACCGATACAAGGGCGAATTTCATTGACCCTGCCTTCATATGCTTTGTTACACCATTGTGCATCTGCAAGCAATGGACGCCCGAGCATGACCATATCGCAGTCGCCATCTTTCAATGCTTTTTCTGCCAAATCCGGATAGCCCAGTTTTCCAACAGCTACGATAGGAACTAAAAGACCAGCGTTAGATTTAATACCTTTTTTTGCGAAATGTTCTTTGGCAATACGGGAAATATCAAGGAAACACCCTGCTGGCATTCCTGCTGGTGGATGTGGAAGCCACCAGTTGTCATAACAACCAAGATCCACATCGAACAGATCGACCCCTGCTTCTACTAATTGTTCCATGTATTCCAATGTCTGTGCGATTGTTCTTCCATTTTTAAATTTCTTTAAAGACTTCACGGTATTCATCTTTTCACCGTAAGTCTCGTTTAAAGCAAGGGATAAATCGATTCGGTACATAATAGGATAGTCTTCTCCTGCGCGGGCACGAATTTCCTTGACGCAGTCGATACCAAATCTTTGCCAGTCCGCATACTTTCCCATTTTTCTACGGTTAAAGGCTGGATTTGTCATCTGCTCCAGCAGATATCCTTCATGACCATGCAGGTAAATACCGTCAATTCCCATCGTCTTACTATCTGCAGCGGCCTGCCCCATATTTTTGACTATTCGCGTCAGTTTATGGTCACTCAAACGAAGGCATGGTATTTCAGGTATGTAGAAGTTTGGATTCAAGGATGCAGAACCCGGCAGCTTATGCATACTCAAAAGACAGGTTGGCGAACCAACTCTTCCAAGTCCTGCCGTTACCTGAATAAAAATCTTACTTCCATAAGCATGTACGCCCTGTGCCAGATCACGCCATCCAGAATATACGGTTCTGGTACGATCAATTCTTGGAAAATAGGACAATGCATCCGGCTCCGTTACTGTATTGTCAATTCCATGACTGACCGGAATCAGTCCTGTGGTTAACAGTCCTACTCCTCCTTTTGCCCGCTCGAAAAAGTACTCCTGCATCTTTTGTCCCGGACGTCCACTTTCCTCACACATCTGAAGATTCCCCATTGGAGCCATTACTACACGGTTTTTGATGACCGTGCGGTTTACACGGATTGGATTGAAAATGGCATCATACGGATATAGCTTTTGCGTCATTTTTGCACAGGAACCTTTGCTGTTTGTCTCACGGCTATTCAACATCCAGTCGCCATAACTATCAACGAGCTTTTGCACTTCAATATCTGTTTTCATTCTAATTAACCTCACCTTCCTCTTTTTACTGTGGTACATAATTGCATTACATGTGTTAGTTAAAATTATACATGTGTCATTTTGCATTGTCAATTTCTACTTCATAGCATGTATTATTCTTTATATATGTTGCGCGGACTAGCATTACAACTACTTCCAGCCGTATGATTGATTTTTTCCTGAATTTAGGATAAGATTACAGAAAGATATTTTTGAAAGGTATATAGATTGAATGGAAAAAAACTCTTCAACGCAAAGTAGCATTGTAAAAGCAGCTATGAAGTTGGCATATGAAAATGGAATTCAAAACGTATCGGTAAAGTCCATCTGCGATACTGCAGGTGTCTCACGTAATACGTTTTATCAGTATTTTGAAAATAAAGAAGCGGTTTTTGGAGGTTCTTTCACCTCCAGCGATGAGGAAAAGATGGCGGCTCTTCCGAATATTTTTCTTACCTTTGACTCTCCGCTTGAGCAGCTTTGGGAATTTATTAAAATAGATATTAACCGTCAGATGGCGCTTGGTCCAAAACTGATTGGAACATTTGCCGTTATGAATGTCCAGCATGATTCTTTTTACATTGAGGACGAAGAGAATCTAAGCCCCTCTCTTACCATCGCTCTTGCAATGGTAAAAAAAATGCAGCGACTGAATGAAATACAGAACAAATCGGATGCATTTTTGCTCCTGCGCGCGATCTGCGGATGTATCGTTGGCATTGACCTGCGCTGGGCAAAAACGGATGGTGGGTTTGATTTTAAAAAAGAAGTGTATGATCAGATTATGGGGATACTGCTGCCAACAGCCAAGATAGAGAATTACTAAAAAATTCTTTTTCTTTTTTGTCATCTTGATCACTCATATAATGATAGGTAACTGTCATTCCATCTTCCATGGTAGCAACGCCGATTATGTGCCTCGCATAAGAAACTACGGGTGGAATGAACAGCATATTTCGTATTCCATATGGACCATATACATTTGGAATATCTAGCTTCGCCAAATTGGTGATGCCAAGGTCTCTTGTTTTCCCCTTGGTATATCCTAAAACCCGGGCTAGCTTTTGCGTTGTTTTATTCTGATACAACCCGTAGGTATGCACAAGTAGAGAATCCACCAAGGTCGGTATAAACAATGGCATATACTGCAAAATGAAATATTTCATAACCGGTCGATTCAGCTTTTTATAAATCTTTCGATGCAAGCGTCTGGCATTTTCGTCAAAGGATATGTTATCCGAGAAGGTCAGATCAACACTGATTCCCGTTGCCTGATTTGACATGCACCGATTTCCATCTATTCTGGCATCAACCGCCATTCCTATGGTATGTTGATTTCTATTTGCTTCCAAAAAGGCAGTTGCAAGGAAACTATTCATCGATACCCCTATCGCTTTCGCATGTGCACGAATCTGGTCTACCATATCTTTTGAAAAATGTTCATAGACGATTACCGAACTACGTTCCTTCCAATAAACATTGTGAGTGTGGTAATAATCCTCCCATGAAAATTCATGACCCGTCTTTTTCCATTTTCTATTGAAGGAATTTGCATGCATTTTATAGAAAAATGGTAACGCTGATTTTGGTGGAAAGCTATCCTTTGTTATCAGATACAATGCTTTCTCGACTAAATCCTCTCCACTCAAAGCTTTCATTACATCCTCTATAAAATATGTAATCGACTTTCCATCTCCCACTAAATGATGCGCCATGATAAAAAGAGACGTCTCCTCCTCACTGGATATGATAAATACCCGCATCATCTCTCCTTTATCGATGGCAAATGGGATTTTCTCATTTGACCTGATAATTGTTTTCCAGTCATCCGCTGTCACGGTTACCTTGCAGCCGGATTCTTCCATTCTTTCATAGCATGCGTTGCCTTTTTCTAGCACAATCTTTGACATGGTAGCTTCATTTGCCAGAAAGGCTTTCTTTACTGCACAAATCAGCTGATCCGTTGACGGGTTTCCGGTAATCTGTACGAGAAACTCAATATATATATTGGGTTCAAATAAATCTGCCCTTTCTGAATATATGTAATTTTTCATATTAAAACTCCTTAACGGTTCCTTTGCTACTCTAGGCATTTTGCTACTCTAGGTATTTTGCTATTCCAAGTATTTTTGCTGCTCTAGTTATTTTATTACTCCAAGTATTTTTCGAGGCTTCGAGCATACGATTGCATCACCATTTTTTGTGGGAACACCTTTACAAACAAATGCATACCTTTGACAAAAAGTGTGCATACAGACATATCTTTTCCCCTTTTTGCATCCTTCATGGCTTTGTCTGCTACTCGCTTTGCAGTTACCAATGCTGGGAAATTGATAGGCTCCCCGTTGCTTTCCTTCATAAGCAAATCGGTATCTACCCAACCAGGACAAACCGAGGTAACCGTAATTCCGGTGCTTTTTAATTCTAAGTTGAGAGCCCTTGAATAGCTTCGAACGAATGCTTTTGTTGCCGCATATAGATTGATATATGCCACCGGCTGGAAGGAGGCCTGGGATGAAATATTCAAAATTCTGCTTCCTCGTTTCATGTAAGGAATGCATAATGCACACAAAGCGGCTACTGCACTACAGTTAATCGTGATGGTTGCTTCTATTTCTTCCACGGAGAAATCCTGATACGTCCCCATCTTTCCAATTCCAGCATTGTTCACTAAATAAACGATCTCCGGACTCTGATCTAGTAAAAGTTCTCTAATTGAATGTACCTGTTCACTTTGTGTTAAGTCCCTTGAAAAAATCAACACACGATTCCCTAATTCCTGCTTTAATTCCTTTAGTTTTTCCTGATTTCTTGCAATTGCCCATATTTCATCCAGATCTTCTTGTAGCATAAGCTTCACAAATTCCTTGCCCAGTCCTCCACTGGCCCCTGTTACGATCGCAACTCTTTTTCCCATATATTTGATTCCTCCCTAAGTATGTATCTGAACTTAAAATCCTTCCTGCGCATGTATTTGTACTTATTTGCGCTTTTAAGCTTGTGCTGCAAATTACGCATTCACAAAACAGTTATCCTTTTTACTTTAAAACGGTTCGTTCCAAATCCGCCGTACTAATCATTTCGTACTCCGTGGTAAAGAGCTTCTTTAGTGCATACAAATACACAACTCCCCAATAATAATCGGCTAGTTTTAGCGGTGTCCCGTTAACGACGGTCCCCTCCTTTTGTCCCTGTTCCAAAATTTTTACCATATAGGTATAGAGTAGGGATTGATAGGTCGTCTCATCCGAAGAGCTTCCGTTATCCTGTTCTAGAAGCATCTGTGTGTTGAGAGCCATCATTCCTGCGAAGCTCTCACTTTTCTCTAATTGTTTCAGTACAGATTCTGATAGTTGATGTATTTTTATCTTTGCTGGTATCGGCAGCTGTGCAAGCAATTTTAGTTCCTTAATATCTTTTTCACTTGCTGCCATTTTACGAATTTCCTGAAATAGTTCTTCCTTGGATTCAAAATAAAGATAAATCGTCCCCTGTCCTATTCCAATATACTTTGCAAGGTCACTGATCTTCGTTCCAGTAAATCCATTCCTTGCAAAATATAACATCGACTGATGCAATATCTTATCTCTCATTTGCATCCTTATTTCTTCACATTGTTGTGCTGATTTTGGCATAGTTTACTCCTAAGCTTCTTATGAATGAATATTTGTTCATTGATAAATATAACACTATTTTCCTGTTTGGTCAAGAAATTATTACAAAAAAATACCAGCTATATGCCCCATTTCTGATAATGTC
>DIGJ01000041.1 GCA_002419585.1 Lachnoclostridium sp. UBA5725
GGTCTAACTTTTGGGGGTCGGTTCATTTAGAGTTAATTTTTCGTTGCTTAGTGGTTACGTGGAATGTTTATGCGACTGATATAAAATCTTAGCATGGGAGCCGTGCAAATTGGCGAAAGCCTAAGATGCTCAGCCTTTTATGGCGTCCGTCCCCAACAAAGACTCGCTTCCGTCCTTCATTAACCCAGAATTTAACTTTGCATTGGGTAATTCCTTATAAAGCCGCATAGCCATAAATGCTGTAATAATAGCAGCGATGATATCTGAGATTGGCTGTGCATAAAGGATTCCATCTAGTCCCCAAAGCATTGGAAGGAATAAAATGATAGGTATAAAACAAATACCTTGTCTACATATACCTAGGAGGCAGCCTTCTTTCGCTTTTCCCAAAGCTAGAAAAAGGGATGAATATACAGTACAGAAGCCAAATAACATAAATGATAAACCATTTGCTCTTAAAGCTTTTCTACCAACATATATTAATTCTATATCATCTTTCGTAAATTGAGAAATTATTGTTGTTGGGAATAATATCAATATGAATCCAACAATTACACAGAATATAGTTGCCCATATTACAGAAGTTTTTGTTGCTTCATGCAATCGAGCATAATTTTTTGCTCCGTAGTTATATCCGGCTATAGGCTGAAAACCCTTAATAAATCCAAATACGATTAGACTTCCCAATGAAATAATTCTTGTCACCGCACCGATTCCTGCAATTGCAGAGTCTCCATATTTTGCTACTTCCATGTTAGTTAGTGTAATAGCAAGACTTGCTAATAGTTGAAATATTAGAGTTGGTACACCTATCTTTAAGATTTCTTGCATAATTTCTTTTGAAAAACAGCAATCGTTTAGACGAAAGCTAAAGATGCTTTTTTTGCTGAATATATAGATTAAATATACGAATGTAGAAATAATTTGTGATATAGCTGTCGCAATTGCAGCTCCAGCAACTCCTAAATCGAGAGTATAAATGAAGATAGGATCTAAAATCATATTGATTACTGCGCCTATTAGCATGGTACACATAGTGATTTTGGCTGCACCTTCGCTTGTTACAATATTATTCATCGTAACATTAAACACACTAAAAATAGATGAAATTACATAAATACTTGCATAGGTTACTGCATATGGCATTATGCTTTGCGTTGCACCAAAAAGTTTAAGAATTGGATTTAAAAAAACGATCGTGGAAATTATAATTACTGCGCCTACTAGAATGCTGCTATATAGAGCAGTACTAGCTACTTTACTAGCTTTTTCTTTCTCGCCATGGCCTAATAATCTGGCAATATAGGATGCAGCACCATTGCCAAATAATAAACCTAAACCAACTACAATCTGTCCAATAGGGAAAGCTACAGATACGGCACCCATTTGACTAGTTCCAAGTCCACCGACAAAATAAGCATCTACCAGATTGTATAATGCGCTTATCATCATACCAATCATGGTTGGAAGTCCCATTGCTAAGAGAGCTTTTGGTATTGGGGCAGAACTGAGTAGTACAATTTTTTTGTTACTTTCATTCATGTGAAACACTCCTTTTTCTTGACATTAGATATAAAGTAAATTACTATAAAATATAGCAACAAAAACGATAATACTATAATTTATAGTATATGTCAACAAAAAGAATTAAAAGGAGAATTTTATGGCAACAATAGATTTGATTGTATTAGGAATCGTAAAGAAAGAACCTCTAAGTGCGTATGACATTCAGAAATTAGTGGAGTATCGTAAGATATCTCGGTGGGTTAAGATTAGTACACCTTCAATATATAAAAAAGTAATTCAGTTAGAAGAAAAAGGTTATATTAAAAGCACTATGGTTAAGGAGGGGAAAATGGCGGAGAAGGCTGTTTATTCTTTAACGGATGCTGGAGAAAAGGAATTTGAAAAATTAATGCTAGGAATCTCTTGTGAACCGATTAATATTTTTCTGGATTTTAATGCAGTAATCGTAAATTTAGATAGTCTCTCCTCTGAGAATAGAAAAACTTGTTTACTGGAAATAAAACATAACGTTGAAACTTTAAAATCATATCTGGAAGAAAATATGAATTCAAAAGGGAAAATGCCTGAGATACCAGATACAGGAAAGGCGGTATTACAACAGCAATATATATTAGCGCAAGCAATCGAAACATGGATAAATTCTTTGGATTAGCAACGTAGGACGTACGCCATGTATTGAAGATGTGCCATTTGCAGAGATCTTGTCAAACTTGTGGAACAAGGCTTTTCCATCATTATATAATTGGAAATAAATCACATATAAAGGAGCGATTTTATGAAAAAAAATTTGATACTAGTATTACTATCAATTGTTATAGTGATACAATTTATTATACTCTATAATACAAATCAAACTAAAACGACAAATAATTCATCGAAAAGCGAAAGCGAAGAAAAGAACAAAACGGAAGAACCCAATAAAAATATCGAGTTATATTATTCATATTTAATGAATAATCCGATTGATAATTATTATAGTTCAAAATTTAATAATCCGATATGTGAAGTAGAACTTAGAGATAATCTAGAAGAATATCAGGTGATCTGGAAAAAAGAATATTACAAAGTAATAAATTTGATAAAAAAGAAATGCATCTATGACATCGATCGAGAGAATCTTGATAATTTTGATAGAAATGTGGAAAATCTAATAGAAGCAGCAACGCCTACAGTAGAAGCAGAAATTTTAGATGTATACAATGAAGATCCTGATGTTCCAGAAAATCGTGGTTGGGGAAATTCTACATACTATGCTTTACAGGCAACAAAAGGTCAAATATACAGAGATGCTTGTATGCTTTTAATTCCTTATTTAGAAGGTGAATATGAATTTACAATTCCAACAGAAAATGATTTGGAATAAATAATACGGTTGAACCAGCGAGCCCGTTTTTCATAGCCAGCCATGAAAGGCTGAGCTCAAAATCTATATTCAAGTTACACGGCTCCCATGCTAGGATTTTATATCATTTGAGTATATGGAACGTAAACTCTATCGAGGAATTGGCTCCCTAAGAGCCTATTCCTCGATGTTTTGAGGTTACGTGGAATGTTTATACGACTGATATAAAATCCTAGCATGGGAGCCGTGTAAATTGGACAAAGACTAAAATGCTCAGCCTTTTATAGCGTCACTCATCAACAAAGTCTCGCGTCCGTCCCTCATTAAACCAGAATCTAACAAACAAGAAAGATTTTTGCAAAAATCCCCCAATATATGCTACAATATACGAAAGAAAAAGAAATGGAGGGGTTATATGTTACCAAAGCAGCAAGCCTATGAAAACCTTGCAGACTCCCTGATTGAGAAGTTTAATCTTCGAGGTATTGAAGGCTATTATTGCGGTACGAAAGAAGAAGCACTTTTAATGGCAGAACGGTTCTTAACGCCCGGATGTTCCGTGTCCTGGGGAGGTTCGGAAACATTAGAAGAGATTGGGCTAATTGATGTGTTAAAGGCATCCGACTATGTAGTCTATGATCGTAAAACAGCAAAAGATGCGGAAGAAGCCAGAGAATTATTTGGAAAAATAGTAACCGTTGATTACTTTTTTATGAGCTCGAATGCAATTACGTTAGACGGGGAACTCGTAAATATAGACGGCACCGGCAATCGGGTAGCCTGCTTGATTCACGGACCGGCTAATGTTATAATTGTTGCCGGCATGAATAAGATGGTACCAGATGTGAAATCAGGTGTAGCTCGGGTAAGGAATATGGCGGCTCCTCCAAATGCGGTACGCTTAGGAATGAATACACCATGCAATTCACTCGGAAGATGTGGAAACTGCTTATCCGAAGATTGTATGTGTGATCAGATCGTCATAACAAGAAAATCAAAAGTACAAAACCGTATTAAAGTCATTTTAGTTGGAGAGGAGCTTGGATATTAATGTTTCAAAAAGAAGGACCTAGTGTAGAAGTAAAAGTAGATGTTACAAAGATTGTAAAATATTGTTGTTTTGCAGCTGTATGCATTGTTGGAATTGTATTCGGAACAAAAGTTGCATGTAAGCAGTTAGAACTAGAGAAAAGGAAATAAACTTAAGTGGGTAAAGCGTTATATATTTCTGAAAAACCAAGCGTTGCACAAGAATTTGCGAAAGCGCTTCATGTGAATGCAAAAAAAAAGGATGGCTTTATGGAATCAGAAGACTCCATCATTACCTGGTGTGTAGGACATCTGGTTACCATGAGCTATCCGGAATGTTATGATCCGGCATATAAGAAATGGTCGTTGGAAACACTTCCCTTTGTTCCAGACAAATTCTTATATGAGGTGATACCGGGAGTAAGCAAACAGTTTGAAATCGTAAAGGGACTTTTAAATCGGGAAGACGTGGATGTTATTTATGTCTGCACCGACTCTGGACGAGAAGGAGAATATATCTATCGTCTGGTGGATCAAATGGCGGCAGTACCAAATACAAAAGAAAAAAGACGTGTTTGGATTGACTCCCAGACAGAAGAAGAAATCCTTCGTGGTATCCGTGAGGCAAAGGAACTATCCGCCTACGATACGCTTTCTGCAGCTGCTTACCTGCGTGCAAAAGAGGATTACCTGATGGGAATTAATTTTTCTCGTGTATTATCCCTTAAATATGGTCAGTCGGTAAATAATTACCTGCAGAATAAAAAATGGAGTTCTATTTCCGTTGGTCGTGTTATGACGTGTGTTCTTGGAATGGTAGTAAAAAGAGAACAAGAAATTCGAGACTTTGTAAAAACTCCTTTTTACCGTGTACTTGGAACCTTTGAAACAAAGGGCAAGAGTTTCGACGGTGAATGGAGAGCAGTGGAAGGGTCCCGTTACTTTGAATCACCTCTTTTATATAAAGAAAATGGATTTAAAGAAAGAGAGTCTGCACAAAAATTAATTGAGGAACTAAGTGTTCCACAACCTTTGATTGCAATTGTTGAAAAAGTGGAAAAAAAGAAAGAAAACAATCAGGCACCACTTTTATTTAATTTAGCAGAACTTCAAAATGTATGTTCCCGAATGTTTAAAATCAGTCCGGATGAGACCTTAAAGATTACGCAGGAATTATATGAAAAAAAACTAGTTACTTATCCTAGAACTGATGCAAGGGTTCTTTCTACAGCTGTAAGTAAAGAAATCTATAAAAATATCAGTGGATTGAAAAATTATATTCATGCAAAGGAATTTGCAGAAAAGATTCTAGAGACCGGAAGCTATAAAAATATTGCAAAGACAAAATATGTAAATGATAAGCAAATCACAGATCATTATGCGATTATTCCAACCGGACAGGGATTGGGTGCGTTGAATTCATTAAATCCGACGGCACAAAAGGTCTATGAGGCAATTGTTCGACGATTCTTAAGTGTGTTTTATCCACCAGCTGTTTATCAAAAGACCAGTATTATAACGAAACGAAACCAAGAAAGCTTTTTTGCGTCTTTTAAAATCATGCTGGAGGAAGGATATCTTTGTGTAATGAAGTACTCCTTCTTGAAGAAAAAAGAAGAAAAAGAAATCGAAGAGAACAGCGAAGAAAATACAGAGGATAAAATGGATTCGCAATTGATTGAGGCAGTAAATGCACTCAAAAAAGGTGTAGAAATTAACTTGTCTGAGTTGAACATAAAAGAAGGAGAGACTTCTCCTCCAAAGCGCTACAATTCTGGTTCTATGATTCTGGCAATGGAAAATGCGGGACAGATTATTGAGGACGAAGAACTTCGCGCGCAAATCAAGGGAAGTGGTATCGGTACAAGTGCAACAAGAGCAGAAATCTTAAATAAGCTTGTAAAAATTGAGTACCTGAATTTAAATAAAAAAACGCAGATTATTACACCAACGCTGCAAGGAGAAATGATTTATTATGTGGTTGCATTTTCGATTAAACCATTACTAAATCCAGAACTAACAGCGAGTTGGGAAAAAGGACTAACACAAGTTGCGGATGGACAAATAACAGAAGAAGAGTACTTGGAAAAGCTTGATACGTTTGTCAGTAGAAATACAAATGGCGTAAAAGAGAGAAACTTCCAGGGAGCTTTAAAAGCATACTTTGATCGCGCATCGAGTTATTACAAATAAAAAAATTTAGGAGGAATTCAGTGGAACCATTAAAAACGAAGAATTTATTTCAGGACCTAAGTCAAACACTAGCAAAAGATTTATTAGAATCCGTGGATTATCCATGGGAAGCCCTTTCACAAATCGGACCTTATATTAAGAAAATCGGAGAAGCACTACCAGAAGACGAGTATGAAAAGCGTGGAGAAGATGTTTGGATTGCGAAATCTGCAAAAATTTATCCAAACACCTATATTGCGGGGCCTACAATTATTGGCAAAGAGACAGAAGTACGACCAGGTGCTTTTATCCGTGGAAATGCTTTGGTAGGTGATGGTGCTGTGGTTGGAAACTCTACCGAGCTTAAGAATGTCATTTTATTTAATAAGGTTCAAGTGCCACATTATAATTATGTCGGCGATTCGATCTTAGGATATAAATCACATATGGGTGCCGGCGCGATTACTTCCAATGTAAAGTCAGACCGAACCTTAGTTTTGGTCAAAGGTGGAGAAAAGAAATTGGAAACGGGACTTAAAAAAATGGGTGCTATTTTAGGAGACAATGTAGAAGTTGGATGTGGAAGTGTTCTCAATCCTGGAACAGTTGTTGGTTCTGATTCTATCATTTATCCACTCTCTTCCGTAAGAGGTTTTATCCTTCCTGGTAGTATTTATAAAAAACGAAGTGAGATCATTAAGAAAAAATAAAATAAAATGTATAAATTTACTATGGACTAATTCGACATTTTATGCGAAAATAAATGCGTTGAGTTAGGCAAAAAAGTTTATAACAGTTGTCCTATCTTTTAAAATAGGAAAAATTGTTAAAAATAACACAAATGTGTATCGAAAGGAGTTACAACATGATTTATTCACATGAAGTAGAAGAAATGTGTGTAGTAGCACAGGGCGTTAACCACGGTGCTGCTCCAATCCCAGAAGAAGCAAAATGGGTTCAAGCAAAAGAAGTAAAAGATATATCCGGTTTAACACATGGTGTTGGCTGGTGTGCACCACAACAGGGAGCTTGTAAATTAACACTGAACGTTAAAGAAGGTATTATCCAGGAAGCATTGGTAGAAACAATTGGATGTTCAGGTATGACTCATTCAGCAGCTATGGCTTCTGAAATCTTACCAGGAAGAACCGTTCTTGAAGCTTTAAATACAGACTTAGTTTGTGACGCTATTAATACAGCAATGAGAGAACTTTTCTTACAGATCGTTTACGGAAGAACCCAGAGTGCGTTCTCTGAAGATGGACTTCCTATCGGAGCTGGTCTTGAAGACTTAGGAAAAGGACTTAGAAGCCAGGTTGGTACTATGTACGGAACTTTGAAAAAAGGTCCTCGTTACCTTGAAATGGCGGAAGGTTATGTAACAGGTATCGCTTTAGATGAAGAAGACAATATCATTGGATACCAGTTTGTAAGCCTTGGAAAAATGACAGACTTTATCAAAAAAGGTGATGACGCTAACACAGCATGGGAAAAAGCAAAAGGTCAGTATGGCCGTGTAGCAGATGCTGTTAAGATTATCGATCCAAGACAAGAGTAAGAAAAGGAGGAAATGAAAAATGGCTTTATTTGAATCATATGAAAGAAGAATTAAACAAATCAATGAAGTATTAAACAGCTATGGAATTTCTTCCATCGAAGAAGCTGAAAAAATTACAAAAGACGCAGGTCTTGATGTATATAAACAAGTAGAAAACATTCAACCAATCTGTTTTGAAAATGCAAAATGGGCTTACGTTGTAGGTGCTGCTATTGCAATCAAAAAAGACTGCAGAAAAGCTGCTGCCGCTGCTGCTGCAATTGGTGAAGGACTTCAGTCTTTCTGTATCCCAGGTTCTGTTGCTGACCAACGTAAAGTAGGTTTAGGACATGGTAACCTTGGTAAAATGTTATTAGAAGAAGAAACCGAATGTTTCGCATTCTTAGCTGGTCACGAATCTTTCGCAGCTGCAGAAGGTGCAATCGGTATTGCTGAAAAAGCAAACAAAGTTCGTAAAAATCCATTACGTGTTATCTTAAACGGTCTTGGAAAAGATGCAGCTCAAGTAATCTCTCGTATCAACGGATTTACTTTTGTTGAAACAGAAATGGACTATTATACTGGCGAAGTAAAAGAAGTATTTAGAAAATCTTACTCCACAGGACTTCGTGCAAAAGTTAACTGCTATGGTGCAAACGATGTAACCGAAGGTGTTGCTATCATGCACAAAGAAAAAGTTGACGTTTCTATCACAGGAAACTCCACAAACCCAACAAGATTCCAGCATCCAGTTGCAGGTACATATAAAAAAGAATGTATCGAACAAGGAAAGAAATACTTCTCTGTAGCTTCTGGTGGTGGTACAGGACGTACGCTACATCCAGACAATATGGCAGCAGGTCCTGCTTCTTATGGTATGACAGATACGATGGGACGTATGCATTCTGATGCTCAGTTTGCTGGTTCTTCTTCCGTACCTGCTCATGTTGAAATGATGGGCCTTATCGGAGCTGGTAACAACCCAATGGTTGGTATGACTGTTGCTGTTGCTGTAGCGATTGAAGAAGCTGCTACTGCTGGCAAATTCTAAGAAGTATTAAAAATCATTTTATAAATTATTATAGAAAAGTTAGACACGTTATTTTGAGAGATTTCTCAATGATGTGTCTAACTTTTTTTATGCAAGAAAGGGTGTAATAATTTATGAAAAGAATGAAAATGAATGAGTGTAAAGCAATGACATTTGAAGAAGGGTGTGAAGAATATTTACTTAATTGCAGAGCGAGAAATTTAAGAGAAGGAACAATAAAACACTATAAAGATTCTATGAAACAGTTATTTAAGTATATAGCCCCTGATATGCCAATTAGCACTATGGATAGCGAGACAATGGGAAAAGTTGTCATAGCAATAAAAAATAATTCGAATATTAATGATATGAGCTTATATACTTACACACGTGATTTAAAAACATTGATGTACTTTTTTATGAAATGTGATTATATACCAACATTCAAAATTTCTCTAGCAAAGGCAGATAAACAGCCAATAGAGACGTATAGTGATTATGAACTAAGAAAACTACTGAAAAAACCTAATATGAAAAAATCTACTTTTACAGAATATAAAAGTTGGGTTATAGTAAATTTCCTTCTATCCACTGGAATTAGGCAACGTAGCTTAATAAATATTAAAATTAAAGATATAGACTTTTATAATGGAGTAGTAAATGTTAATGTTACTAAAAGTAGAAAACCATTAATTATACCGTTAAATTCAGAGATTTTGAAAATCATGCAAGAATATTTAAAATATAGGAATGGAAATGATGAGGATTATTTGTTTTGTAATGTCTATGGAAGCAAATTAACAAAAAGCACGGTATATCATTCGTTATTTGAATATAATAAAGGTCGTGGAGTAGAAACGACAGGTATGCATAGGTTCAGACACACCTTTGCTAAAAAATGGGTAACAATGGGTGGAAGCGTTGTTATTCTACAAAAGGTTTTGGGTCATAGCTCCTTAGCTATTACAGAAAATTATTTGAATATATTAACTTGCGATGTGCAAAAAGAAATGGAAAAATATAATATACTGCAAGAATTTAATAGAAAGACAATTAAAATAGAAAGTAAACTTTTGTAACCATTGCAGTAATAATATTAAGGCTTAGGGAATCTTTAAAATCTCTAGGTCTTTTTACGTTGGAGCGGTTTTGTAAATTATAAAGATGCTCATTATGTTTTACAAAATTCAGAAACCAAGATAAATACAGATGACATCTTCATAGAAACGGAGGGGAAAACAAGTCATTGATAAATTCACAATAGGAAATTGTCCTAAAAGCTAGAGTGAATAAAAAATGTGAATCGTTAAGTGGTAAACAATAGAAAAAGAAAACAATAAATAACTAAATAATACTGATGGCAATATTAATAGATAAATAATAATGTGATAAATACAAAGATGAATATTTATTGTATTGAATTGTCGTTAAGTAGTAAACAAATCTGAAAACAATTTGCAAAATAGTTAAACTATTTGAAAATGAAGTAAATTAACTTGCATATATGCAAAATAAATGCTAATATATATTAGTATTAAGAAATGAACAAACGTACATATGGATAAGAAAGTATTGTAACAAAATGGCTGAAAAGTTTCGAATGGCATATGAGCAGAGCGCAAAAGAAAATCAAATAAAATCTGGAAAAGAATATGGTATTGGTAAAGAACAGTTTACCCCAAATTTGGTGGAAACTGTTGATAAGCCAAAGCGTCAAGATAATGAAGTTAATACTAAACTCGCTAAAATCTCTGGTCACCAGCGAGTTAAAGCCTGTAAAGAGTTAGAGATTGATTTAGTACCTGTTATGATAAGAGAAGATTTGATTGATGAAAATGAGAAGTTAAAAATTCTGCTATCAGCTAATTTTGGGCGTAGTAAAAATAATGAATCAAAACAGAGAAAAGTTGTAAGTGAGTACGTGGAATTATGCGGAAAGAAGCAAGGTAGACAATCTAAAGAGTCCAATATGGACTGTTTGAGTTTGGAAGAAATCGCATCCCAGCTAGGTACAAGTGTCACTAACTTAAAGCGTTCTCTAAGAATTGAACGTAATCTCACAGATTCTGTAAAAGAATTACTTGATACAGGGGTAATCACAAAGACATTGGCATCTGATACGATTGCTTCTCTCTCACCAGAGGAACAGGAAGATTTAATTGCTTCCCTTGATGTTAGTAAGAAGATTACCAAAAAAGAAGTAGATAAGTATATTAAAGAAAATAGGGAACTACAAGAGAAAGTGAAAAATGAAAAAGAAAAAATATTTATCAGAAGTTCTAACCGTAGACGAAATAGCTGAATTTGAAAATAACATTATTTGTATTCTTGCAGGAGTTGGGGCTGGTAAAAATAGTTTTGTAGAAAATCAGCTATCTGGACGAACTCTTGAAAATGGAAAAAGTAAAATTAGTCCAAACTGCGGCGCTATCCTCTATATTACCTCAAGGAGGGCAAAAGCAGACGAAATTTTGAGAGAAAAATTTTGCAACGACAAGATTGAATGGACGAAAGAGGATTCTATTACAACAATCCTAACTAATTTTCAAACAGAACTTATGCTTAAAGATAAAAAATTCAGAAAAAATGTCATCGAAATAATTGAACACTTCAAATACTTTGTAATTGACGAAGCCCACTCAATTGCCACAGATAGTACATACACGTCTTCATCTTTTCATGTGAAGTCACTAATTGAATATGTTGCGGAAAATTATCCTGAAAAAAAAGTGATTTTGCTTACAGGAACACCTGAACCAATCGAAAGTTATTTGAAGTTAAAAAAGTTTACGATAATTGACAAAAGAAGCGAATGTATTAATGTTGTAGCAAAAAAAATCAAAGTAGTCACACAAAAACAGGCTATGAAATTAATCAAAAAGCTATCTAATGAAAAAGTCGTTTACATGGCTAATAGTGCTACACGAATATTAAAGGGAAAAACATCTCTGTTAAATGAGATTGCAAAGAATATAGATATTGAAAGAATAGCAATTTGCATGAGCACCACCTCTTTAAGCAGGCTTAAGGACATTATAAATCCAGAGATGAGAAAACAGAGTATCGATACCTACGAATATTTAATAAATGAAGGGAGATTGCCTGAAAATATAGAATTTTTAATTACAACTTCTAGATTAAAGGAAGGGCTAAATATATTCGATATACATGTAGCCTTTTGTGAGAGTATGCTTCTATCTGACATAGTGCAGTTTATGGGAAGATTTCGAAAAGGTTTAGATACACTGTATGTTATCTCTGATGCAAAACAAAATGTTATATCAGAAAAAGATATGAGAGAGCTTGAACTAGATGTCGCATATACGGCATGGATAAAAATCAAAGGGTTAAATGATTTTTATAAAAACTATCTGATGAATTCTAATTCCAGCTTTTACAAGGTACTTACTAATTTCTATAATACAGAGGATGTAGATATTGTTGAACTGATTAATACTTTTCAAGATGAAAATTCTTTTATTAATACATATAACATTCACTCTGTAAGGGATTTTGTCGATTTGATTGAAAAAACGAATGATAACGTACGTTTTAATCAAATAGAGAATAAATTTGAAATTTATGCTATGAAATTTATTGAGAGTAAGAGAGTGTTTTGTGAGCTAAGAAAAGGAAAAGATGCATTTGATAAAAAAATGGTGGAATGGGTCAGGCAGACTGAAAAGAATGATGGTATCAAAATCCAGTATATTGGTATGAAGTCAGCAATGGAAGAGAGAACAAAAGAAATTGAAGAAGAAAATTCAATTATACTTGGCATATTTCAAGAACATCATTTGAATAAAACAATCCTATATGGAGCAGAAAAGGAGGAAATTTTCAGGAATATAAGTAATTTATTAGGGATAAATGAAAACGCAAAGGTAAGTAGTATTAATAAAAAACTTGAAGAAAGAAATATTAAATATGCCTTTTCACATGCTAAGAATAGAAGAATGGTTAAAGGATGTAGCTCTATTCCAACATACACAATCATTCTAAAGGATGAATAGTAGGAGCTGCCTTTTTTCTTTTGCCAAGCTTTTCTTTTTTTGGCAGAGTTAGTCACACTATAGTCGCACTTAGAGAGCCGTAGGCGAACGCTAGTAAGACTTTGTGACGAGATGGACGAAAAAAAGAAAAGCGGAGATAGTAATGTGATTATTTTTGTCGTAGAGGATTTGAAATTTTATATATATTAATAAAAAATCCTCTACAGTTTTTAAAACTGAAAAGAAGGTCATAACCAAAATTTACTTGCGCTAGCAAGCTAGCACTTCGTAAATTTTATGTACTCACTACGCTGGCGCTTCGTTGCGTCATCAACAAAATATAATTTAAGGTTAGAATACAACATTATTTTACTGAAAGGAAAAGAAAATGAAAAATACAATAGAATACAAAGAAATCGAGGAATGGAGCAAAAAAGATAATGAAAAAAGCTATTATGACATTCACATAAGTCGAGTATTAGAAAAAGGAGGTATAATTTTACCAAAAGAAATTATGTACCAATCCACTTCAAAGGGAAAGCCATATAAACCTGTTGATGAATGGATTGAAGAGGTGTTTATAAGACATCCAGTGTATGACCAACTATACTTTTCTCAATATGGAAGAGCTATCAGATGGAAAAGGACTGGTAAAAGTGATATTGTGCATTTGATAAACGATGGGAACGATGGAAAATCAAATAAATATTTAAACTTATATTTATATGGAACAAACATGAAAAAATATCCAGGTAGAATGCATCGCTCTGTGGCTGAAACATGGCGTCTGTTTCCAGATTTTGGTGATAACATGGTTTTTGAATCGAGCGAAATGCAAGTTCATCATCAAAACAAAAACAAGAGAGACAATAATATAAAAAATTTATTTGTAGTTCCACGAGATTACCATAAATGTCTAGAGGGAATTAAAACAATTGAAATTACAAAGTTGAAAGGAGGAAATAGTTTTAGAATTGGCTTAGAAAATTTTGCATGGATGGCAGAACGGTATTATGAGATACCACAAATTAAAATATACGAAGCATTAAAAAATCAAAAGCCACTAATGAAAGATGGAAAGGAATGGTATAAGTTAGGAGAAGGTAAATATATAATTATTTTCAGAGGAAAAAAGTAGCTTACATGTAATAAAAGTAGCTTCATATTTGAGAACAAGAAAAAATGAATACTTAGAAGGAGATAAGAATGAGCGAAAAAGAACAAGATATTATTGTAGAAAAGGTTAATGGTTTGCAGAATAATTTGCAAGATAATTTTTGGAGTTATTTTGAAGAAGGAGAAGAAGGAGAATCAGACAAAAAGGAATTTCCAACTCCATTTTTTCAAATCATAGGGATTCTAGCAGAAGATTGTGATTACAACTTATATGCTTGTTATTCAGACGGAAGTAGACTTTTTGTTAAGGGTAATCGTGGCGATGAGCAAAATGAATTGATGCTTAGATATGGTAGAGTTGGAAGTAGTTTGGTGGTTGCTAGAGTAGAATTTATTAATCGTAGGCAAGGTAAGATGACCGAGCTACTTCGGATATTGAAAGCAATCCAAAAGAGATATGGCATTGAAGAGATTAAGATTGAATCTGTATTAACCGATGAAATGAAACAATGGTGCAAAAAGAATGGATTCAAGAAGGAAGAAGATTCACGTAATTATTATATAAGATAATGTATACATAAGTAATGAACATGAATTTGGGAGGAAAAGCATGAAACGATGGAGTAAAATAAAAGCACAGTTGAACCTTATAAATGACCCTAGCTTGGACTTCCAGATTCATTGCTCGGCTTACCGAATGAAAAGCCAACATGGCTCAACTGATTTACCAAGATACTGGATTACATTAGGAAAGAATATTATATTTGATTATCCAAAGCAGTTTCTGAATCAAGAGATAGAGCTTCCAGAGGAATGGAATAGGAAAGATAATAATACGCTTGGAGATTTTTACCCATATCGCAATGACGTTAGTTCTATTTCAGAGCTTATCCGAGAGTATATTGATACTCCTGTTAAGGAATTATTAGATAAGAAATTTGAATCGGATGCATGGGGATTAACAGATATCTTAAAGGCAGCAGATAAAAGAATGGGTATTAAAAGGCTGGTTGATAAGTTTAAATATGCGGAAAGTGAAGCAGTAAAAGCTATCCTGTTGAAGCGTATGGGCAAAGGGGAAAAATAGAAGTTCCACAGTTGTGAGACAATACATTTTATACATGTAGATTAAATCTCTGAAAGAAAATCAGTATAAGGCTGGTGGAGATGAAAAGCCAAATCAGAAGTTGTAAAATAGCTTGAGCCAAATTTGGTACAACCTATTGATAAACCAAAGCGTCAAGATAACAATTCTAATCGATTGAGAGGTCGAAGATTTGCTAGTGATTTTATCTTTTTGCTTATTAGAGTAATCGATAATAAGAGCTAAATGAATATTGATAGGTGGAAGTATTAATGGAATAAAAAATAGATACTTTTTTTCGTAGTGGTATAATATGTTTATTGATTCACTGTAGTTTACAACAACTAACAAACGATTTTATAGTAACGTAGTGGCAAATAGGAATTTATGGAGGAAATATAATGTCAAAGAAAGTATTGATAATTTCGTCGAGTTTGCGTAATAGAAGCAACTCAGATAAATTGGCAGATGCATTTGCGGAAGGTGTGAAAAAAGCGGGACATTTGGTAGAAAAAATAAATCTGAAAGATATGGACTGGAACTTTTGCAAGGGTTGTCTTGCCTGTTACAAAACAAAAACTGGGCATTGTGTTCAGAAAGATGACGTAGATGAAGTGATTCAAAAGGTCAGAGAAGCGGACGTACTTTGTTTTGGTTCACCACTATAATACTATAATCTTTGTGGACAGCTCAAAGCATTTCTTGACCGTGTAAATCCGTTACTTGTTTTG
>DIGJ01000002.1 GCA_002419585.1 Lachnoclostridium sp. UBA5725
CCAATCTAAAGTTTAGAACCTTTTTCTTATGTAAGCAGATATGTGATAACATATCATGCTTACATAAGATTGTTTTATATTCTATTTTGTTCCGTAAATACGATCACCGGCATCACCAAGTCCTGGTAAAATATAGCCTTGATCATTTAATCTTTCATCAAGTGCACCAATATAAACATCAACATCTGGATGAGCTTCACGAAGTGCCTTTAGACCTTCTGGAGCAGCGATTAAACAAAGAAAATGAATCTTTGTAATGCCGCGGGATTTTAATTGACGGATGGCGGCAATTGCGGAACCGCCAGTTGCAAGCATTGGATCAACTACGAAAATTTCTCTTTCATCTGCATCGTGAGGTAGCTTACAAAAATATTCTACAGGCTCAAGGGTTTCTTCATTACGATACATACCAATATGTCCAACTTTTGCATTTGGAATCAAATTAAGGATACCATCTGCCATGTGAAGACCCGCACGAAGGATTGGGACGATACATAATTTCTTTCCGGCAATTTCTTTCACCGTTGTTTTTACAAGTGGTGTTTCAACTTCAATATCAGATAAAGCAAGATCGCGTGTTGCTTCATAACAAATGAGCATTGCAACTTCAGCAACTAAATCACGAAATTCCTTAGTGGATGTTTCCTTTACACGCATAATACCGATTTTGTGCTGAATTAATGGATGATCCATAACTACAACTTTTGACATTTTTCTACCTCCAAAACGGTTTTAGTTTAGTTTTCTGGAGTATTATAGCACTATTTTGTCCATTAATCAAAGGAAACATACATTTTTTATTCGATTTAAAAAAAATAGCGATTGGATAAGGTGTGTGATATACTTAATAATAAGAATCAGGAACATTAGCGATTACGACGTACTATAATATAACTATAGAATGATAAAAAAGGGCAGAGGAAAAGCCTAGTAGAGGGGGGAGGGTAACTACTAGGCCAATTTATGAAAAAAATTATGAAATAAGCAAATGTAATATTATTTTGTTTCTATGGTAATATTATATATGGCAGATGTGAGCATAATATGGCGATATTATGAACATTTTGTTAATATTGAAGAAAGCGAGGGAGAATGTGTTAAGCGTCTTTCATAAACTTTTAAAAAAAGAATTAGGCGAGCTTCGCTATAAACGGTATTGTTTAATCTTCGAAAAATATAAAATAAATCGAAGTGCTAAGAATCGTATGGAAAGCAGTCAGGAAGTATATCAGGATTTATACGAATTCTTAAAAGATCAGGATTTTTTAACGCTGCGACATAGAATGGAAACTTTGGTTGATTCTATGTGCGTCGCGGTGAATATAAGCAAATACTATATTTTTGCGTTTTTCTTTTATTTGGGAGGTTCTTTGTTTATGATAGTAAAAGGACTGGATCCAAGAATTACGATTATAAGCCTCCTGTTAATGAGCGGGTTGTTTATTTATAAAACTTGTGAATTTGTTGTAAATAAATATTGCTATATTGATGCCAATATCATATTGGTATACAAATCTGTATTAGACCAGCTGTTATTAAAATATGAAGATAATAAAATTGAAAAAAATTAATTTTACTTTAAAAAAGAAAATTTCATGATATAATATACCATAGAAAAAAGAAACAGGGAGGAACCGGTATGGATTTTAAAGTTAAGTATGAAGACTGGTGTAAAAATCAATATTTTGATGAAGCAACAAAAAGGGAATTAGAGAGTATTGCTACAAATGAAGAAGAAATGAAGGATCGATTTTATCGTGATTTAGAATTTGGTACGGGTGGGCTTCGTGGTATTGTTGGAGCCGGAACAAATCGTATGAATATATATACTGTTCGCAAAGCAACACAAGGATTGGCTAATTTTATTATCAAAGAAGGAAAACAAAGCATGGGAGTTGCCATTGCTTATGATTCCCGACATTTTTCACCTGAGTTTAGTGAGGAAGCTGCACTGTGTTTAAATGCAAATGGTATTAAGACCTATCGTTTTGAATCCCTTCGTCCTACTCCAGAATTATCATTTGCTTTACGTAAACTTGGATGTTGTGCAGGTATTGTTGTAACTGCCAGTCATAATCCACCAGAATATAATGGCTATAAGGTTTATTGGGAGGATGGCGCTCAGGTTACTGCTCCAAAGGACGTTCAGATTATTGAAGAAGTAAATAATGTAACCGATTATGCAATGGTGAAAACGATGACCAGAGCCGGGGCAGAACAAAAAGATTTATATCATACCATTGGTAAAGAGATTGATGATGCTTATATGCAAGAACTTCACAATTTAGTGTTAAGTAAGGAGGCAATCAAATCCGTTGCAAGCGACCTAACAATCGTATATACGCCTCTTTATGGTACCGGAAATCTTCCAGTTCGTCGTATCTTAAGTGAGCTGGGATTTGAAAAGGTATATGTTGTAAAAGAACAGGAATTACCAGATGGTAACTTCCCTACCGTAAGCTATCCAAATCCAGAAGATAAAAACGCATTTAAATTAGCGCTTGCGCTGGCAAAAGAAGTAAACGCAGATTTAATTCTGGCAACAGATCCAGATGCAGACCGTCTTGGCGTATATGCAAGAAATAATGATACGGGAGAGTATGAAGCATTTACTGGAAATATGTCTGGTTTATTAATTTGCGAATATGAATTAGAACGTAAAAAAGAGTTGGGCATCCTACCAGAAAATGGTGCAATTATATCAACGATTGTAACAACAAATATGGCATTTGCAGTAGCAAAAGAGTATGGAATGAAATTAATCGAAGTATTAACTGGATTTAAATATATTGGCGAGCAGATTAAACTGTTTGAAGAAACTGGATCAAATGAATATGTATTTGGTTTAGAGGAAAGTTATGGCTGTTTAATCGGAACCCATGCAAGAGACAAGGATGCAATCGTAGCAGTTATGGCTCTTTGTGAGGCTGCTGCTTATTATAAAACAAAAGGCATTACGCTCTGGGATCAGATGCTTCGTATTTATGAAAAATATGGATACTACAAAGAAACCCTGATGACGATTACTCTAAAGGGAATGGATGGAGCAAATCAAATCAAGCAGATGATGGATGATATGAGACAACATCCAATGACAGAGGCTGGAGGCATGAAAGTGCTGAAGATGAGAGATTACCTGAAACCCGAAGAAACAAAGCTTCCAGAATCCAATGTTCTTTATTTTGAATTGGAAGACGATGCTTGGTTTTGTGTACGCCCATCTGGAACAGAGCCTAAAATTAAATTTTACTTTGGCGTAAAAGGAACTTCCATGGAAGACGCAAAGCAAAAGGCAGAACGCTTAGAAGCGGATGTACGTAGAGAAGTAGAAAAATAATAATTGGTGGAAGTGTCTTTCTATGCAACGCGCGAAGAGGATACTTCCACTTTCTTACGAAATCAAAAGATAGGAGCAGATCAAATGAATAATTTTCATACACATACGTATCGATGCAAACATGCAAAAGGTGACGTCTTAGACTATATTAAAATGGCTCGATTAAAAAATGTAGGGGAACTTGGGTTTTCTGATCACACGCCATTGCCAGATGGATGGTGGCAAGATGTCAGAATGGGAATGGACGAACTGGAAGGCTATGTAAATGCTGTTTTAGAAGGAAGAAAACAAAATCCCAATATGCGAATTTTACTAGGGTTAGAATGTGATTACTCTCCTGATTATGTAAGCTTTTTTCAAGAAATAAAACAGAGGTATCAAATGGATTATCTCATTGGAAGCATTCATGCGTTTCCTTATGAAGGTGAAAGCGTTGGTTGTTTCCAAGAAGGAAAGGTATTTGATTATAAAATGCTGAAGGCCTATGCGGAATCTTTTGTTAAAGCGATGCAAACCGGTATCTTTACTTTTATGGCACATCCGGATTTGTTTTGCTTAAGCCTGAATGGATGGAATCCAGAAGCTCTTTCTGTGAGTGCCTACATACTTGAAGCAGCGAAAGCATTGGATATGCCGCTTGAAATAAATTGCAGTGGTATAAAAAAATCAATGGATATGGGAAAATTTGAAATCGCGTATCCCAAACGGGAATTTTGGGAACTGGCAGCTGGCTTTGGTGTAAAAGGAATCGTTAGTTCGGATGCTCATACACCGGAAAGCTTAACCCAAAACATGGATGCTGGTTTTTATTTACAAAAAGAATATCAGATCGAACCATTTGTACTTTAGTGGTATACTTTATCCAATGTGAATCCACGGCCCTTTACTTCATTTACCTGATTAATAATCATAAATGCATTTGGGTCGATGGACAAAACCATTTCATTTAGTTTGGCTAATTCACGGCTAGAGATAACCGTTAAAACGACCTTTGTTATATTTCCATAAAAGCCGGTTTCTGCATTCATTAATGTAGAGCCGCGGTCTAATTGATGAATAATCATCGTATTGATCTCATCGTATTTCTTGCTTACAATCTTAACCTGTGTCTTTGCATTACCATTCAGTAGTACCTTATCAAGAACAACACTGTAAATGAGAACCAATAAAATACCATAAAGCGTCTTTTCTTTACTGGAAAACAGCATCTGCATTAGGAGAATGGTAAAGTCAATGGCATATAGACAAACGGATACGGACCAGCCAAATTTTTTGTTGAATACAAGCGGTGGAATATCAAGACCTCCGGTAGAAGCCCCTTCCTTGATGACAATGCCAATGCCAAATCCTATCATGATACCAGCACAAATGGTTGCAAGCAGAGGATTATCTGTGAAATCATTTATCCCTTTGATATATCCGGTAGCCTGTAAGCAAAATGGATAGAAGAAGGTACTAATAAGGGTAGTAATTGCAAATTTCTTTCCAAGAACTACGAATCCGATCAGAAACATGATGACATTTGAGGTAAGAATAAAAGCACTCATTGGAATTGGTATATAACGAGTTACGACGAGTGAAAGTCCAGTTGTTCCCCCGGTAATCAGTCCATTTGGAAGTATAAACATGGTAATGGCCAAGGTGTAAATCAGGTTTCCTAGTAAAATCATTAGAATGTTTTTGCAATTTAATAAAATCCTTCGTTTCATATTATTTCCTACTTTCTTACTGAATTAGCACTCTGCCTTAGTAAAGGGTAAAAGAAAAAGCATACCAATTGATATGCTTTCAAATTCGTTCATATGGAGTTGCCAAAAATATCGTTTTGTCATAAGACAATCCCCCTTTAGAGACTAATAATAGCATTATATTGGAAATAAGTAAAGATTTTTTTCTGGATTGGTGGTATACTAATTCTATTAGGCTTTACAATTTATGACTTAAAAAGTATAGGTGTAAAAGATGTAAATCTTTTATAATACGTGAAACATGCGTAGAATTGGAGGAAATGATGAGATTTAGTGAAATGCCTTACGAAAGAATTTGCTTTGAAGAGATAGAGGCGGAATTTAATACTTTGATGAAGGAATTTAATGATGCAAAAAGTGGGGAAGAACAGTTTGAGGTGCATAAAAAGCAGTATGAGTTCAGTGATAAAATGAATACTTATATTACCATAGCTCAGATTCGTCATGACATTGATACGAAGGATGACTTTTATGATAAAGAGCAAGCTTATTACGATGAAATTATGCCAAAGATTAGCAATTTGAGCGTACAATATGGAAAACTTATGTACCATTCGCCATATCGTGCATATTTGGAAGAAAAGATTGGAAAAGTTGCATTTAAAAATATTGAAATCAGTTTAAAAGCATTTGATGAAAAATTAATTCCACTTATGCAAGAAGAAAATGCGTTAACGACCGAGTATGATAAATTACTGGCAAGTGCAGAAATTCCTTGGGATGGAGAAATACTCAATTTGTCCCTTATGAGAAAGCATTTGACGAGTGACAATCGAGATACCAGAAGAAGAGCTTATGTAGCCTATACCGAATTTTTTGCTGTAAATGCGGACAAATTAGATGATATCTATGATAAGCTTGTAAAAAATAGAACCAAACAAGCAAATGAACTTGGGTATGAAAACTATCTTGAACTTGGATATTATCGTATGAACCGTAACTGCTATGATAAAACAATGATCGAAAATTATCGTAATCAGGTGAAGAAAGATTTTGTACCGTTTGCAGAAAAATTGCATGAAGACAGAAGAAAACGCTTAGGATTAGAAAAACTTTCCTATATCGATGAAGGAGTTAATTTTGCGAACGGCAATCCAACTCCAATCGGTACACCGGAAGAAATTCTAGCAAATGGACAAAAGATGTATCGTGAGCTTTCACCAGAAACCAAGGAATTTTTTGACTTTATGACAGAAAATGAATTATTTGATGTATTAGGAAGAAAGACCAAAAGACCGGGCGGTTATATGACATTTCTTCCACTATACAATGCACCCTTTATCTTTGCTAATTTTAATGGAACCAGCGGTGATGTGGATGTTATTACGCATGAGTGCGGCCATGCATTTCAAGGGTATCTTTCAGGAAAAGATCCAATCAGGGAACATGCAGAGATTACGATGGAAACAGCAGAAATACATTCCATGTCGATGGAGTTTTTCACAGAACCTTGGATGAATTTATTCTTTGGAGATCGAACACAGGATTATATTTCGATGCATTTAGAAGATGCAGCAGCATTTATTCCTTATGGAACCATGGTGGATGAATTTCAGCATATCGTCTATGAAAATCCGGATATGACCAAAGAAGAACGTCATGCTACCTGGAGAAAATTAGAAAAGGAATACAAACCGCATCTTGATTATGAGGACAATGCATTTTTTGAAAAGGGTGGATTTTGGCAAAAGCAACATCATATTTATGATTTCCCACTTTACTACATTGACTATTGTCTGGCTCAAACGTGTGCAATCCAATATAAAGTAAGAATGGACGAAAATTATGAAAGTGCCTTCGAAAGCTATCTAAAACTTTGCAAATTATCTGCAAGTGACTTTTTCACAAATATGCTAAAAGAAGTTGGTCTTGACAGTCCATTTGAAACTGGATGTATGAAAAAGATTGTAGAGAAACTTACAAATAAAATGAATGAACGAATGATGAGGTAACGTATGGCAGGTTCAAGTTTTGGTAATTTATTTCGTGTAACAACATGGGGTGAGTCACATGGAAAAGGACTCGGAGTTGTTGTGGATGGATGTCCAGCAGGACTTAACGTGGATGAAGAACTGATTCAGAAATTTTTAAATCGCAGAAAACCAGGAAGCAATCCATATGGAACGCCTAGAAAAGAAGGGGATGTTGTTTCTATCTTGTCAGGCATCTTTGAAGGAAAAACAACGGGAACACCTATTTCGATGATCGTAAGGAATGAGAGTCAAAAATCCTCTGACTATTCAGAAATTGCATCTTATTATCGTCCAGGTCATGCTGACTATACCTTCGATATGAAATATGGTTTCCGAGACTATCGTGGTGGAGGGCGATCTTCTGGTCGTGAGACCATTGGGCGTGTTTCAGCCGGCGCAATTGCAAAAGCAATTTTGTTGGAAACTGGAATTTCAGTAATGGCTTATACGAAATCCATCGGACCAGTCAGTATTGATTATTCAAAATGTGATGAAAAGTCCATTGAGAAAAGTGCGTTGTATATGCCGGATTTGGAAGCATCACAATTAGCAGAGCAGTATTTAAATGAAAAAATGGGAGAAAATGATTCGGTTGGAGGAGTGGTAGAGTGCATTATCAAAGGACTTCCAGCAGGAATTGGTTCTCCAGTTTTTGATAAGTTAGATGCCAATTTGGGAAAAGCAGTAATGTCAATCGGGGCTGTGAAAGGTTTTGAAGTTGGAAGTGGATTTCAGGCAGCATCCATGTGTGGCTCTGTAAATAATGATGGATTTAAAAAGGATGCAAATGGTTTGGTAATAAAGGAAACCAACCATGCAGGCGGGATTCTCGGAGGCATTAGTGATGGTTCGGAAATTATTTTGCGTGCTGCATTTAAGCCAACACCTTCCATTGCTAAGACACAAAGCACCGTGAATAAAGATGGAGAAGAGATTGAAATCAATGTAAAAGGAAGGCATGATCCAATTGTTGTACCACGCGCAGTAGTAGTAGTTGAGTCAATGGTGGCAATCACATTGGTAGATATGCTTTTTGAGAATATGTCTTCACAAATGAGATATATTAAGAACTTTTATAAAGACTAATCTAGTACGAATTGCAAAGTTGTTATTTTGTCATATATTGGTATAAAAAAGAGAAATGAGTATAACCATGCAATATAATAATCAAAATTATCGTTCGCTAAATATGAAACAAAAAGAAGAAACTCAAAGTATAGATTTGGGAAATGGAAAAACACGTCTTGTTATTGATGAAACAACGATATATGAGGTCGATACAGATTGTGAAAATTGCAAACGAAAGCATGATTATTTGCATAATAAGATATAGGGCAATAAAAATGGGAGTGCATATGCACTCCCATTTTTAAAAAAATTAGCAGAATCCGTTACCGCCACAGCAGCATAATAATAGGATGATCCAAATACAATTATTTCCACCAAATCCACTGTCGTGACAGCCATCATTTCCACCGAAACCGCCACAGCAGCATAATAATAGGATAATCCAAATACAATTATTTCCGCCGAATAATCCGTTATCATTGCCTCCACAGCCACAGTTGGTAGTTGTTAAATCACTCATGAAATTGCCTCCTAAAAATGTTTACAGTGTATTCTATGTGGCATTGCTTGGCAATGTTCAACAATTTTAAAATATATTGAAAAATATTTTAAAATATTTTAAAGCATATTTTAAAGAATTTAATTTACAAAGTTGTAGTGGTAATGATAGAATTTATGTATGTAGATTCGATTTGCAACTATTAGTTTAATAACATGGAGGAATGTATGAACGACAATTTTATTACTTTAACGATTCGAAAACAAAAAAACATCGCACTTATTGCGCATGATAGTAAAAAAGCAGAATTAATTGAATGGTGTGATACCAATAAAGAGGTTCTAAAACAGCATTTTCTATGTGGAACGGGTACGACTGCCCGTATGATTACAGACAAAACATGTTTGCCGGTAAAGGGTTACAATAGTGGACCTCTTGGTGGAGATCAGCAGATTGGAGCTAAGATAGTTGAAGGAAAAATTGACTTTGTTATTTTCTTTTCGGATCCATTAGCTGCACAGCCACATGATCCAGATGTAAAGGCATTACTTCGTATTGCTCAGGTTTATGATATTCCAATTGCGAATAACAAGGCAACGGCAGATTTTATGATTACATCTTCTTTCATGAATGAAGAATATGATCATACCATAATCAATTTTAGCAAGAATGTTTTGGAACGCGCAAAAACACTTTAGTTGGGAGAATTAATAGTGAGAGATTTTTTACAATCAAAAATATATAAGATTGCAAGCTATGTGGAGTTATTCGTTACTTTTTTGTTGGTGATTGTAATCGCAGAACTATCCGCTCAATTTATGATTGGAATCTTTGATATTAAGTATGGGGTCAGTTATAATGCAGATTTGATGAATCAATTTTTAGCCCAAGCACTTAGCTTAGCAGTCGGCGTTGAGTTTGTTAAAATGCTTAGCAAGCACACACCAAGTACGGTCATTGAAGTTTTGTTGTTTGCAACTGCAAGGCAGATTGTAGTCATGCATGGTGATACAATGGATACTTTAATAGGAGTTGTTACGATTGCGGCATTGTTTGCAACCAGAAAGTATTTATTTTGTAGTTTTGATGAAACGGAACGAGTTATATTAAGAGCAGGATTACCTGTGAAAATAGCAAATGTCATAGCACGCGTACATATTCCGGAAGACCAAAAAGCAACGTTAGGAGAAGTCGTGACTCATTTCCTTGAAGAAAAAGAGGTAGCAATTGCTACAGGAGAAGTTGCCTATTTTGATAATGCTAGGATAGCTTTAAGAATTGCAAAAATGAACAATGGAAAAATTTCGAGAGTCGAAGTGATTCGCTCTGTTTAAAAGGTTAAAACGAATTTCTTTTCTCAATTGATTGGAAAATGAAATTCGTTTTTTTTATGAAAAAATTTATCGTTGATTTGGTGAAAGGGGAGCAACAATGAGTGATAAAATTTTATTGGTAGAAGATGATATTGCCCTAAACGATGGAATAGTCCTGGCGCTACAGGAAAGCGAATACGAATTTCTTCAGGCGTTTTCGATTAAGGAAGCGAATACGATATGGGAAAGGGATACAATCCGATGCATTATTTTAGATATCAATCTGCCAGATGGTAGTGGGTATGATTTTCTACGCAAGGTCCGAGCGGTATCGGATGTTCCTGTTTTGGTACTTACAGCAAATGATATGGAAATGGATGAAGTAATGGGGTTTCGATTGGGTGCAGATGATTATATGACCAAGCCATTTAGCTTAATGGTGCTGCGTGCCCGCATTCAAAACCTATTAAAAAGAGGAGATGCGAAAAGACAATGTTATAACATGGAGGACTTTTCCTTTGATTTTGATGGGATGCTTTTTCGAAGAGGAGAAGAAGAAATAAATTTTAGCAAAACGGAACAAAGACTTCTGAAACTATTGATTGAGAACAGAGGAAATACAGTAACAAGAGGTTTCTTAATCGATCGTCTATGGACAGATGGAGCGGAGTATGTCGATGAAAATGCATTATCGGTTGCAATTTCGCGATTGCGGAATAAATTAGAAGAAAATCCATCCAAACCGCAATACATAAAGACTGTTTATGGTCTTGGATATGCTTGGGGGAAAAAGAATTGAATGTATTTAAGACAAACCGGATTTTAAATCGATTGGATGAAATGATAGAAGATTCCATTGCAGGAAAGTTTGAAGAACATAAGTACGATGAAAGCAAACTTTCTAAAATAGAGTCGAAATGGATGCGATATCTTACTGCTTCGAAAATGTCGAGCCAAAAAGTAATCGAAGAGAGAAAAAATATGCAGGAAATGGTTTCTGACATATCGCATCAGACAAAGACACCACTTTCGAATATACTTTTATATACCGAACTTTTAAAAGAAAAAATAGATACGCAGGAAGAAAAATTTATCGTAGAACAGATTTATTCACAGTCAGAAAAGCTGGAGTTTTTAATTCAGTCGCTTGTAAAGATGTCGAGGCTTGAAAATAATATCATCAGTCTTTCTCCCATCAAGCAGTCGGTACATTTTTTAATAGAACAGGCAGTGCATCAAATTACTTCTAAGGCAAAAGCAAAGAATATTACAATTTTGGTGGAAGATACGAAAGCAGAAGCCGTATATGATCTAAAATGGAGTACCGAAGCAATTTTCAACATCTTAGACAATGCTGTGAAATATTCCGATCAGAATACGAAGATAAGTATCACAGTAAAATCCTATGAATTTTATCTTGATATTTGCATTGCTGACCAGGGTATCGGTATTACAGATGAGGAGAAAACCGAGATTTTTAAACGTTTCTACCGTGGAAATAGAGTCTTAAAAAAAGAAGGTATCGGTATCGGCTTATTTTTGTCAAGACAGATTATTAGAAGGCAGGGCGGTTATATAAAAGTAGGACCGGCGAAAGAGAACGGTTCCGTGTTTGAAGTTTATTTACCTATAAATGTGTCATAATTGTAAGAATTTTGAAAGTATGTGGAAAGGTTACTTTGCTATATTCAAATAATAAAATCAAATAAATGCCGCTAAAGCGGCGGATAGGAGCAAATATGAAGATATTGCAAACAAATGATTTGAAAAAAGAATATGGTGTGGGCGAAAATGCAGTAAAGGCCCTAAACGGAGTAACATTAAGTGTGGAGCAGGGGGAATTTGTTTCTGTAGTAGGAACCAGTGGAAGTGGAAAATCGACTTTGTTGCATTTACTTGGAGGACTTGACCAACCAACAAGTGGAACGGTTTTGATTGAAGGCAAAAATATATTTTCATTAAAAGCGGATGAACTTACTATTTTTCGCAGAAGAAAAATCGGATTTGTATTTCAGGCGTACAATTTGGTGCCGGTGCTAAATGTGTATGAAAATATTGTTTTACCAATTGAACTAGACGGTAATTTAGTCGACAAGGATTACATTAATAATATTATAGAAACGTTGGGGCTTACGGATAAAGTACATAGTCTGCCTTCTAAGCTTTCTGGTGGGCAGCAGCAAAGAGTAGCCATTGCAAGAGCGCTTGCAACAAAACCTGCCATTATACTAGCCGATGAACCGACTGGTAACTTAGATTCTAAAACAAGTCAGGATGTATTAAGTCTTATGAAAGTTACAAGTGAAGCTTTTTCCCAAACCATTGTTATGATAACTCACAATGAAGAAATTGCACAGATGGCAGACCGAATTGTAAGAATAGAGGATGGGCAGATTCGAGGTGACCAGACGCATGCTTAAGATTAATAATAAAAAGATTTTGTCCTTGCTCGCAAACAGAACAAGGAAAGCAAACAAGTCAAAAGTTGCAATTATTGCAATCGTTCTGACTTCTATTTTATTTACATCAATTTTTACAATTGGTGGAAGTATGATAAAGACATCCGAACAAGAAACCATGAGAATGGTAGGGACTAGTTCTCATGGAGGTTATAAGTATTTTACGCAGCAAGAATATGATACAGTTTGTAAGGATACAAAGATTAAAGATATTTCTTACAGCCGTTATTTAGGAACCGTATCAAACAAAGGGTTCGAAAAAAATTACACGGAAGTTCGTTATAGTGAAGATAAGTCCGCAAAATGGGGCTTTACGTATCCTACGAAAGGACACATGCCGTTAAGGGAAAATGAAATTGCAACCAGTACAATTGTTCTTGATAACCTTGGAGTTCCTTATACGCTGGGAAAAGAAATTACACTGCAATTTGATATAAATGGGGATAAAATAGAAAATACATTTACTCTTTGTGGATATTGGGAAGGGGATATTGTTTCAAGTGCACAACAAGTGCTGGTATCAAAAGCATATAGTGACCTTATATTACCAACGCCTACCATACCCTTTTATGAATCAAACAATACGGATATTGGGGGATATATTAGTGCTGATATTTACTTTAACAATAGTTTCAACGTTGATGGAAAAATGTCTGCTTTAAGCAAGCGATGTGGATTTGATGAGAAACTAGTAAGTATTGGAGTGAATTGGGCCTATTCGTCCGCAAGTGTTGATATACAGTCCATTGTTATGATAGTTTGTATTTTACTACTTATTATGTTATCGGGTTATCTTATTATTTATAATATATTTTATATTAATGTATATCGAGATATTCAGTTTTATGGTTTGTTAAAGACGATTGGTACAACTGGAAAGCAAATAAAAAAAATTGTGTATCGACAAGCGTTTTCTTTGTGCTTTTTTGGAATTCCACTTGGTTTAGTAATTGGATGGTTACTTGGAAAAATTTTGATGCCAATTACATTTCATGGATTGTCTTTTGAAAAATATCAATGTACGTCAGCAAATCCTCTCATCTTTATCGCGTCTGCTTTCTTTACCTTGTTTACGGTTTGGATGAGTTGTTTAAAACCTTGCAAAATTGCATCAAAGGTTTCTCCAATTGAGGCAGTACATTATACTGCTGGAAATCAAAAGGATATTAGCAAATGTAACAAAAAGGGAGAAAAACGAACGGGTAGAATTACAACGGCTCGTATGGCCTATGAAAATATGAAACGTCAAAAAAAGCAAACTATTGTGGTAGTCCTTTCACTTTCAATTAGTATGATATTACTAAATAGTGTATATGCTACCGTAAAAGGATTTGATATGGATAAGTATGTGGAAAATGAAATTGTAAGTGATTTTTCAGTAAGTGATGCTAGTATTGTGACACCTTCTGTTTTTGATAAGGTTTTTGATGGCGTGAGTGAAGATTTTATTACGCAAATAAAAGAAAAGAAGCTTGACAATTATGGAAATATATATGCGAATCCCCATAATTATATATTTGATAACGATACGTATGCAAACTTAAAGAAACAGATTTTTGAAAACGAGAAATATTCCGATTATATGAATAGTAGGTATACGAAGGAGGCAATAGCCGAGTTAAACAAAAATAATATGCTGGATGGATATATCTTCGGAGTCGATGATTATGCTTTATCAAAACTAACGCTATTAGAGGGAAAGATTGATATAGAAGCTTTTAACACCGGAAAGTATATTATAATAAATCGATTTGAAGATGAAGTTAAGGAAGGTAATTTTTTCGAAGTTGGGGATAAAATTACGATTGGTTTTGACAATGGCAAATCTAAGGAATATGAAGTCATGGCAATTGTTGCTTTGCCATATGCAATTTCACCACAGATGTACTTTCTTATTAATTTTGAAACTTTTCTTCCGGAAAGTGAGTATCTTGCTCAATTTGGAGAACGTCAACCGATGCGGACCTTCTTTGATGTAAGGGATGAAGAGGAAGCCAATGTGGAACAATGGCTAGAAACGTATTGTGAATCCAGCAATCTAAGTTATTCCTCCAAAGACACGGTAGTAAAAGAATTCGAAGGAGTCAAATCAACCTTTGGAATTGTTGGAGGAGCTCTGACGGTTGTACTAGCGTTAATTGGCATTCTTAATTTTACAAATGCAGTCATTACTTCAATTATTGTAAGAAAACATGAACTGGCTATGATGGAAGCAATTGGTATGACAGGTGGACAGCTAAAGAAAATGCTTACCGCAGAAGGGATATATTACGCAGTATTTACGATTGCAATCTCTTTATCCCTAGGGATACCGTTCGGATATTTCATTGTACATGCAATTGCGGGACAGATTTGGTTCTTCCAATGGCATTTTACAATACTTCCGATTATTTTTTGCATGCCATTTCTCTTTTTCGTTTCATACATTATACCAAATGTAGCGTATCGGAGAATGTGTAAGCAAAGTGTCATAAATCGCATGGCAGAATAATCATTTTTGAAAAAAGGGATGGATAGGTTGACTTAAGCGTAAGGAATAGGGTATATTTGTACTAGAACATATAAAATATATTTGAGGCGGTGACATTATTGAAAATATCAACAAAAGGACGTTATGCATTACGCCTTATGCTTGATTTGGCACTTCACAATAATGGAGAATTTATCCGAATAAAGGCGATTGCGGCAAGACAGGAAATCTCTGAAAAATATTTGGAACAAATCATCAGTTATTTGAATCATGCCGGCTATGTTAAAAGTGCAAGAGGTGTTCAAGGTGGATACAAGCTTGCAAAGAATCCAGAAGAATATACCGTGGGAATGATACTTCGTTTGACCGAAGGAAGCCTTTCACCGGTAGCATGTATGGAGGAAGAGGAAAATACTTGTGAAAAACAAGATGGATGTGCAACCATAGAATTATGGAAACGTTTGGATGATGCAATTAAAGGGGTTGTAGATCATGTGACTTTAGCAGATCTGATGGAGTGGCAACTGAAAAAATCAAGCAATAACTATATTATATAGAGGAGGTATAAGATGGAAGAGAAACGAAAGAGTAAACGTTTACCGGTAGACCTTTTTTTGGATATCTCATCAATTTTCAAACAAGATAATGTAAAAGTAGAAAATGTACATGCGCCAATCGAGGTAATTGATGTCTCTAAATTTGGAATTGGATTTAAGACAACCAGTGTTTTACCATTAGGATATTATTTTAATGCAAAACTACAGCTTGGAGATAGTGATTCTATCCTTCATTGTGTTGTGCGTATTATACGGGATCAAAAGGCAGCGGATGGCAAAAATTTGTATGGTTGTGAATTTGTAGGAATGGCACCTATTCTTGATTATATTTTTGATGAATATGAGGCATTTGTAGAAAAATAAAAATTAGGGATGTTATAAAATAGAACAGAATCATCTATTTTATAACATCCCTTTGTTTTCTGTTTATGCACGTATGTCAAAAGTATAACGTTTTAATTCATTGTTTGGAAGATCCATATCAATAAAATCCTCTACAATATCCACGTTTCGTTCTTGCATTAAAAATTCAGTGGAGATCGAATACCCTTTTTGTTGTAGCGCTTCATTTAACTCAGCTATATTGTCTTTGAATAAGCTTTTTGCAAACTTATCGGGAAGGTAAAACTTAGCATTCACATCGTTTTCTTTTAATGCAACAAAAATGTCAAGTGGTCCAAGCTTTTCCATATCGAGGTGAAGTAAGACGCTGATATTTTCTGGATGCTCCCTCATGGATTGTTTCTTTGTATAGACATAAAGTTCACTATGTACAGTTTGCTCTTTCAATTTAAGCGGTATTTGTACATAGGAAAACATCTGATTTAAAGTTTGCATGAAATCCATGTTTTGTCTCATATCGCTTGCCTGTCTGGATAAAGAAGATCCGATATCCGTATTACCAAGTGTTGTCTTGAAAAATGAATCCAGTTCCTTGCTTTGATCATACATCTTTTGGTATAAGGAATCAACGGCTCCGTCATTCTCCAAATCTTTTGGTTTAAGAGTCCAGTTTGAAGTGATATGACTTTTTAGCATGGCTTTAAATGCTTCGGAATCAAACAAACGAATGACTGCATGTTCAGGGGTGGAAGGTATGGCTGCTTTTATTAGTTTTAGTGTATCCGAAAGAGAAATTTCTCCGCTCAACATTCTTTGAATCTCTTTATTTGAAATTGAAAAACCTTCTAATTGATTGATTAAATTTTGTCGATTCTCACGATTTAAAATGGAACCTAGCTCGTTATTTTGATATTGCATTTCTGAAAATTTTGAAAATAATTCCTTGATCACAGGCTCATCGAAGGAATCCAGTGCTTTTGGTATTTGAGTAAGCTCAGATTCGATTTGTTTCATAATCGGTGCAATATCTGCCTGGTTTGCCTTAGATATTTTTTCATCCATCATAGCTTTCAGATTGTTTTTGTCAAATTCATAGGCAAGCTCCATACCCTGATTTAGAAGATGTACAACATCTCGCAAACTGGATGTGCCATTTTGAATGCCAGCTTTTTGATCTTCACTTAAAGCCTGTGTGTCTAATATAGTTTGTAAAGTCTCAAGATCCTTCGTGCTTAAGTTTGAAATAGTAGGTTCATTAGCCATCCCTTTGAGAGAATTTTCCGGCAATAATATACCAAGTAACTGATTCCCAAAGGCAGAAACAGCAGATGCAGGACTTCGTTCTGATAAAATTTGGAGAAGGGATGGAATGGACTCTGAGAAAGCATTTACTTTGTCAACGATTTGATGCTCCATATTTCGATATGCTTCAAACTGCGTAACCGTTTCTTCAAGAAAAGGTATATTATTTCGACTCATGATTACAAGGGTACTAATCTGTGCATTTTTAAATTGATAGGCCTGTTGTAATATGTTTTGAATGCTTTGCTTATTAATTGGCATGTTGTTGTTCATTAGTTCATGAACAACCAACTGATTTTTTTCTGTTTTTGGTAGGCCCGCGGATTCTAAGGCTTTTTGAATCGTTGCATTTTCTATTACGGTTGCACTTTGGATGAGTGCTTCAAGTTCGATGTATGGTTGCACCGATGAGATTTTAAAGGCAGCAGTATCTCCAATGGACAGCATGGAACCATTGCTTAGTTTTCCGGTAATGGTCGTATTGTCGTTTAACGTTACCGTTATTTCATTGTTTCGCAAATCCGTTACTTCACCACGGATTACCTGGTTTACAGAAATCTGCTTTAAGGGTACCGTTTCACCATATTTACTTAGAGCACCAACGTTATGTCCATTTTTTTTTGATACACTGGTCTGATTGATTGAAGTATTGGTATTGTTTACTCGGTTCTCTAGATTCATTTTTCTACTCCCATCTTACCGTAAATATATTTTACTATAATATTATATCGTCTATTATAGCAAAATAATTAAAGATGAATAGAAAATTTAAAAAAGGGGTTGACAGTTTAGAGAAAATAACGTATAACTAAATCATATTAAACATACTAAACAAGTAGGAAATAAGAAAGCGAGGAAAATACATGAGTAAAATAGCAAAAAAATTAACGGATTTAATAGGTAATACTCCATTGTTAGAACTTACCAACTACGAGGAACGAAATGGGTTAGAAGCCGAAATTATTGCAAAGTTGGAATACTTTAATCCACTTGGAAGCGTAAAAGATCGTGTAGCAAATGCTATGATTGAAGAAGGAATTAGACAAGGTGCGATTAATCAAGATACGGTAATTATTGAACCAACCAGTGGAAATACTGGGATTGGATTAGCATTTGTTGCAGCATCAAAAGGACTCAGACTTATCTTAACAATGCCCGATACCATGTCAATCGAGAGAAGAAGAATCGTTGCAGCGCTTGGGGCCGAAGTTGTATTGACTCCTGGAGCAGAAGGTATGAAAGGTGCCATTGCTAAGGCGAATGCATTAAAAGAAGAATATGGGAATGCTATCATACCACAGCAGTTTGAAAATATAGCAAATCCACAAATCCACAAAAAGACAACCGCAGAAGAAATATGGGCAGATACCGATGGCCAGGTTGACATCTTTGTAGCAGGTGTTGGTACCGGTGGAACAATAACAGGTAATGGAGAAGCATTAAAAGCAAAAAATCCAAATGTTAAAATTGTAGCAGTAGAACCAGCGGATTCACCAGTATTATCAGGTGGAAAACCAGGACCTCATAAGATACAAGGAATTGGTGCCGGATTTATTCCAGGAGTTATGAATCTTGATATCGTAGATGAAATTATCCCAGTTGAAAATGAAGCAGCATTCAATACTTCGAAAAAATTAGCAAAAGACGAAGGACTTTTAGTTGGAATTTCATCCGGTGCAGCAGTATATGCAGCTACCGTTCTTGCAAAAAGACCAGAAAATAAAGGAAAGAAAATCGTCGTACTATTACCAGATACCGGAGAACGTTATCTTTCAACGCCACTTTTTGAGTAATTGATAAAAGAGGTTACTAAAAATTAAAAAATAATTTAGCAAATGTAATTTAATAAATGCTATCCCAATTTGCATCTCCGTGCACAAATAGCAGGTGCTCTAACCGAATTTATACGATTATTTTAATAAGACATAATGAAACTCAAGTGCCAAACCACTTGAGTTTCATTGTTTATGGCTTATTAAAATTGGTAATCGTATTGAGGTTAGAGCACCTGCTATTTGTGCACGGAGATGCAAATTGAACACAACCTATATTTTTGCATCTGCCCCTTTTATCCCTTATTCCAACGAAAGTTTTTTGATGTAATTTAGCCCATTGGTTAACGGTTTTATACAGATCAGTAAAAGAATTGTTACAGCTGCTTCGGTAAAGATATAAGCTCCATTGTAAGCAAGAGAATAAGGAAGTGCTGCCCAGCCATCCCAAGCATACTCGCCAAAGAAAAGCCATCCAGATAGTACAGCAAAGAAGAATCTTGCGAAAACACCTACAAGATAGCCTTTCACAAGACCAAATTTGGATTTCCAGAAAAATCCGGATAGACCTAACGCACCAAAAGCAAGTGGGTAGTCTACTATCACCTGTATTGGGAAATAAATGTAAGGTTTGATTACAAGCTGCAAAATACCATATGCAAGACCGGTACAAAGTCCGGCACTTGGACCATACAAATAACCAATGAAACAGATGAAAAACATACTAAACAGTGTTACAGAACCTCCAAATGGGAAACTGTAAATTGGAAACATGGATGTTATCATGGCAAGCGCAACGGATACGGCACAAAATACCAATTGCTTGGTATCGAATTTCTTTTGTTTGGCGTGATCCATTGATTTTTTTGATAACACAACGGCAGCAATAATGAAAAGAGCAATCAACAAAATAAAGGAAATGTAGCCAATTGTTGTAAAGCCTAATTCTTCATTTACCGTTTTAAATAATAATTCTTTCATAAAAAAAATCCTCCTTGTATATGCGCAAAGAGGAGCCAGATCGGTTGCTTCCTTACGCCGGTATTATCCGGTTCAAGTGATAAGGGTCGACAATTTTTTGTCTCTCAGCCGTAGGCACCCCTAGCGAAATATTATTTAATACACATACACTATAACGATTCCATGATTAAAAGTCAAGTTCCGATTAAAATAATTAAAAAATAGGTCAGATGTGTTTGTATTATATGCGTTTAAATGATATAATAACTTAGTTTGTGAGGGGACGCAACGCATCGTTTGGGAGTAATAGGAGTACATATTAGAATGTTACAAAATGAAAAAGATAACATGGAAATCGAAAAGCTCAAGCAAGAGCTTTTTAAAGAACGCGAGAAGTTTAGTCTCTTTCTGTCGTTAAATACAAACTGTTTTTTTGAATATGACGAAGAATCAAAATCTATTTTTTTTGCACAAAATGATAACTTTTCCAAATTGGATGGACTAGTAATTGAATTGCAAAAAGAAAATTTTATAAAAAAAACAGGGATTTTTTATGCAGACTATGATCAGTTTGTTTCCTTAATTATGAGCCAAAAAGAGCAAGAAAAAGAAATTCGGTTTCTTTCAAAAGAGGGCGACTTTATTTGGTGTAGCGTAAAAACGGCTGTGATTGATCAACTTGATGGAACCAAACAGGTAATAGGGTGTATCAATGATGATGATGATAATCATAAAAAATTAGAATGGTTAAAAGAACAAAGTCAGTTAGATGCATTAACCAAATTTTTTAATAAGCAGTATCTAAAGGAATATACGGATTTATTCTTACGCACAGAGAACCAACCGCAAACAGGTAGTTTGTTTTTGATTGATATTGATAATTTTAAACGAATCAATAATAATATGGGTCGTTTATTTAGTGATACAGTTTTATGCAATATTGCAGAAGGAATCCGTCGCACAATGCCAGCTGATTCTATTTTTGGAAGAATTGTAGATGATAAAATTGCAGTGTTTGTTAAAAATATGTACGAGCAAGTCGAAATTGATTCATTAATTAAACAGATGAATTTTATGTTGGATGAAATTTATGTCGGAGGTAATGGTAACGACAGAATCACTTGCTGCATTGGGGTATCAAGATACCCCAAAGATGGAATTGACTATGATACCTTGTTTAAAATGGCGGATGCTAGCCTATTCTGTGCGAAAGCACAAGGAACTTCTAATGTTATATTGTTTGATGCTGATTTTATAAAAGAGTTTCCGATTCGAGTAACAGAAGATGCAAAGACAAAAGTAATAAAAGAAGACCGGAAAAAGAAACATAGCAGCGACTTTTCTGAAAAGATAGCAATCTATGCACAGGATCTGATGTCAACGACAAAGGATATTTTTAGTGCCATTCACCTGCTTCTTGAAAAACTTGCAAAAGAATACAATGCAACGAGCGTAGAAATATATGAAAAAGCAAAAGGTAAGAAGGTGCTGACTTTAACCTATGGTTATAATGATGTGAACCATAGGCTGGAAAATGTAAGGAAGGAACTGGATTATACTATTTTTGTTCAAAGTGATAATTATTTTGATGTAAATGGACTTCGCTTTATGACCGTGAATCATGGATCAATACTTCAATGTGCTTTTTATGAAGATGGCATTTTTAAAGGAATGATTTGTATCGTTGATACAACAAGGGAAGACAGGGAATGGTCACAGGACGAGAAAGATGCTATCATCGCAGTAACAAGGATATTGTCCTTTCACATTTTAAGGCTTAAAGTAACAGAAAAAATTCAGGAACAGATTGAACATATGAAAAATTATGATGCGCTGACTGGAATGCCAACACTTCATAAGTTTAAGCGGGAAGCTATTGCCTTACTTAAAAAGCAAGAGAATCCGTATGCGGTAGTGTATAGCGATATTGGCAATTTTAAATATATCAATGATGTGTATGGATATCAATTCGGTGACCGTATTCTTTATGACTTTGCTTTAGAGATTACAAAGCAATTTCCGAAAGAATCTGTTTTTGGAAGGATATCTGCAGATAATTATGTAATACTTGTTCCGTATGAGGAACGAAAAGAAATTGAGCAAATGGTGTTATCTTTGAGTGAGAACTTTCATGATTCCCAAAAGGAGAGACATGTTGCTACGAATATGGTAATTGTATCTGGGGTATATTTTCTAAAACCAGGTGAAATTGATATCAGTACAGCGATTGACAATGCAAATGTTGCACGTAAAAGTGCGAAGCTAAGTTCATTTTCAACTTGTAAATTCTACAATGATGAAATGGAAGAGAAAATCCGCAAAGAACGAGAAATCTCTGGTGTGATGGAAGAAGCACTTAAAAATGCAGAATTTATAGTATATCTGCAACCCAAAGTAGCTTTGGAAAAGGAAACATTAGCGGGAGCAGAAGCCCTTGTTCGGTGGAAGAAGCCAAATGGAGAGATCATTCCACCGGATGAATTCATTCCTTTATTCGAGAAGAATGGTTTTATTTTACAACTTGATTTTTATGTGTATGAAGAAGTTTGTAAAATCATTCAAAGCTGGAGGAAACAAAAGCTCAACGTAATCCCAATTTCGGTAAATGTTTCACGCATTCATCTAAACGATGAAAATTTTGTTAGACATCTGAAAACACTCGTGGACAAATACTCTATTCCTCCAAAATATATCGAACTTGAATTGACGGAGAGTGTATTTGTTAGTGATACACAAAATACAATCAATGTGATGAAGGAATTAAGAGATATTGGATTCAGTGTATCGATTGATGATTTTGGAGCAGGATATTCTTCTTTGACGATATTGAAGGATATGGCTACCGATGTACTCAAGCTAGACAAAGAATTTTTCCGACACCCAGAAATGAAAAAGCAGGAGCAGATTATTGTATCGAGTATTATTAATATGGCAAAGCAGCTTGATATGAAGGTTATTTCAGAGGGAATTGAAACGGAAACACAAACTAAATTTTTAAAAGATATATCCTGCGACATGGTACAAGGATACTATTATGCAAAACCAATGCCAGTAGAGAAATTTGAACAGTTTATGTTAGATTCTCAAAATATTCTTGCAAAGGAATAGATTATTTGTTATAATATTTTAGTCTCTAGGACAATGCGGGAGTGCTGGAATTGGCAGACAGGCATGATTCAGGTTCATGTGCTCGTTTAGGCGTGTGGGTTCAAGTCCCATTTCCCGCAGTCATACGAAAAGCTATATGCAGATTTTTCTGCATATGGCTTTTTTTCATGAATCTGATAAAGATATTATGTTTGAACCTGTTTTAATTTAGATAAAAATTGCGAAAATTATAAAAATGAGGCATAATATAACTAATAATTTATAGTGGAGGTATCTATGGAAGAAAAGAAATTTAAAGAACTTTATTTAAGTGGTGAAATTGAATTTGAAGATATTGATATTTATAGTGAGCGCTGGGGAATGAGCGACAATATGAGTACGCTACGGGAATATCTTGGGCTAAATGAAGAAGAGGAAGATGCTTGGATCAGTATCGGAGAAGATGAACTAAGACATTTACTTGACGAACAAAAAGCGCAGTAGTAACCTTCGATTCTTTCTTTTCATATATTGAAAATAAAAACATCGGAGCATTATGGAACGGGTGAATCGAGTCATACACACTTCATGGGCACATGAACGGGGAATTTATGGCAATGGAATTGGCGTTGCTGTAATTGATACAGGAATTGTTAATCACCCTGACTTTGTATATAGAAGGAATCGAATTGTTGCTTTTAAAGATGTAGTCAATGGAAAAGTAGGGATTTATGATGATAATGGTCATGGCTCTCACGTCTGTGGATGTTTAGGCGGAGATGGGTGGGAGTCGTCGGGGCGTTATTCGGGAATTGCGCCTAACTGCAATATTATTGTAATCAAGGCTTTAAATTATAAAGGAAATGGAAACATTGAGGAAGTCTTGCAAGGATTGTCATGGATTCGGAAAAACAAAGAAAAATATAATATTCGAATCCTTAATATATCCGTTGGAAGTTCGGCTAGAAAAGATCTTGACGAAGACTCTGCATTTGTAAGAGGCGTTGAGAGAATGTGGGAAGAAGGAATCGTAGTAATTGCAGCAGCTGGGAATAACGGACCACAAGGAAAGACAATAGGAGCTCCGGGAAATAGTCGTAAAATTATTACAGTGGGAGCTTCAGATGATAGTGATTATGTAGACTTTGGTGGAGGGAAAATCAATAATTATTCCAGCCGTGGTCCTACCGGAGCCTGTATTATGAAACCGGATATCGTTGCACCAGGAAGCAATATTCTTAGCTGTAATTACCATTTTGCGCAAGGAAGGTCAAAAACCATGTATGCAATCAAAAGTGGTACTTCTATGGCAACTCCAATTGTTTCTGGTGCAATTGCTTTATTATTACAAAAATATCCGGATATGACTCCTCGTGAAGTAAAAATTCGCCTTAAGAATCGAGCAGTGGACAATGGAATGGAACGAGTACATCAAGGATGGGGACTGCTTGATGTTGAAAAGCTTCTTAGCTGATTTATTCCATGCGTTCTGGTTTGATCGCTGCATTTATTTGTACAGGAGAGAATTTGCAAAGGTTTTTATAGCTGTCTAGTTCATCTTCTGAAAGAACCGCAGAGGGTATCAATCCAGTACAATCGTTGCATGATGCAGATTCTAGATAATCTGCATCGCTATCAATGTTATATTTATCATTTTTCATAACAACAACCTCCTTTTTGATAGTATGTTCCTAACAGATTCAAATATTCAAAAGATAGATTAGGAATCCATTGGATAAAAAAAGAAGCTTCGTATGAAGCTCCTTTTAAGAGAGAGGGTAATAATGAAAAAGCATCTATGTAAAAAAGTCTTATTGGCTTTTGATAAATATAGTATATCGCTAGACTGTGACTAAAGTGTGATGTAATTATTAAAAATATGTGAAACAAGGCTGACGCAAAATGAAAAATCAATTTTACGTCAGCCTCTTTTTGTTTAAATTGCATTATCTTTAATCACGTTAGAATACCAATGGCCAGAGTCTTTGATAAGACGACTTTGATCACGAAAATCTACATATATAATGCCGAAACGATCATCATACCCATTATGCCATTCAAAATTATCGGTTAATGACCAATGGAAGTAACCAAGTATCTTAGCATCAGAACTTGCAGCATCACAAAGTTCCGTTAGATAGCGATCTAAAAAATCGATACGGTCTAAATCGTGAACGCTTCCATCTAAAAATACCTTATCATTGCAAGAGAGTCCATTTTCACTTACGATGAGTGGAAGATGATAACGCTCGTATAAAAAACGCATACCCCAGTTCATTACGCCAGGTGTAATCGGCCATTTGAGTGCAGTTCTTGGAAAACCATCATACTTTGGAATAAAATGTCCGGGAAATGTTGCGCTGACCTCGTGGCCGTTATAAACATTGACCGCATAAAAATCAATTGGTTGTGACATTTGTTCCAAATCTCCATCTTCTATAAAAGGATACGGACCTTCTCCAAATAAATGAGAAACATCCGGGTATTTGCCCAGTATTATCCCGTCGCTAAACAAAGAATGTGAAAATCTCCAGTTTTCTTCAGTAATGGCAAAGGATAGCTGTCTTGCACAGTTGATGTCCGCCTCTGTTTGTGTTTGTGGAAAACAAAGATTTCCAGTAGAGGCGAAACCAATTTTGATTGGCTGCTTAGCTACCGCACGCATTGCTTTAACCGCATTGCCGTGTGCTAGGGCAAGGTGATGGAAGACTTTCAACACCTCGATATCTGGAAGTGTTTTTCCTGGAGCGTGGATTCCGTTTCCATAGCCTAAAGAAGCAATACACTGTGGTTCATTAATTGTAAAGAAATAAGTAACACGATCAGAAAAATGCTTCGTAACAAATGCAGCATAATCCGCAAATGCAGAAATGATTTCGCGATTAGTCCAACCACCCTTATCTTCTAAGGGCTGCGGTAAATCCCAATGATAAAGGGTTACATACGGAATTATTCCATACATTAGCAACTCGTCGATCAGATTATCGTAAAATTGTAATCCCTTCTCATTTAACATGTTATCTCCGTTTGGAAAGATACGAGGCCAGGATATCGAGAAACGATAACAGGGTATGCCTAATTCTTTTAAGAGAGCTACATCTTTTTTATAATCGTAATAGTGATTGCAGGCGATATTTCCATTTTGCTCATGAATAACCTTGCCTTTGGTGTGGCTGAAGGTGTCCCAAATGGAAGGACCCTTACCGTCTGCATCAAAACCTCCTTCAATTTGATAAGAAGAAGAAGCGGCGCCCCAGATGAAATCGTTTGGAAAATTTTTCATAAACCATATACCTACTTTCTCTTATCTACATTACAACTAAGACATCATATGAGTCTTTGTCGTTGCAAAATGGAATGAGTGAACCCTGTTGTTCCACACCATCAACATAGAAGTGTTTCACACCTTTTTGCGCACCCGATGGATTCGAAATCGTAATGCTATATGTAATTCCTCGGAAACGACGGGTAATTTTTATTTCACTCATGTCACTTGGAATACAAGGATTTATTCTAAGTCCATCTAAATCAGGTTGTATACCTAAAATATGCTGCGATACATTTTTAAAGGTCCAAGCTGCAGTTCCGGTAAGCCAGCTGTTTTTTGCCTCGCCAAAGTTTTTTGCATCAATACCAGCAATCATTTGGGAATAAACATAAGGCTCAGAACGGTGAACTTCGCTAATATCCTCGATATAGGCAGGACAAGTCTTTTTGTATATAGAAAAAGCTTCGTTTCCGCGTCCAATGACGGTTTCAGCAATGGAAATCCATGGATTGTTATGACAGAAAATACCAGCATTTTCTTTGTACCCAGGAGGATAAGAACTGATTTCTCCTAAGTTTAGATGATAGCTTTGATAAGCAGGCTGTAGGAGAACAATTCCATATTTTGTTTCTAATTTTTCATGTACAGAGTCAAGCGCACGCTTTGCAAAACCGTTATCAAGACCAATTCCAGCCATGACACAAAATCCTTGTGGTTCGATATAGATCTGACCTTCTTTACATTCTTTTGACCCTATTTTTTGACTGTTTGCATCATATGCACGAAGAAACCATTCGCCATCCCATCCATTTTGAAGAATGGATTCAGTCATTTTTGTGACTTTTAAAAGAACAATGTTGGCTTCTTCTGATTTTCCTAAATGCTTTAGGATTTCTGCAAATTCTTTTCCGTATTCTACATACATACTGCCAATGAAAACAGATTCCGCTACGGGACCATCCGAAGGACCTGTAATTTGGAAGGATTCGCCTGGTACTTTCGAAAAACAATTTAGATTTAAACAGTCATTCCAATCCGCGCGGCCGATTAATGGCAAGTTATGAGGTCCGAGCTTTTGATCATAATAACCAAAGGAGCGGTTCAAATGTTCAAGGAGCGTTTTTGAAGCTGTTACATCATTATCAAAAGGAACCATCTCGGATAAGATATCAAAATCACCTGTTTCTTTGATATAAGCGGAAGTAGCAGCAATTAACCATAATGGATCATCGTTAAAGCCGCTTCCAACATCCAGGTTACCCTTTTTTGTAAGTGGTTGATATTGATGATAAGCGCTTCCATCTTCAAATTGAGTGGCCGCAATATCAAGAATACGTTCTCTTGCCAAATCTGGAATCAGATGGACGAATCCTAGAAGATCTTGGCAAGAGTCACGAAAACCCATTCCACGTCCGGTTCCGGATTCATAATAGGAAGCGGAGCGAGACATGTTAAAGGTTACCATGCACTGATATTGATTCCAAATATTTACCATGCGGCAAAGTTTATCATCGGAAGTTTCGATGGTGTATTTTGAAAGTAAATGTTCCCAATGTTTCTTCAAGGAGTCAAATGCTTCATCTACCTGCTTTGTTGTTTCGTACTTTTCTAACAATTTCTTTGCAGGTTCTTTGTTTATCACATTTGGGGTTTCCCATTTTTTATCATCTGGATTTTCAATATACCCTAAAATAAAAATATAAGTAATTTCTTCTCCAGGTTTTAATGTTTTTTCTAAATGGAAGGAACCGATTGGAGCCCATCCACTTGCAATGGAATTACCAGATGTATTTTCTTCCACCACGGTTGGGTTTAAGTTACTGCGATAAGCTCCTAGGAAGGTATCACGATCGGTATCAAATCCTTTGACAGGAGCATTTACTGCATAAACGGCGTAATGATTGCGTCGTTCTCTATATTCTGTTTTGTGATAAATAGTAGAAGGATAAACCTCTACTTCACCTATGTTTAAGTTTCTCTGGAAGTTCGTCATATCATCCGTAGCATTCCATAAACAAAATTCAAGATAGGAAAAGAGAGAGATTTCTTTCTCACAAGAACTGTTGTTTTTTAATGTTACTTTATTGATTTCACAATGGTCACCCATTGGAACAAAAGCAGTCATGGTAGCCAATAAATCATTTTTGCTGCTTTCAAATATAGTATATCCAAGGCCGTGTCTGCAATTATAGCTATCCAACTCAGTCTGTACTGGTTGCCATGCTAGATTCCAGGTAATTCCATTATCTTTTATGTAGTAATATCGGCCATTGCTATCATAAGGAACGTTATTATAACGATAACGTGTCAGCCGAAGAAGTTTTGCATCTTTATAAAAACTATAGCCACCACTGGTGTTCGAAATGAGAGAAAAGAAATTTTCACATCCAAGGTAGTTGATCCAAGGCAATGGAGTTTTTGGCGATGTTATTACGTATTCTTTCTGCTGGTCATCAAAGTATCCAAATTTCATGTTGTTAATCTCCATCTATTCTTTAAATTTATTACGAAAACGATTCTATCTAGAAAACGATTAAGTATTCACGAAAAACGACTAAATATTAAGAGATTATGCTAAGAGTATAGCCTATAAACCTTAAATAATCAATACTATTTAAAAATTATTAAATGAAAATTTTTTTTAGAACATAAAATATTTTGGAATTTAATTTTTAAAAAACTTAAAATATTAATAGTAAACGTATAAGATAAAATGACAGGTTTTTCTCTGAAATGCAGATAAAACAGCGAATAATGTATACAAAAAGCATAATATAAATAATATAATAAATGAATATATGTAAAAAATATACTAAAAAAATAAAAATGATATTGCAATTATATAAAAACTGTTGTATAGTAAAGATACGAAAACGATTAAGTAATAAAACCTTATATACAGATTTGAGCAAAAAGTGTATAATTTTAATATTTAAGGTATATAAGGAGGAGATGACATGGTTTCAATGAAGGACATTGCGTTAGCATGTAATGTTTCCGTTGCTACTGTAAGCAAAGCTCTCAATAATCATAAAGACATTGGTGAAGAAACAAAAGTTCGCATACGCGAAACGGCAAAAGAGATGGGATACTTTCCTAACTCCTCTGCAAGAGCATTGCGAACCAATCGCAGCTACAATATTGGAGTTCTTTTTGTAGATGAAGCACAAAGTGGATTGACACACGATTATTTTGCCAGTGTATTAGATAGCTTTAAGGTTACAGTCGAGAAACACGGATATGATCTAACGTTCATAAACTGCAACAAAGACAACAAAAACCGTATGTCTTATTTAGAACATAGTAGGTATAGGGGCTTGGAAGGTGTTATTATAGCATGCGTTCCATTTGATGATCCAGAGGTACTTGAACTGGTAAAAAGCGACTTGCCGGTTGTGACAATTGACCATTTATTTGACAACCGCATGGCTGTGATGTCTGACAACGTAAAGGGGATTTCAGATTTACTTCATTATATTTATGATCAGGGTCACAGAAAAATTGCATACATACACGGACAGAATACTTCTGTAACAAGAAATCGTTTGGTGAGTTTTTACCGGACAGCAGAAGAACTTTCGCTTATTATTCCGGATGAATATGTAGTAGAAGGTAAATATCGAGAAGTTAAGCATACACAATTAGTGACAAACCAAGTACTTGATTTGCCAGACCCACCGACTTGTATCATCTTTCCAGATGACTTATCCGCAGTGGGCGGCATGAATGCAATCAATGCAAGGGGACTAAATATTCCACAAGATATTTCAATTGTTGGATATGATGGAATTAGTATTGCTTCAAGAATTGAACCGAAATTAACTACTATTCGCCAGGATACGAAATCAATGGGACGAAGAGCTGCAGAGAAACTAATCAGCTTAATCGAAAAACCAAAGAGTACATTAATTGAACATGTTGTTATCGAAGGTAAGCTTATCGAAGGAAAATCGGTATCGAAAAGATAATGAAAACATGGCATTTATATTACTTTGGTAAAAAGTAGTATTGAAATAATGCAACCAAAAAATGAAAGTAAAGTGGAGGGAAATTGGTATGAAGAAAAAATTAGTAAGCATTATACTTACAACAGCACTTTTAGCTACAATGCTGACAGGATGTGGCGGAAAAAATACGACTGCTAGCAAAGAAAGCGCAGATACTGCTGCTACCACAGAAGCTACACAAGAACCAGCAAGCACAGAGAGCGCACAAGAGGGGAAAGTAGTAAACATATATTGTTGGAACGATGAATTCCAAAGCAGATATGAAGCTTATGCAAAAGATCTTGCTGAGCAACATGGAGTAACGGTTAATTTTGTAATTGTAGCAAATGAAAACAATGCATATCAAAACAATCTTGACGCTGCATTACAGGCTCAAGAGTCGGCAGCAGCTGATGACAAAGTAGATATATTCCTAGCGGAAGCGGATTATGCTAGCAAGTATACGAAATCAGATTATACACTTGATGTTGTTGGCGATGTTGGATTGACACAAGAAGATCTTGCTGGACAGTATCAGTACACAAAAGATATTGTTACTGTTGATGGCATTCAAAAAGCTACTACATGGCAGGCTACACCAGGCTTATTTGCTTATAGACGTTCTATCGCAAAAGACGTTCTTGGAACCGATGATCCTGCAAAAGTTCAGGAAGCATTAAGTGATTGGAGCAAATTTGATCAAACTGCAGCAAAGATGAACGAGTCTGGTTATCGTATGCTTTCTGGTTATGATGATTCTTTTAGAACATTTTCGAATAATGTATCAGCACCATGGGTAGATGGTACAAAGATTGTAATTGATGATAATATTATGAAATGGGTAAAACAGACAAAGGATTATACTGATAAAGGATACAATAATAAAACAAGACTTTGGGCTCCTGAATGGCAATCAGATCAAGGACCAGCGGGTAAAGTATTTGGTTTCTTCTATTCTACATGGGGTATCAACTTTACATTGTTAGGAAACTCTTTAGCAGATGCTGAAGGAGAAAAAGCAGTTGGTAATGGTATTTATGGTGATTATGCAGTTTGTGAAGGACCACAGCCTTATTATTGGGGTGGAACATGGATTTGTGCTGCAAAAGGAACCGATAACATTCCATTTATTAAAGATTTGATGTATCGTTTAACATGTGATCCAGCTACTATGAAACAGATTACTGTGGATACACAAGATTATACAAATAATGAAGCAGCTATGAATGAACTTGCAAACAGCGATTACAAATCTGATTTCTTAGGCGGACAGAACCACATTGCTCTCTTTGCAGAAGCAGCAAAGAAGATTGATATGAGCAATATCAGCGACTATGATCAAGGCTTAAACGAATCAATGCAGCAGGCAATGAGTGATTATTTTGAAGGAAATGTTGATGAAAAAACAGCATTAGATAATTTCTACACATCAGCGATAGAAAAATATCCTGAATTGACAAGATAATCGATAACAGGAAATATAAGTAAAAGGGCTTCTGTGAATCATCTTGAGGATGCCCTTTTACTTATGAATGATTGTTTGGAATAGGAGACAATAATGAAAGCTTCTACAAAAAATAAAAAACATATAAGCTATGCCAAGTGGGGATATATTTTTCTGATACCATTTTTTCTAGTTTATGGAGTATTTTCGTTTATACCGATGATATCAACTTTTTACTACAGTTTTTTTGAAAACTATATGTCTGGGTTGAAAGTAATTGGACCAACCTTTGTTGGTTTTGATAACTACATAAAGTTATTTCAGACAGGTGACTTACTTAAATACACCCAAAATACTTTGATTATGTGGGTGCTTGGATTTGTTCCACAGATAGTTGTTGCGCTTTTGATAGCAGCATGGTTTACTAATACAAGATTAAAATTGAAATGTTCCGGTTTTTTTAAAACTGTTATTTATATGCCAAACTTAATTATGGCTTCGGCATTCTCAATGCTGTTTTATACTTTATTTGCGAATAATGGACCTGTAAATATGTTATTGATTTCAAATGGAGTAATGAAAGAATCGTTCCACTTTTTGACTTCGACGATAGGTGCCAGAGGCTTGATCGCACTTATGAACTTTTTAATGTGGTTTGGTAATACAACAATCTTATTAATGGCAGGTATGATGGGAATTGACACAGCGTTGTTTGAAGCTGCAGAGGTAGATGGCGCAACGCCGTTTCAGGTGTTTTCAAAAATTACAATTCCATTAATAAGACCAATTATGGTATATGTGTTGATTACATCATTAATAGGTGGTTTACAGATGTTTGATATACCACAGATTTTTACAAATGGTAAAGGCGACCCAAATAGGACGACAATGACCTTGATTATGTATCTAAATAATCACTTATTTAGTAAGAATTATGGTATGGCTGGTGCCCTTTCTGTCATTATATTTATCCTTACGAGTGTATTAAGCTTATTCGTATTTAAAGCATTAACCAGTCAGAGAAAAGCGAGGTGATTGATTATGAAGAAGCAAGAAAAAGGCAGTTCATTAAGCTTGAATATCAGAAGAACAATCTGCTATGTTGTATTAATTATATTAAGTGTAGTGTGTTTATTTCCGTATTTGATGCTTTTTGTGAATGCCACCAGAGCACATGTTGAAATTCAAAGAGCATTTTCACTTCTGCCAGGAAAATCTTTGGCTCGAAATATATCAAATGTATTGGATAATACAACTATTTTAATTGTAAGGGGTATGATAAATAGTATTACTATATCGACTTTAACGGCAATTGCATCCGTCTATTTTTCTGCCATGACAGCATATGCCATCCATGCATATGATTTTCGATTAAAGAAATATGCATTTAACTTTATATTACTTATCATGACAATACCGACACAAATTAGTGCGCTTGGGTTTGTTAAATTAGTTACAGCAATGCATTTAAAGGATACGTTTATCCCACTCATTATTCCATCAATTGCAGCACCTGCAGTCTTTTTCTTCATGAAACAGTATATGGAGAGTGCTCTGCCACTTGAAATCGTGGAGGCAGCCAGAATCGATGGATCCAATGAATTTCATACCTTTAATTCGATCATTATGCCGATGATGAAACCAGCACTGGCAGTACAGGCAATTTTTACATTTGTAACTAGCTGGAATAATTATTTTACACCGTCATTGATATTAACAAAAGCGGAAGTAAAGACGTTACCATTATGGATTGCCTATATTAGAAGCGCAGATTTTACAAAGTTTGATATGGGACAAATGTATATGATGATTGCTTTTTCTATTTTCCCAGTTATCCTTATCTATTTGCTCCTTTCTAAGTTTATTGTGCAAGGAGTTACACTTGGTGGTGTGAAAGGATAGATTCTATTCATCTTCTAGGTTGTATCTACACAATAACTAGCTATGTCTATGCAGTTGGCAAGAGGGGAACGATGCTGTACAGATCATGTTATTGTATATGTAGAACTAGTGCACCTAAAGTTGTGAAAGAATAAATGAAAGTGAGAAGTTAAGAAATAAAAAAGCCACAGATATTAAGAAGTGAGTAATAATGTCATTCACTTTTTAGTATCTATGGCTTTTTTATTTTGCTAGCTTGCAGCTTAAGCGTGAGCGTTAACATTAACAGATGTAGTGCTTCCAATTGCTTTTATGAGGTCACATTTTTTCTTCGATGCTTTCGAAAGATCGATTATTTCTTTGAACGATGGTTTTTTCATACACTCACCAAATGCATCAGTAGCAGTGCTAATCGCGGCGTATTTTGAACTGATGATAAAAGGCAATCGTTGCTGGCGATCGCTATAGATACGAAGACCTTCCTGCCAGGTACAGATCTTTTCTTTTCAAAAGCGGAAAGAAAATCTTTACTTTGATTACTTTTTAATAAGGATAATACTAATTCAGAATCAAAGGTCTGAGGGAGTACTAATGTAGGATGGTTTCCATTTAAAATCGATTGAAATAAGTAGGATTCAGCAGTAACACGTTTATCCGTTGCACTGTCAGGCTTTCTTGCGCGATCAATTAAATCACTGTACATGTTGTTGGGAAGGGTATTTATGAAGTAATTCGAAATATCGTTGTATGGAATCCATTCGTATTCCTCTTTTCTTTTCTATAATTAAAATAATTATAGTAGGTTCTTTGTGTGTATGCAACGTCTATAAAAGAAAAATACCTGACTATTTAAGAAAATAATCAGGTGCTTATAAATCATATTATTTGTTATTAATATAATTGATTAATCCTTCCGATTGAATAATCCGTTGCATGAACTCAGGAAAAGCCTGACCTTGAAAAGAGGTTCCCTTTGTCTTGTTGTATATCATACCGCTATCATAATCAATTTCTACTTCATCACCAGCTTCAATGCCTTTAGCAGCTTCCTTGCATTCAATAATTGGTAGTCCGATATTAATGGCGTTGCGATAAAAAATTCTGGCAAAGGTTTCGGCTATAACACAACTGATGCCTGCGCATTTGATGGCAAGCGGTGCATGTTCCCTGGAAGATCCACAGCCAAAGTTTTTGTTTGCAACAATAATGTCACCTTTTTTAACGCGGGTTGCAAAGTCTTTATCAATATCTTCCATACAGTATTTCGCAAGTTCCATACCATCTGAAGAGTTTAGATATCTTGCGGGAATGATAACATCGGTATCTACATTATCACCATATTTATGTACGATTCCATGTGCTTTCATTTGAATTCCTCCTTATTATAAACCGATATCACTTGGTTGACTGATTTTTCCAGTTATTGCACTTGCTGCAGCAACAGCAGGACTAGCTAAATAAACTTCCGATTCCACATGACCCATGCGGCCAACAAAGTTTCGGTTGGTAGTAGAAACTGCGCGCTCACCAGCGGCCAGAATACCCATATGTCCACCTAAACAAGGTCCACAGGTTGGTGTGCTTACAACCGCGCCTGCTTTGATAAAGGTCTGTATCAGACCTTCTTCGATGGCCTGTAGATAAATAGCCTGTGTTGCAGGAAATACGATGACACGCATACCTTTTGCAACATGATGTCCTTCGAATACCTTCGCAGCAGCTCTTAAATCAGAGATTCGGCCATTGGTACAAGAACCAATAACAACCTGATCAATTTTGATTTCACCAGCATTTGCAACGGTCTTCGTATTTTCGGGAAGATGAGGAAATGCAATCGTACATTCTAACGCACTTAAATCGATGGTATAGGTTTCGTCATATTGGGCATCTTCATCTGCTTCATAGATGGTATATTCTTTTTTGGAATGTTCTTTCATATAAGAAATGGTTAACTCATCGACTGGAAAAATTCCATTTTTTGCACCAGCTTCGATTGCCATATTTGCAATGGTAAAGCGGTCATCCATGGAAAGATTCTTGATGCCTTCACCAACGAATTCCATGGATTTGTATAAAGCGCCATCCACACCAATCATTCCGATTATGTGCAAGATAACATCCTTTCCACTTACCCAAGGATTCATTTTACCGATTATATTGAATTTTATAGCACTAGGTACTTTAAACCAAGCTTTTCCAGTAATCATTCCAGCACCCATATCTGTACTTCCAACACCAGTGGAAAAAGCACCAAGTGCACCGTAAGTACAAGTGTGAGAGTCTGCACCAATGCAGGTTTCTCCTGCTACAATCAATCCTTTTTCAGGAAGAAGGGCGTGTTCGATTCCCATTTCACCAATTTCAAAATAATTAGTAATATCATGCTCTTTCGCGAATTCACGAACACATTTGCAATGCTCCGCTGATTTAATATCTTTGTTTGGAGTAAAGTGATCAGGAACAAGTGCAATTTTATCTTTATCAAAAACGGTTTTTTTGTTTAATTTTTCTATTTCATGAATTGCAACCGGTCCGGTTATATCATTTGCTAAAACCAAATCTAAGTCTGCCTCAATTAATTGTCCGGCAACCACACAATCTAAGCCGGCGTGAGCTGCTAATATTTTCTGAGTCATCGTCATTCCCATGTGTATTTCCTCCTTTTGTATTTTACGTTTTGATTTCTATTAGAGCCATTGTAGCACAAATACAAGTATGAGTAAAATACATAATAAATATATTTTCAATAACTATGAGTTATAAAAGGATTGCTCTTTTTATTTGTATGTGCTACTCTGTATAAAATATATCAATTTGCTCGTAAAGGAAGGTGATTGAATGCAAGGAAATTTATCTGCATACCGCATTTTTTATACCGTTGCACAAAAAGGAAATATATCGTATGCAGCAAAAGAGTTATATATCAGCCAGCCAGCGATCAGTAAGGCCATTGCGAAACTAGAAGAGAATCTAGGTGCATCCTTGTTTTATCGAAGTTCAAGGGGCGTCATTTTGACCGAAGAAGGCAAACAGCTTTATGAACATACAAAAAAGGCATTTGAAGAATTGGAAGAAGGAGAGGCAAAGCTTCGAAAAATACAGGAATTTGGCATCGGTCAGATTCGAATCGGTGTCAGCACAACACTTTGTAAATATGTGTTAATTCCATATCTAAAGGCTTTTATTGATAAATATCCGCATATTAAAATAACGATAACCTGCCAGTCAACCTTTCACACGGTAAAACTTTTAGAAGAAGAAAAAATTGATATTGGACTGATTGGAAAGTTTGGATTTGGCAAGGATATCGATTTTTATCAAGTTATGGAAATAGAAGATGTATTTGTTACGTCAAAAGGATATTTGAAGAATCTAAGCATACGAGAAAAGGAACAAAATAATACGTTTGATATTCTGTCCTGTGCCAATTTGCTTCTCTTGGATGAGCAGAATATATCGAGACGCCATATCGAAACTTATTTTAAGGAAAATCATTTGGAAACAAAACAAGTGCTCGAAGTTGGCAACATGGATTTACTAATTGAGTTTGCAAAGATTGGACTTGGGGTGGCGTGTGTCATCAAGGAATTTGTAGAGAAAGAAATAAAGGACGGAGTGCTTTCGATTGTAGACATTCCAAAACCGATAGAGCGACGAGAAATAGGGTTCGCTTTTTCGAAAAAGAATATTAAAACAGAGTCAATCGATCGATTTATTGATTTTATCCAAGAGATAAAATGCGAAAAACAATGACAATCTATAGTTTAGTACATTTTCGCTTGAATACGTTAAATTTTTAAAATTTTAGACTTGACAGTCCAAATCAGAATGATTATACTAGGTAATAATTAAAAACAAGAACGGCAACGATAAGGAGTAGTACATATCTACTGAACGCACAGAGAAAAGATGGTTGGTGAAAATCTTTAGGGATGAGATATGGAAAGTAGCCTTGGAGCCTTGGAGTAGAACGAAAGTAATTTTAAGTAGACTTCAACGTATTTCCTACGTTATAAGGAGTAGAGTGCAGAGATTACTCTGAATTTAGGTGGTACCACGGAATCATTCGCCCTAAGCGTTTCGCTTAGGGCGTTTTCTTTTGCGCGAAAGCCATGAGCCGTGCAAAATCGAAAAGGCGATGATGCATGCTCGCATGCAAATCAGCGCATTTTCGATTTTATAGGGCGAAGCCCGCGACCGAGATGAAGCAGAGCGGAATCGAGGTGCAGCACGGCGGACAACCGGGTAGCCAAAAAAAGGCGATGATGCATGCTCGCATGCAAATCAGCGCATTTTCGATTTTATTCAACATTTGAAAGGAGAAACAACCATGAAATTAAAAATTGCAGTGATCAAAGGTGATGGCATTGGACCCGAAATTGTTACTGAGGCACAAAAGGTCTTAGATAAAGTTGCACTTAAATTTGGGCATGAAATAGAATATACACAGCTATTAATGGGAGGTGCTTCCATTGATGCCAATGGAGTTCCCTTAACGGATGAAACAGTAGCATTAGCGAAAGCTTCCGATGCAGTCTTGATGGGTTCCATTGGAGGAAACACAACAACCTCTCCATGGTACAAATTAGCACCAAATCTTAGACCAGAAGCAGGGCTTTTAAAGATACGTAAGGAGCTAAACTTATTTGCAAATCTAAGACCAGCATATCTATACGAAGAATTAAAACAGGCGTGTCCGCTAAAAGATGAGATTATCGGGAATGGTTTTGACATGATGATTATGCGAGAACTTACTGGAGGTCTTTATTTTGGAGAACGAAAGACACAAGAAGTAAATGGTCTTTTGACAGCAGTAGATTCTCTCACCTATAATGAACAAGAGATACGTAGAATTGCAATTCGAGGATTTGAAATCGCGCGAAAACGAAGAGGAAAAGTAACGAGTGTGGACAAAGCAAATGTTTTGGATTCCTCAAGACTTTGGAGAAAAATCGTTGAAGAGGTGGCAAATGATTATAAAGATGTTACCTTAGAACATATGTTAGTGGATAACTGTGCAATGCAGTTAGTAAAAGATCCGAAACAGTTTGATGTCATATTGACAGAGAACATGTTTGGCGATATTTTATCGGATGAAGCCAGCATGGTAACCGGCTCCATTGGAATGTTAGCTTCCGCAAGTTTAAATGATACCAAATTTGGACTTTACGAACCAAGTGGTGGTTCGGCTCCTGATATTGCAGGAAAAGGCATTGCAAACCCAATTGCAACCATACTTTCCGCAGCAATGATGCTTCGTTTTTCCTTTGATTTAGACAAAGAAGCAGATGCGATTGAGATGGCAGTAAAACAGATTTTAAAAGAAAACTATCGAACAATAGACATTTTGGCTAAAGGGTGTAAACAAGTTGGAACAAAGGAAATGGGAGATTTGATTTGCGAACGAATATAAAATGTAGTAATCTATCAAAATAGTAGTAATAGAAAGTGAGGAAATAGGTTATGAGAAGTGATTCAGTAACAAAAGGAATGCAACAGGCACCACATCGATCATTATTCAATGCATTAGGACTAACAAAGGAAGAGATGGAGCGACCACTCGTCGGTATTGTAAGTTCTTATAATGAAATTGTCCCAGGTCATATGAATCTGGATAAAATTGTGAATGCCGTCAAACTAGGCGTCTCCATGGCAGGTGGAACCCCAATTGTGTTTCCTGCAATTGCAGTATGTGATGGAATTGCAATGGGTCATCTAGGAATGAAGTATTCACTCGTAACCAGAGATTTGATCGCAGACTCAACGGAGTGTATGGCAATGGCACATGCGTTTGACGCATTGGTCATGGTACCAAACTGCGATAAAAATGTTCCTGGACTTTTGATGGCAGCAGCCAGAGTGAATATCCCTACTGTTTTCGTATCTGGTGGTCCGATGCTTGCAGGACATGTAAAAGGAAAGAAAACCAGTCTTTCCAGTATGTTTGAAGCAGTTGGAGCTTATGCAGCAGGTAACATGAGTGAAGAAGATGTGTTGGAATATGAAAACAAAGCATGTCCAACCTGTGGTTCTTGTTCTGGAATGTACACAGCAAATTCAATGAACTGCTTAACTGAGGCACTTGGTATGGGACTTGGTGGTAATGGTACGATACCAGCAGTATATTCGGAGCGAATCAAGCTTGCAAAGCATGCAGGAATGCAAGTTATGGAAATGTTAGAAAAGAACATATGCCCAAGAGATATTATGACAGAAAAGGCATTTATGAATGCCTTGACCATTGATATGGCACTGGGCTGCTCCACAAATAGTATGCTTCATCTACCAGCAATTGCACATGAAGCAGGTGTAGAACTAAACATGGATATTGCAAATGAAATTAGTGCAAAAACACCAAATCTTTGCCATTTGGCACCAGCAGGGCACACGTATATGGAAGACTTAAATGAGGCTGGTGGTGTATTCGCAGTAATGAATGAATTAAATAAAAAAGGACTATTATATACGGATCTAATCACGGTAACAGGAAAGACAGTATTGGAAAATATTAAAAACTGTGTCAATAAAGATCCAGAAGTGATTCGTCCGATTGATGATCCATATAGCGTAACGGGTGGCATTGCAGTCTTAAAAGGAAATTTGGCACCGGATTCTGGAGTTGTTAAACGCTCCGCAGTTGTTCCAGAGATGATGATACATTCTGGACCTGCAAGAGTATATGACTGTGAAGAAGATGCTATCGATGCAATCAAAAGCGGAAAAATTGTGAAAGGTGATGTCGTCGTCATTCGTTATGAAGGACCAAAAGGCGGACCTGGAATGAGAGAGATGCTAAACCCTACTTCTGCGATTGCTGGAATGGGACTTGGATCAAGTGTAGCCCTGATAACAGACGGACGTTTTTCAGGAGCTTCCAGAGGCGCATCGATTGGTCATGTATCACCAGAAGCAGCGGTTGGTGGACCAATCGCACTCGTGGAAGAAGGCGATATTATTGAGATTAATATTCCGGAAAATAAACTAAATGTTCGAATTTCAGAGGAAGAAATGGCTAAGAGAAAGGCGAATTGGCAGCCAAGAGAACCAAAAGTGAAAACAGGATATCTTGCAAGATATGCAAAGATGGTTACCTCTGGAAATCGTGGTGCAATATTGGAAAAATAGAGAAAGAGGTGTGTAGATGCAGTTAACAGGATCAGAAATCGTAGTTGAATGTTTAAAAGAACAGGGTGTTGACACTATTTTCGGATACCCAGGTGGTACTATTCTTAATATATATGATGCATTGTATAAGCATCAGGACGAAATTACGCATATTTTAACTTCACATGAACAAGGAGCTTCTCATGCTGCAGATGGATATGCAAGAGCAACCGGAAAAGTTGGAGTTTGCCTGGCAACGAGTGGACCAGGAGCTACCAATTTAGTAACTGGAATCGCAACGGCTTACATGGATTCTGTACCTATGGTTGCAATTACTTGTAACGTAGCAACTGCCTTGCTTGGAAAAGATACCTTTCAAGAAATTGATATAACTGGTGTTACAATGCCTATCACGAAGCATAACTTTATTGTAAAAGATATTAAAAAGTTAGCAGATACAATTCGAAGAGCGTTTGTAATTTCCAAAACTGGAAGACCAGGACCTGTTCTTATTGATATTACAAAGGATGTAACAGCTGAAAAGACGGAATACACAAAGAAAGAGCCACAAAAAGTGGAGCGAATGAAAGATCGGATTACTGCTGAGAGCATTGAAAAAGCGGTTAAATTGATAAAAAAAGCGCAAAAACCGGTTATCTTTGTTGGTGGTGGCGCAGTTATATCAAACGCATACGAAGAATTGTTAGACTTTGTAACAAAGGTGGATGCACCGGTAACGGATACCTTAATGGGAAAGGGTGCCTTTAATGGGGAACATCCTTACTATATGGGAATGCTTGGAATGCATGGTACCAAGACGGCAAACTTAAGTGTAACCGAATGTGACTTACTGATTACCATTGGAGCAAGATTTAGTGACCGTGTAACAGGAAATACGAAACGATTTTCTAGAAATGCAAAAGTACTTCAAATTGATGTTGATCCAGCGGAAGTAAACAAAAATATAGTAGTTGCTCATCATATCATCGGCGATATAAAAGAGGCATTGACTGAATTAAACCAGAATTTGGAAGCGCAATCACACGAAGAGTGGATTAAAAAAGTAGAGGATTTAAAAGAGAGGAATCCACTTGTTTATCGCGAGGATATGTTGAATGGACCATATATCATCGAGCAAATATATGAAATAACAAAAGGCGATGCCCTAATCACAACAGAAGTTGGTCAGCATCAGATGTGGGCAGCCCAATTTTATAAGTATAAACTGCCAAGAACCTTTATTACATCGGGTGGATTAGGAACGATGGGATATGGACTTGGAGCTTCGCTTGGAGCGCAGCTTGGAAGACCAGATAAGCAGGTAATTAATATTGCTGGTGATGGATGTTTTCGTATGAATATGAATGAAATTGCGACTGCTGCTCGATACAATATTCCAATTGTTCAGGTCGTTATTAATAATCATGTACTTGGCATGGTACGCCAGTGGCAAAACTTATTTTATGAACAAAGATATTCCCAGACCATATTAAATGATAAGGTGGACTTTGTTAAATTAGCAGAGGCAATGGGAGCTACTGCTTACCGCGTAACGAAAAAAGAAGAATTTGCAGATGTATTAATAAAAGCAATGAATCACAATGGTCCGGTTGTAATTGACTGTATTGTTGACTGCGATGATAAAGTATTTCCGATGGTTGCACCAGGTGGAGCGATTGAGGAAGCCTTTAATGAAGAAGATTTAAAACAAAAAAACAAAAATTAATGTATATATTTAAGGAGGATGCGAAATGGCTAGAGTTTACAATTTTTCAGCTGGACCGGCAGTTTTGCCAGAAGAAGTATTAAAAGAGGCAGCAGCAGAAATGCTCGATTATAAGGGTTGTGGTATGTCCGTTATGGAGATGAGCCATCGATCAAAAGTGTTTGAAGAGATTATTCATGATGCGGAGAAAGACTTACGAGAACTGATGAATATTCCAGATAATTATAAAGTTTTATTTCTGCAAGGTGGTGCTTCCCAGCAATTTGCGATGATTCCAATGAACCTTATGAAAAATGGGGTTGCTGATTATATCATAACAGGTCAATGGGCGAAAAAGGCATACCAGGAAGCTTGTATTTATGGAAAAGCAAATGCCATTGCCTCCTCTGCTGACAAGACATTTTCCTATATTCCAGACTGTAGCGATCTTCCAATTAGTGAAGATGCAGACTATGTATATATTTGCGAAAATAATACCATCTACGGAACAAAATTTAAAACATTACCAAACACAAAGGGCAAAACTTTAGTTGCAGATGTTTCTTCCTGCTTTTTGTCAGAACCCGTTGATGTATCAAAATATGGTATCATTTATGGAGGTGTTCAAAAGAACATTGGTCCTGCTGGAATGGTAATCGTAATTATCCGTGAAGATTTAATAACAGAAGATACGTTGTCTGGGACTCCTACCATGCTAAAATTCAAAACGCATTCCGATGCAGAATCTCTATATAATACGCCACCTGCATATGGTATTTACATATGTGGCAAAGTATTCAAATGGCTTAAGGCAATGGGTGGTCTTGAAGTAATGAAGCAAAGAAATGAAGAAAAAGCAAAGATTCTTTATGATTTCTTAGATCAGAGCAAAATGTTCAAAGGTACTGTAGTTAAAGAAGATCGTTCACTTATGAATGTTCCTTTTGTAACAGGGAATGAAGAACTTGATGCAAAATTCGTAAAAGAAGCAAAAGCAAATGGCTTTGAAAACCTAAAAGGACATCGTAGTGTTGGTGGAATGAGAGCTAGTATCTATAATGCAATGCCAAAACAAGGCGTGATTGATTTGGTTGCATTTATGAAAAAATTTGAAGAAGAAAATGCATAAAAGCGTCTATATTGGGAGGAAATCATGATTAAAATAAATTGCTTAAATCCAATCGCCAAAGTGGGTTTGGATATATTGAATGATAACTATGAGAAGACAGAACGTATTGAAGAAGCAGACGTTGTATTGGTACGAAGCGCAACGATGCATGACCTCAAATTTTCGGATAACCTAAAAGCAGTAGCAAGAGCTGGTGCTGGAGTAAATAACATCCCTTTGGATAAATGTGCGGATCAAGGTATTGTTGTTTTTAATACTCCTGGTGCAAATGCAAATGGTGTAAAAGAATTGGTTGTAGCAGGATTAATGCTTGCTTCCCGTGACTTAGTGGGCGGTATCAACTGGATTGAGCAAAACAAAGACGATGAAAACATTGGAAAAACAATGGAGAAAGCAAAGAACGCCTTTGCAGGTAAAGAAGCATTGGGCAAAAAGCTGGGTGTAATTGGACTTGGAGCAATTGGCGTTTTGGTTGCTAACGCAGGAAAAGCACTTGGTATGGAAGTATATGGGTGCGACCCATTTCTTTCCGTTGATCATGCACTACAGTTATCCAGAGAAGTAACATTAGTAAAATCAAACGAAGAAATTTTCCGCACTTGTGATTATATCAGTGTACATGTTCCATTGTTAGAAGATACAAAGGGAATGATCAACAAAAATAGCATGAAACTCATGAAAGACGGCGTCATTATACTTAACTATGCAAGAGACTTATTAGTAAATGATGATGATATGAAAGAAGCGTTAGAATCAGGAAAGGTCGCAAAGTATGTAACTGATTTCCCAAATGCAAAAACTGCAAATATGGACGGTGTAATAGCATTCCCTCACCTTGGAGCATCTACCGAGGAATCAGAAGACAACTGTGCAAAGATGGCAGTAAATGAAATTATGGACTTTATGGAAACAGGCTCCATTAAAAATTCTGTAAACTATCCAAACTGTGATGCAGGGCTATGCACATCAATGGGTCGTGTAACCATCTGCCACAAAAACATTCCGAATATGTTAACACAGTTTACCGCAGCATTTTCAGCACAGGGTGTAAATATTGAAAACCTGATTAATAAATCGCGTGGAGAATATGCATATTCCGTTATGGATGTTGCTTCTAAGGTAGAAGCAGCTATGGTAGAGCAGATTGCCAAAATAGATGGAGTACTGAAAGTAAGAGTTGTGAAATAAAGAAACGAAATACTAATGGGATGTTGAATATATAGGCTGTGTTCAATTTGCATCTCAGGGCACAAACAGCATGTGTTCTAACCTCAATACGATTATTAATTTTTGTAAGCCATGAGCAATGAAAAGTTCGTGATTAGCACTCTCTTTTCATTATGTCTTACAAAAATAATCGTATCATTCGGTTAGAACACATGCTGTTTGTGCCCCGAGATGCAAATTGGGATAACAGTTAATTAAGTAGATCTTCCCACATTTCCATTAATTCTTCCATACGTTCTTCCAGTTCCTTTTTTTCCTTGTTAAGCTTCATAAGCTCTGAAACGTTCGTATAGACCTCTTCTTTCGATAGTAAGGCATCGATTTCTTCGTTTCTTAGTTCAAGAGAATGGATTTCTTCTTCGCATTTTTTAATGTCATTTTCGAGTTTTCGTTGCCGTGCTTTTTCTTCTTTTTGTTGCTTCCAATCAATTTTACCTTCGGAAGCATCAAAGCTATCTGTTCCATTGGAGTCTGTAGGGGTAAGATGTGCCCGTTCAATATCGTCTTTCTTTTCCAAATAGTAGTCATAGTTACCGATATAATTTAGAAGTTGGTTACTAGTTAAGTCAAGAATTCGTGTGGCAGTTTTGTTGATAAAATAACGGTCATGAGAAACATAAAGAACCGTTCCAGTATAATGGTTGATGGCATTTTCCAATATTTCCTTGGAAGCGATATCCAAATGGTTGGTAGGCTCATCGAGGATTAATAGGTTTGCTTCCGACAACATAAGCTTTGCAAGGGAAACACGTCCTCTTTCTCCACCGCTCAAATCTTTGATTCGTTTATATACATCATCACCGGTAAAAAGAAAAGCGGCTAAAACATTTCGGATTTGTGTATTGTCCATGTTTGGATAGGTATCCGAAAGTTCGTCAAATAGCGTCTTTTCCATATTCAAAACATGGTGCTCCTGATCGTAGTAACCAATTTTTACTTTGGAACCAAGATGAATATCACCAGTGTCGGCAGGAAGCAAACCATTAATGATCTTTAGTATGGTAGTCTTTCCAGTTCCATTGTTTCCGATAATCGCGATTTTCTCTTCCCGTTTGATATCAAAACTGATATGGGAGAATAAATGATTGTCACCAAAGGACTTGCTAAGATCTTCTACACGTAGAACATCGTTTCCACTTTGGACAGAAGGCTCGAGACTAAAATGCATTTCTGCCTCTTGTGTGATTGGTTTATCGATGACCTCTATTTTATCGAGCATCTTTTCGCGGCTTTCGGCGCGTCGAATGGATTTTTCACGGTTAAAAGAGCGAAGTTTTGTTATAACTTCCTCCTGGTGCTTAATTTCACGTTGCTGATTATAATATTGCTTCAGCATGGCATCGCGCAGCATCGTCTTTTTTTCAGCGTAAACACTATAATTACCGGTATACATCGTGCAATTTCCGCGCTCCAGTTCCACGACTTTTGTAACAACCCGATCAAGAAAATATCGATCGTGGGCTACGATGATAACAGCGCCTTTATAATTTAGCAGATACGTCTCTAACCAACGGATGGATTCCATATCCAAGTGGTTTGTTGGTTCGTCGAGTAAAATAATATCCGGTGTAGATAGCAGAAGCTTTCCAAGGGCAACCCGTGTTTTTTGTCCCCCAGATAAGGTATTGGTAGTACGCACAAAATCGTCTTCGGTAAATCCAAGTCCCTTTAAGACACCGGTGATTTCGCTTCGATAAGCATACCCGTTTTTCATTTCAAATTCGTGATTCAGCCTTGTATACGTAGAAAGAAGCTGCTCTAGTTCACTCCCATCGGCATGCTTCATTTGCTCTTCGATGCGTCGGACATTTTCTTCTAAGGCAATGACCTCTTTTTTTTCTTCTAGCATTTCCTGATAAATGGTATTGCCAGAAGAAAGTTCCTGGTGCTGTGCCAGATATCCAATCGTGGCATCCTTTGCAAGAATGATTTCACCTTCATCTTGCGTCATCTGCTTCATTATAATTTTAAGCAAGGTGGATTTACCGGCACCATTATTACCTACAATTGCCATTTTTTCGTGTTCATTTATGTGAAAAGATACATGGGAAAGAACGGTATCTGTTCCAAAGGTCTTTCCTATGTTGTTACAGGATAATATCATATTTATTCCTCGCTTTATTCCTTTTGCAAAAAGTTACCTATTTATTATAAAAACTAATACAAATTGTGTCAATTGATTTAAAAAAATTAGGATTTTATAGAGGCAAAAGAGAGGGACTTATTGACATGTATTTAACAATTTACTATAATTAGATAAAAATGGGCATATTATAGCTGAAAACAGGGGGTGAAAAAAGTGGCTCAAAAGGAAATATCTTTAGCGGTAATAAAAAGACTTCCACGCTACTATCGTTATTTGGGTGAATTATTAGAAAATGATGTGGTTCGTATTTCATCAAAGGAATTAAGTGAGAAGATGAATGTAACGGCATCACAAATTCGACAGGATTTAAATAATTTTGGAGGATTCGGTCAACAAGGATATGGTTATAATGTTGAGTACTTATATACAGAAATTGGTAAAATTTTAGGTCTCGATCAAAAATATGGAATGATTATTGTAGGGGCCGGAAACTTCGGACAGGCGCTTGCTAATTATTCTGACTTTGAACGAAGAGGATTTGTTTTAAAAGGTATCTTTGATGTAAATCCAGCATTAGTAGGAATTTCAATTCGTGGAGTACCAATCATGATGATGGATGAACTCGAACGTTTCTTAAAAGAAACGCCAGTTCAAATTGCTGCACTTACCATTCCAAAGACGAAGGCACCACAAGTTGCACAGGACTTAGTTCGAAATGGAATCAAAGCAATCTGGAATTTTGCACCGACTGATTTGAACTTGCCAGAAGGTGTTGTATCGTTAAATGTTCATCTGGCAGAAAGTTTAATGCGTTTATCCTACAGTCTAAAGACACAAGAGGAGTGCGAAGAAGAGTAGATGGTGAAAAAGAAAAGGGAACAAGACTCTGTGGATTCTAACCTTGGTAGCATAATTCTAAGGAGTAAAATACCAATTCTGACCCTAGATGAGCGTTGGCATAATTTATTTCCGGAAGAAGTAAAGACACCAAAGATAAAGGAACTGGAACGTAGACTGAATGATTTAGTCAAGAGCCAGGGGCAGATTGGATCCGATATTGAGGATTTAAAAAAACTGAAGAAAAAGCTTATGGACGAAGTAATTGCTAATATGGGTGAGAGTAGTGGCTTTGCAGAAAAATTAAAATTAAAAAAGCAGGAAAAAATCCAAAAATTACTTTACGAAATTAACCAAAAATTAGAAGAAGCAGGGGATGCATTGGATGATCGCCCAGATGAAATAAAGCGTGCCAATGCAGACCTTTTACTTGAATGTATGCGTGTCTGGTATGAAAAATTAGACAAAAATAATCAAGACATTGATGAAATTGGTGTATGGGTAGAAGCAGTTCGAGAAAAACTGAAAGATAAATTGCTAGCAAAACAGGATAAGGAAATGGAAAACAACGCAATTTATTCCTATATGCATACACTCCTTGGACCAAAAGTTATGGAGCAGATTGACGCAAAGCATGGGGAAGGATGAGAGCATGATTATTGGAGTTGGAACCGACATGATAGAGATTGAGCGTGTGGTGAAAGCTTGTAGTAAAGTAGCCTTCCTTGAAAAGTACTTTACAGAAAAAGAAAGAAAGCTCATTTCGCTTGATATAAAAAAAGCAGCAGATAATTTTGCGGTGAAAGAAGCAGTAGCTAAAATGTTTGGAACAGGATTTCGAGAAATTGTTCCAATCGAGATTGAAGTATTACGAGATAAGTTGGGCTGTCCTTATGTTAATGTCTATGGAAAAACAAAGGAACAGAGTATAAAGCATAACATAAGTAAGATACATGTATCAATATCAAATACCAAGAAATATGCAAGTGCATTTGTCGTTGGAGAAGCCGGCGATAAATAAAAACAGTAATATCTGTTGATGACGCCTATAAAAAGCAGGCAGATGGGAGATTTGAATGAAATATCTCGTAGATGGCAATCAAATGAAAGCCATTGATAATTATTCCATAAATGAATTAGGAATTCCTTCTCTTATATTGATGGAGAAGGCAGCGATGGCATGCGCTAAAGTGATTCTTGATACCATAAAAGACGACGAAAAAATAGTGGCGGTCTGTGGGACGGGAAACAACGGTGGTGATGGAATAGCAACAGCTCGAATACTAAAAGAAGCAGGTTTGGATGTGTCCGTTTTGCTTATCGGTGAGGAAGAAAAGGTTTCCGAGCAGACAAAGAAGCAACTTGAAATTGGACGTCATCTGGACCTTCCTATTTTTAATTATAAAAATATACTTAACGAAGAATGGATAGAAGAATATAATATAGTAGTGGATGCAATGTTTGGAATCGGTTTATCAAAACCAATTACTGGCGATTATGAATTCATAATAAACCAAATCAACCAACACCACGCAAAGGTGTTTGCAATTGATATTCCATCAGGAGTGGATGCTGGAACAGGAAACATATGGAGTACAGCCGTAAAAGCAGATGTTACCATTACGTTTGGATACAATAAGCTTGGACTCGTGCTTTATCCAGGTGCAGAATATGCAGGAACTGTTATTGTGGAAGACATTGGTTTCCCACAAAAGGCATTAAAAGCAGTCTGTCCAAAAACATTTACTTATGATTTGGAAGACAAAGGAAAATTGCCACGGCGCAATCCTTATTCAAATAAAGGGTCGTTCGGCAAGGTGTTAGTCATAGGTGGAGCTAAAAATATGGCTGGAGCCGCATATCTTTGCGCGAAAAGCGCATATCGTATGGGGGCGGGGCTTGTAAAGATACTAACGGTGGAAGACAATCGCATCATTATGCAGGCGAATCTTCCAGAAGCATTATTATCTACTTATACACAAGAAGGTTTTACTAAGGAATGGTTTCTTGAGGAACTTTTGTGGGCCAGTGTAGTTGTAATTGGACCAGGGCTATCCATGGATGGAGTTGCAGAAATGATGCTTGATCTGGTTTTAGAAACGGTTCAGGTTCCGTTGGTTATCGATGCAGATGCACTTAATCTAATTGCTCTTCATCAAAAAACTGAAAAAATAGATCATAACAGGCAAATCATAATTACACCTCATTTAAAAGAAATGTCAAGACTTGCGAATTGTGAAATTTCTGATATCACGAAAGATCTGATTGCATTTTCTAAGAATGCTATGAAAGACAAAGAATATATATTGGTGCTAAAAGATGCAAGGACTATCGTAACAGATGGAGATTACAGCTATGTAAATTTATGTGGAAATTCTGGTATGGCTGTTGGTGGATCTGGGGATGTCCTTACAGGCGTTATTGGGGGACTTCTTGCACAAGGAATGATCCCGTTTGAAGCAGCGACACTGGGAGTGCATTTTCATGCACTGGCAGGTGACCGTGCAGCAAAAGAAAAGAATGAATATTCTATGATAGCGGGAGATATTTCGAAAGCTTTAATAAAGGAGATTAGTCATGAAGGAATACTATAGAGTCAAGGCAAATATTGATCTTGATGCAATATGTGAAAACATAAAAGAAACGAGAAAAATTATAAAACCCGGTACAAAGATTATGGGGATTATTAAGGCAGATGGATATGGTCATGGTGCAATTCCAATCGCAAGAGCTTTAAATGAGCTAGTGGATGAATATGGAGTGGCTATATTAGAAGAAGGATTGGAACTAAGAAGAGCAGGAGTTCAAAAACCAATTTTGATTCTAGGATTTACACCCGTAGAACAGTATAAGGATATGATTGCATATGATATTATGACTACAGTTTTTCAATATGATATGGCTGAAAAAATCTCCAAGGAGGCTTGCCGTCAAGGGAAAAAAGCGAAAATCCATATTAAACTAGATACTGGTATGGGACGAATTGGTTTTAGCATGGATAAAGAAAATGTGGCAACCATCAAAAAAATCAGTGAACTTCCAGGAATTGAAATAGATGGTATTTTTAGTCATTTTTCAAAATCAGATGAAGCCGATAAAGCATTTGCAAATGGGCAGCTAGATAAATTTTTAGAAATGGTGAAGGAATTAGAGGACGCTGGTGTTTCGATTCCTACCAAGCATATTTCGAATAGTGCTGCAATTATTGATATGCCACAGGCCAATCTAGACATGGTACGAAGTGGAATCTCTACTTATGGAATGTATCCGTCCGAAGATGTCATAAAGAAAAACTTAATACTTCGTCCTGCAATGGAAGTGAAAGCATACATTACCTTTGTAAAAACGGTAGAAAAAGGAACGCTGATTGGATACAATGGTACCTTTGAAACAACGAGAAAAACAATCGTAGCAACGGTTCCAGTTGGGTATGCAGATGGATATGCCAGAGCCTTATCCAATAAGGGAAGAGTCTTAATTCATGGGAAATCTGCACCAATTATAGGAAGAGTCTGTATGGATCAATTTATGGTTGATGTAACGGATATTGATGGAGTAAAAGAAGGCGATGTAGCAACACTTGTTGGAAGAGAAGGCGATGAATTTATTAGTTTAGAAGAACTTGGAAATACAGCGAACTCATTTAATTATGAAGCTGCCTGTGATTTTGGTAAGAGAATTCCACGAGTTTACTATCTTGGTGGTAAAAAGGTTGGAACTTGTGATTTTTATGATACAGGAATTGCTTCCTTTGATTTAATGCTTTAATACTATGGAACATTTATGGAATACGATAGACAAAAAAAGGTAATACTTAGGTGTAATCTAAAATTAGTCCATAAATGGAGCGTGAAAAAGTTGATAATAAGAAGAGGCGATATTTTTTATGCAGACTTGCGACCAGTAGTAGGTTCTGAACAAGGTGGCGTAAGGCCGATATTGATTATACAAAACGATATGGGAAACCGGCATAGTCCAACTGTAATCTGTGCAGCGATTACCTCAAAGATGAATAAAGCAAAGTTGCCGACGCATGTAGAAATTACAGCGGAGAAGTATTCCATGGTTAAGGATTCTGTAATTTTACTAGAGCAGGTAAGAACAATTGACAAATCTAGATTGAAAGAACGTGTTTGTCATTTGGATCAAGACATTTTAAAGCAAATCGACCAGGCACTTATCATAAGTCTGGCACTGGATGAACAACACGAAATGAGCTAATTACATACAACGAAGGAGACAAATAAATGGAAGATGGTAATCCCTGGTACCTCATGGGAATTATTTTGGTATTAATTTTGATTCAAGCAATGATGGCTAGTGCAAAAAAGGCATTAGAATCCGTAAATGAAACCAGTATACGTAAAGCTTCGGAAGACGATATCACGTTAGCAAAGAGGATGGAACGGGTATTACATTTCTTAGATCAGGAAGAGAAATACATAAGCACTGCGCAATTTGTAACGTGTTCGGTTCATATCATGATTGGCGTCCTGTATTCTATCTTTCTGCTTCAATATGAAGTGTCAGCTGTGAATATAGTAGGTTCCATTGGTCTGTTACTGATCGTGATATTAATTAGTTCCGTAATTCCAATAAAACTAACCATTTTAAATCCGGAAAAAACGGCATTGCGTACATCAGGAATATTACAATTTTTTCATTTGATGCTACGACCATTCATTTTACTGTTAGAGACAACATCCAACGTTTTTTTTCGGATACTACAGATTAATCCAGAAGACCTAGAGGATAATGTGACAGAAGATGAAATCATTTCGATTGTAAATGAAGGTTTTGAGCAGGGAGTACTAGAAGACAATGAAGTAGAAATGATATCAAACATCATCGAGCTGGATGATAAAGAAGTACGCGATGTTATGACGAATCGCCGAAAGGTAGTATCCGTTCGTTCGGATATGTCATTATCAGAAGCGTTGAAATTTATGATTAATGAGCGATATTCCAGGTTTCCAGTATATGAGGAGGAACGAGATAATATCATTGGAATACTCCATTTTAAAGATGTTACACAGCATTACTTAGCTGGAGAAGATGGAAAGGTATGTCTAAAAGATATCGCCAGACCGCCATATTTTGTACCGGATACACAAAGCGTGGATACACTTTTTAATGATATGCAGTTGAAAAAGATACATATGGCAATCGCAGTAGATGAGTACGGACAGATGGCAGGAGTAGTTGCGCTGGAAGATATTTTAGAAGAAATTGTTGGAAACATACTAGATGAATACGATGAAGATGAACGATTGATTTTAAAGCAGGGTAATAATCGTTATATTATGCGCGGTATGGCTCCACTTGATGAAGTAGAAGAAGAATTACACATAGATATGCAGCAAGAAGACTACGATATTGATACATTAAATGGATTTTTGATTTCCTTAATTGGGCACCTTCCTGGAAATGAGGAACGACCAGTGGTTCGTTATGAAGGATACCGTTTCCATGTGCTAGATGCCAAGAATAATATGATAAAAACCGTAAGAGTGGTAAAAGAACAGGAAGTTACAAGCGATAAGAATTAGGAGAGTACATGTGAAAGAGTACATCATAATACGAGGATTGATTTATCTTTTTAACAATCAAAAACCAGTTACCCCATTTGTATTTCTAATGGGTGTTTTTGCGGTGTCTCTTATTTTTGTACTTCTGGATAATATTCGAAGACGCCGGATGACCAAGGTTATCGTCAAAGCACAGGAACAGTTGCAAAACCTAATGGACGATATACCAGGTGGCATTTCCATTTTTGAAATAGCGGGGGATAAAATAAGAAATTTGTATTTCAATGATGGTTTATGTGAACTATTTCATTATTCTACGCAGGAGATGGAAGCATTATATACACAGGAAAACTGTTTTCAAATTCATCAAGATGATTGGAATGAGACGTTAGTTAAAGTAAAAGAGTGCAAGGAGACAAATACAATTGTAAATCTGGTATTTCGTAGAAGGTTAAAAGAAGGAAATTATCGTTGGACTCATTTAAAGACAAAGCTAGTAAATAAAAGTGAAAGTCGAAACTTATTCTATGGAATTTATGCCGATGTAAACCAGGAAAAAGAGAGTGAACTTCAGGCGAAAGTAGAACGTCAGAAATTCCAGATTGCTCTTGATAATATGAAACTTGATATATGGGAATATGATATTGTCAATAAAAGAGCAATACAAAGCACCGTATGTACCTATTTATTGGATTATCCAAGGGTAATCGAAAATTTCCCGGATTGTATCATCGAAAGTGGAAAGCTAGATAAAAACAGCGTAGAAATCTATCGAACTTTACATAATAAAGTAAAAGAAGGCTCTGCCAGCGTTATGGGAGAAGTGCAAATTCGAAATTCCAAGGAAAAATTTGTTTGGTATCGATTGAAATATATTACAATTTTTGATGATTTCGATCAGCCAATAAAGGCAATTGGAATTTCGGAAGATATATCAGTTCAGGAAAAATATAAGGAAGAGTTAATCAAGTTACAGGAAATCTGTAATTATACCGTACAAAATGAATACTTGGATGTTTTTAAAATCAATCTAGAGAAAAATAATATACGAATGTTTTTTGAAAATGGAAAGAGTATTGGATATATCCATCATCAAACTTACGAGAGCTTATACCAAAAATATTTGCAAAAGATAGCGGATGTTGATCGACCAATATTTGAGGAACAATTTAAATTAAATAATTTAGTCGATAGATTAGAGAAAAACAATGGCAGTCTAGTTTGCAACTTACGTTATTGGGATAATATGGAATTAAAATTTGCAGAATGTAAATGTGCGTATTTTAGAAACAGTAAGGATACTATTTTAGTATTGATCAGTGATATCAGCCAACTTCTTTTGAGTGAAAAAAGAGCGAAAGATGCATTGGCAGAGGCATTAGAGCAGGCCAAAGAAGCAGCAAAAGCAAAAGAAGATTTTTTATCTTATATGTCTCATGAAATTCGAACACCATTAAATGGAATTAAGGGTATGCTCGATCTTTTGCAACAAAAAGAAGCGTTTAAAGAAGAACCATATTTAAAGGATGCAATCACTTCTGCAAGACATTTATCTGGACTTATAAATGATATATTGGATATGCAAAGAATAGATAGCAAAAAATTGACACTTCAAAAAGTATATACCGAAAAAGATGAAGTTGTGCATTATTTGGAAGCGATTATTGGTCCGATGGCAAAAGAGAAAGGAATTACGTTTACACAGGAACACATAAATCAAAAATACGATGGAATTTATATTGATAAAGGAAGACTTCAGCAGATTCTGATTAATCTTTTGTCTAACGCAGTAAAATACACCAATAATGGAGGTTATGTCACATTAAAAGTCAAAGACAAAAAGATGGGGAAAAATCGGCTTTGTATAACGTTTACCGTAGAGGACAATGGTCTGGGCATGAGCAAAGAATTCCTACAAAGGGCGTATGAACCTTTTGAACAGGCAGATCATTCTTTTAACGTCAAAGGAAGTGGATTAGGTCTTAGTATTACGAAGAAATTGGTCGAAGCGATGAATGGCGAAATACATATCGAGAGTGAACTTGGAAAAGGTACAAAAGTTACGTTTATGCTTACGGTAGATGCTGTAAATAAGGAACAACTAAGAAATAAAGACAGTGCAAAGGTTGCTGCCCTAAAAGAACATACAACATTCGAGAACATTCATGCGCTATTGGTAGATGATAATGAGATTAATCGGGAAATTGCCAAAATACTGCTTGAATCAATGGGCGTTATCGTTGAAACATGTACGAATGGAGAAGAAGCTGTGAATAGGATGAAGCATCAGAAAGAGAGAACGTTTGATATCATCTTTATGGACATTATGATGCCAACCATGGATGGATTGACTGCAGCCAAGGAAATTCGAAAATTAGAGCGAAGTGACGCAAATAAAATTCCAATTGTAGCAATGACCGCCAATGCCTTTGCAGACGATGTACACAAATCATTAGAGAGTGGAATGAATTATCACTTATCAAAACCATTTGAAAAAGAACAGATGCGCAGAATTTTAATACAGGAATTTTTGTAGTTTTAATTTCTTGTCATTTTTTAGGAAACGTGATACATTAAAGATAAGTAAAAACTGTATAAAATAGAAACTGTAGAAAAATAGGTAAAAAGGAGGAATACGTATGATAACAGGAATTGTTGGAATGGGACAGTCATCATTACCCTATTCACCATATGTGAATAGTACGAAAAGTGCTTCTTCCTCACTTAGTAAAACCTCCAATACTTCCGTGAATACGGATCAGTCATCTTCGAAGGTACGCAAAGATGATTGTCAGACTTGTAAAGAGCGAAAGTATGTCGATGGTTCCAATGAATCGAATGTATCCTTTAAATCTCCAGGTCACATATCTCCAGGGAATTCGGCCTCCAAAGTAATGGCGCACGAGAACGAACACGTTTCCAATGCCATAAAGGAAGGAAATAAAGAAAATAAAGAGTTAGTTTCTTCTACGGTTACATTGAAAACTGCGGTATGCCCAGAGTGTGGTACTTCCTATGTATCCGGAGGCACAACAAGAACAACAATGAGAACTTATTCGAATAATCCGTATGACCAGGCAAAAAAGTCGATTGAGGGAAGCTTTTTGACAGGTCAAAATATTGATTATGTTGCGTAATAATACATAAAAAGACATAATACGATACTACTTGAAAAAATGATTGGAAAATGGTAATATAACGATATAGATAGAAAAGGAGGATGCCGTATGATAGCAGGAGTAAATATGACTGGTCAAATCAACGCTTTGTACCCACAGTACAACACAACAAAAGTACAACCGATAAAGAAATCGAAAGCGGTAGACTCAAATGAATCACTGCAGATAATAAACAAACCAGAAAAAGAGCAATCGAGTGTATCTGTTTCGACAGAACTTAAAAATGCTCAGAATGTTGCATATACTTCAAATCCATACGATCAAGCCAGAAAATCAGCAGAGAACACGTTGTTGCTTGGTCAGAACTTTGATATTGCAGTATAATAATACAATAAAGATGATAGGCCGATTTCAAAAGAAATCGGTCTTTTTTTGCTTCATAATGAAGAGTAAATACGCACAATACCAAGAAAAACTGGAAAATTTGGAAAATATAGATTATAATAAGCGGGAAGAATGAAAACTAAGGAGTTTATTATGGATATATTAAAACAAATAAAAGAAGAATTAGGAATTGAACTATGGCAGGTAGAAGCGGTAGTAAACTTAATTGATGAAGGAAATACAATACCATTTATTGCCCGATACCGAAAAGAAAAACATGGAGCACTGGATGATGAACAGCTTCGTAATTTAAATGAACGACTGACTTATTTGAGAAACTTAGAAGACAAAAAGAATCAGGTTCTTGCTAGTATTGAGGAGCAAGGAAAACTTACCGAGGAATTAAAGAATCAGATTTTAGCAGCAACCACGCAGGTAGTTGTGGAGGATTTGTATCGTCCTTATCGTCCTAAGAGAAGAACGAGAGCTACTATTGCAAAGGAAAAGGGATTGGAAGGCTTGGCTCAAATCATTTTAGCCCAAGCAACAGACAAGTCACTGGAAGAAGAAGCAAAAGCCTTCCTTTGTGAAGAAAAAGAGGTTAATACGGTAGCGGAAGCAATTGCAGGGGCTATGGATATTATCGCAGAAAGCATTTCAGACGAGGCAGACTACCGTATCTATATCCGTAAGGCAACGATGGAAGAAGGTTCCATTATTTCTACTGCAAAAGATGAGAAAGCGCAGTCTGTTTATGAAATGTATTATGCATTTGAAGAACCAATCGAAAAGATTGCAGGACATAGAGTCCTTGCGCTAAATCGTGGAGAAAATGAAAAGATATTAAATGTAAAGATTACTGCACCGGAAGATCGCATCTTACGATTTTTAGAGAAAAAAGTAATCATTAACGAAAACATAAATACGATGGAAGTATTAAAGGCCACCATTGAAGATAGCTATAAACGTCTCATTGCACCAGCCATTGAACGTGAAATTCGCAATGAATTAACAGAAAAAGCAGAAGATGGGGCAATTAAAGTATTTGGAAAGAATTTAGAACAGCTCTTATTGCAACCACCAATTGCAAATAAAGTCGTACTTGGATGGGATCCTGCATTTCGTACGGGATGTAAGCTTGCTGTTGTGGATGGAACAGGAAAGGTATTAGATACTTGCGTTGTATATCCGACCGTTCCACAAAACAAAGTGGAACAGACGAAAAAGATTGTTAAAGAGTTAGTAGATAAATACAACATTGATTTAATTTCCGTAGGAAACGGTACTGCTTCTCGTGAATCGGAAATGATTATTGTTGATATGTTAAAGGAAATGAATCGCCCAGTTCAATATATCATAGTAAATGAAGCAGGTGCTTCTGTTTATTCCGCAAGCAAGCTGGCAACGGAAGAATTTCCAAACTTTGATGTGGGACAAAGAAGTGCGGCATCGATTGCAAGAAGATTGCAAGATCCACTTGCGGAGCTCGTAAAAATAGATCCTCAATCAATTGGTGTTGGTCAGTACCAGCACGATATGAATCAGAAAAAATTAGGAGAGGCTTTATCTGGAGTGGTGGAGGCTTCCGTTAATAAGGTTGGTGTTGATCTAAATACTGCTTCAGCGCCTTTATTAGAGTATGTATCCGGTATATCTAAGGTAATTGCTAAGAATATTGTTACTTACCGAGAAGAAAATGGTAAATTTACCGATCGGAAACAATTATTAAAGGTTGCAAAACTTGGACCAAAAGCATACGAGCAATGTGCTGGATTTATGCGAATTCTCGATGGAGACAATCCTCTTGATGCTACGAGTGTACATCCTGAATCCTATGATGCAGCAAAAGCATTACTTGAGACGCTTGGATGGACGATGGAAGATGTACGAAAAGCACAGGCAGAAGTAGCAAAAAACAAAGGAGCTGCAAAAACTACCGAAGAAAAGAAGGTAGAAAAGAAAAAGAATATTGTTGTGAAGCAGCAAAACACTGCTTTTTCACAGGCTTTGGTACAAGCAATGGGAAATTCAAAAATAGAAGCCAAAGCACAAGACAATGTAAAAGTAGAACAAGTGAAGCATTCAGGAAATTTGAGTAAGAAAATCACGAACAAAGAAAAAGTGGCAAAAGATTTAAATATTGGTCTTATGACACTCAATGATATTTTAAATGAATTGGAAAAACCAGGTAGAGACCCCCGAGATGAAATGCCCAAGCCGATTCTTCGTACCGATGTACTTGACATGAAAGATTTAAAAGAGGGAATGATATTAAAAGGCACGGTTCGTAATGTAATCGATTTTGGGGCATTTGTCGATATTGGAGTGCATCAAGATGGTTTAGTACACATTTCTCAGCTAAGCGATAAGAAATTTGTAAAGCATCCATTGGATGTGGTAAGCGTCGGAGATATTGTCGATGTTAAGGTAATGAGTGTCGATTTAGGGAAAAAGAGAATACAATTAACAATGAAGCTATAATATTTCGCGCAACTAGTTCTAGAGCGGAAAGGATGCATAACATGATAAAATTTAAAAGACCTACATTAGAAGATCAAGACTGGATGAGAGAAAAGATAGCGCAATCCGATTTAAGAGGATGCGAATATTCTTTTGGTAATTTGTTTATTTGGAGAAATGTGTCCGATGTAAAAGTAGCTTTGGTTGAAGGATTCCTGTGTGTGACAGGAGATTCCAAAGAGAATGAAGTGATTTACAATTATCCCGTAGGAAGCGGTGATGACCAGAAGGTGCTTCAACTTTTGATAGAGGATGCAAAGGAAAAGGGCTGCATACCACGCTTTCGTGGAGTCTTAGAAGAACAAAAGGAACGTTTGAAAGAGCTATTTCCAAATAATATCGAAGTAGTAACAAATGAAGCTGACTGGGACTATATTTATGATGTTGAAAAATTGACAAATCTACCGGGAAAACATTACCATGGAAAAAGAAATCACATCGCTAGATTTAAGGATGAGGATGACTGGGGTTACGAGGTCATTACCGAAGATAAAATCGAAGAATGCAAAAAAATGAATCAAATCTGGTGTGAGGAATATGGTTGTGGAAAAAGTGAAAGCGCAAAGCTAGAACAGTGTGCGGTGGAGCAGAGCTTCTTACATTTTAAGGAGCTTGGTTTTGAAGGTGGACTGTTAAGGAAAGCAGGAGAAGTGGTAGCCTTTACCATTGGAGAACCTTTGAATTCAGATACTTATGTGGTTCATATTGAAAAGGCATTTCCTCAGGTACAAGGTTCTTATCCAATGATCAATCAGCAATTTGTTGCTCATAATATGCAACAATTTACGTATGTAAATCGAGAAGAAGATATAGGAGATGAAGGAATTCGTAAAGCGAAGATGTCCTATAAACCTTCGATACATTTGAAAAAGTACGTGGTAACCATAAAGTAACGAAAGAAAGAAGCGTGCACAGAATGGAAGATGGCAATATTACTTTCGCGAAGATGGAATGGATTCCCCAGTTAAAACAGATATGGAAGGAATGCTTTCATGATGAAGACAGCTATATTGATTTTTATTTCATGAAACGATTTACCGAAGAAAATATGCTTGTATGGCTGGAAGATAAGCTACCAGTAGCAATGGCAAGCCTTTTACCTTGCACTTGCTGGGAAAAAAAGAATGGATTGCTCTTAAAACAACCGGTTCGCTATATTTATGCGGTAGCAACCAAGCCAGGATTTAAAGGGCAAGGAATTAGTACAAAATTAATGAAATATATACAGAGTTTTTTAGATCAGAATCACGAAATCGGGATTTTGGTACCGGCAGAAGAAAGTCTTATTTCCTTTTATGGAAAACGCAATTTTCACCCGGCGATTCGTGCTAAGGAAAGGGTCAATGATGAGGCAGAAAGATTTGAGTTACAAATAAGTTCCCTTTCCGATATTTTGATAAAAGAAGGACCAGTCTTGGCAAAAAAATACAAACAAATTCGAGATAGTTGGCTAGGAATGGATGGTTATATTGAGTGGGATGAAGATGCAATTGATTATGCAATCAAAGAGAACCTCTTAATTGGAGGCCTTTGTTTTGAAATGATCTGTGAAGGAGAAAGCCATATTATAATGGGGTATATCGATAAGGAGCAATTTATTGTACGTGAAACCACCCTATCGGAACATCAGTGGGATCAATATGCAATGACGATTGCGAATGAATTTGAATGCAGTCGAATCCTTCAAAAAGAGCGTTTTTTTATGAGTACACGAAAAAATTGGGCGAAAACCAGTTATTTTAATTTGGCATTGGATTAATTGTAGACAGAAGAAAAGAGGATTACGAATGATACAGGATATTTCACCAAGCATATTTTATAATGAATTCAAAGATAAAGAGCCATCAAAAAATAGTCGTATTTTCTGTTTTCATAAGAGGAAAATATTGCTTGGGCAAACGGATCGTGGCGAACGATTGCTTCCAACCTTTGCAGTGATGCCAAAGGATATCATTAAATCAAACTATCATTATTTATTTTGCGTGGATGAAACGGAGTATTTTCTTTACTTAAATGAGGAGACCATTGATTTGCCTTCTTTTCAATACGAATCGGTGCAGATACTTCGGGAGAATATTGGGAAAGAGCTCCAATTTGTGGGAATTACTGCATACCACTTATATCAATGGTATGAAAACAACCATTTTTGTGGAAGATGTGCAAATGAGCTTTCATTTGATTCAAAGGAGCGTATGCTTTACTGTGACAAATGTGGGAATATGATCTATCCTAAAATAGCACCAGCTATCATTGTTGGTGTAACAAATGGTAATAAAATACTTATGACGAAATATGCGGGAAGAGCTTATAAAAAGTATGCATTGATTGCGGGATTTTCAGAAATAGGCGAAACACTTGAAGATACGGTTCGGCGTGAAGTAATGGAAGAAGCCGGTGTAAAAGTAAAAAATATTACGTATTATAAAAGTCAGCCTTGGGGATTTGACAGTAATCTGCTCGTGGGTTATTATGCAGAATTGGATGGACCAGATGAAATAACCATGGATACAGAAGAGCTTTCTTATGCCGGCTGGTTAACGAAGGATGATGTAGATATCGTATGTGATGGAGTCAGCCTTACAAACGAAATGATGTACCAGTTTTTTCAGAGAAATACGGATTGAATTACTAAAAACGATTATGATTAAACCTCCTACCGTCAGTGTACGGTTAGGGGGTTTTTTGTGTATTAATGTGATAACTACAGTTAAATAGAGTTAACATTTGTAAATATTTATGATATAATCATATAAATATCACGAAAACGAATAAAATGCAACTAAATTAAGCGTAAAAGAGAATTTGTATATAAAACAACACGCTTTCTTTAGAATTTACTAGTAGCATGAATGGTATAAAATGGCTTAAGTCAAGGAATAATCTTTCATGGAACAGTAAGAATCAAGAAAATGTTGTTTATAATATAAGAAGAATAATCTAATTCAATCAAAAGGAGGTTTGTGTATGGGAGGTAATTGCGATACTCAGGAAAAATTTGCTGAACTCCAAAATTTCATTGACAGCATTGAAGACAAAAGGGGTGCACTAATCGCTGTGTTACACAGAGCACAGCAGCTTTATGGCTATCTTTCCAATGAGGTAATTTTCTATGTTTCGGAAAAGCTTGTGATACCAAGTTCTAAGATTTATGGTGTAATTAGCTTTTACTCCTACTTTACAACAAAGCAAAGAGGAAAGTATGTCATCAATGTGTGCCTTGGAACCGCATGTTTTGTAAGAGGTGCAGAAGCAATTATGAAGGAATTTGAAAAAGAACTAAATATTAAGGCAGGAGAATCTACGAAGGATATGAAATTTACTTTGTCAGGATTAAGATGCATTGGTGCTTGTGGACTGGCTCCAGTCGTCATGATTAATGATAAGGTATATGGAAGGGTAGAAGTAGATCAAATTAAAAAAATTATCGAAGAATGCGAGAAGGAGGCAGAGTGAAAGTAAGACATTCACTCAGCAAGTTTGTGTATGCGCTGCGCACACAAACTAGATATGCGCAAAGAGCAGCGCAGAAAAGAGGAAGCGTATGAGTAAGTTAAAATCCATAGAGGAACTCCAGAAAATAAGGCAGGCAGCCAAGGATAATTTGGACTTGAGGTCAACTGCAGAATCAGAAGATCGAATCATTATAAGAGTAGGTATGGCAACCTGTGGCATAGCCAGTGGTGCTAGGACTACCATGAATGCAATCGTAGATGAACTAAGAGAGCAAAATATCACAAATGTCTCAGTAACCCAGACAGGGTGCATGGGATATTGTGCAGAGGAACCGCTGGTTGAGGTTGTTTTCAAAGATAAGCCATCCGTAATATACGGGCATGTAGATGCGCAAAGAGGACGTGAAATAGTAAATGAACATATTAAGAATGGCCGTCTTCTTCAAAATGCAATAATAACCAAGTCATTTGAAAAAATCGACTGAAGGAGGATGAGTTATGAATAATTACAGAATGCATCTATTAGTTTGTGGCGGTACAGGATGTACATCTTCGGATAGCTTAAAACTGGTGGACGAGTTAAAGGAAAGCATAGAAAAACATGGAATTTCAAATGAAGTGGAAGTAGTTATTACAGGGTGCTTTGGATTCTGTGAAAAGGGACCAATTCTTAAGGTCTATCCAGATGATGTTTTTTATGTAACAGTGAAGCCAGAAGATGCCGAAGAAATCGTGGAAGAGCATGTAATAAAAGGGCGGCAAGTGGAACGGCTTTTATATGTAGAACCAAACCTAAAGGTAAAGCTCGAGGGACAAAAAGATCTTCCTTTCTATAAAAAGCAGATTCGTATTGCCCTTAGAAACTGTGGGTTCATCAATCCAGAAGATATAAATGAATGTCTTGCTGCGGACGGATACCAAGCCTTGGCAAAATGTCTTTGTGAAATGAGTAAAGAAGAGGTAATTGAGACCGTGATAAAATCAGGACTTCGTGGAAGAGGAGGTGGTGGATTTCCGACCGGACTGAAATGGAAATATACGAGTAATAATGCTTCTGATGTAAAGTATATCATTTGCAATGCAGATGAAGGAGATCCGGGTGCTTTTATGGATCGATCCATCCTGGAAGGAGATCCTCATTCTGTACTGGAGGCTATGGCCATCGCCGGATATGCGATCGGTGCAGAGCATGGTTATATCTATATAAGGGCTGAATATCCGCTCGCGATACACCGACTTGAAATAGCGATTACGCAAGCCAGAGAGTTGGGTTTGCTAGGTATTGATATACTTGGCACAGGGTTTAACTTTGATGTCGAATTAAGATATGGAGCGGGTGCTTTTGTATGCGGAGAAGAAACGGCACTGATTCATTCGATTGAAGGAGCAAGAGGGGAACCTTCAACAAAACCTCCATTTCCTGCGCAGTGTGGTGTCTGGGATAAACCTACCTGTGTAAATAATGTTGAGACATTGGCGAATATTCCTCCTATATTTTTAAGAGGAGCGGATTGGTTTCGAACGATAGGCACTGAGAAATCGCCAGGAACGAAAGTATTTGCTTTGGCAGGTAAGGTTAATAATGTCGGGCTCGTTGAAGTTCCGATGGGAACTACACTTCGAGAAGTAATTTATGATATTGGCGGAGGCATTAAAAATAACAAGGAGTTCAAGGCAGTACAAACCGGAGGACCTTCTGGAGGTTGTATCACAAAAGAAAATCTGGATATTCCGATTGATTATGAGTCTTTAAATAGTATAGGTTCCATGATGGGATCAGGCGGTATGATTGTTATGGATGAGGATAACTGCATGGTAAATATAGCCAAGTACTATCTGGAATTTACAAAGGAAGAATCCTGTGGGAAATGTACGCCTTGTCGAGTAGGTAATAAAAGACTCCTGGAGATTCTTGATAAGATAACGCAAGGAAACGGTACGGAACAAGATCTGGCAGACTTGGTTGAATTAGGAGAAATAATCAAAGATACGTCTCTATGTGGCCTAGGACAGACGGCTCCAAATCCGGTGCTTAGCACATTGCATTATTTTTATGATGAGTATTTGGCACATGTGAGGGAGAAAAAATGTCCGGCAGCAGTCTGCGAATCACTTCTTTCTTATATTATCTTGCCTGAGAAATGCGTTGGTTGTACTGCATGTGCAAAGGTTTGTCCAGTACCTTGCATTTTGGGTGAAGTTAAGAAAACACATGTTATTGACCAGTCCAAGTGTATCAAGTGTGGCGCATGTTACAATACATGTAAATTTAGTGCGATAGCAAAACGCTAGTGAAAGGGGTGAATTTATGGCTATGGTGAATTTAACAATTAACAATCAAAAGGTGTCCGTAGAGGAAGGAAGAACGATCCTTGACGCAGCAAACAAATTGAAGATAAAAATACCTACACTTTGCCATCTTGATTTAGAAAATATAAAATTTGTCAACCAATCTGCTTCATGCCGTGTATGTGTCGTAGAGGTTGAGGGCAGGAGGAATCTTGCTCCATCTTGTTCCACACCTGTTTCGGAGGGTATGGTAGTTACAACAAATAGCATAAGATGTATCAAGGCAAGGAGAACGATGGTAGAACTACTTCTTTCAAACCATCCGAAAGATTGCCTTATTTGTCAAAAAAGTCTTGATTGCGAGTTACAGGCTCTGGCAGCTGAACTAAATATTCGTGAAATCAAATTTGATGGCGAGAGGGCAAGGCATGAAATAGATATTTCCAGTCAGTCCATTGTAAGAAATATGGATAAGTGTATCTTGTGCAGAAGATGTGAGACCATGTGTAACGAGGTTCAAACGGTGCATGTTCTCTCTCCTGTAAATAGAGGTTTTGACACGTTTATTGCTCCATCTTTGAACCTTCCAATGAATGAAAGCACATGTACGTTCTGCGGTCAATGTGTAGCGGTATGTCCAACCGCAGCTTTAACAGAAGTAAATAATATTTCAAAGGTCTGGGATGCCCTTAATGATAAAACAAAATATGTAGTTGTTCAGACAGCACCTGCAGTTCGTGCTGCACTAGGTGAAGAATTTGGTGCCGAGCCGGGAACAAGTGTCACTGGGAAAATGGTTGCAGGACTTAGAAAACTTGGATTCGATAACGTCTTTGATACGGACTTTGCAGCAGACCTTACGATTATGGAAGAGGCTACCGAGTTTATTCACAGGCTACAACATGGTGGAAAGCTTCCTATACTCACGAGTTGCTGCCCTGGATGGGTTAAATTCTTTGAGCATCAGTTTTCGGATATGCTAGATATTCCATCCACCAGTAAGTCTCCTCATGAAATGTTTGGAGTAATTGCAAAAACTTATTATGCCAATAAGATAGGAATCGATCCACAGGATATGTATGTGGTTTCCGTAATGCCATGCCTGGCTAAGAAATATGAGGCTGCCAGACCAGAGTTGGCACATGATGATATGCAAGATGTGGATACCGTAATAACCACCAGAGAGCTGGCGAAGATGCTAAAGGAAGCGAATATTGATCTGATGAGCCTAGAAGATGAGGATTTTGATAATCCATTAGGTGAATCTACAGGTGCCTCAGTAATATTTGGAACAACAGGTGGTGTAATTGAAGCTGCTCTTCGAACTGCATATGAATGGTTAACCGAGGAAACACTGGAAAAGGTTGAGTTTCATGAGCTACGAGGTTTCGATGGAATCAAAGAAGCAGTAATCAAAATAAATGATCTGGATGTAAAGATTGCAGTAGCGCATGGACTTGGAAATGCAAGAAGGCTTCTTGAACAGATCAGAGATGGAAAGGCGACATACCATGCGATTGAGATTATGGCATGTCCAGGAGGATGCATAGGAGGAGGCGGTCAGCCTTATCACCATGGAAATATGGCATATCTGCAAAAAAGAATGGAATGTATCTATAAAGAGGACGAAGGAAAAACGATTCGAAAATCACACGAGAACCCTTATATCATAAAGCTTTATGAAGAATTTTTGGGCGAACCATATGGGGAGAAGGCGCACAAATTGCTGCATACTCATTATGTGAAACGTGTGAAAATGTAGGAGAAGAACAAAAGAGTGGGGCAAAATGTAGACTATGTACAATTTGCATCCTGACGCACAAATAGCAGGTGCTCTAACCTCAATACGATTACCAATTTTAATAAGCCATAAACAGTGAAAATCAAGTGATGGGCACTTGATTTTCACTATGTCTTATTAAAATAATCGTATCATTCGGTTAGAGCACCTGCTCTTTGTGCGCCACAATGCAAATTGGGATAAAATTTTTCTGATGTTGCAATCACTTCTTTTGCATAACTCCTATTTGTAGACATATGTATCGTTTCATTACGAGTATTTCGTACGGTACTCCTTGGGGGTCATTCCTACATTTTTTCGAAAAACGGAAATGAAATAACTTTGTGAATAAAAGGATAGGTAATGACTGATGTAACTGTAAGTATACTGTGAATAGATAAGCAGGTCTTTTGCTTCTTTTATGCGTTTGTCTTCGATAAAAGAACAGAGTGTCTGGCCGGTTTCTTTGCGAAAGAGGCTGGAGAGGTATTTTGGAGTCAGATTCACTTCTTTTGCCAGAGTATTTAAAGTCATTTTGGTATGTAGATTTCGTAAGATATAATGGATACATTTTGTGACTGGTTGCGTATAAATGGGTTGATTCAAGTTTTTTGCATTTGCGACACGCTGTGTAAAGTCAATCGCCATTCTTTCATTCAGTACATTCAGCTCATATAAAGTTTTGCAATTCTCCATCTGTTTGATATATACATCACTTAAGGTAAAAGCAGTTTCTTCGTCAAGTCCACCTTCGATTGCGTATCTTGTTACAAGTGTTGTATTTGCAATGCAACCATAGAAAAGCTGCCGAAGAGGATCATTGGACATGGTTCCATATTTGGTTTGGGGAAGTGTTTTGTAGGTTGATTGTAGCCTTGCAAGATTTCCTTCACTCACGCAGTTCAATACGGCTAGTTCATGGCTGTAAGGTGTATGCAATCGGTAATCCTCCCGATTATCAAATAATGCATGAATAAATGTACGATTCAGGGAACCTTGCAAACTAGCACATTTGTAATTACTGATTTCCTCCAGACTAGGAGCATCGTTTTTCAGTAACAACATGATGATTCGAAGACACGAACTAAATGAGGTAAACGAAATCACAGGTAGATTTTCAACTAAAAATTTCAAATCTTTTTTATCCATATTGGATGCAAAAGAAAGGGAACGCATTTGTGTGATATGATAGAAGCCAGATAGCAGCATTGGTCCTGCGAGTAAATAAAAAGTCTGATGATTACGTTCAAAATCGAAAATATAATATAGCTCGTTCTCATAAAAAAAGATATCAAAACTAGGATTTAAGATTTTATCTGTCAAACCATTCATGTGAGTGAATAAAATCTCTTTTACATCATGCGAACTATCAGAAAAGAAGCTGTGCTGTAATTCTAAATTTGTATTGAGAATCCATAAGGGGATTCGATTATAATCATATAGTTCCTCTATAACCAATCGTTCTGATTTGGTTAAACACATATAGCTCTCTCCTATCTATAAATTGAATAATGTGGAATTTACTTTTTCACTTTACTTTTGGAATGTAGAATTACTCCTGTGGAATTACTTTTCACTTTACTTTTGAATATAATAATTAACGTTAATAATGTCAAGATATTATGATATAAAACACGAAATTATAATATTATGTAGTGAAGGGTGATGCTAAAATAGAGCCAGAAGTAAGGTAAGGAGAGGAGCGGTATTTATGGGTAGTAATAATATATTAAGAACAAGGGAAAAGGTTTTTTATGGAGTAGGCGATATGGGAAATAATATTGCTTATGGTGCGATTGGATTTTATTTTGTGTTTTTTCTTACAGATGTCGCGGGGATATCGCCAGTATGGGCAGGCTATATTTTTATGATTGTACGAATATGGAATGCGGCGAGTGACTTGATTATGGGGGTAGTATCCGATCATACAAAAACGCGTTTTGGTAGAAGAAGACCATTTTTACTCTTTGGAGCAATCCCTTTGGGAATCGGGTTTGCGCTTTTATGGATGGTTCCGTTTCAAGAGAATGTGCCACAAATCCTTTACTATACACTGATCGGAATCTTATTTAACACACTATATTCACTTGTATCAATTCCTTATAATGCACTTTTGCCCGAACTGTCACAAGATTACGATGAAAGAACCAGTATATCCGGATATAAAATGGCATTTTCGTTTGTTGGATCCTTACTATCAGCAATGGGTGTAACCTTTATTGTAGATACCCTTTATCCAGGAAAAAGCATGTATGCAGTAAGTTTTCCTGTTATGGGAAGAGCATTGGCAGTTATGCTAACAATTTGCATTTTATGTGCATTCGTAGGTACAAAAGAGCGTGTAGAGGCAGATGTATCGAAAAATCAGGGAAACATATGGTCGAATCTAAAATCGCTCATTAAATTAAGGGAATTTAAATTAGTTTTAGGTGTATTCATATTTAATATGGTATCGTTTGACATAATCATGGCGCTCTATATTTACTATATGAAATATGCGCTTAAGATTTCGGATAACCTGAGCTATATCTTTATGGCAATTCCACTTGTAGCTGCGGTAATTGTGACGCCAATGTGGGTTGGTATCAGTAATAAAATCGGGAAGCAAAAGACCTATATAATAGCTGCTATTTACTTTTTAATTCCATTATTCTCCTGCATGTTTATACCATCTGGAAGCATTGTGTTTACGGTAGTTGTTACGATTTTGATTGGAGTAGGAATTTCGGCATCTCAAGTATTGGTATTTTCGATCCTACCAGATGTGGTTGAAGTGGATGAATTGAAAAATGGGGTAAGAAGAGAAGGTATCATTTATGGTGCAACTATGCTCTTATATAAAATCAGCTCTGCAATCATCGTTGCGCTAGTCACAGCTTCCATGGGATGGTTTGGCTATGTGGAACGTTCCGGAAATAGTATTGTCGAGCAATCAGCAAGTACAATTTTTGGAATACGCTTGCTTATGAGTTTTATGCCGGCACTTTGCTTAATCTTGTCGGTATTATTCATTAAAAAACTATCTTTCGATAAAGAGAATTTTGACAGTGTAAAAAATTCAATTACCACAGCGAAATGATTATTTAGACGTGTCGCTAAAGCGGCAGAGGGGAGCAAGTATGGATCTAGAACTTTGTAATAGAAAGGCATTAAAGGATAAAGCAATCGAACTAGTCTCACAAATGACACTCGAAGAAAAAGCAGGACTATGTTCTGGAAAAGACTGTTGGAATACGAAAGCAGTTGAGCGGCTTGGACTTGATTCCATTATGATGGCAGATGGCCCTCATGGTTTAAGAAAGCAAATGGGTGAAGCAGATAATTTAGGGATAGGAGATAGTGTTCCTGCTGTTTGTTTTCCGACTGCAAGTGCACTTGCTTGTAGTTTTGATCGTGATTTAGTCTTCCAAGTGGGTAAGACAATGGGTGAGGAATGCCTTCAGGAAGGAATATCCATTATTTTAGGACCAGGAACAAATCAGAAAAGAAGTCCTTTGTGTGGACGTAACTTTGAATATTTTAGCGAAGATCCGACCGTTTCAGGTGAACTTGCTGCCAGCATGATAAAAGGAATACAAGGAACTGGAATCGGAACTTCTTTAAAGCACTTTGCAGTAAACAACCAGGAAAAGCGCAGAATGACGATTGATGCTATCGTGGATGAAAGGACCTTAAGGGAAACCTATCTGAAAGCATTTGAAATTGCTGTAAAAAAAGGAAAACCAGAAACCGTTATGTGCTCTTATAACCGGCTCAACGGCGAATATAATAGCGAGAATAAATACCTGCTAACGGACATACTAAGGAACGAATGGGGGTTTGAAGGAGCTGTTTTTTCTGATTGGGGTGCTGTACATGACAGAGTACTTGGTATAAAGGCAGGACTCGATCTTGAAATGCCAGGAAATCAAGGATACAATGATGCAAAAATAATCGCAGCAGTAAAGAACAATATGTTATCCGAAAAGGATTTAGATAAGGCAGCATGCAATGTGACAGAACTTATTTTAAAAGGCATGTTGTATAAAAAAGCTGCCTATCAGTATGATGAGAATGCACACCATCAATTGGCAGTAAAAGCAGCAGAACAATCCGCTGTGTTGCTTAAAAACGAGGATAACATTCTGCCGGGTAATCAGAAAAAAAAAGCTGCAGTTATTGGTGCTTTTGCGAAAAAGCCGCGGTATCAGGGAGCGGGCAGCTCAAAAATTCATCCAATAAAGATTGAAAATTCATGGGACTGCTTTATGGAACATGGATTGGAGGCCACGTATGCACCTGGATATTCTTTGAAAACAAATAACTCCAATCAATCGCTAGGTAAACGAAAGATAGAGGAACAGGACATATTAATAAAGGAAGCCTGTGAAACAGCGAAGGATAAAGATATTGTATATCTTTTTGCAGGGTTACCAGAGGGGTTTGAGTCAGAAGGATTTGATCGCTTGAACATGAGTCTTCCTAGTGAGCAGAACCGATTAATCGAGGCAGTAAGCAAATGTAATCCAAATGTTGTTGTCATTTTAATTGGTGGTGCACCAATGGAACTTCCTTGGATTGATAAAGTTAAGGCGGTATTGCTTGCCTATCTTGGTGGAGAAGGTGTCGGTCGGGCAATCACAAACTTGTTACTAGGTGCAGCTATCCCTTGTGGAAAGCTTGCAGAAACATGGCCACTTTGTTTGAAAGATACACCAAGTTACAATTATTTTCCGGGTAACAGATTACATGTTGCGTATCGTGAAAGTATTTTTGTAGGATACCGCTATTATGAAAAAGCACAGAAGCAGGTATTGTTCCCATTCGGTCATGGCCTTTCCTATGTCAATTTTAGTTATTCAAACTTACAGTTAGAACACGAAACGTGTGATTTTGGTGAACGGATTGATATTACATTTCACATTACGAATTGTGGCAATATGCCTGCCAGGGAGACGGCTTTTATTTTTGTGGCGCATGAAAATGATATTGTTTTTTTACCAAAAAAGGAGCTTAGGGAGTTTCAAAAAATATACCTAGATCCAGGAGAAACAAAGCAGGTATTGGTTTCTCTCGATACAAGTACCTTTGGATATTATAATACGTTAATAAAGGACTGGTATGCGCAGAGTGGAATGTATCGAATTATGGTTGGATCTTCCTCGAAAGATTGTACTCTTTATGCAGATATACATATAAATAGCCCACAAAAGCCACAGCTTGATTTACGAATACTTGCTCCGACTTACTATCAACTTCCAACAAAAGAATTCAGTATTGATACGACGGAATTTGAAAAATTATATGGTAAAAAGCTTCCTATTAGGGAAGATAAGGCGACAAGACCATATAATTGCAATAATACCTTAGAAGATGTAAGTCATACCTTGATTGGGAAAATCGTAATCCTGTATGCGGATAAAATATCTGGAAAAGTAACAAAAGACGAAGAGGAACAAGAAGGTATGATGTCTGCAATGATAAAGGAGATGCCATTTTTTGCAATCGTTGCTTCTGGAGAGGGGATGGTTTCTGAGAGTATGATGGAAGGAATCATTGATTTGCTGAATGGACACTATATAAAAGGGCTTATTAAATTATTCAAATAACAACTTAACTTTGCCGCAAACTAGTACCTAAACAAAAATTCTACCTATACAAAATTAGTACCTATACAAAACTACTACCTAAACAAAAATTGAATCCATACAATATAGAAATAACCATGAAATATTAATAAGAGGCAACTGCAAAACAAGGAGTGAAAATGTTTTGCAGTTGCCTCTTATTAATATTTCATGGTTTTATATGTTCAAATCCCTTTTGCAATAAAAGTAATAGGTGAAGATGGTGAAAGTAGCCACAAGTAGAAGTGATAGAATTATAATACCAAGACTTAGTGGTTTACCTTCTACAATATCTACATAACTAAAGTATTTAAAAGGTGAAAGTATATTTAAAATATTGAGATGTTCTGTCAAATCGGTCACTTTGGATATTGCAAACCCACCGATTAAGATGGAGGTGGCGATCGATCCAGAGGCTTTTGGTTTCTTCATAAAAGCAGAAAGGAAGGATCCAAGTGAAAAGAAGATGAGCTGAACAATAAGCATACTTAGTAAAAACAATATGATTTCACTTGTAATGTCGTTCCCCTTATTATAAGCAGATACCATAATGATTGAGGAAACAAAAGTTACAATATTTATAATCAAAATATTTACCAAGGCTGCTAAGAGTTTGGATGTAATTATAGTAGTTCGTGAGATGGGCCTTGTAATTAAGAATTCGGTGGTCTTATCTCGTTCCTCTTTGGCTAGGATACTGCTGCCTAGTAATGCAGCATGAATTGCAGCGGTAACTTCAAGATAAGGAAATAAAAGTGCATAAAAACCACTCATAGTAGATACATCAAAGGAACCAATTCCTAATAGAACCCGCATTGTAAACGGCAATTTATTAAAAATCTCACTACTGGCTCCACCACCAGAATAAGCAGTATACTTACCCATACCGCTTAGAACAAACAAAATCATACATACACTCCAGATAATCAAAGCCTTGCGATTTGCCTTAAGCTCTCTTAAAAATATATTCATAATAACCTCCTGACTGCGATACATACGCAGACGTAAATTCAAGTTCAATGTAATTTATTTTTGGCATCCTAATTCACTGCATGAATATCTTTCTTATTGAAGATGAGATAGGTGACAGCTATGGAAACTAGAATAATAACCGCACTAATCAATAAATACATGGTCTCATAACTTCCATTGTTTATGATATAGGTAATATCAAAATATTTAAAAGGAGACATAACACGTGCATATTCATCATTTTCACCAACAGCAAGTACTGCTCCAATCAGATAAAAACCAAAAACGAAACCAAGCGATATGGGAAGAACATTTTTTATTTTTCGAAAGAAAACAGATACAACCATTCCAATTGCAAGAAATATAAGCTGGATAAATAGCAAGGTAAGGTTAATCAGTAAGAAAACTTTTGAACTATAATCTGCTGTTTTTACAATATTAGCTAAGATTGATGTCGCAAGACAGAAGACAATATTTGTGGCAAGTATCATGGTTAGGGAAGCAAAAAGCTTAGCCGTAACAATGGAATTACGTGAAACTGGTTTTACAAAAAGGAAATCAGCAGTTCTCTCCCGCGATTCCTTAGAAAGAATCGATACGCCAAAATTCATGGCTTGAATGGATCCAAATAGCGATATAAACGAGAAAACCATGGAGTAGAAACCTAGTAAAGAGCCAATCGTATCAATATTTATACCAAGCATTTCACGCACAGGGGCAGGGTATGCAGCTAATAATTTTTTGAAATCAGCGGCATCTTCTGCCATGCTTGGATAGATGGAAAGATAAAGAGCAGCCAATCCAATGATAGAACAGGTCCATATAATGGTAGATTTTCTAAGAGACTTAAGTTCGAATCGATAGATATTCATATCGCTCAATCCTCCTTTGTGTAATAATGCATAAAGATTTCCTCAAGGTCTGGTTCTTCAATGGATATATTGCGAAGTTCAATTTCCGAGATTTTCTTTAAAATCGAGTTGATATTTCCTTTGAATATAAAGTTGGCTGTATTTTCGTTTACTTCGAATTTGCTGATGCCATGAATAGGGAACATATCAGTTGTGAGTATCGATTTTGCTTCAATGCTAATTTTTTTGTAGCTATTTTCCTGTAACGTACTCATTTTTTCAAGCTTGATAATTTTACCCTCTTTGATGAAGGCAACTCGGCTGCACATTTTTTGTACTTCACTAAGAATATGAGAAGAGAAAAACACAGTGGCACCTTTTTGATTTTCTTGTGCAATCAAATCAAAGAATTTTTGCTGCATTAAAGGATCGAGCCCACTTGTTGGTTCATCAAGGATGATTAGTTTTGGCTCGTGAAGCAATCCCTGAACGATACCAACTTTCTTTTTATTTCCATAGGAGAGATCATCAATTTTCTTTTTTAAATCTAAGTCCATAATATCTGCAAGTTCCTGAATCCGTTTTGTACAATCTTTTTTATAAAAACTAGCAGAATATTTTAGTAAATCCATGACCCTCATATTGTCATAATAAAACACTTCGGATGGCAAGTAACCAAGTTCACTTCGAACTTGCGGATGCTCGATACAGTTCTTCCCAAAGATTGTGGCACTACCAGAAGTAGGATAGATAAGCCCCAAAAGTGTTCGAATCGTAGTTGATTTTCCTGCACCATTTGGGCCAATAAACCCAAAAACTTCACCTTGTTCTACATTTAGATTTACGTTAATGATACCTCTTGATTTATTATAGTTCTTGGTCAGATTCTTTATCTCAATTACGTTCATTTCGAAACTCCTCCTTATAGAGATTGTTTTTTAGAAGATACATGCATTCATAATATTCATTGCATAAAGTCTCAATATCCATTCCACTCTTAAAATTTGTATTATTCACAAATCCATCCGCTTGCCATAGTAGCATTTTCATTACAACTTTAATATCAATACCATCCTTAAACTTAGTGGTATCTACACCATCAAATGCTATTTTATTTCGAATATCTTCCCCTTGACTTAATATGGCTGCAATGTCATCTTTTACTTCCTTGTCTTCTTCAAAATAGGCACTACTTAAAAAGGATATAATAGCAGGGTGTTTTTTCATGACAGATATTTTGATGTTGGATGATAGAATAATTCGGTCGAAAAAATCAGTTACACTACGATCAAACTTTTTATGGATTTCATCTACAATCAAATTGCTGCACAGGTTTAGTAAATATAAATAAAACGCTTTTTTTGTACCGAAGTAGTGAAAAATCATTGATTTTGAGATTCCTGCAGCAGTAGCAATATCATTCACAGATGCTTTCTTATACCCATTATTACCGAAGGTTATGAGTGCACCATCTATGATAGCAGCTTGTTTTTCATCCGATAAACTGAAGAATTTATCCACGATTTTCACCTCCTTAAAATAAAATCGACCAAATCGGTTTATAATACTAATGTAACAGAATAAACCGATTTGGTCAATGATTTTAATTCTTTTTTACGCTATCCGACGGCGGTGGATTAGAGAAAGAAGAATGGGGAATATTAAAGGTACTTAAAAAAATGTATTCTGGAATGACATAGATGAAAGATTATTAGGAGGTGTTTTAAAAATGATGTCACGTAAATCGGTCATAACATTTGGTATGGTAGCGATTCCAATCGCAATGTACACAGCCACACAAGATAATGACATTCACTTCAATCAATTGCATAAGACAGATAATAGCCGTATTCGCTACAAAAAAACTTGCGCCAACTGTGGTAAGGAAATCAAGACGGAAGACATCGTAAAAGGATACGAGTATGATGATGACAAATATGTAGTGATCACAGATGAAGAAATTGAAAAAATCAAGACTGAAAAAGAAAAATCTATTCAGATTCTACATTTTGCCCAGCTGAATCAGATTTCTCCGGTATATTACGACAAGACCTATCAGGCAGCACCAGAGGCAGGAGGTGAAAAAGCCTTTGAGTTACTTCGTGTGGCATTGATGGCAGAGCAAAAGATAGCCATAGGAAAAACGGTAATGGGTACGAAGGACACACTGATGGCAATTATCCCGCGGGAGGACGGCATCTTAATTTCTACAATGTTCTACGCGGATGAAGTCAGAGAACTTCAAAAGCAGTATACCAAGACAGAAGTATCGGAGCAGGAGCTTAATATGGCAAAGGTACTGATCAATTCTATGGATACGCCATTCGATCCTACGCAATATAAAGATGAGTACCAAAGCAAGCTCCGAACGCTGATAGAAACCAAGATATCCGGCAAGGAGATTGTCAGTGCAGAAGCTGAAAATGAAGGTAAGGTAATCGACCTTATGGAAGCACTGAAAGCCAGCGTGGAGAAGACAAAAAAAGAGAAGGAACCAGCATAATCTTATGACGAAGCTAAACGAATACAATCAGAAACGAAATTTTGAAAAAACCTTGGAGCCAGAAGGCAAAGATGAAGTTGTCGAAGATGGTCTGAGGTTTGTCGTTCAGCACCATATGGCTCGTAAAGATCATTATGACTTTCGCTTGGAATGGGAGGGAGTTTTATTAAGCTGGGCGGTACCAAAGGGCCCTTCGTATGATACCCATGACAAGAGGCTTGCTGTGCATGTGGAGGAGCATCCCTTGGAATACCGAAACTTTGAGGGGACGATTCCCAAAGGGGAATATGGTGGTGGAACCGTCATGATTTGGGATGAGGGTTTTTGGGAGCCTTATGGAAATGTGGAGGAAGGGCTCCTTGAAGGTGCGCTGAAGTTTAATCTGAGCGGAAGAAGACTGAAGGGAAAGTGGGCTTTGGTGCGGTTAAAAGCCAAAGAGGGAGATACAAAGGATAACTGGCTTTTACTAAAAGAAAAAGATGAGTATGTCAAAACGGACGATGGCATTTCTGCGTTTACTACCAGCATAAGAACTGGGCGTACCATGACAGAAATTGAAGAAGGAAAAGCCGAAACCATCACAAAGAATCCGTTTGACCAAGTGGAGGCGCAGCTTGCCAAATTAGTAAATACGGTTCCTGAGGGGGATGAGTGGCTGTATGAGCTAAAATACGACGGTTACCGAATACTAAGTTTTATAGAAGGCAATCGGATACGGCTTATCACTAGAAACGGAAATGATTATACAAAGTACTTTCAAAAGGTTGCTGATTCCCTTCTTGACTTTGCTCACGGAAGGACGATGATTCTGGATGGTGAAATGACCGTGACTGACGCATTGGGAAAGACCGATTTCCAAGCCTTGCAAAGCTATATGAAACATCACGAGAACAAAAACCTGACCTATATCGTTTTTGATCTTCTTGCACTGGATGGCATGGATCTTAGAGGAAAACGACTAATTGATCGAAAAGAGACCTTGGAAGCATTGATGAAAGATGCTCCTAAGAACTTATACTACAGCCGGCATGTCAAAGGAAATGGGAAAGAAAGTTTCGCAGTAGCCAGTGAAAATGGATTGGAAGGAATCGTAGGGAAAAAGGCTGATTCTGTCTATGGCGGAACAAGAAACGGGGACTGGATCAAACTAAAATGCGATAAACGGCAGGAGTTTGTCATTGGAGGATATACGATTTCAGATAAAAAAACACGGGGCGTAAGTTCGCTCCTTCTTGGCGTATATGAAGAGGAGGAATTGGTCTATGCCGGACGTGCCGGTACCGGCATGAGTGAACTTGATCAAATAGAACTTGAAAATAAATTTGAGTATTTAAAAAAGGTGGAGACACCTTTTAAAGTTGCGCCCAAAATGAAATCGAATGAAACGATTCGATGGCTCGAACCAAAACTGGTTGCGGAAATTAAATTTGCCGAATGGACCAAAGAGAACCTGCTAAGACAGGCAAGCTTTAAGGGGCTTAGAACGGATAAGGACCCAAGGGAAATAAAGAAGGAAAAAGCGGAGGGGGAAAGGGAGAGCCAATTATCCGTCCAGGAAGAGGGAAGACCAATGGAAACAAAAGTGAATAGTATCCTAATTGAAGGAATAAAGATAACGAATCCGGACAAGGTAATCTATGAAGATCCTGAAATTACAAAGGAAGATGTGATTCGATATTATGAAAAAATATCGGAGCGCATGCTAACGTATGTAGGCCACAGGGTGCTCAGTGTGGTACGATGTCCCAAAGGTGTATCACAGACAAGTTTCTTTAAGAAGCATCCGGATTCAAACAGCAAAGGTATTATAACCATTCCTGTTTCCGGTGGAAAAGAAGTGGAAGATTACTTTTATATTGATGACATAACAGGGCTTGTCTTTGAAGCACAAATGGGTACACTGGAATTTCACACCTGGGGAAGTCGTGTAGAAGAACTCGAAAAACCGGATATGATGGTATTTGATCTAGATCCGGATGAGGGAATGGATTTGAGCGTGGTTCGCCAAGGTGTGCGGGATGTGAAAAGTATTCTTACGGAGCTTTCGCTCAACTCTTATTTAAAGACCAGCGGCGGCAAAGGGTATCATGTAGTGGTACCTTTAAAACCTGCCGCTTCTTGGGATGTGATTCACGATTTTACGAAAAGTGTTGCGGAAGTTATGGAAAAGAAGTGGCCTGACCGTTACACAAGCAATGTTAGAAAATCGAAGCGCACAAATAAGATATTCATCGACTGGATTCGAAACGGCAGAGGTGCGACAAGCATTGCCCCGTATTCCCTTCGCGCAAGAAAAGGAGCTAGCGTATCTATGCCTATTGCTTGGGAGGAACTGGATACCGTGGCACCGGATGCTGTCAATATGGCGGATGCACTTCGTAGAATTGCCGGAAATGATCCTTGGAACGATTTTTTTCAAAATAATCAACAGATTAAATAATAATAAATTGGTAATGCCTCACGAATCAAGTATAATAGAAAAAAATGGTAAGTTTTTGGAGGAGGTACACCATGTGCGGCAGGTATTATATTGATGATGAAACATCAAAAGAAATACAAAAAATAATCGAAGAACTGGATAAAAAGTCCAGTGCTCCTAGAATAAAGACCGGAGAAATCTATCCCACAGACGATGTGCCTATCCTGGTGGGAAAAAGCAATGGGATTGAACCAGATGTATTGAAATGGGGATTTCCAAATTATAAAGGTAGTGGGATCATTATCAATGCACGCGCTGAAACAGCAAGTGATAAAAGGATGTTTGGAGAGCACCTTTTATCCAGAAGGTGTATCGTACCTGCTTCCGGTTTCTATGAGTGGAATACAAATAAAGAAAAGATTTATTTTACACCGAAAGAGAAGTCCATCCTGTATATGGCTGGTATTTTTGACCGTGAGCAAAGGTTTGTAATCGTAACGACCGATGCAAATACCTCCATATCCGATGTCCATGACAGGATGCCATTGTTATTAAGGAAAGAACAGATCGAACCATGGGTATATGATTCGATGCAGATGAAGGAAATACTGAAACAGACGCCTTATTTATTAAACAGATCCAGTGAATTTGAACAACTTAGGCTGAATTTGTAAATGAATTCCTATTGAAAACAGAACAAATGTTTGTTATAATCAGCTAAAAGGAGGCGAACGTTTGTTTGGAAAAGTTGATATTTCACATTGATGTTAATTCAGCGTTTTTATCGTGGGAAGCAATTTATCGATTATCGCATCAAGGTGGTACGGTTGATTTAAGAGATATTCCGTCTGCCGTTGGAGGGGATAAGGAAAAACGAAGTGGCATTATTTTAGCCAAATCAATACCGGCCAAGAAATTTGGTATCCAAACAGGAGAGACCCTGGGGGATGCCTTAAAGAAATGCCCAGATTTAACGATAGTGCCACCTCATTACAACTTATACGAGCAATGTTCCTCCCAATTTTTTAACATCCTTTATCGATTTGCTCCAATCGTGGAGAAATATAGTGTAGATGAAGCTTATTGTGACATGACTGGTACGCAAGGGTTGTATGGTTCACCGGTGGTGGCTGCAAACTTAATAAAAGATACGATCTACTCCGAACTTGGATTTACCGTCAATGTGGGTATATCCAATAATAAATTGTTGGCAAAAATGGCGGGAGACTTTAAAAAACCGAATATGGTACATACACTGTTTCCAGACGAGATCGAAAAAAAGATGTGGCCTTTGCCGGTATCGGAGCTTTTCTTCGTTGGAAGAGCAACGACGAAAAAACTGTTTCAATTAGGAATCAAAACAATCGGAGAGCTGGCGAGTGCTGACCCTAATGTGTTACGAGCACATCTAAAAAAGCAGGGAGAGATTATCTATCTGTTTGCCAAAGGGATAGATCCAAGCAGGGTAATTGGTACGCCTCCAGCCAATAAAGGTTATGGAAATAGCACAACCATCCCTTACGATGTCAAAAAAACAAAAAATGCAAGGTTAATCTTATTGTCACTTGCAGAGACCGTTTGCTCTCGTCTAAGAAAGGATGCAGTAACCATATCGGTAGTTGCGGTTTCTATCACATTTTTTGATTTTACGCATTTGTCGCATCAAACGACTCTTTTTTCTGCTACCAATATTACGGTAGAAATATATAAAACAGCCTGCCAGTTATTTGATGAAATGTGGGATGGGAGGACGCCGATTCGGCAAATAGGAATCCATACGAGCAAAGCAAATGAGGATGATGGCAATTTTCAGCTAACGATGTTTAACATGGACTCGTTTGAAAAACAAATTAATTTAGACCGCGCAGTTGATGAAATAAGGGGCCGATATGGCAAGGATGCTGTACTGCGAGCATGTTTCGTAGAAAGCCCTATCTATCACATGATAGGTGGGATTGGGAGAGAAAAACTTTCTGTAGATTATGATGAGGTAGAAGTAAAATGATTCCGATTGATGTGAATGCCACGTTTAATACAATTGGTGGCATTAAACCAGTTTATGTCCGGTTGGAAAATGCCGAACATCAAGTATATACTTATAAAATTTCAAGGATTGAGTATTCCAAGGAAGATAATAGGGCAGGAATCCAGACGATAATCTTTGTATGTTATATCGAAGAGGATGGCATTCAAAAGCAATTGAAACTTGCCTATCATGTATCTTCCCATAAATGGGTACTCCTTTAAACACTTTATTCTTACGGGTGGTTATAGAGTATTATCTTATTTCCAGTTTCAGTATTTTGTTGCTGCATATGATATAATAACGATACAATCTGCAAGTATTGGATAGTAAAAAATTTTTACTATTATTATGCAACATTTTGGTCTGATTGATTGTTTCTATAGTAGAAGGGTGATAAATAAAGTCTTTAACAATGATAGACAGTTTATGTGACGCACTGTGAACATATTCTGTTAAAATGTTTACAGTGCAGAAAAGAGAGGAATCATGAAGAAGTCAGAAATAAAAATTTCGAAAACAGCCGCAATAGTAGCTTTATCAGCAGTACTTGCAGTAGGTACGTTATGTACAACAGCTTTACCAGTTTGTGATAGCACTGCATATGCAACTCCATATATAAAAACACGTTCAAACAAAACAACCGTGCTTACCATTACGGTGAACGGAACAAAGCTGAAACGTCACGGCTATTATGTGACCAGTACCAAACGTAAGAGCGAAAAAGTAGCTATGATCCCACTTAGAGCCACAGCAAATGCGATGGGAATAACGATTACGAAGAATGAGAATGGCACTTATAAGATTGATAATGGACAGATGAATACGACCATAACAATCGGAGAGGATAGCTATTATGCAGTTACGAGCATAAAAGGAAGAGTTGGAATGACTGCACCGTTTACACTTGGGGCAGCACCTGTGGTAAAGAATCACAAAATTTACATTCCGGCCACTCTTTTAACACCACTTTATGGAAATGCAGATAAAGTGGTAACAATAAAGAAAAATACCATAACGATAGACACAACCAAAGATGATTCCTCGAAGGGTACTACTGACAATAGTAGTATTCCTTGTCCGATAACAGAATGGAACAGTCTTTCTGAGCTTGAAAAGGCAGTAGGATTTACAGTAGTTATACCAGAAAAGCTTTCGTCCTTGAATGTTAAAACATATGCTGATATTTCAGGTGATCTGGCAGAAATCTTTTACACGAATGGTACAGATGAGATACTTTATCGAATGAGCAAGGGCACAGAGGACAACAGCGGAGACTATAGTGAATATAATACAACGGAAAAGGTAACGGTTGGTGACAATTCCATAACAATTTGCGGAAATGATGGAAGATACTATCTTGCAAAATGGTCAGATGCTTCCTATTCCTATTCCCTCAACATGGGACAGTCAGGAGTTGAAAAGGCAGAGATTCTTACCTATCTTACATTTACAGACTAAAACTTGTGCCTATATTGATGAAAGGAATTCAAATATTTATGACAGAAATGCTATGCGAGGATGCGTATATTGAAAGAGTGAAAATAAAGGGTAATTCAGGCTTATATTCACTTGCAATATGGCAAGTCAAAGGGTATGCTTATTCCATTAGTACAGTGAATGGTGTAGATGAAGTTACATTACAAAAAGTTATGGAATCCGTAAAGTAGAAAGAGATAAGAGCAATGAAACAGGAACATATTTATATTGCAATCGATTTGAAGTCATTTTATGCCTCCGTTGAATGTATCGAGCGAGGATTAAATCCACTGACGACAAATCTTGTGGTGGCTGATCCAACACGAACCGAAAAAACAATCTGTCTTGCTGTATCTCCATCCCTAAAGGCATATGGAATACCCGGCAGAGCCCGTTTATTTGAGGTGCAGCAGAAGCTAAAAGAAGCAAAGCAACGTACCGGGAAAGAGGTAGAATATATCATTGCTCCACCTCAGATGGCACGCTACATCGAAGTATCAGCAAATATTTATGAGACATATCTAAAGTATATCAGTCCAGAAGATATTCATGTATATAGCATTGATGAGTGTTTTATTGACGTGACGAATTATCTGGACCTTTACCAGATGTCAGCAAAGGAACTGGCGGTGAAAATGATTCATGATGTTTTGGAGAAGACTGGAATCACTGCCACCGCAGGAATCGGAACGAACCTGTATCTATGTAAGATTGCGATGGATATTGTTGCAAAGCATGTAAAACCGGATGCAGCAGGAGTGCGTATTGCTGAACTTGATGAGCTGGCTTATCGCCGATTATTGTGGGATCACAAACCGATTACAGACTTTTGGAGAGTTGGTGGAGGGATTGCCAAACGACTTGAAAAAAGTGGTCTGCAGACGATGGGGGACATTGCAAGAACGTCACTGCATCATGAGGACTTATTATATGGAATGCTTGGCATTGATGCTGAACTTTTGATTGACCATGCATGGGGGTATGAACCTTGTGGCATGGAAGAAATCAAATCCTATAAACCAAGCACTAATAGCATTTCTTCCGGGCAAGTCCTACAGTATCCCTATGAATTTTCAAAGGCAAGGATTATTGTGCAGGAAATGACAGATTTGTTGGTGCTTGATCTTGTGGATAAGGGATTGGTGACCGATAGCCTGACATTGACGATTGGTTATGACCGATGCAGCGTCGATGAAGGGAAATTTGGGGGCGTGGTTACGTATGACCGCTATGGACGGGCAGTACCAAAATCCGCCCATGGTACAGCAAATCTTGGTACAACGAGCAACAGTACTAAGAAAATCATGGATGCTATTATGGAATTATATGATAGAATTGTATCAAAGGAGCTCATGGTCAGACGTGTTACTCTTTGCGCCAATAATCTTGTGAAAGAAGGATATGAGCAGTTTGATTTATTCACAGATCCGGTAGAACAGGAAAAAGAGCGTAAGATGCAGGAAGCCATGATCAGTATTAAAAAGAAATTTGGAAAGAATGCTATTTTAAAGGGCATAAATTTAGAAGAGGGTGCCACTACAAGGGATAGAAATAACCAGATTGGTGGACATAAGGCGTAGGAGAGTTCGTTATGGTAAAGAATCCAGTGTCATTGGATGCACAGGTAACACATAGGTATGATGATATCATCAGTATGGAATATCCTTTGAAAAATTCCGATGTTTTCAAACATCCCAAAATGTCTATCGAAGATCGGGCAAAGATATTTGCTCCTTTTGCTGCACTAAAAGGCTATGAGGAGGCGATTGCAGTAAAACAGAAAAATGTTGTGCCTCGCATAGACTTGTCAGAAGAATCAAAGGAGTATTTAGATTTACAGCTTGGAAGGATTGAACGTTTGCTGACAAAAGGTCAACACCCAATCATCACAGTTGTGTATTTTCAAAAAGATAAGGGCAGCAGTCTGGATGGTGGAGACTATATTCAATTCACCGGTATGGTTGCCAAGTTCGATCAGACCTCACGCATCCTCCAGATTGTAGAAAAAAGGTTGCAGTTGGACGATATCTATCGTATTGAAGGTGAGGATTTGGATGGAATCTAGAAAAGGAGCTTACCATGTTAAAACAAATAGAAAACAGAAGAAGTATTCGTAAATATTTAAAAAGGGAAGTTGAAAAGGAAAAGGATATGGTGATGAAGAGCCATTTCATAGGCCGAGAAAGCCAATAGAGGAAATGGTTGGATACGAAAAATGGTGAAAGGGAACGAATAAAATGTATCAGATTAATCGAGAAGATATGTTGGAACTGACAAGACGCATGACTTTAAAGCGAAATTGTTTTAACAGAATTGCGGGGGCATATCTTGATGAAGAAGGTTTCGTGGACGGAACCTTTAATACACACTTTTTAAAGCTATCTACAAAAGATCAGCAGAAAAATATTGACCTTGCAAAAGCAATTCCTTTTTCCGAGACGAATGTTAATCTATTGGGGTATCGATTTGGAAAAGAGGATGAGAGGGCAGGAAGTACTTGGCAACTTTTGATGGGACTAAGAGAATGTGAGCTGAAAAACGATGCTTTGCTTGATGTCTTCTATGAAGTAATTGGAGAAAATTATCATTCCAATGATCAGTATGCCATATATTTTTTTCATGGGAGCTATGATGTACCAATCAAAGCGAGTGATAAGGAAAGTCTGTGGGAATCGGAAGAAGTATACAAATTTATCATATGCGCCATCTGTCCAATTCATGGTGATTACGAACCTAGAGAGCCAGAATGTGGATTCCTTTTTCCAGCATTTACAGACAGAAGCAGTGATATTCATGGTATTGAGATCTTTCATGTAGATGCGGATCATCCACATACCGAACTATTGGAGAAGATTCTGTTTTCATCTCGGAAGTGATCGGAGAATAAGCAAGTAAGAAAAGGAAGATTGAATGAATACAAATAGTATAATAGGTGGTTCAGATGGACCTACCTCTATATTCGTAGCAGGTAAAATGGGAGCAGACTGGATAAATCTGTTTGGTTTGGTAATAATCGTGCTTCTTTTAATACCAAATATAATTTATGCAATGAAATACAAAGGTGTTTCGAACAAATGCAATAATCGAGCGTTGAATCTTATCGAACAAATCGGACGATATGCTTCCATGTTCCTTATGATATTTAATATTGGTATTGCTGAATTTGGCTTTTCATCGGTGGAGGCGTTTATCGTCTATGCAATTGGAAATATTGTTTTGATAGCTGCATACTGGATGGTATGGTTGATGTTCTTCATTCAGCCTGGCTTTGCAAGGAGTATGGCTTTGGCAATTATTCCTACTGTGATTTTTCTGTTAAATGGAATTACGCTTATGCACCTTTTTTTAATAGGGAGTTCAATTATCTTTGGTATCGGTCATATTTATGTGACTTATCAGAATGCGAAGGAGTGGAAGAAATGATTTTATATTTTACAGGAACAGGTAATAGTCGGTACATAGCGAAGCGCATAGTAGAAATTACAAAGGATTCAATTCTTTCTATCAATGAACGAATAAAGGAAAATGATACATCTTCCATTGAAACAGGAAAACATTTGGTTTTTGTTGTTCCTACCTATGCGTGGCGCATTCCAAGACTGGTGCAGGAATGGATTCTAAAAGTTGAGTTTATTGGCAACCCAAGCGTATATTTTGTGATGGATTGCGGTGATAGTATAGGGAATGCAGAAAAGTATATTAAGTCTCTATGTGACCAGAAAAAATTTTCCTATATGGGAGTAGCGGAAATTATTATGCCAGAGAATTATATTGCATTATACGATGCTCCAAAAGAAAAAGAATCCAGACGTATTATAGATAATTCGGACCAGCAGATAACGAAGGTCGCAGAAGATATCCGTGATGGAATCCGACTTAGAAGTAAATCCATTCAAACGATGGATAAGATAAACAGCGGGATTGTAAATCCTTTGTTTTATAGGCTTATTGTAAAAGACAAAAAGTTCTATCCAACCAATCAATGTGTTGGATGTAGTAAATGTGAAAATGCCTGTCCACTGAATAATATCCAAATGGAAAGTGGCAAACCTAGATGGAATGGGAAGTGTACGCATTGTATGGCCTGTATCTGTGGCTGCCCTGTTGAAGCGATTGAATATGGAAATAAAAGTGTAGGTCGAGTAAGATATTGGTGTGCGAAATAAAATTATATCTTAATTACAGAGAGATTCCAAAGATATAGCAACCAGAAACAAAATACGTGATATAGAACTGCTGAAGAGGATGATTCAATTCGTTATCGCCAATATCGGAAATACATTCTCTGCGACTAATATTTCAAAATATAGGTTAGAGTTGGAAAAAATAATAGCAATGAAATTGACTTTGTAGCAATGCTAGGAAAGGAAAAAATATATGTTCAAGTGACATATATTCTTGCTTCAGAAGAAACGATGGAACGAGAATTCTCGGTGCTAGAAGTTATTCCGGATAATTATCCTAAGTATGTTGTTTGTATGGATGAAATTGATAGAGGTAGAAATGGGATTAAAAATGTAAATATTCGAGATTTTTTATTAATGGACAATTACTAATACTATAATGGAACAGATAGCATCAAAGAAAGCCAAAAAAACACTTGAAATCCCCCAAAGAAAGCGTTATAATAACTAACGTAAACATAACTTAATAAGAAAAGTTCTTCGGGGCAGGGTGTAATTCCCGATCGGCGGTATAGTCCGCGAGCTAGCAATAGCTGATTTGGTGCGATTCCAAAACCGACAGTAAAGTCTGGATGAGAGAAGAAGAATGAATAAGACTTAAATTTTTTAGTCTTATTTCTGTTCGAATCATTAGCTCCGAAATCTATTTTCGGAGCTTTTTTTACGTGTGTAGAGCTTGATTATTGCCACGTGAAGCAGAGAAGAACTTTCCTTAGCTATCATTTTGTAGCCATATGGCTCAGAGAAGAAAAGGAGAGAAAGAAATGACAGAAATGACAAAAACACAAGCAAAAACAAGAGCAATGTTTTCCACAAAACAGATGGTGATGTTAGCCTTACTATCTGCACTTGCATATGTACTTATGCTGATACCAATCCCTTTCAAATTTTTAGGATTTTTGGAACTGGAATTTAGTGATGTACCAGCGATCGTTGCAACTTTGATCTATGGTCCGCTTGCTGGAGTGGTAGTCGAATTTATTAAGAATTTTATCAAGGCCATTACAGCTACAACAACAGGTGGTGTTGGAGAATTAGCAAACTTTGCAATTATATCAGGATTTATCGTTCCACTTGGTCTTTTATTTCGAAAGCTAAAGAACAAATATAAAACAGTTATTTCATTTTCCAGTGCTATTGTCGGATTTATGATAGCAGGTATTTTAGTAAACTACTTTGTAACAGTTCCACTTTATGCAACCTTATTTGGTGGAATGGATGTTGTCGTTGGAGCAGCAGCAGCCACAATGCCAGCAATCAAGGATTTAGCAACGATTGTAATCCTTGGTATTACACCATTTAACTTCGTAAAGGGTATCGTTATTTCCGTAACCGGATATTTTGTATACAAGGCATTTCATAAAGTAATTGAGTAGAATAAAGAGTAAAATATAGAGTAAGATATATAGGTAAGATATAAAGAAGCTATGGTTAAGACATAGCGCAAAACACGGGCCTCCTTCAATGGATTGGTAAAATCCACCAAGGAGGTTCTATTTATATAATTTAGTTGAAAAGGAAAAAAATCTGTTGTACACTGAAGTAGTAGGTACACAAGCTAGATTGTAAAAGAAGGCGGGGACCGAGCATGAAGATGGAAAGCAGGAAAGAACTAAAGGATGTAGGTATCAATATGGAAACCGGACTTGAACGCTTTGTTGGAAATGAATCCTTATTTATTGATTTTCTAAAAAAATTTCCAGACGATTCAAGCTATAACAAGATGGCAGCAGAACTGAGTAAAAAAAGCTGTGAAGAAGCATATAAAGCTGCGCATACACTAAAAGGAGTCGCGGGAAACTTATCACTTGATCGCCTACATCAAAGAATGATTCCTCTTGTAGAAGCCCTTCGAAAAGGTAAATTAGAGGAAGCAAACTCGTTATATGCTGCAGTTAAGGAAAGTTATGATGAAATAGTAGAAGCATTGCAGCATTTATAACTACATACTAAATTAAATACGCGATAATGGCTGAAACAATGGTGTTTTATACTTGTTTCGGCTTTTTTTTGCGTTGCGCTTCATTTATGCATTGATTTTATGCTAGAGTTAGGGATACAATAAAAACAAAAAAGGAGCATATGACGATGAAAGTTTTGTTAATAAATGGAAGTTCAAGAAGCAATGGTTGTACCTATACGGCATTATCCCAGATAGCAAATGTCTTAGAAGAGAATGGAGTATCAAGCGAAATAATTCATATTGGCAATCGACCAGTAAATGATTGTATTGCCTGTGGTAAATGTAGAACCCTCGATAATTCCTGCATTTTTACTGATGATTTGGTAAATGAAGTGATAAAAAAGGCAGAAGAGTCGGATGGATTTATCTTTGGTACGCCTGTATATTATGCACATCCAAGTGGAAGAATCTTATCTGCATTAGACCGAATGTTTTATGCAGGAAAAAAGGCATTTGCACATAAGCCAGGAGCGGCCATCGCCTCGGCAAGAAGAGCTGGTACCACGGCATCTATCGATGTATTAAATAAGTACTTTACAATTTCAGAAATGCCAGTCATTTCTTCCTCCTATTGGAATGTGGTGCATGGAAATACGCCAGAAGAAGTAATGCAGGATCTTGAAGGACTTCATACGATGCGTAATTTGGCAGAGAATATGGCATGGGTACTAAAATGTATCGAAGCAGGAAAATCACAGGGGATTCATAAACCAGAGCATAGCAAGACGGTTCGCACAAATTTCATACGTTAGGCATGCAGAATAGGAAAGCAGGAAAAGGAAAGTGGGAAGTATATGGATTACAGAAGATTTAATCAAACTATAATTTTAAGAATGGATGCTGGTGAAGAAATTTTAGAACAGCTAAAGGTAGTAGCAACGAAGGAACATATTAAACTGGCAAGTTTGAGTGCATTAGGTGCAATTAATGAATTTACGGTAGGCGTTTTTGATACGGATGAAAAAAAGTATTATGCAAATGAGTTCAAAGGAACCTATGAAATTGTATCACTATCCGGCACGATTACTTCGATGAATCAGGAGTACTATGTACATTTGCATCTTAGCGCAGGGGACAGGGAAGGTAAAGTATTCGGTGGACATTTAAACAAAGCGATAGTCAGTGCTACTTGTGAAATGGTCATTACTGTTATTGATGGTGTCGTAGAAAGAAAATTCAGTGAAGAAGTAGGGCTGAATCTGTTTGAGTTCTGTGATTAAATGAGAGAGCTTAGGTAAAAAAGGTATAGGGTCTGTTGCAAAATCAGAAATAGTCTTCTATGTTGCAACAGACCTTTTTATTGGCATTATTTGATAATTAATATCAATAGCATTCTTGACAAAGAATTTGGGTTAGATTATACTAACCATAAAGGAATAAATGATATTCATTATCATTAAAATAAGATCTAACATCATAAGGAGGCTTATATGGGAACATTTATTGTAGGAAGTATACTTCTTTTCTTAGTAGGAATCGTTGTTAGAAAAATGATACGTGATAAAAAGAATGGTAAGTCTCATTGTGGCTGTGACTGTAATCAATGTGGAGGCCATTGTCATAGTAAGTAGTATTTAGCAATGCAAGGAGGTGTTGTTATGGATAATCAAGAAAAAGTAGAAAAGAAGAAAGTGAATGAGTCTCGTAGTTTTCAAAGTACCCAAATGCAAAAGGAGAGTATTGTAGAAAAACTCAAGGATAGGGGATGTCGAATCACAAAACAGAGACTGACGCTGATTGACATTATATTAGAAAATGATTGTTCCTGTAGCAAGGAAATATATTATAAAGCAGCAAAGGTGGATCATAAGATAGGGACAGCAACGGTATACCGAATGATAAACATGTTGGAAGAAATCGGCGCAATTGATCGGAAAAACATGTACAAAGTTGCGTATTCTGAATCTTGCCCGATGGAGGATGCATGTCGTGTAATCCTAGATGATGATACGACCTATCATTTATCTGCAAAAGAATGGAATGCAGTAATAAAATCAGGTCTTGCTGCATTTGGATATCGAGCAAATCAAAATATTAAGTCCATCACGGTGAAAGGTTGTGAATGTAGAGGTAATAAAGCATAAAAGGTTACAACATTTGATAGAACAGTTCAATATTTTTTTGTTCTAAAAATGGATCGGCATTCGTTCTACCCATACGATCGCACCAGCCTAATAAAGCGATATCATTTATATTTGCTTGTTTTTTCAGCCCATTGATATCACCGTAAGGAAGTCTTTTCGTTACATATAGAAGATGCATATGATAGCGAACTAAAGTTATAACCATTTGTGTAAATCTTGGATCAAGTTCAAATTCATTGAAAAATAGTTCAGCTAGTCCTGCACCTACTGTATCATGGTCATAGGAGGTGATTCTACCTTTTCGTATTCTCGTTGTTTTGGATTTTCCGATATCATGTAAGAGGGCTCCCCACATAAATGCCTTTGAATCAGAGCTGTTTTCCTTTACTTTTGAAGCTTCATCTATGACAAGCATTGTATGTTCCCATGCATCACCCTCCGGATGGTATTTTGGTGACTGTGGAACTCCTTTTAATGCATATATAAATTGAAATGGATACGCATGAAAGGAAGGGGTATTACTAATTTTATTTAAGTAAAGGGAAGGTTTATCATCGTTCATCAGGTGAAATTCAATTTCTTCAAATAATTCTTGTTTATTCATCGGCATAATCATCCTCATTTTACTGATTTTTAGTATTAGTAGTATCTCAATTTCTTACGAAGTTATTTATTGCTGAAAGAAAAATAAACTGTTACAATTTGGTTAGATAAACGAAATAAAAAATAAAAACGAGAAAGGTAGATGATTTCTTGAATATTATACTTGGATTATTCATTCCATTTATCGGAACAGCATTAGGTGCAGCCGGTGTATTCTTTTTAAAAGATACCATAAGTCCTTTGTTGCAAAAAGCACTACTTGGGTTTGCCTCTGGGGTAATGGTGGCAGCTGCGGTTTGGTCTTTGCTCATTCCCTCCATCGATATGTCAAAAGATATGGGTAATTTTTCAGCCCTTCCGGCGGCAGTGGGATTTACCTTCGGAATTGCATTTTTGTTAGCGATGGATAAGCTTATACCACATTTGCATTTAAGCAGTGATAAGCCAGAAGGAACGGTCAGCTCGTTAAAAAAATCAACCATGCTTGTTTTGGCAGTTACATTACATAATATTCCAGAAGGAATGGCAGTAGGTGTTGTATTTGCAGGATTATTATCCGGATCAACGCAAATATCCATAGCTGGAGCCTTTGCACTTTCCATTGGAATTGCGATTCAGAATTTTCCAGAGGGTGCTATTATTTCATTGCCTTTGATGAGTGATGGAAATAGTAAGAAAAAAGCTTTTATGTATGGCATGCTTTCCGGGATTGTAGAACCAATAGGAGCTGTTATTACGATACTTTTGACGGGAGTCATCCTGCCACTTTTGCCATATATGTTGTCTTTTGCTGCAGGCGCGATGATTTACGTTGTCGTGGAGGAGTTGTTGCCAGAAGCTTCGCAAGGAGAACATTCTGACGTAAACATCATAGGATTTGCGATTGGCTTTTTAATTATGATGGTACTAGATGTTACATTAAGCTAGGACCGATATATTCGATTATCAAAAGACTCAAAGTGCGACATGCATTTTGAGTCTTTTGATAATGAAATAGATTCCATCAATTAAAATGATTGAATCAGTCTATAAATTAAAATGCAAGATCTTAAAAGATTAGAATTGCCAAGTATTAAAAATAGAATATAAAATATTAAAAATAAGTTGACAAGATCAAATAAATTGCATACAATTAAATCATGTAAAACTTAGAGGCTATTCAAACAAAACAAGTGAATGAATTATGATCAGGAGGAAAAATATGAGCATATATGATTTTAACGTAATAACTGCAAACGGAGAAACTGTGTCATTGCAAAATTACAAAGACAAGGTTATACTTATTTTAAATTCTGCAACACAATGCGGATTTACACCACAATATGATGAATTACAGGATATGTATGAAAAGTACGAAATGAGTGATTTTGTGATTTTGGATTTTCCGTGTAACCAGTTTGGTAATCAAGCACCTGGAACGAATGAAGAAATCGTTACTTTTTGTGATTCCAGATACGGAATCAGTTTTCCGATTTTTTCAAAAATTGAGGTGAACGGTGAAAATGCAGCGCCTTTATATAAGTATTTGACCACGCAGAAAGGCTTTGAGGGATTTGATGAAGAACACCCACTAACGGCTTTACTTAACAGCATGTTAGAGCGTACAGACCCTGATTTTAGAAGTAAACCAGATATCAAATGGAATTTTACAAAGTTCTTAATAGACAGAAACGGAACCGTAGTAGAACGGTTTGAACCAACTACTGATATGAGCCTGGTGGAAGCGAGAGTAAAGGAGCTATTATAGCATGCATATCATAGTAAAGGAGAAATGAGACATGGATAATAGTAAGAAGTATGATGTTTTAAAATTAGAAAATCAATTATGCTTTCCCTTATATGCGTGTGCGAAGGAAGTCGTAAGGCAGTATAAACCTTTTTTGGATGAGCTGGAGCTGACTTATACGCAGTATATTACCATGATGGTTATGTGGGAAAAGAAAGAGATGAATGTGAAGGAACTAGGGGAGTGTCTGTACCTTGACTCTGGAACATTAACACCGCTACTCAAAAAGCTCGAAGCAAAGGGATATATCACACGTAGTCGTTCCAGCAAAGATGAAAGAAACCTGATTATTGTGATTACGGAAGCTGGTGAAAAATTAAAAGAAGAGGCTGTTTTGGTGCCTGCGAAGGTGGGGAAATGTATTAGCTTAGAACCACAAGAGGCGCAGACATTGTACAAGCTATTATATAAAATGATACATCAGATGAATGAGTGAGAACGATAAGAATGGATGTGGGAAACGGTAGGTAATGTTCAATTTGCATATCGGGGCACAGCTGGCATGTATCCTAACCTCAATACGATTGTCAATTTTAATAAGCTATAAACAATGAAAATCAAGTGATGGGCACTTGATTTTCATTATATCTTATTAAAATAATCGTATAAATTCGGTTAGAATACATGCCAACTGTGCCCCGATATGCAAATTGGGATATACTTTTTTGTTTGCGACATCCATGTTCATTCTGGTTTCTGTTAAAGATAACGGTGAAAAGCGAGGATGGAAAATCCATTTGTTTTACAGTCTTAATCTAAAATAATAGAAACTTTAAAGGGGATATTGAATAATACAGTCTAACCGAGCTATATGGAAAGGGGAGAGAATGGTTTACTTTTTATAAAAATAAAATTAGGAAAAAAATGGATATCCATGCATATTATCTTTTGTTATAATTAAACCGTTCTTCTTATTAGTTAAAAATAAGTAGGATAAAAGTTTATATATTGGGAGGAATATAAATGCAATTAAAATTAAAAAGAGTATTTTTATTATTTTTATCAATTTCTATTTTATCTATATTACCAAGCGAGATTCTAGCTGAATCAACGATTTCCGAAAAAGACATTAAAATGGTAACCAGTGAATTTGCCGGAGCGTTTGTTCATTCTGATGGCAGGGTAACCATGGCAGGATATTCAGGAGTCTTTGGTTTAGGAAAGGAAAAGAGTAAAGTCTTCTATACAAAAAACGGTGAAAATGGGAAAATGTGGGCGATGTTATCTGCGAATGATTATAGTTTCTATGGGATTAAAAATAGTGGAACCATGTGGAGCTGGGGATTTAACGATGTTGGACAGCTAGGAGATGGTTCAACAAAAACTAGATACAAACCTGTTCAAATTGGAAAAGGAATTCGATGGAAAAGTATTTCATCTAATTATGCGCATGCTGTTGCACTCAGTAAGGAAGGATATGTGTATACTTGGGGAGCCAATTGGAGCGGTCAGCTTGGAAATAGTACGAAAAATAACTCTTCGAAGCCTATAAAAATAGGAAACAGTAAGGATTGGACAGAAGCGATTGCAGGTGGTTATCACACCGTGGCGTTTAAAAAGGATGGTTCCATGTGGGCATGGGGAGCAGGAAGTGGAGGACGTCTTGGCAATGGAAGTGAAAAAGATATATTAACTCCAACAAAAATTGCTACTAAGATGAAACACAAATCTATAGCATTAGGCAGCATCCATACTATTATGGTGAAACAAGATGGAACTTTGTGGGCATGGGGAGGAAATCAGAGTGGCCAAATTGGAAATGGCTCAAAAAAAGATGTAAAAAAACCGGTACGTATTGGAAAAGATAATGATTGGAAGCGTGTTTATGCTACAGAAGAAAAAAGTTTTGCAATTAAATCAGATGGAACTTTGTGGGCTTGGGGGCTTGTTGGATCACTCTTAGGTAAGGAAAAGGATTATGTTACAAAACCTTGTCAGGTAGGAACAGACACGGATTGGGTGAGTGTATCAAATGGGTCAGCAGGTTGTAGATTTTCATATTTTTTAAAATCAGATGGAACCGTTTATGGATGGGGCAACAATGGAAATAATGCATTATTACTTGGATTAAAAGAAACAAGTTTTGAATCAGATTTAGTTTTGGTAAATTATGATGTAAAAAAGAGAAAAGTGACTTTAGAATAGACGATTCCGAAGATTGCTTTTAATATATTTGGTCCGAAACTGGTATATTCCTATATTTCTTTCGAATAAACTGAAAGAAAAAGTGTAATTCAAAATGGAAAATTCAAAACTTGATACATCATTAAATTTAGCCGTTAGTACACCAGAGCTGGTTCGCGAAGAAACAGGTGATCTGGGAGTAGGATATGATACACTTACACAAACGTGGGAACTGATTGTTCGTTTCCATGGAGACCTATTTAATGTAGTGGAGCAATTGGGAGCCAAGGCAGTTATCTTATCTGGTGGATACGCAGTTATAACAATTGCTCAGGATAAAATAAACCAATTGAGTACATTTGATGAAATTGAATTTATAGAAAAACCAAAGAAGCTGGAATTTGCAGTATCCAATGCAATTCCAGCTTCTTGTATTTCGCCGTTACAACAAACTCCAACTGGGTTATATGGAGAGGGAGTCATTTGTGCGGTGATAGATTCGGGCATTGATTATACGCATCCAGATTTTCGAAACATCGATGGAAGTACAAGAATTCTTGCGTTTTGGGATCAAACGGTACCAGGAAATCCACCGACTGGATATATACGAGGTACTCTATTTACAAAGGAAGATTTAAATGAAATTTTAGAAGGCAAGGAGGATGCAGATCTTGCAAATAAAGTTGTTCCAAGCTTGGATCAATCTGGGCACGGTACCCATGTGGCGGGTATCTGCGCTGGAAATGGTAGAGCAAGTAGAGGAGTGAATAAGGGAGTTGCATCAAAAAGTGATCTTCTGATCGTAAAGCTTGGGGATTCGGTAGGTGAGTCCTTCCCTAGAACAACAAATTTGATGGAAGCGCTTCAGTTTGTTATCGATTTTTCGATTCAGGCGGAAAAGCCAGTGGCAGTCAATATTAGTTTTGGAAACAGTTATGGTTCTCATTCTGGACGAAGCCTGGTTGAAACCTATATTGATAATATGGCGGGTTTAGGTAGAAATGTTATTTGTGTTGGAACTGGAAATGAAGGGGGAGCCGCAAGACATCAAAAAGGAATCCTAGAAAATAGAAAGGAAACGGTGGTTGAACTCGCAATTGGAAATTACGAAACAACAATGAACCTTCAAATCTGGAAAAATTATTTTGACCTTTTCAATATTGAACTCATTAGCCCGGGAGGAAGAAGCGTAGGTGTCTTGACGGCAGAGCTTGGCAGTAATAGATTCAAATTAGAGGATACACAGATCCTGTTTTATTATGGTTCACCAAGACCGTATGATGCACTACAAGAAATCTATATTGAATTCATTCCGCAGGATAGATATATTAATACGGGTGTATGGAAGTTTCGATTCATTCCAAGAAATATTATCGATGGAAATTATCAAATGTGGATTCCGAGTGGTGGAGTGTTAAACATGGAAACAAAATTTCTACGGCCGACGGAAAATACCACTCTTACAATACCATCAACCGCAGCGCGCGTAGTATCCGTAGGAGCCTATGATAGTATTCTGGAAAGTTATGCTTATTTTTCGGGACGTGGATATACGTGGGAAGATCAGTGGATAAAACCAGATATTGTTGCACCGGGTGTGAATATAACTTCAACTGCACCGGGTGGGGGTTATACAACGAAGACTGGAACTTCGATGGCTACACCATTTGTTACGGGAAGTGTGGCGCTTATGATGGAGTGGGGGATTGTGAGGAAGAATGATCCGTATCTGTATGGGCAGAAGGTGAAAGCATATTTAATCAAAGGAGCCCGTCAGTTGCCAGGGTATGATATGTGGCCGAACCCACAGCTTGGGTGGGGGGCACTTTGTTTGGAGGATAGTTTGCCGCTATAAGGTTGTTTGTAAAAATGCATTGTCTCTTTGATGGGCGTATATCAGGGGGATAATGCTTTTTTATGAAGTTTTCAATGTACGATGTAAGAATAATTACCCTTCTACTTATAAGCCGAAAAAAAGGGGTGGGTGCGCCAAATAAAACTATTATTTTTTCATATTTGTGAATGTACAAAGCTTAACGTGTACTCACAAAAGGCGTTTTCATAAATTTAAAGTGGCTTATATTTGATTTTTAAGTTGTTTTCATACATGAAATAAGTGATAAAAACGTTCGATGTACTCACAAATTGCCGCTTTTATGTATTCTCAAATAGGTAATCTTTTTGTATGCTCCCCTTTTAAGAAGATTAATATATACTCAGCGAGGGTTAAACCAATATCCAAGTATTGCAAAAAATGTTGCATAGATGATTCCACTTAAAATATAAGGAACGTGCAAAGGAAACCATAGGTAAAAAATACCTGCGATAGTAAGTTCTAATAATAGAATTACTGCAACTTTTCGCTGAATCACTGGTTTATTCGCTAGTAAATATAACTTGTTGATATGCGGAACAGGCGCAATAACAACGGATATGATAAAACAGAAAAAAAGAATCAACAGGGTAATTCCTTTATTATAAAGCAATAAAGGGCTAATAATAATGCTGGATGCTCCTACGAAAGATCCTATACTAATGCATGCAAAGTGAGAAGAAGCATGGATTCCACCCAAGTCTTTTCGTAGTAATACAAAGCTTAAACTCCAGATAATCAAATCAATGGTGTGGTGGGTCAACAGGCCGATAAATAATAGTATAGCATTTGACAGAATTAGATTGAGGGAGCATTCTGCTCCATAAGCAAGAACTTCTTCACTATAATGGTCTGTTCCATTTTGTATTAGACTCTTAGCAATTTTTTTGGAAAGTACTTCAATCATAAAATAGGCTCCTTTTCGTGAAATACTATCGCATGCGGTCAGCGTAGTTAAGAAACATTGTTCGTATGGTAGACAGATAGGTTCTGCTGATTGGTATCACCATTCCATTGGATAAAACAACTTCATGCCCTCTGATCATACTAACATGTTCTTCATTAATAATGGCTGTCCGATGACAAGAATGAAAACGTGCCGGAAGACGAGAGAGAATCCCTTTAATTGGCTCAAGCTGCTGATAAGTAGCATCTGGAGTAATGATTTCAGTATAGTGATTTGCACTAGAAAAGCATATGATTTTTGAATAAGGGATTTGTATAATATCATTGCCATTACGAAAGATATAGTGTTCATCATATAATTCCTGATACTTATAATTAAGACAAGCGCTTATTTTTGCATAAGAGACTGGTTTTAGAAGGTAATTTAATGCTTGTACGTGATACCCTTCGAATACATATTCTGAAAATGCGGTAAGGAAAACAATACTTCCATTGAATCCCATTTCTCTTAACTTTTTCGCACAAGTTAGACCATCCATTTCTTCCATCTGGATATCCATAAAAACTAGGTGGAAGAATTCTTTCTGGGTTGCATTAAGAAAAGATGCACCATTTTCGAAACAGGATACATCGAGTGTTGTTTGTTTTTCTTCGCTCCATTGCTTCAGTAGTGATTGGAGATTCTGTGTATAAATCCATTCATTTTCAACGATTGCTATCTTCATTCCATTCCTCCTCCAACGGTACCATAATATGAACAATAAATTGATCTAATTTCGGAATAAACTGGCAGGTACCGCCTACTTTTTCCACAATCTGTTGGATACGTCTTAGGCCGATTCCATGCCCTCTTTCTGCTTTGGTAGATAAGAGAACATCTTTCATTCCGCATCGATACTTTCCATCGGAAGTGTTGCAACAGAATAAAGATAGCATCTGTTTAAAAGGCTTAATTTCAAATTGGATTTGGGATGTATTTGGAAGCTTACGACAAGCTTCGATTGCATTATCCAGTACATTGCTAATTAATGACGAGAACTCAACGTTGTTTAACGGAAGATGATCTGGCAAAAAAATGGTGGAATGAAAGCAAATATTTTCTCGTTTCGCTTCCATCATATGGAGGGATACTACGGCATCTACTGCAAGATTCCCCGTAGAAAGTAAAAGTCCTGAAGAAGGAAGGGAAGCATCTAATTGTTCAGCATATTCTTTTACCTCTTTGTAATTATTCTGCGCAATCAAAGTCGTTATGAGCCTTAACTGTCCCTGATAATCATGCTTCCACTCTCGTAAGGATTCCGTTGTCGAGACCATAAAATCGTATTGCTGTTTTTCTAAATCACTTAGTTGTTGTTCTTGCTCCATCTCTTTGTTTTTTCTTCGTATCATTCCTAAATATTCAAAACAAGCAAATAGTGCAAACAGCATGATTAGCATAGCGTAACAAACAAAGGATAGTTGTTCTGATAATAAATATGTATTTGAATTGGCATGAAGAATCAATGATATATCGAATATGGTTTCCGTTGCAAAGATACCAATACTTATGAGCAGAAAAATTAAAAGTATAACCGGTAACGGTAAAAGAGGCTCTTTTTCTCCTAAATGTGCAGTAATCCAAATGGAAGTTGATAATACCAGTAAATAAATCAGTGTAAACTGAATCCGTGCGCTGCTAAAGACTAAAAGTTCCTCTATAGAGTATGAGGACAGTGCTTCAGCAAGCGAAAAAGTAAGCTTTTCAGAAAGAATTGTTAAAAACACATAAAAGCAAGGCCATAAAATGTATTTATACTTATTTGCATTCTGACGCTTTCCAAAGAAAAGGTAAGATGCAACGATATAGCACATTAGCATAATTAGTAATCGTTTATTGGCAGAACAGTTACTAAATGAAAGTAAACTAAGAATATTAGTCATAATAAAAACACATATACTATATAGAAAAATATCTTTCTTTTGAAAGCCTATTTTTTTGGCAAATAAATACGCCATCAAAAGAATTTCATAAAAGCAGACAAAAATCTCCCATAAATTTGCAATCATTGAATACCCCCTCAGGAAAAATTTTCCTATCCATTATAACATAATTTTACAAATCAAACACGGTTCAGATTTGCAATTCACGCATTGAGGAATGCAGTTCACGCATGCCCTATTGTAAAATTTTGTAGAATGGGATAAAAATTAGTTGAAAGGAGGAAGGGATAATGAAGAATAAGGGGTTCTGTAAAACAAGTGCTTTTCTTTTGAACAAGGTTGCAGTAGCTTTTTCATCTGCACCTTGTAATGGTCATTTGCATGAGACGAAAGTACCGAAAGAATTACGGAAAAAGAAGTTAAGTAATTAAATTATCAATATGAAAAACAAGTAGCAAAGTTAAATGGGATTGTTAGATTAATAATATGAGGAGGTTGTAAAATGATTAATTTACAAAAGAAAGATTTAAAAAAGATAGCTGTAATGACAATAATGGGTTCCATTATTTTTTCTGGACTAAACTGTTCATATGCGTCTGCTAAAAATGAAGAGACTAAAGTTTTATCATTAGCTGAAGATAGTGTGTTTTCCACAGAAACCAATAATGAAGTTGAAGAGATTATTAGTAATGTTCCAGATGAACTTGTTGATAGTGTCAATGCTACTTCAAGTAATATCTTACTATATGATGAAAGTGGTAAAATTATCAATGAAATTCATTCGGATGGAGAAATAGTAAAGTATGAGTATTCTGGAAATTTAGTTGAAGCAACTGATACAACTGGGTTTAAAACTATTTATACATATAATGGAGAGAATTGTATTTCTTCTGAAGAATATTATAATAATCAATTAATTGAAAATAATATTTATGAGGGAGATATTTCATCTCAAAAAATTTCATCAACGTCTGATATAAGCGCATTAGATGCTAGCAGTACAAGTCCAACAAAAACTAATTATATTGTAGAAGGTATTAAAATGAACCAAATTATTGCAGATTCGGAATTTGTTTATAATGCTAATACCTCTTGGAATCAAAACAATATACAGAGTTTTCTTAATCAAAAGAATTCAATATTAAAAGATGATATTAAGGTTTATGCACAAAAAAGTGATGGAACGGTGTATAATACAGGAAGAGTCATTACACCTGCTAAAATTATTTATATTAATGCTCGGGATTATGGTGTAAATCCTAAAGTTATTCTTGCTACCATCCAAAAGGAAAGTTCGTTAATCACAAGTAGTGATGTTTCATTAAGTAGTAGAAGATTATATTATGCAATGGGTTGTGGAGCAACAGATGGAGGTGATTTAACTTCATACACAGGCTTTGATAGACAGGTCATGAATGGAGCCGATTTATTATTTAAAAATTATCAAAATGCTCCATCGAATAAATCCAAGAGTATACATGATGGAAAAACTATAACTATTAATGGAGTTACTTATCCATCAACTATTGTTTTAAACAACTCAGCTACATGGTCTTTATTTGTCTATACACCACATGTATTTGATCCCAATAATACTACTTCTATTTCTGGTGGAAATTATTTATTTTATAAAATTTATAAAGGATGGGGATGGTAAAAATGAAGATAAAATTGTTAGGAATATTGGCTGTTTTTTGTTGCATCACAGTGACCTTATTTGGATGTAGAACTGAAAATAATCAAAAAATTATTCCTGACAGCACAAGTAATAATGATGAATCAGTTATAGATAAAAACGTTAAGAATAAAGAAGAAGATACAGAAATAAATAAAGATATTATAATAACTGAAACATCAGTTGGAAACTTTACAGTAAATATTAATTTAAAAGAGGGAATTTATATTGCGGATGAATTGTCTCCATATTTAGATACATACCAGGGTGATTTTGAATTTGTTGTAACAAATGATAGAGAGGCCGTATTTAAGGAAAAGATAACTATCGGAAATGCAAATGAGATACTGGCATTCAAAAAGGATATAATATTACAAACAGCAGATTATAATGGTGACGGAAATCTTGATTTTGCTCTTGGACAATACGCAAGCAGTAACTCCTTTATTTATCAATTTTATACCATAAACAATAAAGGAAAAATAAGTTTACTATCACTAGACAGTTCCGATGGAAAAACAATTGAAGCAAAGAATGAAGGGTATTCACCTATATTTGAGTCAGAAGATTCTAACGTTTCTTATGAGATTTATAATCAAGAGTTAGGAGAATATAGAACAAAACTAGTAAAGATTAAATAAAGTATCTTTTATAAAAAAATAGCCCCGTCTTCTTTATGAAGTAAGTAGGATACTGGAATGCTTCCAAAAGGGTGGTTAAAGTTGTTACAATATTTGAGGTTCCTATTTGTGCAACTTTCACAAAAATGAAAACTTTGCTCAAAAAGTGGCGCACCCCCTATGTTTTTTCGGCTTATAAGTAGGAGGATAAATTTTCCTCATTCTAAAAGCCGAAGTATTCAGAATCAAGGTTCTGGTGAAAAGGTAGTTAGCACCTGAACCTTGGAATCTGAATATCGAGTGTAAGGAACAAAAGTCAAACACACGTAATTGAAACCAGAATAGAGTTGTTCATTCTGTTAGTAACGTGATCTGTTTATGAGTTTGCGATGATAGAGCTGTTGGGAAACCAATTCAAGCGAAGAATCGTAATAGAAGAAGCTAAGGTCGGAGCAAACCAAACAGATGTAATGCTATTGATACGCATTGCAAAGCTTTGACGGATAATGAAACAACTGAAAAATAAGCAGCCGGTTGGCAACGGAGCATGACATACATAGAACTCAAAGTGGTTCAATCGAAAGGGTGGTATGTGGTGCTGTGAGGAGATATCAATCCTGCCTTACATGTTTCCCGGTCTATGGGCAGAAGTATTAGTCATAGATGATGCACGGGGTAGAGTAAATGAAAAATGTGTGGCTTGTCTAGTAGCATACCGGACAACCGCACTTGCATATAAATGAAATACAGAAACAAAAAAGTTTCAACTCACCAGAGGGTACAGAAATCCTGTACTTTCTGGTGAGTTGAAAATCGTAAAAGGAAAAAATATAAAGATTTTTTTTAGTCCTACCTTGACACAAGCACAGAAGGTGAAGGCATATTTGATTAAGGGAGCCCGTCAGTTGCCGGGGTATGATATGTGGCCGAACCCACAGCTTGGGTGGGGGGCGCTGTGTTTGGAGGATAGTTTGCCGTTATAATTGTTTTACAAAAATGCATTGTCTCTTTGATTGGTGTATATCATGGAGATAATGCTTTTTTTATGAAATTGTCAATGTGCGTTTACTCAACAAATAGAGGTCCAAATTACGTTTATGACTCGATTTACGACGTTCATGACTAAAATGGTTATAAGTAAATATTATATGTTATTATTATTCTTCGTGTGACCATTCCCTATTGTGAAAATGTGGGTAATCTTAAAAATGGAGTCAGAAGGTCATATAAAGCTAGTCTCATTTTCTCATCAATATGGAAATAATTGGTGGACTATAGATCCTGAAAAAGCGTTGCCCAAATTTATACGTGAAGGACAAGACAGTTATAATCCGGATGATGTTATTAGTGTATTTAATAAGCATGATTATAAGGATCGGAGAGCAGTAGAAGCCAATATATTTAATAATGGATATAAATAGTAGGAGGTATATAATGGCAAAGAAGAATTTTGTTTTAATATTATTAACAAGTTTAAGTCTATTACTTTTAATAGGATGTCGCGTAAATGAAAGTATTGAAGATAAGAATGGTTTTATAAACAACGAGCAATCAAAAGAAGATGATGTTCCGGGATCTGAAAGTAAAAAAGTTGCATCTATTACTAACAAAAGTAAAGATGAGTTGCTAAGTAATACTGGAGATAAAAATAATTTAACTGATTCTGAAAGCAAAGATAAGTCAGATATTGAAATATACGGAATATGGAATTTGGAAAAGGTTGTATTGAAGTCAGAGGCTTATGATGGCACATCTAAAGAGGCACTTGGTGGTATAGATGAAGAAGATTATGTTGGATTAGAATTAGAATTTACAGACAAATATCTTCGATTAGGTGAAGATAAATTTCCAAACCCCAAATATACATTAGAGTATATGACGGTAACTGAGTATAATGATGGTGGTAAATATATACTACCAGATGTCTTTAGTTTTATTCAAGATGAGAACATTATCATTGTTAATAGAGAAAAATATAAGTCATTGTCAGAAGTACCGCTAAAATTCTATCAGGCTAAATTCAAAAAAGATTATTTTATACCAGTAGGAACACAAGTAGTCATGCTAAATAATGATACAATGTTAGTTGGTATTTGGGGGAAAATTATTTTAGCTCATCGTGTCAAAACGTAAAGAAAAATAGAAATGTAGAAATAAAGCCAAAACCCGGCAAGCCAATAAAACGGTAAGCCGGTTTTTTTTCTGTTTATACGTAAACGCTTCATAGTTGGTTTGTAGACTTCATCCTATGTAAACGTCAAATCACTCGCCTAGTCACTCTCCGTATTTTATGGCATACTCTAAAAAATGCAATAAACTAATAGTTTTTAGTATGCGGTGGAACAAATGCCGTCGTGCCATACTGCCTCCCATTTATATACTGTTCCCAAGTAAATCAGATGGGAGGTTTTTATGGATACTTCAAGACAATGTTTAGAACCGTGGGTTCAACGCGTATTTACAACAAATAGTATTTAAGTAGATGGAATTTTTTCATAATACGTTTATGACGCGATTTTCGACGTTCATGACTAGAATGGGTAAAAGTCAATATTATATGCTATTATTATATCTTCCCTGGTATTCTTTTATTTCATGCAACTTTAATTTGTGTAAGCAGTATTCATTTATAGGGAAGTTATCATGGATAAAGGCGTATTTGCTATCCTATGAAACCGGATTTGGAGCAACCAGAGTAACGTATGGACGCGGAAGTGAACGTTTAAGCCAGAACGTAACAATTTATCCAGATACACCGAAATCTGTTCAGGCAGACATCGCCAAAGAAAACAACGGAAAATCCTATTTTCAAGCAGACCGCCTAGGTAGTGCACTGTTCGCCTCAAATTAAGAGGGAGAAGTACATCGATATGCAGATCGGGATGCGTGGGGAAACCTGCAAATACCGATGCAGGAAGACATGAACTCTGCAGGAATAGCGGACAGCTTTGGATTCACAAACTACAATTATGATCCGGTGTTAGACCAATATTTTGCACAGGCGAGATTCTATGATGCCAAGCAGGGACGCATGCTCGCGGTGGATCCAGTTAAAACAGGGCTCAATATGTACCTTTATTGCAAGAATGACCCGTTAAACTATATAGATCCTCTAGGGGCTACCGCAAAAAATGTGAAAGCCGGAGTTTCTATATCGAATAAAGGCATAGCTACTGCAGCTGCAAAGGCTTTAACTGGATATAAAAAAGCACTTTCAGCAGTAGGGAATATCGGAAATGCTGTAAGTTCAGTTGTCAATACGAGTAAGTGTTCTTCAAATGAGGAGACGGGAACTGTCCATGCTTTAGGTGTGCGGGTAGATGATAATACAGGGTATGACCCTTACACAGGGGAGTCGTTTAACTTAACAACTGGGAAAGGTAGTGCGACTACAAAGGGGACGGGGAAAGCTTATGTTACTCTAGAACAAATGAAAAACTTGGGATGGAGTAAGATCCATTACGGTTATGTAGTAAAAAGTACTGGAAAAGTTAGCCCACAAAATGATATGACTTCAGTAATAGATAAAAAGTATCGTGATATTAATCAAGGAGATGTTAATAAAATAAATGCTTTATTAAAAAAATACGATATTAATACTAAGCAAAGAATAGCAGCATTTTTTGCAGAATGTTCAGCTGAAACAGGTAATGGTACAAGATTTCTTGAAGGTGCGGGAACTCCAGAAAAACCTTTTGTTGGCTCTGTGACAAGAACTAATCTTAATAAATGGTTTGATGATAATACTAATTATGGATCAAAATATCGTGGTGCTGGAGCTATACAGCTTACTTGGGATTATCATTATGAAGAATTTGAAAAGTGGATGAGTACAGAATTTGGAATAACGGATACAAACATTACAAACAAAGGGGCGGAGTATGTTGCTATGAACTATACTTGGGAAGCTGCTGTGTTTTATTGGAATAAAAATAATCTCAATAGTAAAGCTGATACTGGTGACATTCATAAGGTTACGGCAGTGGTCAACAAAAAAATGAGTAACAAAGAGTATCAAAAAAGAGAGGAAGCGTACGATTTGTGGATGAAAAACTATATCTATCCGTATTAAAAATCAGGAGGAATTGCAGTGAAAAAGATTAGAATATTATTATGTGCTTTGGCACTTGTGACGTTTATGGGGTTTTTATATCTCAAGGTTAATAGTAATATATCAAATTATACAACCTCAATAGAATCATATACTATTAATGGATCTTATGTTGAATATCCTTGCATCAATGGGCTAAAGGATCAAAAGAAGCAAGAAGATATTAACAAACTTTTAGAGGAACAGGTTTTGTATGGAGCTAAGCTTTATACAGGTGAGCCTTTTGTTGATTTTTCTAATCCTAACTTAGAATATAAATTCAAAAGTGGTGTAGGATTGGCAAATAAATATATTGTTAGTTTTTGGTATAGTTTTAATGAGTATGAATATAGTAATAACCGTATAATTGGAGAAACATATAGATTTTTCTGTATTACTATCGACATGAAAACAGGTAAAGAAATTAAGCTACCTGACTTTATGGTGATTGATGAGAGACTGATAAATAGCAATGATGGGACCTATATTAAGACAGATTATGATAGTGCTGCCAACCCAGTATTTCATAATTTTAAAGATGCATTTGAAGTATATACAAAAGAGGAAGAAAGGGATAGTTATCATATTTATTCACAGCAAGAAATGATTGATTTGTTAAAAGATACAAGTGGTGAGACAACATGGTATATAGATGAGAATAAAAAGGTAATATTCTATTATACGGAAATAAACGTTGTTGATATTCCATACAGCGAAATTGCTGATGCAATATATCCAAAATATCGTGAAGCATTGAAAAAATAGAAATAGAAATCTCTATTTAGCTAAGTGCAAGAGTGTAAGCGGTGGAACAAATACCGTTGTGCCATACTGCCTCCCATTTGATATACTATTCCCAAGTAAATCAAATGGGAGGTTTTTATGGATACTTCAAGACAACTTTTAGAACAGTGGGTTTAGCGCGTAGTTAGAGGTCTGGAGACATTGATGAAGTACGAAAAAATAGAGTTAAATACGCAGAAGATTGGTATAAGTACTTTAGTAAATAATGATAATAAATTTCTTTAGCACATTAGATAAAAGAAAGAAGGTGTTATTCAATGAATAATATGCGATTACCCATAATATTAAGTTTATGTTTTATTATGGAAATGAAATTTCTCCTCCGATAAATTCTGAAGAGGCCGATAAAATAATTCAGCATACTTCAATATCTGAAAAAGAATATTTTGAGGATGTTTATAAGACTGACCCACTTGTATATAATTTTATGTTTACATATATAAGAGTTAAACCATCATTCTATTTAACAGATAATAAATTGGTTATTACAAGAGATGAGAATGAGTTTGATGATGTATATATTGACTTTAAGCAATAACAGTATTGTTGGTAGTAGAGCCAAGGCAGCGAGTAATAGTATAAAATATTCAACAATTAATCCAGGGCCTCTAAGTCAGGATGTAGCAGAAACATTTAGAAGTGCGACATATACTGAATGGACTTTAACCAAAAATACAGTATTTTATAGAGTATACTCAGGAAAAGGTAAGGTTGGGCGCTACATGACAAGAGTTCCGCAGAATGGAGCCATGCAATCACAATTGGACCTTGCATTAAATCCAGATTGGGGAAATAGTGCCCGAAATATTACTAAAGTAGTTGTGCCAAAGGGTACAGTAATATATGATGGTGTAGCAGCACCTCAAACAATTAATGGTGGAGCAGGTAAATTGCTTGGTGGTAATCAAGTATATATTCCGGAGGTGAAAGTAAAGTGATTCAAATAAAATGCGATTGCAATGAAAGATATGGCATAGAAATTAATACTTATAAATTATTTGAGGAAATTAAGAGCTTTTTTGAAGAACAAGTAAAAAATGAAATATTTAAGGATATTCCTGTCACAGAACCTTTTTATGTAGGGTATAGCGAAGTAAAAAAAGAGAACATAAAATGGTATGCAACAAAATGGTATAAATGTAATAGTTGTGGATGCTTGTGGGAATTTAACTATGCAGACTTCCCAGCAAAAGGGTTTGTAAAAAAGTATGAAAACGGAAAGTATACCTTAGAATCTCTCTAATGTACATTAAGGTCACACAGTTTTCGACTGTTGTGACCTTTTTCTTTTGTTGTATGACCAGCGAAGCTGGACCACATTAGCCGGTGTTAGACCGGTCACGGTAATCGCCAGTGAGCCGTGTAGCCAAATTCGATGCGTTGCAGTAATGCAGGGTGCTAAGCGAGTGGGTAAAGTAACTTCGAAAGAAGTGCGAGCAATCATGCAGACCGCAACATTAAGTGAATTCTGACGGTTCGTTAAAAAGGGTCTCTGAAAAGAGAATAAAGGGAAGTCGAGCCTTGGACAAATGGGCGAAGAACATGGAAAGTGGGAAGATACTGGGACGCACCACTGAGGAATCCCTTGGTATATAGGAAACGGTATGTATGAATAGTATGGTTCGGAAATGGGGAAACCCTACTTGTCACCGTAAGGTATGACGAAGCTGGAAATATGATATCATACACCGATGCCAACCAAAACCAGTGGACGTACGAATACGATGCTTTAAGCAGAATCACCGGTGTGACCGACCAAAAGGGAGGACCTATAGCGCTTTCCTATGGTAGCAGAGGCGAACTACGAAAGCTTACGGATCAGGAGGGAGCAGAAACATCCTACCAGTATGATACCCTTGGCAGGATGACTGAAATGAGCGATGCTATGGGCAACCGAGAAAGCTTTCTATACGATAGTTTGGGCAGAGTCATTCAGCAGACCGATGCATGCGGGAATGCGACGGCGTACCAATACTCCCCAGTGGGAAATCTACTAAGTGTAAAAGACGCAGAAGGCAATACAACTTCCTATACATACAATGCCATCAATCAGATGGTGACAAAAACGGACGCACAGGGTAATGAGGTATGTTACGAATTACGACGCATTAGGACAGGTCACCTCCATCCTAGATCCTATGGGTGGCAGAACATCGTTTACCTACACACCACGTGGAGAGATAGCCACCGTGACCGATGCAAAAGGTGGCGTCAAGACCTACCAGTACGATGCAAACGGTAATCTAAGCAAGACCACGGATGCACTTGGAAACGTGATAGCTTATGAGTACGATGCGATGAGCAATCAGATAAGGCAATATGCATCCGAGTCAGAAAAACAGACTTGCGCTACCATTTACCAATATGATAAAAAAGGACAAATCATACGGGAAATCAATCCTATGGCACAGGAAAAGACATATTCTTACGATGGAAACGGAAATATTGTTAAAACCATAGATGAGGATCAGTATAAAACAGAAATCGTCTATGACCTCAATAATCAGCCCGCCAATATGTACTACAGCGACAGCAAGTAAGCTGTATTCCGCTATAACAAAAAGGGGGATTTGGTAGAACTTAAGGATTGGACTGGCACGATCAAGATGGATTACGATAAGGTAGGTAACCTTACAAAAGTAACCGATCACAACGGGAAGACAACCGGTTACAGCTATGATGCCAACGGAAATAACACAGGTATCGCCTATCCAGACGGCAGTGCAGTCGGTTATACCTATGATAAAAACAACCGGATGACAAAAGTAGTGGACGCGGAACAGCAGGTAACACAGTATGCATATGATTCCGCAGGGAATACATTGCAAATGCAACAGCCGGGCGCTACCACATCATATACGTATAATAAAAACGGTCTGCCGATACAGATATTGCAACAGATGAAGGACGGCACTCAGATGGAAGACAACCTTACCTATGATGCCATCGGAAATATCTTGAGTTCGGTAAAGAAAGGAAGTACATCAGCGCTTACCGAAGATGAAACGTATTCCTATGATGCAATAGGGCAGCTCCTATCCTATACAAAAGGGCAAAATACCGAATCCTATACCTATGATATGCTTGGCAACATGACTGAGAAAAGTGTGAACGGTAATCAAGAAGCCACGTATCAATATAATGCATTAAATCAGCTTACCAACAAAACGGAAAACGGAATCACCTATAGTTATCGATACGATAAGCGTGGAAACCAGATTGAAGAAATGTGTGGCGACCAGGTAACGAGGAAATATATCTACGATGCAACCAACCACATGGTACTGGGACGTAATTCAGAAAATGGAGAAAAGTCAGAATACGTCTATAATGGTCTATCCAAGAGAGTAAAGAATGTACAGAAACTGGAACAGACGGATAGTAGCTATGAGAATTATGAAGAGACTGCGGTAGGCAAAAATAAGCAGGCCTTTCGGACGAAAGAAACGAACTATGTAATCGACTACTTAAGTGATACAAATAATGATATACTATCCTATGAAACCGGATTTGGAGCGACCAGAGTAACGTATGGACGCGGAAGTGAACGTCTAAGCCAGAACGTGACAATTTATCCAGAGACACCGAAAAGCACTCGGACAGATATCGCCAAGGAAAACAATGGAAAATCTTATTTCCAGACAGACCGCCTAGGTAGTGCACTGTTCGCCTCAAATCAAGAGGGAGAAGTACTTCGATATGCAGACCGGGATGCGTGGGGAAACCTGCAAATACCAATGCAGGAAGATATGAACTCTGCAGGAATTGAGGACAGTTTTGGATTCACAAACTACAATTATGATCAAGTGTTAGACCAATATTTTGCACAAGCGAGATTCTATGATGCCAAGCAGGGACGCATGCTCGCGGTGGATCCAGTTAATACAGGACTCAATAGGTACCTATATTGTAAGAATGATCCGTTAAACTATATAGATCCTCTAGGGGCTACCGCAAAAAATGTGAAAGCCGGAGTTTCTATATCGAAAAAAGGCATAGCTACTGCGGCTGCAACGGCTTTAACTGGATATAAAAAAGCACTTTCATCCGTAGGGAATATCGGAAATGCTGGAAGCTCATTTGCGAATACGAGTAAGTGTTCTTCAAATAAGGGGACGGGAAAAAGTAATGCAATGTACCCTAAAAGTAGTTATTACACCCTGGGTAATTTCAATAAAGGGATTGGGATGGGGCTAGTAGATGATTATACAGGGAATCAATTTAACTTAACAACTGGAAAAGGTAGTGCGACTACTAAGGGGACGGGTAAACAAGGGTATCAGAATTCTACGATGAATCTAATCATGAAACTTGAGGGAACACCATTCTTAAAACCAAGAATTAATAATAACGGAACGATTACTATAGGTTATGGGTACGACTTCACCAAAGAAAGCGACCCTGATATTTTTAACAAATATTTAAAGGTAGATAGTAAAGGCAACATTAAAGTAACTGGTAAAATGTCTAATGAAGATGCAGGAGCAACTATCAAGAAAGTTGCAGATAAACTAGGAATTACTAGTGCTTTGGATGATTTCATAAAGGGGAAAGGTTTTGGAAATAAAGTAAAACCATTACTGCTTAATCAAAACCAATACGATGCCCTATTTAGCTACTTCTATTCCAACGGTAAAAATGTATTTTCTAATTCAAAATATAATGAATGGATTGGGTATGGAGGAGAATATGCAAACCGAGCGAAAGAAAGAAAAGAGTTAAGAGACTATCTAATTAATAATAATGAAAATTATAACTCTAATATGATAATCGATTTATTTGTCAATAGCAAAGGGGCAAATATAAAGTATGATTACAAAGACAGGAGGGAGAATGAAGCCAGTGTATTTAACCAAAAATAACAAACATACAAGGACAACTAAAAATGTAAGGATTTTGATTTTAATTACTTTATTAGCTGTTTTCGTCTGTGCTTGCCAAAAAACAGACAATGACATTAATTCCAATGTAGCACATCAAAGCGTGGAGGCTATTCCTACACCAAAAAATGATGAACTCAAGTGGAAATGGTACATAAAACCGGATAAATACAGTGATATGTATTTTATAGACAACGATATGATTGCAGTAACGGAAAATTACGAAAAATATGTAATAGTCAATACTAGTGGTGAAATAGTAATTCCATTTGAGTATTCAAGCGTAGAAAGTTTTGAAGATGGTTTTGCACTAGTTAAAGACAATGAAAATACCTTTTTTATAAATAAAAAAGGTGAAAATGTTTTTAACACAGTTTTTGAGGATGCTTACAGTTTTAGTGGTGGTCTTGCTGCAGTAAAACAAGATGGTCTTTGGGGTTTTATAGACAAATCAGGAAATATGATAATAAAGAACCAATTTGAACAAGTGAATAGCTTTAATGAAAGCTTTGTAGCAGTTGAAAAAAATAACAAATGGGGGGTGATAGATAGTTCTGGAAATATTGTTATCGATTTTCAATATGACTGTATCAACGATTATCATGAAGGTTTTGCTGCTATAGAAAAAAATGGAAAGTGGGGATATATAGATAAGACCGGAAATGTTGTTACAGAGTTTCAATTTGATAAAGTAGAAAATTATTCTGAAGGTTTCGCTGCTGTTATGAAAAATGACAAGTGGGGATTTGTTGACAAAAGCGGAAAAATCAGCATTGATCTGAAATATGATGATGTTGGTAATTTTAGTGAAGGCAAGGCATCTGTTAAATTGTCAAATTATAACAATAGCACAGATGAATGGGCATATATTGACAGCAATGATAATATTGTTATTGATTTTTATCCATATGATGCTGCCGGGGACCAAATATTTAGCGTGGGTGAATTTCATGAAGGACTAGCTTTCGTATCCAAAACATTAGTATCCATTATAGATAACAATGGTAGAAATATATTTTTGGGCGGCGGTTCAGAATTCTTCATAAGTTCATTAAGCTACAATAGTGAATATGATGCTATTCCAGCATATGTTTATACTGATGATGCTATGAAAATTAAAAAATACGGTCTAATGGGACAAGCAGGGAATCAGAGACTAGAGCCGATTTTTGATTACATAAGCGGGATTTATGGTGACTATGTAATCGTGGAAAGTATTGTTAAAGGAGAAAATAAAGTGGGGTTAATAAAAATTTATGAAGAATAATTAAGGAGATTGGTCATCATGCAGAACCAACGTTCAATTTTCGCTTTTTGTGTTGGAGTATAGGTCTGGTCATAGTGGATAACCGAACCCATTTCGTTACCGATGCTGGAGGAGGAAAAACCACATATGAATACGGCGGAAACGGAAATGTCATATACTATTAAAAAATTGGAGATTGAAAAAATGAAAAAGGATGAAAAACAATGGGATTTAATAGATAAGGCTAAACAAGTGCTTATTAGTTGGGCAAAGGACAATAATGTGAATGTATTTGCAGTACAGTTTGTTCCAATGTTTGATTTATCACTTGAAGTATATGTATTTTATGATAATGATTTGGAAATAGAGAAGTATTTAAATAACGGAATATCAAACAAAGTTAAAAAGGTTTTTATTAATGAACTTAATAGCTTAAGATATTTTGAAGATTTTAATGAAAAAATAGAATTTATCTTTGATTCTAATGAGAATGTTGTAAAAAACTATCAAGGAAGCTACTTTTTTAGACTGAGGTAAATATTTAAACCCATAGGTCACACAGTTTCGGCTGCTGTGACCTTTTTTTCATAGAAAATATGATATACTTATTACATCAAATAGTAATGAAGGTTATCATATGCATCCGAGTCAGAAAAATAGACTTGTGCCACCATTTACCAATATGATAAAAAAGGACAAATCGTGCGGGAAATCAATCCTATGGCACAGGAAAAGTAGTACTGGATATGGTCGTCAGGTGATTGAATATTATGATTTGTTCAAGAAATATAATCGTTAGAAAGGCGGTTAGTGAGATGATGTATAAAGCTAAAAAGTATATTCTAGTAATAATGATAGTAGTCTGTTTACCATTACTTATGAGTTGCAGCAATGCCCCTTCTCCAGAGGCGAAGAGTGACCATACAGAAATACCTCTGGACGCAAATGTTGAATCCATAAAATCAGGCATTCCATATGCCACGCATAGAGTGGAGGAGTGGAGAAATACGATGGTTCTTAACTATATTAATGTTGGTTTTTATGGGAAAGAACAAATAAAGATCAGAAAAGGAGGTATATCTTATTTCTATTATGAGGAAAATGTTACAAAGAAACTTGATGCAGATGCTTCTGTTGATATCGATATGAATAATAACAGCATAGTAGGGTTTTCATCGAGCTATGGAACGCCCAAACAATTAGGTGGCAGCGCATTAATGCTTAATACGGAGAATTGGACAATAGACATCAATGAAGCTTTTGCCATTGCCGAAGCTGAAATTGGTAAAGATGCCATCTATCAATATGCTAATCCCAAAGTGGTTATTGATTGTTGCGAAACATATTGGGAATATATGGTATTCTCGGAACCAGAGGCACCTTATGCGGATATTACAATAACTATTAATCCCATAAACGGTAAAGTGACTGATGTACATGATAATAGAGAAATAAGCAACTAGCTTACTTTGATGGTATTATTGAAAATTTAATAGATATTGTTGGGAAAAATGGTTCCGGGGAGACATCATTATCAGATGATAATTCATTTGTGCAACTTTCATAAAAATAAAAAATTTTGCTTAAAAAGTGACGCACCCCCTATGTTTTTTCGGCTTATAAGTAAAGGGATAAATTTTCCCAAAGCTAAAAGCCGAAGTATTCAGGATCAAGGTTCTGATGAAAAGGTAGTTAGTACCTGAACCTTGGAAACTGAATATCGAGTGTAAGGAACAAAAGTCAAACACACTTAGTTGAAACCGGAGCAAATTTATTTGTTTTGGGAGTAAACGTGATCTGTTCATGAGTTTGCGGTGATAGACCTGTCGGGAAACCAATACAAGCGAGGAATCATAATAGAAGAAGCTAAGGTCGGAGCAAGCCAGACAGATGTAATGCTATTGATACGCATTGCAAAGCTTTGACGGATAATGAAACAACTGCAAAAGAAGCAGCCGGATGGCACCGGAGCATGATATACATAGAATCGTAAGAGGTTCATTTGAAAGAGTGGTATGTGATGCTGTGAGGAGATATCAATCCTGCCTTACATGTTTCCCGGTCTATGGCGTGACATTAGTCATAGATGATGCACGGGGTAGAATAAATGAAAAATGTGTGGCTTGTCTGGTAGCATACCGGACAACCGCACTTGCATATAAATGGAATACAGAAACAAAAAAGTTTCAACTCACCAGAGGGTACAGAAATACTGTACTTTCTGGTGAGTTGAAAATCGTAAAAGGAAAAAATATAAAGATTTTTTTTAGTCCTATCTTGACACAAGCACAGAAGGTGAAGGCGTATTTGATCAAGGGGGCCAGACAGTTGCCGGGGTATGATGAATGGCCCAACCCACAGTTGGGGTGGGGGGCGTTGTGTTTGGAGGATAGTTTGCCGTTATAAGGATTTTTATAAAATGCATTGTCTCTTTGATTGGCGTATATCATGGGGATGATGCTTTTTTGATGAAATTTTCAAAGTACGATGTAAGAATAATTACACTTCTACTTATAAGCCGAAAAAAGTTGTATTTATACTAAAAAGTGTTATAAATACGTTCAATGTACTCTAAATTGCGCTCTTGTGTATTCACAAATAGGTGTTCTTTTTGCAGTTGTTTCGATATAATATTTGCAAAAAGTAAAGGAGAAGCTATGAAAATATGTATTGCTATTGTACATACAGATTGATATAATATAAGTGTAAAAAACAATTATTATGATTTTGGAAGGAGAGATGTTTTATGGCAACAAAATCAGCTAATTTATATGCACGAATAGAGCCAGAAGTAAAAGAACAGGCTGAAAATATTCTTTCTACGCTTGGAATTCCAACCTCCAGTGCTATTAATATGTTCTATAAACAGATTATTTTACAGGGAGGACTTCCGTTTGATGTGAAGATTCCGTCTGCAAAGCCTGTCAATATGAGCATTCTATCTGAAGAACATATGAATGAAGAACTAGAGAAAGGTTATTCAGATGTAAAAGCAGGTCGTACAAAAAAGGCAACTAAGGCATTTGCTGATATCCGGAAGGATTACAATTTATGATTTTTGAGATTGAAGTTTCCGAACAGGCGGATGCAGATCTTAGGGGGATATATGAATATATTGTTCGTATCTCCATCAGATTAAAAATTCGTATTTAATTAAAGTTGGAGATACGGTTATAAAACAGGAATTTTCAGAGGATGGACCGACGTTGGAAGAATTAATTGTCAAAATAGTTGATGAAAGTGAAGGAACAAGTGGAAATATAATTTCTGGTACTAAGAAAAACTGGTAGTGAAAATCCAGAGGAAGTTTTGGATAAAATTATTAGAAGAGGATTTTAATTAGATTCTTAAGAGTGCTTGATATTGATTGTATTAGCGGTTAAACTATAAGTAGTGATTGGACATGTTACAGTTAAATATTTATTGGAGGTGTTTTAATGAATCAAACAATGATGGAAGAATTAGTGAGCGGGTTAATTGAACTATATGAAAATAGGCTTGTTAGCATTATCCTTTATGGATCCGTTGCTCGAGGTACAAATACCGAAGATTCTGATATTGATATTGCTGTAATTCTAAAGGGATATAATGATTCTTACACAAAAGATAAACTAATAGACATGGTTGTTGATATGGATTTAAAGTATGATAAGGTATTTTCTATCATTGATATTGATTATAATAAATTTGTAAAATGGGAGAATACATTGCCTTTCTATCGTAATGTGAAAGAGGAAGGGGTTGTTTTATGGAAGGTAGCATAAAAGAACTTTCTGTATATCGTTTTGAAAAGGCAAAAGAAGATTTACTTACATCAAAAATATTGTTGGATCAGCAGATGTTTAAGGCATCCATAAACCGTGCGTATTATGCAATGTTTCATGCAATGCGAGCTGTGACAGTATTACATGGATTTGATTCATCGAAGCATTCTGGCATTATAGCAAACTTTAACCAAAAGTATGTAAAAGAAGGAATATTTAATAAAGAAGCATCCAAAATAATTAAAGGAGCTTATATGCTTCGCGAAAAATCAGATTATGAAGATTTTTATATTGCATCAAGGAAAGAGACTGAAGAACAACTAAAAAATGCAGAAAAGTTTATACAGATTATTGAACAATATTTAAGGAAAGAAGACGTTATATAAAGTTTAATCAAAGGAGACTTAATTTAGTCTCCTTTGATTATTTAGTAAAAGATAAAACCATTGGTGGTATCAGATAAAACAATTCTCACATATTTGAGGAAAGTAAATTGGATATGGTTTTAGTTGTTCGGAAATTCCGAACAACTGCTTTAAATGGATAAAACACTGAAGGAGGAATAGACAAAATGGGAAGATATGAATATATAAGTCAACATATTATTCTATACATCTTTTAAATATGTAGAATTTGATATATAAAATACTATGGAAGGAATAAAAAAGACATGAGTAAAGGATATCAATTTAAGATAATAATAAAGGAAAGCAATCCATTAGTGTGGAGAAGAATTGTGGTGCCAGAATACATTAATTTTGCCCAACTACATGAAATAATTCAAGCTGTTTTTGGATGGGAAAATGACCATTTACATGAGTTTCAGTTTCCTAAGATAGGTATTCGTATAACAGGAGCAGAACCATTTGGAAATGAATGCATGTATGAAAATATTAGAATTAAAAATCTTTTGGGGTATGTTAAATGGTTTTATTACATATACGATTTTGGTGACAATTGGGTTCATAAAATTGAAATCGAAAAAGAAATCGAAGAATATCCATATGCGTACCCTCAAGTTGAAAAATATAAAGGAAATAACTTTCAGGAAGATAGTGGTGGTGTCTTTGCGTCATGGGAAGATGAATTAGATAATTGTATTCAAGCTGCAGGAAGGAGTGAATATTCAATAAGCGATATGAATGAATATTTAAAAAAAATATTCAATTTCAAGGGTGAAAGAAAGGCAATTATTAAAAATATAGATGAAATTGGAACGCCTGAGTTTAAAAAATTAAATATTTGTTTAGAACCGGAAACAAGATCATTAAAAATATACCCAAATGATTCATGCATTTGTGGTAGTGGTAAGAAGTATAAGAAGTGCTGTGGAAAATAGTATTCAATTTGTAGGATAGAGTTATTATTAGTGAGAAATAGGGGTATCTACGTCCTTATAAAAAATGAAATAAAATATTTAAAAAATTTGGCGCACCCCCTATGTTTTTTCGGCTTATAAGTAGAGGGATAAATTTTCCCAAAGCTAAAAGCCGAAGTATTCAGAATCAAGGTTCTGGTGAAAAGGTAGTTAGCACCTGAACCTTGGAAACTGAATATCGAGTGTAAGGAACAAAAGTCAAACACACTTAGTTGAAACCAGAATACAGTTGTTCATTCTGTAAGTAAACGTGATCTGTCCATGAGTTTGCGGTGATAGACCTGTTAGGAAACCAATTCAAGCGAGGAATCGTAATAGAAGAAGCTAAGGTCGGAGCAAGCCATACAGATGTAATGCATTGATACGCATTGCAAAGCTTTGATTGATAATGGAACAACTGCAAAAAAAGCAGCCGGGTGGCACCGGAGCATGACATACATAGAACTCAAAGAGGTTCAATCGAAAGGGTGGTATGTGGTGCTGTGAGGAGATATCAATCCTGCCTTACATGTTTCCCGGTCTATGGGTAGCATTCAGTCGTAGATGATGCACGGGGTAGAGTAAATGAAAAATGTGTGGCTTGTCTGGTAGCATACCGGACAACCACACTTGCATATAAATGAAATACAGAAACAAAAAAGTTTCAACTCACCAGAGGGTACAGAAATACTGTACCCTCTGGTGAGTTGAAAATCGTATACGGAAAAAAAATAAAGATTTTTTTTAGTCCTATCTTGACACAAGCACAGAAGGTGAAGGCGTATCTGATTAAGGGAGCCAGACAGTTGCCGGGGTATGATGAATGGCCCAACCCACAGTTGGGGTGGGGGCGTTGTGTTTGGAGGATAGTTTGCCGTTGTAAGGTTTTAAAAAAATGCATTGTCTCTTTGATTGGCTTATATCATGGTGAGAATGCTTTTTTTATGTCTAAAATTTACCTTTATATTACAAATTATGTTAATTTGGTATCATGTTATGTCGATAATGATATAGTACCAAGTATTATATTTTTTATTTCTTTACCTGGTACATCTGATATTTTATAATCGGTTTTTATAAAATAATGGAAAGAGGTGAACGGGATAAATAATTAAATAAGGGTAGGGGTAACATTAAAATTACAAAAAGATAAGGGAGAATTAGAAAAGGCTAATAGACCGAGGTGGAAAAATGGCTATCGAATCATACTATTATAATCATTATAACCTAAAAGGTACCTATACATGTGAAACACCAGAAATTCCTGCTTGGAAAGAAGAATATGCTGTTACTATCAATGAAATAAGTAGTAATAATAAACGCCAGAATAGTGATGCCTATAAGGCATATTGTAAATTGGAAGAGACATATTATAACCTATCCGTTGCGAATCGCGAAAAATATGATACAAAGGATGAGTTAGTAGCGGCACTCTCAAAAAAATACTAGGCTCAATCTGTGTATGGTCAGTATGATTATAAGGAACGGAAAGCTATGTATGAAAATGAGTTGAAAATGACCTTGTTCGGATGCCTAAATGGTGGAGGGAATGTGAATGATCCGCATATTGATGGAGCTGTCTGTGACCCAACCGAATCCGAACAGAAAAGCTATAATCGGCAGATGGTTATAAGGATACTGCTTATAGCTACTTTAAAAGTCTTTTGAATAAATTGTTATCAAAAAATCATGCCGAAATTCAAGATTTGAACCTAAGTATTAGCTATAAAAAAGGAATTTTGTATGATGTATCCGATTCAGATATTCAGACGTCTAAATTTGATGTTTCGGTTTAAAGCTGACGAATAAAAGAGTATCTATTCTTTCAGGTATTTATATGGGCTATTGTGTATGCAGTAGCCCAATTATAAAATCATTTGGTTCTAATAGTATGTGGTGAAAAGTGTATTTGATTTGTAGTTAGAGGAGCTTTTAAACACAGTAGTATAGGGCAGAATATTATGTGAAAATAAAGAGGTGGATACAATGAATATAAATTCTGTAAATAGTAATATGTATTGCAGTAAAAGTACAGAAACGGTTACACAAAAGGCATTGGACAAGTATAAAGAAACATATCAGTCTACATCAAAAAAGATGGATTCGCTGGAAATTTCTTCTGAAGCATTTGAATTGCAGAATAGTAACGAGAAAATAAGTGCTACATCTGGAAAAGATTCATTGGGGATAACTAGAGGTGATAAAGAAAATACATTCGTAATCCATTTTTCAGATTCTGCTATGGTTAGCAGGGCCATTTCAAGAGGGTATATTACTGTAAATGGTATAGATATTCAGTTATCAGATGAAGTAAAAGAACAACTGACCAAGGTGAATGAGCAGGCACAGGCTGATCGAGAAAAAGCTTATAATGAATATATTATGCAACATGAAATGGCGGTGGCTGAGCAGCAAGGTGAAACTTTGAAAAAAGCCTTTGAGGATTTATCCAAGGCATTTGAAATAGCTGCTAAAATCTCAAATGGTGGAAAAGTATCAGGGCAGGAAGTTCAATTATTAATAGAAACAAATCCGCAATTGTATGCGATGGCAATGGCTGCAGCAATGCTGTCTGAAAGAAATGAAAGGCAGAGTGAAAAAGAAGTCAGCCAATTAGATGAATCGTCAGAGAATAATTCTAATGAATCAGTACAGGGTGTTAGCTGGTCAGATTTTGAATGGAAATCATATGAAAGTCAGATCAGTGTGTCTATGGAAGAAATACCAAAAGTTGAAGACATTTCAGAGGGTGAAATTTATTTGAGCTAACATAGAGAATAACGGAGTTCAAATCAATTTATCAAGGAGGAAGAATCCACTAACGGGGAAACTGGTGTGTGGAGGATGTTGCTGACAATAAGGTAAGTATAACAACAATGGAGCATGAGAAACAGTTGAAATATGAAGAATATGTATCGAATGCATTTGATGCAGCAGATTATAAAGAGTGTGCAGCAGAGTTAGATGCCAGGATAACAAAGGCATGTGTTATATTGAAATCCATATTTTACAGCAGATTAAAATAATGGATATAAATCAAAACTGTTGTGGAAGAAGGTTACCTTCCGGCAATTAAGAAAATGATACAATTATTTTCAAACAATATTTTTGGCAGAATGATTTGGGAATAGAGACTTTGTCACATACAAAAATAAAAAACTTTGTTCAAAAAGTGACGCATCCCCTATGTTTTTTCGGCTTATAAGTAGGAGGATAAATTTCCTCATGCTAAAAGCCGAAGTATTCAGGATCGAGGTTCTGGTGAAAAGGTATATGGCACCTGAACCTTGGAAACTGAATATCGAGTGTAAGGAACAAAAATCAAACACACTTAGTTGAAACCAGAATAGAGTTGTTCATTTTGTTAGTAAACGTGATCTTTACATCTGCTTGCGATGAAAGACCTGTTGGAAAATCAATTCAAGCGAGGAATCGTAATAGAAGAAACTAAGGTCGGAGCAAGCCAGACAGATGTAATGCTATTGATACGCATTGCAAAGCTTTGAGGGATAATGAAAAATGTATTGCTAATTGCAATACAAAATGGTATAATTAACTTAACAGAAAGGTGGTGTTTATATGGCAGCAAAAACAGCAAATGTGACAGCTCGTATACAACCAGATATTAAAGAAACTGCAGAGGCAATCCTTGATAGACTTGGAATACCCGTTTCAGTTTTTATTGATATGACTTATAGACAGGTAATCATGCATGATGGAGTACCTTTTTCTCTTGATATTCCTCAGAAAATAGCAACAAGAGATATGTTATCTGCAGCAGAATTTGATTCTATGATGAAAAAGGGACTAGATCAGGCTAGGAGAGATGATTCACTTCCAGTATCGGATGCATTCCAAAGTCTAAGATCGGAGATATAGAATGCCGCAAAACTATGAGGTTAAAATTACACGACAGGCATTAGAACAGATGAAAGAAATCGTTCATTATATCTCACATGAACTTTTAGCACCAGAAGCAGCCTCTAACCTGTTGACTAACATGGAATTAACGATAAACTCCTTATCTGAGATGCCGGGAAGAATAACTCTTATCGACGAGGAACCTTGGCATTCTGAGGTGATTAGAAAAACTGCTGTGAAGAATTATTTAATATATTTTTGGATTGATGAAGAAAACAAGAAAGTTCAAGTAACAGCAGTAATCTATGAAAAAAGAGATCAGATTAAGCAATTATTGAAAATGGACTTTCATTAAATCGTAATTAAGTAAAAAGACCATTTACAGGGATATGTAATCGGTCTTTTTCATGCGTCACAGCTTACCACAATGCAAGACGCGTTGCAGGAAATGGACGTAGGTTCAATGATTGGAATATTCTGCTAAAGATGCTGATGGTGATAGTATTTTCTTTACTTATGACGATCTTGACAACCTGTTAACGGTGGGCAATACTACAAAATATGCCTAAGACACCAGAGGGCAGACAATGAGTGTTACTGACCCATTGAACAATCAGACGAAATACTCTTACCAACAAATGGTATGACTAATTCTACACTTCTAATGAATATCGAGTGTAAGGAACAAAAGTCAAACACACTTAATTAAAACTAGAACAGATGTATTTGTTTTGGGAGTAAACGTGATCTGTTCATGTGTTTGCGATGAAAGACCTGTTGGAAATCAATTCAAGCAAGGAATCGTAATAGAAGAAGCTAAGGTCGGAGCAAGCCAAACAGATGTAATGCTATTGATACGCATTGCAAAGCTTTGATGGATAATGAAACAACTGCAAAAGAAGCAAGTTTCAACTCACCAGAGGGTACAGAAATACTGTACTTTCTGGTGAGTTGAAAATCGTATACGGAAAAATATAAAGAATTTTTTTAGTCCTATCTTGACACAAGAACAGAAGGTGAAGGCGTATTTGATTAAGGGAGCAAGGCAGTTGCCGGGGTATGATGTTTGGCCGAACCCACAGCTTGGGTGGGGGGGCTTTGTGTTTAGAGGATAGTTTGCCATTATAAGGTTTTTTAACAAAAAGGCATTGTCTCTTTGATTGGCTTATATCATGGAGATAATGCTTTTTTTATGAAGTTTTCAATGCATTCCGTTATATTTGTTATTTTATCATATATAGTACCTTAGAAAATGTGCTATCATTACACAAAAAGATTAGGTAAGGATACTATAATTGAGAGAATCTTTGTAAGAGAATATTTTATTTTATTCTTACATAGGATTTAATAAATGGTTTAGGTGATATGAAGTGAAGAAAAATGACGATTGTCAGAATGAATTATTTTATATAAGCAGTAATATGCAATATTATAAGCAAATGATGTTATTAAGTGAAGATCATCATATAAAAATGTTTTTCGAAAATTTACTGAATAGTGAAACAAGAAAGTTTAATGAAAGTCAGTGGTATTATAATCAAATCGTAAATTTAAGAAATCAGGAGAATGAAATTATTCAATCAGAACAAAGAGAATTCACACTGGAAGAATTGGCTGAATATGATGGCTCTGGCGGACGACCCGCCTATGTCGCAGTAAATGGCATTGTCTATGACGTTAGTTTAGAAGCAACGTGGGGAGGAAGCACCCATTTTAACCTATATGCAGGAAAAGATTTGACAGCGCAGTTTAATGGATGTCATGGAGGAAATTTAGAGGTTTTAAAAAATTTACCCCAAGTAGGGAGTATTCAAGAATAGTATGGAAGGGTGGGCTATGGAAACGATAGGACCATGCCATGTGGTGAAATCAAAGAAAACAACTGCTAGAAGTATCGTAAATTTAGCTATAAAAGAATTACAAAATAACAAAAAAGATAAAATTAATTTAATCTGGTTAGAAGCCACCGGTTGCTCCGGCAATATAATTTCTCTATTAAACGCAGAAAATCCTGATGTCATGTATTTGCTACAGGAAATGGTAAGCTTAAAGTACAATAATAGTCTTATGGCTGCTGAGGGTGAAAAAGCATTTAAACAGTTTTTGGATACCTTGGATACAGAGTTTATCCTAGTGGTGGAAGGGGCAGTATCGACTAAGGATAATGGTTTGTATAATATTATTGCACGTTATCAGGGAAAAGCCATTACGGCTATGGAAGCTGTAAATTTGGCCGGGGAAAAAGCGAAATATGTACTTGCAGTAGGAACGTGTGCCTCCTATGGAGGAATATCAGCCGCAAGGCCAAATCCTTCAAATAGTATAAGTGTAGCAGAATTTTTGAAACGAGAAGTTATCAGAATACCTGGATGCCCAAGTCATCCAGACTGGGTGATTGGAACAATTGCAAATCTCATTGCCTTTGGAAATTTGGAATTGGATTCAAAAAATAGGCCAATCATGTTTTATAGTATTACGATTCATGATCATTGTCCTAGGAGATCATATTTTGATAAAGGTATTTTTGCAACGAAGCTAGGAGACCTGGAATGTATGTTTAAACTGGGCTGTCGAGGACCTATCACCAGAACGGATTGCCCTATGAGACAGTGGAACGGATACGTAAATTGGCCAATTGGAGCAAATACACCTTGCATTGGATGTGCTGGGGAAAGTTTTCCTGATGGTATGGAGCCCTTTGTAAGGTACTAAATAATGTGCTGGAGGAAGATATGGGAAGCAAGATTACAATTAACCCAGTTACTCGAATTAGTGGATTTTTGGAAATTGAAGTAGAGGTAGAACAAAATCAAATAATCGATGCGAAAAGCAGTGGTATGCTTTTTCGAGGTTTTGAAAAAATGCTAAAAGGAAGGCCTCCTTTGGATGCAATTTTTTTTACAGAAAGGATATGTGGTATTTGTTCTACGGCCCATTCAATGGCTTCTACGCTGGCATTGGAAGATGTATTAAACGTTAGTCCGAATGAAAATGACAAAATTATAAGAGACTTTATGCACGGTTGTGAATTTGTTCAAAATCATTTAAGACACTTTTACCAATATACTCTGCCTGATTTTGTTCGTGGGCTAGAGATATCACCTTTATATACGAACACCCATAATGATTATAGGCTGCCGGGGGAGTTGAATAAGGAATTATCAAAGCATTATATGGAAGCTCTTGAATACAGTCGTTTAGCCCATGAGATGTTAGCTGAGCTTGGAGGGAAGGCTCCCCATACCCATGGTATATTTGTAGGAGGTGTAACAATTAATCTAGATGCAGCAAAATGGATTAAAATAAAGTCTATATTAGTTAAAATAAAAGAATTTGTGAACGCTAGAATGATTCCGGATGTATATACCATTGCAAAGTATTACCCGGATTATTTTTATAATGGGTTTGGGTATAGAAATTTATTGTCGTACGGGGTATTTGATAGCTATGAAGAAAAAGAATTATTTTATATAGCACCACAAGTGATGATTAACGGAGAAAGACAGAAATTTAACTCTGAAATGATAACAGAAAATATCCATCGGGCCTGGTATGAGGCAGGTAAGATAGAGCAAAGACCGACGGAACCAACGATAGACGAGAATCTGCATAAGGAGGATGCCTATAGCTGGATTAAGGCTCCTAGGTACGACCAAAATCCTATGGAGGTCGGACCGCTTGCACGAATGTTATTAAGCGGTAATTATCGGGGAGGAATTTCCACAATGGATCGTACCATTGCAAGAGTCCTAGAAGCAAATAAAATAGTAGTGATTATGGAAGGGCTCTTGGAGAAGATGCAGCTACAATCAACCCAGCAAGGGGAGTATGAGATTCCAAAGCTTGTTAAAGGGAAGGGACTAATTGATACAACGAGAGGAGCGCTAGGACACTGGATTTCAATACAAGATCAGGAAATACATAATTATGAAATCATCACCCCATCCTCATGGAACCTATCACCAGAAGATTCCATAGGTTTCAAGGGAGTAGTAGAAGAAGCACTCATTGGAACCAAAATCAATGATTTGACGAATCCGGTGGAAATTGGAAGAATTGTCAGATCCTATGACCCTTGTGTCTCTTGTGCAACCCACGTTATAAGTGACAGATACGAACCTATAAGAATTAGTGTCGTGTAATATGGCTGTTAAATGTATCGCGATTGGAAATACCATTATGCAAGATGACGGTATAGGAATTAAGGTGGCAGAGGCGCTTTCCCCACGCCTGGTACAAGAGCATATAGAGTTGATATTTGGAGAGACTGATAATGAATATGCCTTAAGTAAAATAGAAAATGGGGATTTATTGTTTATCATTGATTCAACTTTTCTTGATACAAATCCAGGAACCGTAACGTACATACCGATTGGTGAAGTGATAGGTCAGCATCACGAAGTTTATTCACAACATCAGCCAAATTTGATTTATTTACTAAAAACTTATGGAAAAGTTGTGGAAGGATATATCATTGGAATTGAGGTAGCAAAAATTGATTTTAGTTTAGAATTAAGTGATGCATTAAAAACTAGATTTCTATCTATTTGTGAAGAAGTGTATCTATTTATCTATCATACTATAAAGGGTCCAAGGTGAGACGGTTGAAATATAATCAAGAAGCAAATTGTAGAAGGTATGCTATAAAAGTGTTTGGTGTAGTACAAGGAGTAGGCTATAGGCCATATATATATAATCAGGCGAATAATTTTAACATTAAAGGATGGGTTAGTAATCAGGGAAGTGCTGTAGTAATGGACATAGAGGGAGAGAAAATTAAGGTTAAGAATTTTTTGCTTCAAATAATAAAAAGTCCACCTAGCTTAGCAAGGATAGAAAAAGTAGAAGTTGTTTCTAAATGCTGTATTGGTCATCTTGAATTTGAAATTAAACCCAGCTTAGGGGATACTGTGGGCCTTAATTATTTGAGTCAGGATGTAGCCATCTGTCCTGAATGTCTAGAGGAGATTCTTGATCCGAATAGCAATCGGTATCATTATGCTTTTACCAACTGTACCGCCTGTGGTCCAAGGTATACTATAATTCGTAAATTACCTTATGATAGGGAAAATACAACAATGGATGTATTTCCTATGTGCCCAAACTGTGAGAAAGAATACAATGATCCAAGTAATAGAAGATTTCATGCTCAAACCAATTGTTGCAAGGTTTGTGGACCTGTCTTAAGCTTATTAACAAATACCGGGGAAGAAATCCTGTGTAAGGACCCTTTACAAAGGACAATTACCCTTTTGCTGGAGGGAAAGATTGTGGCTATCAAAGGGATTGGTGGATTTCATTTTGCCTGCGATGCGAGAAATCAAGTGGTAATAACAGTTTTACGAGAAAGAAAACTTAGACCTCATAAGTCATTTGCTATTATGGTAAAGGATTTAGAAACAGCGAAAAAATTATGTATGATTGGGGAAGCAGAGGAGAAGCTACTGATAAGCAATAAGAGACCGATTGTACTTTTAGAGAAAAAAGTGAACTGTAATTTACCGGACCAAATTGCTCCAAATATGAAAAAAATAGGAATGATGCTACCCTATACGCCATTGCATAATTTGCTTTTTCAAGATGGAATCTCATGTCTTATAATGACCAGCGGCAACTTAAGTAATGCACCGATTCAGTATGAAAATCACCAAGCAATTAAAAATCTAGGCGGGATTGCTGATTATTTTTTAGTGCATAACCGAAACATACATATTCCAGCAGAAGATTCTGTAGTGAAAGTAATTAATAATCAGGAAGTTGTTATAAGAAGAGCGAGGGGATATACCCCTTTTATTTTTCCTATGAAAGCAAAATATGAAATATTAGCCTTAGGAGCCGAAGAAAAAAGCACATTTAGTTTTACTCAGAATGGTTATGGATATATGAGTCAATATTTAGGAGATATTAAAAACTACGATGCGTATATTACTTATAAAAAAGCAATCGAGAACTTAAGGACTATGATGGGATTAAAGCCTTACATAATTGCACATGATTTGCATACAATCTATTTGTCTTCCGTGTATGCCAAGAGTCAAGTGGGTAAAAAAATGGGAGTGCAACATCATCATGCGCATATGGTTAGCTGCATGGTGGAACATCATCTTTTGGAGCCTGCAATTGGGGTAATATTTGATGGGACTGGGATAGGAACCGATGCTAAGATATGGGGTGGAGAATTTTTTATCGGAACAAGAGAGAATTTCATGCGTGTGGCTCACTTTAAGTATGTAGCAATTCAAGGAGGGGACCAAGCCATAAGGGAACCATGGAGAATTGCGGTAAGTTTTCTACATTCCATTCATTATGAAAACTGGAGTATCTTAGAGGGAATTGATATAAATAGTATTAAAACAGTGAAACAAGCGCTTGATAAACATCTAAACTGTTATGAGACATCGAGTGTAGGAAGGCTTTTTGACTGTGTTGCTGCTATCTTAAACGTACGGCATCGTATCACTTATGACGCGCAGGCAGCAATTGAATTAGAAAATATCTTAGATCCCTATGTGGAGGAGGGTTATTCTTACTCTATTTACGAAGAAAATGGGATGTATCAAATTGACTATAAAAGCATTCTATTTGGTATTTTAAAAGACTTAGAGAATACAGTGGCTCCTGCTAGCATTGCAGCTAAATTTCATAATACACTTGGAAATGTAACAATAGACATGGTTTGTAGAATAAGCGAAAGATACGAATTAAAAATAGTTGTGTTAACTGGGGGAGTTTTTGAGAATAATTATCTACTTACATATATGTTAAAAGGATTAAAAGAAAAAGATATTACGGTCTATTATAATCAACAGATTCCCACCAATGACAGCGGTATTTGTGTTGGACAGCTAGGAATAGTTGATGCGGTGGAGGAGATGATTTAAGATGTGTATCGCAGTTCCAGGTGAAATTATAGACGTTTTTCCTACACGGGCAAAGGTAACAATGATGGGTGTAGAAACAACCATAAACATTCAAATGATTGAAAATCCTAAAATAGGTGACTTTGTATTAGTTCATGCAGGATGCGCTATTGAACGGATTGATAAGGAAAATTATGATGATTTGTTTGCTATATTTAAAGGATTGTTAGATGAGGATGAGAAAGGTTGATGTGATATACAATGGGTATGAATATGGGTTTTGAGAAGCATCTAATCAATGAAATTAATAGCTTGGTTACAGAAGATATAAAAATTATGGAAGTTTGTGGAACCCATACTCAGATAATAGCGAAGCTAGGATTAAGGTCCGTGTTATCCTCCAGAGTAAAATTTTTATCAGGTCCAGGTTGTCCGGTCTGTGTGACAGATGAAAGCTATATTGACCTGGCTATACAATTATTGAATACATACGATATTGCGATTGCTACATTTGGAGATTTAATGAGGGTAAGAGGTACTAAGGGATGTTTACTGGATGAAAAAGCGAGGGGAAAAGATGTAAGGATACTTTACTCTCCCTTAGATTTAATCGAAATGGCAGATAGGAATAGAAAGAAAAAGTTTGTATTTCTAGGAGTTGGTTTTGAGACCACAGCCCCAATTATAGCGCTAACTATAAAAACAGCAGCCCAAAGAGGCATAAAAAATCTTTTTTTCCTCACTTCAGTAAAACTTATGCCTCCAATATTACATTACATATTTGGGCAGCCTAACAATGAGATACGAGGTTTAATCTGTCCGGGGCACGTAGCAACCGTGAAAGGTTCAAACTACTTTCAATTTATTGGAACAGATTATGGAATTCCAGCTGCTGTATGCGGATTTGAAGCTAGAGATATCCTAATTGGAATTCATTACTTAGTAAAAAAAATCGTACAAAACGAAAAGCAGTCATATGAAAATCTTTATAAAAGATGTGTAAGAGCGGAGGGTAACCCAATTGCCAATCAATTAATCGATGAGGTGTTTCAGACTTCAAATGGAGAGTGGAGAGGAATTGGCAGGGTTGAGAATTCATCATTAACAATTAATGAAAACTATGCTGCCTTCAATGCGATGGAAGTTTTTGCATTAAAAATTATATTTAAACAAAATGGGATAAGTTGTGAGTGTAAGGATATTTTGCTGGGAAACAAGACACCAAAGGAATGCAAACTTTTTGGATTAATATGTAATCCGGTAAATCCCTATGGACCTTGCATGGTGTCTACGGAAGGATCTTGTGCGATTGCCTATCGATATAGGGAGGAAATTTAGGATGGAGAATATAGTTACACTACGTCATGGAGATGGGGGTAAGTACACAAATTTGCTCATTAACGAGATTTTTTATAAGAATTTTGATAATAATCTGCTACTAAACTCCTTGGATGCCTCCGTTTTTGAGGTTGCTCAAGGAAAACTTGCATTTACAACAGACTCCTATGTTGTAAAACCTCTTTTCTTTTCTGGAGGAGACATAGGTAAACTAGCTGTCTGTGGAACGATAAATGATTTAGCTACAGCGGGGGCAAAACCCTTATATTTAAGTTGTGGGGTAATTATTGAAGAGGGTTTTGATATGGGTTTACTAGAAAAAATTGCCCAGTCCATGGGAGAGATTTGTAGAAAAACTGGAGTGAAAATTATCACAGGTGATACAAAGGTTGTGGAGAAGGGTTTTGTAGATGGCTTATTTATTAATACCTCAGGAATAGGTGTGGTACAAGGTGGTTATAATCCAAAACCAATACAAGAAGGCGATCAGATTATAATAACGGGAGGAATTGCTGAACATGGCACCACTATAGCCACTCAACGATATCAAATAGAAGTAGTAGGTAATATTAAGAGTGATTGTATGCCATTAAATAACATTGTTGAACAGCTCGAAAAGTATATGGGAAGTATAAAATTAATGAAAGATCCTACTAGAGGCGGCTTGGGGACAGCCTTAAATGAAATAGTAGAGGTAGCTGGAAGAGGCGTTTGTTTATTGGAGGATGCAATTCCTATTACACGAGAAGTAAAAGCTATGAATGAACTATTAGGATTAGACCCTCTATATCTTGCCTGTGAGGGAAGAATGATTATTACAGTTGAAAATAAGAAAAGTCAAGAAGTATTAGCAGAGATTAAAAAGTGCCAAGGTTGTGAAGATGCAGCCATCATAGGCAAAGTTACTTCTGATGTGGCCAGACCAATTGTTTTGTTGGAAACTGGTATAGGAGGGAAAAGAATAATTCAACCACTTGAAGGCGTAATGATACCAAGGATATGCTGATATGTTGCAGACCGTTTAGAATGCTCTCTGCTAATGTGTGAAAAAGTTTAGATTAAGTTTAGATAACTATGGTACAATAAATTATATATTGTGAGCTGTGAATTTAGCGTAGCGTTTATAAAGGACGGAAGAACTAGAAAAAATGGAGGTGACATAATGTTTCACATACTTGTAATTGATGATGATAAAAACACAAGACGACTTTTTCGCGCAATTCTTGAGGCAGAGCATTATACCGTTATAACATCGGAAAACGGTGAACAGGCATTAGAACTGATGGATGAAGAAACATTTGATCTTGCGATTGTAGATATTATGATGCCCAAAATTGATGGGTATGAATTTACCAAATTGTTACGGGATGTAGCCAGTAATATTCCAATCTTGATGGTGACTGCAAAGCAGCTTCCGAGTGACAGAAAGCAAGCTTATCTGGTAGGAACGGATGATTATATGACAAAACCAGTGGATGAGGAAGAACTGTTGATTCGTGTGAAAGCACTTTTAAGACGAGCACAAATTGTAAATGAAAGGAAGATTCAAATCGGAAAAGTTACCTTACACTATGATACATATACCGTAACGCGGGAAGAGGATGTGCAGACACTTCCACAGAAGGAGTTTCTCCTTTTGTACAAGCTTCTTTCTTACCCAGATAAAATATTCACAAGAATTCAGTTGATGGATGAAATCTGGGGCATGGATGCACAGACTGGATGGGAAACAATTACAGTTCATATTAATCGTTTGAGAAAACGCTTTGAGTCATATCCGGAAATTGAACTGGTATCTGTTCGTGGATTAGGTTATAAGGCGGTGAAAAAATGAAACATAAAGAGCCTAGATGGGGTTTTTTGACGTTGGTTTTTACGGTACTAGTTGTAATTGTAGAAGTAATTTCGATGTCATTAACAATGGGAATTTTCTGGATTATGTATCATTTCGGTTTATTAACTAAGCATAATGCGTTGATACCTATTATAGCTTTAATTATATTTAGTGTACTTTCCGGAGCAGTAATGGCTTTTTTCTTTAGCCGAAAGCCTTTACAGCCGATTAATAAACTACTGAATGGATTAAAAAACCTTGCAAAAGGAAATTATGACACTAGATTGGAATTGAAAGACATGGGATATGGTACACAAATAGCAGAAAGTTTCAATGCCTTAGCGGAAGAGTTAGAAAATACAGAGATGTTTCGTTCTGATTTTGTAAATAATTTTTCTCATGAATTCAAAACACCAATTGTTTCAATTAGGGGATTTGCAAAATTAATACAAAAAGGGAATCTTTCCAAAGAGCAGAAAGAAGAATATATTGATATTATTGTGGAAGAGGCAACGCGTTTATCGGATATGGCAACGAAGGTACTGAGCCTGACAAAATTAGAAAACCAGAGTATTTTAAATGATATTTCTAGCTTCAATTTATCAGAACAACTGAGAACTTGCATTTTACTGTTAGAAAAGAAATGGACGAAAAAAAATCTTATTATTTCAGCTGATTTTAGAGAGTATACCGTTTTAGCAAATGAAGAAATGCTTAAGCAGGTTTGGATTAATCTTCTTGATAATGCAATAAAGTTTTGTGAAGATGGTGGGGAAGTAGCTGTGCTGATTGAACAAAAGAATAAGAAACTTATTGTAACAATCACAAATACTGGAAGTGAAATTAGTGAAATGAATCAAAAACGGATTTTTCAAAAATTTTATCAGAGCGACCAGTCTCATGCATCCGAGGGAACCGGTATTGGGTTAACAATAGTAAAAAGAGTAATAGAGCTACACAAAGGTGAAATTAAAGTGGAGTGTAAAGAAAATTTAACGAAGTTTATAGTGGTATTGTATAGCGAAGAAGAATAATGGAGTAAATGAAGCAGAAAGTCTGAATGAAAGGGCTTTCTGCTTTTTTTGGTGCCATCTATATCCATCGGAGTATTGATTGAAAATGCGTTTGCGGAATGGAGAAAAAAGATTTCCAGATTAGTTTAGATTCAGTTTAGATTGTTTCTATATAATAGCAAAATATTTGAAGGATATCCGTGATTGTATGGAGGAAAAACATAATTCGGTATCCTGATGATGTAGTTTCATTAACTGTTACATAGAATGTTCATCAAAAAAGGAGTCAGACAGATGCGTAATACACATAGTAAAAAATTAAAAAAAGAAAAGGAAATAAAAGGCAACCGTTATCGATGTGTTACCAGTTTTTTATTAGCAGCAGTACTGCTCGGTCAGGGATTGTTACCGATGACAATAGTAAAGGCAGAGGATAGCTATAGTTCACAGGCGACTACAGACACGTCGACTGCCTCTGCTTCTACAAATCCAACTTATTCCGAGGAACTGGCAAGAAAGGTACTAGTATCTACTGGGGCGGTATCTTCTTCGAAGACAACAACATCTGGTCTTAAAGGAAAAGTTACCAGACAGCAATTTGCGAAGATGCTCGTGGAGTTATCAACATATAAAGATAAAAACAAAGCGAAGGTTACTTCTTCCATGTATTCGGATGTAAAGAAGACCAGTAGCTATGCACCCTACATAAAAATCGCTGTTGATAATGGATGGATGAAAGGTGATATTTTCGGAAAATTCCGTCCGAGTGCAACGATTACTTTGCAGGAAGCAGTCAATGGAGTTTTAGCTGTCCTTGGTTATCAGAATTCTGATTTTGGTGGGAATCAGGCATCTGCTAAGATATCTTTTTACAAATCAGAGAAGCTAAATACGAACATTAATTGTGAAAGCAGCAGTAAGATGAATTACAAGGATACGATTAATCTGCTATACAATATGCTGGTGACCAAGAATAAGTATGGGGTCATCTATGGTAGCAGTATCGGTTATATCATGGATGCCAATGGAGATGTAGATTATCTAAGCTTGGTCTATGATGAGTTGGAGGGACCAGTGATTGCAGGAGCAGACTGGAAAAAACAGATTCCATTTTCATCTAAGAAGGCAGCAATCTATATTGATGGATCTAAAAGTAGTGCAGATTATATTTCACGATATGATGTTTTGTATTATTCAATCGAACGGAAGAGTGTTTTTGTTTATAAAACTCGAGTCACGGGGCGTCTGGGAACTGTGTCGCCAGATCGTATGACCCCGACCAGTGTAACTGTGGCAGGAACAAATTACAAAATTGCCAGTCAGGATGCAGCACAGCAGGTTTCTGTTCTTGGAAGTTACGACATTGGAGATTATATAACACTACTGCTAGGGAAAGATGGAACAGTTGTTAGCATTGGTTCCGCCAAGGAGATGGACTCCTTTGTTGGTGGTATTGTACTATCTAAGAATGAAAAAATTAATGATGATGAAGAGGATGATTCTACAAAGGTGCGGGATTATATTACCATGCTGGATACATTAGGAGAGGTTCATGAATATGAGGTAGGAGATAATAGTGACTTCTCTGCCCATACATCAGTTGAAGTAACATTCGAGAGCGGAAAGCCATTTGTAAATAAAGTATCATTGGATAAACTGAATGGAACGGTAGACAATAGCGCAACGAGTTATGCAGGATACAAATTATCCGATAATATTAATATTTTAGAGTATACAAGTGACACGATTTACAATAGTAAAGAACGCAACCGATTGGCTGGAATTACTATCAATGCTTCAAATGTACTATATTATCATATTAATTCGAACAAAGAGATTACAGAGCTGATGGTGAGAAGTGTTACTGGAGATAACTGCGAGTATGGCATTTTGCTATCTGCGTCGGAAATTGTTAATTCAACAACTATGACCTATCAGGGGACTTATCGATATAAGATTGGTGATATTACAAAAACGGGAACCGCTAGTGGGTCAGTCTTTGGAATGAACGGTTATATAGGACCAGCCCAGTTTGAAATTAGCAATTCCGGATCGCTCACCGGTATTAAGACATTAAACAACATTACGGTATCCTCGGTGACGGGGACAGAACTATCAAATGGCAAAGTAACCTATGCGATATCGGATGAAGTAAGTGTATATATGAAGAAGGATGGCTCTTATTATATGACAACATTAAGTAAAGTTAAGAATCTCAGCAGTTATGAGTTGACAGCATACTACGATGGTACAGTAGGTGGAAGAGTCCGTATTATTATAGCAACGGCATTATAGGAAAAAGTTACTTGGAATCGATGAAAGGAAATCAGAATGAATAATATCTTGAAGAAAATATGGGAATTTATTAAACGGCATAAGAAACTGTGTATCTTTCTTTTAATAATTGTAATAGCAGTTATAGTTATATTGTATGTTATACAGCAACAAAAGACTTCCATGTCAGATGACAGTTATACAACAGTAACAATGGAAACAATGGATCTAGATGTTGAGATTACTGGAAGTGGTGTTATTGAACCACAGGATCAGTATGCCATAACATCCATGGTGCAAGGGGATATCGAGACAGCTTCCTTTGAAGAGGGAGATGTGGTACAGGAGGGAGACTTAATGTATCAATTTAGTACTGAGGATGCACAAAGCAATGTTACCAACGCAAAATTATCCTTAAAGCAGGCACAGCAATCCTATAAAGATGCAAAAAAGACACAGCAGTCATCGAAGGATAACTTGTCACTCAAGTCCAATGTTGAAGGGTATATCAGTAAGTTATATGTAGATCAAGGAGATAAAATTAGCGCAAATACAACGATTGCTGATGTGTATGATAATTCCGTCATGTACCTGACAGTACCTTTTAACAATGCAGATGTGAAGATGAGTTGGGTTGGGAAAAAGGCAACGGTATATGTTGGAGATGAGTTGACATCGATCAGCGGAACCGTGACGGAAATCGCACCTACAATGACAGCACTAAATGGAAATATGGTAATCCGCAATGTAGAGATTGAAGTAAATAACCCAGGGGGTATTAATGCCTCCATGACCGCAACAGCCTCTGTTGATAATGTGGATTGTAATAGTGAAGGAACTTTTGCGGTGAAGTCGCAAGGAACACTGGTAGCGGGAGCAACTGGAACCATTGAGAAATTGAACATCTCGGTGGGACAATATGTGAACAAGAACCGAGTGTATGCAGTTTTGGAGGATGCCTCCACGACAGATCAGGTGGCTGGTCAAAAGATACAGGTAGAAAGTGCGCAGAATCAGCTAGACTCCGCCAAAAGGAGTCTGGATGATTACAGCATTACCGCACCAATCTCAGGAACTGTAATCACAAAGAATGCCAAAGCAGGAGATACAATTACCGCGACTTACGCAACACCACTAGCTGTCATTTATGACCTTTCCTCTGTAAAGTTTGATATGTCGGTGGATGAACTTGATGTAACTAAGATAGAAATTGGTCAGGAGGTTAAAGTTACTGCTGATGCGCTAGAAGGAGAAGAAATGACAGGCCACATTACGAATATCAGTTTGGAGGGTGTAACCAGCAATGGAGTAACGGACTATCCTGTCACTGTGCAGATGGATGAAGTAGGGAATCTGCTTCCGGGTATGAATATCGATGCAACCATTATAACAGATAGTGTTGAGGGGGCTCAATGCATTCCGGTGGATGCAGTGCAGCGTGGAAATATCGTATATGTAAAAGATACAGAGTTGAACAGTACTGAGAAAGAACAAAATGATAAGGAGAATACGACGGCAGATACGAATACTCTAGAAGGCTTCCATTCAGTTCAGGTTGAGGTAGGAATCGGCAATGAGTCTTATGTACAGATCCTAGGTGGACTAACCAATGATGATATAATCTATTTGCCAAGACAGCAAAGTACAGATGTGATGACAATGATGGGTGGCATGAATGGTGGTGTGAGTGGTCCACCAACAGGTATGGGTGGTGCACCTGCAGGAACGGTGGAGTAGTCTTATGGAAGAGAGAAAACATTTAATTGAATTGTGGGATATTTGTAAAGTATATAAAATGGGTGATAGTGAGGTACGTGCCAATGATGGAATCTCATTTACTATTGACGATGGCGAAATGGTAGCAATTGTAGGAAAGTCAGGAAGTGGAAAATCTACAATCATGAATATTATTGGGGCATTGGATGTCCCTACTAGCGGATGTTATTGTCTGAATGGTATAGATGTTAGCAAGATGAATGATAATCAGCTAGCCGAAATCCGAAACAAGCAGATTGGTTTTATTTTCCAACAGTATAATCTGTTGCCAAAGATGAATCTTTTGGGCAACGTAGAACTACCACTGCTCTATGCTGGTATAGGTGAAAATAAAAGAAGTGAACTAGCAATGAAATCATTGAAGCGCGTTGGATTGGGCGATAAATGGAAGAACCGACCAAATCAATTATCTGGTGGACAACAGCAGCGTGTGTCCATCGCAAGGGCGTTGGCTGGGAATCCTTCTCTTATTTTAGCAGATGAGCCGACAGGAGCACTGGATTCTAGAACCAGTAAAGAAGTGCTGGACTTTTTAAAAGAACTGAACGAAGAGGGTAACACCATTGTAATTATTACCCATGACAATTCCATTGCATTAGAAGCAAAGCGGGTTATTAAAATACACGATGGTAAAGTTAGCTTTGATGGTCATGTGGAAGAATATAGAAAGTTGGTAGTATAATGAAAATATCACAAGCAGTTAAAATGGCATTTTCCAGTTTGGCAGGAAATAAAATGAGGTCGTTCTTGACAATGCTGGGTATGATTATTGGTGTAAGTGCTGTCATTGCGATGATGAGTATCATGGATGGAATGATTGGATATACCATGGACTCTTTCGGTGGTATGGGTGCCAGCCAGATTACCGTAAATCTGACCAGCCAAACAGATACCAGACAATTGTCGGATGATGAAGTTTACAAGTTCCTTGAGGAGAATCCGGATTATTTTGTAGAAGTATCTCCTTGTGTAACAATGATGCAGTCATTACGCAATGAACACGAGTCATTGGATAATAAGTCAGTATCTGGGGTCAGTGAAGCATATGCAGCTATGGAGGAGGATGAAATAGGAGAAGGCAGATTTCTATCTTATTTAGATGTAGAAAAACGCAATAAGGTATGCGTGATTGGAACCTACATTGCTGATCAATTATACAATGATGTCGGTGTGTTGGGATCCAATCTAAAAATAGGTTCCGATACTTATAAAATTGTAGGTATTATGGAAGAACAGGAAGATTCTGAAGAGAATTCAGCCGACGATTGTGTCTATATTCCATATACAACAGCAGCTAGAGCTAGTGGCAATGCACGTATATCGACTTATTATTTCCAAATGAAATCAACGGATGCATCGGATGCATCGCAAGACGTGTTGGAAAATTTTCTATACTCAGTATTTCATGATTCTGATATGTATACGGTAATAAATATGGCGTCTCTTTTGGACATGATGGATGATATGGTAGGCATGATGGAAAATATACTGGTTGGTATTGCAGCAATCTCTTTGCTCGTAGCGGGAATAGGTATTATGAACATCATGTTAGTATCTGTCAGCGAACGAACCCGTGAGATTGGTATCCGAAAATCTCTTGGAGCCAAAAAGCGCGATATTAGGTATCAGTTTGCAATAGAAGCGGCGACAGTTAGCACTCTTGGTGGAATCATCGGTATTTTGCTAGGTGGATTACTGACAACAGTTCTGGGAAATTTAGTAGGTATTGACTGTTCACCATCAATGAGTGCAATTGGGATATCCTTTGGAGTGTCTGCAGGAATTGGATTGTTATTCGGCTTTCTGCCTGCTAATAAGGCTGCAAACTTGAATCCAATTGATGCATTACGAAATGAATAAAAATATTTATAAAGTTTTGTAGACATAAAAATCGCCTCGCAGATTGCAGGCGATTTTTTTAGTATTCAAGCTGTTTTTGGCTGGGAAAATGAACATTTACATGAATTTCAGTTTCCTAAGATAGGTATTCACATAACAGGAGCAGAACCATTTGGGAATGAATGCATGTATGAAAATATTAGAATTAAAAATCTTTTGGGGTAAAGCAAGTGACTTTTTGCAACAAAGGGCAGCAAAATTTTAATACTGCATATTTTTTAAAACAAAGGAAATTATAATTTCATGACAGTTTAACATTTTTCTATATACAAGGAGTAAGTAGGATGAAATTTATTCATTTAATTATTGCACCGAATAACAAAAGAGTAGAAATGCATACAAGTAAAAAGATAAATCAAAGAATAATGCGAAAAACCGAAGAAAATCTTAAGAAACAGCAGTATGCGAATTCTAATAATTTAACGAATCGAATAAAACAATTAGATAATGAGTGGGACACGGAACGAGTTCTAGAAGCAAATGCTGCGACAATTATATTTGTTTGTTCACTGATAGGTTTCTTAACATCTTCCTATAAGTTTATTATAACCGGAATAATTAGTTTTTTTCTTTTTGTGCATGCAATACAAGGATGGTGTCCTCCATTACCTTTGATAAGAAGGCTTGGTATTAGAACGCAGGAAGAAATTGAATCAGAAAAAATGGCAATAAAATTTTTGCGGGGGGATTTTAATAATATTGAGAAAGAGCCTATTGAAATTATGAAGGCAATAAAAAAAGTATGCTAGGGATACGTAATGCAAAGCCTTGATCATGAGTGGCAAGCAATATCACAAACTGTAAAGAGAAATACTTTACTTTTCTAGTGGAATAGAATAGACTATAATTTGAGTTAGAATTTACGAAAAATGCGTTATAAATTTGAAAGCGAGGTGAAAGTAATTGGACATACCAAGTAGTAAGGGTATAGCGGAAGACCCTTTGGAGCCGCGATTGCGTTTTATTATGGTATCATCATTTGATGATAGTTTTGACAAGTGTATGTCGATTGCTTTTACCTTAAAAGAATAAGACATTATACTTGCATTATTAAGTATGTAAACGTTCCCGCTGCATATTGTCCGTTATACCATCCAAATAAAAATGAAATTGGAGGTATCATTATGGAATTAAAAGAATTGCAGGAACTTATGTTAAATTTCATTTCCACAGGAAATGTGAAAGAGCTAAAGGAACTATTAGAAGCTAATTATGCAATTGATATTGCAAACGCTTTAACAGATTTTGAAGATGATAGTTTATTATTATTGTTTGAACTTCTTGATGCGAACGAGATAGCGCTTATTATGGAAGAAGCCGAAGATGATTTTCAACGTAGAATAGTTGAATTTATTGACTTAAAAAAAATGGTTCAAGTTTTTACGCATATGTCTTCTGATGATATTACTGATATATTAGGCATTATTAAAGTTAATCAGCGGAAAGAATTGCTGAAACTGATGAAGGAACGTGACTCAAAAGACATTCAGATGCTTTTGGGATTTCAGCAAGATACTGCTGGCGGTATTATGACGACGCAGTATATTGCATTACGAAGAAATTTATGTATAAAAGATGCTTTAATAAAGATAAAAAATATAGGACCAAAAACAGAAGTAATTGAATCAATTTTTGTTATAGGCATAAATAATGAACTTGTAGGCATAGCTGATTTAAGAGACGTTTTAATTTCTTCAGATGATTGCTTGTTACAAGATATTATGAACGAAAATATCCTTTATGTTTATCCAGATACGGATCAAGAAGAGGTTTCATTAATTGTTTCAAAATATGATTTAAAAGTGCTCCCTGTTGTTAACAGAAAGCATGCAATACTTGGAATCATTACAGTCGATGATGTTATTGATGTCATTGTAGAAGAACATACGGAAGATTTATTGATGCTTTCTGGTGTTAGTAAAGATGAGAAGATTGGTAGTAAACTTAGTGTTTCGATTCAAAGAAGGCTACCATGGTTATTTATTAATTTAGTTACTGCTTTTTTAGCTTCCTTTACAGTTGGTCTTTTTGAAGATGTTATTGTGCAAGTTGTTGCATTAGCGGCGGCCATGCCAATCGTAGCGGGAATGGGAGGTAACGCAGGAACGCAGACTCTTTCCATTATGATACGAAGTATAGCATTAGGCGAAGTAGATATTAAAAATGATTGGAAGTATATTATTAATGAAATTTTTCTGGGACTAATCAATGGATTTGCAACAGGCATTATTACGGGCTTCATAATATATCTAAAATATGATAATTTATTTCTTGGTATTATAATTTTAGTTGCGATGATTGGAAATTTAGTGATAGCAAGTTTTTTTGGTTTCCTTATTCCACTATTGCTAAAAAGATTTCATTTAGATCCAGCGGTTTCATCTTCCATTTTTCTAACAACCGCAACTGATGTTGGTGGATTTTTTATCTTTCTAGGAATGGCAAAGATGTTTTTACCATATTTAGTGTGATAGAAAAATTAAATGAACAGAGTTTATCAAGGTTTTACAATTGAATAAAAGTAAAAGGGAATGAAGGTCTCCCTTGGTAGTAATACCAAAACCGCATGCTAGCTGATGACTTCTGTAGAAAATATAGAGTTATCAGCTTTTTTATGCCTATAAAAGAATTTATAAATGTTTTCATGAAAAATAAGTAATATGGGAATGGAGTCTCCCGTGGCTATTGCCTAAACCACCGATGAGGTTAATGACTCCTAAAATATTACGAAGGAGGTAGCGAAATGCTTACCAGTATTGCTCTAATTTTTTTACTCGGAATGTCCTTAGGAGGGATATTTCAAAAACTAAAACTCCCAAGATTGTTAGGAATGTTGCTTACAGGAATCATTCTTGGACCGTATGTTTTAAACCTGCTTGATTCCTCACTTTTGGGAATCTCAGCAGATCTAAGAGAAATCGCTCTTATTATTATATTAACGAGAGCGGGTTTGGCATTAGATTTAGATGATTTAAAGAAAGTAGGGAGACCAGCTGTATTGATGTGCTTTGTTCCAGCTTGTTTTGAAATTTTAGGTATGGTTCTATTAGCTCCAAGACTGTTAGGAATCTCCGTGTTGGAAGCAACTATTATGGGAGCTGTTGTTGGAGCCGTATCCCCAGCAGTTATTGTACCTAAAATGCTGATGCTTATGGAAAAAGGTTATGGTAAGAATAACAATATACCACAGCTTATCATGGCAGGTGCATCAGTTGATGATGTATTTGTTATTGTAATGTTTACTGCATTTACTGGATTGGCGCAGGGTGACATAATATCTCCAATGAGCTTTGTGCAGATTCCAGTATCCATTATAACCGGTGTTATTGTGGGTGCAGCAATTGGGATAGTATTAGCAGTGTTTTTCAAGAAAGTTCATATTCGTGATTCGATAAAAGTAATTATACTATTATGTATTTCATTTTTAATGATAACATTACAAAATGCAGTAGGTGGAATTGTACCTTTTTCGGGGTTGTTAGCGGTAATGAGTATTGGAATTGCTTTACAAAGAAAGAGACAAATCGTTGCAGAAAGACTTTCTGGTAAATACTCAAAATTATGGGTGGCAGCAGAAGTTATGCTTTTTGTTTTGGTAGGAGCAACCGTAGATATTAGTTATGCACTTTCAGCGGGCGTTGCAGCGATTATTTTGATTTTTGGTGTTCTCATATTTCGAATGGCAGGCGTATTTTGTTGTATGCTTAAAACTAAATTATCCATGAAAGAGCGACTTTTTTGTATGATTGGTTATATGCCAAAAGCTACGGTTCAGGCAGCAATTGGTGGAGTACCACTTGCGATGGGACTTGGTTGCGGCAAAATCGTTTTAACCGTTGCAGTGCTGGCTATTTTGATAACAGCACCGCTTGGAGCATTTGGTATTGATATGACATACAAACGGTTACTTACAAAACAAGAATAAGAATAAAAGTTTTACTCCATATATATTTAGGTAAGTCCTAAAAGACTAAGAAATAGTGGGAACAAGAGGAGAAAATCAATATTGCAAAGAATGCAAAATGTATCGTAATGAATTCTTCCGGAATAATGCATGACTTTCTTGTAAAAGGCATGTTTTTATGTTAAACTACGAATAATTTCATATCGAAAATAGTTGGTGCCCTTATAAAGCAATCGATTCATAAGGGTTAAAAGGGAAACAGGTGTAAGTCCTGTACGATCTCGTCACTGTGATAAGGGAGTGCAAATATCGATAAAACCACTGATGTATAAATAGATGCATTGGGAAGGTAATATTTGTGCAATGATCTTTCAGCCAGGAAACCTGCCAGTTATTGGTACAAGAAGAAATTCTAGATCACGAGTAATTGATCGTACTGTTCATAAGGACTGGATTGTAGTTACTTCCAGTTGTTCTTATTATGGTCATTTACTCCGTTCATTATTGAGCGGAGTTTTTTTATAGTGGATTTCTCTTGGTATCATCTTTTCATGATGTGAAAAAATATAAAGTTGTTTAAAAAAGGAGAAATTTATGAAAAAAAAGGCATTAGCATTGTTAATGGTATGTACAATGACAGCGGCAATTCTTACAGGATGTGGTTCATCAAAGACAACCGTGACTAAGCAGACACAGACTGAGGCGGAACAATTATCCGATCAGCAAGCAGCCGACAAAGTAGCAGCTTTGATTGATGCTATCTATGTTCAAGAAAGGACAGAGGGTACCGATGTACAGTGCGAAGAAGCAAAAGTAGCATGGGATGCATTAACCGATGTACAAAAAGAATTAGTAGCAGGTGAATATGCAGACCCCGATTATTTTGGAAGAGATACTGGTGATGCATCGGCAGATGATCCTTTGAATGCGGATGGCATTGGTGAAAATGAACTTTTGGTAGTCAGTTTTGGTACTTCTTTTAATGATAGCCGTGCTACCGATATCGGTGGAGTAGAGAAAGCGTTACAAAATGCCTATCCAGACTGGTCGGTAAGACGGGCGTTTACCGCACAGATTATCATTAATCATGTTCAGGCGCGCGATAATGAAAAAATCGATAACATGGCTCAAGCTTTAGAGCGTGCAGTAGCGAATGGTGTCAAAAATCTTGTGATTCAGCCAACCCATCTGATGCACGGTGCTGAGTATGATGAGCTCATAGAAGCAGTAGCAAGTTATCAAGATCAGTTTGAATCCGTCAAAATAGCAGAACCTTTGCTTGGTGAAGTTGGCCAAGATGCAACCGCAATCAATGAAGATAAAGCTGCAGCTGCACAAGCGATTACAAAGGAAGCAGTTGCTACAGCAGGGTATGACAGTCTGGATGCAGTAAAACAAGATGGAGTAGCATTTGTATTTATGGGACATGGTACTTCTCATACAGCCAGTGTAACCTATAACCAGATGCAGGCGCAGATGGAACAGTTTGGTTATGATAATGTATTTATTGGAACAGTAGAAGGAGAACCTGAAGATACAGCATGTGAAGCAGTAATAGAAAAGGTAAAAGCAGCAGGTTATAAGAAAGTAATTCTTCGTCCACTTATGGTAGTTGCAGGTGATCATGCAAATAATGATATGGCAGGAGAGGATGCTGATTCATGGAAGAGTCAGTTTGAAGCATCCGAAGAATTTGACAGCATTGAGACACAGATTGAAGGCCTTGGTAGAATTGCAGAGATTCAAAGTATTTATGTAGCTCATGCTGCAGCAGCAATTGCAAGTGATGCTGTATTAACTTCTGGTGATTCTGTTTCCGAAACATTAGAAGACGGAACTTATAGTGCAAATTTTGAGACTGACAGCAGCATGTTTCATGTAAATGAGGCGAATGATAACAAAGGTGTTTTAACGGTTGAGAATGGGAAAATGACAATTCATGTTAGTCTTCCATCTAAGAAGATTGTAAATCTGTATGAAGGAATGGCGCAGGATGCACAAAAGGATGGAACCGAGCTTTTACAGCCTACAACAGATACGGTAACGTATAGCGATGGCACTACAGAAGATGTATATGGGTTTGATATTCCAGTCCCAGCCATTGGTGAGGAGTTTGACTTAGCACTTATTGGAACAAAGGGTGTATGGTATGATCATAAGGTTTCAATCTCAAATCCTAAGAAGATAAAATAATTAGAATATAGTGGCCTATTCTATTACAGAGGGCAATTTCATATTTACATAGAAATGAGAAAAAGAATGAAAAAGAGAATTACATTGCTAATAGCAGTAATGCTTAGCTTTATTATGCTAACATCCTGTAAAAACACAACCGATGCAATAGAAGATGGAAATTATACTATTGCAGTAGAATTATCGGGTGGTTCAGGCAGGGCTTCTGTGGAATCGCCGATGACGATTGATGTGCAGGGAAAATCGGTAACAGCTACCGTTATATGGAGCAGTAAAAATTATGACTTCATGCGGATTGGTGATGTATATTATTATCCGATAAACAAAGAAGGAAATTCCACATTTCAAATACCCGTTCAGAATTTAGAAGAACCACTTGAATTTACAGCGCAAACCGTTGCGATGAGTGAACCTCACGAAATTGATTATTCCATTGTGTTTGATACGAGTAGTATTGTAAAAGTAGATAAATATACAAAAAAGAATAAGGAAAAAGCCACTGGAATAGCACAACAGGCTGTAATTGAACAAGCCGAAATTCAGGTTTTAGATGTCAGTGAGAATGAAAAGCTAGTGTATCAAAATACTACAAAGCTTTCCTATGCAACAAAGTTCCGCATTGACAACTACCAAGGCGGATATTCTTTACTTAGTGTTATTGATGGAAGCAGATATTTTGTAGTACCAAAAGATCAACCAGTTCCCAAAAAACTTCAGCCTGATGTTGTGATTCTGCGACAGCCTATTTCCGATATCTACATAGCAGCAACATCGTCCATAAGTCTTTTTGATGCATTAGGTGGATTATCTTCAGTGAAATTATCTGGCGCCAAAGCTTCGGACTGGTATAACGAGAATGTAAAAAAAGCAATGGAAGATGGAGCTATCCTTTACGCAGGTAAGTACAGTGAGCCAGATTACGAGTTACTTTTAAGTAGCGACTGTCGTCTTGCAATTGAATCAACGATGATCAATCATACTCCAGCGGTGAAAGAAAAAATGGAAGAATTGGGAATACCTGTTTTTACGGATTGGTCAAGCTACGAAGAACATCCACTTGGAAGAACGGAGTGGATAAAAGCTTATGCTGCATTATTAGGGAAAGAGTCTTTGGCAGAAGAACAGTTTACGAAGCAGGTAGCCTATATGAATGAAGTGATTTCAGATAATGGGAAAGAGGAAACAGATAAAAGTGTGGCCTTTTTTTACATTAGTTCATCTGGATATGCAGTAACTAGAAAGCCAGGAGATTATGTTTCAAAAATGATCGAGCTTGCAGGTGGCAACTATATCTTTCAAGATATAGGGGAAGATGAAGCAATGTCTACCACAACGCTAGAGATGGAAAAATTCTATGAGACCGCAAAGGATGCAGATTTTATTATATATAACGGAACAATCGACGGGGGCATTACCTCGGTGAAAGAATTGACGGCAAAGAATCATTTATTGGCAGACCTAAAAGCGGTGAAAGAGAAAAATGTATGGTGTACCAATCAGAATCTTTATCAAGAGACAACAAAACTTGGCGAGGTTATTTTGGAAATGCATCAAATCTTTTCTGGTGGAGGAAGCAAGGATCTAAAATATTTTTATCGCATGGAATAAAGTGAGGAAACAGGATGAAAAAAGAGTACCAAAGATATGTGATAGCAGTTCTTCTTTTAATAGTGGTATTTTTTTTGTTGCTGTTTTTAAATATCGGAATGGGAAGTGTTACGATATCTGCCAAGCAAATCCTGCATATTCTTATGGGATATGCAGCGGATGATACCGCTTATAATATTATCTGGAAAATTCGATTGCCAAGAGTGACTGCAAGCATTGTGTTAGGAGGTGCATTGGCACTCTCTGGATTTTTATTGCAGACATTTTTTCATAATCCGATTGCAGGCCCTTATATTCTGGGTATTTCATCGGGTGCCAAACTTATCGTCGCGCTTTTGATGGTTTTTGCATTAAATAAATCCTACGTATTAAATTCAGGAATGCTGGTAATTGCTGCTTTCGCAGGATCTTTGATTTCGATGGAATTTGTACTTATCATGGCAGGAAAAGTAGAGAAGATGTCGATGTTAATTGTAAGTGGAATTATGATTGGTTACATTTGCTCTGCTATAACAGATTTTGTAGTTACCTTTGCGGATGATGCTAATATTGTGAATCTCCATAATTGGTCGCGCGGATCATTTTCTGGTGTCTCCTGGGATAATGTAAGCGTCATGTCTGTGATTGTTTTAATCACTACGACTATCACATTTTTGCTGGCAAAGCCGATTGGCGCATATCAAATGGGAGAGACATATGCACAGAATATGGGAGTAAACATCAAACGGTTTCGTATTCTGATTATTTTATGTTCGAGCATGTTATCTGCCTGTGTAACCGCATTTGCTGGACCAATCTCATTTGTTGGAATTGCAGTTCCACATTTAATCAAACGAATCCTAAATACATCAAAACCAATTATTATAGTACCAATCAGTTTTCTTGGTGGTGCAATCTTTTGTATGGGATGTGATTTAATAGCAAGGACTGCTTTTTCTCCGACAGAGCTTAGTATCAGTTCCGTAACCGCTATATTTGGCGCACCAGTCGTAATATGGATGATGATTCGAAAGGTAGGTGATTCTTCTTATGGAACATGATTATTTTTTGTTTACCGATCACCTCGCAGTAGGATACCAAGGGAAGGCATTGATAGAGGAACTTGATATTCACATAAAAAAGGGAGAAATACTAGCAATGATTGGCCCGAATGGGGCTGGTAAATCAACAATTTTAAAAACCATAACAAAGTATTTAAAAGAAATCAAAGGGACCATTCTCATGGATTCTTCAGATATTAATACCATGACAAATAAAGAATTCTCCACGAAAACATCCATCGTTTTTACAGAGAAAATAAAAACAGAAATGATGACCTGTAAAGATGTTGTTGCAACGGGTCGATACCCGTATACCGGAAGAATGGGAATCCTCACGAGGGAAGATCGAAGTAAAGTAAATCAGGCAATGGAGCTGGTTCATATTACAAACCTGAAGGATCGTGATTATACGAAAATCAGTGATGGACAGAGGCAACGTGTGCTTTTGGCAAGAGCAATTTGTCAAGAACCGCAGTTGATTGTACTAGATGAACCGACCTCTTTTTTGGATATCTACTACAAATTAGAATTATTGGAAATCATTAAAAAGCTGGCCCATAAAAAGAAGATTGCGGTGTTTATGTCCATACATGAACTTGATTTGGCGCAAAAAGTTGCGGACTATGTATTGTGTGTCAAGGATGGGAAAGTGTTTCGGTATGGAAAACCAGAAGATATTTTTAAAGAAGAGGTTATTCAGGAATTGTATCATCTGAATAACGGAAGTTATAATGCACTATTTGGTAGCCTGGAAATGAATCAGACATTCGGAAGACCAAATGTATTTGTGATTGCTGGTGGTGGAAGTGGAATTACGACTTATCGAAAATTACAGCAAAAAGGAATCCCATTTATCACGGGAATTCTACATAAGAATGATATTGATTATCAGGTTGCGAAACATCTTGCCAATGCTGTCATTGTGGAGGAAAGCTTTGAACCGATTTCAGATGCGGTATATGAAAAAGCAAAAGTAGCGATCCGGAAGTGTGATTATATATTGAATTGTTTAAAACAAACGGGATCTATGAATGAGCGTAATCTGGAATTATTACAAACAGCAGAAAAAGCGGGACTAAAAAAATTGCATACAACAGATGAGTTGGATTGGAGCTGACTCAATATTTGACTGCGTGAACATCTGGATATGAAACAAATCTATGACATGATGGGCATGTAATCATATAGAACAGAGGTGGAAAATGACAGAAACTTGTAGCGGTCATAAAGAATTGGAACGAATCGAGTGTGTACTACCAGATGAAATAGAAAAAAGAAGCTTTGAAATCATAAGTGAAATCTTAAAAGAAAAAGGAATTACATTACCAAAAGACCAGGAACTGGTGACAAAGCGTGCGATTCATACCAGCGCTGATTTTGATTATGCAAACACATTAGTTTTTTCCCAAAATGCCATAGCATCTGCCAAAGAATTAATAAGAAAGGGTGCAGATATCGTTACCGACACAAATATGGCGCTTGCTGGAATTAATAAAAAAAAGCTAGCTGAATTTGGTGGAAGTGCACATTGCTTTATGGCAGAGGAAGAAGTTGCAAGGATTGCAAAGAAACGTCAGGTAACAAGAGCAACGATTAGTATGGAAATGGCTTCAAAATTAGAAAAACCAGTTATTTTTGCTGTGGGAAATGCTCCAACGGCATTGATTCAATTATATGAGATGTATCAAAAGAAGGAATATATTCCATCCTTTATCATCGGCGTACCGGTTGGATTTGTAAATGTAGAAGTGGCGAAAGAACTCATCGTAGAAACCGATATTCCACATATCGTGAATATAGGAAGAAAAGGTGGGAGTAACATTGCAGCCGCAATATGCAACGCAATTCTCTATCAAATGTAATACAACGATTTCTATGAAAAAGGGAAATGGAGAACACGATGAGACACGGATTTACAACCGGAAGCTGTGCTGCTGCAGCGGCAAAGGCAGCAGCTTACATGCTCTTACTTGGAAAAGAGAAAGAAATGATTACGATTATGACTCCAAAAGGGATTCCATACCATGCACAGATTTTAAATCCGTTCAGACAAGAAACGAGTGTCAGCTGCGCAGTAAGAAAAGATGGTGGAGATGATCCGGATATCACAACAGGATGCCTTGTGTTTGCCAAAGTTACAATAGAATCAACGGATCATGCCAAAGAGGAAGCCTGCATTATCATAGAGGGTGGCATTGGTGTAGGACTTGTGACAAAACCAGGACTGGATCAGCCGGTTGGCAATGCAGCAATCAATCGTGTACCAAGACAGATGATTAAAAAAGAAGTATTGGAACTATGTCATCTTGCAGACTTCAAGGGAACGCTCCTTGTAGAAATATCGATTCCGGATGGCCTTACACTTGCCAAGCATACGTTTAATCCGAGACTTGGCATCGTAGGTGGGATTTCTGTCCTTGGAACAAGTGGAATTGTTGAACCAATGAGTAGTCAGGCACTTCTTGATACCATAAAGGTTGAATTAAATGTACATAGGGAGGCTTGCGAAACAATGATAGCAGTATCTCCTGGCAATTATGGACTTGATTTTATGAAGGAATCCTACAACTATGATCTTAATAAAAGTGTGAAATGCAGCAATTTTATTGGCGAGACAATCGATATGGCAATTCAGTGTGGATTTGAGAAAATGCTTTTGACTGGACATATTGGAAAGCTTGTGAAGGTGGCAGGTGGCATCATGAATACGCATTCGAAAGAGGGCGATTGTCGAATGGAATTAATCATAGCAGCAAGCCTCAAAGCAGGTGCATCAATTGAAGTGTTACAGCAGATGATGGAATGTGTTACAACTACGGAAGCAGTCCACATACTTAAAGAGAATTGTATTCTTTCGAAGACGATGGATCAACTGATGGAAAAAATAGAATTCTATTTAAAAAGGCGTGCGGTGGGGAAAATACAAATCGAATGTATGGTATATGACAATCAATTTGGAGAGCTTGGAGCGAGTAGTGGAGCAAAAAAACTGCTGGCGGAGCTATTACAACGATAGAATAGAATCTTTGAAATAAGGAGTAATATCTGAACAATTGATTTAGGAGGAGTAGGTATGGTTTATTTTGTAGGAGCAGGTCCAGGTTCAATCGATTTAATTACAGTACGAGGAATGCGTCTGCTACAAGAAGCAGATATTATTATTTATGCAGGGTCATTAGTGAACCCAGAACTTTTATCGTATGCCTCAAAAGAATGCCAAGTCTATAATAGTGCAACCATGACATTGGATGAAGTAGTAGCAGTTATGACGTCAGCGGAAAATAAAGATAAGAATATTGTCCGTTTGCATACAGGGGAGCCAAGCATCTATGGAGCCGTCAGAGAGCAGATGGATTGCTTAGACGATGGTAAAATAGAATATGAAAGTTGCCCAGGAGTAAGTGCCTGTTTTGGAGCAGCAGCATCACTAAATATTGAATATACGTTGCCAGAGGTTTCGCAGACGCTTATTATTACACGGATGGAAGGAAAGACCTTAGTACCGAAAAGCGAAAGCATTGAAAGTCTCGCAAGACATGGTGCGTCCATGGCCATTTATTTAAGTACAAGGATGCTTGCGAAACTATCAGCTCAGCTTGAGATGGGCGGGTACAAACGGGAAACACCTTGTGCTCTTGTATACAAAGCAACGTGGTCAGAGGAAGAGTCCTATCTTTGTACCGTGGGGACTTTAGAAGAGACCGCTCGCGTGCATCAGATTACAAAAACAGCGATTGTACTTATAGGAGATGCAATCGGACATCAAAAGTATGCTCGTTCCAAATTGTATGATCCGACGTTTGAAACGGAATTTAGAAAAAATAAGTAAGAGAAAGGATAGGAAGAATCTTTGAAGCAGATAGATATTATATGTTTTACTGAGAATGGCGAAAAACTTGCTGAGAAGATTCAGCAAAAACTTTCAGAGCAATATAATACTCAAATTATAAGTAAATGCAGTCATAGTAAAGTGCAGACTGAGGCAGAGAAAAATAGTGTTACCATGGCTGAATGGATAGAACAAGGATTTAACCACAAACATATTCTGCTTTTCATTGGTGCAGTAGGAATTGCAGTTCGGGGAATCGCTCCTTTTTTAAAAGATAAACTGACAGATCCACCCGTGCTTGTAATGGATGAGTTTGGCACTTATGTGATACCCATTTTATCTGGTCATGTGGGTGGAGCAAATGAAATAGCCAAGTTGTTGGAAAAAGAGGTGAAAGCAAGAGCAGTCATTACAACATCGACTGACTTGAATCATAAATTTGCAGTCGATCTATTTGCAAAGAAACGTGGATATGCGATAGAACCCAAGAAGGGAATTGCAAAAATCTCCTCTAAAATACTGGCAGGAGATAGTGTTTCTATCTGGGCTGAAAAACAAATAGAAGGAAGGCTTAATTCCTCTCTCGTAATTACAGAAAAAGAAAAAGCAGATATTATAATTTCACCATATCAGACGCCGTATTCTCCTTTGTTACAGTTGATTCCAAGAGTCATTGTAATTGGTATTGGTTGCAAAAAGAGAAAGAGAAAAGAAGAAATCGAAGCAGTCATGATGGAATGCCTAAAAGAAAATAGAATACGTTCATCTGCAATTTTTTGCTTTGTTTCGATTGATATTAAAAAAGAGGAGGAAGGGATTTGCCTACTTGCAAAGGAGTATGAAGTCCCTTTTTTAACCTTTGATAAACGTCAACTACAGGCTGTGAAAGGAGACTTCTGTGCTTCTGAATTTGTAGAAAGCCAGGTAGGAGTTGAAAATGTATGTGCTCGTTCTGCAATGGCAGCATGTGCACAAGGAGGGCATTTAGTAGCGGATAAATATGCAAAGGACGGAGTTACCATAGCAATTGCTGAAAAGAAATGGAGCGTTGTTGCAGATGAATGAAATATTGATTTTTGGAGGAACGACGGAAGGAAGAATACTTGCTGAAACAATTTGTAAAAATGGTGGAACATGTACGATCTTCGTTGCAACCGATTATGGAGAAGAAGTTCTAAAGAATATGGACAAGGATATTACTGGATTAAAGATACGAAAAGGCAGGCTTGATACCGTCGCTATGATACGTTTATTTGAACAAGGGGAGTATTCAATGGTAATTGATGCAACTCATATTTTTGCAGTGGAGGTTTCTCAAAATATAAAAGAAGCATCTAGCTTGACAAAGGTTCCTTACTATCGCATGTTACGTGATCAAGAGCAAATGGTTAAAGAACAAAACATGGTTTGGTTTGAAAATCAAATTGCTTGTAGCGAGTATCTGAAAAAGACGCCAGGGAATATTTTACTGACGACAGGGAGTAAAGAACTATCTCTTTATGCGGCAGATGAAGAACTACGAAGAAGGCTAGTTGTGAGAGTACTGCCAGGAGCAGATAGCATTAAAATATGTCAGGAGAATAAAATTGCAGGCAAACAGATCATAGCAATGCAGGGGCCTTTTTCACAGGCGATGAATGAAGTGATTATGAAGGAATATGAAATTGAAATCATGGTCACAAAGGAAAGTGGTCATGCCGGTGGTCAGATGGAAAAAGTAATGGCAGCCCAAAAATGTGGTGTTCAAATTTGTATGATAGGATGCCCGAAGGAGCAAGGTTATTCCTTTGATGCGATTCTTAATATTCTGCAAAAGAATATGGGAAGAGAACTGACTTTGAAGGAAAAAAGTTGTCAACAAACGATTTCTTTGGTCGGTATAGGTATGGGAGCAGTCGAGACCTGGACTGGGGAAGTGGCTTGTGCGATTAAAAATGCAGATGTAGTATTTGGCGCAGAACGGATTTTGGATTCTGTAAGACAAAAAATCGTAAAAGTACCTTTTTACCTTGCAAACGATATCATTCCCTATTTAAAAGAACATAGCAATTATCAGAATGCAGTCGTTCTTTTTTCTGGTGATACCGGTTTTTATAGTGGTATGGAGAAATTAGGTGAAGCAATAAAAAAAGAAATAAGTACAAATCAGTGGAAGGTGAACGTTCAGATTCTACCGGGTATATCTTCGATATCCTATTTGGCTGCAAAATTACATACGAATTGGCAAGATGCAAAAATAATAAGTATGCATGGTAGAAATGCAAACGTTATTGGAGCAATAAGAAAGAACAAAAAGACCTTTTTGCTGGTGTCAGGAATCGATGATATACGATCTGTTTGTGAGAAATTAATGCAAAATAATATGACACAGGTTCAGATTTCTTTGGGATATTCGCTATCTTATGAGGATGAAAAAATAGATATATTTTACCCTTCTAACATTCCAGAAGCATTGCCACAAGGGCTGTACACCTGCTTCTTTTACAATCCAAGGGCGACGGAAGTCTTAACGTATGGATTAGCAGATAATTTATTTATCCGTGATAAAGTACCGATGACAAAGTCGGAAATAAGGGCGGTTAGCATTAGCAAATTGCAGCTAACAAAGAATGCAGTTGTCTATGATGTTGGAAGTGGTACAGGTTCGGTTACAATTGAATGTGCAGAATTGTCGGACAAAATCCAGGTCTATGCAATTGAGAAAAAACCGGAAGCAATGGAACTTACAAAGAAGAACTGCGAAATGTTTGACTTAAATAATGTAACATATGTCGAAGGCGATGCACCAGACGCCCTTTTAAATCTTCCGTCACCAACCCATGTTTTTATTGGTGGAAGCGGAAGAAATCTAAAAGAAATAGTAGAGAGTATAAAAGAGAAGAGTCATTCGGTACGCGTTGTAATCAATACGGTGACGGTAGAGACACTTTGTGAGATATCGAATTTGATTTCCCAGATGGAAGTAGAGGATCTTTCGATTACACAAATACAGATTAACCATGGAAAAGAGATCGGAGCATATCATATGATGCAAGCAGAAAATCCAGTTACCATGTTTTCTTTTACAATGAAAGGAGAGATGGAAACTTATGAGCAATAATGCAAGAATCATGCTGGCTGCACCCAAAAGTGGAAGTGGAAAAACACTTATTACATGTGCGTTGCTTCAAAATCTGCTCTGCAAAAAAAGAAAACCAGTAGCGTTTAAATGTGGTCCGGATTATATTGATCCTATGTTCCATCGAGCAGTACTTGGTATTCACTCAAAAAATCTGGATACCTTCTTTACTGGAAAAAAGAGGATTAGACAGCTTCTAGCACAAGGAATGAAAGATTGTGATATTGCGGTATTAGAAGGTGTTATGGGATTATATGATGGATTAGCTGGAAGCAGTGATAAAGCATCCTCTTATGATCTTGCAAGAGTATCCGAAACACCAATCATCTTAGTTGTTGATACCAGAGGGATGGCGAGATCTGTAATCCCATTGATTAGTGGTTTTTTAAAGTATGATAAGAAACATTTGATCAAAGGTGTCATTTTAAATAAAATGAGCGAAATGATGTTTCATCAACTTAAAACAGAAATTGAGAAAGAATTAAAAATTCATGTAGTCGGTTATGTGCCGACGATGAAGGATATTCAGATCGAAAGTAGACACTTGGGGTTATTACTACCACAGGAAGTAGAAAATCTTAAGGAACAACTAAATCAGGCTGCTAACGTATTGGATAGTACGATTGATTTTGAAACGTTATTTGCCATTGCAAGTAATGCAAAACCAATGAAACTGGAGCAGAAAAAACCGTGCGATATCCATGCACAAAAGAAGGTAAAGATAGGAATTGCAAAGGATGAGGCCTTCTGCTTTTATTATGAAGAAAACACGAATCTTTTACGGGAAAAGGGAGTGGAATGTATTCCGTTTTCACCAATACATGATGAGAAGCTTCCAGAAGGTATACAAGGAATTCTTTTGGGTGGTGGCTATCCAGAACTCTATGCAAAGGAATTGTCGGAGAATCACAAGATGAAAGCAGCGATCAAAGAAGCAATTGAGAAAGGAATGCCATCGATTGCAGAATGTGGTGGCTTTATGTATCTTCATGAAAATTTGGTAACACAGGAGGAAAAAACGTATTCCATGGTTGGAGTAATACCTGGAAAATGCGCATATGCAGGGAAATTAGTTCGATTTGGCTATAGTACACTGACTGCAAATAAAGAGACCTTCTTGAAGTGCCAGAGCAAAATAAAGGCACATGAATTTCATTATTTTGATAGCGATAACAATGGCACAGACTGCCTCGCAGGAAAACCAATATCTAACCGTAGTTTTTCTTGTGTGCAGGCAGGAGAAAATTACTGGTGGGGATTTCCGCATCTGTATTATGATTCAAATAAAGAGTTCGTAAAGGGTTTTGCAACATGTGTGAGAAAGTATAAAGGATAGAAAAGATTATATGAATTCGTATCGTTATTTTGAAAATAAAGAATGTAAATATTATCCGTGTCACAAGGGACTTGAAAATGGGAGCAATTGTCTGTTTTGTTACTGCCCGATGTACAATATGACAGACTGCCTAGGATATCCGAAGTACATGGAGAAGAACGGAAAACAAATCAAGGTATGCACAGACTGCAATTTTCCCCATAAGGAAGAAAACTATGACTTAGTAATGAAAAAATTAAAAGATAGCATGTTTTAATGATGAAATAGAATCACAGATCCGGAGGATATAAAAAATCGAATGAAAAAAGGAATTTTATATGGAATAGGAGTTGGACCGGGAGATCCGGAACTTTTAACTTTAAAAGCACTGCGTTTGATTAAAGAAAGTGATGTTGTATTTGTTCCAGGAGAGAATCCAAAAACTAGCGTAGCCTATCAGATTGTGCAACAAGTTTATGAAGAACTGGCGGAGAAAAAACTGGTGGCAATTTCTATGCCTATGACAAAGGACATTATGATTCTTGAGGAAAACCACAAACGTGGAACAAAAATAATTGCAGGATATCTAGATCAGGGAACAAAGGCTGTTTATCTGACACTGGGAGATCCAAGTGTTTATTCGACCTATTTGTATGTGCATCATTATTTGAAAAATGCAGGATACCATGTAGAAATGCTAAGTGGAATCACATCTTTTTGTGCGGTTGCTGCAAGACTTTCAATCGGACTTGTAGAAAAGGAAGAATCACTTCATGTAATACCAGCATTCAATCAGGTAGAAGAAGCCCTCAAACTTTCAGGTACAAAAGTATTCATGAAGACTGGGAAAAAGATGAAGGAAGTAAAACAAGTGCTATGGAAGGCTAGTGTACAGGCGGTAATGATTGAAAACTGTGGTATGGGAAATGAGAAAATCTATGATTCGATCGAAGATATGCCAGAGCAGAGTAGTTATTATTCGCTAATAATTGTGAAGGACAGAAAAGAACATGAGGTATAGAAAATGAGCAAAGTTTTTGTAGTTGGAATTGGACCTGGATCCTATGAGCAAATGACAATCAAAGCAGTAGAATCTTTGCAAAACAGTGATGTTATCATAGGATATACGGTTTATATCGATCTGGTAAAAGAAAAATTTCCCGATAAACTCTTTTTGTCCACACCGATGACACAGGAAGTAAAGCGGTGTAAGATGGCATTTGAGGAAGCAAAAAAAGGTAAGACGGTTTCTATCATCTGTAGCGGTGACCCAGGTGTTTACGGTATGGCAGGTCTTATGCATGAAGTTGGTGTAGAGTATCCCAAAGTGGAACTTGAAATAGTTCCTGGAGTGAGCGCAGCACTTGGTGGGGCTGCGCTGCTTGGTGCGCCATTGATTCATGATTTTTGTGTCATTAGTTTAAGCGATTTGCTAACACCATTTGAAACGATTGAACACCGATTAAAAGTAGCGGCTGAAGCAGATTTTGTTGTGTGCCTTTATAACCCTTCCAGTAAAAAACGACAGGATTATCTGCAGAAAGCCTGCGACATTGTGTTAAAGGAACGTTCAAAAGATACAATTTGCGGTATAGTAGAGAACATTGCAAGAGAAGGTGAGGCAATGCGAATCATGACATTGCAGGAACTACGAGATATCAAGGTTGATATGTTTCATACCGTGTTTATTGGTAATTCGCAGACAAAAGTTCTCAATGGAAGAATGGTTACTCCGAGAGGGTATCATTTTGATTGTAAGAAGAATCATTTTTGAAATTCATAAAAAGAATTATTTTTGAAATTCATCAATTGACAGAAACAAATAATTAAACTAGAATACATTATGAGCATGAGCTCGAAATAAATTGTTCAAAAAGCAAAAAAGGAGAGAATAGGACAATGTATTCTGACAAAGTTATGGAACACTTTATGTGTCCACAAAATGCATACAGCATGCCAGATGCAGATGCAGAAGGAAGTTTTGGAGACCCCAGCTGTGGTGATTTTTTGACGGTATATTTAAAAGTGAAAGATAATAAAATTGAAAAAATTAGCTATCTTGTATTTGGATGTTGTGCCTCCGTTGCAACCTCTAGCATGACATCAGTACTAGCGAAAGGTAAAACCTTAGAAGAAGCAATGAAAATCACAGAGGAAGATATTGTTGAGGCTCTTGATGGACTTCCAGAGGAAAAACTTCATTGTTCGAATTTAGGCGTTAGTGCTTTACGAACTGCAATTAATAACTTTAATAATAAAAATAAAAATGTAAATAAAACTGAATCACTCGATTTTATGCAAATGATTGAGAAGATTAAGCTTGAGACATATGGAGAAACAATAATGGATCATATCAACAATCCACGGAATTTTGATGTGCTCAAAGATTCGGATGCTTATGTATCTTATGATGGTGAGTGTGGAGATCTTATGCAAATGTGGGTTAAAGTAAAGGAGGATGTTATAACAGATATTTCCTTCTGCTCCGATGGATGTGAAATTACAATTGCCGTTGGTAGTATGCTTACTGAATTGGTAAAAGGGAAAGAAATAAAAGAAGCCGTCAAAATCACTCCTACGGATATTATGGAAGCGTTAGGTGGAGTTCCAGACGATCATTACCATAGCGTTGTTTTAGCAAAGGATGTTTTCGACAAAGTAATTCAAAATTATAGAGAAAACAATAGCTTGAACGAAGTTTAATCGAAGTGAAAGGAATGATGAAAATATGAAACTATATTTTGCTGGACCACTGTTTTGTAATGCAGAAAAAGAATTCAATAAAAAACTAACGGAGCAAATCGAGGCATTAGGATATCATGTATTTTTGCCTCAAAGAGATGGTGTATCGGAAAACTCTCCCAAAGCTATTTTTGACTTAGATAAAAAAGAAATGATGACATCGGATATATTTCTTTTTGTATTAGATGGTCGAATACCGGATGAAGGGGCTTGTGTTGCATTAGGTATGTCTTATATGCATAAGCAATTCGTAAATCAAAATATATTACTGATAGGATTGCATACGGATAAAAGAGGTGCATATGTAAATTCAAAACTAAATCCAATGTTAGAAGCATCAATGGATTCTATTTTTGAAAGTGTTTCGGAATTACTAAAATATTTATCTAATTTGTAGATGATTAAAAAAGGTAGGCTATAATGGACAGCATATTGACATATGCTCAAAAATATAGTAAAGTTTTAATAGAGTTTGGCGACCTTTATAAAAAGGCAGGCAAACTTTATTTTTAATAGCGAATTGTATTTGAAAATAAGTCGGAGGAAAAATTATGAAAAAGAGATTATTAGTATTAATGATGGCAGCAATCATGGGAACGACAATGATAACAGGCTGTGGAAACAAAACGCAGAACACAGTAGAAACGGAAACACAAACGACACAGCAATCTGCATCACCAGAAGAGAGCACTGTTACAGATTTGAAGGATCATACTTTGATGATCTATTGTGGTGCAGGAATGACAGAACCTTTTCAAGAAATTGCAGATGCATTTAAAGAAGAAACGAATTGTGAAGTAAATGTTACCTTTGCAAATGCAGGGCAGATTCAGTCCCAGATTACTACTTCAAAAGAAGGTGATATGTTCATTGCAGGAGCACAAGATGAAGTAGAACCTGTAAAAGACTACGTTGCAGACCAAAAAGCTTTAGTAAAACATATACCTGTTCTCGTGGTATCAAAGGATAATCCCAAAGGAATAATGGGATTAAAAGATTTAACAAAAGATGGAGTTAGCTTTATCATGGGCGATGCAGAATCCACACCAATTGGAAAGATTGCAAAAAAAGCATTGGCAGAAGCAAAGATTTTTGACTTGATCAATATTGAAGCAACAACAACAACAGCACCTCAGCTTGCAACAGTAATTGCGGCAAAAGAGGCAGACGCAGCCATTGTTTGGAAAGAAAATTGTAACATTGATGGGGTAGAAATTGTAGATACTAAGGATATGGATGCTTATGTTAAAACAATACCTGCGGTTAAACTCAATTGTTCGAAAGATTCAGAAGCAGTAGATGCATTCTATACATATTTGGATAGTGATACAGCAAAGGAAATCTGGGCAAGTTTTGGATATGAATCTGCAGAGTAAAATCAAACCAAGAGAGAAAACAAGGAATATAGCCACATGAAAGAAAAAAGAGACATTTTTTCAATGATTACGATAATGATAGCGCTTCTGGTGATTTTGTTCATCGGAAGTGCTATTTGTGCAATCATAATTGGAGGTTTTCCAAATCTATTGGATGCATTTTCATCGAAAGAAATTCGTTTTGCTTTTGGATTAAGTATCTCCACCTCCTGTATTTCAACCATAGTTGTTATGGTTTTAGCACTTCCGACTGCTTATGCATTGACAAGAACGAATATGCCATTAAAAAAAGCGGCTGGAGTTATTATCGAATTGACACTATCACTTCCCTTTATATTACTGGGACTTAGCTTATTGATTCTCTTTTCTACAAATGCAGGTAAAATGTTAAAAGATATAGGATTTAAAGTGATATTTTCTCCGATTGGAATAATCATGGCACACATATTAGTCAATCTACCCTATGCGATTCGTTTAATTCGGACTGCAATGGAAGAAGTGGATGTAAGATTAGAATTTATCGCACAATCATTAGGTGCTAGTAAATTCAAATCGTTTCTTACCATTTTACTTCCGATGTGTAAGCACAGCCTGATAAGTACAACGATTTTAACATGGTCAAGGGCACTTGGAGAATTTGGCGCAACGCTCATGCTAGTTGGAATTACACGTTTCAAAACAGAGACGTTACCAGGAAGTATTTATTTAAGTATATCAACAGGAAATAACAGCATGGCAATGGCAACAGCGACGATAATGCTTATTATTTCCGCAGTAACGATAGCAGTCTCAAATTATATAAACCATTCGAAACAATTGAATCGAGGTGACAGATAAGCGTGCAAGGAGATATAAAGATTGAAAATTTTTCAGTAACCAGAGGAAAATTTCGGTTGAAAAATATTAATCTTAAAATTAAAAGTGGAGAAATATTTGCAGTTCTTGGAAGGACAGGAGCAGGAAAGACCGTTTTGTTAGAGTCTATCATTGGTATGTATGCGGGAAAAACAGGTCAGATTTTAATCAACGGGAAAATGGTCGAAGGGATTGCAATCGTAGATAGAAAGATTGGATTTGTATATCAAGACTATCAGTTGTTTCCACATATGAAGGTATACGACAATATTACTTATGGATTAAAAATGCATAAGAAATCGAAAAAAGAACAATCGGAGCAGGCAGAAAACCTAATGCAATTATTAGGAATATCCTATATAAAAGATCAATATCCATGCACACTGAGTGGTGGAGAATGTCAACGGGTGGCACTTGCAAGAACACTTGCCCTCAACCCATCCATTTTACTGTTAGATGAGCCGTTTTCTGCACTCGACCCTGCAACGAAGCAAAAAATGTATCAGGAAATATTAAATATACATGAAAAATTTCATTGTACGATTGTGTTTGTAACCCATGATTTTAAAGAGGCTCAATTGCTATCAAACCGGGTGGGAATCCTATTGAATGGAGAACTTAAAACAATCGTAAATAGTAATGAGTTATTAACCTCGTCATATGAGCAAGACGTAGAAGAGTTTTTAGGAAGGAAGTAAAAAAATGATGACAGAGAAGGAATTGTTTTTCGAATTAAAAGAAAAGTTCATTGCAATATTAGAAAAAGAAAATATGTTAAATGATAAGATTCATATTACATTGAAGACCCTTACTCCGAAAGAAGCAATCGGAAATACAAAAAGACAAGATTTTCCAATTATTGTTGGTAAAGAGGTTATGCTACAGGCAGACTATAAAGGTTCCTATGGTCAAGCTTTTACTGATGCGCCAGCCTTATTTGATGGAAACATGAAAGATATTTGTGAATTGGATTTAATGGAAGATGGTCATGCAAGAGGTTTATTTATAGCAACACTAAATGCAGTTATGAACTTTTTAAAGAAAGCTGATCGATGTGTACACTGCAAGAATGATCAACCTGAATTATGTGCAAAAAAAATGAAGGATGAATTGAAAAAAAAATATGGAAACCCTAAAATTGCTCTTATTGGATATCAACCAGCCATGTTGGAAAATTTATCGAATGAATTTAATGTAAGGGTTCTTGATCTAAATCCAGTAAATATCGGACAAGACAGATATGGAGTTTTAGTAGAAGACGGAGAAAAACAATATAGTGAAGTAACAAAATGGGCGGATTTGATTTTATGTACGGGAAGTACTTTGTGTAACGGAACCATTGTAAAGTATATGGAACTGGAAAAAGAAGTTCTGTTTTTTGGAACTACACTTTCTGGAGCGGCACCACTACTTAATCTAAAACGTATTTGTTATGCAGATGATTAAATTGTAATTAGCCTAAAATATAAAAAGGATTGGTACACGAATAAAGTGTATCAATCCTTTTTGCAAGTGCTATAAAAAGTTAAGAAAAAACATAATTGAAGTTTGACAAGTAAATGTAGAAATTGTATTATTGTAAATAGCATATGCTCATATTTAAGACGCGATGAAGGCAATGCAGAATAACAATGATGATAAAAGAATTGGTGGTAAACTTTATTACCTATCCATTATGTGAGGTGTTTAAAATGAAAAATAGAAAGAACAGTGGAAAAATATATAGCATTTCAATTAGTCCCCAAAGAGGCCAACTTAAGCATGAGGTTTCAGAGGCAAATATGATAAAAGGTTATGGAATCGAGAATGATGGTCATGCGGGAAATTGGGACCGGCAGGTTACTTGTCTTGCGTGGGAGAGCATTTGCAAAGTCAATCGGGAAAATAACCTTACTATCGGACCGGGTGACTTTGCAGAAAATATATTGATAGAAGGATTGGATTGTACGAGTTTATTGCTTGGAAACCAATTCAGGATAGGAACAGATATAATCCTAGAGGTTACACAGATTGGAAAAGAAGATCATCCAAGTATTGTATCTGAAACGTTTGGTGTTAGTCTGCTTCCAAGTGAAGGTATTTTTTGTAAGGTAATTCAGGGAGGTGTAGTTCGAAAAGGGGATACGGTGAGCATATAGTTTTATATGAATACAATTAGAAATAAAATATAATTTATTAAATAAATCCCAAATATTATTGACATATGCTTATAATTTGATATTATAAAAATATAAAGCATATGCTCATAAAATAATAAGTTTGTTTTCCTTTTCTTCAACAAAGGAAGCAAACTTTTTTTCGCTATATTGACCAAAGTTCTGACGCTCAGAATAAATTAAGCTTATCTGAGAGAAAAAAGTTTTCATGCTTAAAACATTTGAAAAGGAGAGGATTTATATGTTTAAGTTAAAAGTAAATGGTAATGAAATAATGGTTTCAGAAGATAAAAAACTGATGCGGTTATTGAGAGATGATTTAAAAATTAAATCGGTTAAAGATGGATGCAGTGAAGGAGCATGTGGAACTTGTACCATTTTAGTAGATGGAAAACCAGTAAAATCCTGTGTACAGATGGCTTCCAAATTTGAAGGAAAAGAAATTTTGACAGTAGAGGGTTTAACAAAAAGAGAAAAAGAAGTTTTTGTATATGCATTTGGTGAGGCGGGAGCTGTACAGTGTGGTTTTTGCATCCCGGGGATGGTATTAGCTGGAAAATCCTTGTTGGACGTGAATGACAATCCAACCAGACCAGAAGTAGCTTATGCGATTCGTAATAATATATGTCGATGCACTGGTTACAAAAAAATTATCGATGCAATCCAGCTTGCTGGAAAAATGTTTCGTGAAAATAGTCCTATTCCAGAAAAAGATACAAATGTTAAAGTAGGAACGCATGTACATCGTATTGACGTAGAGGAAAAGGTGCTTGGCACAGGCGAGTATGTGGATGATATTGAGATAGAAGGAATGATTTATGGAAGTGCGGTACGTTCAAAATATCCAAGAGCTGTTGTAAAAGCAATTCATATAGAAAAAGCAAAGGAACTCAAGGGAGTAGTTACGGTTTTAACAGCAGAAGACATTCCAGGGAAAAATAAGGTGGGACATTTAAAACAAGATTGGGATACTATGATTCCAGTTGGTGGAACGACTCATTTTATTGGAGATTGTATTTGTCTGGTTGCAGCAGAAACTCCGGAAATTTTAGATGAAGCGAAGAAACTAATTGAAGTAGAATATGAAGAGTTAGAGCCGATTACAGATCCGATGTTTGCTTTAACGAAAGAGGCACCTTATGTTCATCGGGATGGTAATGTGATGGCTCATGAACATTTAAGAAAAGGAAATCCAGAAGAAATTATCAAAAAATCAAAATATAAAGTGACAAAAATATATGATACTCCATGGACAGAACATGCATTCCTAGAACCGGAAACAGCGGTTTCCATGCCTTTTGATGATGGTGTATACATATATTCTTCTGATCAAGGAACCTATGATACCAGACACGAAACCTCCATTTTGCTCGGACTTCCTAAAGAAAAAGTGATTGTAGAAAATAAATTAGTTGGTGGTGGATTTGGGGGGAAAGAGGATGTTACGGTACAGCATCTTGCAGCTTTAATCGCATTTATTACAAAACGGGTTGTAAAGGTTAAACTTACACGTGCGGAAAGCATTATAGTCCATCCGAAAAGACATCCTATGCATATGGAGTTTACGACTGCCTGTGATGAAAGTGGATACCTTACAGCGATGAAAGCTGTCATTATAGCGGACACAGGAGCATATGCATCCTTGGGAGGACCAGTACTACAAAGAGCATGTACCCATGCAGCAGGTCCTTATAATTATCAAGATATTGATATAGATGGAAAAGCAGTTTATACAAATAATCCACCGGCAGGAGCATTTCGAGGCTTTGGTGTTACACAGACATGTTTTGCGACAGAATGCAATTTGAATCTGTTGGCAGAAATGGTTGGAATTTCACCATGGGAAATTCGTTACCGTAATGCAATTCGTCCAGGGCAAGTATTGCCAAATGCACAGATTGCAGGAAAAGAAACTGGACTGGTAGAGACATTAGAAGCAGTAAAAGAGGTATATGAATCGGCAAAGTATGCAGGGATTGCCTGTGCATTGAAAAACAGCGGTGTTGGCGTTGGGCTGCCAGATACCGGGCGGGTAAAATTGATTATAAACGATGGTAAAATTCATATTCATGCGGGGGCATCCTGTATTGGACAGGGACTTGGAACCGTGTTAATACAGGTTGTATGTGAAACTCTTCCTGTAAGTACAGACAAGGTAATTTATGAAGCTGCGGATACTTTAGTAGCTCCAGATTCTGGTACAACTTCTGGCTCCAGACAGACATTAATTACTGGAGAAGCAGCAAAAAGGGCTTGTGAAAAATTAAAAATAGAATTGCAGGAACGAGCGTTGGAAGAGATACCGAACGGGACCGAATTTTACGGGGAGTATCTGGCAAAAACGGATAAAATGGGAGCGGATTTGGAAAATCCGGTGTCTCATGTTGCGTATGGTTATGCAACGCAGGTTTGCATATTAAATGAAAATGGAATGGTTGATAAAGTTGTTGCGGCTCATGATGTAGGTAAGGCAATTAATCCAAAAGCCGTAGAAGGTCAGATAGAAGGTGGAGTAGTTATGTCATTGGGATATGCATTAACAGAAAATTATCCACTGGAAAATGGAATTCCAAAAGCAAAATATGGAACGCTGGGATTATTTCATGCAGATAAAGTACCGGAAATAGAAAGTATTATTGTGGAAAAGTCGGGGCTTGATGTTGCATATGGAGCGATTGGTCTGGGGGAAATTACATCAATACCTACAGCACCTGCTGTGCAGGGAGCTTATTATCAGTATGATGCTGTATTTAGAACCAGCCTTCCATTGGAAAATACACCATATGTAAAATCGAAAAAATAAGAAAACAAGGAGAAATAAAACGTGCATTGTAATTATTCGGAATTTTCAGATATTGTAATAGAACATTTTATGTCACCAAGAAATGCAGGTGCGATACCGGATGCAGATGGAGAAGGAAGATATGGAGACTATGCTTGTGGAGATTCCCTAACCTTATATATTAAGGTGGAGGATAACCGAATTAAAGACATAAAGTTTCTGGCATTTGGCTGTGTAGCTGCAATTGCAAGCAGTAGTATGACAACAGAACTGGCAATGGGGAAAACGATAGAAGAGGCAAGTAAAATTACAGAGGATGATATTGCGAGTGCTCTAGGCGGATTACCTGAAAATAAGATTCACTGTTCTTTGCTTGGAGCAGGAGCACTGAAAAACGCAATACAAGACTACTTGGACAAAAAATAGGTAAATATAGAAAGGGGTTTACACCATGCGAAGGCGGTTAGGTAAATGAAACTTGAAAGCATGACTCTTTTGGATATCATGGTAGAATATCCTCAAATGGAAGCAGTATTCCATGAGTATGATACTAAGGACGGGAAATGCTTATTGTGCGAAGAATTATTTGAATCACTAGATAAAGTTATAAATAAATATTCAATAAATAGAGAAGAAATGTTGAATAAATTATTGGAGAAGATAGATTATTTATAATAAGAAGGGTTGAGAACTTTGGATAAATCTAGAAGCCAAAGTTGTCAACTCTTCTTATATTTTTTATTTAACAAAAGTCCATACGAATAGAATTGATATGAGTGACTTCATCACTGATAAGATGATGAAAATGACTATAATAAAGGTATAAAAACAAATTAACAGTATCTTAAATATTGAATTATGAAAAGGAGAATAGAATATGAGCGTATTAAAAATAACAAAGGAAAATTTTGAGCAAGAGGTTATAAATTCAGATACACCGGTACTATTAGATTTTTGGGCAACCTGGTGTGGACCATGTAGAATGGTAGGTCCTACAGTTGAGCAAGTAGCAGAAGAAACTGTTAATACAGCAAAAGTTGGTAAAATCAATGTAGATGAGGAACCAGAACTTGCACAGGCATTTCATGTTATGAGTATTCCAACATTAGTCGTGATGAAGGATGGAAAAGTAGCAAAAAGCACCGTGGGTGTTCAGTCTAAGCAGGCATTGTTATCTATGCTTCAATAAGCAATGAAAGGCAGAGAGTGCAACCTCTGTCTTTTCTTATGGTTCGGGTAAAAACATGGAATGAAGACAGAATTATTATATTCCATAAAAATACAGAAAAGATTGGCGTGATACATAATGAATTCTAAGAAAAAACTGAATTTCAAATGGAACCATTTGCCTGTTCAAATGGTATTACTTATCTTAATCGTGGTAGCAATGCTGGAGTTTGTTTTTGTGTCACTTATTATTATCAATGTACTAAAGAAACTGAATATCAATCCAGATGATAAACTAATCCAGATATTTATGGTAAAGATAGCAATTATAAATGTGAGTATGATCTTACTTTTTGTACTCATTGTACTGCTTGTATCAAGGGTCTTTAAAAAGATTAACAATTATGCGTTTTATAGCTGTACCACAGGGTTACCAAATAAAAATTATATGATGAATAATCTGACTAATAAGATTGCTGGGAATGGCGAATTTGCAGCCTTAATCAGTCTTGATATGGATGATTTCAAAGCAGTTAATGATACCTTGGGGCATCTGGCAGGAGATGAACTTTTAAAGCTAGCGGGTGAACGATTTGAAAAGGTAATTCATGAACAGGACTGTGTGTGTCATATTGGAGGTGACGAATTCTTGTTTTTTATTAAATCAGTGAAATCCAAGTCTGAGACAGAACAAATGGCAAAAGATATTCTTGGCTTATTTACAGAACCATTTTATATCAATGGGAGTAAAGTTGACTATGTGAGTGGAAGCCTGGGTATTGCATTAATGCCAAAAAATGGAGAAGATTTCCAAACCTTGTACAATTGTAGCGATGATGCAATGTATATGGCAAAAAAACATGGAAAAAGCAGTTATATGTTCTATGACAAAAATATGAGTATTCACCTTTATGAAGATACCATAAAAAAGAAGGAAATAAAGGAAGGAATCAAACAAAAGGAATATAAAGTGTTTTATCAGCCAAAATATTCCAATGAAGGGCATCTGATAGGAGCTGAAGCATTAGCAAGATGGGTTAAAGCAGATGGAACCGTTTTGCCACCATCTGAATTTATTGAATTTGCAGAAAAGAACGGTCTTATTGTTGGTATAACTGATTTGGTTATGGATGAAGTCTGTAAGAATATTCTATCATGGTTAAGTATAGGGAGAAGTGAATTTGTCGTCTCAATTAATATTACATCTAAACATATCACCAATCGAAAATTGATTCAGAAGTTGATAGATAAAATTGAATCTTTTCAAGTGCCAACAAAACATATTGAATTTGAAATCACAGAATCCATGATAATCGAAGATTTTAACAAAGCCGTCGAAAATATAGCGCTGTTAAAATCTTTTGGAATCAAAGTGAGTATGGATGATTTCGGTACCGGTTACTCATCCTTGAATTATCTTAAGTTATTACCAATTGATATCATAAAGATTGACAAATCTTTTATTGATTCCATCAATTATGATGCAAAGGATAGGGTTCTTTTGGAGAATATCATCCATTTAGCACATGGGTTTCAACTTGCAGTAATTGCGGAAGGAATCGAGAACGAGGATCAATTAAAGGTGTTACAAGATATGAAGTGTGATATGTTTCAGGGGTATTATTTTGGTAAGCCTATGGGGAAAGATGATTTCGAAAGAATTTTTTTTGATTCTTGAGAAACATTCTTTGGGAGTACATTTATATTTGACTTGTGAAAATATTCTGTTAAAATATCATTTAGAGCATATGCTCATGATATTACACAAAATAAGACACAATGAGGTAAGAAGGTATGAAAACAGAAAAAATAGAACAAGTCATGGAAAAGGAAAAGACACATTCGGAACTGGCAATGGCATATTTTAAAGAAGGATATAATTGCTCCCAGTCAGTTTTTTTAGCCTTCTGTGATGATTATGATATGGATTTTGAAACAGCTTTAAAAATCAGTTCCTCTTTTGGAGCTGGGATGGGAAGGCTTCGGGAAGTATGTGGTGCTGTTTCAGGGATGTTTATGGTAACAGGATTGGTTTATGGTTATATCGATCCCAAAGATCATAAAAAGAAAACAGAACATTATGAAAGAATCCAGTATCTTGCAAAAGAATTTGAAGATAAAAATCGATCCATTATTTGTAGGGAACTTTTGGGTTTAAATGCTGGAAAAGATAAACCGGAGCCTGAGCTTCGAACAGCAGAATACTATAAAAAAAGGCCTTGTGTCGAATTAGTTGGTATGGCTGCAGACATTATGGATCAATACATAAAAAACAGTCAAAAAGATGAATAACAATCAAATTTTATAGGAAAAAACAATGGAGTATGTAAAGTGACTCCATTTTTTTGTTCAGAGAAAGATTTTTATATTGTCCATAAAATATGGTTATTAATAGTAGTTATTGCGGCATCTATGAATTTTAATTTGTATCCTTAGGGGGGGCTTGCTGACCGTGCGATGAATTGATAGACTTGTTTTTATATAGAAATATATAAAAATTCTTTTTTGGGAGGATGTCAAAATGGACAGCGATAAAAAATTATGGAACAAATGTATTGAGTTTCACGGTCACGTATGTGGAGGTGTAACAATTGGTTATAAAGCAGCTCTATATGCGATGGAATTATTGGAATTAAATTATTCGAACGATGAAGAAGTTGTTTGTGTGACAGAAAATGATGCTTGCGGAGTAGATGCCATTCAAGTTATCTTAGGCTGTAGTGTAGGTAAAGGAAATTTATTGTTTAAAATCAGAGGAAAACAAGCTTTTTCTTTTTATAACAGGAAAACAGGAAAATCAGTAAGGCTGGTTCTTAAAAACACACCAGATATGGAACGAGAAGAAAGAGAAAAATATCTTATGAGTAATGAAGCATCAGTACTATTTGATGTGAAAGAGACAACGTTTATTTTACCAGAAAAAGCAAGGATTTTTAAGTCAGTAAAATGTGTAAAATGTGGAGAAATGACAGCGGAAAGCATGATAAGACTTGAAGGAGGAAAAGAACTTTGTTTAGATTGCTATTTACCATATAGCAGATTTATTCAATAAATTAAATTCATTAGTAGAAATATACATAATTAAAGGGGTACATATTAAATGAAAAAGAAAATAAATGTATTAACCATAGTATTCTTAATGTTTACTATGTTTGCTGTTGGGTGCAGTAGCACTGAAAAAACGGAGAAAACTTTAAGCGAAGAAAAAGCCGGAACAAGAATTGTTACTGATGCGGTGGGAAGAGAAGTTGAACTCCCAGAGGAAGTTACAACCGTTGTACCGCTGGCAAATGCTTTAAGAATGATGTGCTATGCTGATGCACTAGATTTGGTAGCAGGAGTTGAACTTGGAGAAACAGAAAAGAATATAGTAAAAGCTTATAATTGGGTTAACTTTGATACTTTTAAGGAGCTGCCTGTAGTTGGGGAAGGAGGCAGTGGGGGGTATACTCCTTATGAAGAAGAAATTGTTCAGCTTAATCCGGATGTTATTATATGCGGATATTCCCAGGAGGATGCTGAGAGCCTTCAGGAAAAAACGGGTATTCCTGTGGTTGTTATTAACGGAGGAACTTTGTTTGGAGAAGATTATGATGAATCCCTTAAAATTATCGGAGAGGTATGTAACAAAGATAAGCGATGTGAAGAAGTAATTGAATTTATTAAGAAAATGAAAGCAGATTTAAACAGCAGAACCGCTAATGTTACCGATGAAAATAAACCGGTAGTTTATACGGGCGCAGTTTCCTTTAAAGGAGGACATGGTATAGAAGGGACATATACAAATTTCCCGCCATTTACGGCACTTAATGCAATAGATATATTTGGAGATACAGAAGCTATTTCAGAAGGAGTGTTAGTTGAAAAAGAAAAAATACTGACTGCAGATCCTGATATTATTTTTCTTGATCCAAATAATATCAGTCTTGTAAATGAAGACTATACAGCAAACAAGGATTTTTACAATTCATTGACAGCAGTGAAAAGCGATAAATTATATACTATGCTTGGTTACAATTACTATTATACAAATGTTGAAATTGCTCTTGCTGACTGCTATTATGCAGGTACTATAATTTATCCCAATGAATTTTCTGATATTAACCCTGTAGAAAAAGCGAATGAGATATTCAGCTACCTACTTGGAAGTGATACATATTATCAGGAACTTGCAGATGCTGGCCTCGGATTTAACAAAATTACTTTAGGGGAATAAAATGGCTGAAAATAATCTTACTTTTAAAGAATATAAAAGCTTTGTAAAGCATAAAACACTTGTAATATCGGCCTTGATACTGGCGGTGCTGGTGATGGTTCTGGTCGCAATAGTAACAGGGTCTTCGGGAATAAGTAGTATAGATGTAATAAAGACACTGTTTGGAGCTGGAACGAAGCAGTCAAATATCATTGTATTTGATATGAGACTTCCGCGGGTTTTGACAGCTATTTTTGTTGGAGCGGCACTGGCAATGGCAGGAGCTGTCATGCAAAGTGTTTTAAGAAATCCACTTGCTTCCGCTTCTACTTTGGGAGTGTCTCAAGGTGCAGCATTTGGAGCGGCACTTGGAATTATTGTATTTGAAGCTGGAGTACAAAATTCTACGTCAGCAGCTTCAGCCGTCGTAATAAACAATCCGTATATTGTGACAATATGTGCTTTTATAGGTGGTTCAATTTCTACAGTAATAGTTTTGCTTTTATCCAGACTAAAAAGTCTATCGCCTGAATCCCTTATACTTGCAGGTGTTGCTTTGAGCTCACTATTTAGCGGAGGTTCTGCATTACTTCAATATTTTGCAGCAGATGTACAGGTTGCAGCGGTTGTATTTTGGACATTTGGAGACATTGGAAGAACAAGCAAAAATGAAATATTAATCGTAGCTTTGTGTACAATTGCAGCATTTATTTATTTTATGTTTAACAGATGGAATTACAATGCGTTGGGAAGTGGGAAGCATACTGCAAAAAGTCTCGGTGTTGATGTGAATCAGACAATACTGGTAAGTATGGCGGTATGTTCACTGATTTCAGCAATAGGAGTGGCTTTTGTGGGAATTATAAGCTTTGTGGGATTGGTAGCTCCACATCTAATGCGAATATTTGTGGGAAATGATTACCGTTTTCTTATTCCATCTTCTGCATTGTGTGGGGCGCTTATTTTATTAATGGCGGATACCTTTGGAAGACTGATTGTGTCTCCTGTGATTTTACCGATTGGAGCAATTACCAGCTTTCTTGGTGCCCCTATGTTTTTGTATTTACTATTTAAAGGGGCATCGAAAGCTTAAAAAATTAATTTAAAGGTTGATAGAAATTTACTATCAACCTGCTTATTTTGCACTGATCGCATTTGTGATAGTTCAAAACAAGAAAGGCGTAAGAATAATAATGATAGAAATAAATAACATTGAATTTTCATACAAGAACACAAAGAAGATTTTGGATGATATTACCTTTGATATGAAAGAAAATCATTTTATTGCGATTCTGGGAAATAACGGAGCCGGAAAAAGTACATTATTAAAATGCATAAATGGTATCAATACTTCTGAAAAAGGTACTGTATTCATATCAGGTAAAAATGTTTTAAAGATGCACAACAGAGAAATTGCAAAGCGAATAGCTTATGTAGCTCAGAAAAATGAAGGAACAAGAGTTACAGTTTTTGACACAGTACTTCTGGGAAGAAAACCTTATATTAAATGGGATGCTACGGAAGAAGATCTAAAGTTGGTAGAAAAGATAATAGAACAGATGGGCCTTAGCGAATATAAACTCAGATATATTGATGAAATTAGCGGCGGAGAACTGCAAAAGGTAATGCTTGCAAGGGCTCTTGCACAGCAACCGAAGCTGCTGCTTCTTGATGAACCTACAAGCAGTCTTGATCCCAAAAACCAGTACGAAGTGTTATCCATCATAAAGAATATTGCGAAAAAAGAAAATATAGCGGTTATAATCGTAATACATGACCTAAATTTGGCACTTAGATATTGTGATAGATTTTTGTTTATAAAAAATGAAAAAATATATTCTTATGGAGACATACAAACAATGACTGCTAATTGTATCGAGCATGTTTATGAAATGCCTGTAGCGGTGGAAGATTTTAATGGTATTAAAATAGTGATTCCTTTACCAGAAGAAACACTAGTTAGGAGAAGAATATGACGTTAGATGAAATAAGAATAAATTGGACAAATAAATGTAAAGACAGAAAAGCTGCAGTTGAAATGTGGGACTCTATGGCAGGGCAGTTTAAGATCTTTGAGATTCCTCAAAATGAAAATATTTTGTTCAAAATAATTGAGAGAGAAAATATGCTTCAGTCAGACAGTAGCGTGCTTGATGTCGGATGCGGTACGGGAAAATATTCGGCAGCATTATCAAAAAAAGTATTAAGTATAACAGGGATTGACTTATCATCAAAAATGATTGACTTCGGAAAAGAAAACATAGAAAAACTAGAAATAAAAAACGTAAATTTGATTTGTGGTGATTGGAATGAATGGGATATCATAGAAAATGGTTATGAAAATCGTTTTGATTTAGTATTTGCGCATATGACACCTGCAATTTCGGATGCTGGAACTTTTGAAAAAATGATAAGGTGTAGTAAAAATTATGGAATAGTGGTTAAGCCAACACGAAGAACAGATGAAATTTCAGATGAAATCATGAAAATGGTTGAACTTGATAGGAACACGTATGGAAGAGATGAAAGTATAGCATACGCTTTTTCCATGCTATGGTTAATGGGATATCAACCAAAACTAGAGTATGAAGAACAGGAGTGGAATATAAAGAAGTCTTTTGAAGAGGCATGCGGTATGTATATTAACCGAGTTAAGACTTATAAAAACTTAGATAAGGAAGAAGATAAGATAAAACAATTTCTTAAGTCAAAGCTTAAGGATGGTTTCATTGAAGAGAAAGTTAATACGACGGTTTCGGTATTATACTGGCGTAAATAAGTGACAAAATGATATAGCGAAAACCTCCAACTATTTAATAAAATAATTGGAGGTTTTTTGTGCTAATTCTATTATTCTATCTTTTGCAAATCGGTCATACATGTTTTAGTTCGGAGAAAGATTTTATATTGAATGAGTAATGCAACATATTGACATATGCCCATAATTGAATTAGACTGTATTGTGAGCATAAGACCATAATGAAGAAAAGAATTGAATGTGCGCTTATGGTAAAGGCTTGGGAATCAACCAATAGATAGTGAATGTAAAATAATTAAATTGGTATTTGACAAAAATCAATTTAAATAGTAATATAATAATTAGCATATGCCCATAATAAATTAATGTATTTAGTGAAAGTGAGGTAACTATATGAAAATTGCAATATCAACAACTGGTCAAAGTAAAGAAAGCCAACTTGATAAAAGATTTGGTAGGTGTGAGTATTTTTTAATTTATGACACTGAGACACAAGAATATAAAGCAGTTAGCAATAACGGAGTATCATCGCAAGGTGGTGCAGGAATTGCAGCGGCAAGCCAGGTAATAGATGAGAATGTATCAGTAATAATAACCGGAAATCTCGGGCCGAATGCATTTGAGTTGATTGAAAAAGCAGGAATAGAAGCATATAGCTGTGAAGTGCTTTCTGCATTTAGAGCAATTGAAATGTTTCAGAAAAATCAGCTTGAAACCATTTCTTCTGCAGGAAATTCTCATCAAGGGATGAAATAAAAAGCGCAAAGGAGTGAGTGTGAATTATTGAAACGCATAATTCACACTTCTTATTAAGGCAGTATCGCATTGCGATATGCATTGGAGGTAGCATGAATATAGCAATACTAAGTGGAAAAGGAGGAACCGGAAAAACAACGGTATCTACAAATCTTGCGATGACATTGGGTATAAGTTATGTTGATTGTGATGTAGAAGAACCAAATGGATTTATTTTTTTGAATCCTTTTATTCAAAAAAGTGAAGATGTTTTTGTGGGATATCCTGTTATTAACGAAAAAGAATGCGTATTATGTGGTGCGTGTGCAAAAGCATGCCAGTTTCATGCACTTGCGAAAGCGGGAAAAGAGATTGTTGTATTTGAAAAACTGTGTCACGATTGTGGAGCATGCCAAATAGTCTGTAAATCGAATGCTCTCTCTTATGCGAAGCGTTCCATTGGTAAAGTGGAAAGTGGCACATCGAAAGAAATACAATGCTTTCGAGGCATTTTAAATGTTGGGGAACCAATGGCAGTTCCAGTAATACGTAAACTTCTAAAAGAATTATCCAGTGAAGATCATCTTGTGGACTGTCCGCCAGGAACTTCGTGTAACGTAGTAACTGCACTTAAATATGTAGATGCAGCAATCTTAGTGACAGAACCATCTGAATTTGGGCTTCATGATTTAAAAATGGCAGTAGAGCTGGTAAAGCTATATAATATCCCATACGGAATCGTTATAAACAAAGATGATGGAAAGGATAACATGGTAAAGGCTTTTTGTCAGAAAAATGAGGTTGCACTATTGGGAACGGTTCCTTATAGTATGGAAGCAGCCGCACTATATTCAAAGGGAATCATGTTATGTCAGGATGGGAATCATAAAAAGAACTTTATCAATATGGCACAGAAGATAAAGGAGGCGTTTGCATGGTAATATCAGTGTTAAGCGGAAAAGGAGGAACCGGAAAAACAACGGTTGTAGCTGCTTTATCTGAACTGGCTAAAAATATAATTAAAGTAGATTGTGATGTAGATGCACCAAATCTTTATTTGTTCTATAAAGGAATGGATATAGAAAAGAAAAATTTTTATGGTGGTAAAAAAGCTAAGATAAACAAAAGTCTTTGCATAAAATGTGAAATTTGTGAAGAGGTATGTAAGTTCGGTGCAATAAAAAACTGGAGTATTGACCCATTTGGTTGTGAAGGATGTGGAGCTTGTGTGCTTGTTTGTCCAAAACATGCTATTAAATTAGAAGATGAAAAAACAGCAGATAGATTTATCACGAAAACACAAAAGGGTATTATTTCCAGGGCAATGATGGGCATTGGAAGCGATGGGTCAGGAAAGCTGGTTACTGAACTAAGAAAGAATGCAAAACGTTTTACGGAAGATGACAGTATTGTAATTCTTGATGGCTCACCAGGTATCGGATGTTCTGTAATTGCATCAATTACGGACACGGATATTGCACTTATTGTTACGGAACCAACGAAATCTGGGCTTGATGATTTAAAAAGAATTTTAGAACTTGCACAACATTTTGAAACACAGGTCATGATTTGTGTGAATAAGTATGACATCAATTCAGATATGACGTCTCAGATTGAGAATTTTGCAAGAGAAAAGAATCTTTTTGTAGTAGGGAAAATACCTTTTGATAAAATGGTTATGGAGTCGGTTAATACTTTAAGACCAATTACGGATTTTGAAGATAGCCCTGCAAGAAAAGCAATTGAACAGATGTGGGTTCGCATTAATAGTCTAATGAAAAAATAAAATCAAGTGGAATAGAATACTATTTCGCAACAAAAATATAATATTAATTGGAGGAAATAAAAAATGAAGATAGCAGTAGCGAGTGATGGAAAGTTTGTAAGTGGACATTTTGGACATTGTGAAGGATTTACTATGTATGATGTTGATAATATTGAAGTAAAAGATAAGGTGTTTGTACCAAATCCAGGACATAAGCCAGGATATCTTCCTGTATTTTTAAAAGAACAGAAAGCAGATGTTATCATTGCTGGAGGAATGGGTGAAACGGCACAGGAATTATTTAATGAAAATGGAATAGAAGTTGTGGTTGGCGCACAGGGAAATACAGATGATGTTGTAAAATTATATATAGCTGGCGGGTTGAAATCAACAGGAAGTGTTTGCACGGAACATTCTCATGAAGGACATTGTAACGATTAATAAAGATCATTTGTTTGATATGCAAATAAGAGGAATTAATAATGGAATGGATATATGAAGAAGGACGTATATATTGTGAAGATGAAAACAAAAAATTGATGGCAGAAGCAGTTTTAACAGCTAAAACCAATGGCGAGATTGATATAGAACATGTTTTTGTAGATTCATCATTACGTGGACAAGGAATTGCTGGCAAATTAATGGAAGAAGTAGCAGAATACTTAAAAAAGAACAAATTAAAAACAACCGCAACGTGTTCTTATGCAAAGACCTGGCTTATGAAAAACAAAGATTTTTATGAGGATATCATATCATTAGATGAAAATGAAATAATTGCATGTAAAATTGATGGGAAACATTAAAATAAAATATGTAAAGATGGACTTTGTGTAGGAAATCGCAGAGTCCATTTTTTTATATTTTTTTATTGACATATGACCATAATAGCAATATAATCTAAATGCAAATGGTTTGCATTTGCAAATGAGTTTTTTAAAAATAAGCTGATGGGAGAAAAGAAAAATGAGAAAAATAACTCGAAAAATAGTTGGTATGACAATGCTAATCTGCGCGATAAGCTTGGTTGGCTGCACAAAAGAGGGAAAAAAAGAGATAGTGGAGAAAAAACCAGTTGTTGCGGTATCTATCGTGCCTGAACAGACTTTTGTTGAAGCAGTTTGTGGTGACTTAGTTGATATTGTTACATTAGTTCCTCCAGGAAGCAGTCCTGAAAATTATGAACCAACAGTACAACAGATGGAGAAATTTAATGATGCGTCACTTTATTTTTCAATAGGAGTTCCTACGGAGGAAGCCAATATTCTTCCAAATGTTGGAGATGTTAAGGTTGTTTCACTACAAGATGAGGTTGCAGATGTATATGAAGACAGAACTTTTGAATCGGGAGAAAGAGATCCTCATATCTGGCTCTCGCCAAAGAGGGTAAAAGTAATGGTTGAAAAAATCGCAAGAAAAATGAGTGAATTAGACCCCGAAAATGAGGATGCATATGAGAAGAATGCATCAGATTATATAGCACAGCTTGATGAAGTGGATCAGGAAATCAAGGATGCCTTGAAAGGCGTTGAAAGTAAGAAATTTATAGTTTATCATCCTGCTTTTGGGTACATAGCAGATGATTATAGCCTTCAAATGTACTCTTTAGAAGAAGAGGGAAAAGAAGCAACTGCTGGACATTTACAGGACATGATAGATCTTGCAAAAAAGGAAAATATCAAGGTTATCTTTTATCAGGAAGAAATTGATAGCAGTCAATCAGAAGCATTTGCTGAAGAAATAGGTGGTAAAACAATACAACTTTCACCATTAGCGGCTGACTATATAGATAATCTTAAAAATATGGCACAGACTATGGCGGAGGCAATGCAATAATGGAAACGGCGATTCATATTAATAACTTGGCTGTATATTACGGCGGAACTGCCGCTATAACGAACGTTTGTCTAGATGTTATCCAAGGGGAATTCTTAGGTATTATAGGACCAAACGGTGGAGGCAAGTCTACCTTGCTAAAAGCAATTTTAGGATTAATTCCAATTACAACAGGGAGCGTTCAAATATATGGTCATTTGCCTGGAAAGAACAGAAGTGCCGTGGGATATGTTCCGCAATTTGCAACAATGGATAGGCGTTTCCCGATTTCGGCAATGGAAGTAGTTTTAACTGGACGGTTGAAACAAGGCTTATCATTGTTTGCAAAATATTCACATGAGGATAATGAAATTGCTTATGAACAACTAAGGCGTGTTGGAATAGAACATCTTGCAAAAAGACAGATATCGGAATTATCTGGTGGCGAATTTCAGCGATTACTAATTGCTAGAGCATTAACCGTTCATCCTAAACTATTGCTTCTCGATGAGCCAACGGCAAGTGTTGATGTGAATTCAAGAGAGCAAATATTTTCTATGCTTAAGGAATTAAATAAAGAAATGACAATCGTTCTTGTTACTCATGATCTTTTGGCTATTTCATCGGAGGTAAAAAAGCTGGCATGTCTGAACAAGAAATTAGTATATCATGGAGAGCCACAGCTTAATGAACATATTGTGAAGGAACTTTATGGCTGCCCGGTTGATTTGCTAGCACATGGAGTACCACATAGAGTGTTAAAAGAACATGAGGAGGATGCATAAAATGATTCGAGCTTTATTTGACTACCAATTTATGCAAAATGCATTGATTGCGAGCATATTAGCCAGTATTGTATGCGGAGTGATTGGAGTTATTGTAGTTGAAAAGAAACTGGTTATGATGAGTGGTGGAATTGCACATACTGCTTACGGAGGTGTTGGTCTTGGATACCTATTAGGGTTTGAACCAATTATTGGAGCGTTTTTATTCTCAGTTAGTGCTGCACTTGGAATAGGGGTTATAAAACGGAGAGGGGGAGTACAATCAGATGTAATTATCGGATTATTCTGGTCTGTTGGAATGGCACTTGGAATTGTATTTATTGCCCTTATGCCGGGATATCCTCCAGATATAAGTTCCTATCTTTTCGGGAATATATTATCTGTAACGAAGGCAGATATCTATCTTATGCTTATTTTAAGTTTTCTTGTGGTTTTCATAGTAATAGCTTTGTTTCATGCTTGGAAAGCATACCTGTTTGATGAAGAATTTGCTTCTATCATTGGTATAAAAACAGCATTTTTAGAATATTTACTATTAATCTTGGTGGCGATGACGGTAGTTGTGCTTATTCGGGTTGCAGGAATCATTTTGGTGCTGGCTTTATTAACGGCACCGTCAGCAATGGCTTCCTTATTTTCAAAAAGGCTTAAGAGTCGTATGATAGTTGCGGTAATCTTTGGCATGCTTTTTTGTATCAGCGGATTATGGATTTCATATAATTTAAATATTGCATCTGGGGCATGTATTGTTATTCTGTCAGTACTTTGTTATTTCATTACCTATATAATTTGTGTAGTTCGTATTATAATGAAAAGAAAAAGTATTGTAACAAAATAAATTACTGGGTAGGAGGAACTAAAAGGTTGAAGAATCAAATGGAATGCGAAGAAAGATTAAAAAAAAGCGGATTAAAAACGACAAAAAGCCGAAAGGCTATTTTGGATATTCTGATAAGAAGCAATCAGCCAATGGCAGTGGAGCAGATTTTTCTTTTATTAAAGGAAAATCAAATCAATATTAATTTATCCACGGTTTATCGCACGTTAGAATCATTAGAAAATAAAGATTTGGTTACTAAAATAAGTCTTATGGATGATGACAGGATGTTGTTTGAATACAACCAGTTGGGACACAGACATTATTTAGTTTGTGTTACCTGCAAAAAAATAATAACTGTACAGAACTGTCCACTTGGGTCATATGAAAGAGTACTGGAAAATGAAACTCGTTTTAATATCATAGGACATAAACTTTATTTGTATGGTTATTGTGAAAATTGCCAAAGAAGTAATGATGGCATTTAGACACGATATATCCATTGTATTGGGGCATATCTGTAATTGGAGTGCATACAAATTGGCAGATTCTAGGGAATCTATTTGAATGATAGAGGTAATTATGGCAACTTACATAGATATTATTACAGGATTTCTTGAAAGTGGAAAGACTACGCTTATTAAAGAATTATTAGAAAACGACTATTTAAAAGAGTTTGATAAAATCCTTTTAATTATTTGCGAGGAGGGTTTTACTGAGTATGATGATGAGAAATTGCAAGAAATGCATATTAAACCATTAACGTTGGAAAATGAATCAGACCTAGAGGATAATCTGTTTCATTTAATTAAAGATAAATATCATCCGGATTATATCATTGTGGAATACAATGGGACATGGAGTATTTCCGAAATGTTAAGATTGAAAATCCCTTTTGATTATAAATTTAGAAATATAGCTTTTGTAAGTGATGCAGAAAATTTTAGATATCAACTAGACAATATGGTAACGGTAATGCAACCTCATATTTTAAATAGTGATATCGTTATATTTAATCGATTTGATAAATTTCATCAAGGAACACAAAAAAAACTATCTAAGGATATTAAAAATATTAATCCAAGAACCAAAGTGACATTTATAAATGATGTTGCAACAGATAAATTATTAAAAGAACGTTTTATGACATTTAATAATCCGGATAATACATATTTAAATGTTAAAACGAACTTAAAAGCAGTCTTCTTTTTAGTAGTGTGTCTTTCTTTACTTATAGTACTAGGATTACCTAATGCATATAATTATACACAGTCCATTGTAGCGGTGTTTTTAAGTATTCTGATGCAAGCGATCCCTTTTATTTTGTTAGGAGCATTTATTTCGGCAGGAATTCAGATATTCGCATCAACTGGATGGATAATGGAAAAAATATCAGAAGGAAAATGGTATTCTTTTGCAATTGCAGCAGTAGCAGGTTTTTTTATGCCGATATGTGATTGTGGAATGGTGCCGATTATATCTGGACTTTTAAAGAAAGATACGCCACTTCCACAAACCATAACTTTTTGGTTATCATCATCAGCAGTTAGCCCTGTTGTTATTATTTCGATGCTCTATGCATTTCCAGAGCAGCCGTATCTAGCTGTTGTAAGAATAATATCCGGTTTGTGTATAGGAATTATTGCAGGGGTGGTCTTGAAAATAATAAAACTTGAAACGAAAGATGTCATAAGGGGGAATAGAAGAGTTTTAAACATTGGAAAAGATGTTTTAGAATTAAAGAATCAGGGAGCAAAAGGAAAAGTAGAAGCAGTTTTTGCTGGAGCTTTAGTTGAATTTTTCAGAGTTGCAGAATATGTAATTGTTGGAGCGTGTATTTCATCTGTTTTGCAAACGGTTATGCCACAGACAATAAAAAGTATGATTGGTAATAATATTTTAATTCAGTTTGCAGTGATGGTTATAGCAGCAATGCTCATGTCTACCTGTTCGACTTCGAATGCCTTTATTGGTAGAAGTTTTTCTAATAATATCTCAACCGTTCCGATAGTATCATTTATTGTAATGGGTCCAATGCTTGATCTGAAGAATATAGTAATGCTTTCTGAAATTTTAAAGAAAAAATTTCTAGTAATGCTTGCTATGCTTGTGATTATAGAAAGTGCTATTGTGTTCGGTACGTTATCATTGTTTATGTAAGGAGGCAGAGAATGGGTAGAAAAAAGAATATAGAAGCAATTGTTCAAATATTGATATTGATTGCTATTTCCTGCTTGCTAATTGATGCAATGATCAGCAAAAAAGTAAATTATTATGTTCACCCTAGATTTTATCTAGGAATATGGATTTCAATTGTAATATTAATATTATTTGCAATCAGTCTGATATCGAAAGTTAAAAAAGCCAGGCATAATGTCAATGTTAGGCATTATATGATATTCGCAATTCCGCTGGTAGCAGCACTTTTATTTCCTGCAACGGGTGTAAATAGCAAGGATATGACCTTAAAAAACAGTGATATTACAGCATTGAACAGTGAAGAAAATATAGATAACAAGACAGATACAGCTTCTACGGATTCAAAGATATATAACGAGGAAAATGTAATAAATGAAGAAGCTTCAACGGCCGAGGCTGATGAAACTGATTCAACACAGGAGATACAGGATGCTAATACCCCAGAGGAAGAAACAAGTGATATCTCTGAAAAATATACGCAATACGAAAAAAATGGAGTAATGGTTATTAACGACGACATATTTGCGGAGTGGTATAACGATGTTTATGACCACCTTGATTCTTTTAAAGGGAAGAAGTGTAAATATCTTGCACAGGTTTATTCGATGGATGATTTTAAAGAAAACCAATTTTTAGCAGGACGATATTTTATGGTATGTTGTGCGGCTGATTTAGTCGGTTATGGAATTACATGTGAAACTGATATAAGAAATGAATTAAAGGATGAGGAATGGATTACGGTTGAAGGAACAATAAATGAATATCAATATAATGGTTATATGGTACCGTTGCTTACAGATGTTACGATAACTAAGGAAGAGGCGCCAGATGTTACGTATATTTATTATAATAATTACTGATAAAGTGAATATGCCAGAGCATTCTGCCATGAACTAGATCATCTTGATGGAATTTTATTTGTTGATAAAATAGTTCCAGATAATATAACAAGAAAAATTGAAGAAAACAGGGAACCATTTTAGGATTATAGTTATGAGTTTATTGACATTTATAATAAATCAGATATTATAATAAGTAAGGGACAGGAAAATTACGAAGCGCTATTAGAAGAAAAGGGAACTAAATTTCCTCTCTTAAAAGCAAAATTTCCCATGATATTACGTAAATTAAATGTCAATTTGAATGAATATGTACTTGAATATGGCGGAATAAAACAATAGAAATAGTAAGGAGAAAACATGGCAAGACCAACAAAATGGAGAAAAATTGAACATATACCAGCGATACCTTATTTCGTACCATCTGAAACAGATGTTGCCGAATTACCAGAAAATATTCTAAAATTGGAAGAATTAGAAGCAATTCGACTGAAAGATTTAGAAGGATTAGAACAAGGCGAATGTGCGGAACGAATGGAAGTATCGAGACCTACATTTCAGCGTATTTTATTATCTGCAAGAGAAAAAGTAGCAGATAGTTTAATTAATGGAAAGATGATACGCATAGAGGGAGGTAACTTTACCCGTAATATCTGTCCAATCCGGTGCAAAGACTGTGGAAAGGAATGGAAAGAAAGCTTTGAAAATCTTGAAACGATTAAGAGTGGTAAGTATACATGCCCAGATTGTGGTTCTGTTAATGTAATATGTGAGGATAATTGCAAGGACAAGTTTTGCCACAAGAATTGTTGGCGCCATAGAGGTATGGATTTTTAAGGTAAAGTAAAATAAATGTGAAGAATGTGGTGTTATAAAATCAATGCGTAAAAAGTATTGAATTTATAACACTTTTGTTTTGGAACATATTAATTGCGATATTGACATATGCCCAAAATTGCATTAAAATGTTTATGAGCATAAGACCAAAATTATATGTAGATAGTGTGGAAATGCAAGATATAAAATAGCGGATTTACTGGTAAATGGTAATGCCTTGAAAATCGAAGGTGGAAGTTATCGGATTGAGTAAAAAACAAGTGCCTATAGCATTGAGTGAGGAAAAACTAATGGAACTAAAGATAACAACTTTAATTGAAAATAATTCGGATGACAAGCGTCAGTTATTATATGAACACGGACTATCTTTATATATAGAGACTGATGGAAAGAATATTTTATTTGATACTGGAGAAAGTGGAGATTTTATAAAAAATGCGAAGTATCTTAATAAAAATTTAAGCAAATTAGATTATTGTATTATAAGTCATGGTCATTATGATCACAGTGGCGGTTTTGAAAAACTTGTAAGTGAAGTTGATGAATTTCCACCATTAATTGTAGGAGAAGAGTTCTTTAAGCCTAAATATAAAAAAGTAGACACTCCGGGATATAAATTTAATGGGAATTCATTTGATGAAGGATTTATAGTAAAAAAACAGATTTCTTTAAGAAAAGTAAAACAAGATATGATATATTTGACGGATAATATTATCGTTTTTCATCATTTTTTTAGATATACAGAGTATGAAAAAAGAAACAATAGATTTTTCATAAAAGAAAATACTGAATATAGTCCTGACAATTTTGATGATGAAATTTCAATGGGAATTAAAACGGAAAAAGGATTGGTTGTAATTGTTGGTTGTTCTCATGCTGGTATCGTTAATATATTAAAAACAATCTCTGAAAGAATTGATATCCCAATATATGCAGTGATTGGCGGGACCCATTTGATTGAAGCTGATGAAGTTAGAATGAAAAAAACAATTGATGCTTTTAAAAAAATGAAAATACAGTTAGTTGCAGTGTCACATTGTACCGGTGAAGAAGGAATTCGTCTTATTAGTCAAGAGATGAAAGAACAATTTCTTTTTAACAATACGGGAAAAATAATAGAGATTTAACATTGAAATAGTGCTTACTGGGACAGGCCACTTTATTTGTTAATGGATTTATACAATATTGACATATGCCCAAAATTGCATTAAAATATCAATGAGCATAAGACCAAAATATACAATTTTGGCAAGCAAATTATTGAAGTTAAATTTAATGATTAGAAGTGAGGAGTAAGTATAATGCAAAAGAAGGAAGCGAATAAGAAAGGTGCATTACAACCAGCACCAAAAGTTTTGGTATCATGTCGTGGATTAGATGGAGAAGATAATGCTCTGGCAGTAGGATATTGTGGTAATTGTAGTTATGATCCTCCTATGGTCATGGTTGGAATTGTGCCTACAAGATATTCCTATCAGATGATTAAGGAATCGGGCTGCTTTGTTGTAAATATAGCAGATAAAAATTATCAGGAAACTTTTGATTATTTGGGTAAAATAAGCAAAAAAGATTCTGATAAATTGAAAGATATGAATGTTAAATTAGAAGAAGGCAAAGCTGTAAATGCACCTATTTTAGCAGATTGTCCTGTTAATATTGAATGTACGGTTGTGGATTCTATTATGACAGGTTCACATGAGATGTTTATTGGTAAAATCGAGCATGTTCATGCAGATGAAAAGTTAGTCAATGAAGAAGGTAATATTGATTTTTCACGGATTAACTTCATTTAATAAAATTATAACAGATTGGAGCGTTAAAAATGGAAAAAAAAGAAAAAGGTTGTTCTGATAGTGAATGTACAAAAGAATGCTGTGAAGGATGCGAACATAGTAAACAAAGCTTGTTGGAGGAATTAAACCCATATAGTTCCGTTAAAAATGTGATTGGAGTTGTGAGTGGCAAAGGGGGTGTAGGTAAATCTTTTGTTACCGCTATGTTAGCTGTATTATTGAATCGAAAAGGTTATAAGGTAGGAATATTAGATGCAGATGTTACAGGGCCATCGATTCCTAAAATGTTTGGAATTACTAGAAAGGCACAAGGCAACGAACTTGGGATTATACCTGAAAAAACCCATAACGATATTAAGATTATGTCAGTTAATTTATTATTAGAAGAAGAGGATGCACCTGTTATCTGGAGAGGACCTATACTGGCAGGTACAGTAAAACAATTTTGGACCGATGTTCTTTGGGAAGATTTAGATTATATGCTTATTGATATGCCACCAGGAACAGGAGATGTTCCATTGACTGTATTTCAATCCATTCCTTTAGATGGGATTGTAATCGTGTCATCACCACAAGATCTTGTTTCGATGATTGTGAAAAAAGCTTATAATATGGCGGTGCAAATGGATATTCCTATTTTGGGATTAGTTGAAAATATGAGTTATGTAAAATGTCCTGATTGTGGAAAAGAAATAAATTTGTTTGGTGAAAGCAAATTAGCTGAAATTTCAAATGAAATAGGCGTTGATATATTAGGAAGAATTCCAATTGATCCAGTCATTGCTAAATTAGTGGATGAGGGAAATTTTGAGAGATTTTCATGCGATTATTTAGTTGATGCGGCAGAAAAGATTGATAGTATCTGTACTAATAAGTAGCATTAAGAGATTTAACATAATAATACAAGAGGATAAGAGTAATTAGGATATAATGAAAACCTCCAGCTATCAAATAATATCATGACGATATTTGATAGCTGGAGGTTTTTCGTTATTATTAATTGGTAAATCAAAATTAGTGTTGGCATCCATGCTCATGCTCGTGGCAAGAGTCCCCTGAATCCGTTAGTGTTCCAGCAAGCCATGCTAGAGCAACGTCCTTTACGGAACCTGAGCAACCGCGAACTACTTCTATACCTGCGTTGTTTAACACATTTACAGCACCGTCACCCATGTTGCCAGCAAGCATAATTGTTACACCCATTTCGGCTAGCACAGACGCGATATTCGATTTGCATCCACAACCTGCAGGTGATGGAACAATTTCCTGGTCTAGTAATGCTGAATCGTTTGCTGTAAAAACAGTGAAATATTCGCAATGGCCAAAATGGCTATCAATGAGATCATTGCATGATGGTAATGCTATTTTCATAATAAAACTCCTTTGTTTGATTATTGGCATAACAAAATAAATAAAAATTAATTGCATGCTCACTAAATAATATATTAAATCTATTTTTGGCATATGTCAATAACGAGTAGTGCTTGTTTAAGGATTTTTTCTAATCGATTGATTTTGCATTTTCATAAAGTTCTTGCACTTCTTTTTTCGTTACCATCTTTGATAAAATAAATGCAATGATGATAATACCTGGGATATCGATGAGAAGCCTTGATATGGCAAATTTATTGCCAAGGGCAGCCATTTCAAAAAGGAACATAGGAATTTTTGTAGTGGACCATGCACCAATAAAGATCAGTATATTCATGAATTTTACACCTTTTTTCATAAAGACTGCGGCAACAGGGAAAGCACCATATAGTGGTCCGGCAGCAGCGGAACCAATGAAAATGGCAAGTAATACACCCTTTAATCCAGAGCCTTCGCCCATATATTTGATCATAGTTTCTCTTGGAACCCATACATCAAGCAGACCAAGAAGTATAAAAATAGGAGGTATTACTAGCATCATTTCTTTCACTGAATTTCCAGTAATCCGAAGTGCTTTTAATCCTAACTGTTGATCCAATATTGTTAATAATAGCATTGCAACGAGTACAATGAGAAATACGCGATATCTTTTTAATAATTTTTTCATTTACATCACCACCATTCCGATTATAAGAGCAACAAGAAGGGAAAAGAAAAAAGCGAATACATTTCTAAGTATCGTGCTTTTCTTACCAAAATATTTAATTTCTACAGGAATTGTAATGATACCAACCATCATAAGGGTTGATACAAAAGCTGCAATTTGCATGTAACCTGCACCATTTTCTAAAAGAATTGCAGCAGTAGGGAAAGCGACGAAACCAGGAATTAGAGTCACAGAGCCGATAATTCCTGCCAGTATAACACCAAACCACCCAGATTCAGCACCGATTATTTTGGAAATGGTTTCAGGATTTAGAATAGCAAGTAATAATCCTACCAGTAAGATAACTACTAGAAATTCTGGAAGAATATTCTCGAATGCTTTCCAAGCCTTTTTTAATGCCATTTTTGTCTTTTTCTTATCCTTTATAAAAGAGAGTATTAAGAGGACAATGGCAAGTCCATAGAAGATATAGGAATCCATGGGATTACCTCCTTATTTTTTTAAGATTACATCCGACACGGTTGCAATCGGACAGATCGTGCACCATGTTCTGGGTTTATAGACCATTGCAAGAATTAATCCAAGAAACGTAGTGGTCATCATCATCGAATAAAATCGGTATGACAAATGAGTCAGCCAAGGAGCTATATTCATTATATCAAATAACTGGGGCATATCAAAGGGAAGTGGAATTACGATTAGAAATCGCAGATATTCCATTGGTAGTTTTACACCTCTTGCCACACCAAGTGTAGACATTAGTATGATAGTAAGGCTGATACCAAAATAAGCCAGCATGATCCACTTCATATTACCTTTGATAAAGAAACGTGGAGTTTTATGAGAAGACCATTTTTTTGATTTCCCACAAGTGGTATATAAAGATGCTCTTGGACAATAATTCTGACACCATGTTTTTTTTCGGTCTTTTAGTACTAATATAATCGGTAAAGTCATACATACGATACCAAAGAGAGAAAAATGAATGTTCATGAAGCCTAATAGAAAGAAAAAAATAGTAAATAAAAATAGATACTTATGATTACGCATATTAAAATCCCCCTTACACATTTATGCACTGATTTTTTTGTTATAGTTTCTTAAGTACTTTATAATTTCCGTACCTGCTTTTGCTCCCTCATATACTGCTTTCGATATTTGTAATAATCCACCGGTGCAATCTCCGGCGGCATAAAGTCCAGATATGTTAGTTGACATATTTTCGTCAACAAGAATTTTATTATTTTGTGTTTCAGCACCGATTTTTCTTGCTAGGTCTGTACTTCCAGCTACACCAATTGCTACAAAAATGCCAGAAATCGGAATCAAATCTCCATTTTGGAAATGGACTTCTTCGACTACATCATTTCCACCAATCGAATCAATGATATTGGTATTAACTTTAATATTTTCCGGAACTTGAAAATCAGGTTCCTTACCATTGGTAAGAATCGTAACAGAGTTTGAAGTAGGAAGCAATTCTAAGGCCTCATGCAATGCATAATTTCCATTACCTAATACAGCTACATCCTTTCCTCTGTAGAAGAAAGCATCACAGACAGCACAGTAGCTAATGCCATGACCTTCATATTCTTTTAGACCTTTGATGTTGGGAATCATTCTGGAAGTTCCTGTTGCAAGGACAACGCTGTCAGCTTCGTATTCCCCGTCTTTTGTAATGACGGTTAATTTATCACGATAAGATAGTCCTAATACCTCATCGGATACTATTTTTGCACCCAGTCTGCGGGCACCTTCCAATCCTTGTGCAATCAGATCCTTTCCGGATATTGGCTGACTGAAACCATAATAATTTTCAATCTCAGTGGCTTTACCTAAAGCACCGTGATCTTTACCTATAATCATAGTGTTGATACCTGCTCTTGTAGTATATAGTGCAGCCGAGATACCTGCAGGACCATTTCCAATAATAATTACATTCGACATATTTATTTCCGCCTTTCTTTTTGACTGTTTAGATTATAGCTATAATGCTACTGATAGTTCTGTGACAGAATCACATATAGTTGCAAAGGATAATTAAGGATTGTTTGAAGTTATAGCTGCAAAATTCTGGAATACCGAAAAGTAGCATTTATTTGTGTGGTAGTACGTGCAATAGGGAAGCAAAGCAAATTCGAAAATATTACACTATTTTGAAAATCTGGTATCTGTATTTGACTTCTATATGATGATACACTCATATCATACAACAAAGTAATTATAAATATGGGAGGTATTTAAATGAGAAAGAAGTTACTAGTAGGAATCTTAGCTGTTTGTATGACGGCAACATTGTTGAGTGGATGCAAAGGAAAGGAAACAAAAACAGAGGATGCGTCGGTATCTGCAACGCAACAAGAACAAACAGAGGCGGAAAAAGTTGAGGATACAGCAGAGCCAATAACATTAACCGTTTTTTCAAATCTTCCAGATAGAAAGAATGGACAGGGACTGGTAGAGCAAAAGATTATTGATGATTATATGTCAGAAAATCCAAATGTAACGATTGAAGTGGAAGCATTGGATGAGGAAGCATATAAGACTAAATTTAAAGCATATGCAATGAATGGAATGCCAGATGTTGTCAGTATATGGGGACAGCCTTCCTTTTTGGATGAAGTTTTGGAAGCAGGTATTTTAGAACCATTAAATGAGGCAGATTATGCAGATTATGGTTTTGTATCCGGTTCACTTGAAGGATTCAAAAAAGATGGAAAATTATATGGACTTCCAAGAAATACGGACGTAATGGGATTTTATTATAATCAAAAAATGTTTGAAGATAATGGATGGGAAGTACCAAAAAACTATGATGAATTATTAGTGCTAGGTAAAAAAATAAAGGAGGCAGGAATCGTGCCAGTTGCAATGGATGGTGGAGATGGATGGCCGCTTGCTATTTATCTTACGGATCTTTTAGTTCGTGTTGATGGCAATATAAAGGATATTGTTTCTAATGCAATTGCTACAGGTGATTTCACAGATCCTTCCATTGTAGAAGCAACAAAACTGTTAGCAAAAACCGCTCAGTCTGGATTGTTTCAGGTGGGCTATGATTCTCAGGATTATGGAACGGCAATGAATTTGTTTACCAATGGGCAGGCTGCTATGTTTTATATGGGAAGCTGGGAAGCTTCCATGGCATTAAACGAGGATATTAGTGAAGAAGTTAGAAATAATATTCGTGCGTTTACGATGCCTCCAATTACAGATGGAAAAGGAGCACAGACGGATATTGCAGCATGGAATGGCGGGGGGTATGCCGTGGCTGCTCAGTCCGAACAAAAAGAAGAAGCAATTAAATTTCTGAATTATATGTATCAGCCGGACAAATTATCTAAATATGGATGGGAAAATGGAGTCGGTATGTCTGCTCAAGATCAGAGTGCTTACATGACTGGAAATGAAACAAATCTGCAAAATCAATTTACAGACATTCTCAATAATGCAACCAGTGTTTCTGGAACACCAATCAATGACTGCGGTCCATCGGTATTTAAAACTGCAATGGAAAGCGAAATCCAGAGTGTATGTAATGGAACCAAAAGTGTAGATGATTTCCTAAGTGTAATAGGAGAGACATGTAAGTAGCACTTGATAATGTAGAAAAAAATGTGGCTACCGAAAAGAATGCGGCAGCCATATTTTTTTCAAACGATATCGGCATTAGAGCAGGAGGAAACGATGAAAAAGCTATATAGTAATAAGCTAGTTATATTAAGCTTGGTATTGCCTGGAATTCTTGTATTTATATTTGCGATTCTGGCACCGATTTGCCTTAGTGTATATTATGGATGCATGGATTATTCTGGAATGGGTAAGGCGACATTTAATGGAATTGATAATTATAAGATGTTGTTAAGGGACGCGGCATTTGGGCGAGCTTTATTGAATTCACTGCTTTTAGCCGTTGGGTTTGTATTTATTCAGCACCCGATTGCTTTGATCGTAGCAGCAGTTTTAGATAAACTGCAAGGTAAGGCAGAAGGTTTTTTTCGATGTGTTTATTTTATTCCGAATGTTATTTCTGTCGCGGTCATTGCCTATCTTTGGAAGTTTATTTATAATCCAGATTTTGGACTTATAAATAATATACTAAAGAGTTTAGGTTATCAGGAAAAGATTAATTGGTTTAGCCCAAATATCGCAATATGGTCTGTTTTAATTGTATTGATTTGGCATGGTTTTGGTTGGGGAATGCTCATATATTACACCGGAATAAAAAATATTGATCCAGTGCTTTATGAAGCTTCTGCCATTGATGGTGCTAATCAAGCAACAACGTTTCTAAAAATAACATTACCACTTATGAAACCAGTGATTCAGATTAATGTCACAATGGCTATTATCGCAGCACTCAAGCAAATGGAGACGGTATATCTGCTTACGAACGGAGGTCCGGGGAACAGTACGCAGTTTGCAGCAAATTATTTGTATCAGCAGGCATTCAAAGCCTTTCGATATGGATATGGAAATGCAATAGGTATAGTCTTTATTATTATTTGTTTAGTAGTCACCGTTGGTTTAAATACGATATTTGTTGAAAAAAAAGAAGCATAAGGGGGATATGAATCATTGAAAACAGAAAAAAAACAAAGCAAAATAGGAAGAGCTATTTTGTGGATTGTGTTGATAATTGTTGCAGTTATCCAGATATTCCCTTTGGTTTGGCTGATTGATTTTTCTCTTGCTAGTAGCAATGAAATGTTTACCAGCGGACTTTTGATTATACCGAAAAAGATTCAATGGGGAAATTATATAAAAGCTTTTATTGATGGGCATTTTTTACTTTATTTAAAGAATAGTATTTTGATTAACAGTTTAGCAGTTCTTTTGGTAGTAGTTATTTCAATCATGGCTGCATTTGCATGTCGTAGAATGGAATGGAAATTAAGTGGATTTGTAAAAACGCTTTTATTAGTAGGTATGATGATTCCTATTCATGCGACGTTACTTCCTAATTATAAAATTTACAACACGATAGGACTTACTGATACCATCTGGGCTTTACTTATTCCCTATGTAGCTTTTTCGCTGCCACAGGCTTTGTTTTTAATGACAGGGTTTATAGCGGCGTTGCCAGTTGAACTAGAAGAGGCAGCAGTTGTTGATGGATGCGGAATTTATCGTATTGTATTTTTGATAATTACTCCATTATTGAAACCATCCATTTCAACCGTTGCAATTATGACATTTTTAAATAACTGGAATGAATTTATGATGGCGAGTACCTATCTGAGTTCACCAAAATGGAAGACACTCCCGTTTTCTGTTCTTGAATTTACAGGACAATATTCTTCGAATTATGCGGTACAATTTGCTGTTATGGCCCTGACAGCGGCACCAGCCGTTATCGTATATATTTTGCTCAACAAACACATTACAAAGGGAGTTGCAATGGGTGCGGTGAAAGGATAAAATTAAAGGAGATTACAGCTTTCGATGGGGGAAAGTAATGGAGAAGATTAGAAAATGGGTTAGTAGATTAAGCATTAAGAAAAAATTAATCTTTTATAGCTATTTATGCATTACACCAGTTCTGATTATTATAAGTAGTGCTCTTTTTGTCAGAAATTATCAAGATACCATTGAGGATTCCAATCTTACGCAGATGCAAAGTTTGCAAGGCCTATCCGATAGTATGGATGTTTTGAAACGTGATATGATGGATATATGTACCTATATTTGCATTAATAATGATATCCTTCAAATATTAACTGCGAATGACATAGAAAAATTAAATGAGGATACACAGCTATGGATGCATAGGGCTCCAATGAATATGCTTCAAGATATGGTTGCCTTAAAAGGCTATATTAAAACAATAGCAATCTATCCAGAAAATGGAGTAACTCCATATTTACGCTGTATTGACGCAACCTCTTATCTAAGTACGCTGCAAGATGTACAGCAAACAAGTATTTATAAACTTGCAGTAGAGGTAAAGGGTAAGGTAATCTGGAAGCGTGTGACAAAAAAGAATACGGATACATATGATACAAATCGAGCAGAAAAAATTGTATTGTATCGAGAAATCTATGATTTGTCTAAGAAAAATGCCCTAGGTTATCTTGTCATTGGCGCTGCTTCGGATACATTCACAAAACTTTGCAAAAATGCGGTCACAAATGAACAAGAAGGGATATTGATACTTAGTCCGGAGAAAAATGTGCTACTTTGCTATGGAAATATAGAAGAAAATGTGATGTATTATTTAAAAGAGATACCTACGATTTCCTCTAATCAAAATACATATTGCAAACATTTCTCTTATGGAAACAATGACATCTTTGTCAGTCAAAAAGACAAAGATGCATTTGTTGTTTATAAAATAGTCCCAAAAGAAGAGATTGGAAAACAAATAATTAGTATTGCATATGCGCCGGTCGCACTCCTTCTTGGCTTTTTAGTCGGCCTGCTTCCAATTCTTATTTTTGTTTCCAATATCATTTCAAATCCACTACGAAGACTGTGTATTGCAATGGAGAAGTTTAAAAAAGGAGATTTTACGCAACAAGTAGATGTGGTTACACAAGATGAGGTAGGAGAAGTAGCCGAAGGCTTTAATCAGATGGTGGTATCGATTAAGATGTTAATTGATACCAATTATGTAATGAAACTAAAAGAAAAACAAAGTGAGTTGACGGCTTTGCAAGCTCAGATTAATCCACATTTTCTATATAATACACTCGATTCGCTTTACTGGAAGGCACAAGAAGCAGATAATGAAGAAATTGCAGAAGATATATTAGCATTGTCAAACCTGTTTCGTCAGATATTAGGGCAGGGCAAAGGTGTAATTACGGTTCGGGAAGAGATTGAGTTAATACGAACGTACCTTCATATCCAGAAGATGAGATTTACCAAGCGGTTGGATTATACAATTTCAATCGATGATTCGATACTAAACCAAGAAATTCCAAAGCTAATTTTGCAGCCATTTGTAGAAAATGCAATTGTACATGGATTTGAGAAGGTTGGAACGAAGGGACTAATTACGATTATTGGGCAGAAAAATAAAGCGTATATGGAATTTACCGTTCGTGATACTGGAGCTGGTATGACAAAGGAACAAGTAGATGCAATATGGAGGGAAGACCCAAAACGATATTCAGGGCAAAGAGTAGTTAGCTACGCCATAAAAAATGTGAAGGAACGATTGGAATTAAGATATCAAAATGATTTTATGTTGGATATAGAAAGCAAAGAAGGAAAGGGAACTATCATTATCATAAAGTTACCTTTATCATTGAAGGAAGGGGTATAAGTATGTGTATTAAGCTCTTAATTGTGGATGATGAAGATGTGATAAGAAATGGAATTGCAAAATATATAAAACTGCATACTGACCGATTTGAAAGAATCTACCTAGCACAAAATGGAGATGAGGCAATGGATATTATATTTCGTCATGAACCAGATATAATGTTGATGGATGTGCAGATTCCATTAAAAAATGGACTGGAAGTGATGAAGGAAGCTAAGAAATCTGGAGTATTGCCTAAGACAATTATATTAAGTGGATATGATGAGTTTTCCTATGCACAGCAGGCAGTTCGATATGGTGCGATAGATTATTTACTAAAACCAAGTCGTTCTTCGGATATCTTAGAAAAACTGAATGAGGTTGCAGACGACTTGTTTGGCATATCAAACAAAGAAATAGTATCGAACGAGGAAGGAAGAAATGGATTAGTAGAACAGGCTAAAGAATTTATGGAAGAGCACTATTTTGAAAATCTTACGTTGCAGATGGTTGCAGATAAAATTGGGATAACTGCTGGCTATTTATCTACGTTGTTTACGCTAAACATTGGATGTGGCTTTGTTGACTATTTAAATGAGATTCGTATGAACCATGCTTGTGCATATTTAAAGCAAAACTATTTTAAAACATATGAAATTGCATTTAAAGTTGGATTTAAGGATGAAAAGTATTTTTCAAAAGTGTTCAAAAAGATCATAGGAAAATCACCTTCAGAATATAAGAAAGGAAGAGAGTTTGAATGATAGCAAAATACGTGATGACTAACTTTGTAGGGGGAAAACGCAATGAAACGGTAGGAGAAGCGGTTTTTAAGAATGATAATAAAATAGAGAATGAGTTAGTGAATCTATATCCTCAAATGGAGTATCAACGCTTTGAGGGATTTGGTGGAGCAATTACAGAATCGGCGGGATTTGTATACAGTCAAATGGAGGAAGAAGAGAAAAAAGAGCTGATAAAAGATTATTTTTGCAAGGATAAAATGAAGTATTGCATGGTAAGAATACCAATTGATAGTTGTGATTTTTCGTTGGGGCATTATGAGGCAGTTTCAGATCCTTTGGATGTAGAATGGAATAGCTTTCAATTAGAGCGTTTGGAGACTTATATCTTTCCATTATTAGAAGATGCACAAAAAGAATATGGAGATAAGATTCCTATTATGTTAACTCCATGGAGTCCGCCTTCTTTCATGAAAACCAATGGGGAAAGAAACAATGGTGGAAGTTTAAAAAAAGAGTACCAAAAATCTTGGGCGGAGTATATCTGTCATTACATCGAAGCGTTTTTGGCAAGAGGATATCTTATAAAACGATTGAGTATTCAAAACGAACCCAATGCGGTGCAGACTTGGGATTCTTGTATTTTTAGCGGGGCAGAAGAAAAGGAGTTTTTGCAGGACTTTTTATACCCTTCTATGAAAGAGCATGGTTTAACCGACATAGAGATTTTTATATGGGACCATAATAAGGAGCGAGTGTTTGAACGCGCTTGTGAAATCATTGATGAAACTACGGATGATATGGTTCAAGGTGTTGCGTTTCATTGGTATAGTGGAGATCATTTTGAAGCACTTCGTATGGTACATGAAACGTTTCCAGATAAGAAACTGATATTATCAGAAGCATGCATCGAATACAGTAAATTTTCCAAAGAAGATGGACAGAAAAATGCACAGAAATATGCGCATGATTTAATTGGGGATTTAAACAATGGAATGACTTCTTTTTATGATTGGAACCTAATTTTAGATGAAAAGGGAGGACCTAATCACGTCGGAAATTATTGTGAGGCTCCTTTCTTATATGATACCATCCATCGTAGACTTGAAAAGAAAAATACGGCTGCTTATTTATGGCATTTTAGCCATTTTATAAGAAAAGATGCGGTTCGAATTGGTTTGAGCCGATACACAGACGCACTGGAAGCAGTTGCTTTTAAAAATATAGAAGGAACGATTGTAGTCATTTTACTCAATAAGAAGAAGGACGTGGCAACAGTAAATTTGCGTCTTGCGCATCAGTACGTTGTATTATCATTGGAACCAGAAGCAATTGTTAGTGTAGAAATAACGAAGTAAGAAGAATATGAAAGCTCGGCAAGAGGGACATGGAAGCATGGTTATGCCTTTCTTGGCGAGCTTTTATTTAAAAATTCATGTTTCAAAAATATTCCAACATATTGAAAGATTATCCCCTTATACATTTTTTAAAACCCGATACAATGGAATTATAGTAATTATGCTATGCAAAATGAGGGTTTATATGAAGGAGGATAATTGGTATGAAAAGAAGGAATTTAGCCTTACTGCTAGTCATTGCGATGGTTTTGACTGGGATTCCAAGTTATGGAAGTCAGTCAGCGAGTGCAAAAAGTATCTCTTACAATGATTTGACACTTGATGAAGCAAAAGCGGTTTATATGGATTCAAGTAAAAGCATTGAAACTAGAATCGCAGCATTGCTACCGCAAATGACACTGGAAGAAAAGGCGGCGCAGATGGTGCAACCGGAGCAAAATGGAGATGCTACTCCTGAAGTAGTAAAGCAAAAAGGAATTGGATCTATTTTGAGCGGAGGCGGATCGGCTCCAAAAACTGGAAATACAACAAAAGACTGGGAGGCACGTGTCAATGAATTTAAACAGGCAGCAAAGGAGAGCCGTTTAGGTATACCGCTCATATATGGGGTGGATGCCGTTCATGGAAATAACAATGTGGCTGATACGGTTGTTTATCCTCATAACATTGGATTAGGAGCTGCAAATGATGAGGCATTGCTTGAAAAAGTAGGAGCTGCCGCCGCAGAAGAAATCCGAGCAACGGGTATTCAATGGACATTTGCACCAACCCTTGGTGTAGTTTATAGCGAGCGCTGGGGAAGATTTTATGAAAGCTTTGGCGAAAATGCGGATTTGGTGGCAAGAATGGGCGCTGCATATGTTAAAGGGTTTCAAGGAAGTGGGACTACTTTATTTGGAACAAATAAAGTAGCCGCAACAGCAAAGCACTATATTGGAGAGGGACAAACGACCGATGGAACAAACCAAGGAAATGTGGATCTTTCTCAAGAAGACTTTGATCAATTACTCATAAGTGATGGAATCTTAAAACCATATGAAGAAGCCTTGAAAGCAGGTGCAAGAACCGTTATGGTTTCTTATAATAGTGTAAATGGATTAAAATGCCATGGAAACAAGCACTTGATTATGGACATACTAAAGGGAGAAAAAACGCAAAGTAATCCACTGGGTCTTGGATTTACTGGATTTGTGGTGAGTGACTATAACGGAATTGATCAGTTGTCGGGTACGTATAAAGAAAAAGTAGCGGATAGCGTAAATGCCGGAGTTGATATGTTTATGGAACCATATGATTGGCAAAATTTTATGAATGCTTTGGTTGAAAATGTAGAAGATGGAAGTGTTACTATTGATCGTGTAGATGATGCCGTAGCACGTATTCTTCGGGTTAAATTTGAAATGGGTCTATTTGAAGAAGAAGTTTCTAGTCAGGCAGAGCAACACTTAATTGAGAAGGTTGGCAGTACACAGCATCGAGAGGTAGCAAGAGAGGCAGTACATAAATCAATGGTACTTTTGAAAAACGATGTAATTGATCAAACAGGAAAAACAGCAATGGAACTTCTTTCCGATGCGAATAGTATCTTGGTTGCAGGATACAAAGCAAATGATGTCGGAGCACAGTGTGGTGGCTGGACGATTAGTTGGCAAGGTGGTCTTGATTCAGACAATGGAAGTGGTGGGAAAAAGGTTACAACTGGAACAACCATTTATAAAGGAATCAAAGAAGTCGCAGGAGAGACAAAAGAGATAAGCTATAATGCCAGAGGAAAAATCGGAGAAGGATATGATGTAGCAGTTGTTGTGGTAGGAGAGGAACCCTACGCAGAAAGCAATGGTGACCGAACGGAGGAAGGCTTGGTACTTCCGACCACAGACGTGAATGTAATTAAGACAGCCATTGCATCTGCAAAAACTACGAATACACCGATTATCCTTGTTATGACAACAGGAAGACCGCTTGCAATTGCAGATTATATTGATGATGTAGATGCAATTGTAGAAGCGTGGCTGCCAGGTACGCAAGGAGAAGGGGTTGCTGATGTACTTGTTGGAAATACGGAATTTAGTGGTACGCTTCCAATTACGTGGGCATGGGAGCCTTCATACATAAGCAAGAAATTTACGGATAGCACGAAAGTGCTGTTCCCATACGGAACTGGACTTAAAAAAGATGGTTCATCGATATTCGCAGGAGGACAGACACAGATTCCAAGTAATCGCCCGGAATCACCGAAACCTGAGCCAAGTGAAAAAGTTGTAACTAGAGCAGGTGGAATTGATATTGATTACTACAATGGAAAACTGGAAGGAGAAGATGCAAATCCTACTTCTGGAACATTTAGTTCGTATCATGTTTCGACTGCAAATGAAATCGTGGATGGAAGCCGCGTAGATTACCTTGAGTGGTCGGCCCAAAGCTGGGGAAATGGAAAATGGTTGGCTTATTTTAGACAGGCAGGAACCTATGAGGTGACGCTGCGCATAAACGTATCCGAAGTGGCAACAGCAGAATTTAAGCTTGGAGTGAGCGCTGATGTAACGGGGGATGGCGCTACCACCGAATACATACCAACTGATATAACTTATGGTTTATATAAAGATGTTACGCTATCTAATATCCAAATTGCAAGCCCCGGTTTATATGGAGTTAAGATTATGGATGGAGCGGAAGCACCAACTGGGAAGCTAAAACTTGACTATATGCGATTTACCTGCACCAGTCCAGCTGGTGAGAAAGACACGAGCATAGACATACCGGTAGGGGATCCTAAGGATGAAACAGTATTAGAATCAGAAGGTGCAGTTATATCAAGTAATGCAGTTTCGGTTTACATGACATCCACGGAAAATGCAGGAAATATGTTATGGTATAAATATCCAACGGATATGACAAATCAACTTACGCAAAAGGAAAGCGCAGATATCACAGCAGTCGATAATCAGGAAATTACCACTATAACAGTGGACCCTAATAAAACGTACCAAAAATTTGTAGGTATGGGAACATCATTAGAAGAGTCCACGATACATAATATTTCACAGTTGAAGAATAGTATACAGCAATCATTTATTGAAGATCTTGTGAATCCTCAAAAAGGTGGAATGACGCTATTTCGAATTACGATTGGAACATCCGATTTTACATCCAAAGATTTTTATACGTATTATGATGCCAAGGAATTAAATGCTACAAATGCAATCTATAATAATGAGACAAAGCAATACGAACCAGACTGGTATAATACAACCGGAAATGGTTTTAGTATTCAAAAAGATGTTGATTATAATATTATAAAAACCGTTAAAATGGTTCAGGCAGCAGCTAAAAAATTTGGGGTAGAAGATGAGGTTAAATTCTTTGCATCCTCATGGACACCACCTGGATTTATGAAAGAAGAAACAACCAGCAGTAAAAGCTATAGCAAGAATGATTTGTTAATTAAGGGAGGTGCCCTAAAGGATTCATCAATTGATGATTTAGCAAAGTATTATACAAGATATTTGGAAGAGTATGCGAAGCAGGGTGTTCCATTATATGCTATTACATTACAAAATGAGCCAATGCTTGAAATCAATTATCCAAGTTGTGCAATGAGTGGAGAACAGGAAGGAAAATTAGCAGTCGCTATTAAGAAAGAAATTTCTCATAGTAGCATTTTGGATGAGAATCAAAAAAAGGTAAAACTTTGGGCGTTTGATCACAACCCATCCGATGCATATAGTTACGTAGCTAAGATTCTTTCGGTGGATGGAGCGAATGAGGCTCTGGATGGAATAGCATTTCATGATTATAGTGGAAGTCTTTCTAATATGCAAAAAGTATTGGATGAACTACTTAATAAAAATGGAGTAGAATCGCAGACAGTGAGTCTTACCGAACGTTCAGTGTGGGGAACTAAGGGAGCAAATTCCATTATTACATATTTAAGAAATAGTGCGATTAGTTACAACTCATGGGTAACCATGTTAGATAGTAACATTGGAGTTCATCATTGGGTAGGAACGCCAGATCCTACTATGTTTGCAAGAGCGGCAGGTAGCGATAATGATTATTGGGCAATGCCGGAATTTTATATAACGGGGCAGTTTTCAAGATTTATACGACCAGGTGATGTGAGAGTAGACTCTAATGTGGGATCAAATAGTTCAGTAACCAATGTAGTATTTATGAACCCAGAAACAAATACGTTTAAAGCGGTTGTCGTAAATGGAACAAATAAAAAACAAAACTTTAAGATTGTTTGCAATGGAACCCAGATAATTGGAGCTCTTCCTGCAGAAAATATTGGAACTTATGTGTGGGATATGCCACAAAATATTCAGGAAGATATCGAAACTGGATTTTTGGCAACCGATTATTCAAAGGCAACGGATGGAGTCATTTGCAGGGATATCGAATTGGAAGCACCTTATATTACAATGAGCGATGATTCGGATTACGCAGAATATATTGTTGACGTACCAACAGCAGGTGCGTTTAATATAAAATTGCAAGAGCAACCATCGGAAGATAGTCAAACGATAAAAGTTTATCAAGGGGATACACCTGCAGCAACAATTAGCGCAACGAAAACTTGGGATAGTGCAAAGGTCTTTGTACAAGGACAGATTTATTTTAAAAAAGCAGGGGTACAATCCATCCGCATTAAATTAACACCAGGGTTGAAGCTTTTCCAGCTTTCACTTGTAAAAACAAAGAGTGTATATGAGGTTCCAAGTAAGATATTAGCCAGTGGATATATTAAAATGGATGGCGCGGCAAGTATTGAAAATGGAACTGGGTTGGGAAATATGAGTGCGTATAACACAGTATATTATCGGATTCATGTACCAGAGGCAAATGCGTATAATTTTACGATGTCAGCAGCAACGCAAAATACCGATAATGTAGGATTTTGGCTGAAACTGTATGATACCAATTATCAGCAAATCGGGGGCGATATTCTAGCGAGAGGAAACGGAAATAATTTCTCTTACTTAGGAGATAATCATGCATTTGAGGTTAGCGGAAGTTGGACAGATTATGTTACAACAAGCGGTATGGTAGACCTTCCAGAAGGAGATTATATTCTTGGTTTTACAAGCGGTCCTTCCAGCATGAATATCAACTGGATTTCTATTGGAGGCTACGCTACTTTGAGTGTAGGCAATGTAATAGAAGAGAAAGAAGACAATACCCAGATTTCGCTTATGGTGACCGGTGGGGGAATTGCAGATGAGTCAGTGGCAAGTGGAAATGCTATTTGTATGGTAAGTGGTCTTCCGGAGGGAGTCACATATAAAACAGAGCAAATAGACAACACAGGTTATAATATCACATTACAGGGAAATAGAACAAAAGACTTTGATAGTAATCAGGAGGTTAAAGTAAAACTACTTGTAGAACAACCAACTGGAAACGTGCTATACTCGACCAATGAATTTACCATCCAGGCGATCAAAGACGCAGAAGCTTTAACGGTTCCATCACAGGATTTAAAGGTGGTACCAATAGGAGAAAATAAAGAATTTTTGATTAACTTGGCTGGAGGAACATTTATAAAGGATAATGTAAATCAGATTCATTTATCTGGAGATGCAGCGTCGTATTATACGCTAAAAGAAGTTCAGTATGTGAATGCAACGCAAATAAAGTTAATTTGTAACTATAATAAAAAATATTATAAGGCAGCAATACTTGAAGTAACATTACCAAAAACTGCATATGCGGATTCAAGTGGTGTAGAAGCACTTACGACTTCGATTAACTGTATGCCAGAAGAAGGAATACCAGATGATTGTATTGTAATTACAAGCAAAAGCCCAGTGACCATGGATGAGAGTATGGCTTATGCGAATAAAGGTTCTATGAAAGTAAATGTATGTGCAGGAAACTATAGTGATTATTTTTTAGACGTACAGGAAAGTGGAGCGTATACGATTACTTATACATTTAATACAGAAACAGCAGATGGCACATCCTATGCCAATGCTTGGGAACTAAATCGTGGAATCGCAGGGGAATATTACAGTACGAATAGCTATAAACAAGTAAGTATCCCAGGACTCTGGACAAAATCAAGTGTTAAGATAAGACAGAATATAGAGTTATTAAAAGGAAAACAAACGCTTGAATTGAAAGCAAAAATGGGTGGTTATAGCATATCATCCATAGAGATTGCGCCACTTACTACCTTTGATTTGAAAAATATGAAGATAAAGGATAGTAGAACCGTTTCATTCCAGACATTTAATGATGCACAAAACAACTATGTTATGTTAGGGGACAATATCGAATATACCGTAGATAGAACATCCTTTGATTACGAAATCAACGTTGAAAAGAGTGGGGAATATGAAATAAGTGCAAATTATGCAATTGAGAGTGCAAGTGGTGTGGAATGTTTGGTAAGCAAGGTGGTTTCTGGAAAAGAAACAAAATTAGGAAGCCTTAGTATGCCAGCAACCACTTCTTGGTCTTCCTATAAAGACACAGAAAAATCGAAGATCCACTTAGAAAAAGGAAGTTATACTTTGCGGATGACGTTGGCAAAAGACGGTGCAAATCTAAAGAGTTTTACGGTCACATTCTTGGAAGAAAAGGAAATTCCAAGCAAGGAAGATCCGAGTGAATCGCCGTATTATGGACCGGTTGTTTCGACACCCGATGAACAAGCAATTACGGTTGAAATTGGCCACTCGGAAACCGCAGTTAAGAAAACAAAAGCGGTAATTGCGTATAAATTGTCAGAGAAAGAAGTGCTTGAGAAATCCCAAAAAGCGACAAAAGAAAATCCATTTGTAGTGAAAATCTCCGTTCCTGTTAAGGAAGTAATGGTGCAAATGGAAAGTAAAAAAATCACGTCAGTCGCTATCAATGTGGTGATTCCATCATCGATTCAAAAGGCAGATAATATTTTGCTACAAACACTTGAAATACCAAAAGAAACGATAGAAGCAAGCAAAAAAAATCAAAAGAACTTTAGCGTTTCTGTATATGATGAGAATGGTAATAAAATTTATGCATTGAGTTTCAATGGAAAAGAGTTAAAAAAAGCTAAGATAAATCCTTCGGCTGCAAATGTATTTTTAACAAAACAAGAAATTTCTCAAGATTCACAAATTATGGATCAAATTGGGAAATATTTGACAAAAACAGAAAAGGAAAAAGGAGGTGTAATTCACCTTGTACAAGACGGAATGTTTCCTTCTACCGCAACTGTGACTGTAAAAGTTAGCGATATCACTGGAATCAAAGCTGGAAAGAAAGCTTATGTATACGCCTTTAATAAGAAGCTACAAAGACTTGCAGAAACAGAAGTTGTTGTGGATAAGAACGGAATGATTAATTTTAAGGCAAAATATGGAGCAAAGTATGTTATTCTTCCAGACGAGGCGAAAGACAGCGCTGTAACTACACTATTTGATCAGGTTAAAATTTCCAAAAAGATGACTTTATCAGTCGGTGAGAGTCAAAAATTGGCGGTGGCATTACCAATCGATGCACAAGGAGAAACTAGCATATCCTATGAAACAACGGATAAGTTAATCGCAAAGGTAAGCAAAAGAGGAAATGTCAGAGTAATTGCAAATGGAAATGTAATGATTAAAGTACATGTAAGAATTGGAAATGAAACACATATATATAAAATCAAGATAACCAATACCGGTAAATAAGAAATACACTTGCTGCAAAAAATAGTCAGCTTATTGGTTCGAGTGATAAAAGAGATGCAGAAATAGAATGAATTTCATGTTTCCATACATAAAAAAATCGCCTTGCAGATTGCAGGCGATTTTTTTAGAGTATACAGCTCCTGTTTTGATATCTATCTTTTAGCAAAAGAATACCCCCCTGATTCAAAAGAAACACCCCTATAATTCAATTATAATGGGTGATATAGTTATATTAGACCAAGAGAGGAAAGAAGGGGAAGCATATGGAAGAATATATGGTTGAATTACATGGTGTTACTAAAAGATTCCCAGGCGTATTGGCACTTGATAACGTTGATTTTAATTTAAGAGGTGGAGAAGTATTAGCATTACTTGGAGAAAATGGTGCTGGAAAATCTACTCTTATGAAAATATTAAGTGGTGTATATTCAAAAGACGAAGGTACAATACAAATTTTTGGCAAAGATGTAGAAGATATGTCACCTAAGAGGGCTCAGGAGTTAGGAGTTGCCATTATCCATCAAGAATTAAATATGTGCAAGCATTTAACGGTTGCGGAAAATATTTTTTTAGATAGAGAAATTACAAAATACGGTGTCCTTGCAGATAAAGAAATGGAAAAGCAGGCAAAAGAAATTTTAGATAAGCTTAATATAGACATTTCACCTAAAACAATTGTGGGGGATTTGGCAGTATCAAAACAACAAATGGTTGAAATTGCAAAAGCGTTATCCACAAATGCAAAAGTTCTTATTATGGATGAACCTACAAGTGCACTAACAAGCAAAGAAATTGAAGATTTATTCCGAATCATCAAGAAACTGAAAGAAGAGGGTTGCGGTATTGTATATATTTCGCATAGATTAGAGGAATTGCAGCATATTGTGGACAGAGTTACCATATTAAGAGATGGGCAATACATAACAAGTATGAATTTCAAAGATACGGATTTGGGCGAGATTATATCCAATATGGTTGGTAGGGAAATTAAGGAAAAATTTCCTAGAGTTAGCTGCAAAAAAGGGAAAAAAATATTGGAAGTTAAAAATCTAAATGCAGGTCATATGGTAAGAAATATAAACTTTGATTTATATGAAGGTGAAATCGTAGGAATTGCAGGATTGATGGGCGCCGGCAGAACGGAGACAACAAGGGCGATATTTGGAATCGATGCAAAAGAAAGTGGTGAGATTTATCTAGAGGGTAAAGAAGTAATAATCCAAAAGCCGATGGATGCCATTCGGGCTGGGATTGTATTAGCCCCGGAAGATCGAAAAAAAGATGGGTTATGTACGAAGTTAAGTGTAAGGGAAAACATTGCTTTATCCAATTTGGATTTCTTGTGTAATAAATTTGGTGTTGTGAACCAATCAAAAGAAATAGAAATGACGGACGCAACCGTAGAGGATTTGAGAATTAAACTACCAAATAATGAAGTAAATGCGGGAAGCTTATCTGGTGGAAACCAGCAAAAAGTAGTTGTGGGCAAGTGGTTGGCAAGAAATTCGAAAGTAGTTATTTTTGATGAACCAACTAGGGGTATTGATGTATCTGCAAAAGTAGAAATATATAATCTGATGAATCAATTAAAGCTACAAGGAATTGGTGTTCTCTTTGTTTCATCTGAAATGCCAGAGGTAATGGGAATCTCAGATCGAGTTATTGTAATGTGTGATGGAAAGATAACGGGACATTTAAACAAGGAGGAAGCAACTCAAGATATCATCCTAAAATATGCGACACAATTCGATCAAAAGATCGGTGTAGCGGAATAGTAAATTTGAAGGAGAGTAAAGCAAAATGAAAAGTAATTCAAAGCAGAGTGTATTCAAAAAACTCATTTCCGCTAGAGGGATGGGGCAGGTACTGACAGTAACAGTAGGATTAATTATATTAAGCATCGTATTTGGTATATTAAACCCTACATTTGCATCTTCCAAAAATGTAGGTAATTTATTAAGACAGATTGCACCGATTATTTTAATTGGTATTGGGCAGTCATATGTATTAATTACAGGAAATATTGATTTGTCGATTGGTTCTGTGGTTGGAATGAGTTGTATGATTTCCGCAACACTTATGACAAAAGGGATGAATCCGTGGGTTGCGGTATTGGTAACAATTTTCTGTTGTTTGGCGGTTGGTCTTATAAATGGTGAATTAGTAGCGAAATGTAAATTGCCGCCGTTTATAGCAACACTTGGAACCATGACAATAGCAAGGGGTATCGCACAAATTGTAAATAATAATTACAATACAGATTCCATCGGTGATGCAGCAAAGGGATTTCGTAATTTCTTTTATTATGGAAAAGTGTTAGGCCTATACAATACGATCTGGATTGCAATCATTCTTTGGATAATTTTTAATTTTCTATTAAGTAAAACAAGAACTGGACGGCATGTTTATGCAATTGGTAGTAATATTGATGCAGCACAACTATCTGGAGTTAATGTTGTGGCAACGACGGTGAAAGCATATCTTGTAAGTGCATTTTGTGCAAGTATTGTAGGCTTGATTATCTGTGCAACGACAGGAATGGGAACCATGGATGCAGGAAATATGTATGAAATGTATGCCGTTGCAGCTTCTGTAATCGGAGGCGTTAGTACACTTGGAGGTCAAGGTATCCTGCTTGGTACGGTAATCGGAGCAGCAATATGGGGTGTATTACAAAATGGTCTTCAATTTGCTGGAGCACCAGTAGCGATTCGAAATATTGTAATTGGTATTATTGTTGTTGTATCTGTTTTGTTAGATGTTGTTGTTCGATCGGGAAAACCGAGAAAGAAGAAAGTCTAAATTTAGTTATATGAACATTATGTTCTTATAATATAACCAATTAAAAGAGGAGGATATGAAATGAAAAAAAAGTTATTAAGTCTACTAGTAACAACAGCAATGGTAGCAATTATGCTTATGGGGTGTGGAAGCAGTGCTACGACGCAGGCTCCAGCTACTGACGAAAAAGAAGTGACTCAGGCAGCTCCAGAAACCAAGGAGGAAGCAACAAGTGATACATATAAAGTATATCTAATCACAATGGATCAAATGGATCAGCATTGGGTTAACGTAGATGCTGGTTGTCAAAAAGCAGTAAAAGAACTTGGTAATGTAGAGTATAAATGGTTAGCTCCTGATACCAAAGATGATGCAAAGCAAATTGAATGTATTAATAATGCAGTAGCTGATAATGCGAATGCGATAATCTTAGCAGCAAACGGTCCTGATGCAGTAACAGCCGCTTTAGAAGAAGCAGTTGCAGCAGGTATCAAGATAATTTATGTTGATTCCGCAGCAGCTTTTGATGGTGAAGCAACATTTGCAACAAATAACGAAGCAGCAGGTAAAACAGCAGGCGAAACTATGATTGCTAGCTTAAAAGAAGCTGGCGTTACATCTGGTGATATTGGTGTCATCAATGTTAATGCAGCTACCGCTTCTTGTGTGGCGCGTGAAACAGGATTCCGTTCTGCATTTGAAGGAACCGATTTTAATATTCTTGAGACACAATACGGAGAAGGCGATGCAGCAAAATCAAAAGATATTGCAGCAAACTATATCACATCGGGCTGTGTTGGTATCTTTGGTGCAAATGAAGGTTCTACGACAGGAGCAGGTAATGCAATTCAAGAAGCAGGCGGTAAAGTAATCGGTGTTGGTTTTGATAAATCAGATACCATTCTTTCTTTAATCAAGGATGGCTTCTTAGTAGCAACAATGGCTCAGAATCCAGATGTTATGGGCTATGAGGGAATGAATGCAGCCGTAAAAGCTCTTAGCGGAGAAAATCTTGGTGGAACAGTGACAGATACAGGTGTATCCGTAATTACAAAAGATAAACTTTAGGATTGAGCTTAGACGAATAAGAAGTGAGATGAATGAAAACGAGTTGTCTGTTGGAAAGGATAACTCGTTTTTATCATATCATCTAACAAAGAAAGAAAATATCTTAGGTATAAAGGACTCATATTTCATATTTTTATGTGGAACAAGGAGGTAAATAACATGGCGTTATTAAAATTTTCACCAGTATTTAAGGATTATTTATGGGGAGGGAATAGTTTAAAAACAGCGTATCATAAAGATTATAGTGGTGAAATTCTTGCCGAATCATGGGAACTATCCTGCCATCCGGATGGTCCATGTATCATTACAAACGGAAATTATAAAGGAATGAGTTTTAAAAATTATATAGAAATAGCAGGAAAACAAGTATTAGGAACAAATTGTAATGAATTTTTAGAATTTCCGATTCTGATAAAATTTATCGATGCAAAAGATAATTTATCGATACAAGTGCACCCAAGTGATGAATATGCACTTTCTCACGAAAATCAGTATGGAAAGACGGAAATGTGGTATGTAGCAGACTGTGAAGAAGATGCTTTTTTATATTATGGGTTTACAAAGGCGATCAGTAATGAAGAGTTTAAAAAAAGAGCACAAAACGGTTCATTGACGGAAGTACTGAATAAGATTTATGTTAAAAAAGGCGACGTTTTCTTTATCGAAGCGGGTACGTTGCATGCAATAGGGAAAGGAATCATAATTGCTGAAATACAACAAAATTCCAATATTACATATCGGGTATTTGATTACGGTAGGAAAGATATAAATGGAATGAAAAGAGAATTACATATAGAAAAGGCTTTGCAAGTGACTAATTTTTCACCAAGATTAAAACATATTTCTTTTGTGCCACATTTGGGGATATGTAAATATTTTACGGTCGATAAGGTGGTTTTAGATAATAAATATATGAAAAAGTTTTTGGGAGAAGTAAATGGAGATTCCTTTTTGCACATTTTAGTATTAGAAGGGGAAGGATGCATTGAATATGAGGATGGGGGAGCTTTTCAAAAGGGAGATAGCATGCTATTAACTGCTTCCTCTGGCAATTTTGAAGTAAGCGGTGCGTGCGAATTATTGTTTACTTATGTTTCTAAATAAATAAGGAGGAAAAAATATGTATCGAGTTGGTATTGATTTGGGAGGAACCAATATAAAGGTAGGAATTGTAGATGAAAACCAAAAGATAATAGCAATCGCTTCTTCCCCTACTATGGGGAAGCGAAGTGCGAATGAAGTAATAAAAGATATGGCTAATTTGGTCAAAAGCCTAATCAAAAAGGCGGAGATAAATAGTAACGATATTTCGGGTGTTGGGATCGGCTGCCCGGGTACGATTGATACAATCAATGGAATCGTCTTATATTCAAATAACTTAAATTGGGAAGATGTGCCTTTAATAGATGAATTGCATGAATTATTACAATATCCGATAAGAGTATCAAATGATGCGAATTGCGCTGCGATTGGAGAAGTGAAAGCAGGTGCCGCAAAAGATTTGAAGAATATTGTGATGCTTACACTAGGTACCGGTGTTGGAAGTGGTATTATCCTAGATGGCAAAATATTTGAAGGAGGTCATCCAGGAGGTGCAGAATTGGGGCATACCATATTAGTAAAGGATGGAAGGGAATGTACTTGTGGAAGAAAAGGTTGTCTCGAAGCATATGCATCTGCGACTGCTTTGATACAAACAACAAAAGAAATGGTACGAAAGCATAAGAATTCTTTGATTTTAAAGTTCTGTAAAGGAGATTTAGAAAAAATAGATGGAAAGATGGTCTTTGATGCTTTTGAACAGGAAGATGAGGTTGCTGTGAAAATTATTGATGATTATATTAGTTACCTTGGAGAAGGAATTGTAGATATTATAAATGTGTTTCGACCAGATAGGATTCTGCTTAGTGGTGGTATTTGTAACCAAGGAAAAACCTTAACGAATCCTTTAGACGCCTATGTGAAAAAATATTGCTTTGCTGGGGAAAAAGCAATGATTCCAAATGTAACGAAAGCAAGTCTTTTAAATAATGCCGGGATTATTGGAGCAGCTGCATTACTAGAAATGTAAACTCTTCTTTGGTAAAAATTGCAAATTAATCTTAAGTATGGTAGATTGAAACTGAATCCAGCGTGTATATTGTTAGGGGTTAACAATGGCTGAATATAAGAACAAGGGGTATAGTACATGAAAGTTATAATAGCAGACGATGAGGAAAAGGTATGTCAGCTTATACAGGCGTTGGTCGATTGGGAATCACTGGATATGGAAGTGGTTGCGATTGTTCATAATGGAATCGAAGCACTGGAGGCTATTGATAAGTATGAACCTAATATTGTAATTACAGATATCCGTATGCCTGGTTATGATGGACTTGAAATGATTCGGCGTGCAAAAGAAATCAATTCTACGGTAGAATTTATTATTATTAGTGGCTATCGTCATTTTGAATATGCACAAAATGCGATTAAGTATGGAGTAAAAGATTATTTGTTAAAGCCGATTAAAAAAGCAGAGATTATGGATACGCTTAGTAAAATGCGGGATAATTACTTAGAAGCAACAGAACGTCTTTCAGTTGAAGAAAAAAACGAATTATCGCTAAGGAATAATTTAGATAAATTGCGAAGAACTTTTTTTACAGATATCTTATTAAAGAAAAATGAGCTAAAAGATAATAAATCATTAGAAAGTATAAATAAAGAATACCATTTTCATTTCCAAAAAGGATTATTTCAAATTGTGATAATCAAAGTAAATGGTATCGAAATTGATACTGTAAATAGTAATACATATGTACAAGATAAATTGCATAAAGCAGTCTGTCAAAAATTAGGGAAGGACTGTTACGACTTTGAAGACGTATTTGAAAATAATCAAAGTGTGGTAATACTCAATTATGCAGAGAAAAATAAAAAAGTAATCAGAAAATCATTAAAAGTATTGTTAGATGAATTATTACTTCAAAACGAAATCTTTGAAAAGGTGCGGATTACCATTGGCGTTGGTATTGCACAAACGAATATTGGAAGCTTACATGCTTCTGTTAAAACATCAATATGGGCGATAGAGCAAGGGATTATACTTGGTGTGAATAAAGTGATAGAAGGAGAAAATGTTTCTTCCAATGAATTGGCAAATAGTAGTTTGTTTTATAATTTCAATAAGAAGTTTGTGGATGCAATCGATAGTCTTGAAGAGAGTAGGATTCAAGAAGCAATTGATTATTTAGAACAAAGTTTACAGTCGATGGAACAAGTAACCGGGCATGATATTATTCAGATGGCAAAGGAAGCTATGAATTTATATCTTATCTGCATGCGTCAAAATAAGCTGCCAGTAAATAATACAGAAGGATACTTTGATAAAGTATGCCTTGACATTGAAAACTGCATATCGATGAAAGACATTTTTAAATATTTAACGAAAACGATCATAGAATCTTTCAATCAAGTAATTGCAGTAAAAAAAGCAGAAGACAATAAACCGATTCTAGATGCCAAACAATACATGAAACAACATTTTAACGAACCTATTTCTCTGGAAATTGTGAGTGATCAGGTTGGATTTAATGCAACTTATTTTAGCTCCTTATTTAAAAAGGAGACGGGTAATACTTTTTCAGAATATTTAAGTGAAATAAGGATGGAAAAGGCAAAAGAATTATTAAAGGAAAGTAATTTAAGTGTTGCATTGATTTGTGAGGAAGTAGGTTATAGTGATACGAAGCACTTTACAAAATTATTTACAAAGTACACAAATCTGAAACCTAATGAATATCGTAAAATTTATTCATAGGGCCAGCAGAATACTTTGTATTTTGTTGGAGGGAGAAGTGTTATGGAAAAAAAAGAATATTTGTTAAATAGAGTTATACTATGGTGTATTTCCATGGTCGCATATGGAGTACTTGCGTGTGGTACAATTGGGTATTTGGTAATGAAACAAAAAATATATCTTTATTTATTTGTGTTTGCAGTGTTTGGATTATTAGGACTTACTTATCTTGGGTATCTCAAAGTGTATCGCAAAATGATGCAGATTGAAAAGATATTTCAACTACACAGAAGGTTTTTTAGCGGATGATTTTTTTGAACAGGATATCAGACTGACTCCAACATTTGATGAGGTATTAAAGTTATTAGGTGAAAGATTGGATAAATCAAAACGATTGAATGTATCAAAGAAGCAGGCGCAGTATCTTGCCTTACAAAATCAGATTAATCCACATTTTTTATATAATACATTAGAAGGTATCAGGAGTGAAGCATTATGTGCAGGTATGGATGATGTTGCATCGATGACGGAAGCATTAGCAACATTTTTCCGTTATACGATATCAAATGTAGAAAGGCTTGTAACGTTGGAGGACGAATTATCGAACATTGAGAACTATTATATTATTCAGCAATTTCGTTTTGGCGATAAACTGAGTCTTAGTATTGAGTATGATGATGAGAATGATGATATGTCGATACTCAATCTATATCTTCCAAAACTGATTTTACAACCTATCGTGGAAAATTCCATATACCATGGAATTGAGCGAAAAATTGGAAAGGTAATTTAAGAATCCGCATGGAGTGTACGGATAGCAGACTGATAATTATTATCTCAGATGATGGACTTGGAATGGAAAAGGAACAGCTAGATGGATTAAATAATAAATTACTAATTAATTCGTTAGATGAAGCTGATACGGCAAGAGATCAAAAGGGCGGAATTGCCATAGTAAATGTTAATAGTCGAATCAAGTTATTATGCGGGGAGGAGTATGGTATCTATATTTACAGTACGCCAAATGTTGGGACGGATGTTGAAATAACATTACCGCTGATAACGGAGCAGGAATAGGTAAGACACATGAAAACTGAAATTCTTAGGATGGAAAACGTAATTACAGAGGACAACGATAAGACCGATTTGAACAACTTGAATTTATATATATTTCAAGGAGAGATAGTGGGTCTTATTGGCGTGAATGAACATGGGAAGGAGATGCTTATTCAGCTTATCTGCAGGAATACTCCTATAAAATTTGGAAGAATCTACATCGGAAATAATCTTGTAAATAGTTTCCGACATAGTGATGGTTTATATAACAAAGTATATGTGATTGAACAGAAAAGCAAATTAGTAAATGATCTATCCGTTGCTGATAACGTGTTTGTTTTACGGAAAGGTTTTCGTAAGTATCGGATTAATTCTCATGTATTAGAAACACAAATTGCTTATTTATCAAAAGAATTAGACTTGACAATTCATCCAGATACTATTTGTGGGAATCTGACAGAATATGAACGCTGTGTGGTTGAGATTATGAAAGCAATGGTACAAGGGGTTAAGCTTATTGTAGTAAATGAACTGAGTAATTTCCTAAGTGCCAATGACTTACATGCATTCAATGAGTTGCTCCGTCAACTGACCTATAAAAAATATGCAATTCTTTATATTGGAAATCATCATGAAGAAATATTTCCACTCTGTGAGAGAGTTGCTTTTATGAAAGATGGTAAAATTATCAAATGGTTTGATAAGAAAGATATGCATCAGTCTAAAGTTTTGCCGTATACGATTCCGTTTGCAGATACCCATACAGAAGAAGCAAAAAATAAGCATAGAGTATTGCTGGAGTTTGAAAATATAACAACAGAGAATATGAAAGGAATCAGTTTTTCTTTGCATCAGGGAGAATGTGCTGTCGTATATGATAAAAGCAATCGTGTCCAAAAGGATATAATGAAATTATATTTAAAGAATAAATCATTTCTTTCGGGAATCTGTAAATATGACGGACAACGATTGAATCCGGATAATTATGCAAAATATTTGGGCAAAGAGGTAGCAGTGATTGGTGAAAATCCAATTGATACCATGCTTTTTTATGAAATGAGTTATATTGATAATTTATGTTTTTTATTAGATAATAAAACGAATAAGTCTAGGATTACAAAAAAGATAAAGAAGAGTATACAGTTAGAATACGATAAGGAATTGGGTGAAGAACTGTATGCAAATGATATCCATGAACTAAGCAAAACCTCACTTTATAATTTGGTTTATTATCGTATTCATCTTTTAAATCCCAAATTGGTTTTATTAATTCAGCCATTTGGTAAGGCTGATATGTATCTAAGGCGACATATTATTCATTTAATCCGTATTTTAAAACGTAAGGAAATTGCAGTTATTATATTGGCTGTCAGCATTTCTGATTGCCTTTATGTCGCAGACAAACTTTTACTGTTGGAGGAAGGAAAAGTCAAAGAGACGTATTATCCTGATACCTTTAGCCAGATTACAGACAGTAATTAATAGCATTGTCTCTTTGATTGGATTATATCATGGAGATAGTGCTTTTTTATTGTCAAAAACAGATCTATTTCGTTGACAAAAAAATTGTCATCTATAATATTTTTAATGACCACGGGTCATTAAAAAGGAGTCCGTTTTTCGTATAAGATAAGCATTTCAGCCTAGTGTTGAAATGATTATTCCTATTCAATGGAAGTCTTTAATACACATTTTACTTTTTTAACTTTTTTGCACTTTTTCACATGAATTTAGTTCACGTCAATATAGCTACAGATTGCGTTCTCTTAAGGGGAAATGTAGCCACTATATAGTAATATATGTGTGTTATTACAATCAATTGTTGGTGAAAAGAATAACTGATAAGAGGAGAGGATGAGTGCAATGATGAATAAAGATAAGAAATGGGTGTCAAATGGAACATTTCTTATAATTGGAATCTTAACTGTAATTATATTAGTTCGTTATTATGCAATGAATAGTCTGACGATGTTTGTGGTGATGGGGGCGATTCACTGCCTGATTTTAGTCGGAGTATATATTGGAAAGTGCAGCAGGTGCTATCTGCTATATTTGGTAGCTGGGGTAGCCTGGATTGTACTTGGCACCATGAACGATTTCGAAGGATTTAATTTTTGGAAGATAATATATTTTGTCATGGCTATGGTTGTAATTGTTACAGGACTTTCTGGTTACTACGTTCGGATTAAGAGAAAAGAAAGTTTGATTCGGCTCTCATGGAAACAAATTATCATATTCGTTTTGTTGATAGCATTTTTTGGAGGAACCTGGGGCTTTGAAAATGGAATTGCAAATGCGAGTGCAAGTCGCGCAACTCGAAGTGTATGGGCAGTCCCGGATCAGTTTGATGAGCAGTCTTGTAAAGAAGAAGGCACTATCACAAAAATCAGTTATGAGACGAAAGCATATGCAACAGATGATAGAAGAGTAGAGAAGATGTGCAACGTTTATCTTCCATATGGATATGATGACTCAAAACGCTATAATATCTTATACCTGATGCATGGAACAGGGGATGACGAGGATTACTGGATGATTCAGAATACGAATAATAAGACTATGGTAGACAATCTCATCTACCATGGTGAAATCGAACCTTTGATTATCGTAACCCCAACCTGGTACGTGGAAGACGACTGTAGCGAGGAGTTGGATCAGTTGACCTATTCCTTTTCAGATGAATTGCGAAATGATTTGATGCCATTTATTGAGAGCCAATATTCCACCTATGCAGATGGTGTGACAGATGCTGATTTTGAAAAAAGTAGGGAACATCGGGCATTTGCAGGATTATCAAGAGGATCTGTAACCATGTTTCATAGTGCCATGGAGCAGAACCTGGATGCGTTTGCCTGGTTTGGTGGATTCAGCGCTTCAAGATTGATGGAGCAGGAATGGAGAGCTACAGCTATGTCAGAGAAATTAGGAAGTTATTCGATTTCCTATTTATATATGACAACAGGAACCTCAGACTTTGCAGCAAAGAGGCAGTTGAAGGATTACAGAATGCTGATATCTTTGGATCGAAGATTGAAAGAAGGTGTCAATACAAGTTTTGACATGTTTCCTATGAGATATCATTCAGCAGGTTCTTGGCATCTTGCGTTATATAATTATTTACAAAAAATATTTTGAAAATAAAACAATTAATTTTTATTAAATCAGGAGGGATTGAGAATGAAGAAAAAGGTAATCAGTGTAATGTTAATTGCATGCTGTATATTATCAATGGTAGCATGTGGCGAGAAAAAAGATGGAGATGTTCAGAATCAAACAAGTAAAGTTGTAGTAGAACAGCCAAGCGAAGAGAGTAGTGTGACAAAGCTCGATTATGAAGTAGTAGCACCAGTGGAAAACGTAGAAGACGGACAGGTACTTCTGTCAGTAGAAGATGCAATTTATACAGAGGGCGAAGGCATTGGACCTACAGAGGAAACGATGGCAACTGCATACGATAAAGATTGGGGAATGATTCTTGGATTAGCACCAAAATCAGAGATTACTTACACAGTACCGAATGGGACAGAAGGTAGCTATGATATATATCTTAGAGTATCCAAAAATCTAGCGGGATTTGGATCTACACCATTTACATTTTCCATTAACGGAGCGGAGGCCTTTGCAGTTCCGATGGATATCCAGGTACCGGCCAATGCACCAAATTCAAGCAAGGTAGAGGATGCAAGTTTTTATACAGGAACCATGTGTGATACAGGACGATTTCTTGTTAAACAGACTGTAGACCTGAAAGCAGGGGATACCATTCGTGTCATTGCTGCACATGGTAGCAGAAGTGGTGAGTTAGGTGGAATTGTATTTCCGAATGTAGGGAGTATTTTGCTTGCTCCAGCAGGGTCAGAAGTAGCAACTGGCTATGACAATACTATTAAAGCAGTTGAGACAGCTGATGATGCAGATCCATTATCGGGCCTTAATATAATCTGGGTAGGATCGTCGGTTACTTATGGAGCGCAAGCTACGGGATTCTATTCCTTGGCAGATGCAATTGCAGATGCGCATCCAGCAACTACATGTGAAAAATACGCAGTAAGTGCAACTACTTTAGTAAATGATGGACGAGATTCTTATGTTTCTCGCTTGAAAGAAGTACCAAAAGATAAGAAGCCAGATCTTGTTGTGGTTCAGCTATCAACGAACGATGCAACCACTGGAAAACCTTATGGTGAACTGACGGATAGTAAAGATCCATCTTCTTTTGACGACAAAACAATTATTGGAGCAATTGAATCTATTATAACATATACAGATGAAACATTTGGATGTCCAGTGGTATTCTATACAGGAACCTATTACGAAAGTGAAGAGTATGCAACTATGGTAGATTGTCTCCATCAGGTTCAGGATAAATGGGGAATCGGTGTTATCGATATGTTTAACAACGAGGAGATGACAGCTGTATATGGAACATCCTTGTACAATGAGTATATGTCGGACGAGATTCATCCATTCCGAAAAGGATATGTAGAATGGTGGACTCCTGTGATTGAGAGATCGCTGGAGGAATTTCTGACAAAATAAAGGAGAGGTGTTTCGGTCATAGCCCAGGAAATGCGAAAATTCTCTCAGGTAAACAATGAGACTTCCAAAAGCATTGATGATGCCATAAGCGAAGTATCAGATTTGACATCTACTATAAAGGAAAACATAGATGAGGTGAATCGTATTGCAACCAATCAGGCAGCGGCAACCCAGGAGATTACCGCAACCTTAAATGATATTACGGCCCAGGCATCTAGTGTAGTCGATTATATAAACTATAAATGGATTAGCATTGTCTCTTTGATTGGATTATACCATGGAGATAGTGCTTTTTTTGACAGAAAATATGTTGGATTTGGCATTATTAAAAAATAATACAAATGGATATGTTGTTTTTCCCAGCAGGGCATTCTTCATCACAAAGAAGGTGCTCTTTTGCCTATAGTAGTTTTATAGGAGTGGACAAATGTATGGGTTGAGGTATATATTTATAAAAAATACCTTTTATTGGGTAGAATATAGAAGAAAGGAAATAAAAATATATGATGCACATTGCAATCGTTGAAGATGATAAGAATTATACAGAAGTGCTAAAAAAGTATATAGATAGATACGAAGAAGAAAGTGGAAACAATTTTCAGATCTCAACGTTTCAAGATGGGGAAGATATTGTAGAAAACTACAGTGGTGATTATGATATTATTTTGATGGATATTGAGATGCGCTTCATGGACGGAATGAAGGCAGCGGAAGAGATTCGAAGAGTTGATTCAGAAGTAGTTATCATATTTATTACCAATATGCCTCAATATGCGATGAAGGGCTATGAAGTGGAGGCACTCAATTATGTGTTAAAGCCAATTAATTATTATGCGTTTTCACAAAATATTGCGCGTGCAATCAACCGAATGAGCCATAGAGAACGAAATCATTTGAAGATTTCCTACAAGGGGAAAGTACAAAAAATTGAAATTTCATCCCTCTACTATATAGAGGTTCAAGATCATATGTTGTTTTACCATACCAAGGATGGGACCTTTTCCCAAAGGGGTACGATGAAGGAAGTAGAGCAAGCCTTGGAAAAAGAGTCATTTTTTCGCTGCAATAAGTGCTATTTGATTAATCTGGAGCATGTCAATGGATTTGAAGGCAGTAATGTTATTATCGGAAATGAAAATGTGCAGGTTAGCCGTGCGCGGAAAAAAGTACTACTTGATGTGCTGAATGATTATATGAATGAGGTGAGCAAGTGATGATAGATTGGGCAAATACGCCGGGTGGATATTACGCCATTGCATATTGGTTGTCATGCTGTCTGATGATTAAAAATAGCCCGAGAAAATTGGGGAAAAAAGAGAGTAGTCTGATTGTTGTCTCCTTTGGAATCGTCCTTTTTGTATTGATGTCTGTTTCCAAAGGACTAGCGCAATGGTTGTTTTTACCATTTGTTATTTTGTTTTTAATCATTTTGTGGGCAACGCATTATTTTGTTTGCCAATACAATGCCATTACAGCTCTTTATTTTACAATAAGAACCTTTATTATGGGAGAATTTGTTGCATCGTTGGAATGGCAGATTTTCTATTATACGGTAAAGTGGAAATTGCTTCCATTAAACCTGTTGGTGAATATGTTATTGTTGATTTTCGTAGATAGTATATTAATCCTTCTATTATATCAATTGGAAAAACGAAATCGGGAGGTAAATGAAACGCTTCAAATCAGCAAGCAAGAATTGATATCCGCAGGAATTATTGCAGCTGCTATTTTTGGAGTGAGCAATGTGAGCTTCGTATTTGCAGGAGCGAATCTTGCAAGTGCACCCAATATTGCAAAAATAGACCTTTCTCAATTGTTTTTAATTCGTACGTTAGTAGACTTGGGAGGGGTTGCAATTTTATATGCCTATCATGTTCAACTTGGCGAGTTGAATATGCGTTATGAGGTGGAACACCTTCAATATATGTTGGAGATGCAACACAATAATTATGAGATGCTAAAACAGAGTGTTAATGTGGTTGATCAGAAATATCATGATTTAAAATATCAAATTTCGGTCCTCAAGTCAGAAGCAAATACAAAAAAAAGCATGGAATATCTTAATCAGATGGAACGTGATATCAAGTCCTATGAAGCACAAAATAAAACAGGGAATAAGACACTTGATACGATTCTTACAGGAAAATCCTTGTATTGCCAAAACAACTGGATTGAATTGATAAGGGTTGTGGATGGAGAAGCATTAGCGTTTATGGATTCGATGGATATTAGTACGCTGTTCGGAAATATGCTTGACAATGCGATTGAGAGTGTCAGTAAAATTGAGGGAAAAGAGAAACGATTGATTCAGCTTACTGTTATGAAACAAAAAGGTTTTTTAAGAATTCGCATGGAAAATTGTTACGGAGAAGAACCAAAATTTGAAAATGGAGTGTTGACTACCTCAAAGGAGGATTCCAAATACCATGGCTTTGGAATGAAGAGTATTCAAAGCATCGTTAAGAAATACGACGGATCCATGACCATTCAAGCTAAAAATGGCTGGTTTGAACTTCGTATATTAATCCCACTGCAATCGTAAAAAGAAACAAATATTAAAAAAAGAATATGGTAGAAAAGGCGTGAAATTTAGACTACTAAAGTTGTAGCTCAAATTTCACGCTTTTTAATTGAAAATTTTTCGTTGTTAAAATCTATTTTTTGCGTAGAACAATTTGTCACAGTGATAATTTTCCCGTTTACGTTGTTAAAATTACAATTTACGACGAATAGAAATTTAGCAAATGTTTTTCCTTATACTTAAAATAGTATGTTTAATGGAGGAGGTTTTTATGAAAAAAAGAATATTTGCTATTTTGTTTGCTTTGACGTTAGCAACATCGACACTTGTGGGATGCCAATTGACAGGGAAAATAGATACATCAAAGCAAACGAAGATTACAACGAAAGAAAAAGAGAATACTAAAAAGAGCGCAGTAACAAGCCTTGGTGTAGACAAAAAAGTCTACGATGTAATAGCAAAACCACGTCTTATTGTGACAACGGATGGTGAGGTGGATGATCAGAATTCATTGAGACATTTACTTTTATATGCAAATGATATTGAGATCGCAGGTATTGTGTATTCTGCAAGTCAGTTTCACTGGCAAGGTGACGGTGGAAAAAACACGCTTGGAGAAGTAACAAAGAACAATATGAATGTGGAAGAAAATGGAGATAGTCTCACGGAATATCGCCCACAGGAAATGGGGTGGGTTGAGGATGCTATTAAAAATGAATATGCTGTGGATTACGATAATCTGGTTTTGAATGATGCAAATTATCCGACGGCAGATGAGTTGCTTTCCGTTGTTAAAGTCGGAAATGTAGAGTTCGAAGGTGATGTTCGAGAAGCCACAGAAGGCTCTGAGTATATCAAGGAGATTATACTAGATGATAATAACAGACCGCTTTATCTGGAGAGCTGGGGTGGATTTAATACCATAGCGAGGGCATTAATGTCGATTGAAGAAGAATATAAAGATACAGATGACTGGGATGCAATCTATAAAAAAGTATGTGGTAAAATTGTCATTCAAGGGAATGGACAGGACAAGACATATGAAGATTACATTGCAAAAATATACCCAGATTTGATGATATATGCTTCTAGTTCGATTAACTATGGATATTATGCATCAAATTCTGCACCAGCTGATTCAAACTATATGTTTCATGCGGACTGGTTGACGACTCATGTGAAAAATAATCATGGAGCAATGATGGGGCATTATCTTTTGATCGGTGATGGAACTCATTATGAAGGAGAATTGGACAGATTCCAATATGGCGAAACAACGACAATTGATGGAAAAGAGTTTGATCAGTATGACTGGTTGGGAGAAGGTGACAGTGGTCACTGGATTACATTGATACCGGTAGGTCTTCGTGGTTTGGAGAATGGGAATTATGGTACATGGTGTGGGAGAATTACGATAAATGGACAATTCCTAACCTCAAAAGGTAACTATAATGAGTATGATTACACGACCGGAAAAGAGGGAAGTTTTTCCGGAAAACGATGGATTACAGCAATCATGGAGGACTGGGCTGTACGTTGTGATTGGGCAGCTGGAGTGGGGAATCATGCACCAGAAGTTGCAGTTTCGAATAAAGATATCACGGCGAAGAAAGGCGAAACAGTAGAGCTTCAGGGAACAGCAACGGATCCAGATAAAGATGAGCTGACTTGCAGATGGATCGTGTATGAAGAAGCAAGTGAGTATAGCGGTAGCTGCACTGGAATTACGGTATGGGATCCTGGAAAAGCTAGCACTAGTTTCACAATTCCAAGTGATGCTAAGGCAGGAGATTATTTTAATCTGATTCTTGCAGTAAAAGATAATGCGGATGCACCTACAACCAGATATGCACAGGTGATTGTGACAGTTTCAGAATAGATTGTCTGCCAGATTTGCAGATAACCGTTCACGATAAAGAATAGACCGATTACGTTCGTAATGTGTCGGTAGATTGAAAATATGATATTGTTATCTTATAAGAATGATGAAGATAGGAGAATGTATATGAAGGGTAAGAAAAAAACGGGAAGACTATGGCGTGGGCTTACCTCCATCACGGCTTCATTACTAGCAATTGCAGTTGGTGCAACGGGAATTGCTAGTGCAAATGCAGCTTTTATCAATGTACGTCTTGGAACTTCCAATTATAAGTACGTTGATCAAGCAGGAGAGAAATCGGATTCTACATATTTCAAAAGTGAATATACTGAATTGACCGATTTAATTGAAGCGAAAAATTTACTCGCAGAGCAAATTGCTGCAGAAGGAACGGTTTTACTAAAGAATCAGAATCAAGCATTACCAATCCAAACAGGCAAGGAAAAAGTGACGTTATGGGGATTAAATTCACATAATCCAACCCTAGGAGGAATGATTGGGTCTTCCACTTCCGTTGCTAAAAAGGGACAGGTTGCTTACAGTCTTGAGCAGGCATTAAAGGAAAAAGGCTTTGATGTAAACCAGACAATGATTGACCTTTATAGTTCGGATGGGGTTTCAAAATATGCAAGAGCTATGGGACATTCCCTTAACCCATCCTTTGGTCCAATTTATGAAAATCCTTCTTCTTATGCAATAGGTGAGGCACCAGCAAGTGTATATACAGACGAAGCACTTTCATCAGCAGAAGGAACCGCAGCAATTGTAGTAATTTCAAGAGATTGTTCGGAAGCAGCGGATTATAATCCAGCAATGACAAATGCGACCGAGGGAGATTCGTTTGAAAGACCATTAGCGTTATCTACCTATGAAAAAGATATGATCGAGTTAGCAAAAAAACACAGTACAAAAGTGATTGTTATGCTAAATACGACGAATCCGCTAGAAATAGATGCGTTAAAACAAGATACGGAGATTGATTCCATTCTTTGGGTCGGTGCTCCAGGTGTAAATGGCTTTCTTGGGGTAGCAAATGTATTGAATGGTAGTGAAAATCCATCAGGACACCTTCCAGATACCTTTGCCGTAAGTTCAACCTCTTCACCAGCAATGACGAACTTTGGTGTATACAATTACACGAATAATTCTTCATCGGATGCCGCAGATAAAATGGCGAAAGAAAACAAATCCGACTGGTTTGTTGTTGAGAATGAAGGTATTTACAATGGATACAAATATTATGAAACTAGATATGAGGATTCTCTTAATGGGGCTGGGTCAGCAACTACAACAGAAGGGTCTTCAACCGGACAAGCATGGAACTATAAGGCGGAAGTTTCTTATCCATTTGGATATGGTATTTCTTATACAACATTTAAACAGGAATTAAAATCAGTAGATGTTAAACTTGGTGAAGATAGCACCGCTACCGTAACTGTTACCAATACAGGCGATGTTGCTGGTAAATCCGCGGCACAGCTTTATGTACAAGTACCTTACACCGAAAATGGTCTTGAAAAATCGTCCATTCAATTAGTAGGCTATGCTAAAACCGATGTATTAGAACCAGGCGCTTCGCAAGATCTAACCATTACATTTACCGCTGATTTGTTTGCAAGCTATGATGAAAACGCGGTAAAAGCAGATGGTACACAAGGCGCATGGGTATTAGAAGCGGGAGATTATTTCTTTGCGGTTGGCAATGGTGCACATGAAGCGTTAAATAATGTTATCGGAAAGAAAACAGGAAATACCGATAAGCTTGTAATGACAGCATCCGATGATCAAATCGCAGCGGATAATGTACAGGTTTGGAAGCTGGCTACAACCGATATGGAAACTTATTCAAAGAACGTACAAAATCAATTGCAGGATATGGATATCAATAAGTTGATTCCAGAAACCGCCCAGTATACAACAAGAAGTGATTGGTCAAAAGGCTGGAAAACCGTTGATTCGATTACTCCTACAAAAGAGATGATGGTGGGACTTACCAACCAGTTGTATGAAATGACGGAAAATGGTGACGGAGTCAAATGGGGAGTAGATAGTGGTTTAACCATTCTCGATGCGATGGAAATTGATGCAGATGGAAACTTTACTGGTGTAAAACCACTCGATGACCCAATTTGGGATCAATTAGTCGACCAGATATCGTTCGAAGAAGCCATTCAGTTTATTGAAAAAGGTGGAGATGATATCGAGAATATGGATTCTATCTTGCTTACAAGAACCTACGCAAATGATGGACCTTTAGGATTTACTTATGACCAGGTGGCTGGATATTATATTCGTTGGGCAGAGAGTATGTCGAATGAAGCAACGTATGTAACGAAAGATGATGATAAAGCAGACTATTCCATGAATACCATGCCGACAGCCCCAGTGGTTGCAGCTACCTTTAATGCTGAATTGCAAAAAAGTGAAGGCGAACTGTTTGCAGAAGATGCGCTTTGGGCAAATGAAAGTTCTTTATTTGCACCGGGTCTTAATATTCACAGAACACCGTATTGTGCGAGAAATCATGAATACTATTCGGAAGACCCAGTATTGACCGTTAACACAGGAATCGCAGTTTGTCAGGGGGCTGAACCGAAAGGCCTGATGATGGAGCCGAAGCATTTTGCCTTTAACCATCAGGAATCAAACCGTTCTGGTATGTCTACCTTTATAAATGAACAGGGTGCAAGAGAAACCGAACTTCGATGCTTCCAAAAAATAATGAGCAACAATGAGTGCTCTGGTATTATGACAGCCTTTAACCGTGCGGGAACAAGCTATGTAGGTGCATACAGTAATTTATTAACCTCCATCGCAAGAGATGAATGGGGATATGCAGGCTGGTTCAATACCGATATGATTAATGGAGCCGATTATATGAACTGGCGTGATATTACAGCTGCTGGAGGCGGAAACTGTTTAACAACTTCTGCTTATGATACTTCAAAAATTGGAACCATGAGCTCACATAAGAGCGAGATTGCAAAGGATACACAGTTCCAGGAAATGATGAAGAAAAATATAAAATTCTTTTTGTACAAGCTGGCAGATAGCAATGCGATGAATGGAACAAGCAAAACAACCCAGATTCATTATGTTTTAACATGGTGGCAAATTACAGTTTATGCGTTGGATGCAATCTTTGCAGCACTAACTATTTTACTAATTGCAATAGGAGTGCGTAGTGGTCGCAAAGGGGTCAATATAAAAGTACTAGGAGGCGATGGACATGAAAGATAAAGCGATGGGATTTTATTTTACACTAGTTGCAGCAATTCTTTCACTAGCTGGATTGATTATCTATCCTAGCGTCATGTATCGATTACCGATTGTATATGGTTTTTGTGCGGCAGCAGTGTTATTAACGATAATAGTAGTATTTAGTTCCTTTATTGGAAAAACTGTTTCCTTGTTTCGATTTTTGCCAGTAATCAATTCGTCGTTGATGGCAAGCGCTGCTGTATGGGCGGTTTATCTGATGGTAAATCAACTTGGATATGTTGTTGCCGAATTGGACAGTAAAAGTACCATTATGGGACTGGTGTACTTTGAAGTAGTAGCGGTTTTATCCATGCTAATTAACATAGTAGGAGCATTTTTAAAACAGGATAAGTAAAGGGCAATAAAAATTATTCAAATAAAAAGGAGATTAAAAAAATGAAAAAGAAAGTATTAGCAATGGTATTATGCGTAGCAATGACAGTAGGAATGATTACAGGATGTGGAGCAAAAAAAGAAGAAACTTCCGCACCACCAGCATCAGAGGTGACATTTACTGCTGAACCAGAATACGATCCAAATCCAGACTATGATAAGTATACCGTTTACGAGTATACAATTGAGGCCGCAAATGCAACATTTCCTGTAACCTTATCATCTTCCAATGATGAAAGTAAAATGGAAATTCATTGTAACTTTTATGGAGATGAGCAGCTTGTAACAGTTGAAAAATCAGGAGATACCTTCAAAGTTCTTGAGGATAAGACAGGTTTCATGAAAACCGATGCACCACTCATTTGCCAAAAGGGTATTGATGAAAAAAATTGGGCAGCGATTGAAAAATAAAAACGTGTAATTAGAAATAGCCTCCCGCACAGATCTGTGTGGGAGCTTTTTCATTCAAAATGTTAGATGTGCCTGCATTGCCCTCGGCACAACTTTATATGTGCAGAATGCATGCGCAGAAATGGAGGAGAAAAAATGAAACAAGCATTCAATCCCTATATGCCAAGCTATGAATATGTACCAGATGGAGAACCACACATTGTGGGTGATCGTGTGTATGTGTATGGATCGCATGATGTATTTAATGGTGTTACTTTTTGTCTTGGTGACTATGTGTGTTGGTCTGCCCCACTTGCCAACTTGGGAGACTGGCGCTATGAAGGTGTGATATTTCAAAGAGAACAAGAGCCGAACGTACGTCCCTTCAAATCACTCAATGGAATGGCAGCTCCAGATATGGTGCAAGGTGCGGATGGAAGATTTTATTTGTTTTATTTCATCGGAGGCACAAAAATGATTTCGGTTGCGGTGTGTGATTCACCGGCTGGCAAATATAAATTTTATGGACATGTAAAATATAAGGATGGAATTCCGATTGGAAAAAAGGGTGAGCCATTGCAGTTCGATCCAGGTGTGTTTATGGACAAGGATGGAAGGCTTTATCTTTATACCGGCTTTGGATTAGGAACCAATCCGATTTTATTGAAAGGCGCAAAACCAACCCTGCATGGCCCCATGGTATTTGAGCTAGATCCAACGGATATGCTCACGGTGCTAGAAGGCCCTTCTTATATTGGTGTTCTAGGGGAAGAGGAAGCAGTTGGAACTCCATATGAAAAGCATCCGTTTATGGAAGCAAGTTCAATGCGGCGATTTGGTGATACTTATTATTTTGTCTATAGCTCAATGCAAAGTCATGAGCTTTGCTATGCAACCAGTAGCAATCCGACTCAAGGCTTTACCTATGGAGGTGTTTTGGTTTCTTGTGGAGATATTGGTCTTCCTGGGGTTCCAGATGTATACCATGCCAGAAATAATACTGGGAATACCCATGGAAGCTTGATTGAAATCAATGGGAAATATTATGTATTTTATCATAGACACAGCAATCGAAAGCAATCCTCCAGACAAGCATGCGCGGAGGAAATTCGATTTGTAGACGGAAAATTTTATCAGGCTGAGATGACCTCGTGTGGGCTAAATCAAAGACCATTAAAAGGAAAGGGAATCTATCCTTCGTATATTGCATGTAATCTTTATGGGAAGAAGGGGACTCGTTTCTTAAGCATGATCAAGCATCCCAAAACGGGAACACCTTATTTGACGCAAGATGGGAAAGACCGTAATGGTGGACCCGATCAGTACATAGCGAATGTCTGCGACGGCGCAACGATTGGATATAAGTATTTTGATACCTCAAAGACTTCCAAGTGTGGGATTCGAATCCGCGGAAATGCAGAGGGAATCATCCAAATTCGAGAGGGAGAGAAGGGAAAGCTCCTTGCACAGATTCCGATTCATCCGACTCGAAAACCAGTGGTATTTCGGAGCTCTTTTTCGGGTGGAACGAATAAGCAAGCCTTGTATTTTCAGTTTAAAGGTAAGGGAACCTGTCGCTTTTATTCATTTATCTTAAAATAGGAAAGGAGAACGCAAATCATGAAAAAAGGACATTGGATCATGGCAATTATACTTTTGGTATTGATTGCTTTCGTGATAACGAATCTAAACACCATTAAAATACTATGCGGAAACTGGTTTGGACCAAAGGCATCCCTTTCCTCTAGTAAAACGTGGGAGGGAGGAAACAGTTATGAGCATGTGCCTTATTCTGAAGTTTCAGAATCTGATTATTTGCATTTATATGTGCCAGAGAGTGAAAAACCAGTACCCCTCTATATTATGGTGCATGGCGGTGGATTCTTTATGAATGATTTGGAATCAAGACAAGCGCAGCTGTTTTATCGCTATGTGCGTGATCAAGGATATGCAGTGGCTACCATCAATTATCGCTTAGGGGATGAAGCAATGTATCCAGCAGCGATTGAGGATGTCAAATCAGCCGTTCGGTTTTTAAGAGCGAATGCGAACGAGTATGGACTTGATCCAACAAAATTTGCAATTGCAGGAGAGTCTGCGGGTGGGTATCTAGCTTGTATGGCGGCTATGACGACCGATGAAGAATTTATGGGTGTCCCATTTATAGGAGAAGAGTCATCAGATCAACCAGTATCTGCAAAAGTAGAGGCAGTTGTTGATTTTTATGGATGCATCAATTTTTTTACATCGGAGGAAGAATTTCAGGAATTAAAGGTACCAAAATGGATTAGACAGATTGCAAACAATTGGCTTTCGAAGATTGTGGACAACACAGAAGCCAAGAGCATTGAGGAGTTATGGATTGGGAAAACCATATCCTCCATGTCAAAGGAGGAGTTGGAAATCTATCAGGTATCCTATTATGCGAAAAAAAATCAAGCAGCGTGTAAAGATTTGAGAGTGGTGATTCTTCACGGAGATGCAGATTTGAGCGTACCTTATTTGCAGTCTTCTCACTTCTATGATTTGATAAAACCGCTGTATGGTGAGGAAAACGTGACCTACCGCCTTTTCCCAAATTACGGGCACGCATCCGATGGATTCTATTTGGATGAGACGTTATCTTGGGTACTAGACGAGATAGGATGGTAGCGAGATACGTTTATTTGGCGACAGTTCACGTCAAAGCTGAGAATTATGCGGAAAGATATTTTATACTTAGGGAAATAGTAAAATGTAAAATTGGATGAATAGTAGAAAAGGATAAAGTATGCTGAAAATATCAAAATTTACCTGTGAGAATTTACAATATGGCTGCGTGACGGATCAAACGAATCCTCGTTTTTCCTACACTCTAGAAAGCGATCATGCGAATACATCAATAAAAACAGCAACGCTAAGCGTGAATGGTTGGAGTATTACAACCTGTGATCAGATTGGTATTTTGTATGCTGGGGAGAAGCTGAAAGCGTTCACGAAGTATCAGGCTACCATAACGGTAACAGATAGTTTTGATGAGTGTGCGACAAAAGAGCTGACCTTTGAAACTGGGCGAATGGGCGAACCTTGGAAGGCAGACTGGATTAGCGATCAAACGTATCAATTCAAAGAAAAAAAAGTTTCTCCAAAGCCTATGACCTTTCGAAAAAACCTTTCGATTGACAAAAAAGTAGTAAGTGCAAAAGTTTATGCAACTGCAATTGGAATTTATGAACTTACAATCAATGGAAAGAAGGTTGGAAATCAGTATTTTGCACCGGGATTTACCTCTTACCGCAGCTTTCTTCAATATCAATGCTATGATGTAACAGATCTGTTACAGGATGAAAATACAATTCTTGCAGTTGTCGGTGGAGGCTGGGCTGTTGGTTCATTTGTCTTTACGCGAAAGAATCGGATTACGGCAGACCGTCAGGCTTTTCGAATGGAGCTTCGCCTTCAATATGAGGATGGAAGCATTGATGTAATCGGGACAGATGAGAGTTTTGAGGTAACGGAGGATGGAAACTACCGAGAAGCAGATTTTTATGATGGCGAAACATTTGATGCAACCATTGATTTAAATCAAGTTATATGGAGGAAAGCGACCAAGGAAACCCTTAAAATTCGTCCAGAGCTTCTTGCAGATTATGGTGCACCTGTTAAAGCTCATGAGAAAATGCTTCCTATTTCCTGTCAAACGATAGACGGTAAGTTGATTTACGACTTTGGACAGAATTTTGCTGGTGTTGTTTATTTACAGATTGATGGTAACTATGGTCAAAAAATCACCGTAAAGCATGCAGAAATTTTAAATCCAGATGGGACTTTAAATACAACCTTTCTTCGAACAGCAAAAGCATGTGCAACCTATATATGTAAGGAGGGCGAGCAAACGTATTCGCCTAAATTGACCTATATGGGATTTCGCTATATTAGCATAGAGGGAATCGAAGAAGATGATCTAGAGGTATCGGCATATGCATTATATTCCGATGTGGAGCAAGTGGGAAATTTTACTTGCTCTAATAAAATGATAAATCGTTTGCAAGAAAATATAGTTTGGAGCACAAAATCCAATTTTGTAGACATTCCAACCGATTGTCCACAGCGTGACGAGCGTATGGGATGGACGGGAGATATTGCTGTATTTTCTCCGACCGCTTGCTTTAATTTTGATATGAGCCGATTTTTGGAAAAATGGCTACAAGATGTACGTGCAGAACAATTATCGACTGGTGGCATTCCAAATACCGTTCCTTCGCAAGGATATGGATTCCCAGCAACGATGCCAACGATGGCATTGGATTTCTGGGGAGATGCTTGTGTGCTAGTACCTTGGGCAGAGTACCGCGCCCGTGGGGATATACAAATACTGAAGCAGTGTTATCCGATGATGAAAAAATACGTAAAAGCTTGTAAGTTTTGGGCAGGGCTGATTGGAGTTGGCCAAAAGCGTTATATCTGGCATACGCCTTCGGTACTACATTTTGGAGACTGGGTTGCACCCGATGTTCCGAACATGAGCCAGTGGCAAAAACGAAGCAAATGGACGGCTACGGCAAGTCTTTGTAATACCAGTGGTATTGTTGCAAAAATTGCGAAACTTTTAGGAAAAACAGAAGATGAAAAAAAATACAAACAATTAAGTGATTGCGTTGCGAAAGCATATATAAACGTCTTTACCGATGGGGCTGGAAAACTAAAGGAAGAATTCCAGACGGCTTATGTACTTCCCCTTTATTTTGGAATGTTTGAGGGAGAAGAAAAGGAAGCGGCAGTTAATAACTTAGTAGAGCTAGTAAAGAAATCCAATTATTGCATTGGCACAGGGTTTCCTGGAACACCGTACATTTTGTTTGCGCTTGCAGACAACGGATACAAGGACGTCGCTTATCAAATGCTTCTGAATCAAACCTGTCCTTCATGGCTCTATGAAGTGAAGATGGGAGCGACAACCATTTGGGAGCGATGGGATGGATTGGATGAATCGGGAGTTTGCCCAATTGGAGACGATGGAACCGATCTCATGATTTCCTACAATCATTACGCAAGTGGGGCAGTGGGAGACTTTTTCTATCGAAGAATTGCAGGAATAGAACCTTTGGCAGCAGGATATAAGAAATTTAGGATTGCACCACAGCTTGGTGGTGGTCTGACCTTTGCGAAAGCACATAGTATGACGCCATACGGAAGAGTATCTTCAGAATGGAGTATAGAAGAAGGTATGTTTTTAATTGGAGTAGAAGTTCCAATCGGAACAACTTGTGAGCTTACATTACCAGATGGTAGCTTTGAAGTACTTTTAAATGGAAAACATACAAGACAGTTTCCGCTAGAAGTAGTAGGAATGAAAAAGGAGCGACAGAAATGAAAGATAAACTAATTGAAAATCCATTTTTTAAGACAAAAATTACTTCGGCAAATGTGGAACGAAAGGAAATGGTTTTAGGGTATTACCTAGGACCTTTTATCGCCTTGATTTCCAATGCAATTTTTGGATCGTATTTAAATCGTTACTATACGGATGTTGTGGGAACAACAACTTGGGCACCAATGTTTGCGATGATGATGCCAGTGGTTTCTGTCATTTTCGTAGTGATAGGGAATCTGATTATTGGGCAACTTATGGAACGGTCACGAAGCAGTCAGGGAAAAGCCAGACCGTATCTTTTATTATCGGCACCGCTTGTAGTGATTGCGATTTCTTTGTTATTCCTATCACCAAATGATGGCTCGATAAGAACATTAATCTGGGTAGCAGTGTCATACAACATATATTATGCGGTTGCCTATCCGATGTATTATACCAGTCACAGTACGATGGTCTCACTATCGACTAGAAATTCCAAACATAGAGGATTGCTTGCAACCTTTTCCAATGCAGCAGGTGTAGGAGCCATCGGGTTTGGAGCAAGCTTTGTATTTCCTTTGTTTCAAGGACTATTATTTGTAACCAAAGACGGTGGTGTTGATGCACAGGCCAGTTATTTAGCCTGGAGAACCTTTATGATTTTTCTTTGCATGATTACCTTCTTTGGTATTGTGCTAGAATATTTTTTTACAAGAGAGCGTATTACCGAAGAAAACTTAAAACTTAATATCAAGGAAGAACAGGTTCCGATGGTACAGCAGCTAAAAGCGGTTATCACTGACCGCTATTGGTGGTTCATTATTCTATATTTTTTATTGTTTCAGTTAGGTGGTATGGTCAAAAATGGTTCAATGACATACTACTGCCGCTGGATGTTTGATGCGGTAGATGAAGCAAGTGCAGGTAGTTATCAGGCAATGCTTGGACTGATTGGTGGAATACCAACTGCAATCGGAATGCTAGTTGCGTGGCCAATTGCTGCCAAGCTAGGAAAACAAAAATCAATTGTGTTAGGGATGATTCTTGCTGTACTTGGCGGAGCGGTAAGTTTTGTGGATGTACATAGTTTTGCGCTGGTATGTACGGGTGTCGTTTTAAAAGGAATTGGCTCAATTCCAGCAATGTATGTGACATTAGCACTACTATCCGATGTACAAGATCACCTCGAAGCAAAGAATGGATTTCGCGCGGATGGATTTACGATGTCGGTGTATGGCGCGATTATGGTAGGAATGTCTGGAATCGGAAGTGGAATCATTAATGCACTCCTAGGAATGGGCGGATATAATGCATCTCTTTCTGTACAAAGTGAAATGACACAAAATGCCTTGGCAATCTGTTATCTAGGCGTAGAGCTTGTATGCTATGCGGTGATTGCAGTAATGATGCTCTTTTTAACCGTCGAAAAACATATCACAGAGGATCATAAGACCATATTAGAAAATCAAAAGGCACGAGTTTTAAAAGCCGGTGGCGAATGGATCGAACCTGCAATCCGACTTCAAATGGAACAAGAAGAAGCAGATCGTATCGCAGAGAACACACGAATCGAAGACTTAAAAAAGAAGTGTGCCAAAAAAGGACTTTCTTTTGATGAGGAAGAAGCGAAATATCAGGCGAAATTAAAAGCAAAAAGAAATAAAAAATAAAAGCAAATAAGAAGCGTTTATTATAACAATATAAACAATTTAATATAAACATAAGAAATGAAGGGCTGCTATATGAAAAAGATTGAATTTAACCATGATTGGATTTGTAAACGCCAAAATGCAAAAGAGGAAGGTGTATCAGTTACACTCCCTCACGATGCGATGATTACAGAACCGCGAACGAAAAAAAGTCTCGGAATTCACAACATTGGATGGTTTGAGGCAAACGATTATGTGTATACCAAAAAGTTTACGGTGCCAAAAGAGTTCGAAGGAAAGAAAATTTTCTTTGAAGTGGAAGGGGCTTATCATCATGCTACGGTATTTGTAAATAGTACGAAGGTATGTTACCGGCCATATGGTTATAGTGATTTCTTTTTGGAAGCAACGGATCAGATTACATTTGGCGAGGAAAATGAAATTCAAATATTCACCAAAAACTCCGACCAGCCCAATAGTCGCTGGTATTCTGGAACAGGACTTTACCGTCCGGTTCATATGTACGTGGCAGAGCCAGAACACATTTTGTTAAACGGCGTGCATGTCTTAACCATAGGGACTCAGCCTGCAAGAATTCAAGTTGAGATTTTGACAACAGGAAATCAAATTGCGCAGATTGAGATTTTGGATAAAAACCAGATTGTGGCTAAGACAAACTTAGAGGTCAACAAAAAGGGAGTTGTAGAACTAACCATACCAAACGCAAATCTATGGAACACCAAAACTCCATATTTATATGAGTGCCGTGTTCTTTATGGCGAAGATGAGCAGACAGTAACGTTTGGAATTCGTGATTTAAAGTGGGATACGAAAAACGGAATTTCTATCAATGGAGAACGTGTAATTTTGCGAGGTGCATGTATTCATCATGACAACGGAGTACTCGGAGCATGTGCCTATCCAGAAGCAGAAGAGCGGAAAATCAGAATTTTGAAAGAAAATGGATACAATGCAGTGCGTTCCGCACACAATCCATGCTCAAAGGCTCTTTTGGAGGCCTGTGACCGATTGGGAATGCTTGTTATGGATGAATATGTCGATGTTTGGTATATTCATAAAACAGAAAATGACTATGCAAGCTATATGGAAACGTGGTGGAAAACCGATTTAAAAGAGATGGTAGATAAGGATTATAATCATCCATCGGTAATTATGTACTCCACTGGAAATGAAGTAGCAGAGACTGCACAAAAAAGAGGAATTAAGTTAACAAAAGATATGACCGAGTATTTGCATCAGCTCGATGCAACACGTCCGGTAAGCTGTGGGATTAACATTTTCTTTAACTTTTTAAGCTCGATTGGGTTTGGCGTTTATAGTGATGAAAAAGCCAAGAAAGACGCTGGAAAGGCAAAACAAAATGCGAATGATGTAAAAAAGAAAAAACCAGTTGGTAGTGAATTTTATAATACACTTGCTGGCTTACTTGGTGACAAAGCCATGAAAATTGGAGCAACTTTGTATCCGTGTGATCTAAAAACGAAAGATGCGTATGCCAATATGGATATTGCGGGCTATAATTATGGGATTTTTCGCTATTTGCATGATTTGAAAAAATACCCAAATCGTCTGATTTTAGGAAGTGAGACTTTTTGCAAAGATGCCTATTCGTTTTGGGAGAAGGCAAAGAAAAATCCTCGCCTTGTAGGTGACTTTGTATGGGCAGGGATGGATTACATTGGAGAAGCTGGCATCGGAGCATGGGAATACGAAGATTATGCACCTGCAGGAAGCGACGAGGCTGGATGGCTGACTGCTGGAAGTGGCAGAATTGATATTCTGGGTAATCCAAATGGGGAAGCGTTGTATACAAAGGTTGCATTTGAACAGACCGATGATATTTATTTGGCTGTAAAACCGGTGTATCAAACTGGAAAACATTCTCCATCTGCATGGAAAATGACAGAAGCGCTGCCTTGCTGGTCTTATCATGGCTATGAAGGTTACAAAGCAACCGTTGAAGTATATGCCCGAGCTGCTCAGGTAGAACTTTTCCTTAATAACAAAAGTCTCGGGAGAAAAAGGGTGAAAAATAACTGTGTAACAATCTTCCACACCCTATATAAAGACGGAGAACTTATGGCTGTGTCCTATGATAATCAAGGACGTGAAATGAAAAAAACATCACTTAAAACGGCAGGACAGACAACCCATCTGACTGTCCTTCCTGAATCGAAAGAAACAACGAAAGAAGGTTTGACCTATATCCAGTTGGTGTACACAGATGAAAACGGAATCTGGAAACCAATGGAGAAGCACACGGTTCATGTTGAAGTGGAACATGGTTGCCTAAAAGGATTGGGAAGTGCATGTGCATATAACCTAGATGGATACGATAAGAATTACACGAAGACATATTACGGCCGAGCTTTGGCAGTTGTTGAGGCGGACGGAACCGGTTCAGTTGTAGTTCGAGTAAAGGATGAATCAAAAGAGTATACAGTTGAGATTCCTTGTAAAAATGGTAATTAGAGAAAGAAAGTTGTAATAGTGAGGTGACATATGAAACATCAGGAAATTATCAATAAAATGACATTGGAAGAAAAGTGTGCATTCTTAAGTGGTAAAAGTGAATGGAAAAGTAGAGATATAAAACGTTTGGGAATTTTGTCTATTTTCTGTTCTGATGGACCTCACGGAATTCGTAAACAGGCGGGAGCGGGTGATCATTTAGGCTTGAATGAATCCGAGCCGGCAACCTGTTTTCCAACTGCAGCTACGGTTGCGAATAGCTGGAATGAACAGCTTGGAGAAGAACTGGGAGAAGCACTTGGAAAAGAAGCTTCGGTACAAGATGTGAACATCTTGCTTGGACCAGGACTAAATATGAAAAGAAGTCCACTCTGTGGACGAAACTTTGAATATTTTGCAGAGGATCCATATCTTGCAGGTAAGATGGCAGCTGCTTATATCAGAGGAATTCAAAGCCAGGGCGTGTTTGCATGCCCAAAACATTTTGCGGTCAATAGTCAGGAACTTCGCCGCATGGCTATGAATTCAGTGTTAGATGAAAGAACACTTCGCGAAATATATCTGACTGCATTTGAGATTGCGATAAAAGAAGGAAAAGCAAAGACCATCATGTCAAGTTATAATGAGGTGAATGGGACTTATGCAAATGAAAATAAACATTTATTAAAGGATATCTTACGTGATGAATGGAAATTTGATGGAATTGTAATTACAGACTGGGGCGGATCGAATGACCATGCCAAAGGGGTTGCAGCAGGATCCAACTTAGAAATGCCAGTACCAGGACTTGATTCAGCCAGAGAATTAATTGTAGCGATTAATAACGGAAAGCTTACGATGGAAGAATTAGATGCTTGCGTAGATGATTTATTAGATGTAGTATTATGTTTAACGGAGAAGGCAAAAAATAAAAAGGAATCCTTTCGTGAAACAAAACATCATGAATTAGCAAGAAAAGCGGCAGTAGAAAGTGCTGTTCTATTAAAGAATTCGGATAATATATTACCTCTTAAAGGAAAGAAAAAAGTCGCACTTATCGGAGATTTTGCAGTAGAACCTAGATATCAGGGAGCTGGATCCTCAATTGTAAATGCTACTACCGTTGAGTCAATGGAAAAAGTGATTGAGGATTACGACTTTCAGGTTGTAGGTATCAGTCGCGGATATAAACGTAGTGGAGAAACGGATTTAGCGCTTATGAAAGAAGCATTTAATCTGGCAGAAAATGCGGAAGTGATTCTCTATTGCCTCGGATTAGATGAACTTAGTGAGTCTGAAGGACTTGATCGTACCCATATGCGAATTCCACAGAATCAGATTGAACTCTTAGAGGGACTGATTAAAGTAAATGAAAATGTTGTCGCTATAATTAGTGCTGGTTCCGCAATCGAGATGCCATGGCATAATAGTTGTAAGGCAATCTTACATGGTTATTTGTATGGACAAGCAGGAGCATCCGCTATGCTTGATCTTATTACGGGGAAGGCGAATCCATCTGGAAGATTAAATGAGACTTACCCAATTCGTTATGAAGATACCCCTTCGTATAGACACTTTCCTAGTATGGAAAGAACAGCGGAGCATAGAGAAGCTATTTATATAGGATACCGCTATTATGATAGTAGCAAAGTTCGTGTACAGTATCCATTTGGATTTGGATTATCCTATACAACATTTGAGTATTCGGATTTGAAGGTAGATGAAAATGGTATCAGTGTTACCGTGAAAAATACTGGTTCTTATAACGGAGCAGAAGTTGTTCAGATGTATGTAGCACTTCCGAATGCCATCGTATTTCGCCCGGAAAAAGAACTCAAGGGCTTTAAAAAAGTGTTTATAAAAGCAGGCGAAAGCGCAATCGTTACGATCCCCTTTGATGATAAAACCTTCCGTTACTGGAATGTATTGACAAACCAGTGGGAGATTGAGATGGGAAATTATGTAATCATGGTCGGAGCAAGTGTCAGTGATATTCGCTTAAAAGACACACTGGCTGTAGAAGGTACAACAGATGTCTATCCATACAATCCAGCAAAACTTCCATACTACTATACAGGGCTGGTACAAAACATCAGTAATTCAGAGTTTGAAATCCTACTTGGACATCCAATTCCGTCAGGCAAATGGTCTGGCGATCTTAGCATAAATGACGCTATCTGCCAGATGTATTATGCTAAGAGTGGTCTTGCCAGATTTATCTACAACCGTATGACAGCAATAAAGAAAAAGAGCGAGGATGCTGGTAAGCCAAATCTGAACATTCTCTTTATCTATAACATGCCATTTCGAGCAATTGCGAAGATGACAGGAGGTATCGTAAGTATGGAGATGGCAGAGGGAATGGTGACCATGGTAAATGGACATTTCTTCCATGGAATGGGAAAAGTCATTGGGGGATTCTTTCGAAACAGAAAAACAAACAAGGTTTATGAAGCAATGCTTGCAGGAAAAGACAGCACAATAAAATAGGAGGTATCCTATGAACGAACAGCTTTTAGAAACATTAAAACCGATTACATTAGAGGAACAACGAATAGTAGAAGGGGAACGAGAAATCGAAAAGGACCTCTATATGTCTACAAAAGAAAATGTGGTTCTTGCGAAGAAGTTATTAGAATCTGGGAAACTGATATCCGCGCGTACGCATACCAGATTTGTACATTTTCCAAAACATACACACAACTATGTAGAAGTAATTTATATGTGTTCTGGAAGTACCCATCATATCATAAATGAAACAGATGTACTACTCGAACAAGGAGAATTGCTATTTTTAAATCAGAATGCAACACAGGAAATTTTCCCCGCAGGTAACGATGATATCGCAGTGAATTTTATTGTTTTACCTGAGTTTTTTGACTATGCATTAAAACTGATGGAAGCAGAAGAAAATCTACTCCGTACTTTTGTGATTGATTGTCTTCGAGGAGAAAATGAATCGTCTGGATTTATGCATTTCAAGGTAGCAGAAATACTGCCAGTACAAAATCTTGTGGAAAATCTGATTTGGACCATTCGGAATAAACAGCAAAATAAACGAAATATTAATCAGATTACCATGGGATTGCTTATTTTGCAGCTTATGAATCATATGGATAAGGTGGAAACGGATGCTGTAAATTCACAGCAAAAACTGATGATTCAGGTATTTGAATATATAGAGGAGCATTACCGAGATGGCGAACTGTCTGAATTGGCAGATCGTTTGCATTATGATTTATACTGGCTCTCAAAGGAAATTAAAAAACAGACGGGAAGGACCTACACCGAATTAGTGCAATCCAAGCGTTTGAGCCAAGCAGCATATTTATTGTCCTATACAAAGCTTTCTGTCATGGAAGTGGGTATGGCGGTTGGATATGACAATTTAAGTTATTTTCATCGTATCTTTCAGAAAAAATATAAATTAACACCGAGAAAGTATCGTGTGGAAATAGAAAATAAAATATAATACTTGCAAATAAGGACACTTTTTTAAACAAAAGGTGTTCTTTTTTTGTGGGGCAATTTTTAGTACGATGAATACAGAATTTAGCGATTTTTAAAGAGGTAGAAAGGAAAATAAATGGACAAATACTATTTGGCAATCGATATTGGTGCATCGAGTGGAAGACATATCTTGGGGTATATGTGTAATGGAAAGATGTTTTTAGAGGAAATTTATCGTTTTTCAAATGGAATGATAGAAAAGAATGGTTCTTTATGCTGGGATGTGGATCAACTGTTTTTTCATATATTGGCAGGCATGAAAAAATGTAAGGAGATAAATAAGATTCCGGTCAGTGTTGGTATAGATACCTGGGCCGTTGATTTTGTTTTGCTTGATGATAAGGATAACATCGTGGGAGATGTGGTCGCCTATCGTGATAGTCGAACGAAAGGTATGGATGAAAAAGTGTATGCTACTATTTTAGAAGAGGAACTGTATGCTAAGACGGGAATTCAAAAGCAGATGTTCAATTCAATTTTTCAGTTGATGGCAATCAAGGAACAGCATCCAGAGTATTTGAACAAAGCAAAAACGATGTTGATGATTCCAGATTATTTCAATTTTTTATTATCTGGAGAGAAAGTATGTGAATATACCAATGCGACCACGACACAGTTGGTGAATCCGATGACAAAGACATGGGATATGGATATCATTCGCACATTGGGTTATCCGGAAAACATATTTACACATATTTTAACACCGGGAACCTATATTGGGATGTTGACGAAAGAGATGCAAGATGAAATTGGTTACAACTGTAAGGTGGTACTTCCGGCAACTCATGATACTGCATCTGCGGTGATGGCTGTGCCAAGTAATCAAGAAAATGCGTTGTATATCAGCTCTGGAACATGGTCATTGATGGGAACGGAAATCAAGATAGCAAATTGTTCGAATGTTAGCCAAGAGCACAATTTTACCAATGAAGGTGGATACGATTATCGGTTTCGATATCTAAAAAATATTATGGGATTGTGGATGATACAATCGGTGAAAAAAGAAATTGGGCAAGAGTATGCGTTTGGAGAAATCTGTGAAATGGCATCCAATGAGACGATAGCATCCATTGTCAATTGCAACAATCAGCGATTTTTAGCACCGGATAATATGACCGAAGAAGTACAAAAAGCTTGCATCGAAAGTAATCAGGAGGTTCCAGTTGGAATAGCACAGGTGGCAGCCGTGATTTATAACAGTTTGGTAAAATGCTATTCAAAAACGATTGAAGAAATTGAAGGGATTACTGGTAGCCGTTATGACCAAATTCATATTGTGGGCGGTGGAGCAAATGCAGAATATTTGAACCAGTTGACAGCAAGACAGACTGGAAAATACGTGTATGCTGGACCAGTTGAAGCGACTGCCATTGGTAATCTGTTGGCACAAATGATTACAGAAGGTGAATTAAAAGATTTACAGAATGCAAGAGAGTGTATTTATCATTCGTTTAAAGTAAAGCGATATAATCCAAATAATATAAAAGAAGTACTATGAAAAGCAAGGAGGATTACTAAAATGACAGTTCAGGAAAGATATGAAGCTGCAAAGGCTATGTATGTTGAAATCGGAGTAGATACAGACCAAGCAATTGAAACGTTAAAGAAAGTTCCCGTATCACTTCATTGCTGGCAGGGGGATGATGTAACAGGATTTGACCATGATGGACCATTGACTGGTGGAATACAGACCACAGGAAACTATCCAGGGAAGGCAAGAACAGCGGAAGAATTAATGCAGGATATGGACAAAGCGTTAAGCCTGATGCCTGGCACCAAAAAAATCAATCTTCATGCATGCTATGCAATTTTTGAAGAGGGGGCATATTTTGACCGAGATAAGCTAGAACCAAAGCATTTTGAAAAATGGGTTGCATTTGCAAAGGAGAGAAATATGGGACTTGATTTTAACCCAACCTTTTTCTCTCATGAAAAAGTAATAAATGGACTGACCTTATCCAGTCCGGATGAAACGATTCGAAAATTTTGGATTGAACATGGAAAAGCATGTATTCGCATCTCACAGTATTTTGCAAAGGAGACTGGGGTGCCTTGTGTTATGAACATCTGGACAGGCGATGGATTCAAAGATATTCCGGCAGATAGAATGGGACCTCGGATGCGATACAAAGACTCAATAGAGCAGATTTTAGCAGAACCATTCGATAAGAATCTTGTAAAGCCTTGTGTAGAATCCAAAGTATTTGGAATTGGAGTAGAGTCTTATACCGTGGGATCCGCAGAATTCACCATGAATTTTGCAGCAACACACGATGGATGTCTTCCACTTATGGATAATGGGCATTATCATCCAACCGAAGTGGTATCAGATAAAATCCCAGCATTGCTTTGCTACTATCCAGAAATCGCACTTCACATTACACGCCCGGTTCGTTGGGATAGTGACCATGTTGTACTATTTGATGATGAGACCAAAGAGATGGCTAAAGAAATAGTAAGAAGTGATGCACTAGACCGTGTATACATGGCATTGGATTATTTTGATGCAAGTATCAATCGCGTATCTGCGTGGACGGTAGGATTTCGAAGCTGGCAAAAAGCATTGCTTGCAGCGCTTTGTACACCGAATGAGGCATTGCAACAATTACAGGAAGAGAATCGACTGACGGAACTTATGATGATGCAAGAAGAAGTGAAAACGTACCCATTTGGTGACATCTGGAGAGAATATTGCAGACAGTGTAAGGTTCCTTATGACCAGTCTTGGTTCGAAACAATTGTAGAATATGAGAAGGAAGTACAATTAAAAAGATAATGAATAAACGGAGGTAATAGAATGAAGATTTTAGATGCAGAATTTGTAAAAGGATTTATACGTATGGCGAATGACGGATGGGAACAGGGCTGGCATGAGAGAAACGGTGGTAATTTATCATACCGTGTAAAAAAAGAAGAAGTTGAATTGGTGAAAGAGAACCTTGATCGGAAAGAATGGCAGGCTATCGGTACAACGGTGCCAGAACTATCTGGTGAATATTTCCTTGTGACTGGAAGTGGAAAATATCTTCGTAATGTGATGGACAGACCAGAAGATTCCATTTGTATGATTGAACTTGATGAAAAGGGTGAGAACTATCGCATCGTGTGGGGACTTGTAAATGGGGGAAGACCAACCAGTGAATTACCATCCCATTTGATGAACCATGAGGTGAAAATGCTGGCAACGGATGGAAAATACCGTGTGATTTATCATGCACATACGGTCAACATTATCGCGCTTACATTTGTACTGCCATTAAAAGATGAAGTATTTACTAGAGAATTATGGGAAATGGCAACCGAGTGTCCAGTGGTATTCCCAGATGGAATTGGTGTAGTGCCTTGGATGGTACCAGGGGGGAGAGAGATTGCAGTTGCTACCAGTGAATTGATGAAGCAATATGATCTTGCAATTTGGGCGCATCATGGCATGTTTGCTGCAGGTGAAGACTTTGATCTGACATTTGGACTAATGCATACCGCTGAAAAATCCGCTGAAATTTTAGTGAAGACGTTATCTATGCAGGCAAATAAAACGCAAACAATCGAACCAGATGATTTTCGACAGTTAGCAAAGGATTTCAATGTTAAATTACCTGAAAAATTTTTATATAATAAGTAACTTATCAATATAATAAGGAAAACTTCTGATGTGGGTTATTTATGATAAAGCTTATGACTATTTTCAGGGTATGATCTGGGAAAAGTACGGAATAAAATTGGATTATTACATTAATCAAAAAGCATCAAGATGATAATGCTTTTTTATCCGTTCGAATACGAGCAGAAAATAATTGTTCTTTTTCTAATGCAATGCTAAACTTATAATATAAGGGTTTAATCAGGAGGTTTAGCGAAATGAGAAGTGTTAAAATTATGAAACTAGTAACTTGTTATATTGCTTTGTTGGTGCTGATGATATGGGGAAAACCTGTGATTCATGCAAAAGCCGAGGGGATTGAGAAAGCCGACCAAGAGAAGACCTATCAGATTGATTTGGATATGGATGGAACAGATGAAGAGGTTAAGTTGAAGCAATTTCAAATCAGTAAAGATATGGAAGGTTATTACTATGGAATCTTATATGTGAATGGAAACAAAGCATATACAACCTCCAAATCGGAATATGGATTTGTCATCGAAATGAATTTTATTACTTGTAAAGATCAGGTATTTATTAATCTTCGACAATCATCAGACAATGATATTATGTTATATAATAAACTACTATGTCTTAAAGATGATGTCGTGATAGAGGCAGTTGACTTTAGAAAAGTGGAAGCCGGTATGCGAAGCTGTAGAGTTGCGAAAGTAGCCGAGGGTAAGATAATCGTTGAATGTGAGGCACAACCATGTCAGTTAGCCTCCGTATTGTGGGAAGCTACCTATACTGTACAAGAAAACAGTGTAAATCTAAAGAGTGCAGTACATAAGGTAAAGAGTGGCAGTGAAAACCATTCCGTTGATACCTTTGTTACCAATAAAACGCTTACATTTACGAACAAAATTGGCAGCAAAAACGTAGCATTTACTTTAAAGGCAGGCCAAAAAGTAAAATTACTAAGTATTACCACCAGAAAAAGTGGTAAAATATACGCATGTTTTCAGTATGGTAAGAAAAAAGGTTATTTGCGAGTAGATCCATACTATAATACGCCATACTTTAAAAATGTGTATGAGTTTTTAGCTGGTTAAGATTGACCAAAAAACTAGTAAAGTTCATGAATTAAAATAGTTGTAAAACAGCAGGTAATTAGTATATAATATACAGTATAGAACGTTAATTTTGTGACAATGTGTTTGGGAGAAAATCATGAATTTACCACAGCTGTATTATTTTATTAAATTAGCAGAATTGCAACATTATACAAAAGCAGCGAAAGAATTATACATAACCCAGCCTTCTCTGAGCGCAGCGATTGCTTCCCTTGAAGATGAACTTGGATTGTTGCTTTTTCAAAAAAAAGGTAGAAATGTTGCTTTGACTAAATATGGAGAAGAGTTTTATGTTTCTGTATCTCAGGCTCTCAATGAACTGGAACGTGGAATTGCTTCTATGAAAATGCATTCTGGTAAGCTGGATGGAACAATCGATGTTGGGTGTATACCTACTTTACTAGGGGATTTTTTGCCGAATGCCATACAGCATTATTTAACGACGAATTTACATGTCAAGTTTAATATATTTCAAGGAATGTCAGTGGAAATTGCGAATGGAGTTTCAACTGGTAAGTATGATATTGGCTTTTGCTCCAAGGTAGAAGGAGAAGATGGACTTTATTATATACCAATCATGGCGCAGGAACTTATATTAATTGTCAACGACAAACATCCTTTGGCATGCAAAAAGCAAATTAGTATTGAAGAACTGAAAAATCATAATCTTACGACATACCGTGATTCGATTCCCATTGGAGCGGTTGTGCGAAATCTTTTGCGTAAGCATGGTATTGATGCAACTTTTTCCTATGATGACGAGATTTCGATCGGTGGGGTTATTTCAGAAACGAACCTAGCAGCTATCGTTGCACGAACGCCTTTTCTAAAACAATTTGACAATTTGGTTCATATTCCAATCATAGATGTACCAAAGGATACTAGGCTGATATACATGGTATTTAGTAAGAAAAATTTTGTTTCTTCCTCCGTAGAAGCTTTTGCTGATTTTATTGTTGCCCACGAGATGAATCTTCCGAAAGAAGAACAGAAAAAGGGAATTTTGTAAAAATAGAAACTATATTCCAATACATATTACGGCACAAACAGCATGCGCTCTAACCGAATTTATGCGATAATCGCATTCAGGTTAGAGCGCATGCTGTTTGTGCCCCGATCGATTCCCTTTCTAGGTAATCGGGTAGTTGTATTATATAATAAATAAGAGGAGAGGGGGACTAAAAAATAAATCCAGCAGTTGCCAATAAAGATATAATCAAAGCGCCAATCATTGCAGGTATTATAGTTCCAAGAAAGATGTGTTTATAACTTTCTTTTAAACTGCAACCACAAATTGACATGGTTAATATCGCAACGGAAGAGTTTGGAAGTTTGTTTAAAATCAAAGCGGATTCGGTAACGATACGATGAAGAGCTTCGATATTGACTCCCATATCGACAAAGGCTTTCGCAAAACTTTCCATAAATATGGTTTCTCCAGATATTGCAGAACCAGTAAGACCGGTAAGCACAGAAGTACCAAGGAAAGCTTTTAAGTATGCAGGCATATCAAGGGATAATACACCTTGCTGTAGTGTTTGAAATGCTGGAGAGGCACCTAATACTTTGGATAATCCCATAACTGCCGCTACCGTTAGCATGGAAGAAAGCCCAGATGAGCTTCCTGTTTTAATGGAAGTTTTTATCTGTTTGATATGTTTATGCTGCGTAACCAGAATTAGAACAATTCCTATTACAAGAGAGAACATAATACTGGTTGAGGTTCCCCATTTTGAAGTTATGACAACACAGGCGAGAACTAAGACAAATGGAAGAACGGAAAGAAAAATATTTGGAAGTTCTTCCTCTGTTATTGTATTCGTATTCTTTGAATACATTGCAAGTAATTCTTCTTCTGTGTGTTTTTTCAAGCTATTCTTTTGCGCATAATTAAAATAAACAAAATAACATACAGCAAGAATTACAGTAAAGATAACGGAAAGACCAGGAGCAGATCCTAAGGATGTTTCTAGATAGTTACTAGGAAGAACGTTGCAAATATCAAGAGAGTATGCAAAACCATTTGCACAAGCGCCGCCTCCTAAAAGTAAGAATGGAAGAACTCTTCGATCCATCTTATTTTCTTTTAACAGATTGTCAGCGATTGGAAACAGAACAAATACCATGATATAGCCATTTATTCCAAGCAGAGTGATGAAAAAAGTACAGATTAAAATAACAAGTCCGACCATTTTCTTTCCAAGTTTTAGAGTAAGAGTCTGTGCAATTTTTGTGGCGAGTCCAGCTTCTAAAACCAGCTGCCCAAAAACGCCACCGAGTCCAAGAATAAGGAACCATGAAGCCACAAAGGTTCCTGCGCCTCCTGAGAAGGTAGTTAAAAGTCCTTCATTAAAGTTAAGGCCACTGGTTACCAAAATAATAGAAGCAGTAATAATAGTAGCAGTTATCATGTCAATGCCTTTAATAATCATGATGACTAGTAATGCAATGGCAATAATGAGACCAATCATTGATAACATATGTTTTATCCTCCCAATTAAGTAGTTTTCTGTAATTTAAGATTCATTTATTTCTTTGCATCCGATTGCCACTGAGCGGTCATTTTGTCTAACGCAACAGCAATAAGACCAATTTGTCGAAAGAAAGCATATAATACAAAGCCACGTTTGCATCGAAATACACATTCAAGGCATGGACTTTCATCGCAGTAGGCAAATGCATCCGTATCAGCAAGTGAAAAAACAAGGGGTGGACGTTTGTTTTTATCTACGTATTTTAAGTAACCTCCAGTAAAGGTTTTTAAATATACCCATTCAGGAGGATCAAACGGTCCAAAGCGATTCCAGAACACTTCAACTGCGTTATCATTATATCCACCAGTGATTTTATAGTTGAATTCCATTTCTTTCTTACAAGAGTCCAAATCGAGTGGAATAAGATGGTTTGCTTTTTGCTGGCAGCAGAGGAGCTCTATGTCCTTTTTTGCTGCTTCACCAGTAATAATAGATAATCCTCCACATTCTTGGCACTGGTAAAAAGCTACTTCCAGACATTGACTTGCAGGTGGTTTCCTTGTATCCCTACACCTTCTAGATCCGAATTTTTGATCAATCATTCTTTGTTTCCTTCATTCTTTGATTTAATTCTTCCAGCAAAAGATATTTTTTTACTTTTCCGCTTCCGGTATGTGGGATACGGTCGATTAGTTCAAGGCGCTCCGGCCAGAAACGCTTTGAAATCTCCTTTTCTTTCAGATAGTTAAGTATATCAGAAAGAGACAAAGACTCATATCCCTTTTGGGGAACTACAAAAGCGCATATTCTTTCACCAAGTCGGCTATCAGGCATGCCTAAAACAGTATGATCCAATATACCAGGGCATCCTTCCAGGTTATTGTTGATCGAATTTGAATCAAGATTTTCTCCACCACGGACGATCATGTCTTTTTTACGACCAATTATTTTGATACAGCCATGTTCATCCATGATACACAGATCTCCACTATGAAACCAGCCATCATCGTCGAGAACCTCATCGGTAATTTGTGGATTCTTTAAATAACCGACAAATACATTGGGACCTTTGGAAAGCTCCTCGCCCTGGGTTCCAAATGGAACATCCTTGCCTTCTTCATCCACTACGCGTATTTCTACACCCTCCATGGCACGACCAGAAGTGGTTCCATTTAGTGAGATTGCTTCTAAAGGTCTTACATATACATGTGGAACACTTTCGGTAGAACCATAAACCTCACATAGTACAATGTTATGATCCCAGGCTCTTTTTACCATATAACCAGGAACGGGAGCACCGCCACATAGGTAAAACTTTAAGCTTGGAATCGATGTATTCGAAACCTCAAGCTCGCGTAAAATATCATAGATAAATGGTGTTGCCCCCATGGAATAAGTACACATTTCCTCATTCATAAGAGATATGGCATCCGAACAATTATACTTTTGCTGTAAAACAACCTTTGATCCGATCAGCATAGAAGCGATAATGCCATGATGAAAACCAGTCGCATGATTCAAAGGAGCGGGCATAAACATGATATCATGTTCGTTTAGTCCAAGTTCTTTTGAGAAGGTTTCTTCACTAAAACGAATATTGTCATGTGTCAGGATTACACCTTTCGATCCACAGGTTGTACCAGATGTTCCAAGGACAGCAGCGATATCCTGTCCGTTTCCGTGATAAGAGTCTTGTAAGGGAAGCGGTTCATATTGATTCAGTAGTTCGGTTAATGTTGGTATACCGCTTGTCTTTTTCTTAACATAGTCTAGCAGCACTACACCCTTTATACTTTTAATGTCTGGTAATACACTACGAATTAATTCCTCGTAGTTTGTTTTGTAAAAGAAAGTAGGGCAGAAGAAGAGTTTGGTTTCTGTCAGGTTCATACAGTGTATCAGTTCATTTTTCTCATAAGATGTGGCGATCGGATGAGCAATGGCACCAACCTTAAAACAAGCAATCGTAATAATGGCGAATTCGCTCCAAATTGGAATCTGATAGGAAACGGTATCCTTTGGACCAATGCCTTGCTCTTTCAGATAAGCAGCTAATTTAGAGGCAGCCTCATCAAGTTGTCGGTAGGTATAACGAAAACCTCTGTCATCCACGATATATTCTCGATCTGGATATTTTTCTACCGTAGCATTCCAGCAATCATTCAGGGTTTTGTCTGACCAATAGCCTTTTTCCAAATACTGTCGTTTTAAATCTGGATTTATTTTCAATTTATCAAACATAACCAATCTCCTTTGAATTAAAGAGGAGCAGTAGGCTCCTCTTTTTATCCCTGTTGTCTTTCTTGTAATTCTTTTGTAAGTGCAGGAACCACTTCAAAAAGATCACCGATGATACAATAATCGGCTACTTCAAAGATAGGAGCTGTTTCATCCTTATTGATTGCGATAATTGTCTTGGATTCGCTCATACCAGCAACGTGTTGTACTGCACCTGAGATTCCACAGGCAAAATAAATCTTTGGAGAAACAGTGGAGCCAGTCTGCCCCACTTGTTTACTCTGTGGCAGCCATCCAGCATCCACAACTGCACGTGAGCAACCAATCGTTCCACCCAGAACATCTGCAAGATCTTTTAATACGGAAAAATTATCGGCTGACTTCATAGCACGTCCGCCAGAAACGATAACTTCTGCTTCATCTAGACGGATATCGTTATCTTCACAAGCCTTAATAAAATCAATGACTTGCGTACGTATTTTCTCAGCTGGTGTTTTTATTGTTTCATTGATAATGACTGGTTTATTGTTAAGCGTTTTTTCAGGCTTTTTAAATGCTCCAGGACGACATGTTCCCATCTGTGGACGTGTTTCACTACACAGAATTTGAGCGTATAAATTTCCACCAAAAGCAGGACGCTCCCATACCACATTACCAGTTTCTTCATCCACACTTAAAGCGGTACAATCAGCGGTAAGTCCCGTTCTTAAAGTTACGGCAATCTTTGAACCAAGATCTCTTCCGTTTACGGTTGCTCCTACGAGAATCGTATTTGGATCATACTTCTCACAAAGCTTCTGGAATACGTTTCCATAGGCATCTGCGGAATAATCTTCATACTCCTCGCCTTCGACTACGTAGATTTTATCAGCACCATATTCAGTGGAAGCGAGAACGGCTTCCTTGGTATCTTTTCCGATTACAATGGCACAAAGTTGCTGTTTTAGTCCATCAGCCAGTTTTCTTCCCTGTCCAAGCAGCTCAAGACCGACATTTTTTGGTTGACCTTTGAAGCATTCTATAAATACCCAAACGTCCCTACATGTTTCAAAACTCATTTTGCTGCCTCCTTTTATAATATTTTTGCATCCACTAATTTATCAACAAGTGAAACTACGAGCTCTTTTGGAGTATTTCCCTCGATTGTTACGCCACAAGCGTTGCGTTTTGGAGTAAAGGTAGCTTTCACTTTTGTAGGAGAACCTTTCAGTCCCATTTTTGTTACATCTGCATCGATCAGATCACTTAGTGTGATTTCTCTAATTTCAGCTTTTAAGGATGCTAATTTTGCTTTAATTGTTGCATATCTTGGTTTATTGCTTTCTTTGGTAACCGTACAAAGAACTGGTAATTTGGTTTCGATGATTTCAATACCTTCTTCAACCTGTCTGCGAGCAATCACTTTGTCATTTTCTACTTTTAAATCAAGAACATAAGTCAAGCGTGCAGCATCCAGATGTTCTGCGATACTAGGAGCTGTTTGACCTGTATCTCCGTCGATCGCCTGTTTTCCACCAAGGATTACATCAAACGGTCCAAGCTTTCTAATGGCTTGAGATAAAATATAACTAGTAGCATAGGTATCAGAGCCTCCAAATGCACGGTCTGTTACAAGATAAGCGTCATCCGCGCCCATCGAAAGTGCTTCTCTAAGAACCGCTTTTGCCTGTGGAGGTCCCATAGAAATAACAGTAACCTTGCCACCGTATTGGTCTTTTAACCTAAGTCCAGTTTCAACCGCATTTTTATCAAATGGATTCATAATACTTGGAACCCCAGTACGGATCAATGTATTTTTTACAGGATCAATACGGATTTCAGTAGTATCAGGTACTTGTTTTACGCAAACTACAATATTCATGTTTCTTTCCTCCTATTTGTATTCCTTATCAAGTACGCCTGCGATCGTCATTCTCTGGATTTGGTTTGTTCCCTCAAAAATCTGGAAGACTTTACAGTCTCTCATCAGTTTTTCTACCGGATATTCCTTGCTATAGCCATAGCCGCCCAATATCTGAACAGCATTGGAGGTTACTTCCTGCGCACAGTCTGAGACAAAAGCTTTACAGATGGATCCTTCTTTTTGTACCATAATCCCTTGATCGATCATACGCATGGTATTATTCACAAGACAGCGGGAAGCTTCTATTTTTATTGCCATGTCAGCAAGCATAGCTTGTACCATCTGGAATTTAATCAGTGGAGTATCGAATTGTTTACGTTCCTTGGCATATTTTACCGATTCGTCCAAAGCACGTTGCATAATTCCGACAGCAAGTGTTGCCACAAACGCACGGGAAAGATTCAAAGCATTTAATGCAAGCTTGAAGCCTGAACCTTCCGGTCCGACCATAGAAGAAGCCTTTACACGTACGTTTTCAAAAATCAGGTCCGTTGTATTGGAAAGTCTTAGTCCCATTTTGTTTTCATGGGCACCTACAGTAAGACCTTCGGCATCGGCATCAATGATAAATGCAGAAATTCCTTTGTGTCCGGCAGATGGATCGGTCTTGAAAAATCCTACAAATACTTTGGAAAGTGCCCCATTGGTGATAAATGTTTTCGTTCCATTTAAAATATATTCGTCTCCATCAAGAACAGCAGTAGAGCGCATTGCAGCTGGATCCGATCCTGCATTTGGTTCGGTCAATGCAAAGGCAGCAAATCCGCCTGGTGCGAGTTTATCTGCAAAATACTGTCCCTGTTCTTTGGTACCAGACAAAATAACGTTACGAAGTGCAACGAATGAAGTGACAAAGGTGATGGCATAACCGGCATCTACTTTTGCAAGTTCTTCAAATATCATAGCGGTAGTTTCATAGCTAAGACCAGTTCCACCATATTCTTCCGGGATTTCAAGCATATGAAGTCCCATGTCAAATCCCCATTTATAGAGTTCTTTTGGACACTCACCTTTTTCATCTGCTTCTTTTACATAAGGCTTGATTTCGTTCTCAGCCATTTCTTTTACAAGAGCGAGAAGCTCTTTTTGTTCTTCGGTGTATAATAAGCTCATGTCATCTTACCTTTCTGTTTTATTTTCTGGCTTATTCAATTTTGTGATACCGGTTGCAGCGCCTGTTGAAATCGTATCGGAAATCTCGGATTCACTATATCCAAGCTGCTTCATGATTTCTATGGTATGTGCACCTTGTGAACCTCCGATCTGATATTGAGGTGTTCCAAGAGATGCGAAATTTACTGGGTTTGTTGGCATATAACGTTCGCCTGAAGGATATGGGATTTTTGCAATAATGTTGTTTGCCCAAACTTGTTCATCTTTGTACATATCAACTGGTTCATAAGCCGCTTCACATGCAAGGTCGTTGGCTTTGAACAAAGTAAGAAGCTCTAATCTGGTAAATTTAGAAATTGCATCATCTAAGATATCAATGACTTCATGATTGAGACTCTCATTGTTAACCTGTGCACAATTGTTGTAGCGTGTATTACCAACCATATCAGCGCGATTTATCAGCTTCATGATTTTGTCATAATCCCTGTCATATTCAGGGCAGCAGATAACCACCCATTTATCATCACTCGTACGATAAACATTATTAAAAGGATTTGGTACTTCCTTACGGCTCTTTGGATATTGGTTTCCATATTGAGCAGAAATAACGCCAGTACTTAATGCATAGACAGCAGCATGATGTAAGCCTACGGTAATTTTGTCACCCTTGCCAGTACGTTCTCTGGCGAAAAGGGAAGCACATATACCAGATGCGAGTGCTAAGGAAACCTGAAAATCTCCAAATCCATTGGTTGGAATCATTGGAGCATCCCCTTTGTTGACGGTTGTGCCAAATACACCACCACGAGCCATAAAGCAAGTTACGTCAAAACCGGCAGTATCTTTTTCAGGACCGTTTTCACCATAGCCAAGAACCTGTGCAAAAATAAGTTTTGGGAATTTTTCGCTAAGAGTATCGTAGTCAAGACCAAGTTTCTTTAATGATTTTGTTCTGGTATTCGTGACAAAAACATCCGCATTTTCTAAGAGTTTGTAAGCGATTTCAAGACCTTTTTCCGATTTAAGGTCGAGAGTAATAAAGCGTTTGTTCATGTTGGCAACATCAAAAGCTAAGTTTTCATCGTCTTCAAACGGCATATTAAAAACGGCTCCTTGGGTACGGGCAGGATCACCTTTGGCAGACTCTATCTTGATACAGTCAGCACCCCATTCCCCAAGAACCCGAACCGTTGTTGGTGCAGCCAGATAGGTAGTTAAATCGACTACTCTTACGCCTTCTAATGGTTTCATGTGGTTCCTCCTTTATAAAACTTGATATTACCAGGTTCATAATGAATCTGGTAATATCAAGTTAAATTTTATTAGATTATATATTCTAGTTTTGCACCATGTTTGATCGTGTTTCTTGAAATCGTAATACGTTGAACCGTAGGAGCTCCTTCTTCTAACCACATAGCACGGCAGTCACGGTACAGGCGCTCTACAGGACCATATTTGCAATCCTCAAAGTATCCAACACCACCAAAGATTTCAAGCATTTCGTCACTTACTTTTCTGGTAGTATCAATACTGTAAAGCTTGCACATTGCAGCTTTTTCTTCAATGTATTCTCCAGTAGGATTCTCTTCATATGATTTTGCAAAATCATATACCATACAACGAAGTGCATGTACCATCATGGACATATCTGCAATTTTGCAACGGATTGCCTGTCTTGTTCCGATTGGTTTTCCAAAAGTAATACGATCCTCCGCATAGTTTAAGGAAAGTTCAAGCATTCTTTGTGCCATACCAAGATTACTTGCAGCAATGTGTGCACGAGATACGGATAAAGAGTGCATAGCGATTTCAAGACCTTGGCCTTCTTTTCCAAGAAGATATTTTTTGTCAATACGGCAGTTTGTAAATTTAAGATCACCATGACCAGCACCACGACAGCCCATCATATGTGGCATGTTGATTACTTCAAATCCGATTGCATCCATTGGAACAAAAAATGCGGAAAGTCTGTCATCTTTTTGGGAATCTGGATTGGTAACGGCGATAACATATGCAAATTCACAGCAGTCGGTATGAGAAATAAGAGTTTTTTCACCGTTTAAAACATAAGAATCTCCGTCTCTTACTGCCATTGTATGTAAATCGGCACCGGTTCCGCCAGTAGCTTCTGTGAGAGCAAAGCATGTAAATACCGATTTATCCTGAAACTTGTTCATGTATTCTGCTTTCAGCTCTTTGCTGCCATAGTCATCAAGGATTCTCCAGTTTAAATCCATCGCATAGTGAAGATGCATTCTCATTCCACCTGGTCCGCGTGAAAACTCTTCCTGTACCTGAAGTATTTCAAGTTCGGATAATCCAAATCCGCCGTACTCTACAGGCAAAGCACATCTGTATAGGTCGTTGTTAATTGATAAATCATAGAATTCTTGTGGAAATTTATTGGTTACTTCAACCTCTTTCTGGATTTCTTCTAGTGGACCTTCAGCAAGTGCGCGAATCTTTAATAAATACGCATTAAATTCCTCTTTGGATAATGTACTCATATCTCTTTCCTCCTGATTAATAAATATTTAACAATGTTACTGTATTTATTATAAGTTCTATATTTCTGAAAATCCAATCGTCTCTGCTCTTGGTTTTTCGAGTCATTGATAGGTATTTCCTATGTATGATAATTTGTTATCAGATTTTCAGTCTTCATGAATACAATAAAAAAGCGCATCAAGTGGCTTACCTGTACGCTTTTTGTATTAATATCATAGTGTGGATTTATATTATAGTGAGATTAATTAGCATGGATTTATATTGCCTTGAGTAGATACATGGTGAAATTGCCCGTTGCAAGTAAAACCCCATCTTCGGAGGTTGCTTCAACACGGCTTACCACGGTTTTCGATCCCTTATGTAAGGAATTGGCCTCAATAAATATAGTACCACTGTTGACTCCCTTTAAAAAATTTATGTCTCCATGTTGGGTTACGTTCGCATATTCATATGCATATGCTGCCATTCCAGATACAATATCACACAGAGTAAAAATAAAACCGCCATGAAGATTTCCATAAAGATTCAAGGCAGTCTCAGTAATGTCTATGGATATTTTGGCATGTCCTGGCTCAATTTCCAATATGTTTGCTTTTTCTATACCACTCAAAGGTAGTATATGACGCCTTATACCTTCCATAATTTCTTCTCTCATCGATCCGTATCTCCTTTGTATTTTTGATATGTTCTTTTACATATTTTTGGATTATAGCATAACCATTTCTCTATGAACAAGGCTTTTGTTATTATATGGATAGAAACTATGATTTAAGCGAAATGTATAGGATATACCGATTGGATGTTAAAGAGTAAATAATTTATAATATCATATATTGTTAAAAAAAAGACATAGTAAAGAAGGTAGTAAAGGGAAACGGAAAGAAACGTTAATTATTGGGAGGTACGAAATGAAGAACGAGAAAGCGAATACGCAGATTCAAAGGAATCAGATTAATTGGAAAACAGTATTAATCTTTGTCTCCATTGCATTTAGTTCACAATGTGGAGGGGGATTTGCTGCAGGAGCAACACCATGGTCCTATTTTTTTGCAAATACTGGATTTTATGGTATGCTTCCACGTGTAATACAGCCTTATTTTTGTCTTTTTATGCCATTGCTTGTTGCAGCGATAAACTGTTTCATCATATACTTTTTTATGAAATTTGCAATGGATTTTCAGACCTTTGATTACGGAAATTTTCTGAAAAAATATGGCTCTCGTTTTTTGGGTGGCAAACTTGCAAAACCAATGCAGATTGTGTATGAGTTCAATTTTAACTGGCTTTTAATTGTTTGTATGGCTCTAGCATATTCTTCATCCGGATCAGCACTGTCTGAACTGTTTGGAATTCCATATTTGGTTACTACATTTATAGTTGGAATTATCATGCTGCTTCTTTGTATGCAAGGAGCTGATCTTGTAAGAAAAAATGCAGTGTTTATGAGTGGCGTTATTTTTGTTACCTTATTAATCATTCACATACCAAACTTGTTTTACTATATAACAAATGGAAATCTGGCGAACGAGCTTCAAGTCATGAGCAATTCAATGAACAAGGGTATTGCATCCGGTGGAGGAAGCTTTATCAAATATCTTTTGACTGCTTTTTGCTGGGCATATGTTTTTTCAGGACAAAATCTTGGAGGCTTTGGAGCCTACGTAAATCATGCACAGCTTTTTGTTGAGAAAAAGACACTTCGTGTGGCAGTTATTCTATCAGTTGTATTAAATTGGTTTTTCCTTGAGATGACAGTATTCAATCTGGCAGCGAATTATTCGGACATATTGGAATACTGGAAGAGTGGAAAGGCTGTATATACGATAAGAGTAGTTCAAAATGGTATCGGTGGAGAAGGGGTGAAGGCAGTATTTCTAACACTGATTACCGTTTCAATCTTTTTTGCAACGATATCAACCGCAATAAATTATGCGCAAGGATTCAATGACCGTGTGCTTAACTGGTACCAAAAGAAAGCGAAGGAAGATATTGCGGTATCAAATGCAAAAAGGAATAAAAGAGGAATGTTCCTTACTTTGTTCTATATCATACTTACCTGGGGAGTGTCTCAGGTCGGACTCACTAGTTTGGTTTCAAAGGGGTTGACCATAGTATCCTTTATTACTTTATTTACACTTATATTACCGACGATTATAAATGCAATAATAGGATGGGAAGATAAGAAAAAAATGGAGTAGGGGTTATAAAACAATATCCATAAATTAAAAAGGGAATTGGCAAAGCATTAATGGAGAGCTTTGTCAATTTCCTTTTCCTATTGGTGCAGATTTATATTTTTTCGCGGTTTTATCTGTTTTGTCGGGTTAGTAATCTGAGCGTAGAAGATATATATTTAACGTTCATGACGGATTTTTTAACATTCACGACTAAAATGGTTATAATTGGTTGATATATGATATGCTTAGTTAAGGGACAAACCTTGTAGCAGACATGCTATCAAGGTAAATATTCTGTATGGACAGTAGATTTTTGATCAATAGAGCAGAGCGTGTCATCATAAAGGAGAAACCATGCAAAGACGAATGCTTAGAATATTTGAATACATTATAATATGTTTTGGAATAATATATTTAATCAATGGTAGATTTGTAATTTATTCAATTCCTGAATCAGATTTACAAAATAATGTATTTAGTAGTGCTAGAGAATTGAATATGAATGTTAATATGGATAAAATAACGCGCACAGACAACGAATTAGCGACAATTTTTTTGATTCAAGATACAGATAAATTTATTGTCGCTGAATATTCTAAAATGTCATTTCTACCCTTATATCGGTTGGAAAATCCAAACAGTTTAAACATGATAACTAAAAGTGAATTAATGAATCATTCATTCGGAATAAGTACGTCATCAAAGTTTGTGGTTTTTTCAGCAAAAGAAACAAAAAATAATATGATATTTGTCACTTCAGATGAAGTTGATAATTGGAAAGAAAGAATTTGTTTCTTCGTTTCTTTTATGTTTCTTTTAATAATCAAATCATGGTATTTAAAAAAGCAAAAAGAAAAAGAGAATATGAGATAATCAATGCCATTTGGTACGGTAGATAACTAACATCAGAAATTTTGAAGCTAGTTGTCTATTTTTTTGTTGAAGAGTAGATGGTTGATATGAGTGACTTCATCACGGATAAGATAATGAAAATGACTATAATTAAATTATATGACAAACAAATTGACAGTAACTTAACTTAGTCCTTATGTTGTCTAAAATTTATTGAATAAGGGTATAACATAAATGTGATTGGAGGAAAATTATGCTTGAGGGAATTGCAGCTACAAACAGCGTAAGCTTTATACTAGTATTTTTAGAAGGAATATTATCCTTTTTTTCGCCATGCGTGATTCCATTAATCCCGGTTTATATGGGTTATTTAGCGGGAAATGGAAAAAGAATAAATAAAGAGGGACTGATTGTATATGACAGAAAAAAGGTGTTCATTCACACCCTGTTTTTTACATTAGGAATTTCTTTTGCATTTTTTATATTAGGCATGTCATTTACGACGCTTGGCAGCTTTTTTGGTGGAAATAAATTGTTGTTTACCAGAATAGGTGGTATTCTTATTGTTATATTCGGATTATTTCAGCTTGGAATCTTTGATTTTTCGTTCTTGCAAAAAGAAAGGAAGATACATATTAAGCTGGCTGAAGAGAAAATGAACCCAGTTATGGCGTTAATTATGGGATTTACTTTTAGTTTTGCATGGACACCATGTATAGGACCAGCTCTTTCTTCGGTACTGATTATGGCATCAGGGGCAACGACGTCATTCGAAGGGAATCTTCTTGTATTTGTTTATGCCATCGGATTTTTAATTCCATTTCTTTTACTTGGACTTTTTACAACACAGGTATTGAACTTTTTAAAATCAAAACAAAGATTATTGAAATATACAATTAAGGTAGGAGGAGTAATACTTATCCTCATGGGAATTATGACGTTTACTGGGTGGATGAATAATGTATCTGGTTATTTGAATTCTTTTGGATATAAGGATCAGAGCAATTCACAGCAGGTGCCAGAGCCTTCGAATCGTTCTGAAATTACAAGTGATGTAGTGCCAGCATTTGACTTTACCCTTACCGATCAATATGGGAACGAACATATGCTTTCTGATTACAAGGGAAAAGTTGTATTCATAAACTTTTGGGCTACATGGTGTCCACCTTGCAAAAAGGAATTGCCTGATATAGAGGCACTTTACAAGGAATATAATTTGAATCAGAAGGAAGTAGTGTTTTTAGGAATTACCAATCCGTCAACGGACGAGTATCCGAATAACCAGGATGTAGGAAAAGAAGAGATCAAAGCTTTTTTAGATGAAAATGGGTATACATTCCCAACGCTATTTGATGAATCTGGAGAAGTGTTTAAAAATTATAGCATATCTGCATTTCCGACTACCTTTATCATTGATAAGGAAGGAAATATAGCTGGATATGTTCCAGGTATGATGACCAAAGATATCATGCTCAATATTATTAAAAAAGCGTTACGAGAAACCTGACGGACTTCATCAAGTTGAAGAAAAGGGGATATTGCAGAATCAAGTTTTCTGATTTTGCAATATCCCCTTATTTTACCTCTACATCAAATGAGTTCTCTTAATTTTTCTTTATCAAGGATGTGAATGGAACCACGTGACTGCTCAAGAATGCCCTCTGACTGAAATACTTTCAACATTCGCGAAACGACTTCCCTTGCACTTCCGATATATTTTGCAATTTGTTCTTGGGTAATATTCAGTTTCAATGAATTTGTTTTTGTTATTTCATCGAATAAAAAGATAGCAAGTCTTTTATCAAAACTCATAAATAATATTTGTTCCATTGCCCACATAACATCTGAAAATCGTTCAATCGTATTTTTATATGCAAAGTTTTCAACATATATATTGTGACTGCTAAGTTTACTAAAAGCACCAATGTTTATTAGATATGCATCCGTGTCAATTTCGGCATCAATATGCACATCGAAGGTAATACTGTTTAGAATACAGGAAGCAGAAAGTACACAAACATCGCTGCTTGAAAGCCGGTATAAGGTTACTTCACGTCCATCCTCAGATAAGATATAAACACGTAATTCACCACTTTTAATCAAAAGCACACCCAGACATTCGCTGTCTGAACTGTGGAGATTAAAGCCCTTTTTATATGAAACATTTGCAATATTGTTTTCCAGTAGATTTATTTCTGATTTACTCAAGTTATCCCAAAAATCAAGGCGGGAGCTGATATAGGTTATTTCTTCTTTATTAAGCATAACAATCCTCCAATCATAATTCATTATAACAGTTTCTTCAATTTTAGTGAAGCAAAGCTTTGTACCAATTGCCGAAAAAATATAATATAATTATACATATGTAAAGGTAAGTAGTATAATAAAACTTCCAGGAGGCTTAATCAGATGAAGAAGGATATAAAATTTTACTATAAATTATTTGCAGCAACCTTTTATTTAAGTGCATTTACCTTTGGTGGAGGATTTGTCATTATTCCATTGATGCGAAAAAAGTTTGTGGATCAATATAAATGGATCGAAGAAAAAGAGATGCTTGATTTAACAGCAATTGCGCAATCATCGCCAGGCGCCATTGCAGTCAATGCCGCCATACTAGTTGGCTATAGACTAGCAGGCGTGATAGGAGCAATGCTTACGATTTTAGGGACGGTTTTACCACCACTTCTAATATTATCAGTAATATCGTTAGCATATACACAGTTTCGGGATAGTCTGATTGTTCGATATGTGCTTAGAGGAATGCAAGCGGGAGTTGCAGCTGTAATTATTGATGTTGTAGTTACTATGGTAATTGATCTTTTAAAAGAGCGAAACGTATTACCAGTGTTTGTCATGATAGGCTCTTTTGTTGCTACCTTCTTTCTGCATATCAACGTTGTTTTTGTGATTTTGGTAAGTGGGATAATTGGTAGCATGGCGATGTATTATGGGAAACATATAAAAAAGAGTGGGGAATAGAGTATGATTTATTTAAAGTTATTTTGGAGTTTTTTTCAAATCGGATTGTTTAGTTTTGGCGGTGGTTATGCAGCGATGCCACTGATCCAAAACCAGGTTGTGGATATAAATGGATGGCTGACAATGAGTGAATTTGCTGATGTCATAACGATATCTCAAATGACACCCGGTCCAATCGGAATTAATGCAGCTACCTTTGTTGGACTGCGTATTGGTGGAATTCAAGGCGCAATGGTAGCTACGCTAGGTTGTGTCCTTCCCTCTTGTGTGATTGTCCTTACCCTTGCATATATTTACTATAAGTATAGAGGATTATCTGTCGTTCAGGGTGTATTGAATGGATTAAGACCGGCAGTCATAGCAATGATTGCTTCGGCAGGACTCACATTGGTGATTTTAGCTTTCTGGAATGGAAAAGGTATTACAAGCGGTGTGGATGGAATTGATTATGTTGCAGTAGTGTTGTTTGCAATTGCTTTTATGATCCTAAGAAAGTGGAAGATGAATCCAGTCCATGTCATGATTGGAGCAGGTGTGATTGGGTTATGTGTTTATCCGTTTATTTTGTAAGCCTAATCGATAATAATACTGTGACTGAATCACATAGAATAGCATAAAAAGTATACAGCATAAAAAAATGAATTTTATGAATACTATGAAAGTAACATAAAATAAATACACAAAAATTGGTGAACTTAAATGAAAAAAGTAATTATTTTAATTGTGCTAATGATTAGTTTCTCTTTTGTTAATACGGCATGTAAGCAAGAGATTATTACTCCTGATGAAAATACGAAGCCTAATACCAACAATATTGATAAGGATTTAGAGGACAATAAGCAAAAAGTATCGGAGGACATGAATGATAGTGAGAAGGATGACATAGAAAATATATCAGATGCAAAAGACGATGAAGAGCAGATTGTCATAGAAAACAAGGCATTCCAAATCTTTCAGCCAACCCCTGGCAAAAAAGTAAAGGAAAAAATCATTGTAAAAGGTTTAGCAAGAGTTTATGAAGGCACGGTATTATACGAATTTGAAGACGGTCATAATATACTTAATGAAGGATTTACAACAGCTACCGAAGGAGCGCCAGGGTGGGGAAAATTTGAGATTATTATAAAACTGGATGAGAAAGTTGCGAATGATTCCGGAAGCGTTATCTTATATGAAGAAAGTGCCGAAGATGGTGCTAGAATGAATGAATTGGTTATTCCTGTTAAAGTGATTCAATAAAAACTTAATAAAGATAACATCATAGCTTGTTATCAGTACTACAAAAAGTAGATTAAAACAAGTGAATGAATATCAACCTTATAAATCAACCTTTCGGTTGATTTATTTTTATGCCTGATTGTATAAAATGGCACTAGTTCAAAATACAATACGAAAGGACAATGAATATGAGTAAAATAGTATCCGTAAATAATCTGGATAAAAGTTATGGAGAGAAACAAGTAGTGAATGAAATATCATTTGATATTGAAAAAGGGGAAGTGCTTTGTCTTTTAGGGCCAAATGGTGCGGGTAAAAGCACCACAATTAATATTCTATGTGGAATTTTAGGATTTGATGCAGGCGAAATGAAATATAACGGTACAAGCATAAAATATTGCTTAAATGATTTTAAAAGACATTTGGGAGTAGTCCCACAAGACCTTGCTATTTATGAAGAGTTAAGTGCGGAACAAAATGTCCGCTTTTTTGCATCTTTGTATGGGATAAAAGGAAGGGAATTAGAAGCAAAGGTAACGAACTCATTGGAATTTGTAGGACTAGGAGATCGTAGAAAAGATAAAGCAAAAACGTTCTCGGGGGGAATGAAGAGAAGATTAAATATTGCTTGTGCAATCGCTCATGAGCCGGAGCTGCTTATTATGGATGAGCCAACAGTTGGTATTGATCCACAGTCAAGAAATCATATTTTGAATTCGATTCAGAAACTAAGTCAACAGGGGATGACAATTTTGTATACCACACATTATATGGAGGAAGTGGAAGAAATTTCGACACGTATCCTGATTATGGACAGCGGAACCATTATTGCAGAAGGAACAAAGGACAGCCTGAAAGAAGATATTTTTGATGAAAGGCAGTTCATATTGGAAATCGAGAAAGATGAAAATCTTGTTCTTGATGAATTTTATAAGATTGAGGGTATTAAAAAGGTGGAAAAAAAGGAACAGCAGCTTACAATTACCACATTGAAGAATATAGAAAACTTAGATAAGATTATTGCAGTAGTGATTACAAGCAAAACAAAAATTATTAATTTATTTTGTAGAACTGCTAGTCTTGAAAATGTATTTTTGCGATTAACTGGAAAAAGTTTGAGAGATTAGGAGGTAAATCATGCGAAATTTATATTTAATCAGCAAAGAAGATCTAAAAAATTTGATAAAAAATCCCATGTGGCTATTTTATGGGACTTTGTTTCCAATTTTACTTGTAGTAATTCTTGGATTTTTGGGAAAAGACAGCTATGGAAATGAAGTGACATCTTATGATTACTATGGAATTACACTTATCATATATTCTATTTTAATGAGCGGAATGACATCAGCAAATGCTTTTATGGAAGTTACGATTCGTAAGCCCAATATGCGTATTATTTATGCACCTGGAAATTCAAATGTAATTTATTTATCCAAAATACTTTCTTCCTTCATTTTTTGTTTTGGTTGCCATTTATTTGATATGATTTTCTTATATCTAGTTTTTGATATTGGGTTACATGCTGTTCCACAGATTCTGATCCTACTTGGATTAACAGAATTGTTTTCCGTAGCATTAGGGGTAATGTGTTGTTGTATTTTCAAAACAGAGGCAATGGCAAATCAGATTTTGAGTATTGTTATTAATTTGCTTGCAATTTTTGGAGGCCTTCTATTTTCACTGGATGGCTATGGAGAAGTGGTTCGAGGGATTAGTTATCTGTCGCCAGCAAAATGGCTGGTAAAAACATCATTTTCAATGATTTATGACAACGACTTTTCGTGGTTTTTTCCAACGCTTATAGGGATTAGTCTGGCTACGACGGTTGTATTTATTATCTGCAAAATAACATTTAGAAAAGAGGATTGTATATGCTAGAAATATTAATAAATGATTGGAAGAGACTGCTAGAAGAGAAACAATATTTATTTGTATCTATGATTCTTACCATTTGCTCTATCGTTTCGGCAATAGCCTTAACAAATATGACAGAAACAAAAGGTAACCTGGCATTGGTAACTTATGGGGACGTAAACGTAACAAAGAGTGCGAAACAGCTAGAAAAAAATCCCTATTTTAATATTTCGATATTAGTTTCTCCGCCGTTAAAATCCGATTTGGTCCAGAATCGATATGATGCCATTGTTACCATGACAGAAGAAGGAACTTATAAAATTGAATCCATAAAAAGTGATGAACTAACAAGTGTAATAAAAGAATTTTTAGAGAACCCATTATCTTTTGTTCCAAATTCGGACAATGAAAGAAAAATTGGAACAAATATCATTGGATACATGATGATGTTTTTACTTCTTCAAGGTGTCCTTTATGCCAGATTATTTGCAGACGATAAGGAAAAGCACATGATTGAAAGAGTATTCATGTCACCGATTGCATTTAGAGGCTATCTTTTGGGGCATGCACTTTTTATATGCTTGTTAATATTTATTCCATCAATTAGTGTAATTATTGTAGCAAAATTGTTAGGAATAAAGATAGGACTATCATTAGTAGCTTATGTAGGTTTGATTGCAACGTTATCCATCTTAGGAACGGCATTTTCGTTAATGCTAAATTCGTTCTTTTGTATAGCAGATACGGCAAATATGCTTGGTACATCAATTATTCTTCTATCCTCTATTTTAGCAGGTAGCTTTTACTCTTTTTCAAAAGATAAAACGGTGTTTGATAAATTACTACATATATTACCACAAAAAGATTTTATGGATTTTGTAAATGCATTAGAAAAAGGAACTCTAACGAGTGGGTTAATCTGGCATTTCATCTATATCGTCATTTTGAGTATTACATTTTTTGTAGTGGCTATGTTTAAGACACGAAAAGATTACGTTTATCATAAATAATCTTTCTTGACGTTAAAGGTTCCTAAAAGTACAATGAAGCAAAGAGGTGATTATTCTGTGGAATGTAATATACCAATTCTTTCTGTGAAGCTGAAGATGCCACAGCCGAGAAAAAACTACATTATCAGGCAGGAACTGTTTGATCAATTAAAGCGATTAAAAGATTGTAAAGTAACAATTGTAAAAGCCGGTGCAGGTAGTGGAAAAACTACATTGCTGACCAGCTTTATTAAAGAAACAAAATTGGATAATACAAAGTGGATTACCCTAGATGAAAATGCGAATCAGGCATTTGTCTTTTGGAATTATGTAATCGAGGCAACCAAGGAATTTCTTCAAGATTCCAAAGACGACTTGCAGGCTTACTTCGATAGTAATATGCAAAGAGAGAATCTTTGGCAGATTCTCTCTCTTTTTGTAAATAGATTAAATCTTAAAAAGGAATTTGTACTGGTACTAGATGACTTTCAAATTGTCACAGATGCTTTTCTTATATCAACCATTGATTATTTTATTGAAAATATACCAAGCAATATACATCTAGTGATGCTGACACGTGAGCTTCCACAAATCTACCTTGGTGAGATTGCAATCGAAGACAATCTAATCATTATAGATGAAGATACGATTCGGTTAACAAAAGATGAAAGTAGAGACTTTCTTCTAAATACCTTAATGTTAAAAAAAGAAGAAGAACAGATTGCGGCCATGATAGAAGCATCGGAAGGTTGGATAGGAGGACTGCAGTTACTGGTTATGGCAGCAAAGACCAGAAATACTCAAACAATTGGAAATTTCAACGTATCAAACCGTGTATTGAATGATTATATTACAAAAGAAATTTTTAATTATCTTTCCTCACAAGAGCAAGAGTTTCTAATTGAAACCTCTATATTACGATATTTCAATAAGAAAATTTGTGGAAAATATAAACCAGAGATAGTATTTGATTCCATGATGGAATCTATATTACAGAAAAATTTATTTGTGATTAATATTGATGATGCAGAGGGGATTATTTATCGATACCATGCAATTATGGTGGAATATTTGAATCCTTTATTTGAAAAACAGGAAGATAAGAAGAGAAAACAGTTTCATAATCGTGCGGCTAATATCTATCAGGAATTAGGAGATTATGAGGAAAGCTTACATCATCTTTTTGTGATTGAGGAATATGAAAAGATTATGAATCTGATACTAAAAATGCCACAGTCTGCGCTCACTTTTTCTTATTTAATGAAAGTTCCTATGGAACAAATTTCAAAAAATACGGACTTTGCTTATCAATACTTTTTTTATTACTATGCGAGTGTGGATGAAGAATCCTGTAAAAAAATCTATCATCGTATTAAGAAAGACTTGAAAGAGGATGAGACATTTGAAGCGTTCAAACGCTCCAATCTGTTTTTTAGTACTGACTGGGATTTTCAAAATACCAACATATTATCAATGAAACAAATCACACAATTACCATTGAATTCAATTACAATTGCCTTTCTATTAATAAAGGAGGCATATTTTCTTTATGCAAATGCTAAATTTAATGAGGCAATTGAGTATTTAGACTGTGCAGATGAAGTATACAAAAAGACTGGAAATATCTATATCGGTTTTTTTGTATTATCAGAAAAGGCACAGATTTATGAAGACATGGGAGAATTATCGTTATGTCTTCGACTATATAAAGAAATGGAGCCAATGATATCACAGGTCCAATCGCTCGCTTGTTCTTATTATATTGGCATAGCTGGAGTATATATAAGACAGTTAGAACTCGATAAAGCATTAAAAATGCTTGAAAATACTAAGAAATATATGGCACCTGCTGCTGATAATATAGAGAGAGCATATCACTATACCTTAGCAGAATTCTATTATTTAATAGGTGAGGAATCTAAAACAGAAGCGATTATAATGGACGGAATGGGGCAGGAGGCATTACATAATATCTATTTTTCAGCAAGGTTATTAAGATATCCAATATACAGAGGGCAGCATAATGAATTATTAAAGCAATTTGCAAATGAGTATGAAGCACTGAAAAATCCAATCGAAAATATGGACTGTGCATTGCTTTATGCCAGTATACAATATGAAATTGGTGATAAAGAAAAAGCTCTGTTACTGGTTGAAGAATTGATTGCAAAAGCAAGAAAGAGTCAAAATAAATTAAAAATTATTGAGGGTGATCTTTTAAAATCACGTATTTTGCTAGAAACTCAAGGGAATAAGAGAGATATTCAAAATCTTTTTATTGAATCCGTTTCGTATGCTGTAGAAGATGCTATTGCACATCCATTCTGGTTTGAGAAAAAGACCTCGGATATTATTTTAAATGAGTTTAAACCGGAATTAGAAAAAGAGCTTTCCAAAGAAGAAATGGAGTTCGTATCTTATATACTAGCAGCTGATTCTATATATGGCATTCAAGAAAAAACAAAATGCAAAAAAGAAAATTGCCAGAATAACTTAACAGAGCGTGAAAAAGAAGTACTGACGGAATTGTCAAAAGGGAGTACAAATATACAGATTGCAGAACATCTTTGTGTTTCTTTAGCTACTGTAAAAACGCATATTAACAATATATATGGAAAATTAGGCGTAAACAATCGAGTTGCGGCATTGAATAAAGTAAAAAAAGAATATAATTAAAAAGGGCATTATATGATAAAAACTAAAAAATGAATACGTTACACACTACATTGATCCAGATGCACCTGGTGGAAAAGAACACATTGGTTATATCGTAGATCGTACGGGCTTTGAAGAGTTTAAAAAATGGGCACTTAAGGATGTTGGGCTGCCAGAAAGTGCAAAAGTGTACATCCCTGTTTATTGGAATGGAATCAAATATTAAGTGATAAATCATAGGAAAGGGTGATTGGGTGAATAAAGAGATTGATTTAAGCAAAACTGTATATGAGATAGGTAGTAAATATCCTGAAATACTAGCGGTTTTGTATGAACTAGGTTTTCATGATATTGTAAAACCTGGAATGCTAAATACCGCAGGACGATTTATGACAATCCCAAAAGGTGCTGCTATGAAGAAAATTAATATGGATGATGTGAAAAAGAGCTTAGTGGAAAAAGGATATACAATTCACGAATAAAAGGAGGCATTTTATGAGCCAGTACATTAATAATCGGGAAATGAGGCAAGAAGCAATCAAGGACATTATAAAAAAACTGCACGAAGGTAAGTCAGTCGAAGAAGTTAAATTACTATTTGAAGAGGTCTTTCAGGGAGTTTCTGCCTCTGAAATTTCTGCAGCAGAAGCTGCTCTGATTGCAGAAGGTCTTCCAGTAAGTGAAGTACAAAAGCTTTGCGATGTTCACGCCGCTGTATTTAAAGGCTCAATCGAAGAAATCCATCAACCCTCCGACCCAACACGGATTCCAGGACATCCTTTGAATCTATTGATGAGAGAGAATCGAAGGATTGAAGAAATCATCAACAATGAAATACGAACCTGTTTAGATAGCATGGATGAATCAAAAAGTTCGGAAAAACTGTTAGCAGGAATTGAAGCATTAATGAGCATTACACTTCACTACCAAAAAAAGGAGAACGTACTTTTCCCATATATGGAGAAGTATGGGATTACGGCTCCACCGAAAGTAATGTGGGGTGTTGATGATGAAATCAGAGCTCAAATCAAAGAGGTTAAAGCTCTGCTCCAAGAAAAAAGTGTGGAAAAAGACCTCCTAATTCAAAAAACACAAGACATGTTAGATAAAGTAACGGAAATGATTTTCAAGGAAGAAAACATTATGATTCCAATGCTTCTTGAACAGCTAACCGAGGAGGAATGGAAAACGATTTTAGAGGAAAGTGCGGAAATTGGCTATATGATAGAGCAGATTCCACTCTGGAAATCAAAATCGAATCAACCAGCTGTCAAGCCAAAACAAGAGGTAACGGTTCAGGAAGGATTGATACGACTTCCGTCTGGTGAATTTAAAATAGACGAACTGACCAGTATATTAAATACCTTACCGTTTGATATCACATTTGTAAACAAAGATGACATGGTAAAATATTTTTCAGAGGGAAAAGAGCGAGCCTTCCCTCGAACAAGGGCCATCATCGGACGAAATGTTTCAAACTGTCATCCACCAGCAAGTGTTCATATTGTAGAATCGATCGTAGAAGATTTTAAGAACGGAAAAAAAGACCAGGAAGATTTCTGGATTCAGATGGCAGGAAAATTTATCTTAATTCGCTATTATGCAGTAAGAGATGATAAGGGTGAATACCTGGGAGTATTGGAAGTTACGCAGGATATAAAGCCAATTCAAGAAATAACGGGTGAAAAGAGGCTGTTATCTGAATAAAATATGATAGTTAAAAAGCCGGGGATGCATTCGCATATGCTACCTCGGCTTATTCTTCGTATGCAGGAGCTTCTACACCAGATGGAATGACATCTACATAAACTTCAGAAACATCATTCTCAGCCATACAAAATACTTTTGGGCAAGTAGCAGCGCATAATCCGCAAGAAATACAATTTGCCATGGCTACACAACATTTAAAGAATATAGCTATAGTTTTATGGAAAATTATGATATATGATATATAATAATGGATAAAAAAGCCAAGTGAGATACCTATAATACGGAGAGGATAAAGATTGATGAATACCAAAATTCTAAGACGTGCAAGAATCGAAAAAGAACTAAATATGATATTTGAATATCCATTGACCATTTTATCTGCAACAATGGGCTATGGAAAAACGACTTCGGTACGTACTTTTTTAGATAATAAAGATTGTGATACGATTTGGATTACACTGCTAGGAAGTGATGGGGATGAATTATTGTTCTGGCATAAATTGTCAGAGGCAGTCGGACGCATTTATCCTGAAATAGGTAAGCAGCTTGAGTCGATAGGTTTCCCAATGGATGCAAGGCAAATAGCCCAAGTCGTAGCGATGATTTCGAAGCTTAAAAGGAAACATCCTACGGCAATCGTCATCGACGATTATCATCTTATGGATGAAAGCAAGCAATTAGGTGCACTTATGGAAGCAATTACACAAGAAGACATTTCCAATGTACATCTGATATTGGTTTCAAGAACCAGACCAATGTTCAACCATATTAATTTATTTGCAAAAGGCTTGTGCAATTATCTGGACACAAAATTTTTGGCATTTACAAAACAAGAAATTAAGGATTATTTAATTCTAATGGGTTATCGTGCTTCGGATAAAGAGATTGCGATGCTATTAAGTTATACAAATGGATGGATTTCTGCAATTTATCTGCTTCAATTGGGATTAAAGCAGGGAATCCCGATAACAGAAGTTTCTTATATCACGCAGCTTGTGGATAAAAATCTCTTTTCATCCTTTGATGAGTCAACAAAACAGGCTCTGCTTCGATTGTCTGTTCTGGACTGTTTTACCTTGCAGCAGGCATCTAAAATACTAGACTACTCGAATGTTTTAGAAATGATTGAGCAGCTCATGGAACAAAATGCATTCATTGAGTACGATCGTCGCACAGGAGTGTACAAACTACATAATGTTTTATTGGATTTTTTGCGGGAGCGGTACGTGGATGAGCTTGATAAGCAACGGATTTGCCATCTTGTGGGGGAATGGTTCCTTGAGGAAGAAGACTTTGTTCGTGCTATCGAATATTATCATAGGGCTGGGAAAATCGAGGAATTGTTAGGTCACATGAACTGGGAAAAATATATGAAAAGCGGGTATCTTGGCGTTAAAATGATGTATGTCATCTTTCGGGAAATGCCGACGCAGTGGTATATCGAATATCCGCTCCCACTGCTTCACTTTGCCCTTTGCTTTGCAATTAGTAAAGATAAAAACTTAGTAAATGGAGCAAATCAAATCGTCGAAGTCTTAGAACCATATTATGAAACTGCGGCTGAGATACCGCTACAAATACGGAAACGCGTGCTTGGTGAAATTGAGATTGTTAAGATCTTTTTGATGGTGAATAACGCTGAAAAAATGGTAGAGCTATCAATCAAATCCTATGAATATCTAGATGGGGATGTATCCTATATGGTGTATCGGTATGACGCATTTACCTTTGGGGTACCATATTTTTTATATAGTTATTATCGTGAAGCGGGAAAACTAAAGGAAACGCTGGATTGTTTGACTTCGGGATTTCCACCAAAAGTATTCGATGGTAGTGGGATGGGGTGTGGTATTGTAGCACAGGCGGAGTATGCATTGGAAACAGGGGATTTTGATCAGGTAGATGCTTTGGTAGATAAATCTATTTACAAGGCAAGAACCATGGAGCAGGTCAGTATCGAAATATGTGCTAATTTTGCGAGAATGCGTTATTACCTTGTAAAAGGTGAGATTGCGAAAGCAAAGGAACTTTTGCTGACAACACGAAACTATCTGATAGATCCGACAAAAAAAGTAAATTCATTAACACAGGTAATTTACAACAGCGCATTAGATATGTGTGAAGGGTATATGTATGGATGTCTCAATCAAGCTGCTTTGATACCCAAATGGCTTGCAACAGGTAATATTGGTGCAAGAGAGCTTATGATGCGTGGTTTGGCATTTCCTTATGTCATATATGGAAAAGCACTCATGCTTCAAAAGAATTGGACACAGCTTGAAATATTGAGTGATACTTTTGAGGAAGAATTTCTGGTGTTTCACAATCAGCTTGGACTGCTTCATCATTCGATTTACCAAGCAACCGCAAAGTACCATCTGTATGGGATAAAAGCAGGGATGGACCTTATGTTAGTCGCTCTCAAAGAGGCACGGGCGGATGGTATTGTACTACCTTTTGCAGAACATGCAGACTTTGTAATGCCAATGCTTTATGAATTAAAAGCAAGCAATGCCATGGAAGCCTCTTATTTAGACAAGGTGATAGCACTATGTGAGCAATATCGTAAAACGATCAAACAGATACCGTCTGAGGATATTACCCTCACGGAACGAGAAAAACAGGTACTTCAGTATTTATCTCATGGTCTTTCCCAGCGTGAGATAGCAAATGAACTGTATGTTTCCGTATCCACGGCAAAAAAGCATATGGAAAATATCTACCGAAAGCTGAATGTAAAGAACAAAATCAGTGCTTTGCAAAGAGCGAAAGAACATAATCTGATATAAAATTAGCCATTTGGCTAATAGTATTAAAATAAAAAATTCCCTATACTTAAGTGTAGGGAATTTTTTATGGAGGTGAAGATGTGTCAACCAAAATACAATATGCCATCGCAAGAGAAGATTATACCTTGGAGTTAGTTATGGAAAATGGCAACCGTTTGATCTGCAATATGAAACCCTATCTTCATACCATACAATTTTGTCCGCTGCAGGATAAATTGGTATGGGAGACGATGGAAGTTTTGGATACCTGTCTTAGGTGGCAGGGAAGGCAAATCGTAGAACTATCCGTAGATCGGATGTTGGATTTGTTTAAAGATGAGGACTCGCAGAAGAAGGCAGGCATCAAAGAAGCTACCACACAGGGAAAATGGCTGCTGCACATTGAATTAATCAACGGGAATCAGATGGATATGGATGTAAAAGAATTACTGGAATATCCGATGTTTATGCCACTTTTAGAAAAGGGGCTTTGGAACACCCTGCAAGCAAAAAAACATTCGATTTGCTGGAAGAACAAGGATGTTTGCTTTGAACTATCGGTTCAAATGTTACTAAATTATTTTTAGTATTATAAGAACAGGATAACGATATGGAGGTGAAACAATAAGCGATTAAAATTAAATAAAGAAAAACAACGAAATGTATACAAGGAGGATAAGTATGATTCAAACAAATAGGAAAAAAAGTATTGCGATTCTTTTGTGTCTGACCCTGCTAATGTCATGCGTACCAAATGGATTTATCGGACAGACAACGATAGCCAGTGCGGCTAAGGAAGAGCTTCTTTCAGATGCGATAACCCTTGATATCTCGCAAGGAAAGATTGAAATTACAGCAACAGGTTATATTACATCTGGAACAAGCATAGAGGTGCCATATACAGGAAATTACATCATTACAGGGACTACAACAGGAAGTAATAATTATATTAAAATAAGTGGGCAGCCACAGAATGCTCAGATTATGTTAAATGATTTAAACATGGTTCAAGATGGACCGTCTCCAATCATGATTGAGACAAAAGCAAACCTTATCATCGGTCCAGATGGCTTAAACCTTTGTAATTCAAGTCCTTGCATACTGCTTGAAAAGAATGCTTCACTTAGCGTAACTGGTACGGGAAGTTTTACCCTTACTACACAAAATGTGCCGGCAATCTATTATCAAGCAGACAGTTTTCTTTCGATTGGAATTTTGGGAAATATTAACATCGAAGGTGGCGTTTCTGGATATGGGGATTTGATGCTTAACTCAATTGATGAAAGTGTAAAAGTAACGACTAAGGATATGATATCCGTGAATGGAAATAATATTTCAATCGCGGCAAAAAAATCCATCGATATAACGTCAGAAGAATCTGTTGCGATCAACGCATCAGGTAATATAACGATAAAATCGCAGGAAGATTCGATTGCTCTATCAAGTCAGGGGGAACATACTCCAACAGTCGCTATGAATAAGTTGGGATGTAAAGTTGACCTCAGTGCACAAAAAGATATTACGATGAGAAGCAAAGCTTCATTAATAAATACGTATTACGAAAATGAAGTAACACTAACCTCTAACAATGGAAGTATTACACTTGACAGCATGATAAAAATACCAAGTCTTTCGGGAAACATATCCGTAACGGCTCCAAACGGAGCGGTAAGTATATTAAATGCTTCACCGCAAAAAGGTGCACCAATCGTTAATGGAGTACTATCGGTTACAAAAGGAACAATCTGTAATCTAAGCGGAGGGATTTTTAATATGACCTATGCAGAGGATGGTACGATTGACCGTGTGCTTGCAACCTATAAGGAGCCGCTGGATTTCGTTGGGGATACAGAGGAGGCAAATCAGAAAAAAGCAGTTGGATATACATGGGATCAGGAGAAACACATACTAACACTTAGAAATTTAACCCTCCAATCCGAAGAAAAAGAAGGAATTATTCTACCGAAGGATACGAAGGTAGTTCTCGAGGGAACGAATCAGATCGAAATAACAAAGGATTTAAAAACAGATAAATCATATGGGATTCGAGGAAGTGGTACGTTAAATCTTTCGGGAGAAGGAACTCTTAAAATCATTACCAACAAGGATTCGTGTATTTTTAGTGATGCAGTTCAGATTGAAAATGCGACCCTCAATCTTTCAGGGAAGAATGGTGTTATTGCTCAAAATGGAGATATTACGATTGAAAATGGAACGGTAACCGCAAATGTAGAAAATAATGGTATTGTCTCAGAAAAAGGGAATCTTTTGGTTAAAGGTGGAGCAATCAATATACCAAAATGCAAATTTGGATTAGCTGTAAAAGAGGGCGACTTGTCTATCGATGGAGGCGTGGTAACGATTAAGGCTACAAATATTGGACTTGCTGCAAATGGAAATATTACAACCAGTGCAGATTCAATGGATATCTTTGGAGAAGAATTTGGAATTGCAATCGAGCTTAAGAGTTTCGAAAATCAAAAAGGAAAGTTACGTTTTATAAATGGAATCAGTGTAATAGAAGGCAAGAAAGCAGCAGTACTTGTTCTTAAAGCAAGTGAAAATAAAACGGATTTGATTCCGCAACAAATCGAGATCAATACAGAAGTACTCGCCGTATCAGGTGGTGCCTTGTCTGTGAGTGAACCGATAAAAGTAGAAGTAAATAAAGACTTTGTTGTATATGCTGTAATTTATGCATTCAGTAACGCAAAAGATGGTGTTATGAAATTTGATTCTAAGACGGCAACCAGTGAAGGTATAGCTACAAAGATTAGCATAGAAAAACGGAACGGAAATGAAACAGGTGGAGGTAGCGGAATCAATCCAAACATAACATCAGTACCAACGACAATCGAAAACAAGGATGGTACGACGACGACCGTAACCAAGACAACGACTGAAAAAAATGATGGAAGCGTAGTCGTAAAAGAAGTTGCTGTGAATAAAGATAAGAACAAGCAGACGATTAAGACATCAGAGATGGTAACAGTAAAAGCAAAGGATGGAAGTGTGGTCACCACCAAAATTGAACAAAATGAAAAAGGTAGGGTGATTTCGAGTACAGTAACAGTATCGGTAAAAGAAGTGGAGTCTGTGGTTCGAGAAGGTGTGGCTAAAATTGGGGTAACTGTTTCGGATGCTTTGATTCGTAGCGCTTTTAATGCAACCGATCAAAAGATGGACCTGACCGTATTCATTCCAAGCGAAGAAATCAAGAAACAGCTGTCCGACAAATCTGTGAAAGAAGGAGAGATTGTCCTCAATTTGCCAGAAAGCGTGATGGAAAAAGCTAAGGTTAATCTAGATGCCATCCAGTTACCAAAAGAAGTGCTAGATGCCGCAAAAGAGGAAGGGAAGTCGATAAAGGTAAGTGTAAAAACTGCAGATGGAAAAGATAATGCATGGAGCTTTGACGAAGATCGACTCAAAAAATCGACACGTCCGATTAAGGATATCAATCTTTTACTCAAAACTGCAAATGCAGATAAACTTGGAAAAACCAAAGCAGGGGTGCTAAAAGGCATGGCCATAGATTTTAAACAAGAGGGACTGCTCCCAGCGACAGCAACGGTTACTATGAATGCATTGGCGGAGTCAGACAAGACCGGAATTAAGGCAGGAAGCAACGTATACTTATATGGTTATGATAAAGAAAAAGGAAGATTTTTAGAGCTCCCAATCACAAAGTATGTGGTTGATGAACTCGGATACATAGCAGTAGATATTACAAAGGGTTCGGAATATATATTGCTATCAAAGAAATTAAAAACAAATGTGGTATCCTTACTGGATCAGATTCGTGTGGAGAAAAAGACAACCCTGTCTTCGACAAGCGATAAAGCATCGCGAAAAGTAGAGGTAGCTGTTACGGATTATCTGGTACCTGTTAAGAAATTTAGTAAAGATCGAAAGCTTTCTGTTGGAGAGGTTCAATTATTCTATCAATCAAGCAATATAAATATTGTTACTGTAAGTAGCAACGGGAGCTTGTCACCAAAGAAGCCTGGTACAGCAACGATTACAGTGACTGCGAAACTGGTAGATGGTACGAAAAAGACATACAAAGAAAAAATAACAGTGAAGTAAACAAAAGGATAAACCCCGCTGCATGATATTATAATATGCAGTGGGGGTTATTATTCGTGATGCTTGCGGAGCGCAGAGCTTTTCCCTATATTACTCAATTGTTATAACTGAAACCGGGCAATTATCACATGCTTCCTGTGCAGTGGCTTCTGCGCCAGATGGAATGACATCAACATAAACTTCGGCAAGATCATCTTCTGCCATACGAAATACTTCTGGGCAAGTAGCAGCGCATAATCCACAAGAAATACAATTCGATCTGTCAATACATGCTTTCATAATATACTCCAATCCGCCGCAATATTGCGGCACCTATGCTGGTTATTATTTACAGTTATATACTATTACAATAAGATACCATGGGTTGTTGCTATGGCTACAAAAAGATGAAAGATACTTCGAAGAATATCAATTTTATACCTATATTTTCCAGTTCATCATTGAAAATATTATCATAGATAGTATAATAAAACTAGATATAAAAACGGGAGGAAAATAAGTATATGGATGAAAATGTTGTAAAGAAAAAAAGGACAAGCTGGCTTCTTATTATATTATGTTTGATTCTTTTTTTTCCGGTTGGAATACTATTATGGTATCGCAGATGGACCGAAGATAAAAAGGAAACAATAGCTAATAGTCAGAAAGTTATAAATACGGCATGGGTGGTTATAGCATTTGGTGTGATTTATCTTATAATGACATTTACAGAAAAAGATGGTGCTAGTTATATTATTGGCTTCTTTTTATGTGTAGGGGTTGGATTATGGATGATGCATTGCGCAAAATCGATGAGAGCTCGTGGAGAAAGATACAATCGGTATGTTAAGGTAATAAACGAAAGTGAGAAAACAAGAATCTCTGATATTGCATCGGCGCTTTCACTACCAACGAATGTTGTTACAAAAGATTTATATGAAATGATTGCTTCCGATTTTTTTCCAGGAGCATATTTAGATATGGAAAGGCAAGAAATCGTCTATGGAGAGAGAACTTCAATGCGAAAGAAGCCGTTGAAAAAAGAAAAGTCAAAAATTATGATATGTTCTGGCTGTGGTGCTAAGAATGAGGTGTTTAAAGACGATTGTAAGGAATGCGAATATTGTGGTACTTTAATTAGTTATGAATAAATATTTAATAGAATAACCATGTAAAAATACAAAGGTCTTATATAGCAAAGATGTAACGCTATATAAGACCATATTTTTTACAGAATTGTTAATTAGAGTGCATGCATAATGTCCTTTGTTGATATATATAGCTGATCAAACAAAGATTGATATTTTTGGTAAGTAATGTGGGTTTCCATGTTTGGATAATACGTTTTTCCGGGCTTAATAAATTTTGTGAGTGCCTTAAAATCCTCAAAACCTAGGTGTTTTATAGCAGTTGCAGCCATCATGGCATCACCAAAACATGCTCCGATGGTGATGGCAGGTGTATTGATTTCTTTGCCCGTAACATCTGCAACGATTTGCATCCATATCGGATTTTGTACCCCGCCCCCTACAGCAAAAATTTGATCTATGGATACTTCATGGTGTGATTCCATGATTTTTATCTGCTGTTCAATGGAATATGCGATGGACTCCAAAGCACTCCGGTACATATGCTTCCGAGTGTGCGATAATGTCAAGCCAAGAATACATCCCTTAGCTAAGGGATCATTTACGGGAGTCCGTTCACCAGCGAAATAAGGAAGGGTAATGAGTCCATCACTTCCAGCTGAAATCTCTTCTAGTCCATCTGCCATTGCCTGATATGCATCATATCCAGAGTCTTTTTGGGATAAAAGAGCCTCTGGAAAAATATTATCACGATACCATTTGGTAAGTGAGCCAGCTGTATTAGTTCCAGCTGAAATATCACACAATCCGGGTACAATAAATTCTTCTCTCCATAAACGGTCATCATCGACTAGCGTTTTTGTGCCTAAAATCATATAGATGGACGAACCAAATTGTATCATCATGTTGCCAGCTGTTACAATACCGATACTGATGGCTTCGGCACCAGAATCATCGGTGCCTGTAATAACTGGAGTACCTTCTAAAAGGCCTGTTTCCATGGAGGCTTTCTTGGTGACATATCCAGCAATTTCGTTTGCTTCCTTTATAGTGGCTAGTTGATCTGGACGGCAGATTGGCTGACAAAGTTTCTCGTTTGGGGTGGTATCCTTATTATAGAGTGGATTGAAACTTGCGAGACCTAAAAAGCGGTCTATCACAAATTCACCAGTTAATTTGGCAGTTATAAAAGTAGATGCAGTGACAAATTTATGAGTTTTTTTATAGATTTCCGGCTCGTTATTTTTTATCCATAATATTTTTGGCATAACATCTGAAGAACATAGTGGACGTCCGTACCATTCTTTAATCTGAGTCTCGCCATAGAGTAACGTCAATTCTTCCATTTCTTCGGTTGCACGTGAGTCGATACCATATAAAATCGCTTTACGAAGTGGATTACAAAATTCATCAACTGGCAAACAATCCGCTCCTAGGGCGCTGGCTCCCACCGCCTTAATATCCCTTGGATCTATCCGAGAGTCTGCTATAAGCTTTTTACTGATACTACAAAAATCTTCCCACCAATCTTTGTTGGCATCATGCTCATAAAAACCCGGTTGTGGATTAGTCATGGAGTGTGAAACACTGTAAGAAGTGATAATGTTACATTCCTGATCAATAATGACTCCTTTGCTGGAGTTTGTTCCTGTATCGATTCCCATAAAATATACTTTTTGACTCATTTTTGAATTCCTTCCCCTTTATCGGTTGTTACAAATTGTTATATACAACGTTACCATCGACCAATGTAAGGCAGACATTTGCATTTCGGATTTCTTCCAGCGGTGTGGTAAATAAATTGTGGCTTAGTACGGCAATATCAGCAAGCTTACCTGGCTCAAGCGTGCCAAGACGGTCTTCGAAACCGAGATTGTATTGGCCACCAAAGCTCCATGCTTTCAAAAGTTCATGCAAAAGTAGCGTATTCTCGGCATTATATGGTTCACCACCTTCTGGAAATCTAGCACCAACAGTATGGTAGATAGATTCTGGAATATCGTCAAACAATAGTGGTAAATCTGTACCACATGAAATGGTTATATTACTATCTGCCATTTTTCTACGATTCCAGTAGTTTTTTCCTCGTTCCAGCCCAATTTTTTCTTGAATCATAGTTAGTTTATCGTTTCGATTTGCAATGGACATAATTTGAGGGTATATTTCCGCTATAATACCAAGCTGCCCCATGCGTTCTAAATCCTTTGGATCCGAACATTCTAAATCAGTAATGGCATGACGGTTTTTTAAAGTTCCATCCGTATTTTTTTGGCATTTTTCATAGATATCAATGACTTTTTCAATGGCACGATCACCTTGTGCATGTAAGGAAAAACGGAAGTCTTCTCTGTCTGCTGCAAGTGCATCTTGTTCCAATGTATTCCAATCGATTTCTTTTGCACAGCAAGTATTCATACAAAGATAAGGCTCTTTCATTTCCCCTTCTATCTGACTGATAGAACCATCCGTCATCTGATTGTATCCGGAAAAACGTACATAATTTCCAGTGAATTTTTCACGCATATTGCGCCCGAATGCTAAGTTCATAGGTGATCCTACTGGTTGACTCATAAAACTGACACGAACGGTAAGCTCTTTGCGTTTTTCTAATTTATCTAATTCTTCTGTAAATTTCCAAAAATCATCAAAACCCATTTCTTTTATAGAGGTAATACCTCTGGAGTTCATAAATTTTAAATAATTTTTAAATGCGGGCACGGAAAAATTCGTATCGTTAAGTATATATTTTAGTAGTCTCCAATAACTTTCTGAGTAACAGGTCTCAGGTGTGAATTGATATGTATTGATAGCTGCGGTGTTCATAAAACAGCTTTCACTATCTTTTTGAAACAGGATAACAGGTACCACACCAAACGTACTATCCAAAAATTCTCTTGTCAGATTGGAAAAATTCGGATTCACGCCTCTGCCTAGAAGTGTAGCCCCTTTGTTTTGCTTTGATTGGTATGTATGTAAAAATTCTAACAGTGTAGTTTCTGTTTCACAATGTTCTAAATCAATTCCGGCAATGCTAAGTAGATATCCGGTGAAGAAGCAATGGACATCAGTAAAACCTGGACAAACCAGCCGATCACCTAAGTTAAATACTTGTGTATGGCTATCAATGTATTCAGATCCATCGGTTTTGTTAACAGCGAGAATCGTGTTTCCTTTCATAGCAATGCATCCGCTGATAGGATGCTCGCTTAACCCAGTGTAAATAGCACTAGATTGTAATACAATATCTGCTTTCATAAAATACCTCCATCTTAATTAAATCATAGTAAATAAGTTTATTGATAAAATATACCGATTATTTCATGATGATACCACAGCAAAGATTTTGATTCAATTATTAAAGTGCACAAAGACACTTTTTCGTTGATTAGCCCAAATAAATCAAATAAAATTGTGCAAATCATACAAAACATAGTTAAAAGTGGTACAAAATACAGAAATGTTGTTGACTTAATAAAAAACCGATGATATTCTAAGTGGTATAAGAAAACAACAAACATATATAGATATCGGAGGGATGGAAAATGCTTTGGACGGAAGAAATGTTTCGGACGAAAAAACCAATCATAGCAATGCTTCATATGGATGCACTGCCGGGGGATCCAATGTTTGGAAAAAAGGATTCTATGATAAAAATCGTAAATCAGGCAAGAGAGGATATAAGATCGTTACAAGAAGGAGGTGTGGATGGAATCCTCTTTTCAAATGAATTCAGCCTGCCTTATGAAAGAAACATGAGTTTTGTAACTCCTGCGTGTATGGCGAGAGTAATAGGAGAGCTTATGCAAGAAATAAAAGTTCCATTTGGAGTAGATTGCATTTCTGACGGATTGGCAACGATAGAGCTTGCAGCAGCAGTAGGAGCGGATTTTGTTAGGGGTACATTTAGCGGTGTTTATGTGGGCGATGGAGGACTTTATAATAATGATTTTGCTAAGTTGCTTCGAAGAAAAGCTGCGTTGCCTTTGGATGATTTGAAGATGCTCTATTTTATAAATCCAGAATCAGACAAAAATCTGGATATCAGAGAGTTAAAAGAGATCGCTAAGTCGTTGATATTTAAAGCGCATCCAGATGGCTTTTGCATTTCTGCATCGGCTGCTGGTCAGGATGTAGAAGATGAGCTGATTCGTAGTGTAAAACAAGCAGCTCCGGATATGGTCATTTTATGCAATACAGGATGCCGTGTGGATACAATTGAACAAAAGCTTTCTAATGCTGATGCGGCAGTGGTAGGAACTACATTTAAGGAAAATGGGGATTTCTACAAACATATTGATGTGAAACGTGTCAAAGATTTTATGGCAGTTGTACAGAACTGCCGAGGTATGTGATAAGGCATACTATTAAAAAATACACATAAAAATGTTAAAATATGTAAATTATATATTCATTTCATACAAATAGAGCCTGTAAGATTGTATGATTTGGTATAATAAAACAGTTAAGATGTATATATGGAGGAAATGATGAAGGTAGCAGCAATTGGAGATAATTGTATTGATGTTTATGAAAAAATAGGTAAAAAGTATCCAACTGGCAATATTGTAGATACCGGAGTGAATTTGCAGCGCTTAGGGATTCCAGTATCGATTATCAGTACGACCGGTTCGGATGAGAATGGAAGCTGGATGAGAGAAGCTCTTATGAAGGAGAATCTGGATCTAAGTCATTTTAAAACTGCAAAAGGGATAACGGCCATTACTTATATGGATATGAATGGCTTAGACCGAGTACATGAAGAGTATATAGAGGGTGTTTTGGAAACGATAGTATTTGATGATGAAGACATCCGCTTTGCTGCCAATCATACACTGGTCCATTCTGCACTTTGGGGAAAGGCGGAAAAAACGCTTCCAAAAATAAAAGAATTAAATGGGAAAGTGCAAATTAGTTTTGACTATGCTGACAGGCTTACGCATGAGCTGGTTGAAAGCACCCTTCCGTATGTAGACTATGGATTTTATTCTTATCATAAAGAAAGAGATTCCTTTATTGAAGATTTTCTAAAAGATAAAGTTGAACGTGGAATGAAGGTAGCTGTTGTTACGTTTGGTGAAAAAGGCAGTTTGGCATATGATGGAAACCGTTTCTATGATGGAACTATCTATAAGGCAGAGGTTGTAAATACGGTCGGTGCAGGAGACAGCTTTATAGCAGGATTTCTCTATGGAATCTTAATGGAACAGGATATTGAAGGTTGCCTTAACACTGGAGCAAAGTTAGCGTCTAAAATAATTTCTGTCTTTGAACCTTGGGTGATGTAAATGAAAAAGAGAATTTTATGCTTTGGAGACTCCAATACCTGGGGGTATATAGCAGGAAAAGGGACTCGCTTTTCAGAAGAGGAGCGTTATACAGGTATTATAGCAAGAGAACTTGGTGAAGATTATGTAGTCATTGAGGAAGGGTTAAACGGAAGGACCACTGCTTTTTCTGACCGAATCGAACCGCAGCGGTGTGCATTGGAACATATTATGCCGATATTGCTGTCTCAATTACCATTGGATTACATGGCAATTATGTTGGGCACCAATGATACAAAAACACATTTTCATGTAAATGCAGTAGAAATCGGATATGGAATGGAAGAACTGCTAGCGAACGTTTTTTATATACTGAAGCGATGGAATTCAAGTGCAAAGGTTTTATTAGTGGCGCCTACGTCAATCCAGCCAGTGGATGATCCGATGTTCAATCAGGCTTCAGAAGTCAAAAGTAGACAGCTTGGTACGATATATAAAGGTCTAGCAAACGAGTATGGTTGCTTATATCTGGATGCAGGAAACCTCAACATGAATTTAGGGGTGGATGGTATTCACTTAAATAAAGAAAGCCATAAGATACTTGGAAACGAGATTGCAACGATGATAAAAGAAGAGGAGAATGGAGGTATTTAAATGAAACTTGGAATGTTTACATCTGGCTATCAGAGAAATCCGCTGGAACATTGTTTCGAAGATGCACAGCGGTTTGGATACGATTTTATCGAACTATGGGGCGGCCGACCACATGCATATGCACCGGATCTAAAAGCTGGCGAAATGAACGAAGTGAAACGCTTGATTGATAAGTATCAGATGCCAGTACTGGGCTATACACCAGAGCACAATGCCTATCCGTATAATTTTATGATTGGAAGTGAGCACCAAAGACAAGATGCAGTCAATTATTTGAAGCTTAGCCTGGATATGGCAAAAGAGATGAATGCCGATTATATGCTAATTTCTCCTGCACATGCAGGATATCTTACCAGCTATGACGAAATTTGGAATCGGATGGTAAAAACGATACGGGAATTAACCGAACATGCGGAAAAGACTGGCGTGAAACTAGTAGTAGAAACATTGACTCCTTATGAGACGAATGCATTTAAAAATGCAAATGATCTGTTGGAACTATTTAAGCGGATTGATTCACCTTATCTGGTGGGAATGTGCGACATCGTACCGCCATTCGTACAACATGAGAGTATTATGGCATATTTGGAAAAACTGGGAAAGAAAATGTATCACATGCACATTATTGACGGTGATCAGGGAACAGACAGTCATATTGTGCCGGGAGAAGGTTCAATACCACTTCCTGAATTAATTAAAGAATTAAAGTATGCCGGGTATGAAGGAACGGTAACGCTAGAACTTGTAACCGGCTATATTAATGAACCAAGACTCTATGCCAGAAGGGCCATTGACCAGGTTCGTACCTATATGAAGGATGCAGGATACTAAAAGAAAAGAGGAAAAAAGATGTTTATCGATATGCATGTACATCCGGCTTTTTATGAACCGATCAACGAGAATGCCGAAATTGAAGAAATGCGACATAATGTGCTTAATATTCATAAAAATGGCACGGCACCACTTGTACATATTTTCAACCAGATGAAGTGCGCTTCACTAGATCGTCTGTGTCTATTGCCGGAGGACTATACCACACAGGTTGGACAGGCTGTTGTAACAAATGAAGAAATTCAAAGGCTTGTTGATTTGGCACCAGATAAATTCATTGGATTTGCTGGGGCAGATCCATATGATGAACGCGCAGCTGAAAAACTTGAGTACGCTTTTACACAACTTAAGTTAAGTGGATTAAAACTCCATCCATCCAGACAGCATTTTTATCCAAACGATGCAATACTAAGGCCTTTGATTGAAGTATGTGAACGGTATAATAAACCAATCATATTTCATAGTGGTGTATCGATTGAACCAGATACTGATACAAAGTATGCAAGACCAATTGAGTTCGAGGAACTAGCCGCAAACCATCCGAACTTAAGGATATGCCTTGCGCATTTTGGATGGCCATGGGTACAAGAAACTGCAATGCTAATGCTAAAATTTCCCAATGTTTATGCAGACACCGGACTTTTGTATTTTGACAATGCCTATGAATTTTATGAACGAGTTTTTCATCATGATATTCCGGTCACATGGATCGATAGAAGTCTTCGCCATCAGGTGATGTTTGGCAGCAACAATCCGCGATTTGAACAAATACGTATGGCAGATGCAATCACAAAACTTGGATTTAGGGATAGTACACTGGAGCTCATAAAAGGTGGGAATGCATTGGAATTTTTGAATGGGCGATAAATTGGAGGTGTAAGCAGATGGTCATATTAAAGCAAATTAAACTGTTGACAACTGGATACAATCAGTTTGTCTTAATCACAAAGCAGGTGTTGGAACTTGTTCAAGAAAGTAATATCACAAATGGAATGGTTCATGTAATAACAAAGCATACAACCACAGGAATTACCGTAAATGAGTCCTTGGAATGTCTGGAAAGTGACATCGAAGAGTTTTTATCACGGCTAGTTCCAGAGCATTTGCCTTATTCGCATGCAAGAATTCTTTCGGATTACGGTTCTACAGCGGGTAATCCTACCGGACATCTAAAGGCACATCTAACGGGTAACCATTGCCATTTTATAATCAGTGATGGAGAGCTCTTAAAAGGAGATGCACAAGATATTTATTTTTGTGAATTCGATGGACCAGCACAGAGAACCGTGTTCGTGCAGATAGTCGGAGAATAAAAAAACAACATGCAATCATGCGTGATGTTGATAAAGAGGGTCAGGCACTTTAAGCCTGAAAACAAATAAAAAGGAGATAAAAGTATGTCAAATCAACACAATGAAACGGAATTAAAGCGTAAGCTTGGCTTGGGTGCTGTTATTGCGCTAGGTGTTGGAACAACCGTTGGATCAGGAATCTTTTCTTCATTGGGATCCGTTGCGGGTGCAGCAGGAAGTAGCCTGTTCTTGGTATTAGCATTTTTAATAGGAGGAATTGTGCAGATTCCAGCAAATTTTTGTTATGCAGAGCTTGCAAGTGCATTTCCTGAGGATGGAGGACAGTATGTATATTTTAGAGAAGCTGGCTCACGTCCACTAGCCTTTCTTTGTGGATGGATAAGCTTTTGGGCAACCGATCCACCATCAATTTCCATTATGGCACTAGCAATTGCAAACTATCTAGCATTCTTCATTCCAGTTCATGGAATTGTATTGAGAATTGTAGCGGTTGTATTTGTATTGATTTTCATGACACTTCATTTGCGTTCAGTAGAAGGCGGAAGTAAATTCCAAACAGTCATCACTGCATTAAAGGTTATACCTTTCGTTTTGATTATCGGAATCGGTATTTTCTTTATTAAAGGAGATTTATTCCTTTCTGCAGCACCTATTACAGGAATTGCAGCAACGGGAATTACAGCTCTTTTAGCAGGAGTTTCTGCAACAACTTGGTCTTTTGATGGTATGGGTGCTGCTTGCTATATGTCTGGTGAAATTAAAAAACCGGAAAAGAACATACCAAAGGGATTGATTTTAACAGCATTTATCGTTCTTGCATTATATGTAGGCTTGACCTTAACAGCATCTGGTCTTTTATCAGTTGATGAACTTGCTACATCAGATGCTCCTATTGCTTTACTCGCGTCCAAGATACCTTTAATTGGTGGATATGCAGGTACGGTTGTTGCAATTATGGCAGTTATCGTTGTTATTGGTTCACTTTCTAGCTGCATTATGTTCCAACCAAGAATTGAATATGCAATGGCGAAAGATGGTTTATTCTTTAAATCCTTTGCTAAGGTACATCCAAAATATGAAACACCATATTTTTCAATTATTGTACAGTGTGCCGTTGCCATCATCTTGATTTTTGCTACCTCACTATCTGACCTTTTGGGATATTTTACATTAGTTGCTCTGTTAAAGAATTTCCTGACGTTTGGTACAGTACTTGTACTTCGCAACAAACCAAATTATAAGCCTACATACAGAATGCCAGCAAGATTATTGATGGTAGGAGTTGCAATGCTTATGACAGGAACATTAATCTGGTCCACCTTTATTTGGGCTCCAGCAGCAGGAATTACCTGTGCTGTCATTGCAGTAGCAACAGGACTTCCAGTATATTATTTCTGGGAAAGCAGAAATAAAAAAGCGCAGAAGAGCGCATAAGGTAATTTTGTAATGACGTGAGATTGACACATGCTGGCAGATGACTTAAGATTTAACTAGTAGTGTAGTTAATAAATGAAGAAGAAAAGGAATATCTGCCATGAGTCTTGACAATCAAAGGCCTCGCGAAGATGCGATGGAAAAAATAGAAAGCTATATCATTGAACATAAATTAAAACCAAATGATAAATTACCTTCAGAACGAAGTATGTGTACGATGTGGGAATTAAACCGTACTACTCTTCGAAGTGCCATCAAACAGTTGATTTCGGAAGGAAAGATTTACAGTAAAAATGGTTCGGGCACCTTTGTTTCAAGAAAGAAGCTTATGAAGAATCTCCAGGATGTAGAAGGATTTTATGATACGGCAAGGAAAGAAGACCGGAATGTTTCAAGTAAAATACTTAGTGCGGTAATCTGTGAGACAACAAAAGAAATCGGTAGAAGAATGGAGCTTCCATTGGGACATAAGCTTTTGCAGGTGATACGTATCCGTTTTTTAGAAGAAGTTCCGGTGATGTATGAAACTTCGTATCTGGATTATGAACGTTTTCCAGAAATAGACAAGCACATCACACAGACATCTTCACTGTATCAGATACTTGCGAACGTATACAACTTGGACATAACAGGTGGTAAAGAAAAATTAAGTATTGCATATTGCGATGAAAAAGAAGCTCATTATCTTGATATTAATGAAGGTGATCCAGTTATTTATCAATCGGGTATTGCATTGGACGAAAATAGTAAGATATTTGAATATTTTAAGTCAATTACCCGCTCGGAGTATGTGTGCTTTGCAAGCGAATTAAAACGACTCTAGGCGGGTGGTTGTAAGGAGGACTTACGATGAAGATAGCAGCAGTTGGGGACAATTGTATGGATGTATATGACAGCATAGGTGACGCTTATCCAGGAGGGAACCCGGTAAACGTTGCAGTATATTTTGTAAGACTTGGAGGAGAAGCTTCCTATACAGGTGCAGTCGGAACAGACATATATGGAAAACGAATGAAGGATGCAATTTCAGCAAAAGGTGTAGATACGACACACATTCATTTTCTGGAAGGAAATACAGCAATTACGCATGTAGAACTAGAAGATGGAGATCGTGTATTTGGAGATTATGACGAAGGCGTTCTTGCCGATTTTAAATTATCTGAGGAAGATATCGATTTTCTTTGCAGTCAGGATTTAGTCGTATCAGGACTATGGGGAAATGTGGAACATAATTTAGCAAAAATTCGTGAGCGTGGTGTAAAAGTTGCTTTTGATGCAGCAACAAGACCAGATGATGAGGCTTCGGTAATCGCAGTTCCACATGTAAATTATTTGTTTTTTGCGACAGATGACGGAGAGACACAAGAACTAAGAGATAAAATGATGGAGATCCACAAAAAAGGCCCAGAGCTTGTAATCGTAACATTAGGCGAGCAAGGAAGCATTGTATATGATGGGACAAAGTTTATACGGTTTGGTATCATTCCATGTAAAGTGGTAGATACGATGGGAGCCGGGGATAGTTATATAGCTGGATTTTTAAAAGGTATATTAGAAGAAAAAACAATAGAAGAATGTATGAAAATGGGAGCATCCAATTCTAGTATAACGCTGGAATATCGAGGTGCTTGGTAGAACGGAAGGAGATTTTACGTTGAAAAAGTCAGCAGGAATAGATTATCAGTCATCCATTTACTTACAGCTTAGAGAGGTTGTAAGAAATAAAATTGAAGAGGGAGAATATCTTCCTGGTACAGCAATTCCATCCGAGAATGCATTAGCAGATATGTATGGAATTAATAGACTCACGGTACGTAACGCAATTGATGAACTGGTAAATGAAGGTCTGTTAAAACGGGTACAGGGAAAGGGAGTTTATGTCCTTGCACCAATTGAGCGTGATCTAGAAGTCTTAGGAGGATTTTCTCAGACCATGAATGATAAAAATCTGCAGCCTAAGAAGAAAATCCTACAACGAGGACAACGTAAAGCCGGAAGTAAATATGCAGAAATATTCAAAATTAACGAAGAAGATGATTTGTATTATATAAAACGCCTGGATTATGCGAATGGAGAAGCAATTGCGTTGCAGGAGATTTTTATCCCATATAACCTTGTGCCGAAAATGGAGGGTATCGACCCTTCTGTATTTAGTATGTTTGAGATATATAAATTTTATGGGATAAATCCAGTGAGAGCATGGCAGACTCTTGATTTGGTAAGTTTAACACAGGCAGATGCAAGACTTCTCGATATTTCGAAAGATCAGACCGTATTTCTATTTTCTTGTATTACATATGATGAAAACGAAAATGTAATAGAATATTCGCGTTCCTATACAAGAGGAGATAAATGTAATTTCACGGTACATTTTCATAAATAAAGCAGATAGGAGTAAGCTATGTTAAAATTTGATGAAAAAAAACAAATAGATAGTGTGAAGGGTGCTTTGATGATCCGTCCACAAATAGAAAAAGCAGTCGATGAAATCCAAAAAGAGGGATTTGACGGAATTTATTTTATAGGAATTGGTGGCACTTGGGCTTCGGGAATGCAGGTTGAGGTATACTTAAGAGGTAGAAGCACATTGCCGGTATATGTAGAGAATGCAGCAGAATTTATTACCACTGGAAATAAGCGTTTTACTAATAAATCGGTAGTTATTTTTTCCTCTGTAACAGGAAGTACAGCTGAGATGGTGGATGCCATTAAAAAAGCAAAAGAGATAGGAGCAAGAGTACTTGGTTTTATTGATGTTGAGGATACCCCACTTGCAAAATTATGTGATACTTGCATTTCTTATCCAATGAATGAGCAACTTAAATTTTATATGGTTGCAAACCGATTGATGTATAACAATGGGGAATTCCCAGAGTATGATACATATAATAAGGAAATGGAAAACTATCTTCCAAAAGCCCTTGTAGAAGTTGAAAAGAAAGCTGACGAATGGGCTGACGGATATGCAAAAGAAAAATATCAGTACTATAAAGAGCATCCAGATATGCCACATTATTTCGTTGGTGCAGGTAACCATTGGGGAGCCACCTATTCGTATGCGATGTGTTACTGGGAGGAACAGCTATGGATTCGAACAAAGTCGATTACTTCTGCTGAATTTTTCCATGGAATGTTGGAAATTATCGAAGCAGAAACACCGGTAACTGTATTTGTTGGGGAAGATGAACAAAGACCATTGTCAGAGCGAGTTGCTGCATTTTTACCGAAAGTATGCAAAAATTATACGGTAATCGATACCAAAGATTATGAACTAGAAGGAATTCGTTCTGAATTTAGAGGTTCCGTTTCTCACCTAGTTATGCATGCAGTTAATAATCGGGTAGACGCTCATATGGAAAAAGAATTCAGACATCCAATGGTAATTCGACGTTATTATCGACAGTTTAATTACTAAAACGAATGATTGGCCAAAAAATGCTGATGTATTAAATCAATAAGATAATGGAAAAAATACCAGGGAACAGATTGAAACTATTGTTACCTGGTATTTTTTATATTTATATTGGCGTGTATTTTGAGGGCTTCATATTAATTAAAATATTCCTGTCCTAGTAAGTCTACCGCTAATAAAGCATCATATAACTGATCCGGTGTAACGTCACCAGCCATATTATGGATGGACTCGCCTGGAGCGCAGGCTTTCTCTGTCGCAATATGAACACGCTCTACATCGATTACTCCAACTTCTTTTAATGTAACAGGAAGTCCTACACTAAAACAGAAATCCATTACTTCTTTGATTTCTTCTTTTGGAGCGTTTTCAAGGACGAGCTGAGCAATTGTTCCGAGCGCAACCAAAGACCCATGCATGGTGGATTCACATTCAGACAACGCTGTAAAACCATTATATACGGAATGTGCTACAGCGAGGCCGCCATTGTCTGCACCAACTCCACTAAGATAGGTATTCGCTTCAATAATTGCTTCGAGGGCAGGAGTTACTACATGTCGGTCAGATGCTAGTTTTGCCTGATAGCCACATTTTAATAAGGTTTTATAACATAATTCGCATAGTGCCATGGAGGATAACATAATTCCACCATTTTCAAGACTTGGAGAATCGGTCCTTAAACATGCTCTCGCTTCAAAATAAGTTCCAAGTGCATCGCCCATACCAGCTACTAGAAATTTTGTTGGAGCATTGGCAATAATTTCACTGTCTACAATAACAGCTTCTGGATTCTTAGGATAGAATAAATATGTGTCGAATGTTCCGTCATCATTATATATAACAGAAAGACCGGTACAAGGAGCATCTGTTGCACATACGGTTGGAACGATGGCGACTGGGCGGTTTTCATAATGTGCAGTTGCTTTCGCAGTATCAATTGCTGAACCACCACCTACACCTACAACAACTTCAATTTGCTCCTCACGAATGATTTTTCTCATTTTCTCGATTTCTCCGTTGGAACTGATTCCTCCAAAGATTTCAAAATGTAATTTACAGTCGGAACCTTCAAAACTCTTCTCTATTTTACTCTTACAGCTTTTATATGCACTGTTGCTACATATAAATAGAAATGAAGAACCTAAATTTTTTGTTTCTTGATAGAAATTGTATAAGGAACCTTTTCCCTGTACATATTTTAATGGAGCCCTAAATAATTTAATAACTGCCATATTATTTTCCTTCTTTCTGTGTGAAATAATTAACGTTAATATTTTGACAATATTATAATAGCATTTTCAACCAATTTATACAAGAATAAATTCTAGCAAATTTAGTCAAATCTCAGTCAAATTTCAGTAGTGTTTACCACTCAATCAAAAATATGATCACTCAGTTCAAATTTGTTGAAAATGAAAAACTGAGAGAAGGGCTAAGTTGCATCGAATATTTTTCGGACAATAGCACAGTTTGCAGAGTGCATCTAAAAGCAAAGCTGCATTGATAAATATAGAGGAAAATGTCATTTTTAATAGAATTATGTAATATCATAAGTTATAATATACATTAATAAAATAGGATAAGCCATATGATTCACAAACCTATTATCCTTAAAAAACGTAAGAGGTGGCTTATGATTCCAAAATTGACAATACGACGAAAACTTTTGATAGGTGTATTAACTGCAAGTCTTATTCCTTTTATCATCGGTATTTTCTATATAAAAACACAAACAGAGTCATGGCTTTTTTACAATAATCTTGAACAGTCTAAAATCCTGATCGAACAGGCTGCAACGTATGTTGATGAGTCGGTTCTTTTTGGCATGCAAAACATGACAAAATTGCTGACGTTAGATGAAAGAATCATCAATGTCGACCAAGGAATCAATCAATATACAAAGTATGATCCAGATACATATATCCCTACGAAGACAGAAAGCGAACGCCAGATTACTAAATTATTTAAATCTGTAGTCGATACGAATGATATTGTCACGTTTATCTCATACGGCACGAAAACAGGAGGTTACATTGAATACCCAGTTTTTAAACCCAAAGGTCCCTACGATCCAAGGAAGCGTGACTGGTATACGAAGGCAATAGAAAATAATGGCGCGATAATATCAGAACCATACCAAACAAAGATGACGAACGAATTGGTTATCAGCATAGATGACATTGTCCGAAAAAAAGATTCAATGGTAGGGGTTATCAGTTTAACCATTAGCCTTGACAATATCATGGAAAAGCTAAGCAAGACGACTTATGGAAAGTCTGGATACATCCTAGTTGTCAGTCCCAAAGGCAAGATTATCAATAGTCCCAAAAATCCGAATTGGCTTTTAAAACCTTATGAAAGTATCGGGCTAGGTTCTTTTGAAGTCTTGCAAAAAAAGGATGGGAAGACGTTTGTAGGTACGGTGAATGGAGTAGAGAGTGTGCTCACGGTTCATAAATCATCAATCAGTGGATGGACATACATTGCAGCCATTGACGAAAGTGAAGTTTTAGGATACTCGAAATCGTTATCTGGACTCTTGATTTTGATTTTCTTTATATCTTCCATTGCAACGATTATTTTAGTGATTATTATCGCAAACTATATTACCAGACCAATTTCTACTTTAACGCATGCCATCAAAAGAATGTCCAATTTTGATTTTGATACGTATGAACAAAAGGATATCAAAAGTTTTACAAACGCGAAGGATGAAATTGGTGAGATTTCTCAGACCCTTGTGGGCATGCAGAACAATTTTTTAGAATTAAAATCAAGTCTTAACATTATGGACAAGGAGATACAAAGTATAAATGTGGAGGAATCTGCGATTGGTCGTGTTACCTTATCAAAAGACAATCCTCTTGGCGGCATCGCGATATCGGTCAACGGATTACTGGATAAAGTCGATAGCTATATTGAATGCATTCGTGATATTAATCAGGAGATTACCGTAAAAAATGACTTACTGACTGCTTCCGAAGAAGAACTGACTAGCCAACTTGACGAAATTAATATGCAAAAGGAACGGATACATTTTCTTGCAGAACATGATTCCCTTACCAACCTTCCAAATCGTCGAAGCTTCATGCAGCGCGCCGAGTTATGCATAGGAAATGGACGTGAAGGAGCAATTCTCCTACTTGATATGGACAACTTTAAAAGTATAAATGATACATTGGGGCATATTTTGGGGGATAAGGTTCTCGTTATTGTTGCTGACCGACTGAAGGAATTGATACAAGAGAATATTTTTATTGCTCGTTTTGGCGGTGATGAGTTCCTTATTCTTTTTGAAAATACAATAAATGCCGTGGATCTTCACACGTTTGTGAATCGAATCTTTCACATATTTAATGAACCGATTGAAATCGAAGGCAATCATATTAAAATTGACTTTAGTATAGGAATTAGCAAATTTCCGGTGGATAGCTCCATCTTTAATCAAATTATGATGAATGCCGATTTGGCGCTTTATACCGTTAAAAATTCTGGAAAGAACCATTATGCATTTTTTGATTCTACAATGGAAAAACATTTAAAGCAGAAAAATGAAGTAAAAGCAATTATACAAACTGCTTTAAAGAATGATGGATTTAAAATGGTTTATCAGCCGAAAGTTTCGTTATCTGCTAAAAAAATTGTTGGATATGAAGCATTGATTCGTTTAAAAGATTACTCCTTGTCACCAGTCACATTTATTCATATAGCAGAAGAGTATGGTATGATTATTCCTTTAGGCCGAATGGTTACACAAAAGGTCATAGAACAGATGGAAAAATGGCGTTCGAACGGAGTTACTTTAAAGCCGGTTTCTATCAATTTTTGCGCATTACAGCTCTATGATGCTACTTATATAGATTTTCTTTTTGGCTGTCTGACAGCAAATAAAATTTCACCTCAGATGATACAAATTGAAATTACGGAACATATCTTTATTGATAACAAAGAGTTAGCCATCCGTTTCATGAATCAACTAAGAGAACATGGAGTGGGAATTGCTTTAGACGATTTTGGCGCAGAGTATTCTTCACTAAGTTTTCTTTCCTCACTACCAGTAGATACATTAAAATTTGATCGTGAGATGAATCTAAGGCTTCTCTCGCTTGAAGATCAATCTGCTATGGCAAATTTAATTGCATTTATAAATAGTCTCAAGCTGCAGATTGTTGCAGAGGGAATCGAAACGTTGGAACAAGTGATTCAACTGAGGAAGTCTGGATGTGATGTTATACAAGGATTTTATTTTAGCAAGCCAGTAGACGCAGATGAGGTGCCCGCAATTGATTTAACGGTTTATAATTTCGATTGATGGCATAAAAAAGAATTCGAAGAATTTGATTAAAAGCTGAACAATGCAATAAGCATTACAATAAGAAAGGAATAAATTATGGCAAAAACAATTGTAACCATTCATGAAGTAATTGAGCTCAATCATATGTTCGAAGAAAAAGGATTATCTTTTAAAATTCACCTTCACGATGCTTGCGGAGCACAAAGCTTTTCTGTAGAGGGACTTACAGAGGATGCATCAAAAGAAGAGTATGAAAGGGTAAACGAAGAAATTGCGTTATATTTTAAAAGCAAAGGGATAGAAATTATGTTTACACAAAACAATAGAGATTTTTATGTAATCTAGAAGGAGTATACCCATGTGGATGAAGAATATATCATTTCATATAAAAAAGGTCAGATTACCATCTTTTTAAAAGATGGTGAGTCTGACCTTTCTTATACTAAAGTTCATCCATTTTCTTGAGTAAATATCTTTTCTTATATTTAAGTCTGGCATATTTTCCTACTTTACTAATTATTGTGGGATTAATAGCACCACCAATCACACCGATAATTGGAAGTCCTTGTATGAGTTTGACAGTTAGAAGAGTACTCGATAATAATTGAGAAGTCTCTTTCATAACATCATCTAGATGTAATCCTTCATAGGTATTGGAATCGATATTCATTCCGATAAGATCAATTTTTTGATCGTATTCTTTTTGCTTTTCTTCTTTTGTCATAGCGCCACAGATTACATATAGGATAAATGCTTTTTCCTCATCGGTATCATATTGATAGCCATAGGATAGAGCAATTTCATCAATGGTTCTTATAATAACAGAAAGAAAGATTGGTATATCAGGCAATCCGATACCCAAAAGTCCAAGAATTCCGCCTTCAATTAATGAAATGGATTGATTTAATGCCATTGATTGGTTTGATTGTTTATCCATTTTTTTTATATGCTTTTTACTGCTATATTTATCAACGGCGTAATTGTTCAAATCATGTTCCAATTCCATTTTTTCTTTATCATATGTCTTTTCTATCAAGGGATTGCCTTTTTCAAATACAAATTGAAACCCTTTGTAGAAAGCGGTATCCAGAATAGAAATAAACTTGCGGGGTACTTTATCTTGCAATTTATCCATGGTAGGTTTGATGCTATTTTTTATAAAGGCATTTTCTTTTTGATCCAAGAATTTATTTTCTCGTTTTTTTACATTGTCTAATTGCTTTAATAAAATTTGATTTTTATCCATTCGATCTGCTCCAATCCTTTTCTATAGTTTATCATAATTATCTAATATTAATAATTAAAATTTTATACTAGAGGTTATTTTATTATTAAAATTACTAGAAAAGATGGAATAAAGAGGTTACCCAATTACACAATATAAAGGATTTTGCATTTAGGGAAGTGTTTTGTAAGCTCAAATCGCAAAAAAATCTCGCCTTGGGTTCGTACATTCGAGTGATAGCAATATTTGCCCCGTCCTCTTCCGGTCATTTTATCTTTATTATATAAGTCAATTGCGTTTGGGAAAGCCTCTGCATTAATCATTCGATGCACATAACTGTAAGTCATAAAAATAACTTCAAAAAACACCTCGTCTTTTACAGCTTGAGACAATGTATAATCCAAAATGTTAAATAATTCTTTATACATAACTTCCCAATCTTCTAATAATATTACCGGCGCTATTAATATGCCGATTTTGTATCCAGCAGCTTTTAAGGAATTTAATGCCTTGATTCTGTTTATCAGGGAGGACGTTCCAAATTCGACTCTGTTTATAATATCTTGAGGATTGATGCTCATACGGACAACAGTTCTTCCCTTGTGTTCCAAAGTTAATAAAGGATCAACCATATCGAATTTAGTAGGAAATGTAAGATATCCTTTTTCGTTTTTTCCAAATTCTTCGATTGTCCATACAAGGTTATTTGTAATCAGGTTTTCAAGAACTAAATCACTATTACTTCCAATTTCAAAGGTCAGTTCCTTATCACTTTGATTTGAAGTTTTGATTAATTTGGCAAGCATATGTTCTCTATTTACGAATAGCCTTAGATAGGAACACTTATTATAATTACAAACCAAATAGCAGTAAAGACACATTGCACTGCAACCAGAAGAAGTATAAGGCACTAAAAAATCAGAGGATTTTGAATTAGGAACATATTTGTGCGTTTTACGAATTCCAATTATAAGATTTTGTTTCATGCGTGCAAACTCACTATTTGGATTGCTTCTTAGCTCAGGAATGTTATTGTGATTCTCTATTTTAATCCATTCAACAGAATCATATTTTTCATGAAGTTGTTTTCCTAGTGTATAATTCAATGCATTTTCTTCGTAATAAATAATATTTGGATTCAATGGACACCTTCTACCGATCTGTGTTTTCCCAACGGTTGTAATAAATATGAGAGGAAGTATCCTTTGGAGGATAATGTTCGTCATTTTCTTCGGTCTCACCAATTGGAGTCATAGCAACTACTCGAAACTTAGATGGAATATTTAAAATCATTCGGATAGCACTTTCATCAAACGACCCAATCCAGCAGGTACCATAACCTTCATTGGTAGCTGCAAGTATCAAATGTTCCATAGCAATACCACAATCAATCATAAAGTAGGGTTTACCATCAATGGTTCCACTTTCAGATGGATTGCCCACGATAATAGCAACCAGTGGAGCACTCATTACCGCATTTACTGCTTCGTTGTCATCATTGAGAATGGCACTAGCAATCTTCTCTTTTTGTGTGCTGTCATTAATAAAAACAAATCGGTAGCATGTTTCGTTTTTCCAAGAAGGTGCCATTAACGCAGCATGTATCATCTTGTCCAATTTCTCTGTTGGTATGGCAGTAGATTTGTAGGTTTTATTGCTAGTCCGCTTTTCTATAACATTATAAAAATCCATGATTCATTCTCCCTATCTAAAAAATTAATTTTTCTTAGTATACTTGAAAAATTGCGTTTTTATACGAATTATATAGTAAAGAAAATTAATTTGTGCTATATAGCAGGTCGGGAATTGTGTTATAAATATGCATTAAATAAGAAAATATTGTATAAAAAGCCATAATTTGGTTGACATACTCTTATATGTTGAGTACAATAATTCACAAGTATTAATTATGTGCGAGGAATCATCTAAAATTCAAAGGAGAAGGAAAGATGGTTCCTTGTTTTGCATTTCGTAGAAAAATAAAGTTGAATGAGAGGTATTTGGTATGGTGAAATACTTTGCAAAGAGATTTGCAATGATGTTGATTGCATTATTTATGATTGTATTAATAACATTTGTCATTATGCATTCCATTCCGGGAGGTCCTTTTACTAGTGATCGAAAAGTATCGGAGGATGTAGAAAAGGCATTGAATGAAAAATATAATCTGGATGCGCCTTTATATGAACAGTTTTTTGAATATATTGGTAATTTACTAAAAGGCGATATGGGACCATCTTTTAAGTATACGGGTAAGTCTGTAAATGATTTTATAGCAAATGGTTTTCCGGTTTCTGCAAAACTAGGAGGGATTACAATTATTTTTGTATTGATCGCAGCAATCCCAATGGGAATTCTAGCGGCTATAAAGAATGGACGCTGGCAGGATATGACTGTTATGGCGGTGGCAACAATTGGTGTCACAATCCCGTCGTTTGTAATTGCATCTGTACTAATTTATACATTTTCTTTTAGATTAGACTGGTTGCCTACCTATGGACTCGATACTTGGAAGGGATACATATTACCGGTAGTTGCGCTTGGTGGCTATTCCTTAAGCTATTTGGCAAGATTGATGCGGTCTAGTTTATTAGAGGTAATGGGGCAAGATTATATTCGTACGGCAAGGGCAAAAGGACTAACGGAACTGAAAGTAATTACGAAGCACGCACTGCGGAACGCGTTGATTCCAGTAATTACAGTACTTGGTCCAACGGTTGCTGGATTGATGACAGGAAGCTTTGTTATTGAGAAAATTTTTGCAATCCCGGGTCTCGGTGTTCACTTTGTAAATAGTGTGTCCCAACGTGACTATACTACTATAATGGGTGTGACAGTATTTTATGCCACCTTTTTGCTAGCAATGGTATTTATTGTTGATATATTTTATTGTTTGATTGATCCAAGAATTAAATTTGAGTAGAGAGGATGCATCATGGAAAATAAATGGGATTTATTGGAATCATCCAATGAAGATAGAGAGAAAATCTGGACAAAAAATCGAACGTTTGCCGGAGATGTATGGTTTCGATTTCGAAAGAAGCCAACAGCGATTGCAGGTTTTGTTATCATAGTATTATTAATTGCGTTTGCATTGGCAGGACCGTTATTTACTAGTTACAATTATTCGGTGCAGAATCTGGAAGTAGTAAATATTCCTCCAATCATGAAGGTATATGAAAGCCCGGATGAAAAAGGATATTTATACATAACACAGTCAATAAAGGTAGTATATGTAGAAAAAGATGGAACATTAGGCTCACAACTAAAAAAAGTAAGAGATGTAGCGAAAGAAAACATAACAATCTATGATTGCAATGGGCAAGAGGTGGCACTGTATTATGAACAGAAACCTTATTTACTAGCAGATCCGGAATCTAAGATTGTGTATAACATAAAACATATATGGAACAAGTCATTTATACTAGGAACGGATTCCTTAGGACGTGATATACTAACCCGCTTGATGTATGGAACAAGAGTTTCTTTACTTGTAGCATTTGTGGCTGCCCTTGTTAATATGGTGATTGGGATAATATATGGCGGTATAGCTGGATATCTTGGCGGTATTGTGGATTCGGTGATGATGCGTATTGTTGATATTATCAGTACAATCCCACTTACGTTATACGTAATTCTAATCATGGTGCTATTAGGAACTGGACTTAAGAGTATTATTGTAGCCTTAGGAAGTGTATATTGGGTCGACATGGCAAGAGTAGTGAGGGGGCAAACCTTAAGCTTAAAAGAGCAGGAGTTCGTAGTTGCAGCAAAGACAATTGGATCTTCTACTAGGACGATATTAAAACAACATATCATACCAAATGCGATGGGATCTATCTTAGTAACGGTTACCATGTTAATTCCATCGGCTATCTTTATCGAAGCCTTTTTAGGATATTTAGGAATCGGTTTACAGCCACCGCTCGCTAGCCTTGGTACAATGTGCAATGATGCAACAGAGAACTTACGCTCCTGTCCTTTTCAGTTATTTATCCCAGCACTTGCAATCTGTATTATCATGTTTGCATTTAACTTTGTAGGAGATGGATTACGAGATGCATTAGATCCAAAACTTAAAAAATAGAACCAGAAAGGTGAAGAATATGGAGCCTGTTTTAACAGTAAAAAACTTGAAAACTTCGTTCATGACAAGTAATGGTGAGGTACAGGCAGTACGTGGTGTCAGTTTTCAAGTTGAAAAAGGAGAAATATTAGGAATTGTTGGAGAATCAGGTAGCGGTAAAAGCGTTACATCGATGTCTATCTTGCGACTACTTGCAGATACTGCCAAAATTGTGGATGGTGAAGTGATTTTTGGTGGAAATGATTTGACGAAAGTAACCAATAGGAAAATGAGAGAAATTCGTGGAGAAAAGATTGCAATGATTTTCCAAGACCCAATGTCTTCTCTAAATCCGTTAATCCCCGTGGGAGAACAAGTAGCAGAGATGATAAGGGTACATCATAAAGAGCTAAGTAAGGATGAATTAAATGAGAAAGTATTCGAGTTATTTGGGCAAGTCAGAATTCCAGAGCCTGAGAAACGATATAAATCATATCCGCATGAATTCAGTGGTGGTATGAGACAGCGTGTCATGATTGCTATGGCATTGGCCAATCGTCCAGAACTTCTAATAGCGGATGAGCCTACCACTGCGCTTGATGTTACGATTCAAGATCAAATATTAAAGCAACTTCGCGCGTTACAAAAGGAGTATGAAACCAGTATTATTTTTATTACACATGACTTAGGAGTGGTAGCTGAGCTTTGCGAACGTGTAATCGTAATGTATGGCGGTCTTATCATGGAAGAGGCAACGATTGATGATATTTTTGAACATCCGAAACATCCATACACATTAGGTCTGTTAGAATCAATTCCAGCAATTGACCAAGAAAAGGCAAATCGATTATCACCGATTCCAGGGTCACCGCCAGATATGACAAAACCGCCAATTGGATGCCCTTTTGCTCCGAGGTGTCCGTATGCACGACAAATTTGTGCGAGTGAATGTCCTGAATATGTGAATATTAATGATACCCATCGTTCTATGTGTTGGCTATTGGACCCAGATGCTCCAGCAGACAATAATCCATTTTACAGTTTGTAAAAGCCACATAGAAAAGGAGTTATGATATGAGTGAATATAACATGTTAGAAGTTAACAATCTGACAAAGCATTATAAAGTTGGTGCTGGTAAGCAGGTCGTCCATGCAGTAGATAATGTGAGCTTTTGTCTTGAAAAAGGAAGAACACTAGGTTTAGTTGGAGAGTCTGGCTGTGGAAAGAGTAGCTGTGCCAGAACGATTATTCGTATTTATGAGCCAACATCTGGACAAATAATACTAGGAGAGCAAGATATTACTACGCTTAGCCAAAAGCAGTTAAAGCCAATTCGTAAGAAAATGCAGATGATTTTCCAAGACCCCTATGCGTCTTTGAATGCACGAATGACAGTGCGAGATATTATCGCAGAACCCTTATTGGCACATAAAGTAGTAAGGACGAAAGAAGAGGCAAATGATTATGTATATCCGATGCTTGAAAGAGTAGGACTTACAAAAGAACATGCCAATCGATATGCACATGAATTTTCAGGCGGTCAAAGGCAGCGTGTTGGAATTGCAAGAGCACTTGTGTTACAACCGGACTTAGTTATTTGTGATGAACCTATTTCAGCATTGGATGTGTCCATCCAGGCGCAGGTTATTAACCTACTAAAGGATTATCAAGAAGAACAGGGATTATCTTATTTGTTCATTGCGCATGATTTATCAATGGTGCGATATGTATCAGATGATGTAGGTGTAATGTATTTAGGAAATTTAGTGGAAATGTGTGAATCGAATGAGATTTATAAAAATCCACTTCATCCATATACCAAAGGACTTCTTGGAGGTATTCCAATACCAAATCCAAAACTTGCAAGGCAAAAGATAACAAGTAGTATTGAAGGGGATCTACCTAGCCCAATCAATCCACCTTCCGGATGCCGTTTTCATACCAGATGTCCTTATGCAAAATCTATTTGCAGCGAGGCGGCTCCAGATATGAAAATATTAGAAAGCGGTCACAGTGTTGCTTGTCATTTATATGAATAAGAAGGTATTACATATCAGTTAGCTTGTAACTGCCGTAGAATCTTTAAGTAAAAAGAGTTTCTACCGCAGACAAAATAAAGGAGGAAGTTTTATGAAAAGAAAATTAAGTATAATGTTAGCAATGGTTATGGTAGGCTCCACACTTTTAGCAGGTTGTGGCAAAAGTGAGCCTCAAACCATTCCGACAACGACGGAGGAAACAACAGCAGAAGAGACAGCGCCAGCAACAGCAAGTGGTGCACAAGAATTGACATTTGTATTAAGCAATGAGCCAGATGGTATTGACCCAAGTATTACGAATAACTCATTTGCAGCAACGTTTATATCAAACTGCTTTGAAGGTCTTGTAACGAACGATGAATCAGGAAGTGTTGTTCCAGGTAGTGCCGAGACTTGGGATATTAGTGAAGATGGAACCGTTTATACCTTTCATTTAAGAGCTGGGTTAAAGTGGAGTGATGGAACGGATTTAACAGCTGAAGATTTTGTGTATGCAATCCAACGTGTGTTAACACCAGAAACGACTGCACAGTATGTAAGTATGATTACTACTTATGTAGCTGGTGCACAAGAGTTCTATGATGGAACAGGTACAGCAGATTCACTTGGTGTAAAAGCTGTCGATGCAAAGACGTTAGAAATCACATTGATTCAACCAACCTCGTTCTTTATTGATGTATTAAGCATGTGGGTATATGATCCAGTGCAAAAAGCAACAATCGAAGCAAATGGTGATAAATGGACAACAACCCCAGAAACTTATGTCTGTAATGGACCTTACAAAATCACGGAAATGAACATGGGTGAAAGTGTAGTCTTAGAAAGAAATGAAAATTACTGGGACAATGCAAATACCACAATGGATAAAATTACACTGCGTTATATCTTGGATACTTCAACGGCCTTGACTGCATATGAGTCTGGTGAAGTTGATGGTATAAGAAATGTACCTGCTAGTGATGTGACACGTTTGAAAGCAGAAGATGCAGGAGTCCAAACGGTACCAAGCTTTGGTACCGTATATTATCTAATTAACTGCGAAAAAGAACCATACAACAACCCATTGGTAAGAAAAGCATTGAACTTGGCAATTGATCGTCAGTCAATTATTGACAATGTAGTACAAATCGATGCCCAGCCAGCTTATAATTTCATTTCCCCAGGATATGTAGTAAATGGAGTAGATTTAACAGACGGACGTTCTGACCGCGAGCTATCCGCAACTGCAAATGTAGAAGCAGCACAGGCAGCACTTGCAGAAGCTGGATATCCAAATGGTGAAGGTTTCCCAACCTTACAGTTATCGTATTATTCCGACGATACGGTTAAGAAAGTAGTAGAAGCACTTGCTGAAATGTTAAAGACCAACCTAGGAATCAAAGTAGAAATTACTTCGAATGATTGGGCTATATACTATGAAGATGTACAAAAAGGTAATTATGAAGTTGCAGCAATGGGCTGGAGTGCAGACTACATGCATCCAATGAGTTTTCTGCCATTGTTAGTAACGAAAGATGTTTCAAATAACTCTTTCTACAGTAACTCAGAGTATGATGCATTAGTAAAACAAGTCATGTCTGAGACAGATGCAACAAAAGCGTTAGACTTAATGCGTCAGGCAGAAGATTTAGTAATGAATGATTACCCATATATCAACTTATACTACAAAGCAAATAACTTCTTAATGAAGAATAATGTAACAGGTTTTTATATGACAGCTTCTGGAAACCTATATTTTAAACATGCTGTAAAAGGTGAGTAGGGTAGTATATGAAGTGTATAATAACAACTGAAAAATTTGGTGATATGGTATTTGAACTGTATCGTGATTTGGCACCAATAACTGTTGATAATTTTGTAAAAACCGCATTAAGTGGTTTCTATGATGGGCTTACATGGTGCAGAATCGTAAAGGATTACGTGATTCAAGGTGGTTCCCCTGACAATGATATCATGACAGATAGTGAATGGCATATCAAAGGAGAATTTGCGGAAAATGGCGTGAAAAATCCGATTTTGCACAAAAGAGGAGCAATATCCATGGCACGTGATGATGATTTTGATAGTGCAGGAACGCAGTTCTTTATTGTACATAAAGATGCGCACAAGTTGGATGGCAGATATGCTGCTTTTGGCCAGATGATTGCTGGTTTTGAGATACTCGATGCGATTGCCAATCTTCCAACATACGGGGCAGAAACTTGGAATAAGCCAATTAATCAACCGGTAATTATTTCTATTGTAGTCGAACAATAAACAACATAACGCGAATCAATTTTATAAGCTATAAACAAAAAATAGAGTGAGTTCCTCACTCTATTTTTTGTATTGTCCTGCTACTTGATTGAAGGTAACAATTTTATGAATGTTAGAAAATAGTAGCGAATAGTCTGCAATTGTTTTCATATATATGATTATATAAACAAAGCTTATTAAATAAAAAATATTGAAATGCACCGCAATATTTGTTGCGATTTGATGGTGATAAGCTAGAAAACTCATATAAAAATGTAAAAATATACAATATAATTCAATTATAATTGTTTATTTTGACATTTCTTACAAGGATTATTAAATTTTTATTTCCAATGTTAAAAATATATGATAATATTTTAACAAGTATTAAAAAAATGTAAAATTTTACTAAAATGGTAGTGCTTTCGTACCAAAAAAATAGGAAGAGGAGAAGCTATGGGTAAGCAAATGGTGAGAGGTGATACTAAAATTATTGCAGTTGCTGGGAAAGGGGGAGTAGGTAAGACTTCGCTGGCAGCGGTAATGGTAAAGCTGTTAGCTAAAGAGTATCCGGACAAAAAAATACTGGCAATTGATGCAGATCCAGCAGTAGGGCTTTCTACCGCACTGGATATTGAAGTTACAACAACAATGGATGATATACGAAAAGAAATTGTTGCAAATGCAGAGGAAGGAAATACAAAAGCTGCGATTGAACTGCTGGGGGAAGCACGATATCGGATTTTTGATGCTCTTGTAGAGATGGATGGGTTCTCATTTATTGCAATTGGACGCCCAGAAGCAGAAGGCTGCTACTGTAAGATTAATTCTTATTTAAAAGAAGTCATTGCTATATTGGCCAATAACTATGATTACATCGTGATTGATGGTGAGGCTGGTATCGAACAGATCAATCGAAGAGTTATGGAAAAAGTGACGCACCTTTTACTTGTTACGGATTCCAGTAAAAAAGGTATTCAGGTTATAACGACGATTAAAAAAGTGGCGGATGAACTCGTTATGTATGAAAAGGTAGGTGCAATCGCCAATCGTCTGCCTGATCTTGACGTAAAAGCTTATATGGATACAAAAGATATTCCAATTCTAACGTATATTCCATCCGATTCATCCTTGACACAATTTGATTTAAAAGGCGAGAGTGTCTTCTATATGCCAGAGGAAGCTGCCATTGTAAGAGGAGCAAAAGAAGCATTAGAAAAAATAGGAATTTTGAAAGGATAACAACATATGAAAGATTTAAAACATCTTTATTATTTTGAAAATTTATTACAGGATGTCAACAATGATCTTGTCCGTCAAGCGCAAGAAGAGGGACAAACCGTAATTGGTATTACTTGTTATCAGATTCCGGAAATCATTTTAAATCTGCCGGGATGCTTCTCCGTTCGCATGCGTGCTCCAAGAACAGGTAGTATGGAAATGGGTACCTATTATATGACAAGTCTAACGTGCGAATATTGTCGTGCGATGCTGGAGCGTTCTTTAGAGGGAGGTTATCAGTTTTTAGATGCCATGATTTCTCCGGCTTCTTGCTCGCAGCTAGCGGATTGTATGGAAAATATTGAAGTTTTGAAGCTTTGTAAGAAAGAAAAATTTTTTATTCAACATGTGGATACTCCAATGAAAAGTGATGAAAATGGTGTTAATCACATGATTAAGATGAGTCGGCTGAAGGTATTAAATAAACTTAAAGAAGTGTATGGAATTGACACTTCAGACGATGCCTTAAAAAAAGCAGTGGCATTACATAATGAGGTTTGCAGAATCATAACAGAAATTGGGGAATACAGGAAAGAAGAAAATCCAAGGATTACGGGATATGAGTTTGCAGTACTATGCCTGATTACCTATTGTTGTCCGAAAGATTTGATTCTGGATAAGCTAAGAGAAACTGCAGAGGAACTAAAGACTCGTGAGCCAGATAAAGATTATAAAAAGAAATACCGTGCCCGTGTTTTAGTTGCTGGGTCTGAATGTGATGATCCGGAACTGATCAAGCTGATTGAGGAGGCAGGAGCTCTTGTTGTGGCAGATCGCTATTGCTTTGGATCGTTTCCAGGTAGGCAGGAACTGATTCTTAATGAAGAAGTGGATATTCTTACGCAGATCTGCCAGCAGACGGTAATACAGTGCCAATGCCCGCGCTATATGAATACCGATCGGATTCAGGAAAGAAAAGACTACATTGATCAACTCGCAAAAGAATATCATGCAGATGGTTTAATCTATCAGCAGATGAAATTCTGCAATTTCTGGGGGTATGAGCGTGCAGCCTCCACGCATATCATGCGTGATGATTATGGATGGCCAGTGCTAAGTGTAGACCGGCCATATGTTGTAGGAAATTCAGGACAGATGCGTACCCGTGTACAGGCATTTGTTGAAAGTATTGAAATCAAGAAAATCCAGGGAGGTGACAGATAATGAGCAGAAGGATTGGCAGTCAGCCATTAGGGAATTTCTACAATGGCGGAAAGACCAGAACACATCGTGAATGGAGAGGCTTTAAGGATACCTGGTATGACTATACCCGCTGGCTTTTCTTATGGAAGACCATGATTAAGTTTATGTTACATCCACAGAATTTAAAAGGTTTCTTTCGTTACCGATGGATGGTCAATTATCTTGCTACACTGGATTTTTTAGATCGTCATACAGAGGGGCTTCGAGGACCGCAGCTTCGAATCGCACATATGGAGTTTGATTTAATCGTAGAGCATATGTGTGATACGATGTCTTCACTTTTTGCCGCAGATGCAAACATTGGTGGAGATCCCCAAAAGAGCAAGAAAATTGTGGTGTTCGATGAGAATATGATGACACAAATTATGAATGGATTTCCGAATCTTCATTGTGTGTGTATGGAGATTCCTCCAATCTATACAGCCTCTACCATGTGTCAGGATGCAGTAACCCATTATATTGATGTGGCAGAAGAATATGGTGTTCCTAGTGATGTATGTCCTATGCCGGCAGCAGAGCTTGGAGTTGCAATCGATGATGATTATCCGATTGTTGGATGCTGCGCAGTGCAGTGTAATACCACCTGCGATGGAAGTATGATGGGTAATGGGATTGAGGCGCGTCGTTTTGATATTCCTATGTTTCAATTAGCAGTTCCAATCCGCTACACCGATCCTGATACCAAGGATTATGCAGCGCAGGAGATTAAAAATGCCATAAAATTTATTGAAGATACAACAGGGGAAACCTTTGACTGGAATCGATATTTTGAATGTATGAAAGTATTCAATAAAGAAACCGAATATTTCCGTGAGTGGCTGGAAATCAGCAGAACAGACTACCCTCAGGTTGTTGGTAATAATGTCGCTTTGTACCGAGATGCCTATTATCAGGTGTGTGGCGGTCGTGACTCACATTTTATGAAAAATGAGAAAGCCATCTGCGATATTATGATGAAAGCATATCAGGAGAAAAATCAGATCGTAGGAGAAGTTCGCCACAGAGCGATTCTTTGGGGAGTACAGGCACAGTATTATTCTGCATTTCCATTGTGGCTTCAAAATTGTTGGGGAATTGTTCCATTGATTGACATGTTAAGTCTTACTTCTACCGATTTGTACAGTGAGGATGATAAGGAACAAGCTTTTTATGATATGGCCGATTTGTATGCAAAGATGAATATGCGTAACCGATCCGAAGGAGGTTATGAAGTTGGCGTAGAAGATTTGTGGCGCTTTTGTGAAGAGTTTCGTGCAGATATGGTCATTATGTATGAACATGTTGGCTGCAAATCAATGACAGGTTACCATGGATTGTTTGAAGAGGAAGCACGTAAGCACAATATGCATCTGATTTGGGTTACGCATGGGTTGATGGACCCACGAAAAGCAAGCAGAAGTGATATGCGAACAGAGGTAAACCGTTATATGCATACCGTATTACAAGAAAAGCCATTGGATCCAAGTCTGGAAAATTTTGATGATGGGAATGCATGGTAGAAAAAGACAAGGAGGAGAAGGAAATGAGATATTATGGTGGTTGTGATGCTGGCAGTACCTATACAAAATGTGTCATTATCGATGAGAATGGAAAAGTTTGTTCGACAGTAACAATACGTAGCCGCATCAATCCGGTATTAAGTGCACAGGAGGCATTAAATCAAGCAATTTCAAACGTGAAAGATTTAAGCGATGCAAAGGATCTAACGTATCTAGTGGGGACCGGATACGGACGCAACAAGGTTCCTTTTGCGGATGAAAATATATCTGAGATTAGCTGTCATGCAATGGGAGTTCACGCTGTAGATGAGACAGTACATGCAATTATTGATATTGGCGGACAGGATGTAAAGGGAATTGCGGTGGATGAAGATGGTACCGTACAAAACTTTGCAATGAATGATAAGTGTTCCGCTGGAACCGGACGATTCTATGAGGCAATGGCAAATGCATTTGAGATGGAATTGCCTGAGTTTTCCAAGCTAAGTCTTCGTGCTAAGAATGTAATTCCAATTACATCCCAGTGTACGGTTTTTGCAGAAAGTGAAGTGGTTTCTTTGGTTGGAGAGGGAAAACCAATGGATGAGATAGCAGCCGGAATTCAATTATCGGTTGCGAAACGTTGTTTTGTTATGGCAAAAAAGGCGGGAGCTACCGATCGCATTACGTTAACCGGTGGATGTGCAAAGAATGATGGTCTCATAAAAGCAATTGAGCAGGTTCTAAAGATTAAAGTTGTGAAGCTGCCAATTGACCCACAAGTGATTGGAGCTTTGGGAGCAGCGGAATTCGCTCGTCAAAAAGGAATGGTTGCAAATGCATAGAAAGGAAGAGCAAGAGTGAACGAATATCTTTTCACTCAGCAAGTTTGTGTCTGCGCTGCGCACACAAACTTGATTATATGCATAGTCCCGCAAGCGAGACTTTTAAAGAGCAGCGCAGAAATGGGGTAAAAGATGAATGTAATTTTAATCATAGCAATTGTTTTGTTTGCACTATTTCTTTTAAGCTGGATTTTATATTTCTTTAATCTGGACATGAAATTTAGTGCACTAGTAACACCTTGGTTACTGAAACATTATGATAGAATGAAACGGGATAAGCGGTTATAAAATATGAAAATCTACGATGATATAATAAGCAGCGAGCTTTCCTTGCTGGAAGGATTACCATTTCAAAACCTTGTCGTACCAAAGACAGTGTGGCCAGATGACGGGAACAATGGGATTGTACTTCGAACCGATATGGCGTATGAATTGGGTGGTGGAACGATGGCAGCCATCGCGGGTCAGACAATAACGCAGCGATTGGATTTGGTAGAGCAAGATGAAATCTTGTTATATGGTAAAGACCTACCAGAAATTATGAAAGATACGCCATATGCAAGGATTGCACTGCTTCGAGTGAAGCAAGAAGCTTTTCTGGAGGAGGATAAGCTCTATGCCACAATCCGCCAGATGGAGTACACCAGATATCATATTAACCCGCATGGGTTCATGACAAGGATATCGGCATCGAATCAACGAGAGCCAGCAAGGGTAAGTCGGACGGCAATTGAACAAGGACTTGACTTTGCAAAGGTAGGCGGACTGTATATGGAGCAATATCACCGGCATTCGCTCATTGATGCGGTAAAAGTGATATTTATAACGATACCTGATTTTGATTATGAAGGATTGAAACAGCAGATTCAAAAGACAGAAAAAATTACACAAGCACTAGATCATATGCTAAAAGATTTTAAAATGGACTGTGCATCTTGCAATTTGAAAGCAGTATGTGATGAAGTAGAGGGTATGAGAGAACTACATTTTGGAAAAATCAATTGATTGAGAGGAAGAGGAGTGTAAAATGGATTTAAGACCAAAAATTGTGAAGTTATGTAAAATAGTTGGTGGAATCAGTGGTGTTATCAATAAAATTGATGAAAATGCACCCGAGTATTATTCGTTAGCAGCAATTCTATCAGATGATATGGCAGATGTCGCGGCAGCAGCAGGTCTTCGACATGAGCGAACTGCCGAGTATCTGGCAAAGAAAGTGGGAAGGCCTGTAGAGCAAGTACATAAAATGGCGCTTGAACTTGCTGATATGGGAGTATTTCGTGTTACAACAGACCCAGAGGATGGACAGGATCGTTTCTTTATGCAGATTTTTGCGCCAGGAATTATGGAGATGTTGGTAAATAATAAAGCGCAACTGGCAGCGCATCCAGAGGTTGGTAAAGCCTTTGAAGAGTATACCAGAATCCGTATGGCTACGATGGCCCCTATGTTGCCAAATGGATATGGCTTGATGCGAGTTGTTCCAATCGAAAGCGCCATTAAAGATGACCCAAAGGCCAATCCCTTCGAGAAAATTTCCTACTATCTAGATAAGTATGATACCTATTCGGTATCACCGTGTTCTTGCAGGGCTTCCCGCCGTACCATAGGGGAAGGATGCGGACATCTAGAAGAGGATATGTGTATTCAAATTGGAAAAGGTGCGGAATACTACATTCGTACTGGAAGAGCACGCGAGGTTTCTCGTGAAGAAGTAGAAGCAATTTTACGTAAGGCAGAGGAAAATGGATTGATGCATAATATGCCGAATATCGAAGAGGCGGGTGATAGCGCAGCTATTTGCAATTGCTGTGTTTGTTCTTGTTTTGGACTTCGTGTTGGTATGATGTTTGGTGCAAAAGATGCAATCCGTTCGAACTATGTAGCGAAAATAGAAGAAGATAAATGTGTTGCATGTGGACAGTGTGTAGAAAACTGTCCTGCAAATGCTTTAAAAATGGGACAAAAGTTATGTACTACGACACCGCTTCCAAAAGATGCGGAGTATAAGAAAATGAGTGACAGTCACTGGTCTAGGAATGATTGGAATGTAGATTACCGTGTGAATCGTGAAGACGTAGTAAGCACAGGTACTGCACCTTGTAAAACAGCCTGTCCAGCCCATATTGCAGTGCAAGGTTACATAAAACTGGCAGCACAGGGTAACTATATGGATGCTTTGGAGCTCATCAAAAAAGAGAATCCATTCCCGGCCGTTTGTGGACGAATCTGTAATCATCGATGTGAGACCGAGTGTACCAGAGGAGAGATTGATCAGCCGATTGCAATTGATGAAATCAAGAAATTCATTGCAGATCAAGAACTTAATAAAGAAGGTCGTTTTATTCCGGCAAAACGTTATGATTGTCATGACAAAAAGATTGCAATTATTGGTTCCGGTCCGGCAGGATTAAGTTGTGCATATTTTCTTGCACAGGATAATTATGATATCACGGTATTTGAAAAAGAGAATAAAATAGGTGGAATGCTTCAACTTGGAATTCCAGCTTTTCGTTTGGAAAAAGAAGTGCTAGAAGCTGAAATTGAAGTATTAAAGGAATTAGGTGTTAAGTTTAAGACGGGTGTTGAAGTAGGAAAAGACATCACAATAGATGAGCTTCGTGCACAAGGATATCTTGGTTTTTATCTTGCGATTGGTGCACAAGGTGGACGTAAAATCAATATTCCTGGGGAAGAAGCTAAAGGAGTTGTAGCAGGGGTTGATTTCCTTAGAAATATTAATCTTGGAAATGATATAAAACTAGACGGTAAAACGGTAGTTATTGGAGGTGGAAATGTAGCGGTTGATGTTGCAAGAGCAGCAGTACGTGTTGGCAGTGAATCCGTTTCTATGTTCTGCCTAGAGTCAAGAGATATCATGCCTGCATCGATTGATGAGGTGGAAGAAGCCGAGGAAGAAGGAATTACGATTCATAATAGCTGGGGACCAAAAGAGGTTGTTACAGAAAATGGAAAAGTAAAAGCCGTTATATTTAAAAAGTGTACTTCAGTAAAAGATCCAGACGGTAGATTCAATCCGAAATATGATGAGACCGAAACAATTACAGTAGAATGTGAAAATGTACTTCTTTCCGCTGGTCAGTCGATTGTATGGGGTGATCTGTTAAAAGGAACTAAGGTAGTGTTAAACCCGAATAATACCGTTCAAGCGGACGCTTTTACCTATCAGAGTGCGCAGCCGGATATTTTTGTAGGTGGAGATGCGTATACCGGACCTGCATTTGCAATCGATGCAATTACAGCTGGTAAAGAAGCAGCAATTTCCCTGCACCGTTTTGTGCAGCCTGGACAGACGCTTACATTAGGACGTGATCGCAGACATTACGAAGCACTGGATAAGAGTAATCTTGATCTTCAACCAGAAAGCTATGATAATACGCCTCGTCAGGTACCTTTGCATAAGGTGGAAAATGAAAAGACATTTAAGGATACCAGAGTGACGTTTACGGAAGAACAGCTTAAGAAAGAGACGGCGCGTTGTCTGGGTTGCGGTGCAACCAAAGTCGATGAATATCTTTGCGTTGGATGTGGACAGTGTACCGTACAATGCAAATTTAATGCAATACATCTTGAGAAAGTACGTGATCTTCATGCGGGTACATTTGAGACGATGCCAATCAAAGTTGCAGAGCATGCAATAAAGCGTTCGAGTGCTATTATTGCAAAGAAGGTGAAAGGCTAGCAAGAAGAAAATTTATGTGGTGGAGGAATTTGAATTTAGCTACTTAATAAGAATATCGCTCATTTCATATAAAACGAACCCTATAGATAGAAAGTTAAAAAACGAAGTTTACTACGATTTTAACTGATCCTATTTAATAGGGTTCTTTTATTATAGATTTTGCTTAGGAATAAGGCGGATAATCCTGTCGTCACTAATTTCTGGAACACCTCTGCCATCACGGTTGCTAGTTGTCAGATAAATAGATCCATCTGGGGCATGAATCACTTCACGTAAGCGCCCGTATGTATCAACTAGCCAGGATTCATATGTTTCTACTTTGGTGCCTTGGTTATTTAGTGAAACTGATATCAGTTGCTCCCCGCGTAAAGCAGCAACTAGTAACTTTCCGTTCCATGTACCTTGGTTTACAAAGGTAATTCCAGAAGGTGCCCATGTTATTTCATTACTATGCAATAAAGGCTTTCTCATAATCACATTCGTTGTATCTTCATCTCCTTGAACAATAGGCCATCCATAATTTGCACCCGGAATGATTATATTAATTTCATCCTGTGCATTCTGTCCATGTTCTGATGCATATAACATATTATTTGAATTCCAGGCTAATCCTTGCGGGTTTCTATGACCAAGGCTAAAAATTAGTGAATTTTTGAAAGGATTATCCATCGGAATGCTTCCATCTAGATTTATTCGTAATATTTTCCCAGCCAAACTGTTGATATCTTGTGAAAGATTCGGATTACCAGCATCTCCTGTAGTGATATATAATTTTTGATCCGGACCGATTTTTATTCTACCACCATTATGAACACTGCCTCCTGGAATTCGATCAAGAATCACACGATCAATCGTTGCTTTATGATTCTCTTCCAGTAGTCTTACAACGCGATTGTAAATTGTTCCATTATCTATATAAGAATGCATGACATATATATAATGGTTTGATATAAAATCGGGATCAAGGGCAATACCCAGCAATCCACCTTCACCACGGCTTATAAATGGGGTTTCCAAGGTAATAAGTGGTTCTGGTAAGAAAAGGCCATCTTTCATAATCCAAATGCTTCCGGAACGCTCTGTTACATACAATTTGCCTTCCTGATCGATATCTAAAGCCCACGGTATGAATAAATTAGTTGCTATTATCTCGATATCGTAGGGCAATTCATTTGAAGTAATTGCATGAATGCTTAACATTTAAAACACCATCCTCAAATCATTTTGTTTTACTATTTTATTCATGTTAAAAGAGGTTTGTTAATCTTTTGTTGCGCGGGAGTTTTTGATTGACAAAACCGTCTACAAGGTGTAGACTTCAATTGTCTACATGTTATAGACAAAGGAGGCTTTATAATGGAAGAATATACATTAGGAACGATAGAAGCAAAATTTGCTGATATTATATGGAAGAGAGAACCGATTGCTACCAATGAATTGATTTTGATTTGTGAAGAAGAGTTTAATTGGAAAAGAACGACCACATATACCGTTTTAAAGCGGTTGATGCAAAAAGGGATTTTTCAAAATCAGAATGGAATTGTTACCTCAAGGATTAAAAAAGAGGACTTTTATGCCCATCAAAGTGAACGATACGTAGAAAACTCTTTTGGTGGATCGCTTCCTCAGTTTTTGACAGCTTTTACTACACGAAAAAAATTAAGTCAAAAAGAAATAGAAGAATTAAAAAAAATTATTGAAAAATTGTAAGACGTAGATATGGTTGGGAGGCATGAATCGAATGTATGATATTTTTATTCCGTTACTAAATATGAGTTATCAGGCAGGTATTGTCATCTGTTTTATTATCCTTGCTCGATTTTTACTAAAGATGATAGGGGCACCTAAGAAATATGCGTATTATCTTTGGGGCGTTGCTTTTATTCGTATGATTTGTCCGGTACCATTTGAAATGGTACTAAGCTTACTTCCAAAGAAAACGAAACCAATATCTGAAACAATCCTTTATGAACAAATACCACAGATTCATACCGGTAGTTCCGTAATAGACAATACTGTCAATCATGTACTTCCAGCGGCACAGCCAATGGCGAGTGTTAATCCGATGCAAAATTTGATTTTCATTGCACAAAGCATATGGTTGGTAGGTCTTATACTGCTACTGATTTATAGTGCGGTATCTTATATTAGATTAAAGTATCGCTTAGTTGGTTCTGTAAAGTTTAAGGACAATATCTATTTGGTAGATCATTTGGAAACGCCTTTTATACTTGGCATTGTGAAACCACGTATCTATATTCCATCCAATCTAAAACAAATAGAAATGGAATATATTCTACAACATGAACGTACGCACTTGAAAAGACATGATTACATCATAAAACTAATTTCTTTCTTAACCGTATCGGTTCACTGGTTCAATCCACTGGCATGGGTCGCTTTTGTACTTTGTTGCAAAGATATGGAAATGTCTTGCGACGAACACGTAATGAAAACAACGAAAGAGGATATTAGAAAAGAATATTCCACTTCTCTATTAAGTCTTTCTGTCAGAGGTAGAACGTTGTCTGGTACCCCATTGGCTTTTGGCGAAGGGAATACAAAAGGAAGGATTAAGAATGTCTTACAGTATAAAAAACCAGCCAAAGTAACAGTGATTGTCTCCTTAATTTTAGTAGTAATAATGGTAATATGCTTACTTTCCAATCCGCAAAGTAATGTGAAACGCAATAATCGAAACTTAAAAGAAGCAATATTAAATATTACGCAAGATCAGATCGACTTCAATGCGGTAGTTCCTTTTGAATGGACCGCTGTCTATACATTTGATCCATATCTTCCAAGCGAAATGCAGGAAGAAATAATGGGGATTCGAAGCGATGATTTAGTGGAAAGTGTAAGTGAGGGCATGGTACATCTGGTATTTGTAAACAAGGACGAGGTTGTTAGCTGTATATGTGCTTATCCAGATGCATTGGGATATTCAGTTAATCTTAGAGGGGAAGGCATTGACTACAAGATGTTGAATATCAATTACAAAAAGCTTACCTATAGCGAAGATGCTATATTTACGGTGAAAAATTTGTCGGATATGGTATCTCTCGATTATAAAGAAAGTCGCAATCAGACACAAAGTAGTGAATCAGAAAATGGTAAAGAGTTTGAAAATGATAAGGACAGCGGAGCAACCGATTTAGAGGAAGTGGTTTCACAGACAATTCTGACAGAAAATCAAGATGTATTCCCTAGATATGATATAGAAGTGGAGTCGCATACGACTTTAAAGACAGAAACTAAGGATAATCTTTTAACTGTATATGCAATGGTATTAGTGCAGGCATTTAACTATACAAAGACCAGTATCAGCGAAGAAGGTGGCAGTCATATGCCAGTTGCATTGACCTTTGTAGTAAAGGATGATGGCACTTATACATTACAGGAATATTGGCGTCCAATGGATGGTAGTTACTTTGCATCTTCGATAAAAGATAAGTTTCCGGCGGATATATATGAAGATGCGATTGATACCCAAAAGTATATTTATGAACATATTAAGGCTTGTTATAAACAAGTAATAGAACATGGAACGATAAATACAGACGTAATCATTGAGAATCTAATCAGCAAAATATGCTCGTCTCCTGCAGCAGCTTCTTCTCCACAAGACTATATTAAGGAACATGAGATAGAGTATCGGGAACTCCTCTATTATGGAGAATATACACTGGATTATTGCTTTGCACTTTTTAAAGAAGGCGGACAGGACGGCTTGGAAGGGCAGGTTATGGCAATTGTGTGTGGAGCCATTATGGGGAATCATAGCGCCATCAATTTCAAAAACGGGCAAGAATGGTATGATAGCTTCATTCAGGATTAATGCAAGTCATACTACAGGCTATATTTATTGGAGATGTATTTCAAAAGTACTGGTAAATCGAACCAAATTACTTGACGGATGGTAAAAGATGGAGTAAAATGAAAAACGTTTTCAATTTGTAACAATAAATACAAGTATATTTTGGCAGGAGATAATATGAATACTGGTAAAAAGTACAAAACCAAGCAAAAAGAAAGTATTTTGCAGTGTATTCAGGACAATGCAGATACATACATTACCATCCATCAGATTGCAGATTCATTAAATAAAAAAGGAGATATGGTTGGTTTAACGACAATCTATCGGAACCTGGATAAGTTGGTAGGAGAAAAAGAAATTGCAAAAGTAACGATTGATGGAATCAGTGGAACGTGCTATCGATACTTACCAAAAAAGCAGGATAGTGTGCTTTTCTACTTAAAATGTGAACAATGTGGTAATCTGGTAAATATACAATGTCCGGAATTAAAACATTTATATGAGCATATTTCAAATGATCATAATATATTCATTAATCCGGGAAAGACAATGTTTTATGGCAGATGCGATAATTGTATGAAGAAATAAAAAAGGAAATAGATAAGGAAATAAAAAGTAAGGGAGGAATTGCAATATGAAAAGAAAATCAGGTTATTCAAAATATATAGCAGTTCTTCTCGCATTTTGTATGGTATTTGTAATGTTATATTTTACAATATTTGAAGCATCAAATGAAATCCATGATTGTACCGGTTCCGATTGTTCGATTTGTCATGAACTTCAACTTGCTGAAAATATGCTAAAACAATTAGGAAGTGTTATATCTTTTACAGTAGTAATTTTCTTTATCGTAGCATTTTGCATAAAGGCTGAGGCTACGTTTCTTTGCTCTATTTTGGAGCGAACTCTCATTTTGGATAAGGTTAGAATGGACGATTGAATTACAATATAGTTATGTGGTGGTTTTGTGTAACCATCTTATTTTGATGTCTTTTTTATAGAATAATATTGTGATTTTGGAGGTCTAGTATAGTGAAAAAATTGAATAGATGTGTAGTTTTGCTGATCGCTTCCATAGTAATTATGGTGGCTTTGTGTTCATGTGGTTCAAAAAAAGAAAATGCGGAACGTGATAATGGGAAAATAAATATAGTTGCTACTATTTTTCCAGAGTATGATTTCCTTCGCCAAATTGGAGGAGAGCATATTAACCTGACGATGTTGCTAACACCTGGTTCGGAGAGTCATAGTTTTGAACCTACTCCGCAAGATATCAAAGAGGTAGACAATTCAGATATGTTTGTCTATGTAGGTGGTGATTCGGATGCCTGGGTAACGTCTATATTGGATTCAATTGATGCGAAGAATAAAAAAATAGTAACACTTATGGATTGCGTTGACCTAGTGGAAGAAGAATTAGTAGAGGGAATGACGCCAGAAGAAGAGGAAGAAGTAGAGGTTGAGCGAGAAACAGAAGAAGAATCAGAATATGATGAACATGTATGGACATCACCGAAGAATACAATCCTGATTGTACAAAAATTATGTGATTCATTGTGTGAGATGGATCCAGAGAATGCAGGATACTATCAAAAAAATACAAAAGAATATATAGCTCAGTTAACCACACTTGATCAGAAATTTAAAGATGTTGTTGATCATGCAAAACGTACCGAAATTATTGTGGGTGACCGCTTTCCGTTTCGTTATTTTGTTGACACCTATGGATTGACATACTATGCCGCTTTTCCAGGATGCTCTACTGATACCGAGGCAAATGCTTCGACGATTGCATTTTTGACCGATAAAGTAAAAAGGGATGAAATACCGGTTGTTTTTCACATCGAATTATCAAATGAAAAAATCTGTGATTCCATATGTGAGGAAACGGGAGCTAAAAGTGAACTTTTGAATGCGGTTCATAATATCAGCAAGGAGGATTTTGAAGCTGGAGTTACCTATATGGATTTGATGGAGCATAATTTAGAAGTATTGAAGGAGGCATTAAATTAGCATGAGTCTGTTATCTTGTCAGAATGTCTCATTTTCCTATGAAGGAAAAGATGTATTGTCTAAAATTAATTTTTCGATAAATCAAGGAGATTATCTTTGTATGATCGGTGAAAATGGAGCGGGAAAAAGCACGTTAATTAAAGGGATTCTAAATTTGAAAAAGCCTTCATCGGGTCGTATTCTAACAGGGGAAGGGGTAAAACAAAATGAAATAGGATATTTACCGCAACAGACACAGATACAGAAAGATTTTCCTGCCAGCGTATATGAGGTAGTCTTATCTGGTAGACTAAACAGCTGCGGAATAAGACCTTTTTATAATAAAAAAGACAAACAAGATGCTCTGGATAAAATGGATAAGCTTGGCATTCTTTTCTTAAAGGATAAATGCTACAGAGAACTTTCTGGGGGGCAACAGCAAAGAGTTTTACTAGCAAGGGCGCTTTGCGCAACAAAAAGGATGATTTTATTAGATGAACCTATAACTGGGTTGGATCCCATTATGTCGATGGAATTATATGAACTTGTAAAAGAATTGAATCAAAAAGAGAACATAACAGTCATTATGGTATCACATGATGTAAGAGGAGCCATTGATTATGCCAGCCATATTCTGCATCTTGGAAAGACACAACTTTTTTTTGGAAAGCGAGAGGATTATAAAAACAGTGAGCTTGGAAAGCATTTTTTAACAGGAGGGATAGAGGCATGATGGAGACCATAATCGAAATTTTTTCTTATCCATTTATGATACGAGCCGTGATTGTTGGGGTATTGGTATCCTTGTGTGCGGCACTGCTTGGAACCAGCCTGGTATTAAAACGTTATTCCATGATAGGGGATGGCCTGTCACATGTTGGATTTGCGGCGCTGGCAGTAGCTTATGTAACCAATCTTGCTCCTTTGAGCGTGGCAATACCAGTATGTGTGTTAGCAGCATTCCTTCTTTTAAGAATGAATGAGAATAGTAAAATAAAAGGAGATGCAGCAACTGCTTTAATGTGTAGTGGAGCCCTGGCAATCGGAATCATGGCAGTATCACTTACGACTGGTATGAATACGGATGTATGCAACTATATGTTTGGTAGTATTTTGGCAATGAGTAAATCGGATGTTACGATATCCATTATCTTGTCAGTTGTTGTAATTATTCTGTTTGTTGCTTTCTATCCAAGAATTTTTGCAGTAACATTTGATGAAACATTTGCAAAAGCAACAGGCACAAAGAGCGATTTATATAATATGATTATTGCTTTACTTACCGCCATGACAGTCGTGCTTGGAATGCGGATGATGGGAACTCTTCTTATTTCAAGCTTAATTGTATTTCCGTCGTTAAGCGCGATGCGGATATGTAAAAAGTTTATAACAGTAATTATTACTTCGGTTTTGATTTCTATTTTATGTTTTTGTGCGGGAATTTACGTGTCATATGTGTATTCTACACCGACGGGGGCGAGTATCGTAATTGCAAATATAATCGTGTTTATTACCTTTTCACTAATTGAAAAAATGAGAGAGAGGGTGACACAATTGTGAAGAAAAAAATTTTTATTGTATTGCTATTGTTAATTTGCATTTGTACGCTTTGTGGATGCAGTAAAAAACAAAGTGCAACCTCAAATGAAAAAATGAGTAAAGATTCCGAAAAAATAACCAATGAGCTAGATAGTACAGAAGAAACAACGGATGAAGAGGAGGATAAAACAACAAAAAAATCAGCACCGGAAGCATCCGGTGAACCAATTCATGCGAACGCGATTGTAAAGGAAAATTCCGTCTATGACTGTGACATTAAAGCGGATCAAGCTGATTTTGATGGAGAAATAGAGAATTTAGTTGGTGACAAATATTTTGCAACACAGATCAACGACTGGTATATGTATTTTGACCAATATGAAGGACAGACGGTAGAGATAGAAGGCTATTATATTGGAGATTATAGGCCATATGATTTTATCGGAAGATATGGACCTAGCTGCCCATATTGTCAGGGAGGATATGTTAGCTTTGAAATCCTATCCGATGAAGATCTGACACAATATGAATCAGGGAAAGACTGGATAAAGGTAAAAGGTATTTTGCGGCAAGGAATCGATAGTAAAGAGGGACCATTTTATTATATTGAAGTGCTTGATTTAGAAAAAATGGATGAAGTTGGGCAAGATACCGTAACAAATTAGAGAATTAAAATAAAAGTCATTACTTATGAATGTAAGTAGTGACTTTTTTAATACCATTTATTTTTTTTTATGTCTTTCATCATGAAATTCTTTTGAAAATTCGGTTAAAAAAGACCTATTATCTGGAAATTTGGTTGGATAGACAGAATCGGTATCCGGAAGCCTTCTTCGATTCCATACTTTCATAATAGCATAACAAATGGTAAAAAAAGCTACTAAGGATATTCCAGCAAAAAAACCTGAAGTTTGACCTGAAATAAATGGCATACTAAACATAGCAATAATCAGCCCTAGCAAGGTAAATAATGAACTATATGGAAATCCGCACAATCGGCATTTCCCTTCCGGCATCCCATTTCTTCTTCGAAAACGGATGTGTGTAAACATAAGCATGATATACGTAAAAAGTAATGCAAAGCCTCCAGAACTGATTAAAAATAAATAGACACGTGGAAAAATTAAACCAACAAACAACGAAAGAAGCATAGACAGACCTGAAAATAAAATGCCACGATAAGGTACATCCGATTTATCTTTTAAAAATTTAGGACCAAGCCCATCTTCAACAAGAGAACGAAGCATTCTGCCAATACCAAACATTGCTGCTAACATAGTAGATAATATCGCACTGATTAGTATTACATTCATTGCAGTACCGGCCCATGCGATATGATAATAATTCAATGCAGAAACAAGAGGACTAACGCTTTCGTTTAAAGCGGAGGTAGGTACAAGGAATAGTAAAATCGTAATGCTCAAAATATAAAGTGAGATCAGAGAAAAAACTGTGTAGTGAATTGCTTTTGGAACTGTTTTTTGTTTGTCTTTTGTCTCTGATGCAGCCAGCCCTATAATTTCAAAACCGGCATAGGTAAATAATACAATAAGCATACTACCGGCTAAGCTTTTTATCCCTCCTGGTAAGAATGATTCAGAGCGAAATACAATGGTACCAATCGTATTTATATTTGGAAAAAGCCCTAAAGTAAGAATAAGTCCCAGTATAATGAATGCAAGAATCGCAAAAATCTTAATCGCAGCTAGAATACTTTCTAACCGACTTAATTGTCTTGCACCTAAAAGATTTAGTAAAGTAACCCCAACGATAATTATGGTACCAAGCAATGAGATGGATATAGTAGGAAGCCATTCTCTTACTAATAAAGAAACAGCAGTTGCTTCACTTGACATAGCAATTACCATTCCAGTCCAATATACCCATCCAACGACAAAGCCGGTACCATTACTAACATATTCGGAAGCAAAGGATCGAAAGGAACCGGAATCTGGATTTGAAACCGTCATTTCGGATAGTGCGAAAAGTATGAAATATACCATGATACCACATACAATATAGGATAAAATAATGCTTGGACCAGCAGCTTGTATCGCAACGGAAGAGCCAAGAAAAAAAGAACCGCCAATCACTGTTCCAAGTGCCATCATGGATAAATGTCCAACAGATAAGCCATCTTTTGCATTTTTCATAAGATTTCCCTCTCTATTTTTTAGTTTTATTATTCCAGTTTTTTATGATTTTATGAACCGAGTTTATTGAGAAAAAACTTCAAATAGTAAAAAGTTTGGAGTTTTTTGCGTTAATTGTTATAGGATTGCCAAAAGAGGAAATGTATGCAATGTATAGATAAATCAAAATATAGTACGGAATAAACAGAAAAAATAGGCAACAATAACTGTAAATAATTGTAAAATTAAAAAGAATAGCAATGTTGACAGATATAAATGCAGATTATATAATAAAAGTAATCGTTTACCTTGTTTACTATTTGTGAAGTTAAAATTACGATTTTATGATTAATTGAGTTTTTTTAACAAAATAGTTTGTCGATTCGGGTAATGTGATAGAAATATAGTAAATTAAGCAAAATCAAATATCAGTTCACAAAAGAAAAAATGGAGGGAATTATGAAAAAAGTACTTATTGTTGACGATGCGGCCTTTATGAGATTAGCAATTAAAACGATACTATGTAAGAACGAGGACATGGAATTTGTAGAAGCAGCAACTGGAGTGGAAGCAGTAGAAAAATACAAGGAAAGCAAACCGGATATCGTAACGATGGATATCACAATGCCTGATATGACAGGCTTGGAGGCTCTAAAAAAAATTATGCAAATGGATTCCAAAGCAAAAATAATTATGGTTTCTGCAATGGGACAAGAAAATATGGTTCGAGAAGCAATATTGAATGGCGCTAAGACCTTTATTGTAAAACCATTTAAGGAAGAGCTTGTAGTGAATGCGGTTAATAAACTATTAACTGCTTAACTTATTGGCAGGGGGTATAAAATGTCAAACTTAATTACAAATGAGCCAATGCTTGATATGTTTATATTTGAAACTTCGCAACTGATCGAACAGTTGGAACAATCGATATTAAGTAGTGAAAAGGAAAGTACTTTTGCACCAGATGCAATCAATGAAATTTTTCGAATCATGCATACAATTAAAGGTTCAGCAGCCTTGATGATGTTTTATAGTATCTCGTCCCTTGCTCATACTATGGAGGATATATTTTATTTTCTGCGAGAAGAAAAACCAGAGCGGTTAGATTGTAGTACACTTTCTGATTATGTTTTGGAAGGCGTTGACTTTATTAAAGTTGAGATTGAGAAAATCAAGAATGGAGATAATACGGATGGTGATGCATCAGTATTAATGGAAGAACTAAAATTATTTTTAACCAATCTTAAAACTGAAAATAATTATTCGCAGTCCAAAGAATCGCAACTTGAAATCGAAAAAACCCCACAGCAGTATTACATAAGTCAGGAGAAAGCTTCCTCGATTGAATATGAAAACTGTTATAAGGTTGTTATTTTTTTCGAAGACGGTTGCGAGATGGAAAATATACGTGCTTATACTATTATTCACAATCTATCTGATTTAACGGAGGAATTCTATCATTTTCCAGAAAATATCATTGATGATGAGGGCAGTATTGAACTAATTCAAAGGCAAGGTTTTACCATATATCTTAAATCAAATGCTAGTTATGATCAAATAAATCAGTTATTACAAGAGACCGTTTTTCTAAAATCAATTGAATTACTACAAATAGATCAAGAAGAATATAAAGATAACTTGATTGTAACGAAAAAGGTTACGACGGACAATCCAGTTAAGACACCTGAAATTTGTAATAAAAACTTAGCTGGAATAATAGGAAAGGATACGGATAAAGAGCTGCATTCAACGGTTCAAAGTATAATCAGTGTAAATGTATCTAAACTAGATAAACTTATGGACTTAGTAGGCGAGATGGTAATAGCAGAAGCAATGGTTACTCAGAATCCAGACTTGATTGATTTGGAATTGGATAACTTTCAAAAAGCAGCGCAACAGCTGAATAAAATAACCAGCGAACTGCAAGATACGGTTATGTCTATACGAATGGTTCCGCTTGCTCCTACCTTCCAAAAAATGCATCGAATTGTGCGTGATATGTGCAAACAGTTAGGAAAAGAAGTACAGCTGCAAATAAATGGTGAGGATACCGAGGTTGATAAAAATATTATTGAACATATATCGGATCCATTAATGCATTTGGTACGAAATTCAATTGATCATGGAATAGAATCAACCGAAGAAAGATTAAACATAGGGAAAGATAAGACAGGAACACTTACATTAGAAGCCAAGAATTCTGGGAGCGACGTTCTAATCATTGTTCGAGATGATGGAAAAGGATTAAACAAAGAAAAAATATTGGAAAAGGCAAAAGCGAATAATCTTTTATTTAAAAGACCAGAAGATATGCAAGATAAAGAAATCTTTAACCTTATTTTGCTTCCTGGCTTTTCTACGAAGGACAGTGTTTCTGAATTTTCAGGACGTGGTGTTGGTATGGATGTTGTTATGAAGAATGTTGAGTCAATTGGAGGTACTTTGTCTGTTGATAGTGTACCAAATAAAGGAACAACGATAATCCTAACCATCCCGCTAACCTTAGCAATCATCGATGGCATGAATATAAAAGTAGGAAATTCCTGCTATACCATACCAATAAATTCAATAAAGGAATCCTTACGCCCACATAAAGAAGATATTATAACGGATCCAGATGGTAATGAGATGATTATGATTCGAGGAGAATGTTATCCGATTTTAAGGCTTCATGAAACGTTTAAAGTGGAAACAAAGGTGATTGATTTTTCGGAAGGTATTATCATTATCGTGGAACAGGAAGGTAAAAAAGTTTGTGTTTTTGCAGATGAACTATTAGGACAGCAACAAGTTGTAGTAAAAACATTGCCGGTATACATACAGAAAATGAGGAAAATAAAGGGATTAGCAGGATGCACTTTGCTAGGAGATGGAAGTATTAGCTTGATTTTGGATGTAGCAGAACTAATCGATTTGTAAATCAAAAGATTGAGGTGATATATCATGAGAAATCGAACAGCAAATGAAACAATTGCGCTTGCAGAGGCGACATTGTCTTGTATTGGAGATGGTGTAATTTCAACTAACTTAGAGGGGCGCATTCTTTATATCAATCAGAAAGCTGAGAAAATTATAGGACAGGATTCGACAAATGTATTGGATAAAGATTTTGATGAGGTGATTAAATTTTACAATGCAACAACAGATATCCTTCTTACAAGCCCTTTAAGAAGAGTAATTGCAACCAATGTAGTATGCGGATTGGAAAATAATACGGTTATCTATAAAAAAAATAATAAGAAACGGTTTATATCGGCCTCCTTTTCTCCAATAAACGATCGAAATACAAAACGGATTGGTGCAGTTGTCGTTCTTCGGGATATCACTAGACTAAGAACGCTTGAGATTGACAACATAAATGAAAAGAACAATTTGAAAATCATGTTTGAATCTGCGCCAGTCGGTATGCTGATTATGAATGAAGATGCATTAATAACACAGGTGAACGACACTTCATTACTCTTTATTCAAAAAGATAGGGAGCAGGTAATTGGAAGGCACTTTGGAGATAGTTTTCAGTGTAAGGAAAGCTTTAAAGATAAGCGTGGGTGTACTTACGGCTTGAATTGTGCGGAATGTGATTTACTAATTGCAATCAAACAGTCGATTAAAAGTGGAAAAACAACCAGCAACATAGAATTACATAAAATCTTAGTAAAAGAGAATCAAGAGCAGGAATACTGGTTTCGGGTAAGTGTTACACCAATTGTTATGGATGATAAGACAAATTGCATTGTGACGTTTATCGATATAACCGAAAGTAAAATCAATGAAAAATTAATCACGGAGTCTAGAGATGTCTGCGTTAATATTCTAAATCAGCTTCCCTCTCTGGCTTGGATGAGTGACAAGGAGCTGGAATGCAATTATGTAAATAATGTTTGGAGTGAGTTTACCGGTATATCACAGGGCGAATCGCTCAACCTATTATGGCATAACAGTATACATCCAGATGATTTAGTACTCTATGCGAAGCTTAGAAAAGAGGCAGTACGCGGGCGAAAGCATTTTCACTTTGAAGTACGTATCCGTAGATATGATGGAGTGTATCGTTGGTGTCTTGCAATCGACACCCCGTATTATGACCTAAATAATAAATTTGCTGGATATATAGGTTCAATCTATGATATTACAGAACGAAAAGAAGCAGAAGAAGTATTAGAACGCTATCGGAAAATAATAGATAATGCGAGGGATGCCATATTTATATTGGATTTGGATGGCTTTATCCTTGAGGCAAACAAATCAGCCGTAGAGGCCTATGGTTATACGCAAGAAGAACTGTGTTCTATGAATATCACAAAAATTAGACCAAGCTGGAGATATGAAAAAGAACAGGTACAACAGGCGATTCAAAATGGATTGTTTTTCGAAACGACACATACACGTAAGGATGGAAGTGAATTTCAAGTTGAGGTAAGCTCACAAGGAATCAGTATTGGTGAGAAGAAAATTCTCTTTAGTATTATCCGGGACATAACAGAAAGAAAGAGAGCAGAGACAGAAATTCTTTTCAATCAAGAAAAGTATTATTATCTATTTATGAATATGCAAAGTGCGTATTCGTATTGCAATTTACTTTGTGATGAGAACAATAAACCGTATGATTTAGAGTTTGTTGAAGTAAATTGTGCATTTGAAGAGATGTTTAAGGTGGAAAAAAATCAAATCATTCAAAAACGCTTTAAAGAAATTTTCTCTAATTCAAATGAATTTTTAGAGAATGCATTACATGAGTATGCAGATATTTTGACTGTTGGTCGACGTATCACAATTGAGGAGTATTATTGTAGTGTTTATGATAAGTGGCTTTCGATATCGCTATACAGTCCTTACAAAAATGATATTGTAACCATTATTACCGATATTACGGAAAAGAAACAGTCTGAATTTCGACTTATTTCAACGAAGGAGGCAGCTGAAGCAGCAAACAGGGCAAAAAGTGAGTTTTTAGCCAATATGAGTCATGAGATACGAACTCCGATTAATGGTATGGTTGGAATGGTAGACTTAACACTTATGACGGAATTGAGCAATGAACAAAAGGACAATCTGATTACAGCAAAGGCCTGTGCAAATTCTCTTTTAAAAATCATCAATGACATACTCGATTTTTCGAAGATGGAAGCTGGTAAATTATCCATTGAGAATATCAATTTCAATATAAAAGAACTAGTAGAAGAAATTGTGAAAACGTATTCTCCACGTGTGGAAGAAAAAGGCTTGGAATTAAGCTATACCTTTAACACTTCAATTCCTGAGTTCCTAATTGGTGACCCAAACCGATTGCGCCAGGTGATAAATAATTTTTTAAGCAATGCCGTCAAATTTACCAATGAAGGTAGTATCTGCTTAACCGTGAAAAATATAAAACGAATAAAGGATGAAGTAGAACTGAAATTTACGATTACGGATACGGGTATAGGAATTTCAGCAAAGGATATTAGACATTTATTTCAAAGCTTTAATCAAGTAGAACAAACCTTTACAAAGAAATATGGAGGAACCGGACTTGGTCTTGCAATTTCTAAGAAATTAATCGAGTTGATGGGAGGCCAAATTGGAGTTGAGAGTGAAAAAGGGAAGGGAAGCACCTTTTATTTCACGCTAACGTTTCAAATAGGAAACCAAATTGAAAGAAAAGAAAGTCCATTGCCTCAATTAGCCAGAGTAAAACGTGAATTAACCATTTTATTAGCAGAAGATGATCGAATTAATCAAAAGGTTATTTTAAAACTTTTAAAAATGAGAGGCCACGTGGTTGATTTGGCGAACAATGGTATTGAGGTTCTTAATTTATACGAGCCGGATAAATACGATGTCATTTTAATGGATATCCAAATGCCAGAAATGAATGGGATAGAGGCTACAAAGGAAATAAGAAAAAAAGAAGAAAATGAAAGGCATACCCCTATTATTGCTTTATCTGCCTATGCACTTAAGGGTGACAGGGAACGGTTTTTATCCTTAGGAATGGATGAATATATATCAAAACCGGTTGATATGAATCAGCTGTTTCAAGTGATTGAAAATACGACGCAGTTGCAAGAAAAATTTGATGCTTTATCATTAGTAAGTGCATATTTTCAGGAGAAAAATCCATTGCAAGGGATTCGAAATGAGCACAATCAACCATATCTTAATATTGCGAAAATGATGCAGGATATACATAAAAATATAAAAACATTAGATTTCGCAATGAAAAAAGATAACTTGATTGCGATAGAGGAGATTGCTCATGAATTAAAAACGCAATTTAATGAGATGGAATCAACCAAAATGAAAGATATCGCTTTTAAAATCGAACTAGCTGCCAGAAGGGGAAATTTGGAGGAAGCGATAAAAAATAGCAAGGAAGTAATATCCGAATTTGAAATACTGCGTAATAATCTTACATTCGATAAGGAGGAAGGATAATGAGAATACTAATTGCGGAAGATGATTTGGTAAGCAGGAAATTTCTTTTCAAGTTTCTAAATCGTTATGGGGAATGTGATTTGGTAGTAGATGGCTTGGAGGCGTTAGATGCTTTCTTACTATCGGTAAAGGAGAAAAATCCTTACGATTTGATATGCCTTGATATTATGATGCCAAAACTAGATGGGGTTAAGGTTTTAAAATCAATTCGTGACCTGGAATTGCAAAAAGGTATATTACCGACGGAACGTTCAAAAATTATTATGACTACGGCTTTAAGTGAAACTCAATTTGTCCAGAACGCATTTGATATTGGATGTGATGCTTATGCGGCAAAACCAATTGATACGGAGAAACTCCAGGGAGTATTACAAAAATTTGGCTTTTTTTCACAAGAGGAAAGGTAGTATAATTCGTATTTAAGCCAATCATAATTTGAAAGGAGAGGAAATATGCTCGAAAATGAAAAAGACGATGTGGATTTTTTGGAGCAAGAGGAAGATACTCAAAAAGGTAGATTTCTCACGTTTCAAATCGCCAAAGAAGTGTATGGCATCGAAATCAAATATGTTACCGAGATTATTGGCATTCAACCCATAACTGAGGTTCCAGAATTGCCAGAATATATCAAAGGGATCATCAATTTAAGAGGAAAAATCATACCTGTAATGGATATCAGACTACGATTTAAAAAGGACTGGGTTGCATACAACGATAGAACATGCGTAATTGTAGTTGATATAGGAATCTTCTCCATTGGATTAATTGTAGATCATGTATCGGAAGTTATTTCTATACCAGAGGATGAAATTGCAGATCCTCCAGATGTAAAAAATGGAGGGAACCGATATATAAAAGGAATTGGAAAAGTAGGAAGTGAAGTTAAATTATTGCTCGACTGCGATAAACTATTAAACGATAAAGATATGGAAAGCTTAACGAACGTATGATAAGGAGGGTATTATATGAAATGGTATTATAATATGAAAATTGGTGCAAAACTTTTATTAGGATTTATTGTTGTTGCAATGATAGCAGGAGCTGTTGGAGTTATAGGTATTTACAATTTAAATCAAATGGATACGAAATATAGTAGTCTTTACAATGAATATGGAGTTCCGCTTGGTGATATTGCGGATGCATCCAACTATTATCAGCAGATTCGAATTGGTTTAAGAGATTTGTTGATAGAAGAGGATAGCGAGAATTTAAATACAATCGTCGAAAAAATAGGTACAAATGATAAGCTTATGAAAGAAGCGCTGGCAGAATTTGAGACTTCACTACAGACGCAAGAAGGTATTGGAGCCTATGAAAATCTGGAAACAGCGATAGCAAATTATGCACCAATTCAAGAAGAAATCATCCAGTATGTACTTTCTAATCAAAAAGATAAGGCGTATTCGATTTATAAAGCAGATGAAAGTGCAGCGATTGTTGCTGAAATTTTAAACCAAATCTCTGTATTATTTGAATTAAAAGATGAAAATGGACAAATTTTATCTGAGCAGTATTCAAAAGATTCGGATAATACAATCATGATGGTAATTATTATTGTTGTGATTGCGATTATAGCTGCTACTGCATTGGGAATCTTTATTTCTAGAATCATAAGTAAGCCAATTGTCCGTTTGGTTGGTATTGCAGAAAAAGTAGCAGATGGTGATTTGGATGTTGTGATTCAAAGTACGACGAAGGACGAAGTTGGATTGCTTAGTAAGGCGTTTCGCAAAATGACCGATAATTTGAATGAGGTTATGGGAAACATCGGTACAGCAGCTGAGCAAGTATCAGCAGGAGCTACTCAATTATCGGATTCAAGTATGGCTCTTTCACAAGGAGCAACGGAGCAGGCTAGTTCCATTGAGGAATTATCTGCATCGATTGAAGAAATATCAGCACAAACGAAACTGAATGCAGAAAATGCAAAAGAAGCAAATCAGTTAACCGAACAAGCCAAGGTCAGTGCAATCGAAGGCAATAATCAAATGAGCGATATGCTTAAAGCAATGGAAGACATCAATGATGCGTCCATTAATATTTCAAAAATTATAAAAGTAATTGATGATATCGCATTCCAAACCAACATTTTAGCATTGAATGCAGCAGTTGAAGCTGCCCGAGCAGGTCAACATGGAAAGGGATTTGCTGTAGTGGCAGAAGAAGTTAGAAATCTAGCGGCTCGTTCTGCAAATGCTGCAAAAGAGACGACTGCCATGATTGAAGGTTCTGTTAAGAAGGCAGAGGGGGGTACAAAGATTGCAAACGAAACAGCGTTGGCGCTGAATAAGATAGTTGAGGGCATTGCAAGTGCTGCTAATTTAATCAGTGGTATCGCAGAAGCATCCAATGAGCAGGCACAAGGAATCGCTCAAATCAATCAAGGAATCATGCAAGTGTCCATGGTTGTTCAGACAAATTCTGCTACTTCGGAAGAAAGTGCGGCAGCAAGTGAAGAACTAGCAAGTCAGGCGGTACTCCTAGAAGATCAGGTTTCAAGATTTAAATTAAGAAAGACAATGAAAAATAATACATACCGAGAATTTGAGGATGATTATAACACTACGTATTCGGGGGTAAAAGATGTAAAAATGAGGGAATCAGAGAGTAAGAGCGATAAGAGGAACAAGAAAATAATTCTTAGTGATAGTGAATTCGGAAAATATTAATCACAAAAGATATTGAGGGTAAAATGATCACAATTACAGACAAAGAATTTAAACAATTAGCAGAATATATAAAAAAAAATTACGGTATCAATTTAAAAGATGAAAAAAAGGTGTTGGTATCCGGCCGTTTGCAACAAGTACTCATACAAGAAGGGTGTAGTAATTTCACGAAGTATTTGGACTATGTAACATCGGATAAAAGTGGAGCGGCAGTCATCACAATGCTAGATAAAATTACGACAAACCACACCTTTTTCATGAGAGAAGCGGACCACTTTGATTGCTTTAAAGGGAAGGTTCTGCCATATCTTAAGAATAGAATACCAGATAAAGATATGCGAATATGGTGTGCTGCTAGTTCGACTGGGGAAGAAGCATATACATTGGCTATGCTAATTGATGAATTTTTAGGTGGTGAAAAAATATTCTGGGACACCAAAATTTTAGCGACCGATATTTCAGAAAATGTACTAAATCAGGCAGTTAAGGGAGTCTATAGCAATGAGAAAATAGATCCCCTGCCCCTGCACTGGAGACAGAATTATTTTCAGCGATATAATGATGAAAACTGGATTGTGAAAGAAAAAATAAAAAATGAAGTGATTTTTCGAAAATTTAATTTAATACAACAGATATATCCGTTTAAGAAAAAATTTCATGTAATATTTTGTAGAAATGTAATGATTTATTTTGATCAGGATACAAAGAATGAGCTGGTTAAGCGCTTATATGATCAATTGGAAATCGGTGGTTATTTGTTCATCGGTCATTCAGAATCGATAGACAGATTATTATGCAATTTTCAATATGTGATGCCATCTGTATATAAGAAGAAGTAAAAAGATATCTGCCAGTAGGGATATGGAGTGTAGAATGATAAAAAAAATAAAAGTGTTAGTAGTAGATGATAGTATCGTATTTCGGGAAACTATCATCCGGGGAATCGCATTGGATGATGGGATAGAAGTAGTGGCAAAAGCTTCCGATCCATTCGAAGCCAGAGATAAAATACTATTATGTGAACCAGATGTTATGTTGTGTGATGTAGAGATGCCTAAAATGAATGGCATTGAATTTATAAAAAGATTACTACCACAATATTCGCTTCCAGTTATCGTAGTGAGTGGTGCTACGGAAGCGGTGTTTGATGCCATGAATGCAGGCGCTGTTGATTTTGTTGCCAAGCCAAATAACAAAACTTCAACAAATATGCAGTCATTCATACTAGAATTAATCACGAAAATTAAGATTGCCGCTGCGTCTCATGTTTCCAATCAAGCACTTGTTCCAGTGGTGGAAAATGCTTCGAATATTGAACTTCCCAAAAACAAGATAATTGCAATTGGAGCGTCCACAGGAGGAACGGAGGCATTAAGCAATATTTTAGTGCAGTTACCTAAAAATATTCCAGGAATCGTAATTGTCCAACACATTCCACCTGTATTTTCCCGTATGTTTGCAGAACGAATGGATAATCAGACTTCATTAAAGGTGAAAGAGGCACAAACCGGGGATATTGTTGAAACCGGAACGGTTCTGATAGCGCCAGGCGATCAACATATGCGAATAAAGAAAATAGGAGATCGATATAAAGTAGAAGTATTTGAAGATAAAAAAGTAAATGGACATTGTCCTTCCGTGGATGTTTTATTTGAGTCCGTTTCCAAAGAAGCTGGTGAAAATGCAGTTGGAATCATATTGACAGGAATGGGTTATGATGGAGCAAAGGGGCTTTTGTCTATGCGAAGAAAACGAGCCAGAACCATTGGACAAGATGAAAAGTCTTGTGTGGTATATGGAATGCCAAAAGTAGCATTTGATATTGGTGCTGTCGAAAAACAGGTAACGTTAGGCAACATACCGCAAACACTGATTTCTGTTTTAAGATATAATTAGTTACGTTACAAAGATATCAAACAAAGATTGATAGTAGTCCCCAAATACGCTATTCTTGCGCCAAATATAGTTAAATTCATGGCATAAATCAAAATGGGGAATCTCGATTCGCTTTAGCTTTTTTTCTTCGATTTCTTTTTTTACAGCAATTTCATACATAAAACTGATTCCACAATTATGTTCTACTAATTGCTTTATGACATGGATACTACTTATTGTTGAGATGCGTTTAAAATCGGATAAAGAAAATCCGTGATCGGATAGGTAACGCTCTAAAATTTCTTTTGTACCAGAACCATTCTCGCGTACAATCAGGTTGTGCGAAAACAGTTCATGGAAATGCGTAACCGATGGCAATGTATAATCGTTTCCGCAGACAAGTATGTATTTTTCATTTGAAACGGTTTTAAATTCATATTCTCCTTTTTGAAAATAACCTTCAATAATAGCAAAATCGATGAGCCCCTCTTCTAGTAAGGAGAGGAGTTCTTTTGTATTTGCAATCACAAATTCAAACTGCAAATTTGGATGTTTCTGTATAAAATCATTTAATTTATCTGGCATCATAAATTCACCAATGGTAAGTGTAGCACCGAATTTGATGGTCTGCGACTCCATTGCATGGTCGGATATTTTTTTCTTTATGTGCATCGTATCATGCTTAATTGAAAGCATGGCATCTCTTAATTCTTCCCCTGCATAGGTTAATTGCAGTGCCTTGTTTGTATAAGTAAATAAGGCATCGCCGTAATAGTTTTCCAGATATTTAATATGTTGTGACACACCTGGCTGTGTAATACCAAGCTCTCTTGCAGCTTTTGTATAATTCATATATTTACATACACATAAAAAAGTTTCAATCCGAAAATCAAGCATGTGATGCCTCCTTTTATTTTAATTATGTTTACAACAATCATAATAGAATATTATGGAACAATCAATATAAATAATTTTACATTATAAATAAATCATGTTAAATTTAAAAAAAACAAAGGAAGAGAGAATCAATTTTATGAAAAAATATACAAAAGGTATAATTTTATGTTTTCTAATAGCAATTGTAGCGTGGATGGCAGTGAAAATATTCAGTAATCTTGAAGTGATAGGAGCCCCAATTATAGCCATTTTAATGGGTATGATTATATCTTTCAAAATAAAAGACAAAAGTATATACAAGGAAGGGATTGGGTTTACTTCAAAAAAGATTTTGCAATATGCAGTCATTTTGTTGGGGTTTGGATTAAATCTTGCTACGGTTGGAAAAGTAGGACTAAGTTCGCTTCCGATTATTATTTCAACCATTACTACATCATTGATTGTAGCTTATATTATGCATAAAGTTTTACATGTACCAGTCAATATCTCCACGTTGATTGGAGTAGGATCATCTATATGCGGTGGCTCGGCGATTGCTGCAACGGCACCGGTAATCGATGCGGATGATGAAGAAATTGCACAGGCCATTTCGGTTATATTTTTATTTAATGTTATAGCAGCCTTAATTTTTCCAACATTAGGCGCTATGCTAGGCTTATCTAATGAGGGATTTGGTTTATTTGCAGGAACAGCAATCAATGATACCTCTTCTGTTACGGCAGCAGCATCTACATGGGATACATTTCATGGTACCAATGGAGCGGTACTCGGATATGCGACAATTGTTAAACTTACGAGAACCCTGGCGATCATACCAATCACCTTAGTGTTGTCTTTGATAAGAATAAAAAAGGAAAGGGCAGCTTCTTTGAATACCAATGGTAAGGTAAAGATTAGTAAGATATTTCCTATGTTTATCTTGTATTTTGTAGCAGCCTCTTTTCTTACTACATTGATTACGGCTATTTGTACGGGAAGTTCCTTAGAGATTGCAGAACATGTATTTCACTTTTTAAAGCAAATGAGTAAGTTCTTTATTATTATGGCAATGAGCGCAATTGGACTAAATACGGATATTGTAAAGCTGGTTAAGAAGGGAGGTAAACCTATATTAATGGGATTTTGTTGCTGGATTTCCATTGCGGCAGTAAGTATTTTATTACAGCATATACTTGGTATCCTTTAGCATGGAAAATTGGTATCAATGATGTTATAATATCAAAAGTTAGTATTTGTGAGAAATGTAGGATTGGGAATGGAAATAAGGAAAGAAATCATTATGAATCAGTCAGGTCAAATTTCAGAATCATTGAAGTTAGGTAGTATTTTAGCTTTATCCGGTGGATTTATGGATGCGTACACCTATGTATGCCGTGGTCATGTATTTGCAAATGCACAGACGGGAAACATGCTTTTATTTGGTGTAAATTTATCCGAAGGAAATTACCAAATGGCGCTTCGCTATTTATTCCCTGTGCTCGCCTTTACGCTGGGGATTGTGATAGCCAACATTGTGAAATATTGCTTTAAATACAAAGAAAATATACATTGGAGACAGATAACGATTTTAGCAGAGGCAGCAATACTGTTATCGGTAAGCTTTATGCCGCAAAGTGCTAATTTGATTGCAAACAGTCTGGTATCCTTTGCTTGTGGAATTCAAGTGGAGAGTTTTCGTAAAATAAATGGTACTGGAATTGCAACAACAATGTGTATTGGTAATTTAAGAACGGCAACGAAAGCACTTTGCGATTATTGCTATGGAAAAGAAAAAGCAGAAGAAAAAAAATGTATTATGACGTATGGAATCATTATTATATTTGTGATAGGGGCAATTTTTGGAAATAGATGCGTAGAACTTTACAACGAAAAGGCAATCATTGGAAGCGCTATATTAATGCTAATTGGTTTCTTTTTGATGTTTATTAAGGAAGATAAGTTGGAATGATTAAAATTAGCTTTCATATTTGTTGCAAAAACAACAGAAATAATGGAGAGATTGTATTATAATAGCGATATGAAATCAGTAAGTGCTGAATATAAATTGAAAATTGTTTCAAAATAATACGAAAGAACATGTTGTAAGAAAATAAGCATCTAGAATAAGGAGGATGAAGAAAATGTCTCAAAGTTATATCAAAAATATTGCACATGAAGAAATAGTAACAATGGCAGAACAGGTAAGTATTCAAAAAGGCCAAGTGGTAAGTAAAACACTTGCTCAAAATGGTGCAGTTAGTATCACAATCTTTGCGTTTGATAAAAACGAAGAAATAGGAAGTCATGATTCAAGTGGCGATGCGATGGTTACTGTTTTAGAAGGTACTGGAAAGTTTACCGTGGACGGAATTGAATATATCTTGAAACAAGGCGAAACACTGATAATGCCAGCGAAAAAGCCGCATGCAGTATTTGCAACAGAAGCGTTCAAAATGCTTCTTGTAGTAGTATTTCCAATCGAATAAAAACAAGAGAGCATGCCATCGTAAGAGTATAAATCATAAACTTAATAAGCCATAAACAAAAAAAGGAGTGAATCACACTCCTTTTTTTGTTTATGGCTTATTAAAAATATTCATTCTACTGTGTTTTGAACTACTTATACCTGAAATGATGATACCGCATTTATTAAGGAATTTGCCTCTTTTACTAAAGCTGCAACTTCTTCTGTAATATGTATAACGGAGGAGCTTTGTTCTGTAGTTGCACTTGCAACTTCTTCGGTAGCAGCAGCGCTTTCTTCCGTTACAGCAGCAACATCTTCAATGGCTCCGGATACTTTAACGGATTGTTCTTGTAGTCGATTTGTCTCATCCGTAATTCGGATGGTTTGCTTCACGATTTTTTCTACGGCTTCTTGAATCATATGATAAAGCTGTCTGGTTTCTTCAAGCGACGTTTCTTGCTCAACTACAATTTTTTGTACTGCAGATACATCTTCTACACTTTGAAGCGTCTTTTCCTGAATGTCATGTAGCAATTTTTCGATATCACTGCTAGAGGAAGAAGACTGCTCAGCTAGATTACGTACTTCTTCCGCTACAACGGCAAAGCCTTTTCCGTGTTCACCAGCACGAGCGGCTTCAATTGCTGCATTTAATGCTAAGAGATTGGTCTGACCGGCGATTTCACTAATGACACCAACGATTTTTTGAATTTCATAGGATTTTTCCTCCAAAAGTGCAATGGCATGTCCTACCTTTTCTGTCGATGCACGGTTCTGATTCATCAGTGATATCTGTTTATCGACAACGCGAACCCCATCATTTACGGAAGTGTTAACATTTATAATCATTTCGTGGGATTCTTTGCTGGAAGTGGTTATTTGTCGGATGGCTTCCGACATTTGTGATACCATTTCAGCACCTTGCGATACCGATTCTGCCTGATTTTGCGCACCCATTGCTAGTTCATTTGAAGTCTTAGCAATTTCTTCCGAAATTAACTGTGTATTGTCGGCCATCGTGCTAATCTGATTGGAAGAATTTGTAACCAGATTGGCTGCATTGCTGATATTTACAACCAGACTTCCTATATTTTCTGTCATTGTCTCAAATGCTTTTGAAAGATCCTTAATTTCTTTTGATCCAGCATGGACAATTTGAATTCGTAAGTCTCCATCTGCAGCTTTTTTTGCTGCATTTGTAAGCATTTTAATTGGTTTTGTAATTTTACTGGAGGCTATAAATCCAATAATAAAGACGGTGATACAAACTATAAAAATCAAGATGATAAAGGAAATTCGGCTTTGAATCAATTCTGCATATACTTCGCTTTGATCAATTGTCACTGCAACTACCCAAGAAGTAGAGAGGATTTTTTTATATACCATAATTTTTTTCTGTCCATTATAGGTATATTTTACAAAATCACTATCTTTAGATAAGAGTGCTTTGGAAACCGTTTCCATGCCTTTTATTTCTTGGATATTTTGATTTAACAAAGAGGCGTCTTTGTGGGCGATGATTAAGCCCTTGGAATCGATTATAAAGGCATAACCTGTTTTTCCTATTTTTTGTGTTGAAACCTGCTGGGTAATGGTATCTAATAGGATATCAATCGCTAAAACACCATGCAAGGTCCCTGTATCTGATTTTATTGGCTGTGCAACGGAGATAGCCCATTTGTTGGTAACCTTATCGAGATAGGCGTCAGTAAATATAACATTGTCCGAATCTTTTGCTGCTTCATACCAAGGTCTTGTGCGAGGATCATAGCCTGCCTCTGGAACCCAAAGAGAACCATCAATCATAACACCATCTTTTGTTCCAATATACATATCCGAAACATTTCCTTCGTTGTTCTTCGTATGAAGAACCTGATTTAGATACTCAGGAGTGATATCGGAACCGATTCCACTACTCATTAAAGAAGCAATGGATTCTACAATCTGGGATTTACCTATCATCCATCCATCGATATTGCTAGCTAACTGATTGGTTTCGGACTTAAGTTCTGCTTCAATTTTCTTTGATGTTTGTTTTTGGATTGCATTGTCTGCTACTAAAGAAACGATACCAGTAGATACAATACAAACACTGGAGAATAAAACGATTAATAATGTTCTTAATTTCATAACACCACCAGCCCTTCTGAATTTATCTTACGCATTAAATTTAAATTGTAAAAATAATACAAATATGTAAAAGTATTACAAAAATAATAGAAAAAAGCCTCCCTTCAATGTACATATCAATTTATTATCTATTATATTTTGATTATATTATAATGGATAAGGAATTGTGTTGTCAATTTAGAATATATGGTTTCAAAACATTATTTTGGATTGATATATACTTAAAAGATATAAAAAGTTAAACTATTGCGACATTAGGAGGGGAGGGTGTTGTCTTCGTAATAAGATAATACGGATCGAACTGTATATGGTCTGGAAGAAAATAGTAACCTTTCCTATAATTGTGCATTTACAAAAATAGTAAATCTGCGTTACACTGTTGCATGTGATACTTGATAACCATTTCTAAATGAGCGTAATGCTAGCGACTTTAGAACAGGGAAAGGAAAGGTATTTATATGAAAAAATATATTACCACATTGTTACTCGTCCTATCGATTTTAGGAGGAATAACGTTGCAACCAAGTGTAAACGCAAATGCAGCCGGAACTACAAAAACAGTAGTGTATAGCAATTTTAGCCAGTGCAAACCGAAGATATCAGTAATCAGCCAGTCTGGAAATAAGGTAAAACTTTGTATATCAAAGGTAAAAGGGGCTACGAAATACAAAGTATATCGTGCTAATTCCCAAAATGGTACTTACAAATGTGTTGGATCAACCAAAAGTAATACATTTAAAGATACGGTAACTGGAAATAAAAAGTGCTACTACAAGGTCAAAGCTTGCATGTCAAATAAGAAGACTAAGATTCTTAGCAAATCTTCCGATGTTGTCACAGCTACGCTACCTACTCAAAATCAAACAACAACGAAAGCAACAGCAAATACTGAAACGAATACTGCAAAACAAAATACTACTACACAAAATTCCACAGGAGCAGTATCAACGAGTCAGGATGCTCAATCTTATGCAAACGAAGTACTTAAATTAGTAAATCAGGAAAGAGCCAAGGTAGGGCTAGGGGCATTGACGACCAATGCAACGCTTCAAAAAGCAGCAAATAAAAGAGCACAGGAAATCGTAACTTCCTTCTCGCATACAAGACCAGATGGCAGAAGTTCATTTTCTGTTTTGGATGAATATAACATCAGTTATCGTGCCGCAGGAGAAAATATCGCATATGGACAAAAAACTCCAAGTGCTGTTATGAATGCATGGATGAATTCTTCTGGACATAGAGCTAATATTCTTGGAAGTCAGTTTGGTAAAGTTGGTATTGGTGTATATAAAGCAAACAATGGTCTTTATTATTGGACACAGGTATTTACTAACTAATTGAATTTAAGAAGATAATCATAGAATGAGAGGAAAGATGGCCTTACGGAAATGGGGCCATCTTTTTTTTGTTGCTTATATGTATTACCTTTTTTTAAACAAATAGGGATAATATACAATATAATCCTATAGGAATTAAAGAAGGAAGCATCAAAATGGTTTGAAATGATCTAAGATATAGTCAAAATATCAAAGAAACAACAAAAAAATAAAAGAATACAAAAGTAATTTTAAAGTAAAAAATTACCGAAAAACACATTGATTAGAAAAAATGTCAATAAAATAAAGAGTTTTACGAAATTAGTTGTAGTAAATAGATAAAAAAGAAATTGCAAAATAAACACAAACCAACAAAATAACAAATAAATAAAAATAAATATTGAAAAAAATAAGTATATGTGATAATATATCACTATAACAAAACAAAAATTTAATTATTTTTGTTAGAAACGCACAAAAAACTATGGAGGTATTTTTATGAAAAAAAGATTAAGTGTTTTGTTATGTGCTGCAATGGTAGCAACTATGCTCGTTGGATGTGGAGGTGGAAAGACTGCTAACACGACTACTAAGGATACTACAACAACGACAGAAGAAACCACAGCACCAGCTGCTGATGCTACAGCAACAGGCTTGGCAGGAAAGAAAGTAGCTGTCGTAAGAAATCTTGCAAATGGAGATCATACGCAGCAGTTTTTAGCCGGATGTGTAGAAGAAGGCGAAAAGATGGGAATGACCGTAGATACATTCGTTACAGACGGTGATGATGCAAAGTGCCAGGAAACAGTAGCACAGGTTATTTCAAAAGATTATGATGCAATTATCGTATCTCATGGACAACTTTCTTATGCTTACAACATGCTTTTACCTGCAGTTGAAAAAGGAATGAAAGTCGTAACATTCGATACCATGCCTTTTGAAAATGGCGATGCAAGCGGTAAACTTTTGGAAGGTGTTACATCAACTTCACAGGATGATTATGCATTAGCTGAATTATCCCTTGGACAGATGATGAAAGAGTTTGAAGAAGCTGGCGGTACATATCCTATGAAAGTTCTTAAAACATTCATGGGCCCTGGTATCCCTCCTCTTGACAGACGTAATGAAATCTATACTAAATTAGAAGAAGAAGGAAAAATTCAAACAGTTCAAGTTATAGCTCCTTCTGATTCGGCAAATGCTCGTGGAGATATGACTACTAAGACAGAAGCTATTTTACCTACAGTTGCTGAAGGAAGCGTAGATGCAATTTGGGGTTGCTACGATGAATTAGCAAAAGGTGTTCTTCAAGCATTAAATGACGCAAAACGTACCGATATTCCTATGTACACAATTGACGTATCAAACGATGATATTCAGTTAATGGTAAGTAACAAAGACGTATGGAAATCAACCGCAGCAGTAGATCCTAAGTTGATTGGTATTGTTGATATGAGACTGATTGCTCTTAAATTATTAGGAGAAGAAACTCCAGAATACTTTAGTTTAACAGCAAACAATATTTTAACGACTCAGTTATCAGAAGGAACAACTATGCAAGACCTTGGAACCATCATTGAAGGCTGGGGTGATGCAACGGATCCTGAAGGCGCTCTTTACACAGATACTATTACAGGTCTTTATGTAAAATAAGCAACCAAAAATTTGTTTAAGCTAAGGTGAGATGTCATGAATAAATTAAAACTTGAAATGAAAAATATAGCAATCGAATTCCCTGGTGTAAAAGCACTGGATGGAGTGGATTTTGGCTTAACAAGTGGTACAATTCATGCACTCGTAGGTGCGAATGGAGCCGGCAAATCAACACTTATGAAAGTGTTGGCTGGCGCCAATACGCACTATACAGGACAGATTTATCTTGATGGAGCACCGGTGGAAATCCGGTCTCCAAAAGATGCTAAGAATCTGGGCATAGAAATTGTTTACCAGGAAGTAGATACGGCTCTTATCCCGTATTTGTCTGTAGCAGAAAATGTTATGTTCAATACGTTGGTAAACCGAATGGGTAAAAAGCAGATTGTTAATTGGAACGAAATGCGTAAATCTGCAAAAGAAGTATTAAAAAAGCTCAACGTAGATGTAAATGTAAACACGCTTGCGTCAGAACTAACGCTTGCGCAAAAACAAATGATTTTAATTGCAAGGTGTGTAGTAGAAAAATGTAAGTTTTTGATTTTGGATGAGCCTACCGCGCCATTGTCCAATTCAGAAACACAGGAATTGTTCCGGGTCGTAAGAGAATTGGCAAAGGAAGATGTAGGAATTGTATTTATTTCTCATCGCTTGAATGAGTTGTATGAAATTTGTGAATTGATTACGATTATGAGAGATGGTAAATTGGTTGACAGCATGCCACTGACAAGAGAATTAGAAGCCAATACGATTGTTGAATATATGTTAGGGCACAAATTTGAGGAAGTCTATGAGAAGCATCCTTGTAAAATTGGTGCGCCTTTGCTTGAGATAGAAGGTCTAACAGAAAAAGAAGGAAAAGTTAAAAACATCAATATGTATGTTTGTGAAGGTGAGATTGTCGGAGTAGCTGGTCTTGTTGGAGCAGGAAAAACAGAACTTTGCAAAACTTTATTCGCAAACTATCAATATTCCGGAAGTATGAAAATGAAGGGAAAAGAACTCAAAAATAGAAATCCACATCAAGCAGTTAAAAATGGATTTGCTCTTGTTCCAGAAGAAAGACGAAAAGAAGGAATATTGGTAACGGATCCAGTTTATGCAAATATATCCGTTGCAGCGATGAAAAAGTATACAAACGGTCTTGCTGTTGTAAATAAAAAGCAAGAAAAAGAAGATGCAAGACGTATGATTAAGGAACTTGGCATAAAGACTCCTTCTGAAAATCAGACGGTCGCACTTTTATCTGGTGGTAACCAGCAAAAAGTTGTTGTTGGAAAATGGTTAAATTCGGAAGCTGAAGTTTATATCTATGATGAACCAACGAAAGGAATTGATGTTGGAGCGAAAAGAGATATGTATGAGCTGATTGAACGACTGGCAGCAGCTGGAAAAGGCGCAATTTATGCGACTTGTGAATTTACTGAAATTTTGAGTATTTGCAATCGAGTTTATGTTATGTATGATGGTGAAATTGTAAAAGAATTAAACGTTGCAGATACCAACGAAAAAGAATTGCTTTATTATTCGACAGGAGGTAAGTAAAATGAATCAGACACAAGTGAAAAAGAATAATTTTAAACTTTCTGATTTTGTAACAAAATGGGGAACAATCGTAACAATATTTGTTTTGCTTATTGTGTTTACTTTTGGTAACTGGAGTGATACTACCGGCGGCAGCATGTTTCTAACAACAGGAAATATGATTACGATTTTAAGATCTATTTCAATTACAGCAATCATAGCAATTGGTTTAACTTTTGCGTTATCGGTTGATGGTATGGATTTATCAATCGGAGCCTGTGCTAACTTTGCAGATACCCTGATCATGACCATGTTCGTATGGTATAACTTAAGCATTGGAGTATCGATTCTAATTACCGTATTAGCTTGTTTAACAATTGCGGTTGTTAACTCAATCTTAATTGTTAAATTAAAAATACCGGATATGGTAGCAGCATTGTCTGTAATGTTTATGTTTCAAGGTGTTGCACTTACCTATTCCAATGGTGGTGCGATTACAGAACGTATGATGAGACCAGATGGTTCTCAGGCACCAGGACTTGTATCGAATACATTCCGTGCACTTGGATCAGAACCTTGGCTTATCGTAATTATGTTATGTGTAGTAGCATTTGCTCATTTTTTCTTAAGCTACACAAAACATGGAAGATACATGTATGCAGTAGGTGGTAATCCAGAGGCGGCAAAACTTTCTGGTATATCCGTAGCTAAGTATAAAATATTAGCTTACTTCTTATCAACAATCTTTGCTTCTCTTGGTGGTATTTGCTTGGCAGCACGTGTTGGTACTGCACAGGTAAGTGCTGGTGATGCTTATCTTATGCCATCTGTGGCAGCTGCTTATATCGGTTTCTCCGTTTTAGGAGCTGGAAAAGCAAATGCACTTGGAACTTTAATTGGAGCAATCTTAGTTGGACTTTTGGAAAATGGTCTTATTATGATGGCAGTGCCTTATTACGCGATGAACATTGTAAAGGGTGCAGTACTTGCAATCGCACTTGCAATGACCTATGCTTCTAAGAAAAAATAATTTGAATGACGATAGAAATCAATCATGAAAAGGGAGGAATAAAAATGTCAAGATTTGACACCTATTTTTTGATGAAAACCGAAGATGTTGCGGAATACGTGAAGGAAAAATTAAATTTTTTCCCAGAGGATGCAACATTAGAATGTAAGGAAATCGGAGATGGAAACTTAAACTATGTTTTTCGTTTGAAAGACGTAGAAACAGGTAAATCCATTATTGTAAAGCAAGCTGGTGAGGCAACACGTATTTCAGCTGAAATGAAACTCTCCACGGATCGTGGAAGAATTGAAGCAAAAATCCTTAGTATTCAGGGGAAATATGCTCCAGGGCTTGTACCAGAAGTATATTTGTACGATGGTGTTATGTGTGCAATGCTCATGCAGGATATGATAGGCCATACTATGATGAGAACGGGACTGATTAATCATGAAATATATCCTTTATTCCCAGAACACATTAGTACATTTCTTGTAAATTCTTTATTGCTTACGACAGATGTTGTAATGGGGCATAAAGAAAAGAAAGAAAATGTGAAATCATTTATTAATCCAGATTTATGTGAGATTAGTGAGGATTTAGTATTTAGCGAACCATTCATTGATTACAATAAGCGAAATAATGTATTCCCAGCAAACAAAGACTTTGTTCAAAAAGAACTTTACAATGACAAGAAACTACACTTAGAAGCAGCAAAATGTAAATTTGATTTTATGAACAATGCACAATCTTTGATTCATGGTGACTTACATACAGGTTCTATTTTTATCAATCAGGAACATACCTATGTATTTGATCCAGAATTTGCTTTTTATGCACCGATGGGTTATGACATTGGAAATGTCATTGCAAACATGTTCTTTGCATGGTGCAATGGTGATGCAACCATAGAAGATGCAAAAGAAAAAGAAGAATTCTGTGGTTGGATTTTAGATTCGATTGAGGAAATTGTGGATAAATTTATTGCAAAATTTAAAGTTTCTTTCAAAGAACATGTGACGGATACAATGGCGAAAACCGAAGGTTTTATGGAGTGGTATTTGGGTACAGTTCTTCGTGATACCGCAGCAGTTGCAGGTTTTGAATCCATTCGTCGTACCGTTGGTATGGCAAATGTAAAAGACATTACAAGTATAGCAGATGAGAAAAAACGTGCTCGAGCAGAAAAGATCGTGATTACATTAGCAAAAGATTATATCATGAATCGTGAAACTTCCTTTCAAAGTGGAGCGGACTATCGCAGCGCAATCGAAGCGGCAATTGCAAAATTCTAATTAATAATTAAGAGAAACACAAAGGAGATGTAAGACATGGCGAAGAAAAATATTCTTGATTATGAAACGGTTGCTTTGGATGATGAAAATAATGCACTACGTATCATTGACCAGACAAAACTTCCTTATGAAATAGAAATACTATCACTGACCGTTCAAGAAGACATCTGGAGAGCAATTTATTTGTTACAGGTAAGAGGAGCTCCTGCAATCGGTGTTGCAGCAGCAATTGGAATCTATTTGGCAGGAAGAGAAATGGAAGCTTCCAACATGAATGAATTCTATGAAAAGTTTATGAAAGCCAAAGACTATTTAGCCTCTGCTCGTCCAACGGCAGTAAACCTTTTTTGGGCACTGAACCGTATGGAAGATGTAGTAAAAGCGAATATGGATAAGAGTGTTGATGAAGTGAAAAAAATACTTCATGATGAGGCAGTTGCGATCCGTGATGAAGATGTTTGGGTTTGTACGCAAATCGGCGAAAACGCATTGACACTTGTAAAACCAGGCGATGGACTACTTACTCATTGCAATGCAGGACAGCTTGCAACTGTAAAATATGGAACGGCAACAGCACCTATGTATTTAGGACAGGAAAGAGGATATAACTTCCGTATATTTGCAGATGAAACAAGACCTCTTCTTCAAGGAGCAAGATTAACAGCGTTTGAATTACATGAATCTGGACTTGATGTCACTTTAATCTGTGACAATATGTCAGCAACTGTAATGAAAAAGGGATTAGTGAATGCAGTTTTTGTAGGCTGTGATCGTGTTGCAGCAAATGGAGATACCGCAAATAAGATAGGGACCAGCGTTGTTGCTACGGTAGCAAAACGATATAATGTACCGGTTTATATCTGTGCACCTACTTCAACAATCGATTTAAATACCGCAACTGGTAATGATATACATATTGAAGAGCGACCAGCAGAGGAAATTACAGAAATGTGGTACAAAGAGCGTATGGCTCCAGAAGGTGTAAAAGTATTCAATCCATGCTTTGATGTTACAGACAATGATTTAATTGCTGGAATTGTAACCGAATACGGAATTGCAAAACCACCATATTCAAAATCCTTAATTGAAATTTTCGAGAAGAAGAAAGAAGCTTTCGCGAACAAAGCAAAATAGTTCAAAACAAGGAGCGGATTTCAGTCCGCTCCTTTTGTACTTTTATTATATAGCAATTGTATTTAATCAGAGAAATAAAAACAGATCATATTAGCAGCAAATAAAAGTTGTGTTTTTCTTTATCAAGAAATTTTTCCATTCCTGATTCAATACTTTATCTGTGACGATACCAGTTAAATTATCATAGTCGCAAATATGAATGAAAGAAGTTTTATCAAATTTCGAATAGTCAGCAATTAAATAGATTTCATTGCTGCGTTTTAAAAGTTTTTGACGAATCATAGCCATACCCTCCGAGGAGTCAGTAATTCCGTGTTCCATTGAAAGGGAACGGCATGACATAAAAGTTTTATCTAGATATAAGTCATCAAGAGCCTGTATGGTTGCATTACCCTGAAATGCTTTGTGATCTCTGGAAAGAGTACCACCAACGCATACAACACGGATGTTATCAAGTTCAGTAAGCTGGTCAATGATAAGAAGCGAGTTTGTTACAACAGTAAGACGCATATCACTGATTGCTCTGGCAACAAACAAAGATGTGGTAGAAGCATCCAGAAAAATGGAGTCACCGTTGTGGATTAATTTACGGCATTCTTTTGCAATGGCATCCTTGCTTTTTGTATAAGCAACTTCACGTAGTTCGACGGTTACATTGTTTTCAACACCGGATTGAATAAATGCTCCACCATAGGTTCTGGTGAGAAATCCCTCATCCTCCAGAAATTTAAGATCACGTCGTATGGTTTCTTCCGTAACATCAAACGTTTTTGATAGTTCCGTAACGGTTATACTTTTTCGTTCAATTAAGATATCTTTTATTTTGTTTTTACGTGTTACAGCTAACATGGAACTCCTCCTACACTTGTTCTTGTGAAAAGAAAGAACAAATACTTAATATAATATATAAATTATACATAATATTTGAGGGTTTGGCAAACAAAAGGTTCAAAACAAGAAAAAACAAAATAGAAAACAACATAAAACAAAAACAAACATTGACAAAACAACATAAAACATGTAAAATCAAACTATAGAAAGAGGTGAAAAGCGTGGTAACAATCAAAGGAAAACAATATATGACGGATTTTGAGGCAAAGAAAGCAATTCTTGATATTGGAAGAAGAATGTATCAAAAAGGCTTTGTTGCTGCAAATGATGGAAATATAAGTTGTAAGGTTGGACCGGATACAATATGGACTACTTGTACCGGAGTATCCAAAGGCTTTATGACACAGGATATGTTAGTAAAAATGAATGTAAATGGAAAAGTAATTGTGGGTTCTAGAAAACCTTCTTCTGAGGTGAAGATGCATCTTAGAGTATATGAAGAGAATCCGGATGTTATGGCAGTTACCCATGCACATCCACCAGTTGCAACATCTTTCGCAATTGCAGGAATTAGTTTAGACAAGGCAGTTTTGCCAGAAGCAGTTGTACAACTTGGAACAGTGCCAATTGCTCGTTATGCAAAACCAGGCAGCCAAGAAGTGCCAGATTCAATCGCACCATTTTGCAAAGAATATAATGGTGTTCTCTTAGCAAATCACGGAGCGCTTACCTGGGGCGGTGACATAATGGAAGCATTTTATCGTTTGGAATCACTGGAATATTATGCAACCATTCTTATGTATACTGGAAATATTTTGGGAAAACAAAATGAACTCTCCTGTAAACAAGTCGATGACTTATTGGATATCCGTCAAAAACTTGGTATAACATCTGGAGGAGCTCCAAGCTGCGCACTAAATGCGACCAATCAGCAGGATGTTGTAAATTATGCAGCCAGCAATAGTGCTGATATTACATTAAATGGAGTAACACCATTGGTTCGACCATCCAAAGATGATATTTCTTGTGGATGCGGTAGCATTTCGGAGAAAAAGCTTGATGTAGAAGCAGCGAACAAATCAAAGGCTGAAATCGTAGATGAAGTTGTAAGAAGAGTAGTAGCACAGTTAAATGTTTAGAACGCCAAAATAAGGAGGAATGGAACGTTGGACGCAAGAGACATTGAACTAATTGTAAAACAAGTCCTCTCCAATATTGATTTGAGTCAAATCAATGCCGGTACATACAAAAATCAAGATAATATCAGAACATCCAAAGGAGATTATGGTGTGTTTGAGCATGTAGAAGATGCAATTGATGCAGCTTACGAAGCGCAAAAGAAATATCTAGATCAATGTACCGTTGAAGATAGAAATCGCATCATTGAAGCGATTCGACAAGTTTCAAGAGAACATGCAAAGGAATTTGCAAAGATGATCGTAGAGGAGTCCCAAATAGGTCGCTACGAAGATAAAATAGAGAAAAATTTAGTGGTTAGCAATAAAACACCTGGTACAGAATGTCTGACAACAGACGCAATTTCAGCAGATGCAGGACTTATGTTAGAAGAATATGCACCATTTGGTCTGATTGGAGCAATTACACCAGTAACAAACCCAACCGAAACCATAATAAACAATACAATCAGTATGATAGCAGGTGGAAATGGAGTTGTCTTTAATGTACACCCATCCGCAAAGAATGTATGTGCACATTGCCTTAGACTTTTAAATCGTACCATTCTCGAAAACGGTGGACCAGCTGATTTGATTACCATGGCAAAAGAACCTACCATGGAAAATGTGGAAAAAATTTCACAGAGTCCAAAGGTCAGACTTATGGTAGGTACTGGTGGAATGCCAATGGTAAATGCATTGCTTCGTTCCGGAAAGAAAACAATTGGAGCAGGAGCTGGTAACCCTCCAGTAGTAGTAGATGATACCGCGGATATTACGTTGGCGGCAAAAGAAATTTACAAAGGTGCATCCTTTGATAATAATCTTTTGTGCCTTGCAGAAAAAGAAGTATTTGTTATGGACAATGTAGCGAGCGAACTCATTGATAAGATGGTAAGAGAAGGAGCATATCTTTTAAGTCCATCTGAATTAGATCGTATTCTTTCACTTGTATTTATCAAAGATGAAAAAGGATATCATGTGAATAAAAACTGGGTTGGAAAAGATGCTTCAAAGATGTTAGCTGAAATTGGAATTAGCCGTCCGGAAGTTCGTTTACTAATTTGTGAGACACCAGCAGATCATCCATTTGTATTAGTGGAACAGCTGATGCCAGTATTGCCAATCGTAAGATGTCGTACCTTTGAGGAAGCAGTTGAAGGAGCATACCGTGCGGAATCTGGTAATCGACATACGGCATCGATGTTTTCGAAAAATGTTGACAATATGACTCGATTTGCAAGAAAGATTGAAACAACCATTTTTGTTAAAAACGGATCTACACTGAAGGGCGTTGGAATTGGTGGTAATGGCTTTACTACCATGACAATTGCAGGACCAACAGGAGAAGGCATTACATGTGCTAGATCCTTTACGAGAAGACGCAGATGCATGTTAGCAGATGGTGGATTTCGTATTATTTAAAGATAAGGTGGTGTCGAATTGGCAATTGGATTCTTGGAATGTGCTGGATATGGCGCTTTGTTATATGCAATGGATAAAGCTTGTAAAGCAACGGACATAAAAATACTTGGTATTGATACCATAAATCCAAAGGATACCAGTGCATTTATACCATTAACGGCACAAGTAAAATTTGAAGGAACTGTCTCACAGGTTAAAATAGCAGTTGAAGTAGCGAAAGAGGCAGCACTCAAAATAAATGAAGAACATGAAGTAGTAACTGCTGTGATTGAACGTCCATATGACGGCACGCAGGAACTTGCAAAAATAAGCAAAGTCAAATTTTAGGAGGAAAAAATTATGTCAGCAATAGGAATGATTGAAACAAGAGGATTAACCGCTTCGATCGAAGCAGCAGATGCTATGCTGAAGGCAGCAGATGTAGAATTAGTAGGAACAGAGAAAATTGGTTCAGGTTTAGTAACTGTTATCATCAAAGGTGAAGTAGGAGCAGTAAAAGCAGCTACTGAATCTGGACAAGAAGCAGCATCTAGACTTGGCGAATTAGTAGCAGTACATGTAATTCCAAGACCACACGCAGACGTAGCAAAGATTCTTCCTGCTATCAAATAATAGATAGGTAGTGATGACATTGAATTTAGATGCAATCGGAGTTGTAGAAGTAAACTATTATTCCAATGCCGTTGTTGTTATGGATGAGATGCTAAAAGCTTCCAGTGTAGAACTTGTAAGCTGCCATAAGAAATTGGGAGGCCGTATGGTTCATACGGTAGTCAGTGGAAAAACATCATCGGTAAATGCTGCGATTGATGCGGCAAAGAAATCAGTTGATAAAGTGGGTGCGGGTAATGTTAAAGTAGCGATTACCATCAGCAATCCACATCCGGAAGTAGTTAAATTAATGAACCTACTAGAAGATAAATTGACACAAATGGAAGCTTCCAATGATAATTAGAAACGTTATGAAAGGAGATGCAAGATGGCAGAGACAAAAGTGACAGAAACAAAGACTTCAGTAGTAAAGACTGGAAGAAGCTTAAGCGCTTTGGGAATGGTTGAAACCAGAGGACTTGTTGCAGCAATTGAAGCAGCGGATGCAATGTTAAAAGCAGCAGATGTTGAATTGATTGGAACAGAAAAAATCGGATCAGGACTTGTAACAGTTATGATTCAAGGAGAAGTAGGAGCTGTGAAAGCAGCAGTAGAATCCGGAGAAGAAGCAGCATCCAGACTTGGAGAATTAGTAGCAGTTCATGTAATTCCAAGACCTCATGGTGATGTAAGTTCCGTTCTACCTTACCTAAAATAATGGAGTAATGTGAAATGAACAATAAAGAAAAAGTGGTAGAGCATGTGGCTGGAATGGTAGTTGATATGGCAAATGAACTTGAGAATAATCCATATGGAGTGCCGGTTGGTATATCCGCACGTCATATTCATCTAACGAGCGAGGCGGTTTCGATTCTGTTTGGAAAAGGGCACTCCCTCACCTTTTTCAAAAAGTTAAGCCAGCCAGGGCAGTATGCAGCAGCGGAGCAAGTACAGGTCATTGGACCTGCAGGAAGTATTTCAAAGATGCGCATCCTAGGACCAGAGCGTTCTGCCTGTCAGGTGGAAATCGCTTACTCCGATGGTAGAACACTTGGAGTCATTCCTCCGGTTCGTTCTTCTGGGGATATAAATGGCACTCCTGGTGTACGTCTAGTAGGACCAGCAGGTGAAATAACATTGGATAAAGGAGTTATTGTAGCAGAACGGCATGTTCACATGAGTCCATCCGATGCAAAGTGGTTTGGTGTTACCAATGGACAGCAGGTAAAAATGGTAGTGGATGGGCCAAAAGCTGGTGTGATGGAAAAGGTTACAGTACGAGTGGATAACTCCTATTGTTTGGATTTTCATATCGATACCGATGATGCGAATGCCTTTTTGCTAAGCCAGGGAGAAAAAGTGCGTTTAGTAAAATAAGCGTATTTGTAGCAAAGGAGAATGTTTTATGATACTAGGAACAGTAAAAGGTAATATCGTTTCTACCAGGAAATGCGGTAATCTGGTTGGATTTAAATTATTGTTGATTGAACCTTTTTATGGTAATAAATCGGAAATATTTGTTGCTGCGGATACTCTCGGTGCGGGCATCGGTGAATTGGTTCTAGTGACAACGGATAATACAACACAGTATGCAATTGAGCGTGAGGCTCCAGTGGATGCTTTTGTAGTAGGAATTGTAGATGCACCGCCACAATGTTAGAAAAGAAATAGGAATGACTGCATCTATATTGCTAAGATCAATTTGATGCGGTCATTTTTGGTATAGGAGGTATAATGTGGAGACTTTAAAGGTATTAGCGGTAGCTGATCCAGCGGTAATGGCATATGTTGACCAAAAACTTACGGATAAGTTTCCGGCAAAAGTAAAGATGGACGTTTTTCCATGGTCTGAGTATTATAGCACCATGATGCAAGTGTTTGAAGGAACCGCTTATTATGACATCATTATGGTCGCTGGCCATTTATGGAAACGAGATTTTGTAGAAAAAGGATATCTTGCTCCAATTTCCTATGAGGAAGAGGATATTTTACCAGTGATTGCAAAGGAAATGAAGTTTGCAGGAAAACAATATTTGTCCCCCTCGTTTTGTGATGGACATATCATTGTATATCGCAAAAGCGTGATAAAAGAGGTGTTGGGAAAAGAATTCGGTGATATCGTTACACCAAAGGAATACTTTGAAGCAGCCCAAAAATTATCAGATGCAGGACATTTTATCGCTATGAAGGCGGATGAATCTGAAATTTTTACGGATGCATTACCATTTCTTCGTATGGACGGCATGGATGTTTATGATGCAACGACAGAATTGATACAGTGCGAGCAAAAAGAAATAGTAAATGGATTAGAAAAATATGTAGACTTGAAGAAGTTTGCATTTATTGATACAGATACCTATGGCAATGTAGAAGTGGCGAAAAAACTTCAGTCAAAAGAAGCTGCTATGGGTGTTACTTGGAGTGGACAAATGGGTACAGTCATGAATGAGGATTGTATTGAGAAAGAAGATTTGGGATTTGCTACATTTTCAACAGCATGGAATGTGACATGGTCCTTTGCAATTAGCAGTACATCAAGAAACATTGTCTTGGCAGAGGAGCTGCTTCAGTTTTTACGCTCCAAAGAAATCGACCAAAAGGCAGGCAGTGTGAGTGGAGCACCCGTTCGAAAGGATAGCTATTTGTCATTTGTGGAGACATATCCGTGGTATCACTGTCAGCTTGCAATGTTTGAAAATGCAACGCTACTCCCGAACCTTTTAAAGGCTGGAGATAAATTTGGAGTTCTTTATCATCAGATTGCTCTTGCTTTTGCCGGAGAAAAATCTCCAAAAGAGGCGATGATTGATGCAAAGCATGAGATTATGAAACTGGAGGCGTAAGATGAAAGTTATAGTAATTGGTGGTGTAGCTGCTGGAATGTCTTGTGCTTCGAAGGTGATTCGAAGTGATAAAACTGCAGAAGTTGTGGTTTATGAAAAAGGTGGATTCCTATCCTATGGAGCTTGTGGACTTCCCTATTATGTTGGTAATTTTAATGATGATTACCGAAGAATGATAGCAAGAACAAAAGAAGCGTTTGAGGAGTCGGGAATCAAGTGCCACCTTTATTATGAAGTGACGCATGTTGATGTACAAAGGAAAGAGGTAACCGTACATGATATAAAAGGGAACCGAGATTTTGTGGATCACTATGATAAGCTTATGATTGCAACGGGAGCAAAGGCTGTTATGCCTCCGTTTGAAGGTAGTCACCTTTTAGGCGTACATTCTTTAAAAACGCTGGAGGAGGGTATTTTCTTAAGAGAATATGCGAAATCTGAAAATGTTAGAAATGTAACAATTGTAGGTGGAGGTTATATTGGCATTGAATGTGCGGAAGCGTTCTTACATTTGGGCAAAAAAGTAAGAGTAGTAGAAGCAGCTGACCGAATACTTACCCCGTTCGATACGGAGATGGCTGAGCTTGCAAGATTGGAGCTAGAATCAAAAGGAGTCGAATTACATCTATTAGAAAAGGTAAAACGTTTTCATGGACAGGTGGCAATTGAAAAAATTGAGACAGACAAGGGAATCTATGATACCGATCTAGTTATTGTTGCAGTTGGAGTTCGCCCAGCAACGGAGTTTCTAGAGGATACCGGTATCAAACGTGCTAAAAATGGTGCAATTATCGTAAATCGTAAATTGGAAACCTCGATAAAGGATGTTTATGCAGCTGGAGATTGTATCCTGGTTTACAATGAATGCTTGAAAGAAGATTCCTACTTAGCGCTAGGTACAACCGCTAACAAATGTGGTCGTATTGCTGGTGCAAATATAGCTGGGGACCATCAAGAATTTATTGGCGCATTAGGCTCTGCAGCAATTAAAGTATGCGATTTGGAATTAGGAAGAACAGGAATGGGTGAGATGGATGCAATGAACAAAGGAATTGCTTACAAGACGGTAATTATCAGAGCAAACGATCATCCGGCCTATTATCCAGATCCAACACCGATTTCGATTAAATTAATATATGAAGAAAAAACTAGAAAACTTCTAGGAGCACAAACCTGTGGCTTTAAAGGTGCGGTACTTCGTGTCGATGTTTTTGCAGTAGCAATCCATGCGGGGATGACCTGTGATGAGCTTGGTATGACAGACCTAATCTATGCACCTCCATTTGCAGGTGTATGGGATGCGATTCAGATTGCATGTAATGCAGCGAAATAAGTGCAACGCACGAATAGAGGTAAAAGCGAAGAAAAGCATTTCGCTCGCAAGTTTGCGTTGACGCTACGCACACAAACTTGATATGCGCAAAGTGCAACGCAGGAATAGAGGTAAAAATATGAGTAAATTAGTGACGTTATCAGAAGCGACCAATCTGATTCATGATGGAGATATGGTTGCGATTGGTGGAAATGTATTACATAGAGCACCGATGGCTCTCGTACGAGAAATCGTTCGCCAAGGAAAAAGAAATTTACGTATTGTGAAGACAGCAGGCGGTATGGATGTTGATCTTTTGTGTATGGGAGATTGCGCATATAGCGTAGATGCTGGATTTATAAGCTATGAAACAGAATATTCCTTAGCTTCACACTATCGTAAGGCTGTACAATCCGGTCAGGTAATTGGAAATGAACATGCTTGTTATACGGTTATATCCGCTTTGCGAGCTGGTAGTGCGGGAATTCCATTTATGCCAGTCAAAGGACTTATGGTGAGCGATTTAATTGATGCAAATGATTATTTTACAAGAATTCAAGATCCATTTTCTGGTGAAATGGTTACTGTAGTAAAAGCACTTCGGCCGGAGTATGCAATCATTCATGTACAGGAAGCCGATGCAAATGGAAATGCGTACATCGAGGGACCTTTATTTGATGATATCGTAATGAGCCGTGCTTCTAAACGAGTGATTATTACCGCGGAAAAGATTGTTCCGAATAATAAATTTGCATTTTCACAAAATAAAGCACAGATTCCTCATTTTATGGTAGAGGCAGTTGTTAAAGTAGAAAAAGGTGCACTACCTTGTTCTTGCCTTCCGAATTATGATATCGACCGAAAGCACTTGGATTATTTTAAGAGCTGTGAGACAAAAGAAGATTTATTGACTTACTTAGAAAGCTGTGAAAAGACAGATGATAGGAGATGAGAATAAAATGGATGACATAAGAACAAGTGATATGATGATATGTGCAATGTCACGGTTAATACAGAATGGAAATACGGTATTTCATGGCGTTTCTTCTCATATGCCACTCATAGCAGTATTGTTAGCCAAACGTCTTCATGCTCCAAATGCAGTTCATTTAAATATTCCAGGAGGTGTTGACCCAAGTCCAAAGAAGCTTCAAAAATATACAAGTGCAGGAAAAGAATTACTGGATCAGTCTTGTTCCTATTTTCCGTTAGCTGAGGTCTTTGACTTGTCAATGCGAGGTGATTTGGATGTTGCTTTTTTGAGCGGAATTCAATTTGACCGTTATGGTAATGTAAACGCATCGGTTATCGGAGATTATCATAAACCGAAGGTTCGTATGCCGGGTGGGGCAGGAAGTGCCGTATTAATACCAACCGCAAAACGTGCAATTATCTGGAGAACAAAACACGATAAGCGAACATTTGTAGATAGCGTTGATTTCGTAACAACAAGAGGAAATATTGACCGGATCGTAACGCCGCTTTGTGTGTTTCAATATGAGGAAGGCCGATTAAAATTAGATACCATTCATCCAAGCTCGAGCTTAGAAGAAGTGATAGCGAATACCTCATTTCCGGTAGAATATAATGAAATCCGATATACCAAAGAACCTACGAAAGAAGAGATGATGATGCTTCGAAAAATTGATCCAAACGATTATCGAAACATAGAGTTCTAACTATGCGCATAAAACACGCGCGGAAATGGAGTGAAAAATGGAAGCAATCAGGATGGAAGCGGTTACCACTAGCTTTTTTGGATATGGAGCAATTAACTTATTATCCAGCGAATTAAAGAAGCGTGGAGCAAAAAGGGCATTGATTGTAACCGATCAATTTTTATATGAATCAGGAGTAGCCAATAAGGTAGGAGATGTTTTATTAACAGCAAATATGGAATACGCGATTTATTACTTAGTTCAGCCAAATCCTACGGTTGAAGTTGTAAATGAGTGTATAAATGCTGCTAAGGCACTCGATATTGACTGGTTGGTTGCAGTAGGAGGAGGCTCTTCCATCGATACCTCCAAAGCAGTCAGTATTGTTCTTGCCAATGGTGGAAATGTTGAGGATTATGAAGGCATCGATAAATCGGGGAAGGCGGGGATTCCAATTGTTGCAGTAAATACAACAGCGGGAACTGGTTCCGAAGTAACAACCTTTTATATTGTTACCGATGCAAAACGGCATTCAAAAATGTGTATGGTAGATAAAAACTGTAAGGTAACAATAGCAGTCAATGATACACAGTTTATGGTAGGAATGCCGAAGGGGCTTACGGCAGCAACTGGTATGGATGCAATGACGCATGCAGTAGAAGCGGTCCTTTCCAACAAATCAAATCCACTTACGGATAAAGATGCTCTTTGGGCAATTCGAACCATAAAGGACTATTTACCACGTGCGGTTTTAAACGGAAATGATTTAGAAGCAAGAGATCAAATGGCCTATGCGCAGTATGTTGCGGGGATGGCATTTTCGAATGGGGGACTTGGCATGGTACATGCGATGGCACATTCTCTCGGTGGAATGTATAATCTACCTCATGGAATATGTAATGCAGTATTACTTCCTCATGTTATGCGATTCAATGGAGTGAATAAAACAGCTGCCAATTTTAAAAAGATTGCAATAGCACTTCAAATACCAAATGCGAAGCAGATGTCAGAACGAGAAGTAATAACAAAAAGTATTGACTATATGATTCATTTATCAAAAGAAGTGGGAATTACTCAAAATCTAGCACAGCTTAAAGCAAATCCAGAAGATTTTGAAAATTTGGGGACATTGGCAATAAAGGATGCCTGCATGCAGGATAATCCAATTATGCCAACGAAAGAAGAAGTAGTAAAGGTTTATCACGAGGCATATCAAGGATTCATTTAAAAGGAGAAGGTGGATATCATGAAAAAATTAATTAACAAACCGGAAAACTATGTAACGGAAATGTTAGAGGGGCTTTATCTTGCTCATCCAGATTTGATTACCTATACGGAAAATGATTTGCATTGTCTGGTATCGGTAAATAAAAAGGAAGGTAAAGTAGGCATTGCAACGGGTGGTGGCTCTGGTCACTTACCACTTTTCTTAGGATATGTAGGGAAAGGGTTGCTAGATGGCTGTAGCGTGGGAGATGTATTTCAGTCTCCAAGTGCAGAACAGATGTTAGCCGTAACAAAGGAAATTGACTCAGGAGCAGGTGTACTTTACATATATGGTAATTACAATGGTGATATTTTTAATTTTGATATGGCAACAGAAATGGCTGATTTTGAAGAAAATATCCGTGTAGAAAGTGTAGTTGCAGGAGAAGATGTAGCATCTGCAGGACCAAGTGCACCGGGAGAAAGAAATTCAAGACGTGGTGTTGCTGGAATCGTTTTTGTATTTAAGTGTGCAGGAGCAGCGGCAAATGCAATGCTTGATCTTGATAATGTAAAACGTGTTGCGCAAAAGGCAGCGGATAATGTACGCACGATGGGCGTTGCTTTGACTCCTTGTACCGTGCCTCGTGTTGGAAAACCAGGATTTGAAATCGCGGCGGATGAGATGGAAATCGGAATGGGTATCCATGGTGAAACAGGCATTCGACGTGGTAAAATCGAAACAGCGGACGAAATCGCAGTTGAAATGTTAGATAAAATTGTGAATGATCTCCCATACAATAAAGGAGATGAAGTAGCCGTATTAATTAACGGTCTTGGTGCAACCACACTAGACGAACAATATATTGTTACAAGAAAAGTGGATGAATATTTAAAAGATAAGGGAATTAAAGTGCATCATTACTATGTTGGTGAATATGTAACATCTCTTGAAATGGCTGGATTATCTATTTCTTTATTAAAGCTTGATGAAGAATTAAAACAATACTTAGATGCACCTGCACAGACACCATTCTTTGTACAGTTGTAACATGGAGGGATATATGGATCGATTATACTTTATTCAATTACTCGATGAGCTTCAAAAAGTGATGTGTGAGAATCGAGAGTATCTGATTGATTTGGATCGTGTCGTAGGAGATGGAGATCTAGGGCTAACGATGAGTGACGGATTTTTAGCCGCTTATCATGCAGTAAAAGATTCGCCAGAAACCGATATTGGAAAAATGCTGTATACGGCAGGTAAGGCAATGTCGACCGCGGTGCCTTCAACGATGGGAACTTTGATGGCTTCCGGTTTGATGCAGACTGGAAAAGTGTTGAAAGGAAAAACAGAAATCGAACATGAAGATATTGCAACTTTTTTCATGGCGTATGAAGAAGGTGTCATGACAAGAGGTAAAGCAAAGGTTGGAGAAAAGACCTTTTTAGATGGACTAGATCCAGCAGTAGAAGCAATGAAGGCTTCTTTTGCAGCAGGAGAAACGTTAAGTGTAGTTGCGGATAAGGCAGTGAATGCTGCACAGGAAGGCTATGAAAATACGGCTACTATGTTAGCTGTCCATGGTCGTGCTGCGACACGTGGTGAGGCTTCAAGAAGCTTGAAGGATCCAGGAGCTGCCGTTGCTCTATTAATGATGCGAGCATTTCAAAAGACAGTATAGTTTGATAATGTTACAAAATGTTAGGCTATGTTCAATTTGCATATCGGGAAAAAAATAGCAGGTACGCTAGCCTCAATGCGATTACCAATTTTAATAAGCCATAAACAATGAAAATCAAGTGATGGGCACTTGATTTTCATTATGTCTTATTAAAATAATCGTATAAATTCGGTTAGGGCACCGGTTATTTGTGCACCAGGATGCATATTGTATAAGGTTTTCTGATTTTGCAACAGGCCCATTTATGGCTTATTAAAATAATCGCATAAATTCGTTTAGCGTACCTGCTATTTTTTCCCCGATATGCAAATTGGGATAAAGTTTCTAATATTATAACATTCAGGTGTAACATTCCCTTGCTCTGTATTAGGAAGGAAAATTATGACAAAAATAGGATTGTCCTAATTCTTCAATTCTCATTGTTATTATCTTATGCATGATATTGCGTGCTTCTTGCGCATCTTTTTTTTCAATGGCTGTAATTAAATCCAATAAATTAAGAGTTGGTTTTTTACTATCTGGCTGGCGATAGATTATTTCTGCGAATAGAAGGGATAGCTGCTTAAAAGAATTACAAACTAAGGCATAAATGATATTGCCGGTAGCGCAATAAATTGCATGCTGAAAATCTAATTTTAATTGGGCAATTTCTGCAATATCTTCTGTATGATTTATTTTTTCGTATAAGGATAGTAGCAATTTTAAATCTTCATCGGTTCGGTTAAGTGCTGCTAAATGTGCACATTCACAGTCATTTTGTAGACGATAGGCCATAAGTGAATCAAACGTTTTCCGGTCAAGCATTCCACCGTTAAAATTCATAATAGATATTAAAGTATTTAAATGACCATTTCGCATATAATCTCCTACGAAAACTCCTTTTCGTGGAATAATCTCTACAAAACAGTTTTGCGCTAGTTCGCTTAATCCAGAGTTAATAATGGTACGACTTACTTTCATCTTACGTTCCATTTCTCGTTCTGTTGGAAGCTGTTCTCCGATTTTCCATTCTCCAGATAATATTTTTCCTTCGATTTCCTTAATAAATAATTCCTTCATTGTTGGTGCGACGATTTCACGTAATTCCATAAGCTTCTCCTTTGTTGGTCGGACCAAATACCACGCATTTATTTTAGCAATAATAAACAAAATAGTCAAGCATATACTGTAGATATGATAGTTGATTTTCAAAATAAAGTATGTTAAAATTTACACAAAGATGAGGTTTGACCACAGAATGGTTTCGACAGAAGGAACAATAGTATACGCCAAAGCAAGGAATGGAGAGCAATAATATGGAAACAAAGCAAAAAGTGCTAGAATTTGCGAACAAGGTAAGTAATAAGAAAGTAGGAACCAAAGGTGCTATTACGGTTGACGATGCAAGATACCGCATTTTAGAGCCTGTAGTGACAGATGAGATGGCAGAAGTTGCACTTGTTATGGAATTTAGAAAAGCATTGAGTGCAGAGGAATTATCAAAACGTTGTGGAAAATCATTGGACCGAACCAAAGAGCTTTGCTGGGAATTAGCAATGGCTGGCGTGTGTTTTGTAAATGAAAAAGACGGCGTGGATGTGTACTGGTATGATACCTGGGTACCTGGTATTATGGAAATGATGGTTAATAATAAAGAAAATGTTAAAAAATACCCTCAAATTGCCGAAAGTTTCGAAGCGTATGGTAGAGAAAACGGACCTCGCTCAATTGGTAATTTTCCTCCTGGAGTTGGCTTGATGCGTGTTATTCCGATTGAAAAAGCAATCGATGGAGAAACCAGAAGAGCTTCTTATGAAGAAATATCGAAATATCTTAATGAGAATAATAAATTTTCGGTATCGGATTGTTCTTGCCGTACTTCCAGAGAAGCAATGGGTGAAGGCTGTGGACATTTAAAAGAAGATATGTGCATTCAAATGGGGCATGCTGCAGAATATTATATTCGTACGGGGAGAGGCCGTGAAATTACACGTGAAGAAGCATTTGAGATCATCCAGCGTGCAGAAGAAAATGGTCTGATGCATCAGATTCCAAACTTAGATGGTTCAGGAAAGACACATGCAATCTGTAACTGTTGTGGATGTTCCTGCTTGGCACTTCGAACAGCATCGATGTTTAAGAATTCGGACATGTCACGTTCAAATTATGTTGCACATGTCGATGCAGAGAAATGTGTTGCTTGTGGAGAATGCGTAGAAAACTGCCCAACGAATGCAGCACAGTTAGGACAAAAATTGTGTGCTGAAACACCAATCCCGGTGAAAAAGAATGAGACACCACGTGATAATGAATGGGGACCAGAAAAATGGAATACGGATTATCGAACGAATCGTAAGGACGTGGTCGATAGTGGTACGAGTCCATGTAAAACAGAATGTCCTGCGCATATTTCTGTTCAAGGATACATAAAGCTTGCAGCACAAGGTAAATATAAAGAAGCGTTAGAATTGATTAAACATGAGAATCCATTCCCTGCAGTATGCGGACGTATATGCCCAAGAAAATGTGAATCAGCATGTACGAGAAATGATATTGATGATCCAGTTGCAATCGATGAAATTAAAAAATTTATTGCAGATCAGGATTTAAATAAGGATAACAGATATGTACCGTCAAAAAGACATCAGTATGGTAAAAAGATTGCAATCGTTGGAGCTGGCCCTGCCGGACTTTCCTGTGCATTCTTTTTAGCAATTGACGGATATGAGGTTACAGTATTTGAAAAGCAAAAAGCACTTGGTGGTATGCTAACACTTGGTATTCCATCTTTCCGTTTGGAAAAAGAAGTAGTAAATGCAGAAATCGATGTATTAAAAGAATTGGGTGTTACCTTTAAAACGGGCATCGAAGTAGGAAAAGATATATCCTTAAAAGACTTAAGAAGTCAGGGATTTGAAGCCTTCTATCTTGCAATCGGAGCACAGGCAGGCAGACAACTTGGTATTGAAGGAGAAGATGCGAGTGGTGTAATCCCTGGTGTTGATTTTGTAAGAAATGTTAATTTAGGTGAAGACATTAAATTAAACGGAAATGTAATTGTAATTGGTGGTGGTAACGTTGCAATCGATGTTGCAAGAAATGCAACCAGAGTCGGAGCAGGTAAAGTAGATTTATACTGTTTGGAAAATCGTGAGCAAATGCCGGCGTTAGAGGAAGAAATTGAAGAAGCCAAAACAGAAGGTATACAGATTAATAATTCCTGGGGACCAAAGCGTATTCTTGAAAAAGATGGTAAGGTAGTAGGTGTTGAATTCAAAAAATGTACTTCTGTATTCGATAACAATGGTAGATTTAATCCTATTTATGATGAGAATGATACCAAAATTGTTGAGGCAGATTATGTATTAATATCTGTAGGTCAGGCAATTGAATGGGGTAACTTAATCGAAGGTACTAAGATTGAACTGAATCCAAATAAAACAATTAAGGTAGATGCATTTACCTATCAAACAAAGGAGGAAGATGTATTTGCAGGAGGAGATGTTTATACCGGACCTAGATTTGCAATTGATGCAATTGCAGCAGGTAAACAAGCAGCAATTTCCATTCATCGTTTCGTTCAGCCAGGGCAGAGTCTTGTGATTGGACGTGATAGAAGAGAATACCATGCACTTGATAGAGAAAACATCAACCTTCAAGGCTATGACCGTCTTCCTAGACAAAAGGCAGAGCATGCAAAAGTAAAAGATGTCTTCAAAGATAATCGTGCTACATTTACCGAAGAGCAGATAAAGAAAGAGACGGAGCGTTGCCTAGGATGTGGTGCTACAACTGTGGATGAGTATATGTGCGTTGGTTGTGGACAGTGTACAACAAAATGTAAATTCGATGCCATTTCTCTTGTGCGAAAATACGATGCACAAGGAGTATCCTATGAAGATTTAAAACCAGTTGTATTAAAAACAATGATGAAACGTAAAGCAAAAATTACAGTAAATAAAGTAAAGAATATGTTTTCGGTGAATGAATAAACCCGATAAGGCGGTGGACATATGCATGAATTAGGAGTTGTTATTGAGGTAATAAATCAGGTGGAACAAGTCGTAGCTGAAAATAAGCTAGAAAAGGTGGAAAAACTCATCTTACAGATTGGAGAATTATCCTCCATGATTCCAAAGTACATTGAAGCGTGTTATCCAGCAGCAGTAGATGGTACCATACTGATGGATACAAAACTAGAAATTGAAGTATTACCTGCAAATGCTCTTTGTAACGACTGCAACAAAGTATTTCCTCTTGTTATAAATAAAGGTGCATGTCCGCACTGCAATACAAATAATTTCGAGATTCTTAGCGGTAAAGAATTCTTTATAAAAGAGATTGTGGCTTATTAGTAAAAAGGTAGTCAATGAATCAGAAAGAGCGAATGTAAGATTTATATATATTTTACATTCGCTCTTTTGAATTTGTTATAACAAAAGTTCATAAGATTGTAAGCCGATGCCATCATCCATTACGGTTAAACGTTTTTTGCAAAAACCACAGCGCTCATAAAGATTTTTTAGATAAGTTCTATCATCATAGCAATCCAATCTCAAATAAGAAATTCCTTCTTTTTTTGCGAGTTCTTTAATTAAACTTATACTTTTTTCTGCGTACCCCAAACCTGAAAATTCTGGCTTTATAACTAATTTATGTATATAAAATGCTGATTGATTGTTTTCTTCTTTATTCCAAAGAAACGTATCATTCTCGAGTAGGATGAAACCACCAATTACATTTTCACTTGCATAAATTAAATAGGGTTTTTGATTTGGATACACCTTCTTAAAATTAGCAGGGCTTAAATTCTCAATATTCCACATTGGTTGATTTATATGTTCTAACCACTTTGCACGTTCAATTAAAATATCCAAATATATTTGTATATCATTTTTATCCAGTTGCATTACTGTAAGTTCCATTTTACACTCCTTATAGTTGTATTTCTATTAATTCATTTGGCATTATACCAGATTCAACTCTATATAACAATAAGTGCACGCAAAATGGCCCTATCATTATTTTCAATATTTGTGTAATCGCACTCTCAATTCTCGATGTTCAGAGGTTACGTGGAATGCTTATACGATTGATATAAAATCCTAGCCGGGGAACCGTGTAAATTGTAGAAAAACCAATGTTGCTCAGCCATTCCTGGCGTCCCACCCCAAGAAAAATTCGCGTCCGTCCTTCATAGAAACTAGAATCTGATTTTGGTTGATTCTTTGATTTTTTGTGGTAAAATAGTCAATAGACAAATTTTTTTATCACGAAGGAGAACCGGAATATGTACGAAATGAAAGAGGAGTATTATACAGGAATAAAAGAAATTGATGACGAACACAAAACATTGTTTGAGATAGCTGAGGAAGCATATGAACTAAGAAATAATGAATTTATAGCAGACAAATATGATAATGTACGACATCTTTTGCATCGACTAAAAGATTACACGTTAATGCATTTTGATCATGAAGAAGCATATATGGAACGCATTAATTATAAAAGAATGTTTACTCAAAAGGTTCAGCATGATGAATTTCGTGAAAAATTAGAAGAACTGGACTTAGAAAACATTGATGAAAATTTAGATGATACAATCGATGAAATTCTGGTATTTTTAACGGACTGGCTCATTGAACATATATTAGAAAATGATAAATTGATTGCGGAATAATTGGAAGAGGTTATGTTGAATAAAATTTGACATAACCTTTTTTTTGTTTGCTGGATGGAAATAAATAGTTATGTGACATTGTTACAGAACGAAAATAAAATTTAGGCTATACTCAGAGCAAATAAAAAAATAATTCACTTTGTCAAAGATATAACAAAAAAGGAGAAATTATTATGGCGAAAAAAACAGTAATTATTGGTGGAGTTGCAGGTGGAGCTACTACAGCAGCAAGACTTCGAAGAAGAGATGAGTCTATGGATATTATCGTATTGGAGAGAGGAGAATACATCTCTTATGCAAATTGTGGGCTCCCTTACTATATCGGAGATGTTATAAAAAGTCGAGATGCTCTTCTTTTGCAGACTCCTCAAGCAATGAAAGATAGATTTAATGTTGACGTACGTGTTGCAAACGAGGTGATTCAGATCCTTCCAGACGCAAATGTAGTAAAGGTAAAAGATTTGCACACAGGTGATATCTATGAAGAAAGCTATGATAACTTAGTCATTGCTACCGGTTCTTCTCCGATGAAACCACCAATTCCAGGTATTAATGGGAAAAATATCTTTACGCTATGGACCATACCGGATACAGATCGTATCAAAGCATATGTTGAAGAAAGAAAGCCAAAGTCTGCAGCTGTAATTGGTGGCGGATTTATCGGTCTTGAGATGGCAGAAAATTTAGCCGAGGCTGGTACAAAGGTAAGCGTAATCGAAATGCAAAATCAGGTAATGGCACCGCTGGATTTTGAGATGGCCAATCTGCTTCATGAGAATATGAGAATGAATCAGGTAAATTTAGTGTTAGAAGATGGAGTCGCATCGTTTGAAGAAAATGGAGAAACCACACGAATCAAGCTGACAAGTGGTGCTGAGCTTTTAGTGGATATGGTGATTTTGTCCATTGGCGTAAAACCAAATAGCGAACTTGCGAAAGATGCAGGAATTAAGCTAAATCAGCGTGGCGGAGTTATGGTAAATGAATATCTTCAGACCTCGCTAAAAAATATTTATGCCGTAGGTGATGTGATTGAAGTTGATCATGCCGTTACAAAAGAGAAAACGATGATACCGTTGGCAGGTCCTGCAAATAAGCAGGCGCGTATATTAGCAGATAATTTGGCAGGTGATAAAAAGACCTATAATGGATCCTTTGGCACAGCCGTTGCGAAAGTATTTGACTTAAATACTGCCTCAGTTGGACTAAATGAAAAGCAATTAAACCTACAAGGAAAAGTAAAAAATAAGGACTATTATACGGCTTTGATCAATCAAAAATCACATGCTGGTTATTATCCTGGAGCAACACCACTGACACTTAAAATGATATTTGATAAGGAAGGTATAATCCTTGGTGCTCAGATTGTTGGTCAGGATGGAGTGGATAAGCGAATCGATACTTTGGCAACCACCATGCGACTAAAGGGAAATGTGTATGATTTGGCTGAACTAGAATTGGCCTATGCACCACCATTTTCTTCCGCAAAAGACCCGGTAAATATGCTAGGATTTGTGGCAGAGAATATACTAAAAGGTCTTGTATCATTCGTTGAATGGAATGAACTCGATGCACTTCTTTTGGATGAGCAAAAGCGAAAGGATGTTACGATTCTTGATATAACAGAAGCAATGGAGCGCATGGTATTTGCAATCAACAATTCTTACCATATTCCATTTGGACAAATCAGAAATCGCATGAGTGAACTTGATAAAAACAAACGAATTATTGTGTATTGCGCAATAGGAGTTCGTTCTTATAATGTTGCCAGAATATTGATGCAAAATGGATTTAAAAACGTAGAAGTTCTTTCAGGAGGTACTAGTTTTTATAAATCCATGCATCACAATGATGAAAAGGAGACAGAAACCATGATTCCTGAGGAGATAAAAGCAGCTTCTGTAGCAAATAAAAGTGTTACGTATGCGGATAAAGCGATTAAGGTAATTGATTGTTGTGGATTACAATGCCCTGGTCCAATTATGAAAGTGCATGAAGCGATTACACAGATGAATGACAAAGAAGTGTTACAGGTTGCAGCTACTGATATGGGATTTGCAAGAGATATCGATGCATGGTGTAAACGAACTGGCAATACTTTATTGAAATCGGAACGAAAAGAGAAAGAAAATATCGTTTTCATTCAAAAAGGAACCGATACCTGTACAATCGGAGCAGAGCAAAGACCGGTTGAAATGCCACAAGGAAAAACGTTAATCGTATTTAGTGGAGATTTCGACAAAGTGCTAGCTTCCTTTATCATTGCCAATGGCGCAGCATCTATGGGACGTCCCGTAACGATGTTCTTTACCTTCTGGGGATTGAATGCACTTCGTAAGACGACTGGTCCTTCGGTAAAGAAACCATTTATGGATAAGATGTTTGGGATGATGATGCCAAAAGGTACAAGTAAACTTAAATTGTCCAAGATGAATATGGCTGGAATGGGAACTTCCATGATGAAGATGGTGATGAAAGATAAGAATGTAGATACCTTGGAAGATCTGATGAAGCAGGCAATGAAAAATGGGGTTAAACTGGTAGCTTGTACGATGTCAATGGATGTAATGGGAATTACAAAAGAAGAAATTATCGATGGAGTAGAATTTGCCGGTGTTGCATCCTATCTAGGAGATGCAGAAGAATCAAATGTTAACTTATTTATATAATTAGCAAGCATGCTACCTTTAGTCAAGGACACGAAAGGGTGTAGCTAGACAAATGGTAATGTTTCAGAATTAGCAAACTTTATAGCAGTATGCGTCCTAGCGCAAAATAGCCGGTGCGCTAACCGAATTTATACGATTATTTTAGTACGACATAATGAAAATTGATAATCGTATTGAGGTTAGTGCACCGGCTATTTTTGCGCTAGGATGCATATTGAACACAATCTTTTTGTAATATCCCCTTTGATGTGTTCTGACTAATAGTAAATCTGTCTTTCACCACTAATTGTATCATAAATTGAGGTGGACAGCCATTCGGATGCTTTTGTTGCGTCTCGCTCCTCGATGTATTTGCATAAGACAGATGTATTCGTACATAAAGATTCAATACCATATAATCTGCAAAAACGTTTCCACAGTGTCATAACAGGAACTCGAAAGGAGGAAACCATGAGAGGAAGCAGTGTATTTCCAGATAAACATGCTAATTCATGTTGAAATTGAAATGCAAGCTCGGAAGCTACTTCGATGGAAGAAGTAGCTTCCATTTGATTTACATAATCTTTTAATATTTCGACCTCTTCATTTGTAATCTTAGATATACATAATTGTGCTGCAAGAGAATCAAATGCAATTCTAAGTTCTAAAATAGAGCGTATTTCAGCATCTCTTAATATTCCACCATTATAATTCATAATAGAAATCAATGTCTCTAAGGTTCCGTTTCTACGGTAATCAGCGACAAACGTACCAACCCGTGGTTTTATGATTAAAAACCCTTTTCTTGCCAGTTCCGTAATGCCAGCATTTACAACTGCACGACTGACCTGCATTGATTCGGATAACTCTCTTTCTGGAGGAAGCTTTTCCCCAATGGGAATTTTACCGGAAAGAATCATAGTCTCTAGTTGATTGATAAATAATTCTTTTAGTGAGGGTGCACTTAGTTTTGAAAATTCCATATGGTTTATACTCCTTTTTATTGTTCTGGTATATCCACATACCACTTTTAATTATATCGTATATTTTTATAAAAACAAGAAAAAATATAAAGTGAAATGGAAGTATATAAATTAGGTATTGGTTATTATCTCAGCCTGCAAACCAGGCGCCATATAGGTTGCACCAACAAGATATATCGTAAACATTTCATTTCCTTTGACTTCGACAGGTATGACAAGCAAAGGTTCAAAGCTATTTCCTGGCTGAAGACCAGGAGCTACTTCGAAAATATGAAATGTATAGTTTCCTGCATCTATTTCTTTAAATGGAGTGATTTCTGTATACTCAATATCAGAAAAAACAGTATCGCCATTCTCTAAGCTTACATCAAAACTTCCACTTCCATAGGAAAGATTAACAAAACGAAAACATCCCGTATTCCAGGCTTTATTGCTGCAAATCTGATCCGATACTTCGACTAATTGTAACCCATTTTGAGAAGCGGCTATTGCTAATGTAATTTGAGCTCCTTCAACAAAAGAAACGGATTTTCGAAATACGATATTTAGTGGATTTGCAGCTTCAGCAATGATTACAGTACAATAACCGCTTATGACTTTTGTATAGGGTGTAATATCTTTATAACGCAATTTTGATGTTATAAGTCGTGGTCCGATGGTAACCAGTAACGGAAAAAAGTTTTCTGCGGCATTCAAAAATCGTACCAAGGTATATTTAACCGAATCAGGGAAGGAAGGATTGATGACTGGACCAATACCATTTTTGGGATAACATCCCTGATCCTCATATGGCGTACTAGATTGAGGAGGTGTTAGTTTAGAAGGAGTTGCTAGGTTGCCAGGAGCCTTCGGGATAGGTGCTGTAGGAGTAGGAGCTGTTTGATTCGAATTTTTAGTTGTTCCGTTGTCCATATTTTGACCTTTACTTTAATCTTTTAGTTTATCATATGAAACCATCAATAAAACGTGATATGGGAAGGGGTTGTCGCACTAAATTCTGGTTTACCGGTGAGGGACGGACGCGGTGGATTTTGGGGAAGTCACGCAAAAGGTGCCGTGGATTTAGGGTTTTCGAAATTCGAATGGAGCGCAGGGACAGCCCTTAAAATCAGCCGCATTAAACACTCGGCAGAACCTCTAAGCAAGTAAGAATGGGCTCTTATGGGAGCTCTTCTTACTAGAGTTTCTACCTCATAATGCTAAAATGATTTCAAGGGCTGCCCCTGCGCTCCATTCGAATTATGAAGACTATGACCACCGCGCATTTTGCTGATTTTGGGAAACGGTCCCACTGTGTTTATAATGTTAAAGTGAATACAAGAATTTAAATAGGAGTAGTAAAAAGAGAATGCAGATAGATTATTATGATAACTGCCTTTGACTTTTTACCAAATTCACACCTGATTTTGGTTTTTCTATGGAATACCAGAAAACCAGCGAGTCCGTATTTCATAGTCAGCCATGAAAGGGGGAGCTCACAATTTATCATTCAATTTACACGGCTCCCATGCTAGGATTTTATATCATTTAGCATATGGAACGTAAACTCAATCGAGGAATTGGCTCCCCTAAGAGCCAATTCCTCGATGTTTTGAGGTTACGTGGAATGTTTATGCGACTGATATAAAATCCTAGCATGGGAGCCGTGTAAATTGGACAAAGACTATAATTGCTCCGCCTTTCTTGGCGTCACTCCGAAGTTAAAACTCGCGTCCTTCCTTCATTAAACCAGATTTTAGTGCGACATCCCCTTTTTACTTGTAAATTGAATTACTTTTCATTCCATATTTTACTAGGCTGTGCTTTCGCTGTAGGGTATCGAAAGAGTAGCGTTTTCAAAGCTTCCCAATTGAATGGGAACAATGGCCAAAAATAACTCTTTTTGGCAAAGGTTGGCGTTGTAAAAATGGATAATAAAACGATGCATAGACTTATGATAAAGCCCCACAAGCTAAAAAATCCGGTACATACGACTATGAAGATACGGTAAATACGAATGGCCTCGCCGAATTCAATACTTGCTAAAGTGAGTGTCACAAGCATGGTAAGGGCTCCATAAAAAATAACTTCAACGCTTGCCCATTTTAGCTTAATTGCAATATCGCTGATAATAAGACCACCAATGATTCCCATTGAACTTGATAATCCACTGGCAGCGCGTGAGGAGGAATATTTAAATAAATCAAGTCCAAATTCAATAAATATTACATATAGTAAAAGGCGATAAGGTGATACAGCTTCCGTAGTGATTACTTTAAAGCCATCTAAATTTGGATAATAAGCACCAAGAAGGAGAAAGACAGGCAATAATAACAAACTTAAAACCATACATCCAAAGCGTAATAATCGAAGATAATTTCCGACGCAGGGACTTTTATAATAATCCTCTGGACTTTGCGTGAACTGAAAGATGGTACATGGCAAGATAATAATAGTAGGTGAATTATCGATGATAAGAACTATGTGTCCTTCTAGAAGATAACTGCAGGCTACATCTGGCCGTTCTGTGAGGTAAAAAGTTGGGAGCGGATTAAACCATCTTCGTTTCACTAAAAGTTCTTCCAGACTTTTTGTTCCCATGGTTAATGAAGTGACCACAAGAGAATCCATCTTAGTTTTTAATTTTCTTAATAAATCTTCATCGACGATTTCTCCAATGTATCCGATCGCTACATCAGTCTTGCTATCACTGCCAACTGATTTTATCTCAAACGTGAGGTTTGGGTTTCGGATTCTTCTACGAATCAATGCAGTATTTGAAACAAGAGTTTCTACAAAACCATCTTTCGCACCGCGTGTTACCTTTTCTGTATCTGGCTCCATCATGGAGCGAGTTGGATAAGATCTGCTATCTATAATCATTACTTGTGAAAATCCATCAATAAAAAGAGCAGAAGGACCGCTTAATACATTTTTAATTATAACATTCCAGTCATTGGTTAATTGTACCTGTGAAAAACCAATTTTTTTGTTCATGAAATTCTGAATGTCTGAAATGGAAGTGTCTTTCATAAAATGGGGATCTTGTAAATCAGAGAATAATTCTCGTAAAATGGAGGATTCGATTAAGCCATTGACTCCAATCCAAAAGGCCTTTGTTTCACCGAAAAGCAAATCCCTTGAAATCAAATCAAAACTTTTTCCAATCGGGAAGAGTTGTTTCGCCATTTTAATATTTTCATCTAGTTGCGTGGATAATATCATGATAAAACCTCTTATCTTTTTTATGATTATTGTGAGCTAAAATATAAAAAATATGCAAAAAATATGGAATAAACAAAGCGATTATCATTGTAGTAAAAGGGAAAACAGAATATATAACCAATAAAATTCATAAAATAGTAAAAAAATAAAGAGGTATACTATGAAATTGAATACCAAACTGCTGATTAGCAGCATTTTTATTAGTGTTGGTGTAGGAGCATTAGCAGGTTTACTGACAACAGATAGTGTGCAGGTTTATGAGCAGTTAATAAAACCGCCATTATCACCACCATCCTGGGTGTTTCCTGTTGTATGGACCGCTCTATACATACTGATGGGAATATCGGCACATCTGATCTCGATATCGGACGATCCAAGAAAAGAGCAGGCACTTAAAATATATGGAATGCAACTGTTCCTAAATTTTTGCTGGTCCATTGTCTTTTTTAATATGCAACAATATTTACTAGCTTTTGTAATTTTAGTTTTATTGTGGATATTAATCGTATTAATGATTCGTTCATTTAACAAAATCAATCCGTTGGCAGCGAAACTTCAGATACCTTATTTGCTCTGGGTAACATTTGCAGGTTATTTAAATTTGGCAATTTATTTTTTAAATAAGTAGAACGACGAATATATAAAGGGGCATATGCAACAATAAATAGAAAAGAGGCAATTACAAACTNNTTGTAATTGCCTCTTTTCTATTAACAGAAGAAGTAAAATTATTCAGCTAAGGATTTTACTTCTTCATAACATTTCAAATCGGTATAGAGTTCTCCAAGATAAGGATTTCTCTTTGTCTTAACAACTTTATAAATCATATATACAAATACAGCGATATTTGATACTAAAGCAGCTAAGCTTACAACAAATAAGGTAGTTGTATTATGAGAAGATTTAACTGCGAACTGTGATTCATCAATAAACGCAGGATAAGTCATAGCGAACATGCACCAAAAAGCCAAAGTCTGTGCACGATGCTGTAACCAAGCACCCTTGCTTAAAGTAAATGCGGTAACGGTTGGTGCAAATAATAATGCAATACCACAATACCAAGAATGATCTGGTAAACAGTTGTATGTATAAGCAAAATTCCAAAGATCATATGCTATAATCCAGAACCAGCACATATCTGGCCATAGCATATCTTTGCTTTTCTCTTTGCTAATGCAGATTCCTAGCCATCCAGTAATGGTGATGATATTTAAAATACCAGCAATACCATTCATATAATTCCAAGAACCACTTACGGTAACCATACCCTCAAAAACTTCTTTTGTAAGATGTAATCCACCAATTTGGAAATCACGAACCACTGCTTCACAAATGTTAATTGCTAAAATAAGCGGTGGAAAACATAAAAGTATTTTATTACTGCTGGCGCCTTTTATATGACGGAGCAACCAAAAACCAATACATCCTGCTAATGAAGAATAAACCTTGGCATAATGGAACCAGTCATTTACGCTGGTACCTTTTGTTGTATTTGGCCAGACAAAAATGGTCAAGATAATTGGTAAAACGACAAATAAAGCTAGACCTCCAATTTTAGATCTACGGCCTAACTCGTTCAGTGCAATCAATGCTACAAACACAAAGAGTAGCATTAGCCAGTTTGATAGAGGCTGCGCTTCAAAGAAAATCATATTACTTCCTCCTATAAAAAATAAATTAACATAAATGAAAACGCATGAAACGAAATGCGTTTTGTCGTTTTATGCTTTACTTTTATTATACTAAATGAACTACAAAAGTCAATGTTTACTAGCTCACATTTAGACATTTTCCGTATATTGTATAGATAGGAGTTGATAATATGTGGCTAGGAATTTTATGGGCATTTTTAGGAACCTGTTTTACTTTTTCTGTAACCAGTTTGGGTTCTTTTAATGTCTTCTTTTTGAAAAATAAGTTAAACAGTAATACACAAAGTGTTTTTCTTGGATTTGCCGGCGGGGTAATGATTGCTGCCTCGATGTGGTCATTATTATTACCGGCTATTGATCGAGCAGAAGAAAAAGGGCAGATTTCTTGGCTTGTTGCAACAAGTGGTTTTTTGTTAGGTGTTGTCTTACTTCTTACTCTCGATGCTTTGATTAAGAACAAAACAAGAAATAGAAAGTTTGGGGTACTGGATCTTCAATCATCGACTGGAATGCTGCTATTGGCTATTACCATTCACAACATACCAGAAGGTATGGCAGTTGGTCTAGCATTTGCAATGGCAGCGGAGCGTTTATATGATACAAATTTATTGACCGGAGCAATTGCATTGGCAATTGGTATTGGGATACAAAATTATCCAGAAGGAACGGCAGTGGCGCTTCCCCTCTATAAGGAGGGAATGAGTAGAAAGAAAGCATTTCTCATAGGTAGCATGTCTGCTATAGTAGAGCCAGTTTTTGGCGTTTTGGCTGCTGTAATGGCAAGCTTTATCAGCCAGTTTATGCCATTGCTTTTATCTTTTGCAGCAGGAACGATGATATATGTGGTCATTGAGGAACTGGTACCGGAAGCGCATGCAGGCGGAAAAGAAAAGATAGGAACGATAGGTTTTATACTTGGGTTTGTGATTATGATGATCCTAGACATAGCGTTAGGATAGACGAGGGAAAAGATTGGAATAAAGGAAGGTGAAATGAGACATACTTATAATATTTGAAAAAAATGGAGGAATATTATGAGAATTCCAAAACACATCGGAATTATTCCAGATGGTAATCGAAGATGGGCAAAGGAAAGTGGACGAAAAAAAGAAGAGGGGTATGAATATGGCTTAGATCCTGGTCTTGAAGTCTTACGCCTTGCAAAACAGTATGGAATCAATGAGATTACCTATTATGGTTTTACCGTGGATAATTGCAAAAGACCAAAAGAACAAGTAGAAGCATTTAAAAAAGCCTGTGTCAATGCAATAAAACGGATTGAGGGAGAAGATGCATCACTACTAGTAGTCGGCAATACGCAGTCTCCGTATTTTCCAGAAGAGTTACTACCATATACCAAACGTACAAAGCCGGTGAAAGACAATGAGATTAAGGCAAACTTTTTAGTGAATTACGGATGGGACTGGGATATGAAAAGTGGATTTGCATCAAAAGAAATATCGCGTATTGATATGATTATTCGGTGGGGCGGTATGTGTCGTCTTTCTGGATTTTTACCAATCCAGTCGGTATATGCGGATTTTTATATTATAAAAGAATTGTGGCCAGATTTTAAGAAAGAACAGTTTAAAGAAGCAATTTCCTGGTATCAGAAGCAAGATGTCACACTTGGAGGATAAAATTGGAATAAAAATACTTTTTTTTAGGCCATAAGTCTGATATAATACCAAAGAATAAAATGAAAATTACAAAAGAGAAAGGATAGTATCCTTATGATCACACTAAACATTCAACTACAAATTACGGTAATATGCTTTCTTGCTATTATATTGTTTAAATATATGAAATCCGAGAAGCTACCCTTATTATCCACAAGATGCTTCTCTCTCATGATTGTATTTGCAAGCATTAATCTGGTATTTGACATTGTCACAGTGTTTACGGTATCCGATGCTGATGTATTGGCATCTTGGTTCAATCGACTATGCCATCAAATATACATTGCTTCTCTTGATACTTTGATGTTTGTTTCTTACCTTTATGTAGACCTATTAGGAGATAGCCGTAAAAAATTCATAAAACGAGAGTCCTTCCTTGCTTTCGTTATATATATCATATCTTTGGGGATGATTGTTTTTGCTCCGCTTTATTATATACAGTCAAAATTCATATCGTATTCCTATGGACCGATGTTAGATGTGTTATATATTGCGACAACATTATATATGGTATTGATTCTTTCAGTAACATTTTTATATAAACATAGCTTAAATCTGTCAAAGAAGATGGCAATCTTAGGAGGAAGTGTCATTTGGGCAATCATTGTTCTGATCCAATTCATGAAACCTGAATTACAGATTTCTTCACTTTTTGTAGTGCTAATGATATTTTTTATTTTTATAACCTTCGAAAATCCGACACAGCACATGGATGTAGAATTAAATTGTTTTAACAAACGAGCATTTTTGTTGATGATAGATGAAATGTTTCGGAATAAGATTGATTTTTATATTGTGAGTTTAGTTTTTGAAGACATCTCTTTTGTGTATAGTAAAACGATTTACGAAGGAGAGAATGGAATCTTGCTACAAGCAGTTCAGGAAATGAAAAACGTGTTTGGTGGAGAAGTATTTCGTTCAAAAGGAAATTCTTTTTCCGTTATCATGGCAAGTAAGAACATGACAATAGAAGAATGTCTGAAAATAGTAGAGAATACCCCAATTGGAATAACAAAAATACATATTAATATTCTAGAATGCCCAAAATATGCGACAAAAGTAGATGAAGTCTTTGAAATCATAAAGTTTGCTTCGGAACAAAAAGTAGCGGCTGCAAATCATATGATTCCAATTAACATAGTAGATGATACCTTTTTGGCAATGAGAACAAGAACGCATCAAATTGAATCGATCATAAAAAAAGCAATTGATGAGGATGGATTTGAAGTTTGGTATCAGCCGATTTATTCAACCAAGCATAGCTGTTTTTTATCAGCCGAAGCACTGGTTCGCCTAAAAGATTCTCAAACAATTGGTTTTGTATCACCGGAAGAATTTATACCAATTGCAGAAAAAAAGGGACTTATTATGGAGCTGGGCAGTATCGTTTTTGAAAAGGTTTGTGCATTTGCAGCAAAAACAGATTTGGAAGCATACGGTGTGAAGTATGTGGAAGTCAACTTATCTGGAATTCAAGGTGTCAATCCAACATTACCGAAACAATTGAAAATGATAATGGAAAAGTATCAGATCAATCCGATGTTTATCAATCTTGAAATAACAGAAACGGCTACGGTAGAATCAGGTGAAATGTTAAACAAAAACATGAATCAGCTTCGATCAATGGGATGTAGTTTTTCTATGGATGATTTCGGAACTGGCTATTCCAATTTATCGCAAATGGCTGAAATTTCCTATGATTTAGTGAAAATAGATAAGAGTCTCATTTGGCCGTGCTTTGATGAGGTCAATGAAAAACCAAATTTAATATTATCGAGCGTTGTTAATATGATTCGCATGCTGGGTATTAAGATTGTAGCAGAAGGGGTTGAAACAAAAGAACAAGTCGAAGTACTGACGAATATGGGAATTAATTACCTGCAAGGTTATTATTTTTCAAAACCAATTACAGAACGTTCTTATTTGGAGTTTTTAGAAGATAAAAGACAAGCTGCATCTCAACTGGTGCAAATATAGAAAATCATAGCCACCAAAGATGAAAGGAACTTCATTTTCAGTGGCTATGATTTTTAAATTATATGGATAGCTTATTCCATATTCCAACCAATAGGCTGGAACGTATCTACATCAAAGAGCCCTCGATCAAGGAGTCGAAGAGATGGAATAACTGGAAGAGCTAAAAACGATAATGTAATAAATGGATCAATACCCTCTGGTATACCAAGGGAGTGAGCAAAGGAAAGCATGGTGCTTGCTTTTTCCTGAACTTCTTTACACGGAAGAGTACTCATTAATCCACCAACAGAAAGTGGAAGAACATCAATCACTTTTCCACCGGATGCAATCACATAACCACCTTGTGTCTTACGCAATTCCTCTACCGCAAGGATAATGTCGGTATCGTTATCGCCTGCCACAATAATATTATGAGAATCATGGGATACACTGGTAGCAATTGCTCCATTTAATAGACCAAAGCCCTTTAATGGTGCTACTCCAACATTACCGCCTTTTCCATGCCGTTCCACAACACATAGTTTGTTGTATTCTTTATTTGGAAGAAATACTCCATTTTCACCTGGAATTTCTTCGATTAGGTGATTTGTAGTAAGCTGTTCTGTCACCATTTCCATGACATGATTTTTATCATTTTTTGCAAGCGTTAACATGGAAGGATTCAAAGTAGGAAAGTCTACCGTATGTAAAAGACCTTCGTTTTTCACTTCATAATGCAGTGTGTTTAGATAATCTTCACTGATTATCTGCCCGCTCTTTATCACAAAATTGGTTTGAACTTCCTCTAAGTTATCAAGGATAACTAAGTCTGCTTTGTATCCAGAAGCAACGGCTCCTAAATCTCTTAGTCCATAGATCTGCGCAGCTGAGAAACTTGCCATTTTATATGCTTTAATTGGTTCCATGCCACGAGATATTGCTTTTTTTATGCAATAACTGATGTGTCCATCTCGTTCCATATCCTCTAAATGACGGTCATCCGTACAAAAAGCACAACGATCGAGAGGAACTGCATTTTTTACTAATCCACGAACGATTGCATCCAGATTTTTTGCACCACTTCCTTCACGAATTAAAATATGGAAGCCAGCTTCAATTTTTTCAAGTGCTTCTTCAAAATTGACACATTCATGATCATTATCCACACCAGATAGTCGATATGTTTGAATCTCTTTTTCTTTAATGCCAGGTGCATGCCCATCAATCACCTTGTTTTTGAAGAGTGAAAGCTTATCAAGTGCTTTTGGTTCACGATGGATTACATCGAGAAAACACATAACTTCTCCAAGACCAAGGATACGAGGATGAGAGATGTATTTTTCCATATCTTTGGCAAGAAATTCCCCAGCTCCGTTGGTATCATATTTCGTGGCCGGTACGGAAGATGGAACCATGATATACACATTCAGTGGAATGTTTTCCGTAGCATCCAAAAGGAAGTCTAGAGCTTCACCACCTTTTACATTAACCAATTCATGTGGATCTGCGATTAAAGTTGTTGTTCCTGATTTCAAAAGCATTTTTGATAATTCCATTGGTAAGACCATGGTTGATTCGATATGTATATGTGCATCAATAAAACCAGGTGCAATATATTTTCCTGAACAATCAATTTCTTTTTCTCCGGTGTATTCGCCAATTCCTACAATTGTTTCTCCTACAATCGCAATGTCAGCTTTTACAATTCGCTCAGAAAAAACATTCAGGATAAAACCATTTTTTAGAACGAGGTCCGCTTTTTTCTCCCCCAATGCGACCTTCATCATATAATTTTTGCTCATAAATTTCCTTCCTTTTTAAAAGTATTCTGAAAAAAATAGTAAATATATTATAGGTTCAGAATAGTTGTTTGTCAATGGAACTTGGCCCCTAAATCAAAAATTATTTCGTAATAATTAATATTTTTTTTGCTTACAAAATGAAAAAAAAAAGGAAAACAAAGGATTAAGTCGAATATACCATATAGTGAGAGTTTTTCTGGTATAAAAAGAGGGAGGCAATATGGAAAAAATGAATATTCGACAGAAGACGGAACGCCGAGAACATGAAATTTTAAGCCCTTATGCTTCATTTAGTGATCAATCAAAAGGACGGGAGATTGTGGAAGAACCTTGTGATATCCGACCTTGCTACGAAAGAGACAGAGATCGTATTTTACACTGTAAATCCTTTCGACGACTAAAACATAAAACACAGGTCTTTTTAGCTCCAACGGGAGACCACTACCGTACCAGACTAACACATACACTTGAGGTCGCTCAGATTGGACGTACCATTGCCAAAGCATTGCTTCTCAATGAAGAACTTACCGAAGCCATAGCGCTTGGACATGATTTGGGGCATACTCCCTTTGGGCATGCTGGAGAGCGGGCTCTCGACACGGTTTGCAAATACGGATTTTGGCATCATGAGCAAAGTATCCGTGTTGTTGAACGTTTGGAAAAGGATGGAAGGGGTATGAATCTTACCTTTGAAGTCAAAGATGGAATTCGTAATCACCAAACGAAAGGGAATCCCTCCACCTTGGAAGGAAAAATTGTTCGTCTTTCGGATAAGATTGCTTATATTAATCATGATATTGATGATGCCATTCGTGGGCATATTATAAAGGAAGAAGATATACCAATGCAGTATCGTGAAGTTCTAGGGTATTCAATTAAGGAACGTTTGAATACACTGATTCATGATATTGTTAAGAATAGTGAAAATAAAGACGATATTCGAATGTCAAAGGAGATTGAAGAAGCAATGTTTGATCTCCGCAACTATATGTTTCAAAGTGTTTATACCAATCCGATTGCAAAAGGAGAAGAGGGTAAGGCAGAAAGCATGGTAATTGAGCTTTATGAATATTATTTAAATCATGTAGAGCTCCTTACCTTTGAATACAAAGAGATGCTTGAAAAAGAAAATGAACCGGTAGAGAGGGTTGTATGTGATTACATTGCAGGAATGACAGATCGCTTTGCAATCGATACCTTTACCTCATTAAAAATTCCGAATTTTTGGGCAGTAAAATAAAGAAGTAGGAGTCAATATGTATTATTCAGAAGAAATTGTGGAAGAAGTCAGACAAAGAAATGATGTAGTGGATGTAGTTTCTTCTTATGTTAAACTACAAAAAAAAGGGAATAACTATATGGGTCTTTGCCCATTTCATAATGAAAAATCACCCTCCTTTTCCGTAAGTGGCAGCAAACAGATGTATCATTGTTTTGGTTGTGGTGTTGGAGGTAATGTATTTACCTTTATTATGGAGTATGAAAATTATACGTTTGTAGAAGCAATGAAATATTTGGCGGAGCGGGCAGGCATTCATCTGCCGGAGACCGAACTTTCGGAAGAAGATAAGAAAAAGGCAGATCTTCGAGGCAGATTATTAGAAATAAATAAGATTGCCGCAAACTATTTTTACTATCAGCTAAAATCTGAGCGAGGGCAACTTGCTTATGATTATTTTAAAAATCGTGCGATTACCGATGAGTCCATTACTAAATTTGGACTTGGTTTTTCAAATAAATTTAGTGATGATTTGTACCAATATTTAAAAAAGCAAGGGTATGACGACAGTCTATTAAAAGAGACTGGGTTAGTTACATTGGATGAAAAAAGAGGAGGGCATGACAAGTTCTGGAATCGTGTTATGTTTCCAATCATGGATGCGAATAATCGAGTAATTGGTTTCGGGGGAAGAGTGATGGGGGAAGGATCACCGAAATACTTAAATTCTCCGGAAACCAAAGTTTTTGACAAGAGCCGGAACCTATATGGTCTCAATTTTGCAAGACAAAGTCGTAAGAAAAATATGATTATTTGTGAAGGCTACATGGATGTAATTTCATTACATCAAGCTGGTTTTGACAATACAGTCGCTTCACTTGGAACAGCATTTACTGGTTTGCAAGCAAATCTACTAAAGCGATATACCGATGAAGTATTACTAAGCTATGATAGTGATGAAGCTGGAATTAAGGCGGCGCTTCGAGCAATCCCAATTTTAAAAGAAGCCGGTCTAACAGCAAAAATAATAAATATGAAGCCATATAAAGACCCGGATGAATTTATAAAGGCACTTGGAGTAGAGGCATTTCAGGAAAGAGTGGATCATGCACAAAATAGTTTTTATTTCGAAATTGAAGTCTTGGAGCAACAATTTAATCTAGCTGACCCAGAAGAAAAGACAAAGTTCTTTCATGAAATAGCAAAGAAACTTGTTGTTTTTAAAGAAGAAATTGAGCGAAATAATTATATCGAAGCCATTGACCGAAGATACAACGTGGGATTTGAAAATCTAAGAAAACTGGTCAATCGATATGGGTTGCAAATGATAAATGGACAAGCTTACGAACGAAGTAGCGAAGAAGTACAAACAAAAAATAAAAAATTGGAAGATGGTTTTTTGCAGTCGCAGAAAATTCTTTTAACCTGGTTAATTGAAGATACCCGATTGTTTGAAAAAATAAAAGGAATCATTAGTTCACAGGATTTTAAGGAAGATTTGTATTTTAAAGTTTCAAAAATGTTATTTGAGCAGTATGAGAAGGAGAAGCAAGTAACACCGGCAAAGATACTCAATCAATTTGAAAGTAAAGAAGAACAAAGAGAGGCGGCTTCTTTATTTAATACTTCCCTGAGTAAGGATATGAATCTTTTGGAACGGGAAAAAGCATTTAATGAAATAGTAATTCGTATCAAGAAATATAGTTTAGATTATGAAAGCAAGCATGTTACAGATATCACTCAGTTGCAGGAGATTATTAAGAAACAGGGTAATTTACAAAAATTGCATATTTCTTTACAAGATTGTTAAGACTATGCAGGTGTAGGAGGCTACTTATGGAAGATAACAGTGTTTCAAAATTTAGTGAGAGACTAAAAGATTTGTTGGAGTATGCAAAGAAAAAGAAAAATGTGCTTGAGGTTGAGGAGGTCAATGATTTTTTCTCAGATATCGAACTAGATGCGGAAAAGATAGAAAAGATTTATCTGTTTTTGGATAAAAAAGGGGTTGATGTCCTTCGTCTTACCGATGACATTTCGGATGAGGACATTATTTTAGAAGTTGAAGCGGAAGATGATGAAAAAGAAGATTTAGAAGAACTGGAAAACATTGATTTATCTGTGCCAGATGGAATCAGCATTGAGGATCCAGTTCGTATGTACTTAAAAGAGATTGGAAAAGTACCGCTATTAACTGCAGATGAAGAAATTGATCTCGCAAGACGAATGGAAGAAGGAGATGTGGAAGCAAAAAAACGTTTGGCAGAAGCGAATCTACGATTAGTAGTTAGTATTGCAAAACGTTATGTTGGTCGTGGTATGTTATTCCTTGATTTGATTCAGGAAGGTAATTTGGGATTAATCAAAGCAGTTGAGAAGTTTGATTATACAAAGGGCTACAAATTTAGTACGTACGCAACCTGGTGGATTCGTCAGGCAATTACCAGAGCAATTGCGGATCAGGCAAGAACGATTCGTATTCCGGTGCATATGGTAGAGACCATCAATAAATTAATACGTGTCCAAAGACAATTATTACAAGAGTTAGGCCGTGAACCAGCCTTAGAAGAAGTGGCAGCCGAAATGAATATGCCGCTTGAGAGGGTTCGTGAGATTCAAAAGATTTCACAAGAACCAGTATCTTTAGAAACACCAATCGGTGAAGAAGAAGATAGCCATTTGGGCGATTTTATTCAAGATGATAATGTTCCAGTTCCTGCGGATGCAGCAGCATTTACGCTACTAAAGGAACAGCTGGTGGAAGTGCTTGGAACACTAACCGAAAGAGAACAAAAGGTACTACGTCTTAGATTTGGATTAGACGATGGTCGTGCTCGTACATTAGAGGAAGTAGGAAAGGAATTTAATGTAACACGGGAACGTATTCGACAAATAGAGGCCAAAGCACTTCGAAAATTAAGACATCCAAGCAGAAGTCGTAAGCTGAAGGATTACTTGGAATAAGAAGATGATACGCGGTAATCGTATCATCATACATAATGAAAATAGGTACAGGAGACAAAAAATGGTACAATTATCAAAACGGCTTCTTATGGTTGCCAACATGGTTACAAAAGGAAACCGTGTCGCTGACATAGGATGTGATCATGCATATACATCGATATACTTGGTGGAGAAAAAAATTTCAAATCACATTATTGCAATGGACATTAATAAAGGACCACTTGAGCGAGCAAAAGAACATGTAAAGCTTTATGGCTGTGAAGAACAGATTGATATCCGATTATCGGATGGCGCAAAAGAATTAGGGATGGAGGAAGCAGATACCATACTGATTAGTGGAATGGGCGGACTTTTGACGATTCATATTCTTGAAAATAGCAAAGAAGTTGTGCAAAGAGTAAACGAACTGATTTTACAACCACAGTCGGAAATTGCACAAGTAAGAAGATATCTGCATTCGATTGGTTTTTCTATTATAGATGAGGATATGCTGATTGAAGATGGGAAGTATTATACTGCGTTGCATGCAATAAAAGGGAAAGACAACTATGAAGATGAGATCGATTACTCTTATGGAAGAATCCTGTTGCAAAAGAAAAATATAACCTTATATGAATTTCTAAACAATGGTATCAACAAATATGCAGAAATTATCGCAAAATTAAACTCACAGGAATATGATAGAAATAAGCAACGTTTAAGTGAGCTCAAATCAGAAAAAGAAATAATGGAAAAGGCACTTAAACATTTTTGACTAGGAGGATACATACATGGATAAAGTTACTTTTATCATAGACGGAGTAGAGAATAAATATGATTATGGAACCACATTTTTAAAAATAAGTAAGGAATACCAGAAAAATTATGAAGATGATATTATTCTCGTAAAGCTTAATGGAAATTTGCGTGAACTAAATGCAAAGATTACCAAAAGTGGTACCTTGGAATTTGTGACTACCCAGGATGTGAATGGGCTAAAGACCTATACACGTGGCATCATTATGGTTCTCATGAAAGCTTTTTATAAAGTGATTGGCCAGGATAAAATCAATAAGATTTCGATTGAACACTCAATGGGACCAGGTTATTATGGCGAGATTGATATGGATGGGGATCTTACACCAAAACTCCTGCAAAAAGTGGAAGATCAAATGCTAGAAGTTGTAAATAAAAATCTGCCATTTGAAAAGTATTCCATAAGTACGAGAGATGCGATTGAAAAATTTCATAACTACAAAATGTATGCAAAAGAGCAGTTATTCCGCTATCGTCGTGTGTCAAAAACGAATATTTATCGTCTTGGCGATTTTGAAGATTACTTTTTTGGATATATGCCACCAAGCACAGGTATGTTAAAATATTTCAAATTAATTCGCTATGAAAAAGGTTTTATACTACAGCTTCCGTCCATTGATGATACCAAGAGTGTTCCAGAATTTATACCAAGAGAAAAGCTTTTTGCAAAGCTACGCGAAGTAAGCAACTGGGGAAGAGATATGCAGATTACTACCGTAGGTGAATTAAACAATATGATTGCAAAAGGTGAGATGAGCGATTTGATTTTAGTGCAGGAAGCATTTCAGGAAAAGAACATTGGTGAGATAGCAGGGCAAATCGCATCGCTTAAAAATCGTAAGTTTGTAATGATTGCAGGACCTTCTTCTTCCGGTAAGACCACTTTCTCTCACCGCCTTTCAATTCAGCTACGTACCTTTGGATTAAAGCCTCATCCAATTGCAGTAGATGATTATTTCGTGAATCGGGAAGACACGCCGCATAATGAAGATGGATCGTTCAATTTTGAATGCTTAGAAGCAATTGATGTGGAGCAGTTCAACAAGGATATGAAAGCTTTGTTGGAGGGGCAAAGGGTGGAACTTCCAAGCTTCAATTTTAAAACAGGACATAGAGAATACAAAGGTAATTTTAAACAATTAGGACCCGATGATATTTTAGTAATCGAAGGAATCCATGGATTAAATGATAAACTTTCTTATGCACTTCCAGCAGAGAGCAAATTTAAAATATACATCAGTGCATTGACTACGTTAAACATTGATGAACACAATCAGATATCTACTTCGGATGGAAGACTCATAAGGAGAATGGTTCGGGATGCAAGAACCAGAGGAGCAACTGCCAGTCGGACAATTGAAATGTGGAAATCCGTTCGAAGTGGAGAAGAAAAGTATATTTTCCCATTTCAGGAAAGTGCAGATGTTATGTTCAATTCTGCGATGATCTATGAACTCGCAGTGTTAAAACAGTTTGCAGAACCGATTTTATTTAGTATTGAAACAAGTGATCCGGCCTATATTGAGGCGAAACGATTGCTCAAATTCTTAGACTATTTTGTTGGAGTAAGCAGTGAAGAAATACCAAAGAATTCTATATTAAGAGAATTTGTGGGTAATAGTTATTTTAATGTTTAATGATAAAAAAAGGGGATGTCCTACTAAATTCTGGTTAAATGGCGCAGGACGGACGCGAGTTTTTGTTGGGAAGTGACGCCAGGAAAGGCTGAGCAATTACAGTTTTTGCCCAATTTACACGACGCCCATGCTAGGATTTTATATCAATCGTATGAGCATTCCACGTAACCTCAAAACATCGAGGAATTGACTCTTAGGGGAGCCAATTCCTCGATTGAGTTTACGTTCCATATAAGGCTGCAAAAAAACAGTAGTTTTTCAGCAGCCTTATTACGAGGTAGAAACTCTAGTACGAATGAGCTCCCATAAGAGCTCATTCGTACTTGCTTAGAGGTTCTGCCGAGTGTTTAATGCGGCTGATTTTAAGGGCTGCCCCTGCGCTCCATTCGAATTTCGAAAAACCTAAACCCACCGCACCTTTTGCGTGATTTTCCAAAATTCCCCGCGTCTGTCTTTCGTAGTTAAACCAGAATTTGGTGTGACAACCTCTGCTTTTTTTACTTACCATAAAAGATTTGTGCTATTGGCGAATCAGGAGAAAGAATTAAGGTCTTGTTTTCACCTGACATGGATGTTTTGACAGCATCTAAACTGCGAACAAAGGAGTAAAAATCAGTTTTACTTTGGTCGGAGTAGGCATTTGCTAGTATTTTCATATACTCTGCTTCTCCTTGAGCAACCATAATGGCAGCATTTTTTTGCGCTTCGGAAATCATGACGGTTACTTCTTTATCCGTTGAATTTTTTATTACTTGTGCTTCCGAATCTCCTTGTGCTTTATAGGTTGCAGCTATGTTATCACGTTCCGAAATCATACGTTCATAGACGGCAGCTTTGTTATCACTTGGAAGGTCTAGTTGTTTGGTCTCAAATGTCAATAATTCGATGCCGTATTGGGAAATGCTATTTTTTATGTTTTCAGATACGGCACTAGAGAGCACTCCATCCCGACTCGAGATTACTTCTTCTTGATCCATACTGCTGATTACATTTTTGGTTGCATTGTAAACCATGGTATCGATACGACTTTCAGCATTGGATACAGAAGAGTTTAAAGATTGTGCAAATTTTAATGGATCTGAGATTTTCCATAAGACGTAACTATCTGTAATCATAGTCTTCTTATCTTTGGTAATGACATCCGATGGAGCCAAATCATAGATTAAAGTCTGATTTGGAAGCTTATCAACACTTTGAATGAAAGGTATCTTTAAACTAATTCCAGCTTCTGTAATAACATGATCAATTTTTCCGAATTGTCGAATCAGGCTGTATTCATTCTCTGCAGTAATCACCGTTGTAGAAAAACCAGCAAAGAGTAGTATCACAAGAATGAGTATCAATGGGATTTTTTTACTTACTTTCATTAGTTGTCCTCCTTTGCATCAGTATTGGATGATTGTGTTTCAAAATTGGCGAAGGAATCTAGTGGTAGAAATTCCTGAACATTTCCATTGTCACTTTCAATGATTACTTTTAAGTCAGGTAGAATATCCTCCATTGCTTCATAAAACATTCTTTTTTTTGTTATAGTCGGATTCTTTTTATATTCTTTATACATAGAGTTAAAACGAGATACTTGTGCGGTTGCTTCATTGATGCGTTCTGTCTTTTGCGCTTCTGCAGCTTTGATAATTCCATCTGCTTTTGCTTCGGCAGCTGGAATTTTTTCACTCTTATATTTGTTTGCATTGTTAAGAGCAGTTTCTTTCCCCTGTTTTGCAGTTTCAACTGCTTTAAAAGCTTCCATTACTTGCATTGTTGGTGGCTCAGAATCCTGAATGGTAATATTTACAAGCTGAATACCAATATCTTGAGCTTCCAGTTTCTTTAAAATCATTTCCTTAATGGTGGCTTGTATCTCGTTTTTACCTGTGGTCAGAACACTGTCAACGGTATAGCTTCCGATAACAGTTCGTATGCAGCTCTGCGATAGATTTTTTAAAATAAGTACCGGTTCCTCGGAGGCATAAAGTGCCTTTACCGGATCGGAGAAACGATATTCTACAAAAAAATCAACATTGACGAAATTATAATCAGAAGTAATCATAAGAGATTCATTCTCAACAGCTTCTCCGGATTCTTTGATATAACCAATTGGAAATCCCTGAATGGTAGTATTTACTTTTTTGACGGATTGGACGATTGGAATCTTAAAGTGTAGACCAGGACTGGTAACCGCTTTTGCTTTTCCAAAGGTGATTAAAACAGCCTGTTCTTGCTCTTTTATTTGATAGGTTGAGCCGAAAATCACAGTGAGGCAAACAATGGCTGAAATAATTCCCAAAGTCATCTTTTTAATAAAGTTTTTGTTTGGCATAGTTCTTACATTGTCACTTGAATCCTCTGTGTTATGTGGGGCATTACTTTTAAAAATCATATGTTTCCTCCTTACATGCTTTCCTATAGTATATAGGATATGGAAATAATCTTCAATTTAATTCACGAAATAATTAGCCTAAGTTGTCAGGTTTCATTCAATGTGCTAGAATAGCGATAGGAAACGATTTAAGAAGGAGACAAAGGATGAAACTTATATCATGGAATGTCAATGGAATCCGTGCATGCATGCAAAAAGGATTTTTGGACTTTTTTAAAGAAGTAGATGCCGATTTGTTTTGTTTGCAGGAAACGAAGGTACAGGCAGGTCAGATCGACTTGGATTTACCAGGTTATTATCAATATTGGAACTACGCTGAAAAAAAAGGATATTCTGGTACCGCTATTTTCACAAAACGTGAACCATTGAGTGCTTTTTATGGAATTGGCATGGATGAACATGACAAAGAAGGAAGAGTGATAACGTTGGAGTTTGATTCTTTTTATATGGTTACAGTCTATACTCCAAACTCAAAAAGTGAACTAGAGCGCCTTCCTTACCGAATGGAATGGGAAGTTGCCTTCCGACAGTATTTAAAGAAATTAGAAGAGTCCAAACCTGTTATTTTTTGTGGGGATTTAAACGTAGCGCATAAAGAAATCGACTTGAAAAATCCGAAAGCAAACCGTAAAAACGCGGGATTCACAGATGAGGAACGTGGCAAATTTGATGAAATGTTAGAAGCAGGATTTATCGATACGTACCGTTATTTTTATCCAGAACAAACGGATATCTATTCTTGGTGGTCCTACCGGTTTCGTGCGAGAGAAAAGAATGCTGGATGGAGAATTGATTACTTTTGTACTTCCGCTTGTTTGAATGATAAATTAATGGATGCAAAGATTCATAATGAAGTTTTGGGATCGGACCACTGTCCGGTGGAACTTATTATCAATATATAGGCGGAAATATATAAATATGTACGTAAGAAAATATATAAATTAATAGGGCAATCACTTGACAAGAAAGGCACTCTGTAATAAAATGAAGTGCAGAAAATAAAGAAAAGCATGGAAAAGGAATAGTAAGAATTTTAACGTTTTCAGAGAGTTGTCGTTTGGTGGAAGACAATAGCCGATGAATTCCGAACTCGCCTTGGAGCTCCTTAGATGAAAGTAATTAGTAGTTTAAGGCGGGATTTCCCGTTATAGAAGAAATGAGTGCATGTAGAATGATTACATGAAATAGAGTGGTACCACGGACTTACTTCCTCTCCGTCTCTATGAGCATTAGCTTGTAGAACGGGGAGGTTCTTTATTTATTTTGTTATTTTTCATTCGTAGATGAGTGAACCAATTCAATTTTAGGAGGAAACAAAAATGGCAACACCTTATAATCATAAGGAAGTAGAAAAAAAGTGGCGTAGCAACTGGGAAAAAAATCCGGTTAACGTAAACGACGGAAAGAAACCAAAATATTATTGCCTGGATATGTTCCCATATCCATCGGGAAATGGTCTTCATGTTGGACACTGGAGAGGTTATGTAATCAGTGATGTTTGGAGCCGTTACAAAATGCTCAAAGGTTATTACATCATTCATCCAATGGGATGGGATGCATTTGGACTTCCAGCAGAAAATTATGCAATTAAAATGGGGGTTCATCCAGCAAAATCAACAGCAGAAAATGTAGCAAACATCAAACGACAGATTCATGAGATTGCAGCCGTTTATGATTGGGATATGGAAGTAAATACAACCGATCCGAATTTTTACAAATGGACACAATGGATCTTTGTTAAGATGTTTAAAGAAGGTCTTGCGTATGAGAAACAAATGCCAATCAACTGGTGCCCATCTTGTAAGACAGGTCTAGCAAATGAAGAGGTCGTAAATGGTAAATGTGAACGTTGTGGTGAAGATGTAACGAAGAAAAACTTGAAACAATGGATGCTTCGTATCACAAAATATGCAGATCGCTTATTGGATGATCTAGATAAACTGGACTGGCCAGAAAAAGTGAAAAAGATGCAGTCTGACTGGATTGGAAAATCCTATGGAGCCGAGGTGGATTTTAAGGTAGAGGGTACGGATAAGTCGATTACGGTATATACCACCAGACCAGATACGCTTTATGGAGCTACCTTTATGGTACTTGCGCCAGAGCATGAAATGGCAAAAGAATTAGCAGCAAAAGAAAATATAGAAGCGGTTGAAAAATATATTTATGATGCATCTATGAAATCAAATGTAGACCGTTTGCAGGATAAAGAAAAGACAGGTGTGTTTACTGGAAGCTATGCAATCAATCCTTTAAATGGAGAAAAGACACCAATCTGGCTATCGGATTACGTTTTAGCAGATTATGGAACTGGTGCGATCATGTGTGTACCTGCTCATGATGACAGAGACTTCGATTTTGCGACCAAGTTTAATATTCCAATTATTCAGGTTATTGCAAAAGATGGAACTGAAATCGAAAATATGGAAGCGGCATATACCGATGCAACTGGAACGATGATTAATTCTGGCGAATGGAACGGAATGGAATCTGCGATCCTCAAAAAAGAGGCTCCAGCGATGATCGAAGCACGTGGATTAGGAAGAAAGACAACCAACTATAAGCTTCGTGACTGGGTATTCTCAAGACAACGTTATTGGGGAGAACCAATTCCAATCGTACACTGCCCTCATTGTGGATGTGTTCCAGTTCCAGAAGAAGAACTCCCTTTATTACTTCCAGAAGTGGAATCCTACCAGCCAACTGGAACCGGAGAATCTCCACTTGCAGATATCGAGGAATGGGTAAATACAACTTGTCCTACCTGTGGGGCGCCAGCAAAGCGTGAAACCAATACAATGCCTCAGTGGGCTGGATCATCATGGTACTTCCTACGTTATGTAGACAGCCATAACAACGGAGAATTAGTAAGCAAAGAAAAAGCAGATACCTTATTGCCAGTTGATATGTATATTGGTGGAGTAGAGCATGCGGTACTTCACTTACTCTACTCTAGATTCTATACGAAATTCTTGCATGATATTGGAGTTCTTGATTTTGATGAACCATTTACAAAGTTATTTAATCAAGGAATGATTAATGGTAAAAATGGTATTAAGATGAGTAAATCAAAAGGTAATGTGGTATCACCGGATGATTTAGTAAGAGATTATGGATGTGATGCGTTAAGACTTTACGAATTATTCGTAGGACCTCCAGAACTGGATTCTGAATGGGATGACAGAGGAATTGATGGAGTATATCGCTTCTTAAATCGTTTCTGGAACTTAGTACAAGACAGTAAAGACGCAAATGTTGCAGAAACGAAAGAAATGGTGAAACTTCGCCATAAAATGATATACGATATCACGACTCGTTTGGAAAGTTTCAGTTTGAATACGGTAATCAGCGGTTTCATGGAATACAATAATAAATTTATCGAGCTTGCAAAAAAAGAGCGTGGAATTGATAAAAAGACGTTGGAAACAGCAGTTGTCTTATTAGCACCATTCGCACCACACGTAGCAAGTGAACTATATGAAGCACTTGGAAATTCGAAATCTGTTTTCGACGAAAGCTGGCCAGAATATAGCATAGATGCAATGAAGGACGATGAAATCGAGATTGCGGTTCAAATTAATGGTAAGACAAAAGCAACTGTAACCGTAGCTGCAGAGGAAGCCAAAGATGTAATCATTGAAGCGGCAAAAGCAGAAATTAGTGATAAATTAACAGGAACCATTGTAAAAGAAATTTATGTTCCTGGAAGAATTGTAAATATCGTAATGAAGTAAGAAAGAATCATATGCACTAATATAAGGACATTATTCGTTGTAGAAATACGACGAATAATGTCCTTATTAATTGATTCATAAATAGTGGTATTCATCCCTTATGTTTTACAAAAAGAAAAAAATTCCATAATTGCAAAAAAGTGTCAAATGGACTTGTAGAATTGTAAAAAAGGTGCTACCATAATTAGTATATTTTATTAGAGGAGGAAATTATTTATGAAGTTATCTAGTAAGTTACAAAAAGTATTATCTGTATTACTTGCCGTGGTTTTAGTACTTGGTATGGCTAACGTACCTAGCCAGTTCGTACATGCAGAAACGACTACAACTGCTACTGTGGCTGCACCAGCAGACAGTGTAGCAAGTGGTGATATTGTTATTCTTTATGATAATGATGTTCACTGTGCAGTGGATGGATATGCATCTATTTCGGCATTGAAACAGGACATGAAAGCAAAAACAGATTATGTATCTTTAGTATCTTGTGGAGACTTTGCACAAGGAGCAACCATTGGAGCTTTATCCAAAGGGGACACCATCATAAACATTATGAACCAGGTTGGTTATGATGTAGTAACACTTGGTAATCATGAATTTGATTATCAGATGAAACAGTTATTTAAACTAACTGATAAGTTGGCTTGCCCAATCGTAAGCACGAATTTTATGAATTTAAAAACCAAGAAATCCGTTTTCCCTGGTTATACCATGAAAAAATATGGTGATAAAAAGGTAGCGTTTATTGGTATCACAACTCCAGAATCTATCACGAAATCTACACCAGCTTATTTCCAGGATGAAGATGGTAAATATATCTATGATTTTTGCAATGATAAAACTGGAAAAGCATTATATACTCGTGTTCAAAAAACAATTAATGTAGCAAAGAAAGCTGGCGCTGACTATGTAGTAGCACTTGCTCATTTAGGAACCGATGGAACAACAGATATTTGGACATCAACAAGTGTGATCAAAAATACCACAGGTATTGATGTTATGTTAGATGGACATTCCCATAGTACATATGCAACAAATACTGTAAAAGATAAAGAAGGAAAAGACGTTGTTGTATCCTCAAGTGGAACGAAATTTGCTAATATTGGAGAACTTCTCATTACAAAAGATGGTAAGATTTCAACGAATTTAGTTTCTTTGAAAGAGTATACAAAGACAGATTCTGCTGTAAAAGCATATATTGCTGAGGCTCAGGCAGCTTTTAAAGCGCAAACAGAAAAAGTAATTGGTAAAACAACCGTTGATTTGACAACATTAAATCCTGAAACAAAGAAACGTGCCGTTCGTAGTTCTGAAACAAATCTTGGTGACTTTTGTGCGGATGCACTTCGCAATGTTTTAGATGCAGATGTTGCTATCATGAATGGTGGTGGTATCCGTGCAGATATTGCAAAAGGTGATATTACTTACAATCAACTATTAACTGTATTCCCATGGAGCAATATGGGATGTGTAATGCAGGTTACTGGACAGCAGATCAAAGATGCTCTTGAAATGGGAGCAAAGAATTACCCAGATGAAAATGGTGGATTCTTGCAGGTATCCGGTATGACTTATGAAATTAATTCTGCAACTCCAACTTCAGTAAAAGTAGATGATAAAGGAATGTTTGTAAGTGTTAACGGTAAATACCGCGTACAAAATATTCAGGTTTTGAATAGTAAAACTGGAAAATATGAAAAATTAGATACGAAGAAAAAATACAAATTAGCAGGTATTAATTATACATTAAAGAGCAGTGGTGATGGATTTACAATGTTCAAGAATGATAAGATTTTAAAAGACGAAGTAGCTGTTGATAATGAAATCTTAATTACTTATTTGACAAAGAATCTGAAAGGTGTTGTAGGAGAAGAATATGCTAATCCTGCAGGACAAGGAAGAATCGTAATTAAATAATCTGGCTTTACCAAGAATGAAAAGAGAGGCTGTCCCAAAAGTTTAACATTTTGGGACAGCCTCTTTCCATTGTATCAATACTAGCTTATTGTTTGCTTACATATTGTTCGCCGTATCCGTAATGCTCGACTACATAGTCGATATCTTTATCTCCGCGACCGCTTAAGTTAACAAGAATCGATCCTTGCTTCATTTCTTTTGCTTTTTTCATGGCATATGCAACCGCATGTGAACTTTCGAGCGCTGGAATAATTCCTTCTAGTCTTGAAAGTAAGAAGAAAGCTTCCATTGCTTCTTCGTCGCTTGCGGTTTCGTATTGAATACGTCCAAGGTCATGTAAGAATGCATGCTCTGGTCCAACCGAAGGATAATCAAGACCACTGGCAATCGAATAAACGGGAGCAGGTTCCCCTTTGGAATCCTTTAACATAATACTTTCAAATCCATGCATGATTCCTTTTTCACCATATGACATGGAAGCAGCGTGGTCTCCTAAATTTGAACTTTTTCCAAGTGGTTCTACACCAATAATATCGACAGGCTCGTCTAAAAATGGAAGAAACATGCCGGCTGCATTACTACCACCTCCGACACACGCGCAGATAACATCCGGTAATAATCCGGTCATTTCTCGAAACTGATCCTTCGCTTCATAGCCAATCACAGATTGAAAATCGCGCACCATCAAAGGAAATGGATGTGGTCCAAGCGCGGAACCAATACAGTAAATCGAGTCTTTGTAATTCTTTGCGTAGGATTCAAAAGCAGAATCCACTGCTTCTTTTAGTGTTTTTAATCCATGCGATACTGGAACGACGCTTGCTCCAAGTATTTTCATGCGAGTTACATTTGGTGCTTGTTTTGCAATATCAACTTCTCCCATGTGAATTTCACATTCCAGACCAAAAAATGCGGCAGCAGTTGCAAGGGCAACGCCGTGCTGTCCAGCACCTGTTTCAGCAATCAGCCGTTTCTTACCCATAAATTTAGCTAACAGACCTTCACCCATGCAGTGATTCAGTTTGTGAGCACCCGTATGATTTAAATCTTCCCGCTTTAAATAAATCTGAGCGCCGCCGACATGTGAAGATAATCGCTCGCAGTGGTAGACCGGAGTTGGTCGACCTTGAAATTCCTTACGAATTCTACGAAGTTCATTGATAAATTGGGACGAATGACAGATGGTCTGGTAAGCCTGCGAGATTTCCTCAAATGCTGGAACCAGTTCATCTGGAAGATACGCTCCTCCATATGGTCCAAAACGACCATTCGCATCGGGATAATTTCTCAAATAGGTTCTGTAATCCATAAATAGCCTCCTAAATACAATTTAATAATTTAACGATTTAATAGTTTAACTCAGTATAGCAAAGATGGAAAAACATTACAATGCTTAGTTTCTTATTCTAGTGACAAATATCGGTAGAAACTTTATAATTAAATCGTAAATGTTAAGAAAATCTTAGGAAATTTAGCAAAGTTTTATTAAGATATATAAAATATAATGGGTCTTGTAAGGAGGCTCCGCAAGAGAAAACATTAAGGGAGGGGAAATAAATGTTTCGAATATTAGTATGCGATGATGAAAAGGAAATTGCGGACGCAATCGAAATTTATTTAAAAAATGAAGGATATGAGGTTGTAAAAGCGGAAAATGGCATTCAAGCATTGGACATTGTCGAAGCACAGGAGATACACATGATTATCATGGATATTATGATGCCAAAGATGGATGGTATGCGGGCGACTTTAAAGATTCGGGAGAAGAAGAATATACCGATTCTAATGTTGTCTGCAAAAAGCGAGGATTATGACAAAATAATGGGACTTAATATGGGGGCGGATGATTATCTTACGAAACCATTCAATCCGCTGGAACTCATTGCAAGAGTAAAAAGTCAGATGAGACGGTATACGACACTTGGTAGCATGGAGATTGTAAAGCGAGAGGGTGCATATACCTCTGGCGGTCTTGTTTTAAATGAACAAACGAGAGAAGTAACGGTTGATGGAGAAACAGTAAAATTGACTCCGGTCGAATTTGGAATTCTAGCCTTTTTATTAAAAAATGCAGGAAGGGTATATTCGATTGAGCAGATTTATGAAAATGTGTGGAATGAACCTTCTTATAATCCGGAAAATACCGTATCCGTTCATGTGAGAAGAATTCGAGAAAAAATTGAAATTAATGCGAAAGAACCAAAATATTTAAAGGTGGTGTGGGGAGTTGGATACAAAGTTGAAAAAATTGATGTGTAGATGGTATTTTAAAGTAGTTGCTTATTTGATCCTAGTGGCTTGCGTGATAGGAACTTGTTTTGTCGTGTGGTCAAAATCCTTTCAGGATATGGATTTTGGTATTGTGGGAAATGAATTCGAGAATTATTATCCTGTTTATGAACCAATCACTTCCTATATGGATGCAGTTATCGTGTCCAATACCTATGGTAGCGTAGAGGATATAAAAGCAGGGACATATGAGGATGAAATAAAGGATCTTTTGTATGAGCCTTATCATGAGTGGAGTTACTATGATGGTAAGATTACGGTAAATACAGAAATTGATTATGAGAATCGCGTTTATTTTAATTATGATTATGATGACTATTACAGTTCGGAAAATGATGAAGAGGACCAAGGGCAAACAAAAGACATTTCCTACGATGCATTTTTAAAACAATATCCGCGTATAGAAGAGATTGTTCGAAAATCCTATATTGACAAACTTGTAAAAGAGTACGAGCAGAGTTTTGATATCATAATGAATGAGACCAGATTTGTATATGCGGTAGGAACAAAAGAAAACGAGGAGAGTCTGATCAAGGAATACGAAGGCTATCCAATTTACGGGTATGTAAAAGAAAATGGAATCCGTTATTCCAATGCAAACCAGTTATCAGGCATGTTGGAGTATAGAAAAATACCAGACAAAAGTATCTTTTTTGGCGTAACAAAGGCATATTATGAGGAACAACAAAAAGAATGGAACGAACAAAAAGCACAAGTAAAGGAATTAATTGAAACCTGTGCCCTGTTAATCGGAATTGGAGCAATTGCATTTTTGTATCTTGTGCTTGTAACTGGAAGACGACCACAAGAAGAGAAAATACATTTTTATGCCATAGATAAAATCTGGTCTGAAATTGATTGGATCATTGGATTCTTTTCTGGAGCAGGAATGCTTGCAATGGCAATGGAAATCTATTACAACAATATCAGAGAACAATGGCTTTTTAATCTTTGGTTATCCGCAATGGTAGCACTTGGGACCTTGTTGTTATTATGCATTTTATCACAAATAAGAAGACTGAAAGCTAGAAAATTTTTCGATGGTTTTATTTGTTTTCGAATTTTAAAGAGAATATACGAAATTCTCATCACATCCTGGCATAGAGGGAAATTATCAAAACGTGCCATTGCACTGGCGATTATACTACCAATCCTATGTGCAACCTGGGTGGGAGCTCCGTTTGTTATCGCATTCTTAATTTATATTATTTATAAATATATAGGTGATTTTAGCGAGATTACGGAAGGTACCCAAAAAATTAAGGAGGGTCAGTTAAATTATAAGATACAGGTCAAAAATGAGGATGGTGCGCTTGGTAAACTTGCGGAAAATATCAACTCCATTTCACAAGGACTCGATGCAGCGGTATCAAAGGAACTTCGCTCCGAACGACTGAAAGCGGAACTAATCTCTAATGTTTCTCATGATATAAAAACACCGTTGACTTCGATCGTTACCTATGTGGATTTATTGAAACAAGAAAATATCGAAAACGAAGCAGCGAAAGACTATATTGATGTAATTGATCGAAAAGCGCAAAGACTAACGGTACTGACAAGTGATTTGTTTGAAGCTGCAAAGGCTTCCAGTGGTGATATGCCAGTAAATCTGGAGCGTGTTGACTTGAATGCAATCATTCGACAGGCGCTAGGGGAGTTTGATGAAAGAATTCAGAAGGCAAATCTTGAAGTGCGTACAAAGCTGGCAGATAAGGAAGCATATATTTATGCAGATGGAAAGCTTACGTGGAGGGTTCTTGAGAATCTTTTGTCCAATGTCGTAAAATATGGACAGAGTGGAAGTCGTGTGTATATGGAAGTGGAAGAGGAAAGAACAGAAATTTGTTTTACAATGAAAAATATTTCTGCATATGAGCTCAATATCCCAGCAGATGAATTGATGGAACGCTTTAAGCGAGGCGATGATTCTAGAAACTCCGAAGGCAGTGGATTGGGATTAAGTATTGCGAATAGTTTAGTAACCTTGCAGCATGGTAGGTTTAAAATCGATGTTGATGGAGATTTGTTTAAGGTCACCATTCATTTTGAACGATGTCGTGAACCGAAGAATTCATAATTGGGACATGACTCTATCATGAAAATATTCAAAGTTCTAATTTGATATTATTAATAATTAAACAGGGGATGTTACAAAATCAACAAGTTTATTCTGATTTGTAACATCCCCTATTTTTGCTTGCTCACTCATTCATCTTTCGATTTCCATTTTGTCGATTTGACAGCAAATACAATAAAACAGAGTAAAGAAACAAAAGCAAGAGCTGAGAATTTTCCCATGGTTTGGTAAGTAATGTTAAAGAAAATCATTGCAACGAGTGAAAGAATGGCAAGTATATTAAAATAGTTCTTCATGAGCGCATATCTCCTAAATGTAATGCTAACAGAGTCTTATTAAATTACAGTTCTTTGTTTTCGTAGAATTTCACAGAGAAAAGCCAGGAAATTAGGTAAATGATAAAGCCAATGATAATGCTCAGGATGCAAACTTCAATCATGGTTGTATTTTTTTCTACAAAGTCGAAAATTGGATTTAAATAGCCTTGTTTTGCAAGTAAAGCAACAGCAATCGTAGGTATGAAAATAAGTCCCATCATAGCATAACGGCTTTTTTCTACCCCGAATATTAATGCGATTGGAAAACAGATGGAAAAATAGAACAAACATAGTCCCCAAATAATACCTAATATTAGAAGATTTTCGGTACGGTCTTCTTTAAATACAGTAATAGAACAAATAATTCCAATCAGATTACTGACTATTGTGAGTATGAGACCCAAAAGGAAGCGACTGCTTACCAAATCACGTCTGCTAACTGGCATACACAGGAATAATTTATCACATTGATTTCTTTCATCATATGCCATAGCAGTAAGTGGCATCATTGTCGAGAATATAAGTAAAAAGGCAAGAAAGAAGGAAGGTGAATCATTCATAATACCAAATATTAAGTAAAATACAAGAATAAAAATCATGATTTTTGCTTGTTTTTTGATGGTATAAAAATCTTTTTGCAATAGTCCTAACATGCTTTTGCTCCTTTCGTATGATATAACATGATATCTTCAATAGTTGCCTTATCGAGTTGCTGATTGCCGTTATATTTTGCTAAATTAACCAAAGCCTCTATACCGAAGGAATTTTCTCGTGTTCCAATAATGCAGGAAGGAGCGAGCGATGAAATTTCAGCCCTGGAAGCTTTTAACACACCATATTTTTGAAGCAGTGCATCTTTTTCTTCAAAGAAGAGGAGCTTCCCTTTATGGATAAAGGCAATGTAATCACAGATTTTTTCAAGATCACTTAAAATGTGTGAGGAAATAAAAATGGTGTGATCTTCTTCCTGGATAAACTCTAAAAAGATATCTAAAAGTTCATCTCGTACAATTGGGTCTAGGCCACTGGTCGCTTCATCCAAAACTAGTAGTTTTGATTCATGGGAGAGTGCAACACTAAGGGATAGCTTCATTTTCATTCCGCGTGAAAAATCTTTAACCGGTTTTTTCGCTGGAAGAGATAGCTTCGTACATAATTCGGAGAACTTTTTTGTGTTCCATGTTTTATAAACATGGGAAAGAACACTTTCTATTTCTTTGATGTTCATCGTTTCTGGATAACCAGCTTCTTCCAATACCACACCAATGTGTTCTTTGATTTCTTTGGAATCTGTTTTATTGGATTTGCCAAATACATTAATCTCACCTTGATCCGCTTTTACCAGGTCAAATATTAATTTCATTGTGGTTGTTTTACCAGCACCATTTTCTCCAATAAAGCCTACAATACAGCCACTTGGAATGGTTAAGTTTAAATTGTCTAATGTAAAATCATCATAATGCTTTGTTACATTTTTAAATTCTAATGCGTTCATATCATATCTCCTTCATCATACATAATTTTGATCATGTCAACGATCTCTTTCATAGAGATGCCACAAAGCAGAGCTTCCGTTTGAATGGCTGCTAAGTGTTCTTCGATTCTTCGTAAATGTTCTTCTCGAATAAACTCATGGTTCATTCCAGAAACAAAACTGCCACGGCCTGTAAACGATTGAATGAAACCGTCACGCTCTAGGTCTTCATAAGCTCGCTTTGTTGTAATGACACTGATTCGAAGCTCCTTCGCTAGTAAGCGCATGGAAGGGAGAGCATCTCCTTCCTTTAACTGCCCGGAAAGAATCATGGTCTTGATTTGTGATATGATTTGCTCATATATAGGAACACCACTAGAATTGCTAATATTTATATTCACAAGTTCCCTCCTCTCTGTTTATATAATGTATATGCATAATATATACAATATATATAATTTTGTCAACTATTATTTTTGAAAAGATAAGGAACTTGAAAATATAATATTTTTAATCGGTTGTTACGGTCAAAGTTTGTTTCATTCCTGAGAAAACTTCCTTTGAAAGCAAAGAAATGATACAAGATATGACGGCAGCTCCGAAAAAGATAACGCTTGGAGTTTTAGCAAATACCTGGAATAAAGTTCCGTACATTGCCTGACCAAGAGGAGATGCACACATACCAATGCACATTGCACAAGAGATTACCTTTCCAATCAAGTGGGATGGTGTAAGCATCTGCAAATACGCCATCATTTGAATCGAAAATAGTGTTGCAAGTAACATCATGAAAAAGCAGCTAACGACAATGATAATATAAGCAGCCATAGCAGGAATCGGAAAGGCAAGGGAAGCTCCAATCGGTAGAAGTGTTAGTGTACAAAGAAACAAAAGAAGATAGCTATTATCTGCATTCAGTCGCTTTGAAAGAAGACCGGTAATAATTCCACCAGCAAGGCTTCCGGCAGCCAGTGCACCTTGTGAATATCCGTAGAGCTGGCTTCCTAATTCAGCATCAAAGCTTAGAGTTTGCGTGACAATGACAGGAAGACCGATGATGATGAGCGCACTTAAGAATAAATTAATGGACGCAATAATTAAAGATATTTTCCAAATCGTAGGTTGTTTGTGTTTCATAAAGGAGAAGCTTTCTTTTAAATCGCCAATAGCAATTACGAAAATGTTACTTGAGGATTCTGTCTTCTCAAATGGAATATGGATGAAAATTTCCATGATGGCAGAGAATAGAAAACAAAATATGCTAACATAGAGAATCGGAGTAAGCCCAAAGAAGGCATACAAAGCGCCACCGATTACAGGTCCAATTAATCCCGCTAGGGAACTTACAAGATTAATCATTGCATTCGCCTGAAGAAGTCCGCTTGGTGCGACGAGTACAGGAAGGCTCGCTTGTACGGCAGGCTGATAGGCCCCTTGGATTCCGTAGAGAAAGACAAGCGTAACGAGCAAAAGTCCAACGAGGTCTATTTTTCCAAGTAGTAGTGTGAAAACAAGTACCAGTGCGGCAGTCGTAAAATCGAGGATAACCATAATATTTCGCTTGTTCACACGATCAGCGATGATACCTCCAATCGGGGAAAGGATAATCATTGGTAGGAACGAACAGGCAGATATTATGCCGAACAGTGCAGCAGATTCTGTCTGGTTTAATAAGTAGAGCGGGAGTGCAAAGCGAAGGATCTGATTACCAAATAGAGAAATAATCTGACCAATTAGGACAAGCAAAAAATCCTTACCATAAAGTTTTTCTTTGAGTTTGTTTTTTTCTTTCATATTAAAATCTCCTTTTTAATTATACATGGACATATACATACCATTGGTATGTATAATGGTAAAAATAAGCTACCCCGACATAGGGTAGTTATTTTATTTCTGTGAATGTCTGAAATTGAGCGAGTCTCATAATTAAGTCTTCGCTTAAAACTTGAATGCCAAATGGATGTAACAGTTGGTTCAAAAGCTTTGCCTTTTTTACTAGTTGTTCGGTTGACATTTGGAAAATCAAAGGATTTAGCCAGACATCACTTAGAAACATAATAAGATCGGATAGTTCTTCTGGATACTCAGTTTTAATTGATCCATCCGCAACACCTGCCTTAATGACCGGTACGATATAGTATGGAACAGTATCGGATACGACCATTTTGATATAGTAGGACAAAAAGGTTGGATTATCAAGCAGGTTTGGTGTTACAGCAAATACATCCTTTTGCTTTGGATTTTGCAGTGACACAGCAAACATTTTTTCCAAACGTTCTTTTCCCGTAAGTGACTTATCATCACGTATAGCAACCATAATGGGGATATTTCCATTACAGATATGGGTAACAACTGCGTACAGGATTTCTTCCTTTGACTTAAAGTGATGATAAATGGCACCCTTTGTCAAACCACCTAAATGATTGATAATATCTTGCAATGAGGTCTTTTCATAGCCGTTTTCCATGAAAAGTTTGGTAGAAACATCAATAATTAATTGTCTTGTTTCTTCTGGATACTTATTTCGCGACATAAGTTCATCTCCTATACATACCGTTGGTATCTAAAGAGTAACATGAGTATTTATATTTGTCAACTGGAATTTTATAATTCAGTTTGTCTGTCTGCAGTTTTTATTCGAATTGAGTTTGATACCTTACTGTATAATTTATGAAAGGGTTGTGATAAAATAAAAAAGGTGAACAAGCACATAGTAGTAATGATAAGGAGATTTTTAAGATGAGATATGTACATACCAATATAATTGCAAAAGATAGTGCGCGTTTAATTGAATTTTATAAGAATGCGTTAGGCTGTAAAAGTATCAGCGAAACAAGAGATTTATCTGGTGAGTGGTTAGATCAAATGACTGGGATTAAAAATGCACATATTATTGGAGAACATTTATGCTTGCCTGGATATGAGGATACCCATCCAACCCTTGAGATATTTTCTTATGATAAGGTAGTTGAGGGTGAAAAGCATCAAATCAATCAATGTGGTATTGCTCATCTGGCTTTTGAAGTAGAAGAGGTAGAAGAAGTTTTAAAAAAGGTAATTGCCGCTGGAGGGGGCCAGCATGGTGAAGTGGTGAATGCGGTATATGAGGATGGCAGAAAAGCTAAGTTTGTTTATGCAACTGATATCGAAGGCAATATTTTGGAATTACAAAGCTGGTTTTAGAAGAAATAAGCTAGCGTGACGGATGGAAAATGTTGCGGCATTGACTTTTTTGAGGGCATATGCTATTTTTAGCAATACAATGGAGAATAAAAGAAGTAAGTGCAAAGATGCATGCAGACAGGAGGAAATATGAAAAAAATTACAATGATGGCAATGATGCTAATCTTATGTATTGGCCTAGTTGCTTGCGGTAATAATAAGGAGACAATGGCATCCCCAACGAAGGAGCCAGTGAAAGAAACTACGAAGCCCACATCCGAAGATACAACGCAGGAAGAGTCAGAAGATGTGGCTGTAGCCACCGAGGCTCCCCAGGAAGAAACGGATAAAGTTGTAACGGATAAAACACAAATTGTGGGAATGGCAAACGAAATTCTAAGCAATATGACACTGGAAGAAAAAATAGGACAATTGTTTATTGTAAACTTTGAGCAGCTGGATACTAGAAAGGGAGATACCTACGATTTTACAAAGGTAACTGCTACCATGCGTGAAGCACTCAAAAAATACAAGGTCGGCGGAGTTATCTTTTTTTCAAGAAACATGGTAACGCCTAAACAGACCACAAAGTTCATCCATAAACTTCAGGGATTTTCTAGTGTTCCAATGTTTATTTCAGTCGATGAAGAAGGTGGGGATGTTGCCCGAATTGCAAATAATGAAAAAATGAATACCACAAAGTTTCCAACTATGGAACAAGTTGGTCAGATATCAGATGAAGACTATGCATTTAATATGGGACAAACCATTGGAAAAGAAATCAAAGCACTCGGATTTAACTTAGATTTTGCGCCTGTTGCAGATGTGCGGACGAATGAACTGAATACAGAAATTGGAAATCGTTCCTTTGGTGATGATTCCAAATTAGTTTCAAAACTGGTAAGCCAGGTAGTAATTGGACTGCAAAGCGAAAATGTTGTTGCAACTTTAAAGCACTTTCCTGGACAGGGAAGTACTACAGGAGACTCTCATAAAGGAGCCGTCGATGTGGATAGTGATATCAATGAACTTCGAAAAGTTTCCTTTGTTCCCTTTAAGTCAGGAATCAAAGCAGGAGCGGATGTGATTATGGTATCTCATCTTTCTATTTCCAATGTAACGGGAAGTACAAAACCTGCTTCCATGACGGAACTGGTGATGAAAGACATTCTTCGCACTGAGTTATCCTTTGAAGGATTGATCATAACCGATGCAATGAATATGAAATCGGTGACAAACTACTATACACCAGGAGAGGCAGCAGTCAATGCAATCAGTGCTGGAGCAGATATGGTTTTGATGCCAGAAAATTTTATGGCAGCATACAATGCTGTTTACGATGCAGTTTCAAATGGTAAAATAGATGAAAAAACCATTGATGAAAAGGTTCAAAGAATCCTCGAATTAAAAATAAAAAGGGGCATTATTCTCTCGGATACAAGCCTTTCTTCGACATCTGAAGAAAACTAGGGTTATAAATCGAATAAGTAAATATAATAAGTAAAACGCTTGTCAAACGTAAGCGGTCGATTATAATAAAATTGTGGTTAACAACGAAACTAGTATTGATAAAGGAATGGTGTTCATGTTGAAAAAATTAGAGTTACTTTACGAAGGAAAAGCAAAGAAAGTTTATGTTAGCGATGTGGAAGATGTTTTAATCGTAGATTATAAGGACGATGCAACCGCTTTTAATGGAGAAAAAAAAGGTACCATTCAAGGAAAAGGTGTTATTAATAACCGAATGACAAACTATTTATTTCAGATGCTTGAAAAAGAAGGCGTACCTACCCATTTTGTAGAAGAACTCAGTGAACGTGAAACTGCAGTTAAAAAAGTAGAAATTGTACCATTGGAAGTTATCATAAGAAATGTAGCGGCAGGTAGTTTTTCAAAGAGACTTGGAATCGCAGAAGGAACCAAATTGCTTGCACCTACTTTAGAATTTAGTTATAAAGATGATGAACTTGGTGATCCATTGATTAATGATTACCATGCAATTGCAATTGGCGCTGCAACCCAGGAAGAAATTGACAAAATTACGAAATTCGTATTTAAAGTAAATGAAGTATTACTAAAGTTCTTTGGGGAATGTGGAATCGATTTGATTGACTTTAAGGTAGAATTTGGACGTTACCATGGCGATATCATTCTTGCAGATGAGATTTCTCCAGATACCTGCAGATTCTGGGACAAGAATACCCACGAAAAATTAGATAAAGACCGTTTTAGACGTGATATGGGCGGTGTAGAAGACGCTTATGTAGAAGTTGCTAAGAGGATTGGATTATATGAATAAAGTAAGTGAATTTATTGAAGGAGAGCTACATGAAGAATGTGGAGTATTTGGTGCATATGCACTCGACCACATAGAAGACGTAGCTTCTTCTATTTATTACGGATTATTTGCGTTACAGCATCGCGGACAGGAAAGCTGTGGTATTGCAGTAAGTGATACGACTGGGCCCAAAGGTGTCGTTCGTTCAAGCAAAGGAATGGGACTTGTGAACGAAGCTTTTACGGAAGAATCACTAGAGGAATTACTTGGAAATATAGGTGTTGGACATGTGCGTTATTCGACTGCGGGGGCAAGTTGTATTGAAAATACACAGCCTTTGGTGTTAAACTATGTAAAAGGAACGCTTGCTCTGGCTCATAATGGCAATCTGGTAAATGCATTAGAACTTCGAGAAGAGCTTTCCTATACAGGTGCTATCTTCCAGACGACGATTGACAGCGAAGTGATTGCATATCATATAGCTAGGCAGAGATTACAAACAAAGACAGTAGAAGAAGCAGTTAAAAATGCTATGAAGAAGCTTTCTGGAGCCTATTCTCTCGTAATTATGAGCCCAAGAAAACTAATTGGTGCAAGAGACCCATTTGGATTTCGTCCGCTTTGTATTGGAAAGAGAGGGAATACTTACTTCTTGTCATCCGAAACTTGTGCACTTGATGCAGTAGATGCAGAATTTGTCCGGGACGTTGCACCTGGTGAAATTGTAACGATAGACGGTGAAGGAATTCACTCCGATCTATCGCTTTGTCAGCCTAAGATTGCAACCTGTATTTTTGAATATATTTACTTTGCAAGACCGGATAGCTATGTGGATAAAAATAGTGTATATCATTCACGCATTATGGCTGGAAAGATATTGGCCCAGATGCATCCAGTAGAAGCGGATATTGTTGTTGGGGTTCCGGATTCAGGTAATGTTGCAGCGATGGGATTTGCGGAGGAATCCGGTATTCCATATGGTATGGCTTTTATTAAAAACAGCTATGTTGGCAGAACCTTTATCAAACCAAAACAAACCGTAAGAGAATCGTCGGTTAAGATAAAGCTGAATGTACTCAAAGAAGTGGTCAAAGGAAAACGAGTGGTAATGATTGATGACTCCATTGTGCGTGGAACAACAAGTGAACGCATTGTAAGAATGCTCAAACAAGCAGGAGCAACGCAGGTTCATGTAAGGATTAGTTCACCACCATTTTTATATCCTTGCTTTTTTGGAACGGATGTACCATCTTGCGATCAGCTGATAGCCCACAACAATACCGTCGAGGAAATCTGCCAAAAACTTGGTGCAGATTCTCTTGGTTATCTGGATGGGGAACGTTTGAATGAATTGATCGGTGGAGATAGAGGATATTGCGATGCTTGTTTTTCTGGAAATTATCCGATCGAACCGCCAAAAACAGATATACGCGGAGAATATGATCATTAAATTAAAATAATTAGAACAATTAGGAGGACCCAAATGAATACAGATCGATATATAAGTCCGCTCTCGGAGCGATATGCAAGTAAGGAGATGCAGTATATTTTTTCTCAGGATATGAAATTTAGTACTTGGAGAAAACTCTGGATTGCGTTAGCCGAAACCGAGAAAGAACTAGGGTTAAATATCACACAGGAACAGATTGATGAACTGAAAGCATTTGCGGAGGATATCAATTATGATGTGGCAATCGAACGTGAAAAACTAGTCCGTCATGATGTCATGAGTCATGTGTATGCTTATGGCGTGCAGTGTCCAAAAGCAAAGGGAATTATTCATCTTGGTGCAACTTCTTGTTATGTGGGTGATAATACCGATATCATTGTTATGAAGGAAGCCCTTTTATTAGTTCGGAGAAAATTAATCAATGTAATAGCAGAACTTTCTGAATTCGCGGAGAAATATAAGAGTCTTCCAACGCTTGCATTTACTCATTTTCAACCGGCACAGCCAACTACCGTCGGAAAGAGAGCAACGCTTTGGATGCAGGAATTTTTAATGGATTTCGAAGATCTTGAATATGTTTTGGAAACCCTTAAGCTTTTAGGTTCAAAAGGGACTACTGGTACACAGGCATCCTTTCTGGAACTATTTAATGGTGATCATGAGACCATTGATAAAATCGACCCAATGATTGCAAAGAAGATGGGATTTGATGCCTGCTATGCAGTCGCAGGACAAACTTATTCCAGAAAAGTAGATACCAGAGTTTGCAATATTCTTGCTGGAATTGCTGCAAGTGCACACAAGATGTCAAATGATATTCGCTTATTACAGCACTTAAAAGAAATAGAAGAGCCATTTGAAAAGAACCAGATTGGGTCCTCAGCGATGGCTTACAAGCGCAATCCAATGCGAAGTGAACGTATTGCATCGCTTTCACGTTATGTTATGATCGATGCGCTAAATCCGGCAATTACATCGGCTACACAGTGGTTTGAGCGTACACTGGACGACTCTGCAAATAAGAGGATTTCGATTGCAGAAGGATTTTTGGCAACGGATGGTATCTTAGATCTTTGTCTTAATGTAGTAGATGGTCTTGTTGTATATGAAAAAGTAATTGAAAAACACATGATGAGCGAACTTCCATTTATGGCAACTGAAAATATCATGATGGATGCTGTTAAGCTTGGTGGAGATCGTCAGGAACTCCATGAGAATATAAGAAGTCTTTCTATGGAAGCAGGTAAAAATGTGAAAGTAGAAGGAAAAGAAAATAATTTATTAGAGCTGATTGCTCAGGATGAGGCCTTTAATATGACGTTGGACGATTTACAAAAGTCGATGGATCCTTCGTTATACATTGGACGCTCAAAAGAACAGGTTGAGGCATTTTTAAAGCAGGTAATTAGTCCTATTCTTGAAAAAAATGCATCGATTTTAGGTGTTAAAACTGAAATTAATGTGTAATATCTGAAAACAATAAATCATTTATTAAAAATAAAGCATAAGTGTTAAAAGTTGCGAAAACGCGAACACTTATGCTTGTTTTGCATTCTTACAAATGATATAATAGTTTATTATATCAACTGTATATGTATGGGGAGAAATATATGGGGAGAAAATCGAAACTTTTGGGGGAAGTGGGTAGTAAAGAACAAGTGAAACTAGAAGAAGAACTGGAATTAGAGAGAGAAAAGAACAAAAGACTTCAAAAAGAATTGCAATTCTATCGAAGATTTGATCCAGTATCTGGTCTTTATAATCGTATTACTTTTTATACCGAAACGGCAAAGATGTTAACAGATAATCGACAGGATCGTTTTGTAATGTTACGAATGGATATGGAGCGCTTTAAGATAATTAACGAATTATGGGGAAGAGCAGAGGGGGATCGACTGCTTCGTTATATTGGTGAGAAACTGCGCCTGAAGCTAAGCAGCCATTCTAAAGTTACGTTTGGCAGGACGGAAGCCGATATTTTTTATATGTGTTTTTTATACAGTGAACGTCAGATTGAAGATAAGATTACCTATATTGAGAATATCCTGAAAGAGTATAAAATAGATTTTCAAATTGTCCCATATTTTGGACTTTATATCATCACAAATCACGATATGCCAATTAATTTGATGTGCGACCGTACCAATCTTGCGATTCGTACGATAAAAGGTAACTATATGAAACGTGTCGCGTTTTATGATGAAAACCTGAGAAAGGCCATGCTTTGGGAACAGGAAATTATCAATCAGATGGGAACCGCTTTATTGGAAAATCAGTTTGAAATTTATTTGCAACCACAGTGCGACCTTAAAACCGGACAGCCGATCAGTGCAGAAGCGTTGGTTCGTTGGAACCATCCAGATCGGGGTATTTTATCACCAGCAGAGTTTATTCCTATTTTCGAAAAAAATCGGTTTATTATGAAACTGGATTTTTATGTATGGGAGCAGACTTGTATCCTCTTGCGCCGTTGGATGGATGAAGGGAAAACCCCACATCCAATTTCGGTTAATGTATCAAGAATTAATTTACATAATCCAAAGATTTGTGACATTATCATTGAATTAGTAAAAAAATATGAGATACCACCACATCTGTTAGAGCTCGAAATTACCGAAAGCGCATATGCGGATAATCAAAAACTGTTGATTGGACTGATTGAAACACTTCAAAATTATGGGTTTACGGTGTTAATGGACGATTTTGGAAGTGGATATTCTTCCTTAAACATGTTAAAAGATGCCGTGGTAGATGTATTAAAGCTGGATTTGGTATTCCTGTCTGGTGATGATAAGTCAAACCGGGGAGGAAATATTTTAGCTTCCATTATGAGTATGGTAAAGTGGCTTAACATGGCAGTCATAGCGGAAGGTGTTGAGACAAAGGAGCAGGCGGAGTTTCTCCAAAGCATTGGATGCCAAGTTGCGCAAGGCTATTACTATGCGAGACCGATGCCAATCAAAGATTATGAGAAGTATTTAAATCAGCTTAAGACAGATAGCCCGATTTTGGCATTCCAGCAATTAAAGGAACAAGTGAACATCAATCAATTCAGGGATTCAAGTGCAGCCGTGAAGTATTCCTAACTCAAACTTGTTTATTTTATCGGATCATGAAAGAGTATAGACACACAGAATAGAAGATATTTATTTTGCGATAGGCAGAATAAATATCTTTTTTTTATATACAATACACATAATTAAGGATTATGTTATCTATAATAAATATTGATTTTACTTATAGATTTTGTTGTGCTACAATGTCTTAGTAAAATGTGTAAATACTTAGGAGGTTATGAATATGGTAAAAGCAGTTGTAGGAGCGAACTGGGGCGATGAAGGAAAAGGAAAGATTACGGATATGCTGGCAAAAAAAGCAGATATCATTGTAAGATTCCAAGGTGGAGCAAATGCAGGCCATACCATCGTGAATGATTATGGAAAATTTGCACTTCATACATTGCCATCAGGAGTATTCTATGAGCATACAACGAGTATCATTGGAAACGGTGTGGCTCTTAATATACCGAAGTTATTTAATGAAGTACAATCTATTGTTGATCGTGGGGTGCCAGCACCTAAAATTTTAGTATCCGATCGTGCACAGATTGTTATGCCTTATCATATCCTTTTTGATGAATATGAAGAAGAAAGACTGGCTGGAAAGTCATTTGGTTCTACGAAATCTGGTATCGCACCATTCTATTCCGATAAATATGCGAAAATCGGATTCCAGGTGAATGAATTATTTGATGAAGAAGTTTTAAAAGAAAAATTAGTACGCGTATGTGAGCAAAAAAATGTAATTCTGGAACATTTATATCACAAGCCAATGCTTGATCCAGAAGAACTTTTAAATACTCTGAGAGAATATAAAGAAATGGTTGCTCCTTTCGTTTGTGACGTTTCCTTGTATTTATGGAATGCAATCAAAGAAGGAAAAGAAGTTTTATTAGAAGGACAATTAGGAACACTGAAAGATCCAGATCACGGTATCTATCCAATGGTTACTTCATCTTCAACATTAGCTGCATATGGCGCAATCGGTGCTGGAATTCCACCATACGAAATTAAGGAAATTGTAACCGTATGTAAGGCATATTCAAGCGCAGTTGGTGCAGGTGCTTTTGTCAGTGAGATCTTTGGTGAAGAAGCAGATGAACTTAGAAGACGTGGCGGTGATGGAGGAGAATATGGTGCAACTACCGGTCGCCCAAGACGAATGGGTTGGTTTGACTGTGTCGCTTCTAAATATGGATGCCGTTTGCAAGGTACCACCGATGTTGCATTTACCGTACTCGATGTACTTGGATATTTGGATGAGATTCCAGTGTGTGTTGGTTACGATATTGATGGAACAGTTACGACGGAGTTTCCTACGACCAGCTTACTTGAAAAAGCAAAACCAGTGATAGAAGTACTTCCAGGTTGGAAAAGCGAAATACGTGGAATTAAGAAATACGATGAACTTCCAGAAAATTGTAGAAAGTACATTGAATTTGTAGAAGAGCAGATTGGATTCCCAATTACCATGGTTTCCAATGGACCAGGAAGAGACGATATTATTTTTCGCAAATAAAAAGAAATAAAGTTTGTACAAATCTAATATGCGCATAAGTGCAGGAATGGAGAAAAATTTATGGACATCTTTAACAAAATGGGTGAAGAACTAAGTAATATGGGATCAGAATTTGTAAAACTAACAAAGGATGCAACCGATACAGCAAAGCAGCATGCAACTGTTATTTCGGAAAACAGTAAAATATCAGAGCAATACCGTATCATTGGAGAAACACTTTATAAAGTCTATAAAGATGATGAGGAAATGAAAGAAATCTTAGGTGAAGATTTTGTAGATGCATTTAATAAAATAGAAAGTTCGAAACAAAAAATAGCAGATTCCAAAGAAACGATTGCTCAAAATAAAGGTGGAACGATCTGCCCTGATTGTGGGAATATTGTTATAAAAGAATCCTCTTTTTGCAATCACTGTGGAAGAAAAATGAAAAATGACTAAATTCTGACAAGAAAGGTGGCTAATATGAAGCTAGCGATAATGAGTGATATTCATAGTAATATTGTTGCTTTTGAAGCCTGCCTTATGTATATCAAACAAAATCCGGTAGATGCCGTTGTACTACTCGGAGATTTTGTCAGTGACTGTCCAGATCCAGGGCGTACTCTAAAAAAAATATATGAGCTCATGGATACGATGCCGGTTTATGCTATTCGTGGTAACCGGGAAGAGTATTTTCTTCGTTACCGAGATGGACAGGAAGATAATTGGACAATTTCTTCGTATAAAGGAAGTCTTCTTTATACATATGAAAGACTGACAAAGGAAGACTTAGACTGGTTTGATCGTCTTCCTTCTACACTTGTTTTACAGTTGCCAGGTACCGAACCCATACGTTTGGTGCATGGTTCTATGTATTCATCGAAGGAACTATTGGATTATGGAAAAGAGAATACCAAGGAATGCTTAAAAAAGCTTGATACAAAGTATATGTTAGCGGGACATACTCATCGCCAAATGAGTTTTTCTTATGAAGGGAAGACCCTTATCAATCCAGGTTCAGTAGGTGTTGCCATTGGAACAAGCAAAAATGCACATATGGCATATCTGAATTGGGAAAATGGAAGCTGGAATCATGAGTTTTTCAGTGTTCCATTTGCATTTGATGAGGTACAGAAATGGTTTCATGAGAGCTCTTTGATTCAGATGGCAAGTATTTGGCCGATTTGTATCCTTAAATCTATGGATGTAGGAGAAAATTTAGGACCTTTGTGTGCAAAAAGAGCCTATGATATGGCAGTAGCGGATCACGCACTAAATGAAGACGGAAATCCGCCGGAAGCGTATTGGGAAAGTGCAGCAAAGGAATTAGGCGTAATATAGGGGGCTGAGTGGGAAGAACACAATGGAGGAAACATAAGATGAGAAAACGCAGATTGTTATGTGGTATATTGAGTTTGTCCCTCATGTTCCAATGGAATAGCCAATTTACGATGGCAAAGGATACAGCAGTAAAAAATGAAGCCGAAAATACTTCAACTTCAATGACAGGCGATTATGTGGACAATGAACTTTTGGTTACCTATAAAACGGATAGCGGAACGGTTTCTAGTCTGCCAAAAGGTGTAGGAGAAGAAACGATTACGGATAATTGTTCACTTTTTAAAGTAGAAGATGATTCCAGCATGACAGATGTGCTTAAGGCAATTGCATCCGATACGGATGTGCAATTTGTAGAGCCAAATTATACCGTGGAATTATTGAATACAAATGATACCTATAGTGACAGACAGTGGGCTTTCTATGATGCAAATAATAATATTAATGCCCAGAAAGCATGGGCACTTGGCAGAGGAGAAGATAATCAAGTGATTGTTGCTGTGATTGATACGGGAATTGATTATCAGCATGCAGATTTGGCAAGAAACCTATGGAAGAATATAGATGAAAGCTATACAAGTACGCAGGACAAGGATGGAAATGGATATCCTGGGGATTATTATGGATGGAATTTTTCAGATGACAATAATGTGGTTTGTAATTATGAGTATTACGAGGACGTCGTAAATGGGCGCGTTGCGGTTGACCTCCATGGAACACATGTTGCTGGAATTATTGATGCCGTTGCAGACAATGGCAAAGGAATTGCGGGGCTTGCTTCGTATTCCGATGTAAAAGTAATGTCCGTAAAAGTCATGGGAAAAACAGAAAAGGCTTCTATATCTGACATTGTAAAAGCAATTGCCTATTCGGAGAATAACAGTGCTACTATTTGCAATTTGAGTCTTGGGACTAGCGCATATAGTGAGTCACTTTATCAGGCGATGAAAGCTTCTTCCATGCTTTTTGTGTGTGCAGCTGGAAATGGAGATGAAAATACGAATTCGCAAGGGTATGATATTTCTGAAAACCCTGTATTTCCAGCTTCTTTTGATCTTGATAATATTATTTCCGTGGCAAATGCAAATAGTACGGGTGCATTAGATTCTTCTTCTTGTTACAGTGAGTCTATGGTGGATATTGCAGCCCCAGGAACCGAAATCGCAAGCTGTTATGTGGATGATCAACAATCGGAAAAAGGTCTTTATGTTTTTCAAACGGGAACCTCAATGGCTGCTCCATTTGTATCAGCGACGGCAGCAATGCTATCTTCCTATTATACCGGATTGTCTGCACTTGATTTAAAGCAGATGATTCTCGGTGGAAGCAAACAGGTTGAAGCTTTGTCATCACAAGTAGCAAATGGTTCTTATCTTGATGTATATGGAGCAATGACCTATAGTGGTCTTCTCGCTTCGGTAACGACCAGTATTAAGGATATAGCAAACTCAAACAGTAAAAAGTATGTAATCCAAGTAAACAATCCGCGTTCAGAGGATTTGACCCTTCTTTATGCAAAGGGAGTGAAGGATGTTTCATATTTTGAAGGTGGAGGAACTGGAACTTCATTAACGTTGAGTGAACATAAAGCAACGATTAAAGTGACAAAGACATCGGATTATACTATATACATAAAAGATTCTTCCGGAAATGAGGCTGTTTATACCGATAAGATAACGGTACCAACTCTAACCAAACTAACACTTGGTTCCACGAAAAAGACGTTAGGGATTGGTGATACGTATCGAGTGAAGAAGAAATTATTAACAGCTGGCGTATATGCCAATATTACATATAAAAGCAGTAATACAAGCGTTGCGAGTGTTTCATCACTTGGAAACGTTAAGGCTAAGAAAAAAGGAACTGCAATCATTACAGTTACCGCAAAATATGGTACTGTGAAAAAGACAGCAACTTGTAAGATTGTGGTGAAGTAACAGCATAGGAGACGAAAGTGTGAAAGAAAAACATTTCACTCGCAAGTTTGTGTCTGCGCTGCACACGCAGACTTGTTATGCATAGTCTCGCAAGCGAGACATTTAAAAAGCAGCGCAGAAATGGAGAAAAGATGAACATAGCAGGATTGCAAAAAACATCATTATTGGATTTTCCGGGCAAGTTGTGTTGTACGGTTTTTACGGATGGTTGTAATCTGAGATGTCCTTTTTGTCATAATTCATCTCTTGTTCTGACACCAGGGGCAGCCCCTTGGATGCCAGAACAAGAGATTTTTGCGTTTCTTGAAAAACGAAAAGGACTTCTCGATGGAGTTTGTATCACGGGAGGAGAACCTTTGATACAAAATGGAATTGAAGAATTTATGATAAAAATAAAAAAACTAGGTTTCCTGATAAAACTAGATACAAACGGGACATATCCAGAACGCTTAATCGAACTAGTGGACCGAGGAGTGATTGATTACGTGGCTATGGATATTAAAAACTCATTGGAGCATTATGGCATGACTGCCGGTATTGAGAATTTTGATACAACAGCAGTAGAAAAAAGTGTTGCATTTCTTTTAAAAGGAAAGGTCTCTTACGAATTCCGTACGACGGTTGTAAGAGAATATCATACTACGCAAGACTTTATATCCATTGGAAGATGGATCAAAGGAGCAAACCATTATTTTCTACAGGGCTATGAAGATTCTGAGGATGTGATAAACCATGATCTGCATGCGTGGGACAAAGGTAAGATGGAAGAGTTTCGAGCAATTTTGAAAGATTATACAACAAATGTAGAATTGCGTGGAATTGTGTGAAAACAAATTCTTACAATATATAGTGCGTATGAATCAGATTGATAGTATTGATATACAATATATAGTAATTGATATTGACAACAAATTTAACATATGCTACTGTATTTAGGAGAGATAATATAAAACGATGTAAGATTTATGGAGGGTGATTGGCATGTACCAAATTATAAAAAGAGATGGGAAGATTGTAGATTTTGATCTTGAAAAGATAAATTCTGCAATTACGAAAGCTTTTGAAGCACAGAACAAACAATATAATAAAAGTATCATTGACTTATTAACACTAAAAGCAACGGCGCACTATGAAGGAAGAATTAAAAATTCACTGGCTCATGTAGAAGATATTCAAGACAGTGTCGAAGTGGTTCTGGAAGAGTCTGGTTATGCAGATGTTGCAAAAGCCTATATCTTATATCGTAAACAAAGAGAAAAGATTCGTAATATGAAATCCACCATTTTAGACTACAAAGAAATCGTTGATAATTATGTAAAACTATCCGATTGGCGCGTAAAAGAAAATTCGACGGTAACCTATTCTGTAGGTGGATTGATTTTAAGTAATTCAGGAGCCATTACGGCAAATTACTGGTTGTCGGAAATTTATGATGAAGAAATTGCGAAGGCACACCGAAATGCAGATATTCATCTCCATGATTTATCTATGCTTACCGGATATTGTGCAGGATGGTCACTAAAGCAGTTGATTCAAGAAGGTCTTGGTGGTGTTACTGGAAAGATAACATCCGCACCGGCTGCACATCTTGCAACACTTTGCAATCAGATGGTAAATTTTTTGGGAATCATGCAAAATGAATGGGCAGGAGCGCAAGCATTTTCTTCCTTCGATACCTATTTGGCGCCTTTCGTAAAAGTGGATCATTTGGATTATAATCAGGTCAAAAAATGCATCGAATCCTTTATTTTTGGTGTTAACACACCAAGCCGTTGGGGAACACAGGCACCTTTTTCTAATATTACACTGGATTGGACAGTCCCAGCGGATCTGGCAGAGCAATATGCTATCATTGGTGGAAAAGAAGCGGACTTTAAATACAAGGATTGTAAAAAAGAGATGGATATGGTAAACAAGGCTTTCATTGAGACCATGATTGAAGGAGATGCCAACGGACGTGGATTCCAGTATCCAATACCGACCTATTCCATCACAAAAGATTTTGACTGGTCCGAAACAGAAAACAACAAATTACTTTTTGAAATGACTTCAAAGTATGGTACTCCTTATTTTTCAAATTACATAAACAGCGAAATGCAACCAAACGATGTAAGAAGCATGTGTTGCCGATTGCGTCTAGATCTTCGAGAACTTCGCAAGAAATCAGGTGGCTTTTTTGGAAGTGGAGAAAGTACAGGTTCTGTAGGTGTAGTTACGATAAATCTACCTCGTATTGCTTATCTTAGCGCAACAGAGGAGGAATTTTACAAACGCCTCAATAAGATGATGGATATTTCCGCTCGTTCACTTAAGATAAAGAGAACCATTGTATCAAGACTTTTGGAGGAAGGCTTGTATCCATATACAAAACGTTACCTAGGAAGCTTTGATAATCATTTTTCCACGATTGGTCTGATTGGAATGAATGAGGTTGGATTAAATGCAAAATGGATCCAGGCAGACATGACAAATGAAAAAACCCAGCGATTTGCAAAAGATGTACTAAATCATATGAGAGAGCGCTTATCGGATTATCAGGAAGAATATGGTGATTTATATAACTTAGAAGCTACCCCGGCGGAATCTACAACCTATCGTCTTGCAAAACACGATGTGGAACAGTTTCCAGATATTAAAACTGCCTGCAATGATAATAAAACTCCATATTATACAAATAGTTCGAATTTACCAGTTGGATTTACCGATGATATTTTCGAAGCATTGGATATCCAAGATGATTTACAAACCCTCTATACATCAGGAACCGTATTTCATGCTTTCTTAGGTGAAAAACTACCTTCCTGGAAGGCTGCTGCAACGCTGGTTCGAAAAATAGCAGAAAATTACAGACTACCATATTACACAATTTCCCCAACCTATTCCATTTGTAAAGATCATGGATATATTGCTGGAGAACAATATATATGTCCACAGTGTGGAATTAAAACAGAAGTGTACAGTCGCATCACAGGATACTATCGTCCGGTGCAAAATTGGAACGAAGGAAAAAGTGAAGAATTCAAAGAACGTAAGCTGTATGACATCGACAAATCAAGGCTAAAGACAGAGCGTCGTGTACAAATGGCTACTATCGAGCCTGAGGCTGAAAAATGCATGGAATTTTCACGAGATTCCTCTAATCATATTTTAGTGGTTACAAAGACCTGTCCAAACTGTAAAACAGCGAAAGAGATTTTGGACGATGCAAATGTCACCTATAAGACAGCATATGCGGAAGAAAACAGTGATTTGGTTGAAAAATATGGCATCCGGCAGGCACCAACTCTCATTGTTATAAACGGAGAAGAGGCGTATAGCCATTCATCGGTGCCAAAGATTAAACAATACGTAGAATTACTTTAAAATCTGGTTTGACTGTGCAGGACGGACGCGGGAGCGGGTTGGGAAAGTCACGCAAGATGTGCGGTGGAATTAGTGTTTCGATATTCGAATGGAGCGCAGGGGCTGGTCGTAAAAGCAGACGCATTGAACATTCGGTAGAACCTCTAAGCAAGCGATAATGAGCTCTTATGGGAGCTCATTATCGTTAGAGTTTCTGCCTCATAATGCTAAAATGCTTTTACGACCAGCCCCTGCGCTCCATTCGAATTAGGAAGACTTTGAACACCGCGCATATTGCTGATTTTGACAAACGGCTCCGCTGTTGTCTGTAATGCAATTGTCAAACACAGAATTTAATTAGAAAGCAGTAAAAAGCTTATATGGCGACTTTGTTGATGGGAAATTTGCAAAATAAGAAGAATTATTATTATACGGTAAAAAATATGAAAGCCAGTCCAGAAGTTAATTTATTTCTTCCCTTAGTAGGCAGCAGCTTATAAAGTTATGAGTTTCTTTACTTTTGACTTTTTTACCGTACCCCCCATAATTCTGGTTTTTTAATAAATATTAATGAACCAGCGAGTCCGTTTCTTGACGTCCCTTCCCAACAAAGACTCGCATCCGTCCTGCGTAGTTAAACCTAGAATTTATTTAAATACATAAAGTCCGAACAATGCTATCCATAGTTCCTGCAAGATTTTCCTTACTATGATGGCGAGCTTCTTCGAAAGCCGTAGCAGTACGGTTGATACTAAAAATAGAAGTTACGCCTAAATGGTAGGCCTCCTCAGCACCTTTGCCGATAGCGCCAACAACTGCGATGACCGGTATGTTTTGTTTTTGTGCTCTTTTTGAGATGCCAATCACTACTTTTCCTCGTATGCTTTGACTATCAATCTTTCCTTCTCCAGTAAAAATAATATCTGCATCCTTTGTTAGGTCATCAAATTTAACAATATCTAAGACGGTGTCTATACCGGATTTCAAAGAGCCACCAAGAAATGCTACGATACCTGCGCCCATTGCACCTGCAGCACCGGCACCTGGTATTTTTGAAACATCACGATTCAGACAGTTTTCGATTGTTTTTGAAAGCGCTTTCAAATTTCGGTCAAGAAGTGCTACCATTTCTGGATTTGCGCCTTTTTGTGGAGCAAAGATATAAGCAGCTCCATTTTCTCCATACATTGGATTATCAATATCACACATAGCAGTGATACTGCATTTTTTTAATAACTGATTCGCTTTGGATATATCAAAGGAATCGATAAGGGAAAGGGTATCGGCCTCTGGAAAGAAAAGATTTCCTTCTTTATCAAAAAAATCAACACCAAGAGCTCTTGCAGCCCCAACGCCTGCATCGTTGGTACAACTTCCACCAAGTCCGATTATGATTTCATTACATCCGTTGCGAACTGCATGAGCGATCATCTCACCAGTACCATAGGTTGTTGTCTTTGCAGGATTCATCTGCCCTTCTACTAGAGGGAGGCCGGCGGTCTGTGCCATCTCAATGATAGCAGTATTTTGATATCTTGCATAATAACAGGAAACGGGTTCTCCAAAAGGACCAGAAGCTGTCATTTCAATTTTTCTCATATTTTCCATGGCATATAGGAAGCAATCCACAGTGCCTTCGCCGCCATCTGCCACGGGTATCGTAATTACGTTGCAATCTGGCTGCAGGAATAAGATCTGCTCTTTCATAATGGTACAAACATCCAGTGAACTTAATGTTCCTTTAAAAGAGTCTGGAATTACAATACATTTTTTAAAGCCGTTTTTCATATCTGCTCCTTTATCATTTATTTAAATAATTGTGATGGATTTTAGTATGTAGGATTATTATAAAAAAAACATAACCTGGATGCTATGGAAAAAGGAAACAAAAAACAGTTCTCGATTTCGGCAGTTTAGTCAAAATGCATAGAATGAAATGAAAAGTGAAAATTAGATTTCAATATGAAATATAAATTTCAAATAGTCGTCAAAATGAATGTTCCTAAAAGTGTAAGGTTTCTTTTTGGAAGTTGATTTATCAGAGATTATTGTTATAATGAAAACATATTGACTATGGTATTTGAAAAGGAGAAGTATATGTCGGGTATTGTTATATTATTGCCAAGAGAACATATGGCGCAAGAGGCGAGGCAACTGGTTGATAGAGAAGGATATGATATTGATGAAATAAAGAGCATTCAAACGGCAAATATTATCAGTGAAGCCAGAACGGCCGTAACCAAAGGGGCTTCCATTATTATTGCAAGAGGATATCAGGCGCTTATAATAAAGCGTTACACCAATGTTACGGTAATCAATATTGTACTCACAGGGCAGGAACTTGGTATCTTAGTGATGAAAGCAAAGAAGCTTGTAAATAAAGAAAATCCCAAAATTGCAGTCATTGGCTTTAATAATATGTTTTCAAATACAAATTATTTTAACGAGTTATTTCAAGTAGATTTAGTCACCTATCTTAGTGATACCGAAGAAAAGATACAAACAGCTGCAGATCAAGCAATTTCAGAACAAGTAGATGTAATAATCGGTGGTGATACCGCCATTATGGCGGCGAAGGAAGCACAGATTCCGTGCTTGTTTTTGGAAGCGACCGAGGATTCAATCAGAGAAGCTATTTTAGTGGCGCAAAAAGCATCATATGCTGCAAATGTGGAAAAAAAGCACAATGCGCAAATGGAAGCAATGCTTGATAATTCATTTAATGGCATCATACGTTTGAATACAGCAGGAGAAATTGTAAATACCAATCGTATCATGGAAGAATTGTTCTTGATAAGTAAATCCGATTTAATTGGTAAAAAAATATCAGAAGTAATAGAAGGTATTGATGAACGTAAGGTACAAAGCGTGTTGTGTGGTGAAGATGAAATTTATAGCAGTTTTATCCGCATTAAGGAGACTGCAGTTGTATTTATGCTTTCTGCCGTTTTGGTTGAGGATGTCATCGATGGTGCAATTCTTTCTTTCAATATTGTAAAAAAACCGGAACAAAAGGAAGCGGCAACCATGCGAGAGATGTATCTCCATGGTTTTGTAGCGAGAGGCAACTTTCACCATATACTTTGCAAAAGCAAGGAGATGAGTGAGTGTGTCGAACTGGCAAAAATATATGCTATGTCCAACAGTCCAGTGTTAATATATGGAGAGGTTGGAACGGAAAAGGAATTAATCGGGGAAGCAATTCACAATAATAGTTTGCGAAAAAGTTCTCCTTTTATTAGTATTAATTGCAATGATCTAACAGAAGAAATGCAGGAAAAGATTCTCTTTGGCGCATTTGAAGATACAGAGAAAGATAAAAATAAGTTAGGGGCATTAGGTACTGCAAACCACGGTACAGTACTACTTGGTGAGGTGGAACGTCTGGGTAAGAGAATGCAATATAAGCTTTTTCGTGCAATAAAGAGTAAAATATTAATCAAAAATGATATTGAAAAGGCTATGACTATAGATGCACGAATTATTGCTACCACGAATCAAAATCTTTATGAAATAGTGAAGCGAGGCGAGTTTCGAGAGGATTTATATTATCTTTTAAATGGTCTTTGTATTACGGTTCCGCCGCTTCGAAATAGAACAGAGGATTTGGAAAAATTAATTCATCAACAAATGAAAAAGGTACTGGATAAGTATTCTAGGTATCATGTTCTAACTGGACCAGCAAAAGAGGCACTTCTTCGATATTATTGGAACGGTAACTCGCTTCAAGTAGAAAGCTTTATCGAACGCATGATTTTAACAGCAAAGCGCAGAAGTATTGATGCGGATTACGTACAAAAATTATTGGCAGATCTTTATCCTCTGATACAGACGGAGGATGGAGAGGAAAAAAAAGTTATTTATAGGAATCCAAAAGCACAGGAATTAGCCATGATTTTGGAAAAACACGGTGGAGATCGTGGACTTGTAGCACAAGAACTTGGGATTAGTAAGACTACGTTATGGCGTCATATGAAAAAATATGGAATTACAGGAAAGTTTGAGGTGTGAGACAAAAGCTTTGTTGGTAGCAGATAGGAGAAAATTACTATGGATTTCATACAACTGAAAGATGGAACGAAACTTCCTATATTAGGACAAGGTACCTGGTTTATGGGGGAGAAAAAACAAAAAAAAGAGGAAGAAATAAAGGCTTTGCAAACTGGTATTGAAGAGAAAATGACCTTAATCGATACGGCAGAGATGTATGGAGATGGTCTTGCTGAGTTACTAGTAGGAGAAAGTATTAAGCCTTTTAAACGAGAAGATTTGTTTTTGGTTTCAAAGGTCTATCCTCATAATGCTGGAAAAGAACATATTTTTGATGCTTGCAATCGAACCCTACAAAGAATGCAGACGGATTATCTTGATATGTATTTGCTTCACTGGAGAGGTCGTGTCCCGTTTGCAGAAACAGTTGATTGTATGGAAGAACTAATCAAACAGGGAAAAATAAGGCGTTGGGGCGTATCAAATCTTGACACAATGGATATGGAAGAATTATTCCGCGTAAAGAATGGCGAAAACTGTATGGTGAATCAGGTACTCTACCATCTGGGTTCTAGAGGGATTGAGTATAATTTATTACCTTTCATGCAAAAAGAGCAGATTGCACTCATGGCATATTGCCCATTGGCACAAGGAGGAACGCTTCGACACAATATTTTAAATGCCAAATCAGTAAATGAAATTGCAATCAATCGTGGTATAACACAAATGCAAGTATTACTTGCATTTGTGTTGAATCAAAAATCTACGATTGCAATACCAAAAGCGAGCAGTTGTATCCATACAAAAGAGAATGTTGATGCAGCCTCGATTAAATTAACTGAGAATGAAATCAAAGCGCTAAACTTAGAATTTCAAAAACCGAAGGAAAAAACGTATTTAGACATCGTATAGGAGGCTGAGTTTGGAAGCATTTTGGAAAATGATGAGCTTACAGATTGTATTACTTATCTATCTGTTGGCGGGAATGTATGCAAAGAAAAAAGAAATTATCACAAAAGAGAACCAAAACAAATTTATTGATTTTGTTTTGCAGATTATAATGCCCTGTATGGTATTTCAGTCTTTTAATCAGCATTTGACTTGGGAGATGATGAAGCAGGCAATGACAATATTAATGGTTTCGTTTGGCATTTGTTTTTTTTCTATGTTACTTGGAAAATTGATTTATCGCCGTTTTTCGTTTGGAAAGAGAAGTATTATGCAGTATGCAACTTTGATAAATAATGCAGGATTTGCAGGTCTTCCTATGACTGAAGGAATATATGGTAATCTAGGATTATTTTATGCTTCGATTGCGATAATTCCAAATCGTATCTTTATGTGGTCTGCAGGAATTTCGCTTTTTACAACCTCGGAATTTAAAACAAAATTTAAAAATGTTGTTTTAAATCCTAATATTATTGCGGTGTTTTTGGGGTTAATTCGGGCATTTTGCGGAATTAATCTTCCGGGACCACTGGATAAAGCACTAACAAATATGGGCAATATGGTAGCACCGATGGCGATGGTTGTGGTGGGAGCTATATTAGCAGATGTTAATATGAAAGCAGTTCTAGAAAAAGGAGTTTTATTTGTATCCGTAATCCGATTGTTGGTTTTGCCAGTATTATGTGTAGCAGTTTTACATCTTTTGTCGATTGATGAAACTGCTCGCGGTGTATCGTTAATCCTAACAGCTATGCCAGCAGGAACAACCACGGCATTGCTCGCCGCAAAGTATGGTGCAGATGTTGAATTTGCATCAAAGTGTGTGTTTGTAACCACGATCCTATCGTTAATTACGGTGCCATGTATGATGCTACTTTTATAACAAATAAATTGACATCAGATGTTTGAAAGGAAAATATAATGATAAAAGTATGGATTCCTCAAAAAGTTGCAGAAACTGGGACTAATTTTTTGAGAGAACGTGGATATGAAATTATTGAAGATAACGATTTATCAAATGAAGTGATGAAAAAGAATATAAAAGAATGCGACGCAATTTTGCTTAGAACTGCAAAAATTACAAAAGAACTGATGGAAGAAAGTGAGAATCTAAAAATTATCGCTCGACATGGAGTTGGCTATGATAACATTGATGTAGCTACAGCTAAAGGAAAAGGTATTTGGGTAACGAATACACCAACAGCACTCTCGGATTCAGTAGCAGAGTATACAGTAACAGGGATTTTAATGTGTAGTAAAAATATTTGGACCTGCAATAAGGCAATGAGGAAGGGGGATTTTTTCTTTAAAAATGAAAACAAAGGTGTTGATCTGATGGGAAAAACCCTTTCGATAGTCGGTCTTGGTAGAATTGGAAGGGCAGTTGCAAAAAAAGCGCATTTTGGATTTGGAATGAATGTGATTGCCTATTTAAAAAGTTCAAAACAAGAAACTGTTCCGGATTATATTACATTAGTAGATTGGGAAAGTGCATTTAAATTGGCTGACTTTGTCTCGCTTCATATTCCGTATACAAAAGAAACGAGCGGAATCATCGGACGGCGGGAGTTTCGATGGATGAAACCAACAGCATATCTTATCAATACAGCTAGAGGTGAAGTGGTGAAGGAAGAAGAATTGTTGGAAGCTCTTATAGAAAAAAAGATAAAAGGGGCATTTCTTGATGTCTTAGGCGAAGAACCAGTAAAAAATAACAATCTATTTTGGAATATAGAGAATGTGTACTTGACTCCACACATGGCATCTAATACAAAAGAGTGCATGGAACGAATGGCTTTATATGCTGCAATGGAAATTGATCGTGTTCTTTCGGGACAAAATCCTAGATGGTCTGTTTACCCGTATAAACTTAATTAATAAAAATGAAACGAAACAAGAGAATGATATATTAATTCTATGTTTCGTTTTTAATTTGTGAAAGAAAGGTGAAATTTTGTAGCGTGATTGAAATGTAAAATGAAATTATAGTTTCAAAATCTGAAATTCTGATTAAAATGTAGAAATGTTCAAAGAAATATCATATTTTTTGTCAATAGTAATCAATTTGCGTAATGAATATAATTATAAACAGAGCGAGGGTAAAAATACCTTTCGTATGACAAAAAACAACACAATTTAGGTTCGGGTAAAAAAAGGAGGTAATCAAAATGAAGGTTGGATTTGTAGGTCTTGGAATCATGGGTAAACCTATGAGCAAAAATCTTGTAAAAGCAGGACATAATTTAGTAGTGTGCGACTTCAATAAAGAAGCAGTTGCAGAACTTACTGCGTTGGGAGCAAAAGAAGAAAAAAATGCAGCAGCAGTTGCAAAAGAATGTGATGTCATCATCACAATGTTACCTAATTCTCCCCATGTAAGAGCGGTTGCTCTTGGTGAAGGTGGAATTATGGAAGGAGCACAAGAAGGAACTGTATTAATTGACATGAGTTCCATTGATCCAGTGGAAAGCAAAGCAATTGGTGCTGAACTTGCGAAAAAAGGAATTGAAATGTTAGATGCTCCCGTAAGCGGTGGTGAACCAAAAGCAATTGATGGAACGTTATCCGTAATGGTTGGTGGTAAAAAAGATTTATTTGACAAATACTATGACTTATTAATGGTTATGGCTGGATCTACTGTATATGTTGGAGAACTTGGTGCAGGAAATATTGCAAAACTTTCCAATCAGATGATTGTAGCTCTTAACATTGCAGCAATGTCAGAAGCGCTTACTTTGGCAAAGAAAGCAGGAGCAGATCCGGAACTTGTATATCAGGCAATTCGTGGTGGTTTAGCTGGTTCTACTGTATTAGATGCAAAAGCCCCAATGGTACTTAACCGAAATTTCAAACCAGGTTTTCGTATTGAATTACACATAAAAGATCTAACAAATGCTTTGAATGCAGCACACACTGTGACGGCACCAGTACCTCTTACATCACAGGTTATGGAAATGATGCAGGCATTGAAAGCGGACGGATATGAAAAGGAAGATCATGCAAGCTTAGTGAAATACTATGAAAAGGTTGCAAATGTAACGGTAGAATCTTAATTTGTATTGGTAAAGGAGAAATAACAATGTCCCCAACAATTAGTAAGATGGAAGTATATCCAGTTGCAGGTAAGGACTGTATGCTTCTTAATTTAAGCGGAGCACATGCCCCTTACTTTACAAGAAATGTTGTCATTCTTACCGATAGTACGGGTGAAGTAGGTGTAGGTGAAGTTCCGGGAGGAGAAAAAATCACAGATGCATTGGAAGAATGCAAAAAGTTGGTGCTAGGAACAAGCATTGGTGATTATAAAAATACATTACGAAAAGTAACAAAACATTTGGAAGCGAAAGGTGAGGAGGATATCCGCGGTGCCCAGACCTTTGATTTAAGAACTGGGGTACATGTTGTAACTGCAATCGAAGCGCCTCTCCTTGACTTACTTGGTAAATATCTAAATGTGCCAGTAGCAGCATTGCTTGGAGATGGTATGCAACGAGATAAGGTCCGTATGCTAGGATATCTTTTCTATATAGCAGATCGTAAGAAAACGGATTTAGCATATGACGAAGAATCTAGCAATGATTGTGAATGGTATCGTATCCGACACGAAGAAGCGATGACACCAGAAAAAATCGTTGCACTTGCAAAAGCAACGAAAGATAAATACGGTTTTAGTGACTTTAAGTTAAAGGGTGGTGTATTAGAAGGAAAAGAAGAAATCAAGGCAGTAAAAGCATTGAAGGAAGCTTTTCCAGAAGCAAGAATTACACTTGATCCAAATGGTGGATGGTTACTAAAAGACGCTATTGAACTTTGTAAGGATATGCATGGAATCCTAACGTATTGTGAAGATCCATGTGGAGCAGAAGGAGTTTATTCTGGACGTGAAATCTTAGCAGAATTTAGAAGAGCCACTGGACTTCCAACTGCAACCAATATGATTGCAACGGATTGGAGACAGATGTGTCATTCCATTGCACTGCAGTCGGTAGATATCCCATTAGCAGATCCACATTTTTGGACAATGTCTGGTTCTGTAAGGGTAGGACAGCTGTGTAATGAATTCGGACTCACCTGGGGATCCCATTCAAACAACCATTTTGATATATCGCTTGCTATGTTTACTCATGCAGCTGCTGCTGTACCAGGAAACATTAATGCAATTGATACGCATTGGATTTGGCAGGAGGGCGTTGAGAGATTGACAAAAGAGCCACTCCAGATTATAGATGGCTGTATTACAATACCAGATAAGCCGGGACTTGGAATTGAAGTGGATATGGAACAAATTAAAAAAGCAAACGAAGTTTACAAAGCAAACTGTCTTGGTAGTCGTGATGATGGGGTGGGAATGCAGTATTTGGTTCCTGGCTGGAAATTTGATGCTAAGAGACCTTGCTTAGTTCGTTAACAATGGAGGAAAAAGATGTTTAAACCACACGGAATTATTCCGCCAATTATTACTCCTTTCACGCCGGATGGAAAATTTAATGAACCAGTGTTTCGCCAAATGATTAATCATTTAATAGAAGAGGGAGTTCATGGTATTTTTCCACTTGGCACAACGGGAGAGTTTTATGCTTTTACCAATGAAGAGGTAAGGAATATCCTTTCGGTAGCAGTGGAAGAAGCAAGAGGCAGAGTAGATGTATATGCTGGAGCTAATCATATTACAACAAGAGGTACGATAGAACTAATAAAAATAGCAGAAGAAGTAGGTGTTGATGCGGTATCAGTTCTTACGCCTATGTTCATTTCACAGAGTCAGGAAGAAGTGTATGAGTTCTACAGGATAATTGCAGAAAGTACAAAATTACCAATTTTAATCTACAATAATAAACCAAAAACAAATGTATCGGTAGAACCAAAGACGGTTGCAAGACTTGCTAAGATTAAAAATATTGTAGGTGTAAAAGACAGCACGGGAGACTTTACAAATACCGAAGAGTATTTGAGATTAACAAAAGATGAAGGAAATTTCCATGTTTTACTCGGAAGAGATACCTTAATATATGCTGGATTATGTTATGGAGCAGCTGGTGCAATTGCATCATGTGCAAATGTAGCACCTAGAATCGCAGCGGATATCTATGATAAGTACATAGAGGGTGATTTGGCTGGTGCCTTAGAAGCACAGTACACACTCGCTCCGTTACGAATTGCGTGTAATATGGGGACATTCCCAGCAGTTATTAAAGAAGGGCTAGTTCAAGAAGGTTTTCAGGTTGGAAAATGCTTAGAACCAATCGCTGAGTTAAAACCAGAGGAAAAAGAAGCTCTTCGTAAAGTATTAAAGGAAATGAACTTAATCTAAATAAATAAAAACGAAAACAAATAAGGAGAATGAAGGGTATGAAAAAAAGAATTATGGCATTACTTATGGCAGCAGTAATGGTAACGGGGCTTATTACTGGATGTTCCAAAAAAGAGGATGTAAACTCATTTGACGGAAAAAATATTCGTGTGGTTATCGGATCAACTTCTACATCAGGAGATTCTTATCTAATTGCTGAAACGGTTTCCAGACATCTTGCAAAAGCGTTAAATGCGACGGCAAAAGTAGATGCAGTTGGTGCAGTTGAGGCAGTAGACGCGATTAAGAATGCGAAACCTGATGGACAAACAATTATGATATTTCACGATATGACTTATCTTGGAGTTTCATTTGGAGCCTACGGAGAAGAATATTCACTCGAAAATATGACAGTTGGTCCTCGTGTTGCACAAAATCCTGGAGCTGCTTGGGCGGCAGGAGTGAATGCACCATATGAAAGTCTGCAAGAAATTCCGGAATATTTAAAAGCAAATCCAGACGCAATCTGCCGTATGGCTTGTGAATCCGGTGGTGTATCACATGTTGCATTTGTTGTATTTTATGAATGGGTACTCGAAAATTATGGACAGGATGTTGCAGATCGTATTGTTGTAGTAGTGGGTGGTTCCACAGCAGATAAGTGTCAGCTTTTATGGGATGGCAACTGTGACGTAATCTTTGCTGATTATACTTCGCTTTATGATTACACACAAACAGATGATCAAAAAATAGCTATGAAATTTATGGGATTACTTGATAATATTGAAGGTGTAAATATTCCGTCTTATGCAGATCTTGGCATTACCATGAATGGCGAAGAATTTAGATTTTCAAAAGACTTCCTTGTCTACCTTCCAAAAGATATTCCGCAGGAATATGTGGATGAGTTAGATAAAGCAATGGAAACAGTATCGAATGACGAAACCTTCCAATCAGACTTAGAAGCAATGTCTTATCGTACAGCATATTTAAAATCAGAAGATGCAAAGACTTTCATTTATGATAAAAGAGATGGCTTGCAGTCTTTGATTGATGCAGCTCCATCACTTGATGATTTAATACAGTAATGAATTTGTTGGGGACTATAAAACATAGTCCCCATAAAGGAGGAAATTGGCTTGCTTACTATAAATTATATGCCATCAACATCACATTGGATAGTTCCCCCCATTATTATGGGAATATTAGTAATCCTCCTTTTTGTGATGTCAATACAACGATTTATAAAAACAAAAAAAGAAAATCAACCATTCATCCAATTGAAAAACAAACGTTTCTTTGAAGAAAACTGGGATAAGTTAAAATTATTTGGAACACTTGTATTATTTATCTTATATATTTTTGCAATGGATGTATTAGGCTTTTTAATTGCCAGCATAGTCTTTATCTTTTTGTTCAATGTATTGTTTGCAGGAGTAATGCAATTGGAAGAAATTCCAAAGGCATTCAAAGAAAAAACTTACTTTAAGAACGAAGGATTTTGCTCGGTATGTATATCCTTATTAATCGCAATCATCTTCTCGGTAGGAATATGGTTCTTATTTGGTGAAGTATTCAGCATAACATTACCATAGAAAGGAGTGAATCAAAATGATTGAATTTGGATTGTTGCAATTAATTATGGCCGTCTTAGGTGTTGGTGTTGGTATTATTTTCGGTGCGCTACCGGGAATGACAGCCACTATGGCCATTGCTATTTTTTTACCCTTGACATATGCTTATGATTTAAATACCTCCCTATTCTTATTACTTGGATTATATGTGGGTGGCATAAGTGGGGGGTTAATTCCAGCAATATTATTAAATATTCCTGGAACGCCTTCTTCTATTACAACAGGTTTTGATGGATTCCCTATGGCAAAACGTGGAGAAGCTGAAAAAGCTTTAAAAATTGGTATCACAGCTTCTTTGATAGGTGGTATGTTTAGCTTGGCTGCACTCTGCTTATTTACGCCGCCATTGGCAAAATTGGCAATACAGTTTTCTGCAGTAGAAAAGTTCTTGATTATATTATTTGCATTGACAGTAATTGCAGCATTATCAAAGGGAAATATGACACGAGGTATCTTTGCTGGATTTTTAGGTGTATTAGTATCTTTAATTGGTGCATTTGCCGATAATAACCATCTTCGTATGGTACCTGACTTTTTAAAGGTTGAACTTCGTTCCGGTTTTCAATTGCTTCCCGTATTGATTGGACTCTTTGCTCTGACACAGATTTTTCAGGAAGCTGAAACAGGGATGAAAGTTTCCAAAGCAACATATGATTTAAATAACAATGATAAGTCAAAAAGGTTCTCAATTAAAGATTTTAAAGGACAAGGTATAAACCTGATTCGTTCCAGTGCGATTGGAACTTTTATGGGAATTCTTCCTGGAGTAGGTGGTAGTGCTGCATCCTTACTTTCTTATTCGCAGGCTAAAAACTTTTCAAAAGAACCAGAGAAATTAGGAACAGGTGCAGTAGAAGGGTTAGTAGCTAGTGAATCAGCTAACAATGGTTTGACCGGTGGTGCATTGATTCCGTTGTTATCTCTTGGTATTCCTGGAGATAGTACTACAGCGGTACTTGTTGGAGCATTTATGCTTCAGGGTATTCAGGTTGGACCGCTATTCATAACAAATAATAGAGGAACATGGTATACGATTCTATTTGCATTAGCAATATGCAATATTATCATGTTTATTACCATGTTTTATCCTATCAAACATATTGCGAAGGTTATTAAACTTCCGAAGAATCGCATTTATCCAGTTATCATCCTTATGTGTGTAGTTGGTGCATATGCAATTCGTAACGGGAATATGTTTGATGTATGGACATTACTTTTGTTCGGAGTCATTGGCTATATTTTCAGTAAAATCAATATTCCTTCTGCACCATTTTTAATTGGTTTTATTTTAGGCCGTGATTTAGAAAAATATTTTGTTGATTCAATTAAGGGTTCTGGTGGAAGTTTAGCTTGCTTCTTTACAAGACCAATCGGTTGGGGAATTTGGGCTCTGATTATAGCCTCTATACTATTTGCAGTTTTTGATAACAGAAAAGCGAGAAGACAACAAGCATAAGGAAGGATACAAATTGCTATGGAAAAAACATATATCAAAATAAACGAGAGAGATAACGTAGCTATCACAATCCATACTATAGCAAAAGGTACGAAAGTCTTAGATGATGTTGTTTCAAATGAAGAAATTCCGCAAGGACACAAGATTGCTTTATCTGATATTTCGAAAGACGGTGAAATAATCCGATATGGTGTTGTATTAGGATATGCTATGGATTCTATTAAGAAGGGAGACTGGATTAATGAAAAAATGCTTTATCTTCCAACTCCCCCTTCGGTAGACAATATGGATTTTGCTAAATATCTAGTTACAGATCTACCTGTTGCACCAGTCAGAGTATTTGATGGATATAAAAATCCAAATGGCGGTTATGCAGGTACAAGAAATATCCTAGGAATCAGCACAACGGTTCAATGCGTAACCGGTGTTTTGAATGTGGCAGTAAAAAAAATGAAGGATGAGCTACTTCCAAAATATAAAAACGTAGATGATATTGTTGCAATTAACCATGCCTATGGCTGTGGAGTTGCAATTAATGCACCAGAAGCAAAAATACCAATCCGTGCACTGAAAAACCTGACAAAGAACCCTAACTTTGGCGGAGAATTAATGGTGGTAGCTTTAGGGTGCGAGAAACTTACCGTTGAAATGCTCTTGGATGAAACGGATATTAAGCCGGAAAATGTAATTGTGTTACAAGAACTTCAAGGTTATCAGGCGATGATAGATGCGCTTATGAAAATGGCTGAAGTGAAGCTGCGCATTTTAGACAAAAGAAGAAGAGAGCCCTTAAATTTATCAGAACTTTGTATAGGAATGCAATGCGGTGGAAGTGATGCCTTTTCTGGTATTACTGCCAACCCAAGTGCGGGATATGCGGCAGATATGCTTGTGGAAGCCGGTGCAACGGTTATGTTTTCAGAAGTTACAGAAGTTCGGGATGGCGTTCATATGATTGCAGAACGCTGTGTCAACGAAGAAGTAGGAAAAAAATTAGCTGCAGAAATGAAATGGTACGATGCTTACTTAGAGAACGGACAAGTTGACAGGAGTGCGAACCCTACTCCGGGAAATAAAAAAGGAGGGCTCTCAAATATCGTAGAAAAAGCCATGGGATCTATTGCTAAGTCTGGACGTTCTCCAATTGTTGAAGTACTATCTCCAGGAGAGATGCCAAGCAAACATGGTCTCATTTATGCAGCAACTCCAGCTAGTGACATCGTGTGCGGACCTTGCCAGCTGGCATCTGGAATTACACTTCAGGTGTTTATGACAGGAAGAGGAACACCTTACGGTCTTGCAGCAGCACCAGTAATAAAGGTTTGTTCTAGAAATGACATGAAGAACATGTGGCAGGATTTAATAGATATCAATGCTGGCAAAATTGCCACAGGAGAAGCTACCATCGAGGAAGTAGGTACGGAGCTTTTTAACTTTATTATTGATGTAGCAAGCGGAAGAAAGAAAAGCTTTGCAGAGATTTACAAATTGCATAATGATTTATGTATTTTTAATCCTGCACCAATAACTTAATTTTAAGCCCTTACAAAGGAAGCCCCCTAAGAATATTAAAGAAAAGAAAAATAGTTCTCGTCCATCATATGGCCGAGAACTATTTTTATACGTTATATTGAATATTTTACATTGTTGATCAGCCCTACAAACTCATTAACACTTCAAGAAGCTCATCATTTTTTTCCCTGCTCATAAAGCAGAATCGGATGTATTTATCATCTAAATACGGAAACGTGGAGCAATCCCGTATCATAAGTCCTTTTCGAATACAGATATCAAATATTTCACTTGCGGTGAGGTCATCGCGAAGAATACGAAGCAGTACAAAGTTGGCGGAAGGCTCGTACACTTTATAAGTGCTAGATTCTTGTAATGCGTCACAGATACGTTTACGCTCGCCAAAGATGAAATCTTTGGTTTTATTTATATAATCCATATCCTGAAACATAATTTCTCCAGCAATCGCGGCCAATGAATTTATGGTCCAGGGATTTTTCTTTTTATTTACCTTTTCAACAAGCTCGCTATTTCCACAAACAGCATATCCAAGACGAAGTCCAGGTGCTGCAAAGAACTTTGAAATACCTCTTAAAACGATGATATTATCATAGCGTTCGGTTAGCGGAATCGAGGTGATTTTATTCATATTTTCGGCGAATTCAACATACGTTTCATCGACTAAGACTGTGGTAAGATTCTTTTGACATATTTTTAATATGGACTCCATTTCATCGGATTTTATCGAAGTGGAGGTTGGATTATTTGGGTTACAGATAATAACCAAATCGACGGTGGATAGTAGCTCTTGTTCAAAACGAACAAAGTTAAACTTGAAATCTTCCGATTCTCTCAGTTCAAAATAATGCCAATGACCTTCGCCTAATGAAATTTCACGTTCATACTCAGAATAAGTAGGAGCGACAATCATTGCATCTTTTGGGCAAAGAAATTGAATGAATAAAGAAATTAATTCGGTAGAGCCATTTCCGACAAGGATATTGTCCTTACAGGTATTCACATAGGTAGCAATGGAAGTTCGAAGCGCGGTGTATTCGCGATCTGGGTACGAAGTGATGGAATCAATATGAGATGCAAGAGTTTCTCTTAATAAAAAGGATACTCCAAGTGGATTTACATTGGCAGAAAAGCTAGTGATATCTTCTTTTTTGATGCCATAGACCTGTTCTATTTTTTCTAAATCACTTCCGTGAAAATGTTCTTTTGGTTTTAACATGTTTGCACAAATTCCTTTCCTAAAGAGTTGAATATTCTAAGCTTTGAGTGTTATAATAATTTATCTGTATTTGTAATTATACCTATTTTTAAGAAAATTGCAAATTGTACGTAAAGAACCATAAATAAACGGGAGGGGAAATACTTGAAGGAAAAGATTAGGCAATTAGCCAAGGAAAATTTTGAATATGAGCTGCCCAATATTTTGTTGTCAGAGGAAAATCTCCAAATCACGGTAGAAGCCGGAAGTGTTTATGTGGGAAGCTTTTTTGTTTCAAACGATCAGCGAAAAGACATGAAGGGGATTGTCTATAGCTCATTTACACATCTGAAAATTACAAATCCAATGTTTATCGGAAAACAGAATGAAATTCTGTTCTTGTATGATGCAAAGAAAGAATCTTTCGGGCAGGAATTTAGTGATAAAATTCATATCGTCAGTAACTGTGGTGAGACAAGCATTACACTAAAGGTTCTAATCGTTGAGCCTTATCAAACAACTTCACTTGGTCAAATTAAGGATTTGTTTCATTTTGCTAATCTTGCACATAGCGATTGGGAGGAAGCTTTAAAACTTTTTGAATCATCCGATTTTGAACGTGTGTTTTTAAAACAGGAAGATATGAAAACAAGATATCATGGCCTGATACACGGCATCGATCGTAATACAGCCATGGAGGAGTTTTTAATTGGCATACAAAAGAAACTGAAAATCAATGTTCATGTGGACCGTACGGTCTGTGAATATAAAAAATGCTTAACAAATTTCATGGATAAAATAATCGTAGAAAAAGACAATTGGGGATATCAAAGTTTTCATGTTTCCACGGATTGTGATTTCTTAGCGATTCAAAAAAAGAACTTTACAACCAAAGATTTTTGTGGAAACCGATATCATCTGGAATTTTTAATCGAACGAAACAAACTTTCAAAAGGGAATAATTTTGGAACGATAAAATTAGAAACGCAGACCGAAACGATAGAAATACAGGTACAGGTGAATCTTCATAATGAAGCAAGGGACAATAATACCAATCGAAAACATAAGGAACTTATTTTGTTTTTCACACAAAACTATCTGAATCTAAGAACAGAACAGATTGCATATGACAAATATATGACTGACCTGGCAGAACATTTAAAAATAGGGAAGGATATATATCCTTATTGGGAGCATAAGCTTTTGGAACTTCATTTCTACATGATGGATCACCAATCCTATGCAGCAGATGCATTGAAAGAAATGGAAGAAAATGTAGAGCTTATGAAAGAGGAATCACTAATTAGTTACACCGCATTTTTGTATCTGCGTGCCTTGTACACGAAAAAGGAGGAGTTCATAGAGGAAGCGGTATCTTTTATTCGTGCATACTATCAAAATGGGTTTGATTCCTGGCAGTTACTGTGGTTTTTACTGTATCTGGATCCTAGTTATGATAAACACCCGGAAAAGAAGTGGGAAGAAATTGCGCGCTGCATTGATAAGGGGGCAAATAGCCCTGTACTTTATTATGAGGCTTGTTTGTGTTTAGAAAGTGATCGAAGATCGAGACCTTATTTCCAAAAATCTCTTCCAAAGATTCTTGCCTTTGGCGTTAAGATGAGTTGTCTATCACAAGAATTAATCGATTTGTTTTGCTTTTTGGCCGAGCAGGAGGGAAAGTCTTCACCATGGATTATGAAAAGTCTTTATTCCATCTATGAATTGCATCAAAGTAAAGAGGTGTTGCATACAATATGTAAACTCCTGATATATGAAGAAAAGAAAGAATCAAAGCATTTTAAATGGTTTGCAAAGGGTGAAGAAGAAAAAATTAAGCTTGAAAATCTTTATGAATATTATATCTATACGATGGAAGAAAATTTTAGTCTTAGAATCCCAGCAAATCTTTTCTTATTTTTCCAATATGACAATCAACTGAGCTTTGAAAAAAAGGCATTTTTCTATGCTTATATCATAAAGAATAAACACCGTGATGTAGGAAATTACGTGGTTTATGAAAAATTGATTCGTAAATTTGCCTTGGAAGCACTAAAACAAGAAAAAATAGACCGAAATTTAGCTATTCTTTACGAAGAGTTTTTTCAACCAGAAGATGTGGACGAGCGATTAGCAATTGCGTTTTGTAAAATCATGTTCCGTCATGAGTTAACCTGTGACAGCAATAAAATCGTGGGAGTTTATGTTAGTCATAAGGAGCTTTTGCGAGAAGTTTATACCCCAATTGAGAATGGTTGTTGCCACATTGATATCTTCACAGAAAATCCAAGCGTGATTTTTGTGGATCAAAGGGGAAATCGTTATATAGATGGTGTCAACCACAAAATAACAAGATTCATTCATATTCATGGATTAACTCAAACGTGTTATGAATACTGTAAGAGTAACAGTATGCTCATGCTTCATATGTTTGAAAAAATTTACAAATATCAAAAGCAGAATGAAAATTCGATTTATGTGCAAAGAAGATGTGTACTGCTTCCTGCCTTCCAAAGTTTTTATAAGGGGCGCTGTTTCGAATCTTTGATTCAATACTATTTTGATCATTTGGAGCCAGAAGCATTAAAAGAGATGCTGTTACTTGCAGATTTTGATCTGTTAAGCAAAGAATTTCGTCCAAAGGCTATTTTTTATTGTATGCTTTATGACCTAAGTGACAAGGCTTGTTTTTCTATGCAAGAGTATGGATTTTATGATATTCCGATTAATCGTATGATACATTTTTGTACCGACGAAATTAAAAAATCTAGCATGGAAAATAATAATAAATTCCTTTTGGAAATGGCATTTTATATCTTCAATGATGAAAAATACAATGAAACCATTTTAACTTATTTGATGCATTATTTAGAAGGGGATGTTGAAGTATTATTAAAATTATGGAAGCGCTGCGTTAATTTTGATTTGGAAGCGTATATACTCGAAGAGCGTATTTTAAGCCAGGTACTTTTCACACAAGAGAAAGTAATGAAAGTCTTTGAGGTTTTTAAATCATATTATAAAAAGGGTGGAGAAGAAACAATTATTAAGGCTTACCTGGCGTTTACTTCCTACCAGTATTTGATGAAAGAGCCAGTAGCAAGTGATGCGTTATTCCAATTCATGAAAAAAGAATCGTTTTATCAAGAAAGCACAGTAGGAACGCTTGCTTTACTGTCTTTTTTCAGTAAGCAGGAAACACTGTCTATTGAGGAACTTGAGTTTTGTGAAAAAAATATTGAGAAAATGGCTACATTAGGATATGTTTTTCAGTTTTTTAAAAATTTCAGTGGGAAAATTAGGATGCCACAGCAAATCAATCACTATCATTATGTAGAGTATAAATGCAATCCGAATAATAAAGTGAAAATTCATTATATATTAGAGGATAACAGCAATCAGGAAGATTACATAACCAAATGCATGGAAAATGTTTATTTTGGTATACATGTCATACCGTTTTTGCTTTTTCGCGATGAAGTACTTTCGTATTACATATCGGAAGATAATGGTTCAAGGGAAACGATTACAGAAAGTAGACGGTTTGAATATACGGCTTGCAGCGAAGAGTCAGAGGAAGAAAGTTCATTTGAACAAATAAATCGCATCTTAAATGCGAAGGATTTAAAAGATGAAAAAACAATCATAACTTCGATGGAGCATTTTATTAAATGTAAGTACGCAAAAGAGGCTATGTTGAAGATTTTGTGAGGAAGAATGGAGGGAAGAAAAGAAAATGGAACAGACAAAAAATTTATATGTTGGATTTGATCTGGGAAATGAGAATTCACAGATGAGCTGCTTCCATCCACGAACTGGCGAAATTGAAACAATTGGTGGTAAAACAGGGGACAATTACCACTTTATTCCTACTTGTCTTGCAGTAACCAAATATAGAAGAGAATGGCTTTATGGGGAAGAAGCATTATTTGCGGCCGAACATGAAGATGTAGTTCTAGTAGAAAATTTTGTCTTGCGTATCGGGAATAAAGAAACATTTACTATTTTAGGAGTTACATTTGATGGGGTAGCTCTTTTGGAAAAATTCTTTCGAAAGACTTTAGTTTTGCTTCAAAAATATTATTCCAATAACTCAATATGTAAATTAGTTGTTACGATAGAAGAAGAAAATGAATCTCTTACAAAGGCAATTTATCAGGCACTTGAGAATATGGGTATTTTAAGGGATAGGGTTTTTGTAGAGACCTATACACAAAGCTATATTTATTATGCGCTGAGTCAAAAACGAGAGCTTTGGACACAGGATATTGGCTTATTTGATTTTAGTAAGAGGGGACTTATTTTTAAGCGCATACGTATTAATCGAAGATGTCAGCCGTTTGTAGTTGCCTGTGAAAAAACAGATTTATCCGATGAGATTTCGTTTGATATGTATCAAAGAAAAGAAAAAACGGAACTGGCAACTCTTTTTTTAGAAGTAGCAAAAATGGTATTATACAATCAGAATGTAGCTACTTTATACTTTATCGGGGAAGGATTTTTATCAAATTGGTCTGATTATGCCCTACAGGTACTATGTACAGGGAAACGAGGATTTCGAGGACCCAATATTTATACCAGAGGTGCCGCTTATCATGCAAAAAATATGGAAACCAATGAATTCTCAAAAAAATTTCTACTATTATCGGAAGGTGTTTTAGAAGACGCAATCTTACTAAAAGCATATAAAGATGGGAAGCAAAGAGAAGTACAGATCATACCAGCAGGTATCCCATGGACACAAGCCAAAGGATGCACTACCATAATTCTTGATGAAGAAGATGAAATACGTCTGGTCATAAAAAATGCGCTTGATATGACCATGAGTGAACGAATGATCCCTTTGGAAGGAGTACCAAAACGACCAAATCGGATGGGTCGTTTTCAGCTTGAGTTTCAGTTCGAAAATCTAAGAACGTGTGTTATTTCTATTCGTGATGTTGGCTTTGGTGATTATGCTCCATCTACAAACCGAGTTTGGGAAAAACGAATGGAACTTTAGGAGGAAGGAAACATGGGAAAGATAATATGGTGTGCAGGTAATATAACAAAAGAGGCATTCCTTTTTCCACGAACCAGTACAAAGATTTATTCCATAGAGGAATTATGCTACTATATTTATAATAATATTTATACCTTATCAGAAGGTGACTTTACGACTGATTTGGCAGACTGGATGGATAAAGAGCTTATAATGCCAGTAACGTCGTCAAAGATCAAAAAAATGATTCGAAAAGGAGAATCTCTTAAGGATATTGTAGTGACGATTTTATGCAGTGCAGATTATTACGAGGAAGATGAAATAAAAAGTCTGATTCATATAATGGATCAACTCGAAAAATGCAGCTCATTAGAACGTACCAAATTGAGAGCAGATAACCTTTTAAGGTATAAAGATTATAAAAATGCAGGGATTGCGTATGGCAGTATATTGAAGGAAAGTAAAAAAGAAACTACGTCTGCAATATTTATTGGAAATGTGCTGCATAATATGGGGATTGTTAAGATGCAGAGTTCTTCCTATATAGAAGCTTGCGAATGGTTTCAAAAAGCATATGAAAAAAATAGAAACAAAGATTCTTACAAGGCGTATATTTTATGTCTTATGTTTGCAAAAAAAGATCTTTCCTTATTAAATGAATCTAAATTAAATGGATCAGAATTAAATGAATCCGAATTAAATAAATCAGAATTATACAGATCAGACAAATATGAGATGAATCAGAACTTAGTATCTGATATTATAGAAGAGATTTATGAAAAAATGGTAGAAGCAACTACTAGCGAGGAATATCAAAAAATGGAACAAATAAAGGAGCTTTTCGAAGCGGGAAAGTTTGATGAATTCTATGGAAAGATTGAACAAATGATAGCAAAGTGGAAGGGTGAATATAAAAATGGGCTTATTTAAATGGTTTCGAAAATCAAAGCCAAAAGCAGAGGAAACAGATGAACAGGAAATGAGTTCCGGTTTATATCCGCAAATGGAAGAAATATATCCGCAAAAGTTAGGAAGCATTCACAGTGTTGTCGATAACTGTGAGCAGATGCTTGAAGTAACTAAGCAAATGGAACAGATGAAGCAGGAATATCATACGGTTACGGCATATTTATCGGATATTCAAAAGATTGATCGAATTCCTACTGATGAGAGAGAAAAACTGGAGGCAGCCGCAAGAAATATTTGTGTTTATACGAAAGAAAGAGATAAATACAAAGTAAAGGATACAAAACTTACAAAGGAACAAAGAAATATAATTGAAAAGCAAGAAGATAGTATTGCGAATGAATTAAGAAGCATGAAAAAGAATGAAGAATATAACGGAATTATAAAAGGGGATTTGCATCATTTAGAAGGAGAGAAAGGTGCTCTTTTGTATGAGAAGGAAGAAATAATTAGTAAGCAGGCATTCTTAAAGAAAATGGCTATGACAATGGCAGTTCTCGTGATTAGTTTGTTTGCACTGATTGTAGCATTGTCTTTCGCTTTTGAAGCGAGCATGGCAATACCATATATTTTGACAATTGTTATGGCAGCGATTACAGCAACTTACATTTTTATGGAAGAAACAAAAAGCCGGCAAGAACTGAAACTGGTAGAGCGAAAAATTCAGAAAGCCATTTATTTACTAAATAAGGTTAAGATAAAATATGTGAATAATATGAGCCTTTTAGAATATTCCTATGAAAAATATGATGTAAGCAGTTCGGTTGAACTTGATTATATATGGAAGCAATATTTAATTGTAAAAGAGAATGAAAAGAAATTTGAATTGAATGCAGAAAAATTAAACCAAGCGAATGATATTTTGATGGAAGAATTGGAACGCTATCAGCTAACGAATGTAGAAATCTGGATGCATCAGGCACAGGCCATCCTTGATAAACGAGAGATGGTTGAGGTTCGACACCGTTTAAATGTTAGAAGACAAAAATTAAGAGATAACATAGATTATAATACCAAAACCTATATTAAAAACAAGAATGAAATCCAAGTATTTATGGATGAAAATAAAATGATGCAAGATGAGGTAAAAGCCATCCTTAGAAACTACGCGATAGAGCTGTAAAAACACTTGACAAGTTGGCGTTTTTTATCTAATCTTGTAGGAAGGAAACTATAAAGTACTGTTCATACGAATAGTACTTCGATAAAGGAGAATTGCAATGAAAAAAGAACTGGAAAAGACATACAATCCAAATGATATAGAAGACAGATTGTACCAAAAGTGGATAAAGAACCGATACTTTCACGCACAGGTGAATAAAAATAAGAAACCATTTACAATCGTGATTCCACCTCCAAACATTACAGGAAAACTGCACATGGGACATGCATTGGATGAAACGATGCAAGATATTTTAATTCGTTTTAAAAGAATGCAAGGTTATGAAGCATTATGGCTTCCAGGAACCGATCATGCTAGTATATCAACCGAAGTTAAGGTTATTAATCAGCTAAAATCAGAAGGAATCGACAAGCAGGAATTAGGAAGAGACGGTTTTTTAAAGCGTACTTGGGAATGGAAAGAAGAATACGGTGGAACTATCGTAGAACAGCTAAAAAAATTAGGATCTTCTTGTGACTGGGAAAGAGAACGTTTCACTTTAGATGAAGGTTGCTCGAAAGCGGTGGAAGAAGTTTTTATCAAACTATATGAAAAAAGAATGATTTACAAAGGTTCCCGTATTATAAACTGGTGTCCAATCTGTAAGACTTCTATTTCCGATGCAGAAGTAGAGCACGAAGAACAAGCGGGACACTTTTGGCATATCAATTATCCAATTGTTGGAGAAGAGGGAAGATTTGTAGAAATCGCTACAACCAGACCGGAAACCTTGTTAGGCGACACTGCAGTAGCCGTTCATCCAGACGATGAAAGATATCAGGATTTGATTGGAAAAATGGTATTATTACCACTTGTTAATCGTGAAATTCCAGTCGTTGCAGATTCCTATGTAGATAAAGATTTTGGTACTGGCGTTGTTAAAATTACACCTGCCCATGATCCAAATGACTTTGAAGTCGGAAAACGTCATAACTTGCCAGAAATTAATGTCATGAACGATGATGCAACAATCAATGAAAAAGGTGGAAAATACTGTGGTCTTGACCGTTATGAAGCTAGAAAGCAAATAGTACAAGAATTAACCGATTTGGGTTTATTAGTAAAAGTGGAAGATCATATTCATAATGTTGGAACCCATGATCGATGTAGTGCAACGGTTGAGCCGATGATTAAACAGCAGTGGTTCGTTAAGATGGATGACCTGATCCAGCCAGCGATCCAAGCAGTAAAATCTGGAGAAATCAAATTAATTCCTGAGCGTATGGAAAAGACTTATTTTAACTGGACCGATAACATTCGTGACTGGTGTATTTCGAGACAGTTGTGGTGGGGACACAGAATACCAGCGTATTACTGTGATAAATGTGGTGAAGTTGTGGTTGCCAGAACATCAGAAATACCAAGCATTTGCCCTAAATGTAGACATGATCATTTGACTCAGGATGAAGATACACTGGACACCTGGTTTAGCTCTGCACTATGGCCATTTTCTACTTTAGGCTGGCCAGAAAAGACAGAAGAATTGGATTACTTTTATCCTACAAATGTATTAGTTACCGGATATGATATCATCTTTTTCTGGGTTATCCGTATGGCATTTTCTGGATATGAACACATGGGAGAAAAGCCATTTGACACCGTTTTATTCCATGGTCTGATTCGTGATTCGCAAGGTAGAAAGATGAGTAAATCATTAGGAAATGGAATCGATCCATTGGAAATCATATCAGAATATGGTGCAGATGCACTTCGTTTTACCTTAATTACAGGTAATGCACCTGGAAATGATATGCGTTTTTATATTGAACGTGTAGAAGCAAGTCGCAATTTTGCAAATAAGGTTTGGAATGCCTCCAGATTTATCATGATGAACCTGGATAAAATTTCGGAAGAAGAAAAAGCATTGTTATCTCAAAAAGATTTTGATGTAGAAAACAAATGTACACAGGCGGATAAATGGATTATTTCAAAGGTGAATGCATTAACAAAAGAAGTAACAGCAAATATGGAAGTATTTGAGTTAGGTATTGCAGTTCAAAAGGTTTATGACTTTATTTGGGAAGAATTCTGTGACTGGTATATTGAAATGGTTAAACCTAGACTTTATAACGAAGAGGATGAAACAAGAGTGGCAGCTGTTTGGACGTTAAGAACCGTTCTCCTTCAGTCATTAAAACTCCTTCATCCATACATGCCTTTTATCACGGAAGAAATTTTTTGTACCTTACAAGAGAATGAAGAGTCAATTATGATTTCAGATTGGCCGATATATAAAGAAGAGTACAATTTTACTTTAGATGAAGATGCGGTAGAAACCATTAAGGAAGCCGTTAAGGGCATTCGTAATGTTCGTGCTGAAATGAACGTTCCACCAAGCAAGAAGGCAACTGTTATCGTGGTTTCTGAAGATAATGCGATTCGTACGATTTTTGAAAACAGTAGAGTATTCTTTGCAACCTTGGGTTATGCAAGTGAAGTTATTGTAAAAGAACAAAAAACAGATATTCCAGACGATGCAGTTTCAACCGTGATTCATGGAGCAACGATTTATATGCCTTTTGCGCAGCTAGTGGATATTTCAAAAGAAATCGAACGTTTGGAAAAAGAAAAATCCCGATTAGAAGAAGAATTAAAGCGTGTAAATGGTATGCTTTGCAATGAACGTTTTGTGAGCAAAGCGCCAGTTGAAAAGATTAATGAAGAAAAAGCAAAACTTGAAAAATATACAAATATGATGGAACAGGTGACGGAGCGATTAGCTAATCTTAAGTAAGTCTTAAGTAAATCTGGAGGTGGGAATATGGCAATGGATTTGGAAACAAACCGTTCAGTGGTGCGCATATCGGAAGATGGTATAGAGGCCTTTTTAAGCTTATACCCCCCGGATGAAAATGAAACGTATTCTGTAGATGATTTACAGGCATTTTTAGAAAAAAATGGAGTTATACAAGGTATTGATAAAGAGGCTCTTCGTGTCATGATAGAAGAAAAGTCTTATTATACCGAACAGTTAGTAGCAAAAGGAATAAAAGCGCAGGATGGACAGGATGGTGAATTTGAATTCCTGTTCTCTCTTGTGCAAGGTGGTAAACCTAAAATTCTTCCGGATGGAACGGCTGACTATGGGAATATGAAGGATGTAGCGGTCGTAGAAGCGGATACACAGATTGTACGTTACAAACCAGCAATTGCAGGTAGTAATGGAATTGATGTATTTGGTAAGCCGATTTTAGCTAAGGTTGGAAGAGAACTTCCTGTCCTGAAAGGAAAAGGATTTTATATATCAGAGGACAGACTTTCCTATACAGCAGCGCTTACTGGAAAAATAGAATATGATAATGAACGCCTTACAGTAAGTGATATGATTACCATTGAGGGAGATGTAACAATAATTACTGGTAATATTCAGTTTGCAGGTGATGTGTTTGTAAAAGGAAATGTAGTTTCTGGAATGACCATTCAAGCAAAGGGTAACATTACGGTAAATGGACATGTAGAAGGTGCACAGCTAATTGCAGGAAAGGATGTAGTCCTAAAAAATGGAATGCAAGGTGCTGGAAAAGGTGAAATTCGTGCAGGCGGCGATGTATTGGCAAAGTTCTTTGAGCAGACGACGATTTATGCTAGAGGTAGTGTAAAAGCCAATGCAATCTTAAACAGCAATATTATGTCAGAGCAAGAAATCATTGTTTCAGGGAAAAAGGGTGTCATCGTAGGTGGTACCGTATGTGCAATTCGAAGAATTGAAGCAACCATGATTGGTAATATGTCTGAAGTGAAGACAAGAATTGACCTTGGCGTGGATGCTGATATTTATGACCACATAAAAAAAGTAAAAAGTAAATATGAATACATACTAGAAGAAATTAATCGGATCGAAAATGGTATTGCTCAGATTAATAAAATGCTAGAAAAGGCATATAACTCAGAATTGGCAGAAAAGAAACTTTATCTGATGAGAGCAAAGATTTCAAAGGATTCTGTCATTGCTAGTATACAACAAGAACTTCGAAATCTTAGAATCAATGTAGAAAACTCTACAAATGCAAAGTTGGTTGTACGTAAGAGCATATATCGTGGTGCGAAAATTACCATAAATGGAACTGTAAAATTGATTGAATATGAGAATTATAATGTAACATATAGTGAAAAAGCGGGTGAGATTGTTTTTACACAAAATATTTAGTCGTTTTTTGACGACCTGATTTTATTGCAATTTTCACGTATTCTAGGTAAAATTAGTATAATATTTGAGCCTATTAAAGGCAGATAGGGGAACAGATGATTAATTTTGATGAAGAAATCGTAAAATTTCAACCGAGTCTAGAAGTAGAACAGGCAGAGGATGCAATATACAGTAACGATTCTACCGATGTCACGGATTTAATTCGTGATATGTTAAAAGAAATGAAGAACAAGTAGGAGGCACTAGAATGATTTGTCCAGTATGTGAGAAAGAATCTTCCTTCCAGAGTTTGCGTTGCAGCAATTGTGGACAAGATTTAACGATTTACAAAAGAGCAGTCAGTGCTTCCAATATGTATTATAATGTTGGATTGCAAAAAGCGAGAGTTCGTGATTTGTCAGGTGCTGTAAACGCTTTAAAGAATAGCCTCCGATTCAATAAAAAGAATATGCAAGCGAGGAACCTTTTAGGTGTCGTTTACTACGAAATGGGGGAAGTAGTAGAAGCCTTAAGTGAATGGGTACTAAGCAAAAATTTCCAAAGCGAGAATAATCCTGCGGATCATTATATTGATGCCATTCAAAAGAATGCATCTACGCTAGAAACGATTAATCAAACGATTAAGAAATACAACAGCGCACTTCTTTATGCCAAACAAGGGAGTGAAGATTTGGCAATCATGCAGCTTGAAAAAGTAATTAGTTTGAATCCAAGATTTATTCGAAGCTATCAGCTATTAGCTCTTCTTTACATGAAAGCTGGTGATAATAAAAGAGCAGCAAAGTGTCTTTCTAGGGCAAATAAGATAGATCGTAACAACACATTGACGCTAAAATATATGGGTGAATTACCGGGGACATTTGTCAGTTCGAATGAAAAACCAAAAAATGAACATCCTAGAACCCTGCCAGAGCAAGATGTAAGTTCAAAAGCATTTGCGCAGGGTTCGTATAAAGAAGAGAAGTTTAATTTTTGGCCATATTTAAACCTTTTAATTGGAGCAATTTTAGGAATTGCAGTCGTATATTTTTTAATTGTACCAACTGCGAAAAAGAGCATTGCTTCGCAGTATGAAGATCAATTTAAATCATATAGTGATCAGATGTCATCGCAAAACGCAAAATCAACGCAGCTTACCACTGAAAACGAGAATCTTACCACACAGGTTAGTGATCTTTCGTCTGAGCTTGAAAAATTGAAAGCCGATGGATTCGATGAAGATTCCATGAGTGATTTTTATGAAGCAATTCGCTATTATATGGATGGTGACAAAGAAAAAGCAGCAGATATGCTTGCCAATGTGAAAGAAACTGCAATTGAAAACGCGAAGGCCAAGGCTATCTATAAAACAATAAAAGATGATACCTTTGGTGATGCAGCTGAGACTACTGCAGAGGAAGGTAGAATTACCTACAACAATGGTAAATATGAAGAGGCCATTGAAACGCTATTAAAAGCGATTTCAATGGACCCTGATAATGTGAAGGCTATTTACTTTTTAGGAAGGTCATATCATCGTTTGGGTGACAATGACAAAGCAAGAGAGTATTATGAAAAAATTATAAACGATTATCCGGATTCGGATCGTGTTGCAGATGCGACTCGTAGACTTGCAGAACTTGCGGATTAATAAAACGATAAAATTACATAACTACAAAAGAAAAATCCTTATGATAATAGATGGGCAATTCCCATATTATTATTGTAGGGATTTTTTTATACGAAAGCAGTCATTTACAGCGAAATTCAAAACGCGAATATCGTGTGTTTTGATAAATCATAAGAAAGGAAATATAATATGAAACATTTAACAGAATCAAAGACAAGCTTCCAAATCATGGATCAATGTTTGGTTATTTACATGAAAGATGAATTAGATCATCATGAGGCGCTTGCACTTAGAGAACGCTCCGACAAACTCATTGATAAAGAAAATATTAAACATATTATTTTTGATTTTAAAGGCGTTGATTTTATGGATAGTTCTGGCATTGGAATGATTATGGGGCGCTATAAAAAAGTTATTTTTATTGGAGGAAAAGTTACAGTTACATCCGTAAATAGCTCCGTAGATCGAATTTTTCGTTTGTCAGGATTGTACAAAATTATTGAAAAATATAATACGGTAAAAGAAGCTTTGGAGGCACTGTAAAAAGGGGAGGATAAGTATGGGAGCAAATGAAATGACGTTGGAATTTGATAGTAAGTCACAAAATGAAAGTTTTGCAAGATTGGTGGTAGCAGCATTTACGGCGCGGCTTAACCCAACCATTGAGGAGATAGCAGATATTAAGACAGCTGTTTCAGAAGCAGTTACCAATGCAATTATTCATGGATATGGAAAAGAAGAGGGAAAAATCCAAATCAAATGTAGGACACTCGATCAGGAATTAATGGTAGAAGTGATTGACCAAGGAGTTGGTATTGAAGATATAGAAAAGGCAAAAGAACCAATGTATACGACGAGACCAGAGTGGGAACGCTCCGGAATGGGATTCGTCTTTATGGAAACATTTATGGATAGTTTAGAAGTGGAATCACAAGTTGATAAAGGAACAACAATACGTATGAAGAAAAAGATAGGAGGAGATAAAGGGGAGAAGCGGGGATGAGCGATGGAAGATGTTCAAAGATTAATTATCGAGGCACAAGGAGGAGATAAGGAAGCAAGAGAACAACTTATTATAAGTAACATGGCATTGGTTTGGAGTATCGTAAGAAGATTTACAAACCGTGGATATGAAGCGCAGGATTTATTTCAAATCGGTAGCATAGGACTAATCAAAGCAATCGACAAGTTTGATATAACTTTCGAAGTAAAGTTCTCGACTTATGCGGTTCCAATGATAAGCGGTGAAATTAAACGATTCTTGCGTGATGATGGTATGATAAAAATGAGTCGTTCGATTAAAGAAAATGGATGGAAAGTAAGACGTTCTATGGAAAAACTCGCCTATTCACTCGGACGAGAAGCGACACTTGAGGAAATTGCTGCAGATGCAGAGATTACACTAGAAGATGTAGTGATGGCACTGGAAGCAAATGTAGAGGTCGAATCCATCTATAAGACGATCTATCAAGGAGATGGAAATGAAATAACATTGGAGGACAAGCTCCCATCCGAAGTTGATGAAAGTGAAAAAATTGTAAACCATATGCTGATGGAACAGTTGATGGATATACTTTCTGACGAAGAAAAAGAACTCATAAATTTAAGATATTATCAGGACAAGACACAGACGGAAGTTGCAAAAAAATTAGGAGTATCACAAGTACAGGTTAGTCGACTTGAAAAGAAAATTTTGAAAAGAATGAGAAACAATTTATAATTTAGTTATTTTAGGTATAAACAAGAAAAGAATACAAATAATAAGGTTAAATTAATCAGGCGGTGATCATATGAAAAAGCGAATTTTAACTATTGTCACTCTGACCCTCGTATTAATCGGCCTTATTTTTTTTGTTGTTAAAGTAATGCCAAGAGATAACAACTATGAAGGTGTGTTAGTATATGAGGATGAATTTAGAGGGTGGCAGGAAGTATGAATGGAGAAATCATTTATATAAAAGCAGAACAGTGTACAACGGTCAGCAATAAAAAAGTCTTTCTCGAGGATGTTGTTAAACTATATGGAGAGAATAAAAATCTGATAAAAGAACTTTCTAGGTTGATTTTTATGACAATGAAGGACAAAGATCAAGATGTTGCTATCTCAATCTTAAAAGTAATGGAAACCATACATGCATATGCGCATGGTGTAGATATAGTTAATATTGGAGAAACCGATTTTATTCTAGAGTATCGTGTTCCAAACAGCAAAAAGAAAGTTCTTGAATATACAAAAACAGGAGTGGTGGTTCTGACTGCTTTTTTTGGCGCTGCTTTCTCAATTATGACGTTTAATACCGATGTTAGTGTACATGATTTGTTTGATAAAATCTATATGCTGGTTCTTGGTTCCACAGGAACAGGAAACAAAATTGTAGAAATTAGTTATTCGATTGGATTAACGGTAGGGATCCTAATGTTTTACGACCACTTTACCAAGAAGCATTTGAGTGATGATCCAACACCAATTCAGATTCAAATGCGAACTTATGAAACAGATAAAGCGAAGGCAAAATTAAAAACTGCTTCGAGAGAAGGGAAAACCATTGATTCTAATTAAAAGTATTATTTTATGTATTATAGGAGTATCCGGAGGTTTTATCATAGGTGGTGGCGTGTTTGCTTTCATCACAATGCTAGGTGTCTTTCCAAGACTTGCAGACCGTACAAACACAGCAAATAATATTAAATTATATGAAACTGCAATAATATGGGGAGGATGTATTGGAAATTTAATAATTGTCTTTGATTATAAGATCTTTTTGGGAATTCCGATACTTTTATTATTTGGGCTTTTTTCAGGTATCTTTGTGGGTTGTCTAGCTATGACAATAGCTGAGGCACTAAAGGTTATTCCGATATTCGTTGACCGTATAAAATTAAAATACGGATTGTCGTTAATAATATTAGCAATCGCAATAGGAAAAGGATTAGGCACATTGTATCAATTCTGGTAAAGAAAGGTAGGATATTATGAAACAGAAAACGAAGATATCAGATGTATTAAAAGAAAATGATCAAACACGAAGAAATAAAAAATATAATGACTATGTCAAAGATGTTACTCCAACACATAATATTTTGATTAATTTAGTGAACGCTTACTGGGTTGGTGGTTTGATTTGTGTATTAGGACAATTCTTCATAAATTGGTTTATGAGCATGGGTCTGGATAAAGAAACAGCAGGAGCTTATAATGTATTAGTTTTAGTTTTATTAAGTGTTATTTTAACAGGATTCCAGCTGTATCCAAAGTTGGCTAAACTAGGAGGAGCAGGAACGGTTGTACCGATTACTGGTTTTGCGAACTCAGTGGCCGCATCAGCAATTGAATTTAAAAAGGAAGGACAGGTATTTGGTATCGGTTGCAAAATATTTACCATTGCAGGACCGGTTATCTTATATGGTATTTTTTCCAGCTGGGTTTTGGGACTCATATATTGGATCATCAAAGTAGTTTAAATTATTTTGAAATGTTTTAAGCTATTTCGATAATGTTACGATAGAAAGGTGATAAGAATATGATAAATAACACACAGGTTGGCAAACAAAGTGTAACATTTGGCACTCCCACATACATCATTGAAGAAAGTTCGATTGCTGGGAAAAAAGAAGGGGAAGGTCCACTGGGAGGCTATTTTGATGAAGTAGAAGAAGATGAAATGTGTGGAGGAAACACATGGGAAGAAGCGGAAAGCCGATTACAATCGCGTGCTATTTCACGTTTGTTAAAAAAGGCAAAGCTTGAACCTACTGATATACGATATCTTCTCGGAGGTGATTTATTAGGTCAGCTGATAGCTACTTCCTTCGGTATTGAAACCTTTGAAATTCCTCTGTTTGGATTATATGGGGCATGCTCAACCATGGGTGAATCTATGTCACTGGGATCAATGTTAATAGCAGGAGGGTATGCAGATAAGGTTATTGCAATTACCTCAAGCCACTTTGCAAGTGCAGAAAAACAATTCCGATTTCCATTAGGGTATGGTAATCAAAGGCCACTCGCTGCTTCTTGGACAGTAACCGGAAGTGGAGCTGTTGTATTAAGCAAGGAGAAAAGTGATAAGAAAAAGGGTGCAAATGTTTGTGTAACAGGAGTTACAACAGGAAGAATTGTTGACTATGGAATAAAAGACTCTATGAATATGGGGGCTTGCATGGCACCTGCAGCAGCAGATTTGATTTACAATCATTTAAAAGATTTTAACCGCAGAACGGATTTTTATGACAAAATAATTACAGGTGACTTAGGATATGTTGGTCAGGAAATCCTAATTGATATTTTACAGGAAAAAGGATATAACATTGAGGAAAATCACATGGATTGTGGTATTGAAATTTTTGATACGGATAATCAGGATACCCATGCAGGTGGTAGCGGGTGTGGTTGTAGTGCAATCACGCTTACGAGCTTCATACTTCATAAAATGAGAAAAGAAGAATGGAAAAAGGTATTGTTTGTACCAACAGGTGCCCTATTATCAACCGTAAGTTTTAACGAAGGAAATACGGTTCCATCCATAGCGCATGGTGTGGTTTTGGAGGTGATGTAATGGATTATGTTCGTGCATTTTTAGTTGGTGGAGCGATATGTATGCTGGTACAGATTTTAATGGACAAGACAAAGCTGCTACCTGGAAGAATTATGGTAATCTTAGTATGCTTAGGCGCATTTCTTGGAGCAATCGGAATCTACGAGCCTTTCGCAAATTGGGCAAAAGCAGGAGCAAGTGTACCTTTGATTGGATTTGGTAATACGCTATTTCAAGGAGTAAAAAAGGCAGTGGATGAAGAAGGATTTCTTGGTATCTTTAAAGGCGGTTTCACTGCTTCCGCAGTTGGAATTTCGGCAGCCTTAATATTTAGTTATCTTGCATCTTTGATATTTAATCCAAAGTTAAAGAAGTAAACATTCAAGCAGCCGGCTGCTTTTTAAATAAATCGAGGGTACCTGCAAAGTGTATTGGAACAGTTTGCAGATACCCTCAATTGTTAATAAAGATTATTGTTGTGTAGTAGGATCACTTGTAGGTTCTAGTGTAGGTGCTACAGAAGCCGTAGGAAGTGGCAATGTAGTTTCACTTGGCAACGTATCATCGGGTGGTACCGATGGTTGTGGTACAACTACTTGTGGGGACGTATGAATATGACAGGTTTTCTTATATTTGTCTGCAGAAATTGCATTCGCAGAATCTTTTGTATGACCGGTTTCATCCTTAATTAAGAAAATCTTTTCTTCTACTTTATCTTCTGGACAATATTCTCCTGCCAGTTCACCGGATTCCGTACAAATTCGATATTTTACATGAACATCACATTTTTCTTTTGGAACGGTATTTACATCAAAATATTCTACCCTTGATGTAGCATCACACAAACCAGCAACCGCCAGCTTTCCGGATTTTGTACAAATTTTTGCAGTAACAATGCTACTAGGCATTTCGAATTCTTTATATTCTTTCTTTGCCTTGATATGGATTTCTTGCATAACGGTTTTCCATAAGGTCTTATGGTAGCTGGTCTCCGTTTGCGATTTGTTACCATCATCATATCCAGACCAAATACCAGCAGTATAATAAGGGGTATAACCAACGAACCAAGTGTCTACATTGCTTGACGTAGTTCCGGTCTTTCCGGCAACTGGCATTGAAATTTTATCAAAGCGTGCTCTTGTACCGGTACCAACTTTTACAACATCTTGCATTGCACTTGTTAATAGCCAAGCAGTGGATTCTTTCATAACCTGCCGTGTTTCAGGTTCTTTATCCAGTAGTACGTTTCCATCGTGGTCGACGATTTTCGTGTATAATGTTGGCTCGGTATAAACACCTTTATTGGCAATGGCAGCAAAGGAAGCAGTTAATTCAAAGTTAGAAACTCCCAATGTCAAACCACCAAGTGCAGTTGGATACCCAATATCAGAGTATATCTTTCCATCTTCGCCTACATAGTTATCATAAATAGTAGTAAATCCAAGCTTTAATAAATAATCATAGGCAACCTGTGGGGTAACATCTACCATAGTTTTAACGGTCACAACATTCATGGAGTTTATAATACCCTGTCTTAAGGTAGTAAGTCCCTGATAGTTTTCACCACTCCAGTTTTTTACCTGTCTTTTGGTGCCTGGATAATAAAATTCACTATCATCTTGAACAGAAGCCAAGGTCATTCCTTTTTTATCAAGGGCTGGAAGGTAGGTGGAAACTACTTTAAAAGTAGAACCAGGCTGCCTTGTTGAATCGGTAGCTCTGTTCAGTGTACGGCTTGCCGTTTTTTCACCACGTCCACCAATCATTGCTAGTACTTTACCATTACTTTGATTCATTAATACAAAGGAAACTTGGGGTTCAATCGTATAATTAATTACTTCACCTGTTATTTCGTCCGAATCTTTTAAAACATACTCCCGATATTCTTTAATGTAGGGTTCTGCATCTTTTTTGTCTTTAAAGTATAGACTGAAATTTTTCTTTCCTTTTTCATAAATAAAATAATTTGAAAGATTGTTTTCCGAATAGTTGTGCTCCTCGCCGTCTTTATCGATAACAGATAAACGATAAATAAGCCATAATTCTGAGTTTGCAGGATATAAGGATTCATCTGAAAATACATTATCACAAATTTTTTGTAGTTTTTTATTTTGTGTCGTGTAGATTTGTAATCCACCGCGATAAAGCATATTGACAGCTTGCGATTCCGTATATCCGAGTTCGGTCTGGAAATCTTCAATAACATCGTCAATTAGAGCATCATCAAAATAACTGTTTACGGTTGAAGTAGAATCCGAATATTGTTCGTCGTTGACCAATTGAATGCGAGAATATACATCATCAGCAATGGCTTCTTCTTTTTCAAGAGAAGTAATATAACCTTGCTCTTCCAAATAATCCAAAATAATCAGTCGCTTCGCTTCATTGGCCTTTGGATGCGTCAATGGATTGAGTGCGGATGGATTTTGTGTGATACCAGCAATAACTGTAGCTTCTGATAAGGTCAGATCACTTACATCTTTATTGAAGTATCGTTGTGATGCCGCTTGTACGCCTAATGTATTTTGTCCTAAATTAATCGTATTTAAGTAATATTCTAGGATCAGTTCTTTTGCATGCCGTTTATCGGAACCGTCTGCTAACTTTTGTTCCAATTTGACTGCCAGGTATTGTTCTTGAATCTTTCGTTCAATTTTATCGCCAACTGTAGTTTCTGCACCACCATTGAATACCTGATTTTTTAGAAGCTGCTGGGTAAGAGTACTAGCACCAGAGTCAAGTCCTCCTTTTGCAATTACTTCACCAAATGCACGCATGATTCCTTTTACGTCAATTCCGTTATGTTCCCAAAAACGTTTATCCTCGATTGCTATAAATGAGTTATAAACAACTTCTGGAATTTGATCCAGCGTTGCATAAACACGGTTCGCATCGGAACCGATCAGTTCTTGGCTTTTTTCTCCATTGGAATAATAAAGGGTTGTAACAAATCCACTTGGAGCGACATCAATCGAGTCTATACTAGGAGCGTTGTCAATGATACCTTTTAGTACACCAAATCCTGCAAAGGCACCAACAATGCACATGACGATAAAGCAAATGATAAAAGCCCGGAAAAAGGAAACCCCGGCTTTTGTAAGCACTCGATGCTTGTTTGACTTTAGCCTCTTTTGCTTTTTCGCAGCTCCTTTCTTACTATAATTCATAAAACACCTCCTTGGTTTTGCATCTTTGTGCAAAAACCTTAAAGTAAATTATACCAAATATTTTATCTGAAATAAAGTAAAAAATGTCTCATAACGACTTTGCCATTCGAACAATCATTTGGTATACTATATATGAGTAGTAATTTTGATACTTTATAGAAAGGATTGCCAAATTATGCTAGAAAAATACAGAATTGTTTATTCTGGCGGAGTAAATGAAATTGTTGAAAAAAAATCGAGATTTATTGCGACAACATGTCCGGTTACTACCGAAGAAGAAGCCAATCTTTTTATAGAGTCCATACGAAAAAAATATTGGGATGCTTCACACAATTGTTTTTCTTATGTAATTGGAGACAAGCATCAGGTACAACGCTATAGTGATGATGGAGAACCATCTGGAACGGCAGGAAGGCCGATATTGGATGTTTTGCTAGGTGAAGATATTCATAATGTAGTAGTAGTAGTAACCAGATATTTTGGTGGGACATTATTAGGAACGGGCGGTTTGGTCAGAGCTTATTCAAAAGCAGCACAGGCAGGCCTTTTAAATAGCGAGATTGTGGAAAAGAATCTCGGAATGATATATGAAATCGAAACGGATTATAATGGCATTGGAAAACTACAGTATATTGTAGGGCAGATGGAACTTAGTACAATAGATACACAATATTCCGATATTGTTAAGATGCAAGTTATCGTGCCACAAAAAGATTGTAATTTGTTTGAAAAAAAAGTAACGCAAGCGAGCAATGGGAAAGCCAGAATGGATGCACAAAAAGAAATGTATTATTGCATTTTAAATGGGAAACTATTATTAGTTTAAACAAATCGATTAGTGGTGCTGTCATATGTATAATCGATTAATTCAAGCTTTTTGATAAGAGCGTCTTTATTAATGTCGAGGGATAAACACAAATCTTCCAAATCATAATAAAAGTCGCGAAGCTGTGTGTTAATAAAACTTAGTAGGATCATAGGATCATTTGGAATTTTCATGCAGTTTATACCTTCTTTCATCGTTATCCTTATTTGTGCGATGCTTTTAGCATAGCAGTTTGTATCATAAAATCAGCAGTATTTTATCATAGGGAATAAAAAAATGCAAGGAAGAAACATTTAGGAGAACAATCATGGATTTATTTGAATACATGCGGGAAACCAATCAAGAGAAAGAGTCTCCCCTGGCAAGTCGGTTAAGGCCAACCACGCTAGAAGAAGTAGTTGGCCAAGAGCATATTATAGGAAAAGATAAATTGCTATATCGTGCAATAAAAGCAGATAAATTAAGCTCCATCCTATTTTATGGACCGCCAGGAACCGGTAAGACAACATTAGCAAAAGTTATTGCCAATACTACAAGCGCTGAATTTAAGCAAATCAATGCGACCAGTGCTGGTAAGAAAGATATGGAAGAAGTTATCACCCAGGCGAAGCAAACGAATGGGATGTATGGGAAAAAGACCATTCTATTTATCGACGAGATTCATCGATTTAACAAAGGGCAGCAAGATTACCTGCTACCATTTGTAGAGGATGGTACCATCATTTTAATTGGTGCAACGACAGAAAATCCTTATTTTGAAGTAAATCGAGCATTGATTTCAAGGTCCATTGTATTTGAACTAAAAACACTGGAAAAGAACGATATAAAAAAGTTGATTCTACGTGCTATAAAAGATGAAGAAAAAGGGCTTGGAGCGTACAAAAGCATTATTGAAGAGGATGCACTTGAATTCTTATCGGATGTATCAAACGGGGATGCAAGAGCTGCTCTAAATGCCATTGAACTTGGTGTTTTAACAACGAAGCGAAGTGAGGATGGAGCGATTCATATTACGATTGATGTAGCTTCGGAGTGCATTCAAAAGAGAGTACTTGGCTATGATAAAAAAGGGGACAACCATTATGACACGATTTCTGCCTTTATCAAAAGTATGAGAGGGTCTGACCCGGATGCTGCTATCTATTATCTGGCAAGAATGCTTTATGCAGGGGAAGATATTACCTTTATCGCAAGACGGATTATGATTTGTGCAGCAGAAGATGTATCCAATGCTGATCCAAATGCTATTGTGGTTGCAACGGCAGCAGCACAAGCAGTTGAACGAATTGGAATGCCAGAAGCCCAGATTATTCTGGCACAGGCAGCTGCCTATGTGGCCTGCGCGCCAAAGAGTAACTCAGCAGTCAATGCAATCTTTGATGCGATGCGAGTCGTTTCGGAAGAAAAAACAGATTCCATTCCAGTGCATCTTATGGATGCGCACTACGGTGGAGCGAAAAATTTAGGTCACGGAATTGGTTACAAATATGCACATGATTATGAAAACCATTATGTAGAGCAGCAATATCTGCCAGATAACTTGGTTGGTAGAAAATTTTACCAGTTATCGAATAACGGCTATGAAAAAGAGATACAGAATTGGTTTTTGCACATAAAAAAATAAAAGAAGCGCATTTTTTGAAAATTTAGTATTGTAAAATGGAAAACATACTGATACAATATGCGGGAGGCGATGATAATGGAGAATTGTAAGTTATTAGTAAAAGGAATTGTAAGAAGTAATAATAAGTTTCTAATCGTAGCAAAGTGGTACGATGACTGTATTGCAAACCCATACCAATGGCAATTTATAGATGGAAGTGTAGGACACGGCGAATCTCCAGATGCAGCGGTTATTCGATTGATTCAAGAACAAACGGGAATCACCTCAGAAATTAATCGTATTATCTATACATGGTCTTTCATGGTTGGGGATACCCATAAGGTAGGAATTGCTTATGACTGTATTGCAGAACAAGATACCATTATATTATCAGAAGATTTGAATGATGCAAAATGGATTACAAGAGAAGAGTTTGCGCAATACATTGATAATGATAGAGTGTTACAAGATTTTTTGAAGGCTGAATACTAGGTTTAAAGGTGGTAAATCATGAAGACAATGATTAAAAACGGACATGTAATAGACCCAGCATCTAGAAAAAATGGTTGTTTTGACCTTTTGATTGAAGATGGAATCATTCAAAAGGTAGAAGCATCACTTGTTGATAAAGCAGATCAAATCATTGATGCAACTGGGCTTTATGTTATGCCTGGTTTTGTTGACCTTCATGTTCATTTTAGAGAACCTGGTTTTGAGAATAAAGAAACGATAAAGACGGGATCCATGGCTGCTGCAAAGGGTGGCTTTACCAGTGTTTGCCCAATGCCAAATACGAATCCTTCCATTGATTCCACCCAAATGATTGAATATTTAAAGACAAAAGAAAAAGAAGAATCTCTAGTTCATCTCATTCCTGTGGGCGCAGTGACAAAAGGACAACTTGGACTTGAATTAACCGATATAAAAGCAATGGCAAAAGCAGGAATGAAAGCCATTAGCGAAGATGGAAAATCCGTAATGGATATCAATATTTATCGTGAAGCCATGAAACTTGCAAAGGAAGCAGGAATCGTGGTTCTTGCGCATTGTGAAGATAAAAATTTAGTCGGAAATGGTGTTGTAAATGCAGGAAAAGTGGCAGATATGCTAGGAGTTACTGGTATCACGAACACAGTAGAAGATATCATTGTTGCCAGAGATATTTTATTAGCAAAAGAAACAGGGGCAAAATTACATCTTTGCCATTGCTCTACAAAAGATAGCGTAAGTCTGATTGAATGGGCGAAATCCCAGGGTCAGGAGGTAAGTGGTGAGGTATGCCCTCATCATTTTGTTTTATCACAGGAGGATATTCTTAGCGATGATGCAAACTTTAAGATGAATCCACCACTAAGAAGTACCGTTGACGTAGCAGCTTTAAAAGAAGGATTGAAATCTGGTATCATGGAGGCAATCGCTACGGATCATGCACCACATGAAAAAGAGCTGAAAGAAAAATCTATTAAAGAAGCACCGTTTGGAATCGTGGGACTGGAAACAGCCTTTTCTTTGACGATGACAGAACTTGTAAATACGGGATACTTATCTCCAATGCAAATGGTAGCTTGCATGAGTTATCACCCAGCTCAAATTATTGGTATTGATAAAGGTACTTTATTACCTGGAATGGCAGCGGATATTGTAATTGCAGATCCAACAAAAGAGTATAGTATTCGTGCCAAAGATTTTGTATCAAAGGGGAAAAATACCCCATTTGAGAATAGAAAAGTAACTGGAAAAGTAATGATGACGTTAGTTGATGGGAAAACTGTTTATAATGAGAGTATGAATTAATTTCATACTCTCTTTTTCTAATAATAATCCAACCTAACGTCAAGCCAAAATGGCAGAAGGAGACAATATGATTCAACAACTTGTAAAACAAATTGAAAAGGCAAAGGCACCGATTGTAGTCGGTCTGGATCCCATGATGACATTCATACCATCTCACATTCAAAAGAAAGCTTTTGCTGAACATGGAGAAACTTTGGAGGGAGCTGCAGAAGCAATCTGGCAGTACAACAAAGGAATCATTGATGCTATTTATGATTTGGTTCCCGCAGTAAAGCCTCAGATTGCTATGTACGAACAATTTGGGCTTCCAGGTCTTCTTAGTTTTCAAAAGACCGTTAACTATTGCAAAGAAAAAGGACTAATCGTAATTGGTGATATCAAGCGCGGTGATATTGGTTCTACATCTTTAGCATATGCGACTGCACATCTTGGTAAAATTAAAATAGGAACAAAAGAAGTATCTGTTTTTGATGAAGATTTTGTAACCGTGAATCCTTATCTTGGAAGTGATGGAGTAATGCCTTTTGTAGAAGAATGTAAAAAAGAAAATAAGGGAATCTTTGTTTTAGTAAAAACCTCCAACCCTTCCAGTGGAGAATTCCAGGATCAATTAGTGAATGGTGTTCCACTGTATGAAATTGTTGCTAGAAAAGTAGTAGAGTGGGGTGAAGAGTGTACGCAGCCAGGATCAGCTTATAGTAACGTTGGATGTGTGATTGGAGCAACCTATCCTATGATGGCGAAAGCACTACGTGAACTTATGCCAAAACAGTACATCTTAGTACCTGGATATGGAGCCCAAGGAGGTACTGCAGCAGACTTAGTGCCTTACTTTAATAAAGATGGTCTTGGAGCCATTGTAAATTCTTCCAGAGGAATCATAGCAGCTTATCAGATGAAGGCATATGAAAAATACGGCGAAACAGCATATGCAGAAGCTTCCAGACAAGCTGTACTTGATATGAAGCTAGATATTATGAATGCAATCGGAGGAAAGCAATGATAGAAAACAGTAAGAATAAGAGTATGGAATATGCTACCGTACTAAAAATAGAAGAAATCGCTCCTTCGATGATGGATCTGTGGATTCAAAGTAAAAGCATAGCCGAGTCAACAAAACCAGGGCAATTCCTTTCCATCTATTGTAAAGATGAAAGCAGACTATTACCTAGGCCAATCAGTATTTGTGAAATTAATCAAACAATAGATGGAATACGACTTATATTCCGAGTCGTAGGAAAGGGAACAATGGAATTTTCCAATCTATCTGCGGGTGATAGTATAAAGGTATTGGGACCAATTGGAAATGGATTCTCCTTAGAAAGCAAGCCGGCCCTTATCATTGGGGGAGGCGTAGGTATCCCACCACTTTTGGAACTTTCCAAACGATTAAAAGAAAAAAACATAACAAATGAAATAAGGATTGTTCTTGGATATCGTGATAATGATCTGTTTTTAAAAGAAGAACTGGAAAAGTATGGCGAAGTTTTTGTCGCTACCGAGGATGGTAGCGTTGGTGAAAAAGGAACTGTGATGAATGTCTTAGAAAATATGATGTTAAATAATGATTTAATATATTCCTGTGGACCGAAACCAATGTTAAGAGCAGTCAAGAACTTTGCAAAGGAACGCAATATAAAAGCTCAGATATCGATGGAAGAGAAAATGGCATGTGGCATTGGTGCTTGCCTTGCTTGTGTATGCAAGACGAAAGAGATAGATGAACATAGTAATGTGCATAATAAGCGAGTTTGTGTAGACGGACCAGTATTTTATGCGGATGAAATCGAAATCGATGATTAGGAGGAAGAAAGATGAATCTAACTGTAAATATTGCAGGAATAACGATTAATAATCCGGTCATGACGGCATCTGGAACCTTTGGTTCGGGGCTTGAGTATGCTGAGTTTGTTGATTTGAATCGCCTTGGTGCAGTGGTTACAAAAGGAGTTGCTAACATTCCATGGGAAGGAAATAGGACGCCACGTATCGCGGAAACAAGTGCTGGAATGCTCAATGCAGTAGGACTGCAAAACCCAGGAATTGATGTATTTTTAGAAAGAGACCTGCCACATTTACAACGGTTTGATACAAAGAAAATAGTCAATGTATGCGGAAAAAAATTAGAAGATTACTGCAAGGTCGTGGAAAGACTATCGGATCAACCTGTGGATTTACTAGAAATTAATATCTCCTGCCCAAACGTAAAAGAGGGTGGAATCGCGTTTGGACAAGATGCAGCATCGATTGAAAACGTGACAAAAGAAGTAAAGAAATATGCAAAACAACCAATAATCATTAAGTTAAGTCCAAATGTAACAAATATTTGTGACATGGCAAAAGCCGCTGAATCAGGTGGTGCAGATGCGTTATCCTTAATTAACACACTTACCGGAATGAAAATTGATGTAGAGAAAAGAGACTTTGCACTTGCAAATAAAACAGGTGGTCTTTCTGGTCCAGCAATTAAGCCAATAGCAGTACGTATGGTTTATCAGGTAGCAAATGCGGTAAAGCTTCCAATCATTGGTATGGGAGGAATTCAGACGGCACAGGATGCGCTTGAATTTATTATGGTGGGCGCGAGTGCAGTAGCAGTAGGTACATCAAATTTTGCAAATCCATATGCAACGATAGAAGTAGTAAATGGTATCGTAGAGTATATGGAAAGACATCATATCGAAGATATTAACGAACTGATTGGTTGTGTGAAGTAAAAAATTATAAGAGAATTGATTACACGCGCAATAGTTGCGCAGAAAAGAGGATAAAAATGAAAGAATATAAGAAAGAATTTATTGAATTCATGGTAGATTGCGGCGTATTACAATTTGGAGATTTTATTACAAAAAGTGGAAGAAAGACACCATTTTTTATAAATACTGGATTCTATCGTACGGGAAAGCAGCTCAAAAGACTAGGTGAGTATTATGCGAAAGCAATTTGTGATGCTTTTGGAACAGACTTTGATATCCTTTTTGGACCTGCCTATAAAGGAATTCCACTTAGCGTGGCTGCCTCTATGGCTATGAGTGAACTATATGATGCCAATGTCAGTTATTCCGCCAACCGAAAAGAAGTAAAGGACCATGGCGATACGGGGATTTTATTAGGAAGTAAGATAAAAGATGGTGATAAAGTGGTAATCATAGAAGACGTGACAACAGCGGGTACTTCAATTAATGAGACACTTCCAATCATAAATGCACAGGGAAATGTGAATATACTTGGTCTTGTTGTTTCTGTAGATCGTATGGAACGCGGACTAGGAGAGCAGAGCGCTTTAGATGAGATTAAGGATAAGTATAGCATTTCTACGACTTCTATTGTAACCATGAAAGAAGTAGTGGAACATTTATACAATAAGGAGTATAATGGAACCGTCGTAATTGACGATACAATGAAAGAAGCAATTAATCGTTATTACGAGCAATACGGAGTAAAATAGTAAAGGAGGGCGCAAAGATGGGAGAAAAAATATACTCTACAATGAAGTCAGTGGGGATAACCAATCTAGTCGTAGGTATCATTATTATTGTGGCAGGTGTTGCAGCCGGTGTTTCCGTTATTGTAAGTGGTGCAAGACTACTTAATAAAAAATCAGATTTGCTGTTTTAATATTTGTAATACAATAAGAAATACCTTTTGTCAAATGATACAATTACTAAATATTGCAAAAAAGCTGCTTATGATAGGTATCATAGGCAGCTTTTTTTGCAATCAATTTAGTTCGTTTCTTCTATTTGTTCCGAAGAAATCTTTATATGAACTTTGTCAATACGGTTTTTGTTAATGTCTTTTACGGTGTAGGTAGCCTGTCCATCAATTACAGATTCGCCAACCGTTGGGAGATGCTCCAAGAGGTTAATGATATGACCAGCTATGGAATCATAATCATCCGACTCCAAAGCTAGACCTGTAAATTCGCTTACTTCATCCAAACGGGCAGTACCCTGGGCAAGGTATTCATTTTGACCGATTTGCTGAATTGGATCAACTTCATCGGTATCATACTCATCACGAATTTCACCAACGATTTCTTCTAATAAATCTTCCAAAGTGATCAAACCAGCAGTAGAGCCATATTCGTCTAAAACAATCGCTACCGAACTAGAAGCCTTACGAAGCTCAAGCATAAGTTCAGGAGTCTTTTGAAACTCATACGTAAAATAAGGTTCACGCATAATATTTGCTATATTAAAATCTTCTTTTTTTCCTTTATAAAAAAACACATCTTTTAAATTAATAATACCAACAACATTATCCCGGCTATCTTTATACACTGGAAGTCTGGAAAATTTGTCTTTTTCAAATACAGATACAAGTTCATCATAGGAATAATTAATATTCGCAAATGCCATATCAATGTGTGGTACCATAACATCTTTTGCATAGGAATCACCAAAGTCTACCACATTGGTAATCATACGTCTTTCTTCACTTTCAATAATACCTTCTTCATGGCTAAAATCAACGATTGTACGAAGCTCACTTTCCGTGATTGCAGAATCTCTGTGGTTTGGGTCAACACGAAGCAAAATGAGTATTCCTAACGTTATTTTATTCATTACGAAAATGATGGGTGTTAATAGTTGCGTTAAATAGTAGATAACCCCAGCGTACATTAAAGAAAGCTTTTCAGAGTGCAGGGTTGCAAGAGACTTAGGTGTAATCTCTCCAAATATCAAAATTAGCACAGTCACAATTCCAGTTGCAATACCAATTGCAAGGCTAGTATTTTTGCCCATTCCTACATCTTTGCAAATATTCATAGCTAATGTGGTAGCTAAAGAAGAGGTGGTCAGGTTTACAACATTATTTCCAATTAGAATCGCACTTAACATTTTGGAAGGATTCTCGATCAATTCGCTTACTCTTTTTGCTTTCTTTACACCTTCCTCTGCAAGACTCCGTATACGAAGCTTATTTACAGAAGTTAATGCAGTCTCTGCAGAAGAGAAAAAGGCAGATAATCCAATCAGTATAAATAGTATAATCATCTGTCGCACGTCACTCGGGTCCAAATCAACATCTCCAATCTTATCATTAAATATCTTAGCGACTATTTTACAATAATTGATGAGATATTGTCAAGTTATGCACAAAATGTGAATAGAGTTTTAACAATCTTTTAATTTAATTATTTTCTATTGCATAATAAAATAATTAATAGTACAATCAGCATGTAGTCACAAAGTCCCAACAGCGGAGGTTATTTCTTGAGAAAAAAGTCACATATTTCAGTAGCAAAGTACTTATTAAATAGTAACGGGATGGAATATTTACAAGAATATAAGAAATCATTCTATTTTGGCAGTATCCTGCCGGATTGTGTACCATCATTTCTTACCAGAAGACACTGTATCGAAGATACCATTGAAATATTAAAAGATGAAATTGATAAGATTACGACAGATTATGATGCAAATAAAGGTTTATCTACATATTTTTGCAGACATCTTGGCGTCATTACACATTATGTTGCGGATTACTTTACCTTTCCACATAATTCCATTTATCCGGGAAATATAAAAGATCATTGTATTTATGAAGAAGATTTAAAGCATGCAATGCGTGAATATGTAAAATCAGATCGGGCTAAGAAGATTCGCGAAAAAAATGGTCTATTTCATGATTCGAATGAAATCATTGATTTTATTAAAAAGGTACATGCGGAGTACTTACAATTGATGTTACAAGTTCGAATCGACTGCATGTATATAGTAGAACTTTGTCACAAAGTAGTTGATGCTATTTTGCAATTGTTTGAATTAGAATATAATAAATTAGTAAAGATTCAGATGGCATAAAATATGAAAAATATAATATTCCATATGTAAAAGCAATCGCTATATGAGCTGTCACTCCCTTCACGTGGAGCGACAGCTTTTTTAAAAAAACACCTTACGTAACCTATTGCTTGTGACGTTACGTAAGGGAATATAGTAGCATCAAGGAGGTGAAATCTATGTCAAAATACACGACCGGAGAGTTGGCTAAGTTGTGTGATGTTTCGGTTCGGACGGTACAGTTTTATGACACAAAAGACATATTAAAACCGACAGAATTATCAGAAGGTGGAAGAAGACTGTATACGGAAGCTGATCTTGAAAAGTTACGTACAATCTGTTTGTTAAAATCACTAGGACTTTCCCTTGATTCAATCAAGGGAATATTGCAAAGTGAGACGCCGAGTAAGATACTGATGCTTTTACTGGATGAACAAACAAAACATATCGAGAATGAAATCCGTGAAAAGACAAGTCAGATAAAAGCAATTGGGCTTGTCAAAGAGAGTCTTAAGAATACAACCGTTATTCCGGTAAATTCAATGACCGACATAGATTCTACTGGAAGGTGTTTGCGCATAAATCTACGAAAAATAAAATACCAAATATTGTATTTATTACGGCAAATATCCTTGCGGCGTTATTATTTGCGGTTGGTCATCTTCCCGCCACGTTGGTGATGTTTGGTGAATTGAATGGCCTCATTATTGCCCGATGCCTGCTTCTAAATGGAGGCTTTGGTTTGGTATTCGGTTGGTTGTATAAAAAGTTCGGTATCCAGTATGCTATGATTGCACATGCCATAACGCACATAATCTGCGATGGGTTTTTGTATCTAGTAATTCGATGTTCAGCAAATACGTTATCATAGAGAAAATCCCCGCAATACTTAAAAAGTGCTGCGGGGATTTTTCTATGATGCTACTATTTAGCAGTTTTTGCTCTTAATATACTGCTACATGAGCCAAAATAATTGGCTCCATTGATACGTTTATAGGCTCTGACCTTGAATTTGTATTCGGTAGAGGCTTTGAGATTGGTGCAAACATAGGTCAAATCCTGTGATGAAATCGTCATTAATTTTGTGTACTTCTTAGCTGATTTGTTGTAATAGTAAATTTGATATCCGGTTGCTCCAGAAACCTTTTCCCAGTTTAATCGAATTCTGGAAGAAGTCTTACCACCAACGGAAAGATTTGTTACTTTCGTTGGAAGCGGAGATGATAAAATGATTTCGGAGGAAGTACTAAATCTTGCCGTATTATTGATTCGTGTAAAGGAATATACCTTATACTGATAATTGGAAGCAGAAGATAACTTCTTATGGATATAAGTGGTTTTTCTATTGCCTGATAGGGTAACTAGTTTTACAAATTCGCCTGTTTTATTATCATAACGAAAGATTCGATAACCATCACTTTCATCCACCTTATCCCATTTCAGGGTGATTGAGCTGGTGCTGGTTGGTTTGGCAGTTACATTACCTACACTGCTTGGCAGAGTGAATGTGTTGAAAACGTTAGAAAAGCCACCAAAATAATTGGTTCCATTAAATTTTAAATACCCTCGCACTTTGTAATAGTAGGAGGTTGCAGGGGTTGTATCGGAATCGATATAAACGTTGATTGACTCACCAGAAACACTGATTGCTTCACCAGAAACAGATGCTACCCGCTCGAAATTTCCAGTAGGAGTCGTACTTCGATAGATCTGATATCCTTGTGCACCATTGGAAGTATCCCACTGCAGCGTGATATCTGTGTCAGATCGATTGCCAGCAGTTAGACCGGCTACTTTATCCGGTGTTTTTTTATACCAAAAATTACAATCTACACTGCCTTTAATCCCATTTACAGTACCTTTGCTGGTATATTGCCAAAAGCTATATAGACCGGTATAAGAGGTCTCATTGGTGTAGTTCGCAAGCCAGATATCATAATTCGCTTGAATCTGATCCGCATATAATCCTTTTTGAAGCATAGTTAAATTTGCATATACCATAGGGGTATAGCCACTGGCTTTAATCGTATCGCAAAAAGCGAGACAAACGTTGGTTGCATCCTGCTTCGAAAGTTTTGCGTCATAGAGTCGTCCGGTCTGACCACCACTAGCACTTGCATATTCAAAGTCCATGACAAGTGGCATGGAGATTTTATAATTACCAATTCGTTCCAAAATATAATTTGCCTCTTCAATGGCCTCTTCCTGAGTTGTTGCCTGTGAAAAGAAATAAACACCAACTGGAATACCAGCCGCTATGGCACCTTGCATATTCTGGTCATAATAGGTATCGGCTCCGAAGTTTCCGCCTGCTCCGTATCCACGATAACCTACTCGGATAAAAGCAAATTCAACACCAGCTGCTTTCGCTTTTTCCCAATCGATATCTCCTTGATACTTTGATACATCGATTCCATCTAAAAGAATACAGTCATCATAGACTGGATTATGAGTGTAATCGGTTGGATAAAAAGGAGTACTTAATAGTCTCATTCCACTACTTGTCCGACTTGTTTGTATGGAACCAAGACGGTATGCGCCTGGATCATCCTCCTGAGCAATCGCAGTCGCTCCTGAAATTGTCACAACCATTATAACAACCATTAATAGTAAGAATGGCTTTCGTTTTCTTAATTTATTGAACATATTATTCCCTCCATTTGTAATGTTTCTTTTAAAATGCTACTGGACAAATATTGCAAAAATAAGGCAGTGGAGATAATGTAATAAAATTGTAATAAATTGTAAGCAAAAAGTAACGGGGCACAAATAGCATATGCGCTAACCATGTTGAGGTTAGATTGCATGCTTTTTGTGCCCCGATATTTAAATTCAACATGAACTATGTTTTTGAACATTCATTTACGGTTCATGTTTATTTATATTGATTATAATTAATCTTCATCTTCTTCGGACTGAACATTTAATACCTGACGTTTACGTGCCATTTCATCACTGTCTAAGTATTCATCGTAAGTGGAAACCTTATCAATCAGTCCATTTGGTGTGATTTCCATAATGCGATTCGCAATCGTTTGAATGAATTGGTGATCTTGTGAAGTAAATAATACAACACCGGAGAACTTAATGATACCGTTATTTAATGCAGTAATAGATTCCATGTCTAAATGGTTGGTTGGTTCGTCCATAATCAGAACATTAGCTGCCATGAGCATCATTTTTGATAACATAACACGAACTTTTTCACCACCGGAAAGTATATTTACTTTCTTCATACCATCATCACCAGCAAAAAGCATTCTTCCCATGAATCCACGGACATAAGTTACATCTTTTTCAGGAGAATATGGCATTAACCAGTCAACGATTGTCTCAGTTCCTGAGAATTCTTTGGTATTATCCTTTGGGAAATATGCCTGGGTTGTTGTAATACCCCATTTATAAGAACCTTCATCTGGTTCCATTTCTCCAGATAATATTTTGAATAAAGTAGTAGTAGCAAGGGTATTTCCACCTACAAAGGCAACTTTTTCATCATGTCCAATGATAAAGGAGATATTATCGAGTATTTTAACACCTTCGATGGTTTTGGATAAGTTGGTTACGGTTAACACTTCATTTCCAATTTCGCGGCTTGGACGAAAATCAATATAAGGATATTTACGGCTGGATGGGCGAATATCATCAATTTCGATTTTTTCTAGCGCTTTCTTACGAGAAGTCGCCTGCTTTGATTTGGAAGCATTTGCACTAAATCGTTGAATAAATTCTTGTAATTCCTTAATCTTTTCTTCTTTTTTCTTATTTGCATCTTTCATTTGTTTTACCATCAACTGACTGGATTCATACCAAAAATCGTAGTTGCCGGCGTAGAGCTGAATTTTTGCATAATCAATATCCGCAATGTGCGTACATACTTTGTTGAGGAAATAACGGTCATGGGATACCACAATTACGGTATTTTCAAAATTAATTAAAAATTCTTCTAACCAACGGATGGCATCTAAGTCCAAATGGTTGGTAGGCTCATCGAGAAGAAGAATGTCTGGATTACCAAACAGTGCCTGTGCTAATAAAACTTTGATCTTTTGGGAACCACTTAAATCCTTCATGTAAGTGTAATGTAAGTCCGTATCAATACCAATACCATTTAAAAGGGTAGCAGCATCGGATTCCGCTTCCCAGCCATTTAAGTTAGCAAATTCGCCTTCGAGTTCGCTAGCTAAGATTCCATCTTCTTCTGTGAAATCTTCTTTTGCATAGATAATTTCTTTTTCCTTCATGATATCATAGAGTCTTTGATTTCCCATGATAACCGTGTCTAATACGTTGAATTCATCGTATTTAAAGTGGTCCTGCTTCAAGAAGGAAAGTCGTTGTCCTGGAGTAATGATAACATCTCCATTGGTAGGTTCTAATTCACCAGTCAGGATTCTAAGAAATGTCGATTTTCCGGCACCATTTGCACCAATCAATCCATAGCAGTTTCCTTCTGTAAATTTAATGTTTACTTCTTCAAAAAGGGCTTTCTTTCCTAGTCGAAGTGTAATGTTACTAGCTTGTATCATAGTAAATTCCTTTCTATTTAAAACTCATTTGTTTCGTTCGTTTTATACACATCAAGTTTTATTTTATCGTAAATTCCCCATTTTGCAAGTGTTTTTTTACTTTTCCTTGTATTGATATTCTAATTTCGTTATAATAAGGGTATATGGCATTCTTTATGTTGCATAGAGAACGAAAGGAAATATTGGAAATGAATTTATTAACTGCGGAAAAAATAGGAAAAAGTTTTACCGATAAAATATTATTAAAAGAAGCTACCCTCGGTATCAATGAAGGAGATCGCATTGGAGTCATTGGTATTAATGGGACAGGAAAATCTACCTTGCTTAAATTGATAGCAGGAATTGAAAAACCCGATTCTGGTACGATTACAAAAGGAAGTAAGGTAAGAATTGAATATTTAGCACAAAACCCAGAGTTTGATGATAATCTTACCATATTAGAAAATGTAGTAAAAGAAAAGGAGGCAAAGGAAAGTCACTGGAATATCGAAGGACAGGCGAAATCCATGCTTGAAAAACTTGGAATTACCGATGTCAATGGGAAAGTGACTACCCTATCCGGAGGGCAGAAAAAGCGAGTAGCTCTTGTTCGGACTCTTTTAACACCGGCAGATATTTTAGTGTTAGATGAACCAACGAACCATTTGGATAATGAGATGGCAGAGTGGCTAGAAAATTATTTGAATCAGTGGAAGGGTGCCTTAATCATGGTAACACATGATCGTTATTTCCTAGATAAGGTAACGAATCGAATCATTGAAATTGATAAGGGAAATATATATAGTTATACAGCCAACTATATGGGCTTTTTAGAGTTAAAAGCGCAAAGAGAAGACATGGAACTTGCCACGGAGCGAAAGAAAAAGAGCTTATATCGTCAGGATTTAGAATGGATGATGCGAGGAGCAAGAGCACGTTCGACAAAACAAAAGGCACATATTCAGCGATTTGAAGAATTACGGGATCGTGATAAAATTATAGAAGACGGGGCAGTTGAGGTAAATACGTTATCCTCACGACTTGGAAAGAAAACAATTGAGCTAGCTGGTATTACGAAAGCATTTGAAGAGAAAAATTTGTTTGAAGACTTTTCTTATATTTTCTTAAAAGGAGACCGTGTTGGTATTATTGGTCAAAACGGCTGTGGAAAATCAACACTACTGCGTATTATAAATGGAATCGAAAAACCGAATGCAGGGGAGGTAATCATCGGTGAAACCGTTAAAATAGGTTACTTTTCTCAGGAAAATGAGTACATGGATGAAAATCAAAAAGTACTCGATTATATCAAAGATACGGCGGAATATATAAAGACAGCAGACGGGGAAGCCTCTGCTTCTCAGATGTGTGAAAAATTCTTGTTTGACGGCACACTGCAGCATTCTTTGATTGCAAAACTGTCTGGTGGTGAAAAACGCCGTTTGTACTTATTGAAAGTACTAATGGAAGCACCCAACATTTTATTCCTAGATGAACCAACGAATGACTTGGATATACAGACGTTGACCATATTGGAAGATTATCTAAAAGATTATGATGGTATTGTGGTTGCAGTATCCCATGACCGGTATTTTCTGGATAAGCTGGCAACGCGTATTTTTGCTTTTGAGAAGAAACAAATTCAGCAGTACGTTGGAAACTATAGTGATTATGTAGCACTAAGGGGAAAAACTTCCTTCGATCGTGAGGAAAAGTCAAAGGAAGATAAGCAAAAAACAGAAAAGATAAAAGAGACGAAGAAAGTCAAATTTTCTTATAAAGAACAAAGAGAATTTGATGAAATTGATGATGTGATACAGCGTTTGGAAGAACAAATCGAAGCTGCGGATCAAAAAATGGAACAGGAAGCAAGTAATTATGGGGTTCTTGCCAAGTTGACCAAAGAAAAAGAAGAATTGGAGCATCAGCTGGAAGAAAAGATGAATCGCTGGGTATATCTAAATGATCTGGCAGAACAAATGGAGAAGGAAAAATGGGGAGAGTAAAACAAGGAATACCATTTCCACTCGGAGTGAATGAGACAGCAGGGGGGCTACAGTTTGCAATTCATGTGTTGTACGCAAAAACGTGTTGTTTGCTCCTATTTGAAAAGGGAGATGTGAAAGCAAAAACAACCGTGGATATGACACAGTTTCGGACGGGTACTGTTTATTCGGTTTGTTTTGAGAAAAAACGATTCTCTGATTTTGATGGATTTGAGTATTTGTATGAGGTGGACGGTAAATTGGTAATTGACCCTTATGCAACGAAACTGACCGGACGGGAGATGTGGGGAAGGCTTACCGAAGGGGCAGTACAAAGAGGTGTGATATATGACCAGGCATTTGATTGGCAACAGGATACTCCTCCACATATAAAATATTCGGATTTGTACGTATACCAGCTTCATGTTCGCGGGTTTACGAAACATGCTTCCTCCAAAGTGAATCAAAAAGGAACCTTTGCAGGGCTCAAAGAAAAAATTCCATATATAAAAGACTTAGGAATGAACGCATTGCTGTTACTTCCTTGCTATGATTTTGACGAACAGGTCATAAAAGAAGAAATAGCGATGTTTGAACCTGTTGATAAGCCTAAGCTGAACTTTTGGGGGTATGCCCAGCCGGCCTTCTATTTTGCACCAAAGGCCTCGTATGCCGCGAATAAAGAAAATCCTCAGCTTGAAATGAAGGAGATGATTCAAGAAATTCATGCAAATCGCATGGAGGTAATCATGGATATGCATTTTTCAGAGGATACCAACGTTTATCTGATCATCGACTGTCTTCGATTTTGGAACTTATGTTATCATGTGGATGGCTTTCGTCTCAATGATAATGTGGTACCGGTTGAGATAATTGCAAAAGATCCAGTGCTTGGAAACGTGAAACTATTGTCTTCGTATTGGAGCGAAGACAAACATAGTCTCGATACAAGTTACGGGCAAGCGCGTAGCGTAGCGGAATATAACGAAGGATTTTTAATGGATGCACGCCGTTTCTTGAAAAGTGATGAAGGACAAGTACGAGCATTCATAAGTCGTACGAAACGAAATCCAAAAAATATTGCGGTGATTAATTATATCACTTCAATCAATGGGTTTACACTGAAGGATCTGGTATCCTATGATATCAAACACAATGAAGAAAATGGCGAAAAAGATCGCGATGGTACCGATTATAATTATAGCTGGAATTGTGGAAAAGAAGGAGAAACGAAGAATAAGCAAGTACTGGCTCTTCGCCAAAAGCAAATAAAAAATGCATTACTTATACTTTATTTAAGTCAGGGCACTCCTATGTTACTTGCTGGTGATGAATTTGGAAACAGCCAAAAAGGTAACAACAATCCATATTGTCAGGACAATACAATTTCTTGGTTAAACTGGAACCAAAGGAAAGAAAATGAAGAAACTTATGTTTTTGTAAAAGAGTTAATTGCTTTTCGTAAAGCACATCCAATTTTGCATACGCAGGAGGAATTAACGGGCATGGATTACATTTCATGTGGCAGCCCAGATATCTCCTTTCATGGAACAAAAGCTTGGTATGTCGATGACTCAAATTACAGCCGTCTTCTTGCTGTCATGCTAAATGGAGATTATCAGAAGCTACCTTGTGGCAGCAAAGATGATAGTTTCTATATTGCATACAATATGCATTGGGAAGCACATAGCTTTGACTTGCCTAAGCTTATAAAGGGTAGAGTATGGAGGTTAAAATGGGATACCTCCTTGAATACAATGCTAGATAATGGCGAGATGGAAGTATTAGAAAACCAACGAAACTATCTGATAAAACCGCGATCGGTAGTCGTACTTTGTGGTACAGAGAGCAAATAAATATGTTGCACAGAAAACAAAGAACGAAGAAGCTTTGCGAGGAATTTGTGAATGGATAAAAAAGTTCTAAAAGAGAGTGTCTCATATAAGGAGCGGGCTAGACAATTAAAAACAGATATTCCAGCAATTTTTATCGCTATCAAACGAAAAGATACGCCAATACCTGCAAAGATAATGGCTGTAATTACCGTTATGTATGCATTATCACCAATCGACCTGATACCAGATTTCATTCCGGTTCTAGGGTATCTCGATGATATTATTTTACTTCCAGCGTTTGTAGCTTTGACCATGAAATTAATCCCAAATCAAATTTGGGAGGAATGCCGAAAAGATGCAAAAGAACTATGGAAGAATGGTAAGCCAAAGAAGTGGTATTATGCAATACCAATCGTAGTGTTCTGGACATTTATAGTCTGGAAACTTGTTACGATATTTATATAATTATGAATATGGGGAAGTGATCAATTGAAAATTTCGGTTGAAGAAATAGAAAAGAGCAAAGAAGAAGAGGTATTGATTCGTTGCTATGAAATGAACGAAGACATCTTGCAGTTGATTCAGGATATCAAACACAAAAGGGGAACCATCATTGGTATGGATGGGGATGACATCCATAAGATTCATTTAAAAGATGTATATTATTTTGAAAGCGTGGATAATCGTACGTTTATCTATGTCAAAGATAAAGTATTTGAATCCAAGCAAAAACTCTATGAGTTGGAAGAGCAATGTGAAGGGAATCATTTTTTTCGAGCATCGAAATCCTCCATTATTAATGTCACAAAAATTGAATGTATTCGTCCGGTTTTAAGTGGGCGTTTTGAAGCACAGTTTCGAAATGGTGAACGTGTCATGGTCTCCAGACAATTTGTTCCTGTATTGAAGAAACTACTCGGAATGTAGGGAGGAAAAACGATGAGTTTTGAAGAATTGAAAAAATGCCTAGTTCAAGATTACTTTATCATTGTGACAGGTACCGTAATCGGAACCTTAGTATATTGCTTGATTTTTGAACGAAGTACAACGTTTTCCTTGTTTTATCTGGGGTGGGTGCTAGTATTTTCACTATTGGCTGATTTACCGCTTTGTATTTTTTATTCAAGAAAAGAATTAACAGAGAATCAGTGGATGATACGATTTATCCTTCACTTTGTTACATTGGAAGGGTTACTTTTAACACTTGCATACTTTGCGAATATGTACCATAAATTAATTGGTGGAGTTGTATTTGCACTGATTGTAGCAGGTGTTTATGTTCTGGTACGTTATACCGGACACCAAATAAATGTACGAATTGCACTAAAGATGAATGAGAATTTAAAACGAATGCAAGAAACCGAGCACTAGGCGCTACCGCTTAGTGCTTAATTTTTACAACTTACCCGCTGTAATTTACCAGTTACCGATTTGCCTATTTACAGAAAGAAAAGTGAATGTTATAGTTCCATCAGAAAGAGAAAGGGGAATATCAAATGGACAAAATTATTGAAGTAGAACATCTAAAAAAATCATATGGTTCCTTACAAGCAGTAAAAGATTTAGACTTTTATGTGGAACGAGGAAAACTATTTGCATTCTTAGGACCAAATGGTGCAGGCAAATCTACCACAATTAATACAATCTGTACCTTCCTAAAGCCAGACGAAGGTACCGTATACGTAGATGGACATAAACTTGGCAGGGAGGACGATGCAATCCGAAAGTGTATCGGTGCAGTTTTTCAAGAAAGTTTGTTAGATTCTTTGCTTACTGTGGAAGAAAATTTAATGTTACGTGGCAGCTTTTACGGTCTATCCACCGAGGAGAGAAGACGAAGACTCAAAGAAGTTGCAAAGGAAACTGAAATCACGGAACTCTTAAAACGTCCTTATGGAAAACTGTCAGGAGGGCAAAGACGTCGATGTGACATAGCAAGGGCGTTACTCCATACACCCAATATCTTATTTTTGGATGAACCAACAACAGGGCTTGATCCACAGACTAGAAAAAGTGTCTGGGATACGATTAAGCGTCTGCAAAAAGAACGTGGGATGACCGTATTTTTGACAACGCATTATATGGAAGAAGCACAAGAAGCGGATTTTGTGATTGTTATTGATGATGGAGAAATTGCTGCAAAGGGTACACCAGCACAATTAAAGGCTAGTTATTCAAGCGATACCTTAACACTGATTTGTAATAATATGGTGGAAGTACAGAAAATATTGAATACGCGTCTGGTGAATTACAAAACGGTTGCCGATCAACTGGTAATCAAGTTAGAATCCACCCTACATGCATTACCTTACGTTGAAGCTTGTAAGGACTATTTGAATGGGTTTACGGTAACGACCGGAACCATGGATGATGCATTTATTCATATTACTGGAAAGGAGATTCGGGAATGATTGCTTTTACAAAACGAAACTTAAAATTATATTTGAGAGATAAATCGAGTGTAATATTTTCTTTGTTATCGGTATTTATAATTATTGGATTGTATGTTGTGTTTTTGGGAGATGTCTATACGGATGATCTTAGCGACTTTGAAAATGCAAGAGAACTAATGGATAGCTGGGTAATGGCTGGAGTTTTAGCAGTTACCAGTGTTACCACAACCATGGGAATCTTGTCCAATATGGTGCGCGACAAAGAAAACAAGATTTCTAAGGATTTTTATGTTTCTCCAATTAAAAAGGCGCAGTTGATTGGTGGTTATATACTCAGTGCAATTGTAGTTGGAATTGTTATGTCGGTTATAGGATTTGCAGTAGCAGAAGCTTATATTACAGCAAATGGTGGCAGTTTCTTATCAACCATGAATATGATAAAGGTAATAGGTCTTATTGTACTCACTACCTTTATGAATACTTCGATTATGTACTTTTTAGTATCCTTATTTCAAACGACAAATGCCTTTGCGACAGCAAGCACCGTAATAGGCACTTTGATTGGATTTATTACCGGAATCTATCTTCCAATCGGAATGTACCCTGCCAGCGTTCAATGGATCATCAAAGTGTGCCCGGTATCCCACGCAGCATTACTATTTCGTCAGGTAATGATGGAAGATGCCATGAACACAGCGTTTAAAGGAATACCAGATAATATTGTCTGTGATATAAAGACAGAATTGGGTATTACTTATGAATTTGGGAACTATACCGTATCGTTTACGCAAAGTTTGGTCATTCTTTTGATCGCGGGCTTGGTATTTTGTGTATTATCTTTTTATTCCAATCGAAGAAAAGGATGATAAAAGCAAAAAAAGAATGATGTCGCAAATTGTAGGTTGTTTAGATGATCGAGTAAGGCAGAAAAGGCCTTCTAAAATCTCAGTACGATTAAACATTTTATAAAGCCATAAACAGCGAAAAATGGAGTGATTAGGCACTCCATTTTTGCTATTGTCTTTATAAAATAATCGTAAAATCGATTTTAGAAGGCCTTTTCTACCTTACTCGATCATCTTTTTAGATATAGTTTTGCGACAGCTCACTTGGTTTAATGATTGCAGTGAAAATGCACACTGCTTAATTTGTATAAAGATTAAAATGTGTATTAGTAACAGAATCTGTTGACAATAAATCGAACTGATAGTATGATAAACGAAACAACGGTATAAAATATGGAGGATAGCTATGGGACAGAGAAAACGAGATAAGTTGACGGAGTTTAACCGCAATAATATAGTAGAGGCAGCAAAGGTGCTGTTCGAAACAAAAGGCATAGCACAGACTACAATGGATGATATTGCAAAAAAAGCAGAATACAGCAAATCAACCATTTATGTTTACTTTAAAAGTAAGGATGAAATATACAATTATATTATATTTGAAAGTATGGAATTGTTGAAAAATCGACTAAGTGAGACGGTTGCGGATCACCTGGATTTCGAAGATTGCTTCTTTTCTATTTGCAGAAATTTAGAACAATTTCAACAGGAGTACCCATTGTATTTTGATAGCATTTTAAGTGAAATTAGTATCCATGAAGAGGATTTTATACAATATCCTATTTTGAAGGAGATTTATCGAACGGGAGAAGAAATGAATGAAGTCTTACTCAATTTGATCGAAAAAGGTATCGCAAGTGGGAATTTGCGCCCAGATATGAGACCAATGCCAACCATATTTATGTTATGGGCGAGCCTTGGAGGAATTATAAAAATGGCAGAACAAAAAAAACACTATTTTGAAGAAAAATTACAATTGTCAAAGCAAACGTATTTGGAACATAGTTATCAGATGCTGTTTGATGGATTAAAAGGAGGAAAGTAGAATGATATTAGGAATTATTACAGCGATAGTATTTTTGCTTACGGTAGCAAAATTTGCAACCAAACGGTTGCCATTTAAGAAATTGGATCAATTTTTTATGAAGTTTCACAAAGTCGCGAGCATCCTATTATTAGTTCTAGCAATCGTACATATGGTTTTATCCATTCAACTTCTGAAACAACGGCCGATTAGTTTATTTTTACTTGGTTTATTCATGTTAATTTGCATCGTAGGTTGTGGCCTTAGTCACATATTTAAAAAGAAACTTGGGAAAAAGTGGATAGCAATACACCGAGCTTTTGCATTGCTTATGTGCGTATGTCTAATTGGGCATATTATAGTGGGATTCTCCAGTTTTAGTAACTACAAAAAGGCGGTACAATCCATTACATTTGAAACGATTTGGCTGGATCATGTAGCAGATGATACATATGAAGGTGAGTATAACGTCGGTTATATCTTTGCAAAAGTAAAAGTAACCGTGACGGATAAAAAAATTACCCAAATTGATCTGGTGGAGCACCGCAATGAAAAAGGGAAAGCGGCTGAAACGATAACGCAGGAGATAATAAGTAAGCAATCCCTTGATGTGGATTCCATTAGTGGAGCAACAAATTCAAGCAAAGTCATTCGAAAGGCAGTGGAGAAAGCCTTAGAAAATGCGAAGAACAATCAATAAAATTTATAAAAAAAAGAATTAATATAAATTCATAAAAAAGGATTGACAATTAAATACTTCCGATGTAGAATTAAATTACTTCGAAAGAAGAAGTATTTAGGAGGTGGTGAAAATTACAGGCTTAAAATTTGAGCAAGATATTTTTAAGTATGTAGACCGCATCAAAGATTTGTTATCTCCAGAAATCTGGCAGAACGTGTTGTTGGATTGTTCCAAGAATGAATTATTTATTTTATGGTTACTGTTTCGTAATAAGGAAGTCAATATGACGCAGATTGCCGAGTACATTCATGTACCCTTAAATACGGCAACTGGAATCGTTGGACGTATGGAAAAGAAGAATTTGATATGCCGAGAACGTAGCCAGGAGGATAAGCGAATTGTTACCATCCAGATGGGAGAACGTGGTGGGCAGCAGATGCAGACAGTGGTATCTGAATTTATGTATTATGGAGAAAAGGTCGTTTCGGCATTTAGTGAAGAAGAATTGAATCTGATTTTTCGCATGATGGATAAATTAACCGATATCATGAAAGACGAAAGAACCAAAAAGAATCAAAATAAGAAAATAAAAAAGATTTCGATCGAATAGATTAGGCTGTTGTCAAAGGATGACAGCATTTTCTAAAACAAATACTTCGAAAGACGAACTATTCAACCATAGAAGTAATTAACAATAGAAGTAATGTTTGGCTTCGAATCGTAAATGAGCAATATAAAAGTTTTATCATGATTAGTAGATTGAAATAAGAATTAAAATTTAAATGAAAGGATAAATGCAAATACACAACTTATGTCAAAGGTGTTTGCATCTCATAAGATCATGCTAGCATGGTCCCTTGAGATTTGGTATCAAACTATGAATCGAATTTACATTTTTACTGGAAAGGGCGGCGTTGGAAAGACCAGCGTGGCAGCAGCACATGCAATCAGGAGTGCGAGTCAAGGGCATTCAACACTTTTAGTAAGTACGGATATGGCACATAATCTTGGAGATTTGTTTGAACAGTCATTGGGTAGCGAACCAGTGGCTATTATGAAGAATTTAGAGGCTTATGAAATTGATCCTAATTATATCTTAGAGCATGATTTCAGAGAAATGACAGAGTGTCTTATGAAAATGCTTCCAACAAGTGACGGAAACAGTATGGAAGACTATGGTATGTTTCCTGGTATGGAGGAACTTTTTTCTCTTTTGAAAATTTCAGAAATTTATAAAGAGGGACGTTATGAGAACATTATCGTAGATTGTGCTCCGACCGGAGAGACATTATCCTTGCTCAAATTTCCAGAGTTACTATCTTGGTATATGGAAAAGTTATTTCCGATTGGTAGGGTAGCGGTTCGTATCCTGGCTCCCATTTCGAAGCAATTTTATAAGGTTGCGCTTCCAAATAAAGCAGCCATGACCGATATTGAATCGATGTATTTGAAACTGTTTGAACTACAGGAACTTCTTAAGAATCGTGAGACTACAAGCGTTCGGCTTGTCGCAACACCTGAAAAAATGGTGGTTGAGGAGACAAAGAGAAATTATATGTACATGAATCTTTATAACTTTAACGTAGATGGTTTATACATTAATCGAATTCTACCAAAAGAAATTAACAATCCATTTTTCGAGGAATGGCTGAAAATTCAGCAAAAGTATATCACACAGTTGGAAGAATCCTTTGCTTCCATTCCGATTTATCGGATTCCATGGTATGACGAGGAATTAAAGGGAATGCGAGCTGTTAAGAGAATTTGTGAGGATTCCTTGACCTCGAAAGATGTGTTTGAACCAGTAATCGTCACAAAGAGAGAAAGCTTTGAGAAAAATGAGTTGGGATATTCACTTATGGTATCCATCCCATATGCAAAAAAAGAAGAACTCGATGTTTATCAATCGGAATCGGATGTTGTAATAAAACTTGGGAATTTCAAGCGAAATATACCATTGCCAAATGTTCTTAGAAACTACGAAATACGGAATGCAAAGCATGAGGAAGGACTTTTAAAATTGCAGTTTGTGAAAGGAGAAATGTGAAATGAATCTTGAAACAAGAAGCCGTATCAAAGAAGCAAAACAGTATGAAATACTTGCATTAAAAGCATTGCTTCCAAAGGAAGCCCAGGGACATATTGAAGTAATTGAAAAAGAAATAAAAGCGATGGTAATGGAATGCGTGCTCGATTTTATAAAACAGGATAATACAGAGTCTGACAGAAAAGAAAGCGACGAAAACGTTCAAAAAGTAAAAAAGGTGACAATTGGTTAGCCGCAGAAAAGAGGAGTAAACATGAGAATTATTTTATATACAGGAAAAGGTGGGGTGGGAAAGACAAGTGTTGCTGCTGCAACTGCCTGCCTAATTGCTTCAAAGGGGAAAAAGGTGCTTATCATGAGTACGGATCAGGCACATAGTTTAGGAGATTCGTTTGATGTAAAGCTAGGGAAGGACCCAATAAAAGTTGCAACCAATCTATATGCAATGGAGATTGATACCGTATTTGAAAGTGAAAAAAGCTGGGGACATCTAAAAGGATATATGAAAGAAATGCTTACCATGAATGGGGATGGTGGTATCGAGGTTGAGGAGCTGCTTGTGTTTCCAGGAATGGAAGAATTATTTGCGATGTTTAAGATATTAGAGGTTTATGAAAAGGGAGACTATGATGTATTGATAGTGGATTGTGCTCCGACTGGTGAAACATTGTCATTACTCAAATATCCAGAGAAACTTTCGAATTTCATGAGTAAGATATTACCAATCAAACGAAAAGGTGTAAAGGTAGCAGGACCTGTCGTTGAAAAGTTAATGAAAATACCGATGCCGGAGGATAATGTATTTGATGACATTGAATATGTAATGGATAAGATGGAGCGTTTGCAAAATCTATTGTTAAATAAAGATATCGTAAGTCTTCGTATCGTGACAACGCCAGAAAAGATAGTAATATCCGAGTCAAAAAGGAATTTTACCTGCTTACATCTTTATAACTACAATGTGGATGCTATTATTGTGAACCGAATTTATCCAAAACAGGCGATGGAAGGGTATTTTAGTAAATGGATTCTTATGCAGGAAGAGGGCCTTACAGAAATTGAAGAAAGCTTCTCCCAGGTACCACGTTTCTATTTAGAACTTCAAAAAGGAGAAATAGGTACACTTCCTATATTAGAAGAAGTTAGTAAACAAATCTTTGGTGATAATGATCCCGCCAATGTTTTATTCAAAGAAGATATATTCGCCATTGAACGAAACGAAAACGGTATAAACTTAAAGATCCTTTTGCCATTTGCAAATAAAGAAGAATTGAGTCTAAATCAAAATGAGAATGAATTGATTTTAAGTGTGAAAAATGAGAGAAGACGATTTACACTACCAATCGAATTAAGCAAGATGGATATTAAAGGTGCAAAGTTTGAAGGGGGATATCTTGTTCTTTCCTTCTAATAAAAAAGCGAAAATGGAGTTTTTATCCCCGTTTTCGCTTTTTACTATTTGAATTGATAATTATACTTCGTTTACAATTTTATCGTAGAGATCAAGACCACAGTGATTTGAATCAAAATGTTCACAATTTACGCAAGATACACTCGTTTCTCCGACTGCATTCGAAAAGACATCATTTTGCTCGAAAGGGCTGAACTCGTCACATTTTGAAGCAACTTTTTGATACGTATTACTATACATAATAAATCTCCTTTCCATAGGCTAGTTTACAAAACTAGTATTTCGAAAAACAAAAGATTTATTACTTGTAATATTTGGAAATTAAGCGCTAAAAAATGCAATGGCAAGGCGATTGAGTGAATCTTGATCTTTTGCACCCATTAATTCTCTTGCAGAATGCATTGCAAGAAGAGGAATGCCTAAATCGACCGTTTTCATAGGAAGCCAAGCTGATGATATAGATCCAAGCGTTTGTCCACCTGCAATATCCGAACGGTTCACATATTTTTGATATGGAATCTCATAAGCATTACACAGTTGTTGGAGTGCAGCGATTGCTTCGGAATCCGTTGCATATTTTTGGTTACTGTTAATCTTAATCGAAAATCCTTTATTAAGAATGGTAACGTTGGTTGGATCGTTCTTGCCAGTATAATTTGGATGAAGGCCATGCGCAACATCCATGCTAATCATAAAGCTACGTAGTATCGTATTATAAAGATTTTCATTTGATTGGAATAATCCAAAATAAATCTTGTTAAGTAAAAGATTACTGATAATAGAGTCAGCGCCTTGTTTCGTGCAACTTCCAATTTCTTCGTTATCATATAATGCAATTACATTGATGGTGTTTTTGCTTGCCCCCTGTATAATTCCATTCAGACAGGAAAATACAGAAGTTAAGTTATCAAGTCTTGGTGCGGAAACAAAATCATTGGAAAGACCTATTTCACAGCCTTCCTCGATACAATATACAAACAAATCAAAATCTAAGATATCCTCTTTCGAAACGTTCAATTCTTTTGAAAGAAAGTCTATAAAATAATGATCTTTATTTAGTGTTTCATTCATCATCCCAAGCAGAGGAATCATCTCTGTCTGATTATTAAGTTCAACTCCCTTATTTAAATCATGGTTCATATGAATCGCAATATTTGGAATCGTAAGAATAGGACGTTTAAAATCAACCAATACCGTATTTGGATGAAAGATATCTTCACTTTTTAGGGCTACCTTTCCTGCAATAGAAAGTGGACGATCGAGCCAGGTATTCTTTGTCATTCCACCATAAGGCTCTACATTGATACGCAAGTATTCTTTTTCTGTAAATTCAGCGACCGGCTTGATATGAAAGCAAGGGTGATCCGTATGAGCAGAAGCTATCCGGAACGTGTGAGACTTATCTAAATTTTCTCCAATGGTAAATGCAAAAAGAGAAGTTCCGTATATACGGGTAAAGTAAGAGCCACCTTTTTGTAAATGCCATGTCTCCTCAAAGTTTAGTTCCTCAAAACCAGCTTTTTTTAATAAATTTTCACTTTGCAAAACCACATGAAATGGAGATGTTGCTTCTTTTATAAATGAAATGAGTTCTTTTATATCATTCATTGAATTCTAACCTTTCTGAAATTAATTCGATGTATTTTATTAGGATGTGCATTACATCCTTCTTTATGTTACAGTAAGAAAAATTAAATTTCAAGGAAAAAAATTGAAAAAATAGGTTGACAGACGACATAGGTCGTGATACGATATAGCTACGATAGATGTATCGGTACACGACATAACGAAAAGCGATACATCAGCATATGATATATAAAGAAGGGAGAGTATCGCATGAAACAAGAACCGTTAACGGAAAGTTATTACTATATTCTATTATGCTTATTTGAAGAGCCTAGTCATGGATATGGTATCATGCAAAAGACGTTAAGCCTTTCCAATAATAGAGTGAAAATTGGCTCTGGTACGATGTATGGAGCAGTTAGTAATATGATGAAGAAGGGCTGGATAGAAGAGACAAAAAGTGCAAATCCAGAGGATGATAGAAAGCGATTATATGAGTTGACAAAGGATGGTCGCGAAGTATTAATTGGAGAAGTGAAACGACTGCAGGAATTAGTTGCAAGTGCTAAATTGGTTATGGAAGAGAGCCGCTAAAAGTGGCAGATGGGAGAATGCCTAGTATGGAAAAGGAAAGAAAAACATCACACAAAATGTTTTTTGCATGGAACTATGATAAAGAAGAAGCCATGCTGAATGAAAAGTCAAAAAACGGTTGGAGTCTTGTAAAAGGTGGATGCTTTCATAGTGTATTTGAAAAGGATGATAGCAAGAGATATTGTTACCGTATTGATTTTAACATGAATCTTTTGAATAATTCAGAAGAAAAAAAGCGTTATATTGAGATGAACGAGGATTTAGGATGGGAATTTATCAATGTAACTTTTAATGGCTGGATCTATTTAAGAAAAGAATATAGGGAAGATGTTTCGAATGAAAATTATGATATCTATACCGATACAGAATCTTTTAATGCGATGATGGATCGGTGGATACATTTTAGTTATGGACTTATTCTATTGGAAGCTGTTTTATTTGTAGTATATACGTATTTATTAATACAAAGTAAAGAGTGGCTGTATGCAATTGATTTAGCTGTTTTTGTAATGGCAGGTTTCTTTATATATCAAGGAATGCTGAAAATGAAAGAAAAGAAAAAATAAATAGATAAAAAACAGAGCGTATAAAGTGTGGAAGAAAAACATTTTAACGCAACAAGTTTGTGTCTGCGCTGTACGCACAAACTTATAAGAACAAAGTCCAGCGCAGAAATGAGGAGAAAGATGAAAAAAGTAGGAACTGTTATCATTGGTTTTTTGATTGTATTAGGAGCAATGCTAATTCGCGAAGTTGTAGCTGCCATCGAAATGTTTGGATACTCCTTTTACAAAATTATGAGTGGAGCAATTGAAAAGGAAGAAATGGCTACTTTTGTTCAGTCCATTGTAGCAAATACAGATTTGCTTTTATTTATATCAGCGGTAGGGATGTGTGTATGGATTGTTGTATTTGGTATTCTTTATAATAAATCAAGAAAATCAGAAGGTAAAGCATTATTTGAAGGCAAACTTACCGTGAATCGAGTATTGATTTTATGCTTGATGGGGATAGGGTTACAATTCTTTATCAATAGTATATTGGGTAGCTTAATAAAGGTAGCACCAACATTAATGGAAAGTTACGCAAAGGTTGTTAAGACATTAGGAATGGGAAATTCTCTGACATCCCTATTATTTGTAGGATTCATTGCTCCGATTGGAGAAGAATTAGTATTTCGTGGCATAACGATGAATTATTTGCAGAAACACCTATCATTTGTTGCAGTAAATATCGTTCAGGCAGTATTTTTTGGTTTGTATCACCTGAATGTCGTGCAAGGAATCTATGCATTTGTACTAGGATTAATACTAGGATGGATAGTGAAAAAATATGGATCCATCCGCGAAGCAATCTTGCTTCATATGGCAGTTAATCTGAGCGGTTGTTTAGTAGGATTTATCATGCCAGAAAAAATTCTTGAAAACTGGATTGGATTAGGGTTACTTCTTATGGTATCTATCTGCCTTCTTGCTTTTTCTGGAAAAATTGTTAAAATGGAAGAAGTAGAAATTAAAATGATAGATATGGTGGAATAAGGATGATAGCACTCAAGGTTGCAGAAGTAAAACACTTTATGGGTAAGCTCTTACTGAATGAAGTATTTGACAATTTTTTAGTATCGGATGTTGAAGTATATACTGCAAATTTATTCAAAATCAATGGTCGGATCAACAAAGCCTGGTTTGATGAAGTGGAAAAAGAAGAAAACAAGGAAAAAGAATATTCCGAATGGAAAGATTTAAAAGGAATGATTTATCAGATTATCAAAGGAAATAAAACGCCACATTCCATGAAAATCGTCTTTCAGCTTTCAAAGGATAATACGCAACGAGTTGTAGAACGTGTAGGCAATGGATTTTCCTTGGCAGATGTAGATGGCTTATTTTTAAATATTCGATACGAAAAAGATGAGCTTACCTTGATTACAGGCACTTCAATGAAAGTGTTTACGCTCAATAAAGCACTGGAACATGAGTGGGACCAAAATGTGAAGCAATTCTTGAAGCATTATGAAATTGCGTTTGAAGAAGTCTAGGTTTTTGAGAAACGGACGTGGGGAGTTGGGAAAGTTACGAAAAAAGCGAACGAAATTTTTTGAATAAATCCAACTACGGACGGGGCATTTTGCGAATCAACCGCATAAGCATTCAACACAACCTCTGGACATGTAAAATCAGCTCATGAGGGAGCAGATTTTACATAGAGTTTGCGTTTCATATGCTAACATGATTCTCAAAATGCCCCGTCCGTAGTTGGATTTTTAATATAGTTAGTGACGCTTTTTTCTGACATCCATCGATTGCCGATGTCTGATTACACTGAACTAAAAATTAGTTCATGAATCGAAAACATCAAAAGCATTTTAAAGAGTAATAATAATTCAACTTCTTTAATAATGAAACATCTTATCTCCGGCCTTTATTAATCTTCCTATTCGTAATTTCATGGTCTACTCTGTATTTTTCAACTTTCATTGATACTGGATTGATAGGTACTTATGGACATTCTAGTATTATCAAAGAACAAAATTCCTCCAAAATCAGCAAAAAACGGTGGACATAATCTTCATAATTCAAATGGAGCGGACGGTCTGCCCTTAAAAACATTTTAGCATATTCGAAGGAAACTCTATGGAAGAATTAGCTCCCATAAGAGCTGATTCTTTCGTGTTCAGAGGTTCCTCCGAATGTTTATGCGCCTGATTTTAAGGGCAGACCGTCCGCTCCATTTGAATCCACGAACTTACAACCACCGCTTTTTGCGTCCGTTTGCCTTAATTTATCCGTTTTGCACTTATCTACGAACATCATATTCACTAGGAATGATAATTGCCGCAACTATGTATGCAACAACACCAGTTCCAGTTAATCCGATTAAAGCAAATAATAATCGTAGGATGGTTGGATCAACATGAATGTATTCAGCGATTCCTCCACATACACCACAAATCATTTTATTCGTTTCTGAACGATATAATTTTTTTTCTTCCATTTGAATTTCCTCCTAAAATATGATAAGAATTATTTTGTTTGATAGGTATAGTATACGAAATCAAGAGCGGCGGTGTTAGTATCATTTGTAATTACTTTAATATGACGATTGTCATATTGGTAGCACTCTTGCTAAATGAGTGCTAAAAATGCTTGACAATTTAAAAATGCCGTATTAATATGAATGATATCAAATAAAAGAATATACTTAAGGAGTGATTATTAATGGCAGTGGAACAAGGCAGTTTGTCAATTAATTCAGAAAACATATTTCCAATTATTAAAAAATGGTTATATTCAGACCATGATATTTTTGTAAGAGAATTAGTATCGAATGGATGCGATGCAATTACTAAATTAAAGAAGCTTGAGTTGATGGGTGAAACATCCATACCGGAAAATCACAAATTTAAAATTTTAGTTGAAGTAAATGCGGAAGAAAAGAAACTTTCTTTTACCGATAATGGAATCGGTATGGATTTGGCTGAAGTCAAAGAATACATCAATCAGATTGCTTTTTCTGGAGCAGCTGATTTCCTGGAAAAATACAAAGACAAAGCAAATGAAGACCAAATTATTGGTCACTTTGGACTTGGATTTTATTCCGCTTTTATGGTAGCAAATAAAGTAACGATTGATACTTTATCTTATAAAGAAGGTGCTACGCCAGTTCATTGGGAATCCGAAGATGGTACCGGATTTACAATGGAAGATGGAGATAAAGAAGGATTTGGTACGAAGATTACCTTATACCTAAATGAAGATTCCTATGAATTTTCCAATGAGTATCGTATCAAAGAAATTTTAGAAAAATATTGCTCTTTCATGCCAGTAGAGATTTTCCTTTCCAAAGAAAATGCGGAGCAGGAATATCAAACCATTGACAAGGAAGATATCAAAGAAGATGACGTCGTTGTTGAAGAATTTGTGGAAGAAGCAAAGACAGAAGAGCAAGAAAATGAAAATGGAGAAAAAGAGACCGTAGAAATCTCTCCAAGAAAAGAAAAAGCAAAAATCAACAAACGTCCAGTATCTTTAAGTGATACAACACCACTTTGGACAAAACATCCAAATGAGTGTACCGAAGAAGAATACAAGACATTTTATCGTAATGTATTCCATGATTACAAGGAGCCATTATTCTGGATTCATTTAAACATGGACTATCCATTCAACTTAAAAGGTATTTTATATTTCCCAAAATTGAACACGGAATATGATCGCATTGAAGGAACCATTAAGTTATACAACAACCAGGTATTTATTGCAGATAATATCAAAGAAGTAATACCAGAATTCCTTTTATTATTAAAAGGTGTTATCGATTGCCCTGATTTACCTTTGAATGTCTCCAGAAGTGCATTGCAAAATGATGGATTTGTAAAGAAAATATCCGATTACATTACCAAAAAAGTTGCGGATAAACTTTCTGGAATGTATAAAGTAGACCGTGAAAACTATGAAAAATACTGGGATGATATCAACCCATTTATTAAATTTGGTTGTTTGAAAGATGAAAAGTTCTCCGAAAAGATGAAAGACTATATTATTTTCAAGAACTTAGATAAGAAATATGTTACATTAACTGAATATGTGGAAGCTTCCAAGCCAGAAACCCAGAAGGCTACAACAGAAGACGGACAGGAAGTAGAAGCAGAAGTTGTAGAAAATGCAGACACAGGAAACGAAGATGCAAAAGAAGAAAAGAAAGACGTTGTCTATTATGTAACGGATGAACAACAACAAAGTCAGTATATTAATATGTTTAAGGAAGAGAACATAGATGCCTTAATTCTTACCCATAATATTGACCAGCCATTTATTACGCATTTAGAGCAAAGCAATGATAAGGTACGTTTCCAGAGAATTGATGCAGACCTAACAGAAACTTTTAAAGAAGAATTAGACGAAGAAGCATTGAAGGAAGAAACCAAAACCTTATCCGAAGTCTTCAAAAAGGCACTTGGTAAGGAAAACTTAGTTGTTAAGGTAGAAAAGCTTAAGAATGAAAATGTATCTTCTGTAATTACGCTCTCAGAAGAAAGCAGAAGAATGCAGGATATGATGAAAATGTACGCAATGGATGGCATGGATCCAAATATGTTTGGCATGGGTGGAGAGACGCTTGTATTAAATGCGAATAATGCACTTGTGAAATATGTATTTGAGCATAAAGATGGTCAACATACCGAAATTTTGTGCAAACAGTTGTATGACCTAGCAGCGATCAGTCAAAGACCACTCAGTGCAGCAGCAATGACTGAGTTTATTGCAAGAAGCAATGAAATTATGATGCTTTTGGCAAAATAAGAGGTGGAATAATTCTGGTTTAACGGCGCAGGACGAACGCGAGTCTTTGTTGGGATAGGGACGCCAAGAAGGGCTGAGCTATTTGGGTCTTTGTACAATTTACACGACTTGCTGTTTTTCTGGTGTTTCATAAAAACCCAGAATTAAGTGTCATTTTGGTAAAAAGGCAAAGCAGTTATCTTGTAATAAAGTGACTGTCTTTGCCTTTTTTTACTACTCCTATATAAATTCTGGTATTCACTTTAACATTACAAACACAGCGGGGCGTTTACCAAAATCAGCAAGATGCGCGGTGGTCATAGTCTACCTAATTCGAATGGAGCGCAGGGGCTGGTCTTAAAAGCATTTTAGCATTATGAGGTAGAAACTCTAGCCATAATGAGCTCCTATAAGAGCTCATTATGGCTTGCTTAGAGGTTCTGCCGAATGTTTAATGCGTCTGCTTTTAAGACCAGCCCCTGTGCTCCATTCGAATTTCGAAAACCAAAAGCCCACCGCACATCTTGCGTGACTTTATGACAAGCCCCCGCGTCCGTTCGTCATTGTTAAACCAGAATTTATAAAGAAAGTTTGTACACATTTTAAAGCTATGGTAAACTAGGATTGGAAATTAGCGATAATAGTAAAGAGGGATTCCGTAAATGTTTAAAATAGGAGAGTTTTCAAAGTTAACACAGGTTTCAATCAGAATGCTACGTTATTATGATGAAAATGGTCTTCTGATACCAGAGTTTATCGATAAAATTACAGGTTACCGGATGTATTCATCGAATCAGATGGAACAACTAAACCGGATTTTGTTTTTGAAGAATCTTGGCTTTCAAGTAAAAGAGATAAAAAAGATGATTTCTTCCTGGGATGAAGCATCCATCAAAAAAGAACTAGAAATACAAAAGAAGGAAATTGAATTAAATATTGAAACCGAGAATGAGAAACTAAGACGGATTTGCGGATATATTGAAGATTTAGAACGACAGAATATGGAACTGAATACGCAGATTCTCATTAAATCAATTCCATCTTACCAGGTAGTTTCGTTAAGAAAAATTATGCCAGATTATTATAGTGAAGGCTTATTATGGAAGGAATTGTGTGAGTGTACATCCGGTATAGCGAGTAATGAGTGTTTTTCTATCTATTATGATACGGATTATAGAGAGAAAGATGTTGATATAGAGGTATGTATTATAATCAATGAAAAATATCAGGTACTTAATGATAAGATAGTGGCTCGACAAACCAAACAAGTTAAAAAAGCTGCATGTTTTATGATTTATGGTCCTTATGAGAATATATCGATAGCATACAAGGAGTTTGCACAGTGGATGGAGCATCATCCCGAGTACAAAATGGCAGGGGAAAACAGGCAGATCTGTCATATTGGAGCATGTAATACCAATAATCCACAAGAATATGTGACAGAACTTCAGATTTCATTAGAATAAGAGAATGATAACAGAACTTCAGATACCAATAGAATATGTAAATTGAAAAAGAGCAGAAGAATGTAAATAGTATTCTTTTGCTTTTTTATTGGTAAAATTATTCACCATTTATAAGTAATGATAAAAAGCAGTTGACTCTCACACGGTGTGAGGGTATACGGTATAGAAAACAAATAGGAGTGATTCAAATGTATCAATTAATTCCAATCGGTAAAATGCAAGAAAAAGAAGGTATTACGTTCATAGAACTAAAGAAAGAATACAAAATGGGCTTGAACAAACTTGTACTATTTAGTCATGTACATGTTTTTTATGGACAGAACAGATCCAATAAAATCAATTTGAATGAAGGTATTATGGAAGTCAAATCGGTTGATGAGAAATCAGGTATCCTACAATTAAAGACATGCGAGAGTTTTTATAAAAGCGTTCAGGTGTTTGATATAAAACCATATTTTCCTTGTGAAGATTCCGTTAAATTAAGTTCGATGGATCGTATGGATATGATAAGCGAAATGCGCATGGAATATAACACTGAAAAAGGTGAGTTTTTACTAAATAAAATAGGAGACATCCATAATGTAAATGAAGAAAAATATATTCAATTGAATGAAAGGATTCAACAGCTAGAATTGGTGACCTGCAGCCATATAAAAATAATATGGTGGTTCCATAAATTTGATTCTACAAAATATAGAAGGTGTGTAGAATGTAGTCCACCCTATGAAAATGCACCAAGAACGGGTGTATTTGCGTCACGATCCCCAGTAAGACCGAATCCGATTGCTATGACGATAGCAAGAATATTAAAAATAGACCAGGTAAATAAAAGAATCTATATCAGTGAAATTGAGTGTTTTGACAAAACACCATGTATTGGCATTGTTCCTTATGACAAAGATCGAGACTTAATTGAAGTAGTAAAGACTCCTAAATGGTTGGCACATTGGCCTAAGTGGCTCGATGAGGGCGGGAATGCTTTGATGGAAGGAAGCATGGAATATAAGGAGTCTTGTCTGGAACAATTATTAGAAGCGGAACAAGAAGTTCTTATTTCAGATATTGAGCAACTTCAAAGTAATGTGCTGAAAAATGTAGAAGATGATGGCATTTATGTAAAAGGTGCTAGGGAAAATAATCTAAAGGGTATAAGTGTTTCTATCCCTTATAAAAAAATTACTGCGGTGACAGGAGTAAGTGGTAGCGGAAAATCCAGTTTAATACAAGATACTATATATGCAGAGTGCAGGCGGCGTATGGAGTATTTGAGTGATGATCGAAATGGATTGGAAAAACCTTCGATGGAATATATGTCTGGTTGCATGCCAGCTATTTTAATTTCACAAAAAGAAATTGGACGGAATAGTCGCTCCACCAATGTCGTCAACTTAAGAAAAAA
>DIGJ01000034.1 GCA_002419585.1 Lachnoclostridium sp. UBA5725
AGAATTTAGTTTTTCATTTGACCTAGAATTTACTCTTGCAGCTTACTCTTGCACCTTTTGAATACAAGTGATTTCCTATTTCTTATTCAACCGTTACCATTTCTTTAAATGTTTTCTTTGTTCCGTCAGCAAGCTTGGCTGTTACGGTAATAGTAACTGTTCCAGCATTCTTTGCCTTCAATTTTCCCGAACTGTTTACAGTAACAACCTTTTTGTTGCTGGATTAATAGGTAAAAATAATTTCTGCAACTGCAGGATCTGCTTCCTTACTGAATGATTTAACCAAAACAAATATATCGTTTAATGATAAACCTTTACCTTGGCCGAGCATGGAAAACGTCCTTCTTTTAAGTTCTTATATGTTTCATATTTTCTATTCTGCTGTGTACCCCACTCCATACACTCCAAGTCGGTCGGTAGTGAAAACCACGCTGCCGCTCTCTTTGTCATAATATGAATTTGAGACCTTCACAGCCTCTCCCTTTTCATTTATATAAACCGCATACAGATTATCGATATTTTCTTCTTCCCCTGGTTTATAAGCAATAGAAATTGTAACTTTCTCATCTTTAAATTTGCTTATATTCTTTGTCTTTCCATTCTTATTATAACTAAGTGTCACCTTGTATACTGCTCTCTTATCAATCAGCGTTTTTAACTCTTTGGAAAGTCCCGTGACCGGAGTGATATGAATGATTACATCTGTGCTTTTCTTTTCGATTTCATTTAGTATGTTCAAGTCAAGTAAAATGGTGACAAGACCGTCCTCTACCTCAAACTGCTCTACCTTAGATTTGGTCAGCTGATTGATTACCGACTTCTTCAGTACAACATCAAGGGATTTGGTATTCTTCGGATTTTTTAAATTAAGTGTAATTCCAATTCTCTCTTCTGTTCCTTCCTGGTGTTCTGTTTTTTCTGCTGCCTTTTCTATGGTAGCCTTAATGGTCTTTAAAAGAACCTTAAGCGTTGCCTTTCCTTTCTTATCTACAGTTGGTGTCAGATTAGCAGTAGCAATCACCGTCTGTCCTTCATTCTTTTCCGGTTGTGGAGTGACGGATGTACCACCATAATATCCACCATACCAATTTACTGTCACTGTGATTATTGCAGTACCCTTTTTCGTCGTGTCTGCTACCGAAGTTGCCGTTACGGTAAGCGTTGCTGCTATTTCATCTGCTGCTAGTGTAAGTACTCCATTTCCATCTATTGTAGTTCCAGGCCTTCCACCAGTCACGCTCCAGATTACTTGCTGGCATAATTCTCCCGTCCCTGTCACCTTGGCAGAAAATTTCTGGGTTGTACCTCTTGTCAAAGTCACCGTATCTGGGCTGACTGTCACTTTGGTTATCTTATCTATATTAGGTAAGACGGTAACCGTAATCGGCACTGTTATATCCACGCTGTCCTTTCCATCACTGACTGTGACCGTGACACATGTAGAACCCTCTCCTATCCCAGTTACTTCCACCATATTACCAATCAGAATTGCTGATGCAGTCGAAGTATCCGGATCTGTCACGATACTTGTAATTACCAACTTATCATTGTCTGCATCCTCTGCAATATCAGAGGCAACGAAGGAGATCGAACTTCCGGAAGCTACCTTTTGCTCCGGCACCAGACTCTTTGCCGTCGGTACGTTGTTTGCAGGTGCTTCGCTTACGGTAATTATAGCAGTGCCTTTTTTTGTCGTATCTGCTGTCGAAGTAGCCGTAACAGTAAGCGTTGCTGCTGTTTCGTCTGCTGCCACTGTAAGCTCTCCATTTGCATCTATCGTAGTTCCAGAATTTCCTCCCTCGACACTCCAGGCCACTTCCTTATTGAAACTTCCTGTTCCCGTTACTGTGGCAGTAAATGTCTGCTTTGAGTCCTTTACCAAGGTCATCTTCTCTGGACTGACTGTCACATTTGATATACTAGGAGGAATATCCACAATGGCATCCTTAGGCAGCACCGCTTTATACGCCTCTACGCTTCCGATTGGAACCGTGAATACAAGCGATGTTGTTCCGGCAAATGCCTCTGTCTCAATAAACGGCGGTTTATTTCCCAAAAAAGTAATCTTTGATAGGTTCACACTATTATAAAAAGCGTTTTTATATATACTCAATATTCCAGCTGGTATCACTATTTCCTTTACTCCAGTCTCGCTAAACGCTTTTTCTCCAATTCCCTTTAGCTTTGAATTATCCTCTATTACCACCTTGGTTAATTCTTTACAGCCACAAAATGCTGATCCACCTATACTTTCTACTGTAGCAGGGATCGTTATTTCCGGCAGATGAGTACCGTAAAATGCAGCATAACTAATATTTATCAACTGAGAATTCTCATCTATCGTCACCTTGGTAGTTCTTTACAGCCATAAAATGCAAACGAGCCAATTCTTGTTACTTTGGCTGGTATTTTTATTTCTTTCAGATTAGCTTCCCAAAATGTTTTATCCCCAATGGTTTCCAGCTGTGAATTTTCCTCTATTGTTATCTTCTTTAGTGCTTTACAGTTAGAAAATACCCATGTATCAATGCTTGTTACTGTAGCGGGTATCGTGATTTCCTCTATACCAATACCCGAAAACGCTCTATTTCCAATGGTTTTTAGCTGTGAACTTTCCTCTATTGTCACCTTCGTTAGTGCATAACAGCAATCAAATGCTGATTTGCCAATGTTTGTTACTGTAGCAGGTATCGTGATTTCCTTCAGTTTTTTCAGGACATAAAACGCTTTCTCTCCAACTTCTGTTACCGTATAAGTAATTCCATTATAATCCACTGTGCTCGGAATATTATATACCGTTCCAGTATAATTATTAAACACGACTGCTACCGTCCCAGTATGGGCAGTACCCTCCTCGGTCAATACCTTAAAACGTAATCCGCTTCCACTGTCATCAAATTCCTCTCCGACACTGGCAAACGCCGATACCGGAATCATCGTAGTTACCAGTAAAAAGCATAAGATTACAGATAGTAACCTTTGTATTACTTTCTTGTTCCTATTTTTCCCCATTTCTTTCCTTATTCTTAATTCTTTCACTCATCTTCCTCCTAATATTAATATACTTTACTTCAATCCTTTTCCCTCTGAGCCAGCTCAAAAAGCTCCGTAACGGAAACCTCCGTCAGTTCGTCCCAGTACACACGATCGCAGTCCGTCTTTGCCTGCAAGAACAAATCATCCTTAAGCAGCTGACAAAAGCGCGTGGTCTTTACTTTTTCTGATAAATCCAGTATGACGGTGTTCCCATTGTTAAATCCTACCTTAAGCCGATAATCTTCCATAGGCTCTACCGCCGTGACCTTTGGCATAGAACTTCCTCCTATTAATTTTTAAATTTAAAAATCCATCCTACACATTGTAAGATGGATTTCCATACATTTCTATTACCCACTGGGTATTTTTCTTTATTTCTCGGCAAACATTTCTTTTGTAAGAAGTACACGGGAGTTTATTCCAAGCTTTGCAAACAGGCTTTTCATCTCTGCCTTCACGGTATTGGGTGAAATAAAAAGAGCTTCTGCGATTTCGCGGTTGTTACGACCGTCCACCGCCAACAACCCGATCTGGCACTCACGAGGAGTCAGGTTTGGTACCTCCTTAGTAAAACATGCACTCTTTATCATTTCCACTGACTTTTGATAAGAAACATACGCCTTTTGTATCTGCCAGATAAACTCTGCGTACTTGTTTTCGCCTGAAAGCCTAGAAAGCACCAGCTCAATCTCCTTGGTATTTTCTACAAACGGCAGAATCAAACCATCCTGCATCGCTATGTCCATCGCACGACTTAATGCTTCATTTGCATTTTCACTTCGATACAGTCCCTCATTTGCGGCTGCCTCATAAATATAAGTATAAACCAGCACCAAAAGATTTGGAAAGATGGAAGCCTGGCGGCAAAAGGACTCTGTCATGCCAAGAAGCTTCGCATACTCTTTTTTTCGCAACAAAGCTTTTCCGTAGACGATATCAGCAAATGAAATAGAATTAAAAATCAAATGCTTTCCATATTCATGTTCCATAATCCAATCAGCAACTTCATCCGTCTGATCCAAGGCTTCATGGAGAAAGCCCCTCACAAGATCCATTGCATATAGCAGCCAGTGCGTCTGGTATTTTGCTGTCTCATGATGAGCCAGTGCTTCAAGCTGTCCAATCTGATCTATCAGCAAAGAAGCTTCTCCCCGGCACAAAAAGATCCTTGCTAATACAAACTGCCCACATAATTCAATATCAGCCTGTCCTTTTGCATGCGATAGAGAAATCCCCTCTCTTGCGGAAATCTCCGCTCCATAATAGTCTCCACGGCAACACAGCAATTCTGCCTTAAATACAGAAGCGTATCCTTCCCCATGACCTTTGGTAAATTTCATATAGCGACCAGGAACGCTGTTAACATGATGCACCAGCTCCATAAGCTTTCCCGCCTCCCGGTAATAGAGGTAGAGAATGGAAGGTGCACCAAAGGTAAATATATCTTTCAAATCAATAAAACGAGGAGCGGCATGAAGCAGTTTATAAGCCTTTTGATGGTGTTCCCTCATCGTACCAAGGTCATTAAATGCATGATACGATAAAAGCAGCTCATATTCGCCAGTAAGCTGTGTACGCTCCTCTATGGTAAACTCCTGATTTTCCTGCATGGCTCTCTCAAAATCACGACAACCTTGGTCAAACAATTCTGGCTCACGAAATAAGGTAGTCATATCCATACCAAAAGACAAGATAGACAATGGGTGCCTGTTTTTTACCTCTTCGGGGCAGTCCCCATAGCAGCGAAGTAGTAGCTCCTTATGTTTTCGATGCAGATTTCTTGGATTTTTCATACCAAGAATCAAAAGTACATCGTCAAACTGCCTTGCACGATAAAAACATTCCATTGCAGGAATCAGTTGATCGCTGTTTCTCATTGCTTCTCCAGATTTGCTCCACAGGCTTCTCTGTTTCTCCACTGGTAGCTTTTCAAACTGCTCCTTGAGGCAAAGACGGAAGATATTATGTAACGAATATTGAAAAGTCACCGAATCTTTCTTCATAAAAGCATTGGAATATAACAATTCTTCCAGCAACTGCTCCGCATTTTCCTGCGGCCACACCTCTTTTGCCTGATCCAAATTAAATACATCAAACTGACAGATAGACAGAAGAAAATCCTTTTTTTCCTGTTCAAGCGGATCATAAATGGTCTGATAGATTAGTTCCTGAACACTTGATGTAAATACGAATTCTCCGTGCATCCGATAATCGAGCGTAAACAAATACAGGGCCGATATCCAGCCCTCGCTGTATCGGCATAATTTTTCCAACTGCTGCTCGCTTAGTATAATTCCCTGCATTGAAAAATATAATTTGATATCTGTCTTAGAAAATGCAAGATCATTCGCACCAATTTTGTATAAATAACCCTTTAGCTCCAATTCTCTGGCACCGGTAAACGAATTCCTTGTAATAAGAATAAGATGCATGTTTTCTGGCATATGTTTGATAAACAGCGATAGAAACTCATCGGCCTCCTCTGATTTTATGTAGTGGTAGTCATCAATGACAAAGAAGGTATCTCTTGCTACGCGAAGAGATTCCAGTACCAGCATCAACTCTCGTCTTATAAATCTTCCTTCCAAAATTCCAATCTGTTCAAGTTTTTCTGCACATTCTGTGTCTAATTCCTTAACCGCATGGTAAAATCCAGCCCAGAAATCACTGGCCAACTTATCATATATCTTCTGCCACACAACGTTGACATCCATGCGGGACACCGCTTCTGTAACCCATGTCGTCTTGCCGTAGCCCATAGGAGCTACTACAAGTGTGGCAGGATAAGAGCTTAGCTGTTTCATCCCTTGATTTAAATTGTCACTGAAATAAATTATGTGTTTTATTCCATTTAATTCCTGCATTCTATATACCTCTTGTTATAACATTTTAATCCTAATATTTTCAATCTAATGCATCCATGATTAAATATTATCACACAAAATAAGAATGCACCATTACTTATTTTATTAAATATGAAATCTCCTTTTCCTTTCTCCTTGGATTAAAATACTACTCCGTCCATTTCCCCATGGCTTAAATTACATCTTCCTGTGTCCGTAGGATAGCCACTATCAATTCCAAAGTCACTATACAAACAGGTCCAGCATTCTTTTCGTAATAAAAAAGTATCTGGATGTTTTTTGTGATATTGGCAGTAATCCGTAGACTTTACGGTTATTCCTTCCAAAGACGCCTCTACTTCTAACGTTCGGTCTTTATTCGAAAACATCATCAATCACTCCTTCTAACACGATTTGCGCTATATCTTATCATATTAGAAGTGCCATAAATAAAACAAGGCGGTTGGCAAAATTGGGCTTTATATGTCCTATTTTGCAACCGCTCTGGTAAATTAGCCTGTGCACTTACCTGTATACAACTACTATTTTTAATAATCGTTTTTATTGGGTTTGCGCACAGGCTATTCATTTTCAAGACTATCAGTTAAATTGTTTTACTGAATGGATTTTCCTTTACTTATCCTAATAATCTTATCCTCTGATATGTTTACCGTGTTCTTAAGTTCTGATATTACAGAATCACTAATGTCAGACTTGCTACCGATTACATATACTTCTTTCGGTAATATTTCCTTAAGTGCTTCTATTGTATACACCGTAAGTTTTTCTTTCTTTACAAAAAGAATTGGATATCCTTTTTTACCACATGCTTTTTCGATTGCCTTTGCATCTGCAGGTTCTACATCTCCACTTATCAGTACCACTTTGCGATTCTTTGAAAGTTTTATTTTTTTTGCAATCCTTGCAGCGGTTTCAAACTTATCTTCGCCACCAATGTTTGTTATTTTTTGATAGCCTTCTTTTTGTAATCGTTTTTTAAGGGTTCCATTTACCGCTTTTCCTAATCCGATAATATATATTTGATCTGTCACCTTATAATTTTTTGTAATATATTTAACCATTTTTATAGCATCATCATCGGATGTACCGGTGCGCAGAACCTCACCTTCTAATTGGCTTGCCAATACGCCTCCTGCAACTGCATCTTGGAAGTCATATTTTGTTGCAATGATAATAACCTTCTTGGAAGCTTCTTTCCGTTTTATGGATAACTTATAAACCTTTTTTGCTCCATCTTTTGCAGTTACTTTTATATAATACGTATTGGTTCCTACGGAAAGAGTTACTTTTTTATTTTTTATTTTCTTCTTACATCCCTTATCTGCATACAAAGACCAAGAAGCATTTTTACTAACCGTAAGCTTTAAAGTAAGTTTCGAAGTGACATTGCTTACTGTTGCCTTAATCGTTGTTGATGAAATCCTTGCTTTTGTAGGAACCGTTACCTTTGTAATGTTGCAACTTGAAGGTTCCTTATCCATCTTTACAATGGTAAACATACTAAATTTTGTAATAGGGAATTTGATGCCATATACACCCGTTTTGTATTCTACGATTTCTCCCTTCACATATTCTTTTTCTCCATCACTGTGCTCAATAAACACACCCAGCTGGTTAAAAAATGTTTCTCGGTTAACAGAATCGGTTGGAAGGTTAATTCCAGTCAATGGTAAGATAATTTCTACTTTTGAAGACGGCATATTTGTCTCGATTTCCACTGGTCTTCCAAGTACTGTTATATTACCTTGCTCTACCTTGTTAATCGCTCCGAGTTCCATTTTGGTACGAGTTATTATTTCTTTTTTTTCTTCTTCCTTCTTTACAGGTACCAGATTGAAATAAAGGTTATCCTTTAAGTTTTCCTGAACCGTCTTCAGTGCGTCGTTCGGAATCTGAATGCTTGCATTTTCGGTTTCGATCTTTAGATCAATTGCTCCGTCTGCCAATACCCCCACCGATTTGGATGGAATGCTTACATTTGTTTTTTGTACTTCATCCTTCGTATCCGGTATCATTATACGAGCTACCTTTTCACCCGCATCTTTTAATTTAGCAATGGTTTCTACTGCTTTTTCTTCCTGATACGTTACCGTATCCGTCTTTTTTCCTTCCGTATCCGTCTCCCGTTGAATGGTTATCTGGGAAACTGTACCTTCACTATCTCCTTTTTTTACATCAACAACCACTTTTTCGCTAGTTGTTGTAGTTGTTGTAGTTGTTGGAGTAGTTGGAGTATTCGACTGGGATGGTACAGAATTACTCTGTATTGTAACAGTTACGATATAGTCTTGTGTCGTTCCATCTTCTGCAGTTACCGTATAGGTAACTGGATTGGTAAAGTCTTGTGAAGCCCCACTGTTTGGTGCAATACTTGCACCTCCACTATACAATATCGTTGGTACCAAAGACGTAACATTCGTTCCATATGGTACGGTCAGACTTACCGTTTTATTCGTTTCATTTATTGTTCCTGCAACTCCCGGTGTAAGTCCTCCAAAGTTGAAGCTTGTAATTGCCTTTGCTGGATTCTTGGCTACCGTTACCGTTACGGTATAGTCTTGTGTCGTTCCATCTTCTGCTGTTACCGTATAGGTGACTGGATTGGTAAAGTCCTGTGCCACTCCACTGTTTGGTGATACACTTGAACCTGTTTGGATGATGGTTGGCACCAAGGCGGTGACATCGGTTCCATATGGTACCGTCAGACTTACGGTCTTATTCGTTTCATTTACCGTTCCTGTCACGTTAGGTGTCAATCCTCCAAACTTAAATCCAGTGATGGCTTTTGCGGTATTTTTGGCTATCGTAACAGTTACAGCATAGTCCTGTGTCGTTCCATCCGCTGCCGTTACTTGATACGTAACCAGACTGGTAAAGTCCTGTGCCACTCCACTATTTGGCGATACACTTGAACCAGTATGTGTAATTGTCGGAACAAGATTTGTAACATCGGTTCCATATGGCACGATCAAGCTTACTGTTTTATTCGTTTCATTTATTGTTCCTGCAACTCCCGGTGTGAGTCCTCCAAAGTTGAAGCTTGTGATTGCCTTTTCCGGGTTCTTGGCTACCGTTACCGTTACGGTGTAGTCCTGTATCGTTTCATCTTCTGCTGTTACCGTATAGGTAACTGGATTGGTAAAGTCTTGTGAAGCTCCACTGTTTGGTGCAATACTTGCACCTCCACTATACAATATCGTTGGTACCAAAGACGTAACATTCGTTCCATATGGTACGGTCAGACTTACCGTTTTATTCGTTTCATTTACCGTTCCTGCAACTCCCGGTGTAAGTCCTCCAAAGTTGAAGCTTGTAATTGCCTTTGCTGGATTCTTGGCTACCGTTACCGTTACGGTATAGTCTTGTGTCGTTCCATCTTCTGCAGTTACCGTATAGGTGACTGGATTGGTAAAGTCCTGTACCACTCCACTGTTTGGTGATACACTTGAACCTGTTTGGGTGATGGTTGGCACCAAGGCGGTGACATCGGTTCCATATGGTACCGTCAGACTTACGGTCTTATTCGTTTCATTTACCGTTCCTGTCACGTTAGGTGTAAGTCCTCCAAACTTAAATCCAGTGATGGCTTTTGCTGTATTTTTAGCTACCGTTACGGTTACGGTATAGTCCTGTGTGGTTCCATCCGCTGCCGTTACTTGATACGTAACTGGATTGGTAAAGTCCTGTGCCACTCCACTATTTGGCGAAACGCTTGAACCAGTATGGGTGATCGTTGGCACCAAGGCAGTAACATCGGTTCCATACGGTACGGTCAAGCTTACCTTTTTATCCGTTTCATTTACCGTTCCTGTAACTCCCGGTGTAAGTCCTTCCAAGTTAAAACTTGTGATTGCTTTCTTTGAACTTGGAGCTTGAACATATGTTAATTCCAAAATTGGTTTGTTTGTCAAAGCATCATCCGAGCAATAGCTAAAAGTTCCTGTTGTGCTTGATTTTCCTTCAAATACAGTGGTAATCACTTTATCCGTGCTAGCAATTACTGCTGTCTTAATGGCTTCTTGACTAAATGTATAATATTCATTCGCGTTTGCTATTGCAGTCGTCATGGTTAGTCCTGTTGCTATATCTCCTGCTTTAGCAGGTAAGGTAGCCGTTGCCTCATCCCAGGAATCATCCTCTGAATAATAAAAATCGTAGGTTGCAGTGCCACTAATTGGTGGATTACCATATGCCGGATCATCAATATATATTTTAAATTTTGCGTCTGTTATTGTACCGCCTTGTAAAAAACTATAATCAAACTTTTCAAAAGAATGGCTTAAAGATGATCCATCATATCCCACATAGTTTGAAGCATCGGTACTATAACTATCACTTCCATATAGACTTCCATCCATCGTTGGCGACAATAAAATCGTCCCCTCTGATGTATACCGAATAAACTTTACAACATATTTTTTAATCAAAACTCCTCGATGGGAAAATACCTTTACCGCTACATCGTTCGATCCTACTTCTAATGGAATAGATCCCGAAGTCTGCGTACTGGAAACAGGCACATCATTTACTGTAATCGTCGCATTTGACTCATACACGGTTGGTGTAAGTGTAACTGAAGTTACACTATTATCCACTAAAGTCACATAATTCATACTATTCGGATCAAAATCCGGATATAGGCTGCCCTCACTAACCTGTAAATCACTCAAATTTGCTGCATCTGACGCAATCGTCCATGCATTATCTTGTTTTTTTACATATAGCTTTCCGCCCTCAACCCATAACAAATATAAGGTGCTGTTATAACTTGCCAGACTAGAAGTTGAAACACTATTCTCTAACGGATAAAGATTGAGTCCATAGGAAAATCCTGCTCCAGCAGTTAACTCATTATCATCCACAAAGGACCATGTATTGCTATCGGGATTATATTTCTTAATTCTTAACTGACTATATTGGGTGCTATTGGATTCATTCCAGCTAACATAAATATCTCCTCCAAAGCAAAGTACACTGCTATTAAATGCATTTTGTGATGTATTATAATTAAGACCTGCCACGTCTCCACCGTCGATTGAACTCCAACTTGAACCATCGTACTTTTTCGCGCGAATTTGACGAGCTCCTGCAGTGTTTTTTTCGTTCCATACTGCATAGAGCGAAGTTCCATCTGTAACCAGCTTAGCATTATGGTTGCATGCAATACTATCATCGTATTCTAGCGGAAGATCTGCTGTTACATCTGTGACAGTAGTTCCACTTCCAGAATATTTTTTTACTCTAAGCTCCATTAGTGCATCGGTATATGTATCGGTTCCTTCTTCAAAGGAAATATATAATTCATTATTATATACCTCTAGATTCGGTTCTGTTGCTGCTGTTTTGGTATTTAACTGCGGCTTTATTGTCTCCCAAACCGTTCCATTTAGTTTTGCTAGAACGATATTGTAATTTGAAGCACCATTTTTATGTTCAGTCCAAACAGCATAGAGTGTGTTATTAAAGTCTATCATCTCAAACTTCTCAGCACAATAGTAATCCGTTCCTGAAACAGTCGTATTGTATCGTATACCATAAGCAGTTCCACCATCCACACTTGTCCATGCTCCAGGCGTTCCGTCATATCTTTTTATATGGGAAAAATTACCGTTTGGATTTGATGCGTTGAATTCAACCCAACTGACATATACTACGCCGTTACTTTTCTCAATTGCTACATCATAAATTGTCCCCTGAGCGGGATCAAAATTAAGACCATTTTCTCCATTTTCATCAATAAATGTAAAGGTTGTTCCATCATATTGGCATACCCGTACCTGCTGTTTACCCGATGAATTATTCTCCACCCACGTTAGATATAAAATACCATTACATTCTACCGTCTGTGGATTTTGGTAACCCACCTTATTTGATATGTTCTGGTTTAATACCGGATATGCATTGTCATATCCATTGTCAATATCTGCAACCCATGAAGCCTTCGCTACAGTTCCTTGAAACGTTTGTAGCAGTAAGCAAATTACGATTAAAATACTTACGGATTTTGCATAACTCTTTTTCATACTTTTCATCTGATACCCTCTTTTCTTTATTTGATTTTATTCCTTAACTAACCTTCTCCTTCGAACAGAGTGTGTCTTATGTCTTATCATATTAAAGAAGTCACAAATAAATCAACCTTGTTGGCATAATTGAGCTATATATGTCCTATTTTCACGTCTCCTACACATTTAACACAAATCTCGCAATAAACTCACCCTCTACGGCTTCGAAATACGAGGTGCCTTGATACCGGCTTACCGTATAGGTCATACTTTTTGTACCGATTCCACCGCCCTCTTTTTGAGATACCGGCAAATCACCTTCAAAGGTCACCTCATCGCTACAGCTATTGGTAAATCCAATTGCAAGACGTTTTCCATTATACTTTGATTCCACCTTAATATAGCGTTTATTCGTTTTTGGAAGACGAAGGCAGGCATTATATGCATTTTCAAACGCATTGGCAAATAGGGCGGATAATTCCATTCCATCGATTGCTAAATTTTCCGGTACATCCGTACGTATCTCAACTGAAACGCCCTCCTTTTTGGCCCTTGCTGACCAAAAACAAAGAATACTATTTACTGGTTGATGAAGACAATATTCCTCTTTTGGAATATCATTCATACCACGTTGTTCTTTCAAATAAGCGAGTGCCATATCCGTATTCCCTGCCTCCAAAAGTCCAATCAGTTCCTCGGTATTATGTCTTAAGTCATGCCAGCGCCGGTTTGTTTTCTCCGCTGCTTCCTTTTGCGAAATAAACTGATCTCGCTGTGCTTTGTTTTGTATGGAAAGGATTCGCTTTTGTTCTTGAACCAGATATTTATCGTGAAGCTCTATAAATACGTAATAAAAAACGACAAATATAATTATCATAAACACAACAATGACGGAGCTAACCAAGAGTACCTCTACAATATTCTTGTTGAAGCTGTACCTTATATATTCAAGATAGATGACGATTGATCCAATTAACGGAAGCATACTGTATATTCCCCAGCCTTTTTCTATCTCATCTTGTATCTGCATATATCTTTTACGAATGAATTTATGTAACACAAAAAAAATAATGGAAAACAAAATAATTCTTGTAAAATTGTACGTCCAATAACCTTGCTTACTTAGATGCGCAACCCATATTGCGACAAGATAAATAATAAAATTAATAAACACTGTCGTTAAAATTGTAAACAAATCCCTAAAATCACGACGTTTTGATATATAAAAAAATGTAAGTATTACAGGTACATCCATTGTTAAAATATACCATTTTGCATAAAGAGCAAGTCCACCTAGCACCAAAATCGGACCATTGATTGCCACCTGGAAAAAAATTTCTATCACAAGTATGATAAACAGCTTTTTTTTGTTAAAACGAAACTGCGCCAAATCCATTATGATGCTTTGTGCCATCACCAGTGAAATCACGGGTACTAATATCGCCGAAAAATCCAATTTCCTATCTCCTTCCATACCTTCATCCTACGTATATAAAAATGAAACTTACTTCAGTGAATACTCCGTGTACTTACAAAGCAAATCTTTATAGTGTCTTCGAAGCATCGGTAGTTGTTTCTCATTATCAAATAAAAGGAATCTCGCATTCAATTCTTTGATTTTTGCAAGGTTGACTATATAAGTACTGCCACACTTAAAAAAGCGGTCGTCCAACGTGAGTAATTCAAACAACTCACTAGAGGTCATACGAACCTCGATATAGGTTCCATCCAATTGATAAATCGTTTGCTTGTGACCTGAGGTTTCCGCATAAAGAATCTGATCCAGCGAAATCTTATGTACTCCATTTGAAGTTTTCAACAAAATATGTTTATTTTCATTTTTTTTTACAAAAGAAATTGCTTTTTCCAAGGCAGCCTCGAATTGCAGCATTGTAAAAGGCTTAACCAAATAATGGACTGCATGCAGGGAAAATGCCTCAACTGCATGCGTCAAAGAAGTCGTGAGAAATACAATTTGGCAGTCGATCTGTTTTTCTCTTAAAGCATGGGCAAGTTCAGTACCTGTCATACCTGGCATGTAAATATCCAAAAAAAGAATATCAAAGGTATCTTTTTGATTCATAAAGTCTAAGAATTCAACGGGAGAGCGAAAAGTGGCTATGCTGATATTTTGCTCTGGATGGTCTTTCGTGTACGCTTCACACATGCTATTCGTCTTATTTAATTCCTTCTCTTCATCATCGCAGATTGCTATATTAATCATTTTTTGGTTGCCATCCTTTCTAGCTGATCTATTAACTTGTATTTTATTATAGATTTTGGTTTGGCGCAATCCTTTCGTCGGATAACTAAGGGTTACCGATTCCACTGGCAAAATCAATATAATCATTGCCACGTTAATATAAATGATAAAACTGAAATTAGGATGTTTTCCAGACAGATAAATCTATCTAAAAAACATCCTATTAAAATTAATTGTATTTGTCAAACGATGCGATAAACCCATTATATATCGTGTTAACGGTACCTTCCCTCTTTTATAATTTCACTGATTTTATCGAAGAATATGTTCCATATATCTTTTTTCCTTTAGAAGTCTTATACGTTCTTATTTTAAAATAGTAATTGGTTCCCTTTTTTAAACCCGTACTTGTATATTGAGTACCTGTTACTACTTTTATTTTTGTGTAGCTTCCATCTTTTTTAGTTGAGCGATACACTTCATAGCCACTAACCTCACTAACCGACTTCCATGAAATCACTACACTATTATCGCTTTTCTCTAATTTTGTAATCGTTGTCCTTTTGGGAGCATCTTGTAATGTTGACGTAGACGACGAGAGCTGGGTAAGTGGGTTTACTTTTTGATACGCGGAAGTTTCATTTGCATATGACTCCTTATACGCAAAATGCAACGAAGTAAACTCTGCTATATTCACAAAATTAATTGCAATATAATCCGTAATCGGATCATTAAAGCTATATGGTGTCTGAATCGCTCCATTACGCATCATCCAATCTTTCAGCAGTTCTTCATAAGCTTTCATCGCAGCCTCATCCTCTGAATTTATGGGTGGTAGGGGTATATAACTTACTCCTCCAATACAGGCTGTTGTTGAGGCATTTCCCCCACTTCCTACAATTGACCCATGCCCCTTCTTCTCTGGATTCACAGGTAAATAAAGTGAAATACATGCCGATATCAAACCGCTTGATGCATCATTCACTCCTGCCACTCCACCCTCTTCACTTTTGGATGACAAATAGACTGGATTTGACAAACAAGTATAAATCTTTCCTTTTCCCCTATTGCTCCCAGTAACACCACCTACTGCCCATAAAGCATATGCACTTACCTCCGAATAGCAGGATTCAATTGTTCCACTATTGCTTCCTGCAATCCCACCTACATACTGATATGCACCTTTTAGATAGATATTTCTTGCCTCACATCTTTTTATTGTTCCACTATTAGACCCAACAAATCCACCAATATCTAGTGCACCATCGCCTCCAATAATATTGCAATCTTGAATGGAGCAAGATTTAATCGTTCCTTTATTCGATATGGCCATCAGTCCATTTCTTCCATCTGCTGTACATTTGTAAAAATGTAGATTATGGACCATACCGCTTTCTCCTATTCCATAAAAAAGCCTTCCATTCAGTCCTTTAATCACCTTTGCATTTCCATCCAGTGTACCAAGAAATGAACTTGCATAATCTGTCATACTTCCCTTATAGGTTGATTTTGTCATATCAATATTTTGCATTACTTTTATATGAATATCCTTTTTACCAGTACATGCATATAAATTATATAAATGACGCTCGGTCCAGATTTGGTATGGATTATTTAAGGTTCCATCACCTGCAGGGAAATTACTTATTTTTTTATTTAAAACCGAATATAATCCATATTGTTTTCCATTACTATCTACAAATGCAAAATAAAAATCATAGTTTTTTCCGCATTCACATTGCATCATATACGAGGTAAACATAAGTGTATTTTCTACGCCTGCACTAACCTTTTGCTTTTCGTCCGATTTCAACACCTGCGTTAGTGACGGAGCCGTCCCCTTAGCCTCTACTCGGTATCCATATATCGTTCCACTTTTATTCGCCATGACATCAACGGCCACTTGTCGCTCTCTTTCCACTCTTACATCGACACGAGCAAATAAATTAAAACTGTCTTCTGCTTCCACTCTTTTTGCAGGAAGTAGGAACAAAATGCCCAAAGCTAACAACATAAATTGCATAGCCCTTTCCTTTATACGTTTCACTTAATCCTTCTCCTTTCATCCTTACCTTGTTGCCCTTCAACTTATATTGACCTATTATTTTTGCTTTTCCCTAAACGGACGGTCTGTTTCGATAATTGTAATCTTATAATTTAATTCATAGTTGCTTGCATCCTCAAACATATATTCTAAAACATTCAGTTTAAAGCTGTGTTCTCCCACTGGTATAAATAAAGGCTCTGGCGATGTATAAGTATAATACGGGGAATCATTGATCGTATGTTTCACCACACTATCGTCTGTATTCATTAGTGTTATATTTTCCCAATCCTCCTGCTTTGCTGTAAAGCACCACTCACTTTTTGGATTGCTACTATCATTTGCGTATGCACTAATTTTAAATTTTACCCAGGTTGATGTCTTAAAATTAGCATAAAAAGCCACCACTGGCTTACCCATTGATAATTTGCCACTCTTTTCTTTTCCGAGGCTAATTTTCGTGGCTCCATTATTCACCTTAACTTTTTTCACATTACTATAGCCACTGAAGACTTCTTTCCCATTACTTGTAACGTAAGCACGCATTTTAACATAATAAGTTCCTTTTTCAAGACAAAAAATCTGTCCATAATAAGTACTTGTTGTATCTATCGTCTTTTTATTTGAAAAATTCTTATTTTTTGAATATACAATCTGGTATCTATTCGCATTTGATACACCATTAAACATTATCCCAATGCCACCCGCTTCATCATTGCTTGCTTGTGTAATTTTAGGTTTTGCGAGTGCCGCATCTGCTTGTAATGGTATCATGGTTACCACTAACATTAACGACAATAATAATAATGATATAAATTGAATACTTTCTTTCTTTTTTTGCATCCTACTATCCTCCTGGCAAATTTTTTTAGATTTTATAAATACAAAACAGCACTTAATCCTTAAGGTCTTCGATGTGGATGAATGCCATAATACCACTCCCAGTCAACGCTTTTGTCCGTAGGTTCACGGTCTGTTCGGTGAAATACGGTTTTGATTTCTCCCATTTCTCCGCTATAATAATCCTGATGAGTGCTGATATGCGTAATAATATCGGTTTCTGCATCATATTCCAATCGTTCTTCCGTTTCAACTGTTTTCAAACCATCGGGGTCGTTTACATCTGGGCAATCAAATGTATCAGAAATTACAAGCAAGTCTCCTCTCTCCTCCAAAACAGTGTCTACGTCACGGGTAATTTTTCCCCATGAGGGTTCGTATACTTCCGTATTGTATATCGTATTCAATTTGCATATTGCATCCAATGCAAAATTTCTTGCATCAAAACCCCCGCGTGCTCGAATCGCAAGCAAACTGCCATCCTCGGCTTCCCACAGTCCAACAAAGATTTGTTCTTGCTCGGTCAAAGGCCGAACTTCAGGCTTAGATTCCGCTTTCTTAGAAGCAATTTCTGATTTTATTATATAGAACGTTAACAAGCCTCCAAAAACAAAAATAATTAAGAGCAATATAGAAACAATAAAAATTATGACATTTTTCATTATTTTAGACGTTTTCATTTTGCAAACTCCTCTATTTTTTTAGGATGTTTTCCAGACAGATAAATCTATCCAAAAAACATCCTAGTAAAATTAATTGTATCTATCAAACATTGCGATAAACCCATGTCCGTCCTGCGCCCATATATAGTAAAATAAATTTTTACCATAATATAGTTTCACATCTACATTCTGTCCGTTTTGAGCGTATTCACCTGGCGTCGATAAACTGTAATTGACCGATTTTGTATGGGATACATCTTCGTTGTTTTCCGTTGTTACCCAGGTAGCTTCTTCTTCATTTGAGGTAACAGGCCAGTCACAATTCCAAAAGACATCTCCATTTGTATCATATTCCACAAAGCTCTCGAGTTTGTTGTCACTACTTTCGATTACCTTAATATATCCCGTATCACCTTTGTACCAATTATTACTTGTTTTTTCCGCTTTCGCCTTATTATCCATTTCTCCAAGGTACTTCTTCCCTTTTACGTTCACAATGGCACGAACTGCATAATAATAGGATTTTCCTTTTGCTGTCGTATCAATGTAACCATTATAATTACTTTCAGACGAATCTGTCTTTGTAATCGTATGGATTACGGAATATTTTCCATCCTCCGACTTGGATCGTAAAATCTGTATTCCATCACATTCATTACCTCCATATTTTTTCCATGACAAATGGACATTGTTATCTACAAGTTCTGCCATAGTTAAATAAAACGTTGCTATATCTGAGGTCTTAATGGCAACAATCGAAAAGTTCTTTTTCACCGTTCCCGTGTACTTTCCGATTCCTTTGATGGTAATGGTTGCCTTTCCTATTTTTTTATTGTTTGAATAGGTTAGTTTATAATCCGTTCCTTTTTTCAGCTCGTAACCACCGTCCATAATTGTGACCGAAGATTTGATTGCTTTGCCGGTATAGAGCTGTTCCTCTATAACAACAATATCCATTTTGGAAATCTTACCGCCTTTGGATTTTGTAGTTCCAACCAGTGCACTGTATAAATCATTGTATGTTTTTGTAAAATCAGTTCCATACATTTCATTGAAATGCGAAATAGCAGCAGCCTTACTTTTATATTTGCTGTTAACTAACTGGAACGCTCTTTTCAATGTAGCTTTATCGTAACCCATTTCAGCCATAATCATCATCAGTTCCTTGGTATCCGATGCTTTCTCAGAATATATCATAGTCATGCCTACGATTTCCTCTGCCTGATCCTGTGTCAATGTAGCTGCAGAAGAAGCGACCTCTACCGAGGAAACGGCTTTTGCCGTAACAGTACCTAACCCTTTTGATCCAGCAAACAAAAAAACTGTCATGACACATGTCATACCTGCGCATACTAATTTTTTTAACCGATCCATTCTTACCTCCATGTCTTATTTCATCGCTTTGGTCACTGCCGACTTATTAACATAATAAATTGCCGTATCTGAATACACATAAAAACGCTCTTCAGTCTTCTTCCCTGACCAGTTATCTATTCCTTTTATTTTTGCAGGTGTCTCAAATAAATAGTATTTTGCCAACCCATTTTTGGATGCTAACAGATATTTGCTATCATAGGTTCCAAAACACATATTATTAGAATCAGTACCAGACAAATTCAATTTACTTACATCAAGCTTTGTACTATATTCTTTTCCTGCTCCATATTGAAAGAGTTTTTTTGTTTTTGCATCTTTGACAAGTACAAGCCCATCTGCTATCCATCGCATTTCCCTAAAATTAAAATCACTGGTTTTTGCCTTGTAATTGAATAGCTGTTTCCATTTTGCACCACTTTTTACTGAGATTACAAGCTGCCCCTTATCACCATAGCTTCGCTCAATCGCATATACTTTATTATCGTCTTTGTCAAAATCCATATTTCTACTGTTTGATTGAATCACGTAATCTTTGCTTATTGATTTATAGTCTTTCATATTACTGGTGTAATATAACGTATAGGTATCTGAAGAGCTTTGTGGTGCTGCACAAAATGATTCCCAGTCATAATAGGATCGGTTCCATGAATTAGCATCTGCGTCCTTAGGTGTCTCACCTTTTTTCCAAGTTTTGTAGTCTTTTGAATAGTAGAAATACCCTACTGTCGCCTGTGACCAGTCACTTGTTAGCCTTAAATCCCAATTGTAACAAATCAAATATTTTCCTACGATATCTACCCTGTCACAATTTACATTCGGGGTTTTATAGGCACTTAGATCTGAATTCTTTTTTATTACCAGATAAACAGGCGTTTTTGTCCCTGAAGCATCCTCGTAGCTTCCATTTGCTATTATGATTCCACTTTTGTAATCATAATCAAAATATTTCTCCACTTCAATGTTTTGCGCATTTTTATCCAAATCTTCAAATGCTTGATCCAATTTTAGAATGGAAACTTTTTTCAGATCAGAAGAGATATTGATAAGGAAATGATAATCTTTTTTATCATTTGTGGTTGCCTTTCCCATCACACAATATGCTTTCTTTCCATCAATATACGATACGTGTGAATTTAATTCAATCTCAGAAAAGCTGTATCCTTTATATTCCTTTTCAATCTCTTTATCAAGATCAATGTCCTTAAATGTGTTACCATCACTGCTGTAGGATAATACATTCCCACTTTTCTTTTCTCCAAATGCAATCAAATACTGATTTGTGGAACGCAACGATGAAATAGACGTGAATCCCGTCGCTTTTGTTTTCGTGAATTTCACAGATGCCTTTTTTTCCGTAGTTGATGCTGCACTTGCTAAAACTGGCTGAGTCGCTGTCAAGAGGAAGGTACACACCAACATAAATGTAATAATTCTTTGTAATATTCTTTTTTGTTTCATAACTTATTCCGCTCCTTTTTATGTTTTTATTATGATACGCTATTAATTTATACCGTTTAAGCATATCATTCTTACTATTACAAAAAAATATACTATATTCACATTTATTAGTAATATATTCACATCTTTATTGGAGCGTCGGGATTCTATACAATGGGTATGGTAAGTACGACCTTTGTCCCTTTTCCCTCTTTCGAAGTAATCTCCACCCCATATCCACCACCAAAATATGAGCGTATTCTTCGATGAATATTAAGAAGTGCGACATGGGACAGTCCTTCTACATCTACCCCATCCTCTGTTATCACATTTTCTAGATCATTCCTGATTTTGCTTACTGTCCTTTCCTCCATTCCACAACCGTTATCTTCTACTATAAATTGAACACTGTCCTCCATCGCCTTACAATAAACATGAATTTTTCCAAAAACACCTTCCGGTCCTTTTCCTATGTTATCTGCAAAGCCATGCAAAATACTATTTTCAACCAGCGGTTGTATCAACATGCGCGGCAACTTGATATTCTCCAGAAAATCCTCCATTTCCACCTCTGCCAAAAATCGTCCTGGATAACGAATTTCCATGATATCGATATATTTACTCAAAACAAAAAATTCTTCCATAGCATTCACCATGCTTTCACCACCATTGGCATAGCGAAGCAGATAGGATAATCCATCACACATAAGACCTGCTTTTTCGTTCTCTCCCAAAATAGACAACGCTTTGATATTATTTAGTACATTTACTGTAAAATGAGCATTTATCTGCTTCTTTAATGATACAATCAAAGCCTTCTGCTTCTTGATTTCTGACTCTTGTAAAGAAAAAGTAGCTTGGAATAATTCTGCCTCTTTTTGCTCCATTCGAGCCAGCATATCATTGATTCTTGTTACGAGACTATCAAAATACTCAATTTTTGTCTCTTCTAGTTTTTCTCCTTTTCCGCCATCAAATTTCTCCACTTCCTGTATGATTTTCTGTATTGGCTCAAAAAAGTTATTTTTCCAAAATTGTAAAAATATTATTAGAACAAACCATAAAACAAATGCAGTGATTATAATTGCTCCCATAAAAAAGTAAGTCATTACCTGATTCGTATCCCCATACACGACAAACAGTTCAAAAGGAGTAAATCCAACCTCTTTATGTACCAGATATTTTGTTGATTGCATGAACTCTTCTACCCCTAATCCAACTACTTTTTCTTCATTTGCTACAATAATCTGATTATCTGCAGCTAGTGCAATTGTCATATTCTCTATTCCACCAGTTTCCTGAAACAGTCTGTAAATCTCACTTTCCTCAATCAGCATCACGATTTTTCCCAAATTTTCATTTCCGTGATAAACCGAATCAACATAACCGATATAATTCACACCCTCAACTTTAATCTGCATTTGCTTTTTGGTGGTCTCTTTTTGTATTGTATAATATATACTTTGGGCTGCTGTATTGCTAATCTTGCCGTAAAAACGATAGTATTCTCCCTGTTGGTTGTATAAAATCAGATTTTCTGCCAATATATCCTGACTGACCACTTTGTCCAGTTCTTCCATAACCTGACTCGACTTTGTATGAACCAAAATTCTGTCTTTTGTGGTCAAAAAGTCTCTGATGACTTTATTTTCGGACACCGTAAACGAAATATCCTCCAATTCCAAAAATGTCTGCTCTAATTTGGTAATAATGCTTTCCGATACTTGTTCCATATTATGCATTGTGTAGCTTTTGATTGCGAAATTCATATAAAAGTAAAAAAGAAGCCACAAAACAATCAGTGCAAAACACAATCCTAAAATGGTTCTTTTCAACTGTTGCAATAAAGACTTCTTTTCTCTTTTCATCCAAAACTCCTGCCTTTTGTAAAGTATCTACTCGGTTATATTTTCATTCAAAATATATTCAAAAAAATATTTAATCTCTTCCTTGTTCTCCTGAATATACGTTCTATCAAGTGGTATCAAATCAATCTTAGAAAGTGGCACATCATTTCCGTCTGGTACATCGATTCTTGTAGACCACGTTCCCTTGGTGGAATAGGGCATTCTTCCCTCTCCAGTTCCATCTGCTTCTCCCATGATGTATCTCACAAAAAGCTTGGCTGTATTGATATTTTTGCATCCCCCTGCAACCATTATAGAATTTGGTGTATATACTGCTGCAAATGGATCTAGCTTGTAAATTGGCTCAAACTGATATCCTATATCTTTCAGACGCATCTTACTAGAAATCATGATACCAATTTCCATTCCATCCTTTCCGCTATTGCCGATACCTTCTGCCACTTCGTCACTCGAATTCGTAAATACAATATTGGGTGCCATCTGCTCCCATAAAATTTCACCTGCCGTTTTTCCTTGTGATATCTTAAGTGGTTCGCCTTTGTATCTTTCATAAGCTTCTTCTATCTTTTTATCTTCTTTTAGAAGCATAGCACAAAAACCATAGGTCGAAAATGATCTTAGGGGATTTGCCATGATAATTTTTCCTTTATACTGTTCCTTTGTCAACTCCCAGATATTTTTAACAGGAGCCTCCTTATAAGCTTCTCCATTATAAAATAGCATCAAGGATTCTCCCAAAAAAACTAATTCTTCCTCTGCATGCCCTTCTTTCATTTTGGATGCAATATCGCTTGGGATATAGGGATATATGATTCCAGGCTGTATTAGCTGATCATACAAACTTGCATCGTTGTCACTACAGATTACTAAGTCACATAAATAATCTTTCTTTTCATAATTTTGAAGCAGATGATCTACTAAATCACCCGATCGAATATGATTAATTTCTACCGTTAGTCCTGGATACTCTTTTTCAAAGCTTTCTTTCACATCAAATACTCTCGTACTTACGGTATAGATTACAAGTGTATGTTCCGATAGTGCCGCCTCATAGAGTTCTTCTTTCGTTTCCACTGCATCAAGATTCGCTTCCTCCATCCACTTTTCCATATCCTTTTGCTGGCTTGTTTTGATATCCTTTTGACTGCAACCACTAAAAAATAACAAAGTGAATATACACAATATAGCAATTCTTTTTTTCCGCTTTTGATTTTCTATTCTCATTGACTCCCTTTCTTTAATTCGTTTTGTACTATATTCCAGGCAGTATCCTCCAATATATTTAGTTCTCCTTTAATAAACATCGGTATTATTTTATCGCTCTTTAAATCAAACTCTTTCTGCAAAGCAATCTCTTTGTCCGGATATTTCATAAGATAATATGGTTCATATCTCATAATGGCTCTGGAATCAATATATTCCACATTCGAACTGTTTCCATTCCATGTGACACCATTTAGGTAGCTCTCTTTTATAACGCACGGACCGGCTCCCATAAAATTTTGATTTTGCACTTTGTCTTTGAGATAATGGATTGTCGTGATTTTTGCTTTGGTTCCATAAGTAGATAAATCGCTTTGTTTGGAAAATTTCCAGTCTACTCCCTCTTCACCAAATTCAGCAATGAGGGAAGCTTCTTCGGATAGCATCAAATCCATGATCTCATAGGCTTCTTTCTTATGTCTGCTGTTTACCGGTATCATGCCCCCAAAACAAGGTTCTGGTTCCAGCATAATTGCGTTTTTCTCACCCCTAGGACCGGCCAGTGGTGGTACCTGTATGTACCTTGCTAACACATCCGGAGAATTTGCATACACAATATCTGCGATACTCTGACTTGTAAAAGCTCCTACCAAATTTGCCGGATCATTCACTAATTCTTGAACCTGTTTTTTTGAAAAAGTAAATCCTTCGTTTGCTAATAACCCTTCCTGATACAGAGTATGACAATAGGTAAGTCCCTCTCGAAACGAATCCTGAGTAAATGAATCAACAATTTTTCCAGCAGAATTGCAAAAAACTCTTCCTCTGACCGGATCATTTGGAATAAATGCATTCAAAAGATAATTATAGCTTTGCAGAGCATATTCTTCCTCGCAGCTAATGAGAGATATTTCATCCTGTCTTCCATTTTCGTTTGCATCAAATTCCTTAAATGCTTTTAAAACATCGTGAAATTCTTCTGTCGTTTTCGGAACATTAAGCCCAAGCTTTTTTAACCAGCTGAAATTAATCCACAATACCTGAAAATTCCTAGCCTGACGTGACGTATCCATATTTGGCATATAATAGATACCACCATCTGACTCTGTCATCTTACCCTTTAATCGGATATCCTGATAGGTATCAAACAACTCGCATAGATTACTATCCGAATCTATGTAATCTAATATATTAGCAAAATATCCTGCCTTTACATAACTTTGAAACTCCTCTTTCGTAATAATTTCCTGCTCATCTGGCAGAAAGATTGCATCAATTGTTCCTTCCTTTGATTCCAGCAATGCTCTAATATATTCTTTGTAATAAATAGACTGTATATATACAAACTTAATCTTATATCCGGTCTGTTTTTCCAGCCAAATTTTATAGTAATTTGAATTAAAATCCTGCACTCTATCGTTTTGCATGATCGCTATCGTAACCGTTTCTAACTTCTTATCGCTTTTTAACGCTTTACAAAACAAAAGCAGGATTACTATACTAAATGAAAAAACCAATAGGATCACGAAATATATAAACAAACTCCGTTTCTTTTTATTCTCCATCGTGTTTACCACCTCATCTGTTTTATACCTTATGACAATTCATTTTGATACTGACTCGGTGTCATTTCGAAATGGACTTTAAAGACCTTGCTAAAATAGTAATAGTCTTTGTATCCACATTCTACCGCAATCTTTTTCAACTGATAATTACTTTCCTTCATAAGTTTGACTGCATTCTCCATCCTCAAATCAGTTATATAACAAGTCAAGGTAGTATTATAGTATTTAGAAAACAAGTTACAGATGTATCCTGGGCTAAGTGCAAACTGTTTTCCAAGCCGTTCCAACGTAATCTTCTCCATAAAATGGATTTTTAGATAATCAAGCATTTGTATAAAAGATTCATTCATTTTTTTATTTTCTGTTTCTTTTACAATCGGGTACTTTTTCGCCAGTTTATTTGCCAGCTTTTCCAGTACCAGCTGTACTTCTTCTAGTTGTATTGGTTTTAATAGATAATCAAACCCATCTTGTTTGAAAAAGGTACAGGCATCTTCAAAGGTACCATACGCACTCAACATTATAACCTCAACTTGAATTCCCTTTTCTTTGATGCATTTCATAAAACTATGTCCGTCTACCGTTGGCATTTTCAAATCAGTAAATATCACATCTGGTTGCAATTCTTGTATTATCTGAATCGCTTTGTTCGTATTACTCTCAAAACCAACCACTTCAAATCCATTATCCATCCACGGGACTGTATTCACTATCTCTTTTAAGATAAGTTCATCATCATCTACTAAAAAAACTTTATACATCAGCTTCCTCCATTATGTACATAACCAACAAGCCTCTTTCCACATTATACTTTATAACCGAAGAAAAAATCCATACTAATATAAGCCTATATCAACCATTCTTGCAATGAGTTCATTCTTTTATGAAAAAGCAAAAAACCTTTAAACGTTAATTCTCACTACGTTTAAAGGCTTTTTAATGCTATAACTATTATTCTTCTTAAAACAGGATGCCCATCATACATTTAACATTACAGCCCGAAGATTTTATTATAAATCCGAATCAGATCTACCTCCTCCAATTTCACCGGATGATTTTGTAGTCGATCTACATTTACGGATTTTACAAGCTTATAGAATTCGTCCATGGATTGTATTTGCGGATTCTTAAGATCATAGTCTTCCATCATCTGCTCCAATTTATCAATGGCTTGTTCACTCGAATCACATCCCATAAAGGAAGCAATTTCCTGAAATGTTGTAAATAGATACTCGCTTCCTCGTGGGTCATTACATAGATCCATATGATTTAACATATAGGACCAGATTTTTGTTAAGCAAAGCATGGCCGCATGACCATGGGATGCACCATATAACGTTGTGATTTTATAGCACATCGCATGCGCTGCTGTTGTCTGTGTATAGTTGATTGCCTGACCTGCTATATTAGCAGCATCTAGCATAACTCGATTACCATCTTCTAGATTCAAAAGATAAGCTTCTGCATTTTGTATTGCGGAACTGATTGCGATTCCTGCGTATTTTTTACTTACCACGGAAGATTTTACCGACCAATAGGATTCAATGGCGTGACAAAGGGTATCCATCATGGTTGCCTTTTTTTGATAGTCTGAAAGTGAGTTAAGAACCACAGGATGCAAAAGGACATAATCTGGCAAGGAGCTTTGCTCATTCACGGTCTGTTTTTCCCCATTTACATAGATAATAGAGTATTTTGTTGATTCGCTACCTGTTCCGGCAGTCGTTGGAATCGCAAGTAATTTGGTGTCATTTGGAATGATTTCTTGCTCCAGATAATTTGTTGTCGCATCCATTGTGTGGAACAGCTTAATACACTTTGCAACATCCAAAGCACTTCCACCTCCGACCGCTATTATAAAATCGCAGTCATTCTCCTGAAATGCATGAACCCCTGCGACCGTTGATTCATATCGAGGGTTTGGCTCAAAATCCATAAATCTCGTAATTTTGATATCTAAAGTCGCAGGCAAGTCACTCAGTAGCTGATTTAGATCCAGTTGCTCAATGGAATGTCCACAGACCAGCAATATACTCTTAACGTTGTTTTCTTTTAAAATAGTGATAAGCTCACTTTCATAGTTTTGGTCATCTAAAAAATGCTGTTTCATTCAATCATCCTCTCTTCACTTCTCATAATCTCATTCTTTAAATATCAGATGCATATTAGAATGTCGATTCAATGAATTGCAATCTTTTTCAATATACTTCCAAGTCTCTTGATAAGTACCTGGAACTGCAACACTCTCCTCTGAAATAAATGCAATGAATTCGGTTACATTATTTTCATATTTTTCCGCAAAATCATCCGACATTTGTTCCTTTTTGGCATCCGAAAAATCTTTCAATTCATTGTACAAAACATGCTCCAAATTACAGGAATTAAAATAAATCCGATATGGAATGGATTTTATCTTGCCCGTCGTTCGAAGTTTTAGCAGTAGCTGCGCTTTCGTATGGTTCCTTTTTAATGTATTTTCGGGAGATTTCGTATCCATATGTTCCTCATAATACATAATAGAATTCACATCTGCTTCATGTACCTGTTTATTTGGTATGAATACTCCATCTGTATCAACCAATTGAATGATTTTCATAAAATCAGACGTCTTGTAGCGATATCTGCCTTTCACCTTTTCAACCAATTCATCGATTCTTTTTATAATATTGTCAACACTCACGTAATCTTTGACTGTAATATCACCATGAACAACAAAGAACTGCACCTGATTGCCGATAAAATATTCTTTCATAATAGAGCCAATCGTTGCTTCATCACTTGGACCTTCCACAATAAATAGAATAACCTTCTTTTCGTTGCTATTCATTGTCTTTGCTCCTGCCTGCTTTTCGGAAAGCGCGTGCAATTTTCATACTGTCTGTTTCTGCATATATTTCTTCGTTTTGTCCACCCAGTGTAATACTACGCAAATAGACATCTCGAAGATTATTGGAACGCTTGATGTTTTTCATATGAATATAGCGATTCTTCGGATTTGCCGTAGAAAACATAATACTCTCTTTATCTAACATTTCCAGTGCTCGTAAATTATGCGAAGTAAAAATCATTTGCCCCTTTGCACTTTTCGTGAAAATATCCAGAAGTTCGCCCAGCATATATTCAAAAATTCCAGCATCTAGTTCATCGATTGCCAGACAAATCGAATGATTCGCAAACGCTTGAATCAATGCATTTAGAATCGAAATAATCTTAATGATTCCTTCCGATTCCATGCGGATAGGAATCGATGGAACGCCATCTCTTGCAGAAAGCAGTTCGACCTTATATCCGTTTTCTCCATTGTCCATAAGCTGCATGCCGTAATCCTTTATATCCATCTTCATCCCAGGAATAATGGTATAAAGAACGGTATTGATTTCTTCCACAATCCGATATAACACGTCTTTTCTTTTCTGATCAAGGATCGTTGGCTCAGTCAGAGAAACTGCAAAATCTCCTTTCATTTTGGCACTGCTTTGATTCTCCTTATCGATTCGAAAAGCCATTGGCAGCATAAAATTTGCAGAAATGACCCCCGAATGGGAATTGCGTATTACGAACAAATCCGTCAAGGCAAACCGAAACAACGCTTTGATAATGTAGGAGTAGTCACAAAAGGCATTTTCAAATTCATGGAAAAAAATCTCCCGACTGCTATCGCCAAAAATGTACGAACAATTACTTTTTTCAGCCATTTTTTTTGCAACAATTAAATCCGTCCGATATTCCTTATTTCCCTCAATCAGTTCTTCCAAACGCTTTTTCGGTGTAAAGACTGTCGTATTTTCATCTCTTTGATAATCCATAAATATAATCTTATTGCTTCTCTTCTCACCGTCATACTTTGCACTGCTTAGTACTTCTCTTTGGATTTCGACCTGATTTGACGATGTTTTGTGCAACTTCACGTGATAGCCGACCTCATAAATAATATCATCCATAAAGATCGCAAAGTCTGCCGCTATCTCGGCCTGTGTTTCTTTCGCATCAATGTAATCGCTCAATTCTTCCTTCAGACTTTCTCCAATCATGATGCGCTGAAGGAAAAACAATGCATCAATCACTGCTGTTTTTCCTGAGCCATTTTGACCATATAATCCTAGAATTTCGGCTCTTTTATAATCAAGGTTTTTTCGGAAAGAGCAAGGCATTTCAATTTTACCATCATTTACATTCTTTATATTTTTCAATTCGATCGATTGCAAACGAACTACCACATTCCCCATTTGTAAACCTCCTTACTTATTTTTTATTCTATTCCATTTTTATTAATTCATCAATAGTTTTTTCAATATTTGCATTTTTTATTCCATATTTGAAATTTTAAAAGAAGCAATAATGATTTTTGATCATTATCGCTTCTTAATAGCTTCTGAATACAAAAACAGATAGTAAAATCCCGCGCTTCTTTAGTTCTTCCTTTATCATTAAGAGAATTGTGGACTTTCCAGCCGCTTTTTTAAAACATGGATAACATCTCATCCACCCATTTTAATGTTTCCAGATACCCATAGGCTAAGCGCTCTTCATCTATGCCAATTAAACTCTTCTTGCGTTTCTATTTTTTCAGCTAATATTATTTTGTTCTGCCCTAGTGCTTTTTTTACTTTGTCTTGTATGGTATCTAATGGTGTCTCTATGATATCAAACTTTCACTGATTACTGTTGCTGTTGCGATTGTCTCATCCACTTGTCCATATGAATTTTGCATCACTTGTGTGCGGATGAGCAGCTCATAACCATATACTTCTATGTTTCGATTCACGATTGACTGCCTAGCAATAAACAATGTCCTACCCCCTAATGTTGAATGGTTAATCCTTATAGCTTATTATAACACAGTATTTTACATATTTATCCTTATTTCTGCTTTGATTTTTGCGCATAGAAATTTACTTTCAAATTTATTGGAATTTTACTTAACAAAAATACCGTTAAAAGGGCCAGCAACGGTGATGCGATTACTTTCGCCACATTATAATCGATAAAGTATGCTAGAGCTACGAGTGATTTTATGATAAATCCATGCAAAATATATATCGTAAGTGTTTTCGTTCCTACTATTGTAAATCTAGTTTTCTGTTTTGGAACGAGTGAGAAAAATGATACCATCATTACTATTTGAATCATGTATAATATCAATCTATATATACTTCCATATAATCCAAATCCCATATTTTTATAAGGTAATGCACAACTTAGTAACTCAAATTTGAATATGTCCGAAAAAGCAAATGATAAGAACAGGCCTATTATAAATATAGCAACTGCCACTATTTTATTTACGATCAGATTGTTTATATTTATCCTTTTCGTCTTAAAATAATATCCCAATAAAAAGTAAGGAAATAATACTATGATACGTGAAAGACTTAGCTTCCATGAAATAAAAGCTAAATAGCCTGCAATCAAGCCTAATACAAAACTAAGCCCTATCATATATTCGATTTTGGTTTTTAAAGAGTCAAAAATGAATATTACAATTTTTAGTATAGCATTCCAGATAAACATGGCAAACAAATACCAATAAATATAGACAGGTGTCAGCAATGTATAATGATATTGTTCTAAACCTATTAGTTTCGTAAATGTAATAAACAGCAATTGAATGATTATATAGGGTACTAAAAAGTCTACGCATATTTTATATAGCGCTTTGGGGTTTATCTCTTTTTTGAAAAAGAATCCGGATATAAATACAAAAGCCGGCATATGAAACATATAAATAAAACCGAATATACTATATACAACTTTGTTTGTATGAATAAATGGTTCCAAATAATGACCTAGTACAACCAAAAATATCAATATGAATTTGGCATTGTCATAAAAACTGTCTCTTTTCTTTCTGTTCTCCATGTGATAACTCCCTGATGAAAAAAACAGGCTTAAATCTATTTATATCTAGATTTAAGCCTGTTTTTACGATTAAGCTAGCAACGGGAATCGAACCCGTGACCTCAACACTACCAATGTTGCGCGCTACCATCTGTGCCATGCCAGCATCATAAGATTAATCACCTTACGAAATACGATTTTAGCACAGATTGACCTTACTTGTCAATGCTATTTTTAAAACAATTCAAACAATTTCTTCTTATTTTATTTTTATTGGCAACCCCACTACTAAAATTTTTCCCATCATTTTATTCCTTCATCGCGTAAATCTTTGACAGCTTCGCCTTGATTCGTTGCAGCGCATTGTCAACTGATTTGGGTTCCCGTTTTATTTTTTGTGCGATTTCTTGATATTTTAGACCTTCCAGGTACAAAGAAAGTACTTCTTTTTCAAAACCACTTAAAACCTGACCAAACTCTTTTTCCAGTGTTGTCACATTCTCTCGATCGATTAAGAGCACTTCCGGATTTTCTTTATTATTGGCAAAAAGGTAGTCACCATTTTCGTCAAATTGAGGAGTATAGAAGGAGACATACGTATTGAGTGGTATATTTTTCTGGCGGTTGGAAGCTTTTATAGCATCATAAATCTGCCTCGAAATACAAAGGTCCGCAAATGATGCAAATGAACTTTCACGACCTTCATCATAGTCTCTGACCGCCTTATAAAGACCAATCATCCCCTCTTGAATCAAGTCATCCCTGTCTCCACCAATTAAAAATAGCTTTCTTGCTTTCTTACGTACTAGATTTTTATATTTCTCTAGTATATAATCCAGTGCCCCAGTATCATTTTTGCGAATCCGCTGAATCAGTTCTTCATCGCAGTTTTGTGAATACATTTCTTCCACCGTTATCCCCTCTATTTATCCTTTCTATCTAGGCGAATATTCCCTCGTTGCCACGTAAGTCTATCCTCTTTGCCTTACGATTTCATAAGCTAGGACACCCGCTGCAACCGATGCGTTAAGAGAATCAATATCCCCTTTCATCGGAATGGTTGCTATAAAATCACATTTTTCTTTTACCAAGCGGCTTACTCCTTCGCCTTCGTTTCCAATCACCATACCAATGGAGCCCTTTAAATCGATGTCATACATCTTTGTTCCGTCCATATCTGCACAAACAAACCACATGCCACGCTCTTTTAATTCTTCAATCGTAGCAGAAAGGTTGGTAACTTTTGCAACTGGTGTGAAATTAATTGCTCCTGCACTTGCCTTTGCTACCGTTGCAGTAAGTCCTACGGCTCTTCTCTTTGGTATAATAACACCATGAGCGCCTGCCTGATTTGCTGTTCGGATGATAGCACCTAAGTTATGAGGATCTTCAATACCATCAAGCAGTACTAAGAATGGTGCTTCACCCTTTTTTTCGGCTAACTTAAACATATCCTCTATCTCGGCATATTCATAAGCTGCACAATAAGCGATGACTCCTTGGTGTTTGCCAGTTTCTGATATTTGGTCAAGACGTTCTTTTTGTACAAACTGAATGATAGTATCTCCCTTTTTTGCCTCTCTTAAGATGGATTTAATTGGTCCATCCTGACTTCCATCTAATATAAAAAGACGGTCTACCGGTTTTCCTGCACGAAAGGCCTCCAATACTGCATTTCTACCTTCTATTGTAAATTCTTCACTTCTCATACTGTTTCTCCTATTTTCTCTAATCCTATTTTTACTAACTGCAAAGCCCGGTCCATCTGATTGTTTAGATACAGGTAACCCATCAATGCTTCGAATCCTGTTGCCGTACGATAATCATTAATACTTGCATTTTTTGCTGACGTTGCTGATTTCGCATTTCTTCCTCTTTTATATACAGTTTGCTCTTCTTCAGTCAAGTCTTCTAGCACTGCATGAATCAGACGTGCCTGTGTTTCTGCCTTTACCACTTTGCTTGCTCTTTTGTGAAGTGTATTTACCGGTGCATTTCCCTGTTCTACAAGAAGGGTTCGGATAATCAGGTCATAAATCGCATCTCCAATATAAGCTAACGTAAGTCCAGAATATTGTTTTAAATCGGCTTTTTTTGCACCAAATGTCTGACTGATTTGGTCAAAAAGACTGGTTACGCTCTCTTCCATCTCACACCTTCTCTTGTATCTTCTAATAGGATTCCCTTTGATAGTAACAAATCGCGGATTTCATCGGACCGTTTGAAATCTTTATTTTTTCGTGCAGCTTGTCGTTCTTCGATCAGCGCTTCGATCCCTTCGTCCAAAAGTTCTTCCTCTTTTTCGACCTTCACTCCTACGATATCGCAAAGCTTTTTGATACGATTGTATACACTTAGCACACATTCTTTTGACGTAGTATCATCCATTCCTACGTTTGCTGCTTTTACCATCTCAAAAACAGCAGATATCGCATCGGTTGTATTAAAATCATCTTCCATAGAGGCATCGAATTTTTTATTAAATTCTTCCATCTTAACTAAAAGTGCTTCTTCTTTATCGGAAAGTGCTTTTTCCTGCGCAGTATTTTGTAGGCGTTTTAGATTACTTACGCAGTTTTCAATACGTTCCAAACCATTTTTCGCTGCCTCCATTAATTCACGGCTAAAATTGAGCGGCATACGGTAATGTGCTCCACTAAGCATAAAAAAACGAAGCACTTCATATGGATATTTTTCACCGATATCTCTTACGGTAAAGAAATTTCCTTCGGATTTTGACATTTTTTTGTTGTCAATATTTAGAAAGCCGTTGTGCATCCAGTATTTTGCGAATTCTTTTCCATTTGCTGCTTCACTTTGAGCAATTTCATTTTCATGATGTGGAAAAATTAAGTCCTCACCACCAGCATGAATATCAATCTGTTCTCCTAAATATTTCTTGCTCATAACCGAACATTCAATATGCCAGCCTGGTCTTCCATCACTCCATGGTGATGCCCATGCAGGTTCACCTTCCTTTTTTGGTTTCCAAAGTACGAAATCAAGTGGATCTTCTTTCTCATCTTCACTTGCCACTTTGATATCACGGTGTCCAGCTTCTAAATCATCGATATTTTTATTTGATAATTTTCCATAGGAATCAAAACTTCTGGTACGAAAATATACCGAACCGTTCTTTTCATATGCATGTCCTTTTTTGATTAGTTCCTCAATCATCTCAATCATTCCGTCAATTTCTTCGGTTGCTTTAGGATGCTTCGACGCTGGCTTTACGTTTAGATGTTCCATATCTTCTTTTACTGCTTTGATATAGCGTTCGGAAATTACGGTAGAATCAACGCCCTCTTCGTTTGCTTTTTTGATAATCTTATCATCCACATCGGTAAAATTAGATACAAAATTTACATCATATCCTTTGTACTCAAAATATCTACGTACAGTGTCAAATACAATAATCGGTCTTGCATTTCCAATATGAATATAGTTGTATACCGTTGGTCCACATACATACATGCGAACTTTTCCTTCTTCAATCGGCACAAATTCTTCTTTTTTATTGGTTATAGTGTTGTATACTTTCATGTGGATTCTCCTTTATTTTGTCTTTCCCGCAATTTCTAGCTGTTCAATTCTTGATTTCAACTCTTTTAATTCATTTGCTATTGGATCTGGCAAATGACACTGATCCAGTTCTTCTCTTGGTACTTTTATGTTGTCGCGCTTTACGACTCTTCCCGGAACACCAACAACCGTTGAGTTCGGCGGCACTTCAGCTAATACAACGGATCCTGCACCAATTTTTGAATTTTCACCCACAGTAAAGGAACCTAGTACTTTTGCTCCTGCACTTATCATAACATTGTCTCCAATGGTAGGATGTCGCTTTCCATGCTCTTTTCCAGTACCTCCTAATGTAACCCCTTGATACAAGGTAACATTTTCTCCTATAATAGCAGTTTCTCCTATGATTACGCCATTCCCATGATCGATAAAAAATCCTTTTCCAATCACTGCGCCTGGATGAATTTCAATCCCTGTCTTTCGTACGGTTCGCTGGGATACCCAACGAGCAAAAAAGTAATGCTTTTTTTCATATAATCTATGCGCGATCTTATACCCACACATTGCCTTAAAGCTAGGATATAAGAATACTTCCGTCCAACACTTAAACGCAGGATCTCTCTCTTTTATAATATCAATTTCTTCTTTTATAAATCGAACAAATCCCATATCTATTATTAACTCCTTTTCATCATCATAACAAACGTTAAAAAAACCTCGTACTCTTATCAACTGGTATCCTATCAGTCTTTCCCAAGAGACGAAGTTTAGCGGTTCCGCTCTGTTCGTTCATAATTGTAATAATTATTCTATATTCTATGCAATAAATCACCTTTTGTCAAGATAAGGGGCGATTGCTTCTTTTATTCTTCCCCTTTATATATACAAATTGTATCCTTTTTTACCTTTGACTCGTAAAGTGCTTTATCGGTGTCGATTAGCAACTTTGTTGCATTCGTTTTGTTTGTATATTTTGCAATTCCAAAGCTGGCCGTTAAACCGAAATCAATTTTTTCCCCAATGTCTACCGCCTTATACCCTTGCTGTATTTTTTTACAGGTATCCATTACACTTGATATTGTGTAGTTCTTAAATAAAACACAAAATTCATCCCCGCCATAGCGAAATGGCACTGCATCCTGACAATTTTCTTTTAGTACCTCACCAAATTTGATCAAGCACTGGTCTCCCGTTATATGGCCTAAGTTATCATTTAATTTCTTAAAATTATCTAAGTCAATCATTGCAAAGATATAGGAATTTTCCAAATCTTCTTCCATTTCATTCAATGCATTTCGCAGTGCCGTACGATTATTGATTCCCGTAAGTTCATCCGTTTGTATCTTTTGCTTTAGCTTATACCGTTCCATTTCTTTTTGAATGCTAGCCACATTTTTTTCTTTTTCAAAGTGTATTACTACCATACAGACTGCCGAAAAAGCAACCAAGATGGATAAGGAAACAACAAATTCCGCCATTCTAGTATCATTTTCAAATATACTGAGCTTTTCCGAATCCCATTTTATAAATAGCTCAGAAATAGTAACACTTGCGATACTCGTGATGGCAGTAATTGATGTTAGTTTATAATTACCATATATTATCGTTAGTAAAATAGGAATTGCAAATATAAAGTACAAGGCAGAAAAGATAATATGTACTGAAAAAATAAGAAAGCAAATCATAACAAATGTTAAAGCGGTAATATAAATCTTTATATTCTGTGATAACCTGTCAATATGCAATGTTTTATAATTAATCGCAATGAATATTATATTGAGTGCGACCGGGGCCACAAGATATTTTAAGATATAATGAGGTATGGTTGTGTGTATCTGGCCTATTTTATACAAAAAAACACCCATAAAGCATTCCACAATAAATGTAAAGATAACTAATCCTACCGATGTTTTAAAATGCAGATATAACCACTTCTTATCAATTTTTTTATATTCACCTTGTATTTCTTTAATATATAACTGTTCCATACGGTTCCCCTTACTAATTGAATAAAATTACACTACTTTCTTAACAAATACGTTCACCAATTCGGGACAAAACTGAGCTCCCTTATTATGTAATAACTCTTCGATTGCAAATTCTTTTGATAATGCAGCTCGATAACTTCTCTCACTGACCATTGCATCATAAGTATCTGCAATTGCAATAATTCTTGATTCCACTGGAATCTCTTCCTCTTTTAGCCCTTTGGGATAACCAGTGCCATCCCATCGTTCATGATGCGCCAATACATATTCGGCCATTTCAGACAAATCATTGACCGTACTAAGAATGCGATACCCAATCTCTGGGTGTTTTTTTATTTCCTCCCATTCATCCTGGGTAAGCTTTCCAGGCTTGTTCAGTATTCCCTCTTCAATGGCTATTTTTCCGATGTCATGAAGCAATCCGACCAATTTTAACTCTTTTATCTTATCCTCTGAGTATCCCAAAGCCTCCCCCATTTTTTCGCACAACTGGGATACTCTGCGAGAATGCAGTTCTTCTCTTTTATTTTTTTCATGCAAGGTAGTGATAATGGTATTTATGGTTTTTCCTCGCATACTTGGACTTTCCAACAGTTTTTTCTTATACATATAACTTTCTGCTTTTTTATATGTATCCAGAAGATTTTCATCTTCGTAATATTTTGTACTATACCCAATGGAAATTGACAACTCAATTGCATTTATCGTTTCATTTTTCGCCCTCTCATAGTAGTTATGAACAAGATTTTCCGCCATAGACAGGTCGGTATTTGGAGACAGTATAATAAATTCATCTCCTGATAATCTGCACACAACATCATTTGTGCGATATACCTTTTGCAATATTTGTGCCGTCTTTATGATATAGTTATCGCCAGCGGTATGTCCAAAGGAGTCATTGATTAATTTGAGCCCATTAATATCAGCAAGCGTAATGGTAAGTGGCAGATATTTACTTTGATTTAGATGTACCATTTCTTGTTCAAAAAAACGTCGGTTGTATAATCCAGTCAGCTGATCATGAACACTTAAATACTGCAGTTTCTCCTCTGCTAATTTCCGCTTCGTTATATTGTTTACAATAACTGCTAATTGATTATCCATTGGCCGATAGGCTAAAATTTCATAATAGGTATTCGTTGTCTCTTTATATCGTTCGTAACTACAAGGCACTCCTGTTTTTATAGTATTTCGGATTGCAATTAAATGTTCTTGCTCATAATTCGGATGTACTTCTTTGAAGTATTTCCCGATTACCTGGATCCTTAATAAACCGGTTAGTTTCTCATGACAATCATTGGCATCAACCAGGCGGTAATCTAGGATGTCCTCCCCTTTCTTCCCTACATACAATGCGATCCCTAGATTCATTTGATTAATTAACGCCTTATATTTTTCTTCACTAATCATTAGATTTTCACCATACTGCGTCAATTGATCAAATTGCGCTCGTAGTTCTTCCTCGTTTTGCGTAATCTGCTCGACATAGCTTTGAAGTTCTTCATTTGCAGCAACTAATTCTTCCTTGCTTGAGTTTAATGCACGCTCAGCCAGTTGCACTTTATTTACAAGTTTCTCAATTAACTGAAAGAGGATGATTGCAGTCACGATAACATATAAAAATCCCTTATATGTATTCACTAGATGTATTATATTTTTGTTTTGAAACAAATGCATAACCGCAGAATCCGAAAAATAAATCCAGAAAAATCCAATCATCATATAGATCATACATATTTTAAAATACTCTTGTTTTAAAGAATCTATATTTTTGTTGATTCGAAATTTACATATTATATGATGCAATCTATGTTTCATAAATTTCTCCTTTTCTATTTTTAATAGAATTCTTTATATATTTTTCTTACACTACATTATATCTTATTTTTCTGCAAAAGAAATGATAATTTGACAAATATTCGCTACAATATTCGAAATTTGTTAAGTTGAAAAGAAATGTAAAATTTTGTATACTTATGGATAGTTACTCAAACGATTAAACGGAGGAAAAGGCTGAAAGAAATTCACTTTCGCCCTCACAAGTTTGCACCTAAAATGTCCTGGGCGCAAACTTTATATGCGCAATATGCGTGCGCAAGAATGGAGAAAAAAATGAATACGCAGGAGCAGAAAGCAATTTATATCACTCAGTTGCTTGGAGAATGTCTCTGGGAATATGACATGGAAACAGATGAATTAATCGAATACGGAAGTATATTTACGAAAAAAAATGGAAGCATCCTAAAAAACTTTACTTCGTATTCTAATGTTAATCATTATATTTATCCAAAAGACAAAGAATTGTATGATTTATTTTGCAACGAATTGAAAACTGGTCGTCGATCCATGCGGTTGGATATTCGTATTAAAAATGATGAAGGAAACTATATCTGGGTTCGTGTACATGGTACTACCATAAGAAATGAGAATCATCAAGTCGTAAAAATAATAGGAAAAATTGAACCTGTCGATTCCTTAGATTCCAAACATCCTGAAATATCGAGTCAATCGAGCAGTGCGTCCTTAGAAACTTCCATTCAGGATTTTCTGGATGAAAAAAATGATGACGAACCATTTGGTTTTATTCTCATGGCTCTGGATTTCAATCAAAAAATTCGAGAAGTTTATGGAAATGCATTCTGTGATACCATTATGGATGAGGCACTTCTTCGTATGCGATCCAATCTGGGGGAAGTTCTTTGTGAATGGATTGAGAATGATATGTTTGCAATCTTATTTAGAGCAGTGCATGATGAAGATGATCTTGTCCGACAAGCGATGCATGCAAAGCGTCTAGCAGGATCCATTTATACTGGATCTTCTCTTGCTGACATCACATTTTCAATCGGAATGACCTTGATTGCTAGTTTGGATACTCCTTATGAAACGATACGTAAAAAAGCCGATTTGGGCCTATTAACTGCCAAAAACCGTGGTCCAGACAGTTGGGATATCTATGGGTACTCTTCAAAACAGATTACCGATCGGCTCGAATGCGCAAAATCAGAAAATGTACCGTTCAAATACCAGCTTTCAAATACTTTTTTTATATTTCAATCAGCACTTCATCTTTTGGAACAAAACGAATTATCTGAAAGTGTCTTAGATCGTTTATTACAAGATATTTGTCAAAAATTCAAAGGGAATTTTGGTTATATCGCACAATATAATACGTCAAAACAAAATTATGGCATTATACATCAATGGCGCGCACCCGAAGTTCGTGAAAATGCGCATTTATTAGCTGAATTTCCAATGGAATTAATGCTGAAATATGAATCCTTTTTTGATGAAAATAGTCTCTTTCTTTGTAAAGACTTATCTGTTTTATCTAAAAAAGTTCCTTTACTAAAAGAAACGATAAGTTTGGTTGGAATAAAATCATTTATCAGCTTTGCACTAAGAGAAGAATCAAAAATCATTGGGCACCTAAGCATTGGATTTACAAACGAATTGCCCGATTTGCGTCCCCGTGATGTTAGTGCTTTTATCTTGATTGGACAGATCTTACAACTCATTCTTTACCGAAACAAGATGTATACACTTCAAATGAACGATTCCTGTGATAGTGTAACTGGACTTTATAATCTTACTGCTTTTATCAAAGAAGCCAATTTTATCTTAAGTCAAAATACAAATGATTCCTATGCTTTGGTATACAGTGATATAAACAAATTCAAAGGATATAATGCAAATTATGGTTTTATCATCGGAAATCAAATACTAAAAAAATATGCAACCTATCTAAAGCAGTCGCTAAACAAAAATGAAATTGTTTCTCGCATTGAAAAGGATCACTTTGTTTCTCTTGTAAAGTATGAAGATGTGGTAGAACTAACGAACCGGCTAAAGTCAAAGCGAAGCAATGAAACCAGCGAAGATTTTTATCGTTTTGAATCGGTATATGGTATCTATTTAATAAAACCCGAAGACAGTGATGTCACAAACTTGATTGACAAAGCCAATGTAGCCAGAAAGTCACTCAAAGGCTTTTCAGGTACGCATTGTGCCATTTACAATGAAAAGATGGCGAAACACGAACCAATTACCAATGATCTAGAATCCGAACTTGGACGCGCCTTTAAGCAACGTGAATTTGTACCTTACTTTCAGACACAGTATGGTGTAGATGAACTACAACCAGTTTCTGCGGAAGTTCTGATCCGTTGGAACCATCCTTCTGGTAATGTACTGCTGCCAAATGAGTTTATGCCGTTTACATCCGAAAAAAATATCGGAGCAGAACTTGATTTTTTGATGCTCCGTTTTGGTTGTCGTCACATAAGAAAACGAATGGATCATGGCCTACATGTTTTGCCACTTAATTTTAACCTTAGTGCGATGCAAATCATGAATCCTAGTTTTCTAAAGGAGCTAAAAAAAATACCCTCAAAATATCTGATTCCTGCTCATTATATTTCCTTTGAGATCACGGAAAAGATATTTGTAGATTATCCAGAGCAAATCAAATTCTTTATCTCCGAAATAAATCCACTTGGATATAAAATCATACTCGATGACTTTGGAAATACGTATTCATCCTTCAACCTTTTAAAAGATATGGAAATTGACGGAATTAAGCTAGACACTGGTTTTATCCATCCAAAATTAGAAAATAAAAAAGACCGAATTATATTTGCTAAAATTATAGAAATAGCAAAAGAACTCGGCCTTACTGTCTATTCGGAGGGTGTTGAAACCAAGGCACAGTACAACTTTTTAAAAGAAACTGGCTGTGACATCATCCAAGGATTTTTGTATTCAAAACCACTGGTCGTAGAATCGTATGAATCTTATATATTAGATAAACTTTAATTTTTATTCCTGCAGCCCGAACATCCGCTACAGTCTTTTGTTTCCATCGGGTTGTAGGAATATTCTTTTATACTTTGAAGCGAGCAGATTGCCTGTGAAGAGATTCCTTCTCCAGCACCGGTAAAGCCAAGTCCCTCTTCAGTTGTCGCTTTTACGTTAACCTGCTCCACTTCTAATACTAGGGCGTTTGCGATATTCTCTCTCATCTTCTCAATGTATGGTAACATTTTCGGATGCTGTGCAATTATGGTAGCATCAATATTTTCGATTACATACAAATGATCTTCTAAGAGTTTTCCTACCTGCTGTAATAATTTAATACTGGATGCTCCCTTATATGCTGGATCCGTATCAGGAAAATGCTTTCCGATATCGCCAAGAGCCGCTGCCCCTAACAGTGCATCCATGATCGCATGCAATAAAACATCCGCATCCGAATGACCGAGCAAACCCTTTTCATATGGAATCTCTACGCCTCCTATAATCATTGCTCTGCCTTCTACTAATTTATGAACATCATATCCTATTCCAACTCGCATTTTGTGCTCCTCCATAATTTAATTATACTTGCGTACAAAAATAGGAAGCCAATTCGGCTTCCTATCAAGTAGTAGCGGGAGGGGGATTTGAACCCTCGACACCACGGGTATGAACCGTGTGCTCTAGCCAACTGAGCTATCCCGCCATTTATTCGCGTACCACGCCAAAACCGTGATACCTTATGTATTATACTAACATGTACAGGCATTGTCAAGCATTTTTTCCTTTACGGATGCAAATTATATGTTATAATAAAGTAAGACAAAATTTACATAAAGGGAGAGCTTATGTATTACTTTATAATTAACCCTGCTTCGAAAAGCGGACTTGGCAAACGCTTGTGGACAGATCTAAGAGCAGAACTCGATAAACATGAAGTCGCTTATCAATATTATTTCACAAAAAAGCAATTTCATGCAACTACACTGGTAAGAGAAATCCTTATGCACGAAGGAGCCAAACACATTATCGTAATCGGCGGTGATGGTACCTTAAATGAAGCCGCAAATGGATTTGATTCCTATGAGGATGCCACATTATCTTATATCCCGTCCGGATCTGGAAATGACTTTGCAAGAAGTATTCATCTTTCCAAGGAACCGCATGAACTACTTACTTCCATCCTTACAAGTGATACCCCAGCTCATTATGATCAGGGGCTTTGTGTCGTGACTCCTCCAAATAATATGGAAGATTCTCTTTTTTTAAATGGACGTAAGTTTACGATAAGCTGTGGCATTGGTTTTGATGCTGCTATCTGTTACGAAGCTTTGCACTCAAACCTCAAGAAGGCTCTAAATAAAGTAAAACTTGGAAAACTAACCTATGGACTGATTGCATGTAAGCAAATCCTTTCCTACAAACTGGCCGATGCGCAAGTTTTAATCGATGGTAATATCATAAAAGAGTATCCTCGCATATTCTTCATTGCTGGTATGAATCAGCCCTATGAGGGAGGAGGTTTTCGGATGTCACCATCAGCCGTTCCGACCGATGGCAAACTCTCCATTGCTATTTTTTATAACATGTCAAAACTAAAAGCAATCCTTATGCTTCCGCTCGTATTACTCGGTTTGCAATCGCATTTAAAAGGCTATGAAACCTTTGATTGTGAAACCATCCAAATAAAGACAGCGACTCCTTTAATTGTACATACAGATGGTGAATATGCTGGAACCACAAATCAGTTAACACTTTCTATTCTACCGGAACAAATCACTTATTTAAGATAATGAAATTCCAAACGGAAGTATTTTGCTTCCGTTTTTTTCTTTTTCTACAACAATTTGTTTTTCCATGCGTTCTTTTAACTCATTTACATGCGAAATGATTCCGATCATCTGATTGTGACCGGAAAGTTTCATAAGGCTTTCCAGTGCCTGATCTAAGGATTCTTCATCCAGGCTGCCAAATCCCTCATCAATAAATAACGTCTCCACTTGTATGCCTCCCGCATTGTTTTGTACAATATCAGAAAGTCCCAGTGCCATGGATAGTGCAGCTTTAAAGGATTCCCCTCCAGATAGTGTTTTTACCGAACGGGCCTTTCCTGTATAGTTATCAAGAACTTCCAAATCCAGACTATCTGTTGTTCTTGCATCCGCCACTTTCCTTACCTTCATCAACTCATAACGTCCTCCTGTCATACTGGTAAGCCTTACGTTGGCTGCCTGTAGCACATCTTCAAAATACGCTGCCAGTACATAATGCTCGAATACAACACGATCTTTGTTATTTCCTTTTGTTACATTTTCAAGATTACTATAAACGGAGTGAATCTCCTCCTTCTCCGTCAATACACTAAGTTTTTGCTTGATGGATTCCATTGCATTTCGATTGATGGTAAGTTTGGAAAGTTTTTTGTCTTTTTCTTTTTGTAGTTCTTTTTTTCGAACTTCTTCTGATGCTATTTCTTCCTTCACTGTTTCAATATCAATCTTTGCGCGAAGGTCCGCCTCAGCTTTACTCAGTTTTTCTTTTTCTGTATTTAACACGCGGTAAACTGCCTTTTGTGATTCCCATTCCGTCTTTTTTTGATTTACCGTATCGATTATGGCAAGGCGTAGTTTTTCTGCATCATCACGCTTATTTTCTCTTCGTTTCTTTTGATCTTCGAGCGCTGCTTTAACTTTTTCTGCTTGATCCTTTAATTTCTTATACTCGTCTTTTCGAATTTGCAACGCAGTCCTTTTTTCTTCCACTTCTTTTTCTTTTTTTAGTACTGCCTGATATGCTTCATCAAAAGAGTCCTTGACGATGGAAAGGCTAGCAAAGGATTCGTTAAGATCTCGTTTCATTGCTTCTAATATACCTTTTTCCTTCGTTGCCTTTTGGTAAATTTGTTCGAGTACTTTCACCTGTGATTCGCATTTCGTCTTCCAAAGCTTTACTTCCTTTTCATCCGGCACTTCTTTCGAAAGGCTTGCGATGTTTGGATGTTCTACCGATCCACAGACAGGACATGGCTTTCCTTCTTCGACTAAGAGTGCCACGATTCCAATTGTTGCTGCCTTATATTTTTCTTCCTTTTCTTCGTATATTTTCTTTAATTCTTTCAGTTTCTTTTCTTCTTTAATATAAGCGTCTTGCTCATTTTTTAATTTTTCTACTTGCTGTTTTATAGCATTTTGTTTTCCGACCAGACGCAAAAATGCTTCCTTTTCATTCTTAGCCTGCTCAAAACTTAAAATTAATATGCCCTCTTCTCTATCCAGTGGTTCATAACTCACTAATTTGGCCTGAAGATCTTCCTTCTCTTTTTGCAGTTTATCTATGTTTTGATTTGATATCTCTACTTCCTTCTTAATTTGCTGTTCCAGCGTCTCTTTTTTATTTACAGAATCCTCATACTTCTTTTGGGCATTTTGAACTTTTACTTCCTGTGTGCTTAATTCTTTTGCAATTTTTTCGAATCTAGCGGCTACATCAAAGTATGCCTGTCCTTTTCCCTTTAGCTTTAGAAGATTATTTTCTTTTTCATTTCGCTGTTTTTCAAGTTCTCGAATATTTCCCTGATTGCTTTTTATATTTTGAGCCAAAGCCTCCATTAAATTTACATAAGAAGGATATTTATTTTCAATTAGCTCAGCAAGGATATCATCTCCATCAGCATCAATCATGGATCTGGCCTCTTCCATTCGCTGCCGGATTGCCATAATCTCCTGATACTGACGCTTCGCTTTTTCGGTTAATACCTTTTGTATCCGATCATAGGCGGCTGTTTTAAACAGGTTTCGAAAGATTTCCACACGTTCTTTCGAACTTGCTAATAATAGCTCCATAAATTCACCTTGCGCAATCATTGCAATTTGCTTGTACTGCTCATAGGTGAAGCCCATAAGCTCTACCAATGCCTGATTTACTTCCTTTACCACGGTTACCGGTGTATTATCATCGATCATAAGTTCTGCTATCTCGTTTTGAGTGACTACACCTTCGCCACGTTTCTTCTTACGGTCATATTTCGGTGCTCTCTTTACTACTACATTTTTCCCTTTATGGGTAAAAATAAGTTCCACAAAGGTATCCGTTTCATCTTTTGCAAAGTCACTACGAACCGAATTTTTATCCCTTGTTTTTCCGCTTACCATTCCATAGATTGCATAGGTAATGGCATCAAATATTGTCGTTTTTCCACTTCCAGTCGGACCTGTAATCAGAAACATACAACCATCTTCAAACTGTTCAAAGTCAATGATCTCTACGTTTGAATAAGGTCCCCATCCACTAATGGTTAATCGAATTGGTCTCATTCATCCATTCCTCCTGCTGTTTCTATGATTTCTCGCATCGCCTCCATACTCACTTGATCTAGCGGCTGATCGGTCACTTTTTCATAGAATTCTTCATAGATTTCGAGTATACTCCGTCTCGTCATATCTTTTACCAATGCCTCCATATCGGATTCATGGCGAATGTTTTTCTCCAATATTAGTTTACATATATTTGGATATACACTGCGAAGTTTTCCAATTGGATCAATAATTTCTTTGGTATCGGTAAGTGTAACTTTTAGATAGTCCTCCGGGTTACATGCATTAACTACTTCTTCTTTTATCAATTCTTCTAGTGTTCCCTTAATTGCTCGTAGCTGTCTTCGAGGATTTAGCGGTATTTCTCGGATTTTTATATTGCCCTTCTCATAAAGTTCAATACACGCCACACTATTTTCATGGTTCGCTTCAGAAAATGAGTACTTAAGTGGTGAGCCCGAATACCGGATCGTCTTTGCTCCAACTTGCTGTGCCTGATGAATATGACCAAGTGCAACATAATCAAACTTTTCAAGGCAATGGTAATCAATGACGTCAATGCCACCGACACTTATTGGATATTCTGCTTCCGGTTCTTCAATGTTTAATGCATCTCCAGCAACGAAATGATGTGTAATTACTAGATTTCTATTGTTTTCTTCGATTTTTATCTTCTCGACCATATCTTTTACACAACTACCATATGTATTTCCTTCATAACCAAAATGACGCATTACTGCCGGCTTTGCAAATGGAAGCAAATAAAAATTGAGTTCACCATATTCATCTTCCACTGTAACTTTTTCGATTTCACTTGTCATTTCACCTGCAATATATAGCTTTTGCCCCTTTAACAAATCCTTTGCAAAGGATAACCGTTCCGGTGAATCATGGTTGCCACTGACTAAAAATATGGTAATTCCCTCTTTTGATAACATGGTCAAAAAGTCATTTAAAACTTTCACGGCATCCGATGGAGGTATGGCTCGATCGTAAATATCTCCAGCTAAAAGAATTCCATCTGCTTTTTCTTGTTTTGCAATTGCGGCAATTTGATCTAAAATAAACACCTGGTCTTCTAGTAAACTAAACTCACTTATCATTTTTCCAATATGTAAATCTCCTGAATGTATTAGTTTCATATAATCTCCTCTGTACAAACCCATTATAATGTAGTAAATTATTCTTAGTAATGTAAAAAAAACATTTTTTAGTAAATAACAAAAATGACATATGAAAAAGAGGTAAACGCATGAACCGCCGTTCTATTAAAATACAATCCTTTATTATTTTTACCAGTATAATCACAGTAGGTCTTGAATTTGGCTGTTATTACTTTTTAAACACCTTAATTGGTGGATTGGCAATTGCCGTAGTATTAAATCTTATTATGTCTCATTTCTTTCTTGAGGCATCCTTAACTTACTCCAGTTGTTTCATACAATCAATTATAACCGTATTATTAAGCACCGCAGCAACTATTTTTATTTATATTTATCAAACGGGTAATCTGTTAATCTACACCCGAAACCTTGCCTTTATAATCTTATTAAACTGGTTCATTCCCTTATTATACAGCATTATTCGAAATTTTACGGACCACGGACCAAGGTTCGTTACATTTCGTTCTTATTTTTGGAAAACAAGTATTTTGTTTTCTGGTTATTACCTGTTTTTCATTATATTACATTATTTTGTAATTGGAAGCAGTTTTCCGATCAGTCAATCCACTGTTAGCAATCCTTATATTCCTTTTTTGTTTACAGCAACGTATATTGAAGATTGTATCTATCTAGGTCAGCCACTTTCCAGGTTGCTCGCCTATGTGTTCAAAACCATACTAATTTTTGCACCAATTGGTTTTTATGCTTCGATATTATTAAAAGAAGCCAGTAGAAAAATTATCCTCATACTGACTTTCCTTTTACCACTAGTTCCTGAGTTGGTATTTTTCTTCCAAACAAATGTCTTTTATATGGATGCTTACCTTTATAACCTCATCGGTTTTGTGTTCGGTATACTGCTATATCAATTGTTAAATAGCATCTCACATCATTGTCTACGCACTGATTTTTTAGCGGATCGCAATAAATATAGTTTTTTTAATTTCTATCTTTAATATTTTCGAAATTCATTTATATCATGAATCATAATCTTGAGTCCTTGGATCAGTTTATCGAAAAGTCCTGCTTTATATAAGTTGATGACTGCCATTCCGATTGGAATACCGATAATCATACCAAGGACTCCTTTTACCTGATATCCAACAAACATAAAGAGTAACGTTGAAAGCGGGCTAAGTCCGATACTATCCCCAACCATCTTTGGCTGTAGAATCTGTCGAATCACCTGGCAGACCAGATATATAACAACCAGACACGCTGCTTCAAAATAATTTCCGCTGAATAAGTCAATCACAGCCCATGGGAAAATAACAGTACCCGTACCAAATACCGGCAGGAAATCTAAAAAAGCAATACCAAGTGCTAATAAAAAAGAATAATCAATTTGCAGAATTTCAAATCCGACAAATAAAATTACCACCATGATTAACATTATTTTAAACTGAGCCTTAAAATATCCACCAATTGCCATCGTAAAGTTGTTCTTTATTAAAGTAACTCGCTCTTGCAAGGAATCTGGCGTCAGGTCCTTGATTCCTTTCATCAGTTTATCGCGATCCGCTATAAAAAAGTAAGCTGACATAAAGGTGATGATTGCCATTAAAAATGTTTCAGCAACATTCTTCATGAGTGAACCCGCATCTGCTGCACTAAACTTACTTGCATTGGAAATGGCCTTTCCAAGGTATGTCATTAGGTTATTTGATATATCATCGATAAACGCCTTTGCATCTGCTGGCATCATACTGTATACACCAGCCATATTTTCTTCGGTAGCTGCCAGCTGATTTTGAAAACGGTTAAAGATAGCAGGCAAATCCGTTATTAGTGCAATCACCTGTCGTCCTAAAAAAGAAATTCCAAAGTAACACAGGCTGATTACAGCTGCTAACGATAGAATAATAAAAATAGCCGAACTATGTTTGCGTACTATTTTTACTTTTTTTTCCAAAAATTTAACGACAGGGTTTGCAATCATTGCTATAATCCATCCAATTACGAACGGCAGAAAAAATTTGATTGCTTTGGGTACAACAAAAATCAAGACAAGCAATACGCATATTGCAATTAAAAAATCAACCAGTATCTTTAAATAAACATCTTTTCCCCGCATATAGTATCCTCATTTCTGCGCTGCTCATTGCGCATTTATTTCACAAACGGTTTTGCCACTAAGGTTAAGAAAAATACGGCGGCTGCTACAATCACAATCGTAGGACCAGTTGCTGTATTGTTATAGTATGATAGGATAAGCCCTAAGATACCAGAAAACAAAGAAATCTCCACGGAAAAACGATGATATTCCCGCATATTGGAAGCAAGATTACGACTGCTTGCAGCCGGAAGTATCAACAGGGCGTTGATAATCAAGATTCCAACCCACTTTATAGATAACATAATAATAAGTGCAATGATAATTGCAAAGCAATTATCCAGTAGCTGCGTTTTAATCCTCTTACTTTTTGCCAGCGTCTCGTTGATGCTCATTCCATGAAGGGAATTAAAACAGGTTGTCCAAAATACGATGGTTACAATAAAAATTGCAAAAAGCAATCCAATCTCTCTTGCAGTGATACTTAGGATATCACCGACCAATAAATTCGAATACTTTGCAAATTGCCCATTTTTTGATAATACGACAAGTCCGACCGCCGCTCCTAAGGAAGAGAATACCGAAATTATGGTGTCAGTGGATACTGTGTTTCTTCTCTTAATCCAGTTTAGCAAAAGCGCAAATATGACGGCAAATAGCACCATAGAAATACTCGTGTCTGTAAGCCCTAATATAACGCCAATTGCAATGCCTGTAAAAGCAGAATGTCCAAGTGCATCAGAAAAGAATGCCATACGATTATTGACGATCATCGTTCCAAGAATTCCAAATAGCGGTGTTATAATAAGCATTGCTAGCAATGCATTCTTCATAAAGTCATACTGCATAAAAGTAAATGGCAGTATTTTTTCTAATACCTCATAGATTATACTCATCAATCGTTACTCCCTATCTGCTCGTCTTCACCAAATGTCTGAAGGAACGCTTCACTTTGGAATACTTCTTTTGGTTTTCCTGCCTTTTGTATCGTTTGATTTAGTAATACCACCCGGTCTGCATATTTTTCTACAAATTTCAAATCATGTGAGACTAGGATAATAGCAAGATCATCGTTCTTTTTGAGATAATCAATGTTTTTATAAAAAAGTTCCATACCATTTCGATCAATTCCAGAGACCGGTTCATCTAAAATCAATAAGTTTGGTGTTGGGAGCGTTGCAACCGATAACAATACCCTTTGTAACTGACCTCCAGACAAATCACAAACCGGTTTATCGATTAAATCTTCCACCTCAAATTTACGTAATTGTTCCCGTATCTTTGTTTCTGCTTTTTTACTTTTACAAAGAAATACAGGCACACGGCTTATGAAGCTTGCGAATAAATCGTAAACACTGGTTGGTGTATTCTTTGCAATATTTAAATATTGCGGAACGTATCCAATCTTTAAATTCGGATATGTATTATTTCGGATATCTTTAAATTCTATCGTACCTTCGTGTTTTATCTCGTTTAGAATCGCCCGAATCAATGTAGTCTTTCCGGCTCCATTTTTTCCGATAATAGCAGTTAGTTCCCCGCAATGGATATGAAGATTAATGTCTTCTAAAATTCTTGTATCGCCAATCGTAACACCAAAGTTTTTAATCTTGATACAATGAAACCCGCAGTGTCCATTCGCATTTTTTGCTTTGATTTGTCTATTATTCATCTTCTAATACCTGTTTTAACATACTTATGTTCTTTCTCATTCCGATCAGATAGGCATCCTTATTCATATCGCCACTTACCAAAGAGTCAACAATACATAATGTCGCACCAGTTTCTTCTGCCACTCGCTTTGGACTCGATTCACTTAGCTGCTCTTCAGAAAAAATGTAGGATACTTCATTATCCCGTACTTCATTAATTACATCTGCAACTTCACCTGCACTAAGATACGTGTCTTTATCCAAATCAATGCTATGAATCACAGGTATGGAAAGTGCATCTGCCAGATAAGCAAAGGCATCATGAAAACTAATAATACCATGCTGTAACTTGCTAGCATCCATGGTCTTTAATTCCTCGCTGATTGCTTCAATATCACTTGTGTAAGTGTCCGAATTTTTCTGATATATTGTTTGATTTTCCGGATCTAGCGAAATGAGTCTCTTTTTAATATTTTCAATCTGCATGATATACTTGTCCGGATTCATCCACACGTGCGAATTCTGCATTTCTTCTTCATGATGATGGCCTTCATGATTAATCACATCCTCGTTTGTTGCATCATCGGTCGATATTTCGTCCTTCGCTTCTTCGTGTCCCTCTTCGTGCTGTACTCCCAATAGCTCAATTCCTTCACTGGAATCGATCACTTTAATATCTTTATAGTTATCAAGAATTTCTTCAATAAAACTCTCCATACCACCACCATTCACAACAAGTACATCTGCATTTTCGAGCTTTCGCATATCTGCTGTTGTTAATTGATAATCATGAAGACAACCTCCCTGGTTTTCGGTCAGGTTGACCAGTTCCACGTTGTTCGCTCCATCTATAATATTTTCTGTTGCAATGTAGATTGGATAAAACGAAGTAACTACCGTTAGTGTTTCATCTTCTTGTTTTGTCGCATTGTTACTGCAAACTGCAGTAATACCTACACCAATTAGTGTCACGAATGCCATAATTGCTAGTAAAACGAATCTTTTTTTCAACTTGTATCCTTCCTACATCTTTCTATTTTCTTATGGCTAACTTTCCTGTTTTTACTCTTTTCCAAGCACATGCGCTATAGTAAGTCCGATTGCCAATGCGATTATACCAGTTATTACCGATCCAAAAGTAACGCTATGAATTTTATTACTCATCAAGATTGCAACTGGAGATGCCATAACCAAACCTAATATTCCACAATACGTATAGCTTTCAAAGCGTTTTAGTAAGATTTCAATCAGTTTTGCAATGAAAAAAATCCCAATGATTACACCTAATCCAAACGGCATTAATACCCCACAGGTACGCAATAGTACAGGAACATTAAAGGTAACAAGTGCTCCAACAAAATCTGTAATCAAAGAAAGTATTGGATAATAGTATCCTAATAACATGAGCATCATTGATCCACTAACTCCAGGTATTACCATAGTTGCCGCAGCGATAACACCTACAAAAAACAATTTAACGACTTGAATGGTTGATAATTGGATGATGGTGTCACTGTAAGTCCCTTTCCCTAAAATTTGCAGTCCGATAATCAGTGCAAAGGCAAATAAAAAGATTATCACATGTAAGATTCGAATACTTTTACGATTGACATGTGAAGTAAGTATTGGAAGCCCACCCAAAATCAAGCCAATAAATAACAAACTCATTTGGAATGGATATTTTTCTAATAAAAATGTAATACTAAAAGATAGTCCAACAATTCCGATTACCATCCCGATTATGTATGGCAATAAAGTTAATACACTCTTTTTAAACTGTTTGAAAATGCCTGTTACACTTTCAATCATCTTATCATAAATTCCCATAGAAACCATCATGGTTCCGCCACTAACACCTGGAATAGCATTTGCTATCCCTATCACAATTCCCTTTAAACATTCAATAATAAATTTCATTTATTTATTCTTCCTATTCTATATCTTAGTTTTTGTTAATTTATTTTTTCTTTACGCTATTATTGAATAGCGTCGCCACGATCTACTACAACTTCATATCCTACGGACTCCATACGTCTTTGAAGACAAGATCTACACTCTGCTGCTTCATCACCGGTACAAATCTTATTGTCATATAATTCATATTTTTTACGCATGGATACAGGTGACAGATTTGGCATCACCACATTTGCTCCTGCCAATATTCCTTTTTCTCTTCCCATTGGATCAACCGTTCCAAGTGCCGTTGTTGCTGGCAACAGGACTTTGGGCAATATAATACGAATGATAGATAATAAAAGTAACGTCTGCTCCGTACTTCCTTGTTCACAAGATGCAAATTTTGTCTCATGATGTGGAATAAATGGTCCAATTCCCACCATCTGTGGTTGCAATTCTTTCATAAAGATTAAATCTTCAGCCAGACTTTCACTCGTTTGTCCAGGTGATCCTATCATAAATCCAGCTCCCACCTGGAACCCGAGTTCTTTCAAATCATATAGACACTGTTTTCGATTTTTAAGACTTAAATTTACTGGGTGCAGGATTCGATAATGTTCTTCGTTTGCAGTTTCATGACGTAATAAATAACGGTCCGCTCCTGCCTCTTTCATTGCACGGTAGCTTTCCTTCGTTTTTTCACCCAAAGAAAGTGTAATCGCACAATCTGGATACTTTTCTTTGATCTCTTTGATAATATCAACCATCACCTCATCCGTAAAATAAGGATCTTCTCCGCCTTGTAACACAAAGGTTCGAAAGCCAAGCTCATATCCTTCGCTGCAGCAAGATAATATATCTTCTTTCGATAACCGATAACGGTCAACATTATGATTGGCTGCTTGTATGCCACAATAATAGCAGTTATTCTTGCAATAATTTGTAAATTCGATTAATCCGCGTACATATACTTTATTGCCATAATATTCCTTTTGTATACGAACCGCCTCTTGTCGTAATATTTCAGACTGTTCTTTGTCTATATTTTTTAATAATGTAATATATTCGTCTTTTGTAAGTTCTCCATTCGCAATCAGGCGCTCTACTAATTCATTTATGTGTGTCATCATCATTTCCCCTTTCGCTTATTTATTCATTATATCCATAAGTTCCTTAATATGCAATTAGTTACGATACAAAAAAGCAGCCAAGCCGTATCTAACAGTCCGGCAGGCTGCAATTTCCTTACTCAATTAATCCAAGCTTTCGAATCACATTCTCAAATTTTTCCTGGTCAATCGGTTTTCCCGCATATGCAACACATCCAAGTTCAAATGCTTTCGTTACATTTCTTCCTTCATTTAATGCCGTAGTCATAATTATTTTAGCCGCATTTTCTTCCGGAATCTCTCGCTTTTTTTCAATCTCACGCATTTGTTTTAGTGCCTGATATCCATCCATTCCTGGCATCATAATATCGAGGCAAACTAAATCATATCCTTCATTTGCATCAAGTGCCATAGTAAAAGCCTCGACTGCCTCTTCACCATCTACAGTGATATCACATTCTCCATATTTCGATAAGAACCGAAGCATAAACTTGCGACTTGCAAAGTCATCTTCTGCGATTAATATTTTCATGATAATTCCCCTTTACTTCTATATATAGAATATACTATTAGAGAATGATTTTGTCAAATCAAGTACGCCTTTAGAGTCTCTATGAACTGATTCATTTCTTCATCTGTTCCAATTGTTACCCGTAAATAATTATCAATGCGTGGTTTATCAAAATACCTTACGAATATGTTCTTTTCCCGCAACATGGTAAATAACTCTTTTGCTGGAACCGATTTGTGTGTGATAAATAAAAAGTTCGCCTTTGAGTCAGGAAAGGAAAATCCCAATTCCCTTAGTCTTGTTTTTGTACGTTCTCTTGTCACAATTATTTTTTTCAGTGTCTTCACAAAATAATCATGGTCCAAAACAGCCTGCTCTCCATAAATAAGAGAGGTCTGATTCATCGTATAGGAGTTAAACGAATATTTTACATCCTGTAACGCTTTTATTAATTCTTTATTTCCCATTGCATAACCAATGCGCATGCCTGCCATCGATCGTGATTTCGAAAAAGTCTGAACAACCAAAAGGTTATCGTATTTACCAATTAGTTTCGTTGCGGACTGACCACCAAAATCAATGTATGCCTCATCGACTATCACAACAACATCACGATTATGCATCAAAATATCTTCAATAAAATCCAGTCCTTCACAAATTGATGTAGGTGCATTTGGGTTTGCTAGGACAACACCGCCATTTTCTTTATAATAATCTTCAATCTTAATCCGAAAGTTTTCGTCCAATGCTGGTGTTTCATATGGTATCCGATACAGATTCGCCCATACATCATAGAAAGAATACGTAATATCCGGAAATAATATTGGTTTCTTCGAATTATAAAAGGTAAGAAATGCTAACGCTAAAACATCATCGGAACCTACTCCTACAAACACTTCACTAGGAGAACGACCATATGCGTTCGCTAATGCATTTACAAGGCGACCTGCGCTCGGATCTGGATATAATCGCAATCGATCCAAATCCATACTTTTTGACGCTTCGATTACACCAGGAGCTGGCGGATAAGGATTTTCGTTTGTATTTAATTTAATCATATTCAGCATGTCTGGCTGTTCACCCGGTACATATGGCTCTACCGTTCTTACATTATTCTTCCATTCTAGCATGCTACCACCTCTTATCTATTTGTATTCGTTTGCGAGCTTCTCAAAAGCTGGTAAAGAACGTTCAATCATCTCATAATCGACACAATAAGCAAGTCTCACATATCCTGGGCATCCAAAAGAAGAACCGGGTACCAGTAGTAGATTAAATTCCTTTGCTTTCGCTGAAAATGACTTATCATCCTCTTCTAATGCCTTAATAAACAGATAGAAGGCACCTTCTGGTTTCACCATCTTGAATCCATATTCAGTTAATTTACTGTATAAAAGTTCTCTATTTTTATCGTAAACAGAAACGTCTACTTGAACATCCAATGTCTTTTTAATGACACGCTGCATTAAGGATGGAGCATTTACAAATCCCAAGATTCGATTTGCTACATTTGCCGCCTGAGAAATCTGATCGAAGTCATCCATTTCCGTTGGAAGAACCAGATATCCAATTCGCTCTCCTGGTAAGGATAGGGATTTACTATAGGAATATCCTACAATCGTATTGTCATAATACTTTGTAAGATAAGGAACTTGAGTACCATCATATGCAAGTTCACGATATGGTTCGTCTGCTATCAGGTAGATGGAGGTGTCAAACATACTCTGGGCTTTATACATGATCTCCGAAATAGCCATAATGGTTTTTTCGGAATAAACCACTCCCGTAGGATTGTTTGGCGTGTTGACAATTACTGCCTTTGTCTTTTCCGAAATTTTTTCTGCAAATTCAATCAGATTTGGCTGAAAATCTTTCGTATTCGGTGAGATTACAACAAGCTCTCCATCAAAGTTGGAGACATAATTACGATACTCGCCAAAGAAAGGTGCAAATACAATGACTTCATCTCCAGGATTTAATAAGGTCTTTAAGGTGACATTGAGTCCTCCTGCTGCACCAACTGTCATCAGAATATTTTCCGATCCAAACTGCGTATCAAATTTTTTATTGAGTGAATGTGCGATTGCTTCGCGTACGTCTTCATATCCTGAGTTATTCATGTAACCATGAACGCCCATCGCGCTTTCTTCCTGAATTACATCAACAATTGCCTGTTTTACTTCCTTTGGTGGTTCTACACTTGGATTTCCCAAGCTAAAATCATATACATTTTCTGCACCGTATTTTTCTGCCATATTCTTTCCTTCTTCAAACATAGCACGAATCACAGAACTGTTCTTTACTAAATCAATCATTTTATTTGAAATCATCGTTTCTCTCCATTCTAGCGTACATCGTTTACGCATTTTGCAATCTATATCTGATGAATAAAAATACCACTACGAAGCTTTGGTTCAAACCAGGTTGATTTTGGTGGCATCAATAAACCTGCATCTGCAACGTCAAATAATTCTTCAATCGAAGTTGGAAACATCGAAAATGCAAGTTTCATATCTTCCCTGCAGCGTCTTTCCAATTCTCCCAGTCCACGTATTCCTCCAACAAAATCAATTCGTTTATCTGTTTTAGGATCTAATATTCCAAGAATTGGTGTTAATACTTCATTTTGAAGCAGTGCAACATCCAAACCATCCACCGGATGATTTGTAAGAATTTCTGATTTTGCGCTTAGACGATACCAAGCATCGTCCAAATACATTCCTATGGTTCCCTTTTTTTCTGGTTTGTACGCATCTTGAACCTCTTCCACGTCAAACTTTTCGGATAATGCTTCTATAAATTCCTCTTTTGATAAACCATTCAGATCTTTTACTACTCGATTATAATCCATAATCATCAGTTGGTTATGAGGAAATAATACCGACAAGAAATAATTAAACGCTTCCTCTCCTGTAAACGCTGGATTCTCGTTTCTTCGTTTCAGGCCTACTTTTACTGCAGAAGCTGCCCGGTGATGACCATCTGCAATATAAATGGAATCAATCGTTTCAAATCCTTTCTGGATGACTTCAATATCCAAATCGTCACGAATCACCCAAACGCGATGCGTTATTTCATCTGGTGAAGTAAAATCATATTCTGGCTCTACTTTTTTTGTCTTATCCACGATATCATCGATTTGTGCTTTCGCACGATATGCCAAAAATATCGGTCCTGTCTGTGCACTGCAGGTATCTACATGCATAATACGATCCGCTTCTTTTTCTGCACGTGTGTTTTCATGCTTTTTAATGCGGTTGTTTTCGTAATCATCAATGGAAGCGCAAGCTACGATTCCAGTCTGGGAACGTCCCTCCATGATAAGTTCATATATGTAATAAACACTTTTTTCTTCTTTTTGAAAGCTTCCATTCTCTATCATCTCCTGTAATAGCTGCTTTGCTTTTTCATATACACAAGGAGCGTAGGTATCTATACTGTCATCAAACTGTGTTTCTGCACGGTCGATACGTAAAAAGGAAAGCGGCTCTTTTTTTACTTCTTCCTTTGATTCTTCTCGATTATATACATCATATGGTAATGCTGCGATTTGGCTTGCTAATTCTTTTCTTGGGCGAATTGCCTGAAATGGACGGACTATTGACATAATTTTGCTCCTCTCAAATGTGGTTTTTTTAATATTTTGGGAAACGGTCGGTCATTTCGTGGTGATGGATAGTGTGTTCGCTTCAAACTCCTATGTACTATTTTTCTAATGCTTCAAGCGATGTTTAAGTGCGGTTTTAAAAGTGAAAAACTCCTCGCATAGTGCGCTCGTCAGACAGTTTCACTTTTAAAACCAACAACATCGATTGAAGCATAAGAAAAATATGTACATACTCGTAGGCGCTTACACACTATCCATCACCACGAAATGACCTAGCTTTTCTCAATATATTGAATTTAAAAAAACTAATTTTGGTTGTAGGTTGTGATATATAGCTTTATGGGTTGTGATTTATAACTTGAGTATTTATTTGTAATTATGGCTAATTCTTGTGTCTATATTTTGCTTTATAATGTAGTTTTTTAAATTTGTAGTTAGCTTGCAAAATATAGTAAGTAGATTCCGTATAGTATCAGCAGGTGTGCTGGATAGAATATGTAGAAAAAGTACTTTATCTTTAGTCCGCGTTTTCCGTTGTAATAGTAAATTGGTAGAAAGGATATGATTGCAGTTGGAAATTCAAAGGACATGAAGAATAAGGATTCGCACAGACACATATACAGTCGGCTAAATCGTAATATATACATAAGGAAAATAGCGGTAATTCCCCAAAAGTTATAATCGGTACGTAATAACGTTGCAAGATATGCTGCTGCTAGAAAAATTACGGTCTGCAAAAGTAAAGCTACCATATTTTTTCCCTTTGTTATCTTTGGTAAGATGTTGTCTCTTACATATTGAATGGCCATCATCATAAGCATACCGATAAGCAAGGTAAAAAAGACGTTTTGATATTCGAGATACAAAGGCTGTTTTGTAAATGCTAAATCAAATGGTATTTCTGATATTAGTGCAAATATAGCAAGGCGAATCGCATATTTTACTCTGCTATGTGTATAAAAAAATCCTTCCACTAATAAAAAACAAAATATTGGAAATGCAAGTCTTCCGATTGCACGCGTTATGCGATCAGCAATATAAAGATTTTGATTGATTATGTGTCCACTGCTATCATATATATTCATCGTTTCAATGATAGCCGCTCCTATGTGATCAATCAGCATGGTTACAATTGCTATTATCTTTAGTGTAGAACCACTAAATCCTATCTTGCTAGTTTTGTTTGTTTGTAATACTTGACGATCCATGATTGTTCCCCTCGTTTTCCCCTAATAAGCGTATTTTAATCTTTTCTCTTATTTAACTCGAATCTTAATATAGTCTTTAATAAGTTCAACTGCTTCTTCAAAGGATAGTTGACTGGTATTGATGCACAAATCATAGTTTGCAGCATTATCCCATTTTCCACCCGTATAGTATTCATAGTAAGCAGCTCTATGCTTATCGATTGTTTCAATTTTCTTTTGAAGATCTTTTCTTGAATCATTGGACATGGATTCTAAGGTATCCAGACAATGTTCCAGTGGAGCATGCACGAAGATTCGAATTACGTTTTTGTAGTCTTTTAAAATATAATCTGCACAACGACCAACAATAATGCAGGATTTATCGTCTTCTTCTGCCAATTGACGAATTACCTTCGCCTGATAATTAAATAAATTATCATTGGAAATAAAATCATCACTATCTGGTGAAATAAATTCTCCAGTATATGATTTTTTCATGATTTTATAAAGCAAACTCTCTTTTACTTTTTCGTCTGCTTTACCAAATAACTCTTCATTGATACCACTCTCATCGGATGCCAGACGTAGAAGTTCTCGATCATAATAATGGATATCAAGCTCTTCCGATAGCATCTTTGCTATGGTTCTACCACCACTACCATATCCCCTTGCGATTGTAATGACATACTTACTCATAAATTCCCTCCATTTACTCTCCTAAATATGCTTTTTTCACAGAGTCATTTTCTAATAAATCTTTTGCTGCTCCATCTAATACAATTTTACCAGTCTCTAATACATATGCCCGGTCCGCAATGGATAATGCTTTCTTTGCATTTTGCTCTACCACAAGCACCGTCGTTCCGCTTGCACTGATTTCCTTGATAATATCAAATATTTCAGATACGAAGATTGGAGACAATCCCATCGAAGGCTCATCCATCAGAATAATCGTAGGATGTGACATAAGTGCACGGCCCATTGCAAGCATCTGCTGCTCTCCACCACTTAATGTTCCTGCAAGCTGTGATTTTCTCTCTTCGAGTCTTGGGAAACGTTTGTAGACCATCTTTAATGTATCTTCAATTTCTTGTTTATCATTTCTAGTATAAGCACCTAATCTCAAGTTTTCCAGTACAGACAAGTCCGCAAAAACTCTTCGTCCTTCTGGAACATGTGCCATACCAAGGGAAACGATTTTATTTCCTGGTAATTTTGTAATATCATGACCTTGGAACTCTATCTTGCCCGCTTTGCTTTTCAAAAGACCAGATACAGTATGAAGGATTGTTGTCTTTCCTGCTCCATTTGCTCCGATCAAAGCAATGACATCACCTTGTTCTACTTCAAAACTAATTCCCTGTATTGCCTGTATCATTCCATAATTTACTTCTAAATCCGTTACCTTTAACATTGCCATGGTTATGTCCTCCTATTCTCCAAGATATGCCGTTATTACTTCAGGATCATTTAATACAACGTCTGGCGTTCCTGTCGTAAGAACCATTCCAAAGTTAAGTACCGTCAACTGTTCACAGATACCAGTAACTAATTTCATATCATGTTCAATCAATAGGATGGTAATATCGAATTTATCACGAATCAAACGAATCGTATCCATCAGCTCTGCTGTCTCATTTGGGTTCATTCCAGCCGCTGGCTCATCTAATAAAAGAAGCTGTGGATTGGTTGCTAAGGCTCTGGCAATCTCTAACTTTCTTTGTTGTCCATAAGGAAGATTGGAAGACAATGTATTTGCCTGCTCTTTCATATCAAACACTTCCAAGATTTCAAGAGCACGTTCATCCATTGCTTTTTCTGTCTTTTTGTATTTATTCAAGTGTAAAATCCCACTCGCTAACGAATAATTAAATTCATTATGAAGCGCTACCTTAACATTATCCAAAACCGTCATTTTGCTAAATAAACGAATATTTTGAAACGTTCTTGCGATACCGCTTTGACAGATCTGTGCTGGATTTTTCCCAACGAGATTCTTCCCATTTAATAAAATGCTTCCATCGGTTGGAAGATATTCTCCTGTCAGCATATTAAATACCGTCGTCTTACCTGCACCGTTTGGTCCAATCAGCCCATACAAACATCCTTTTTCAATCGATATATTAAAGTCGTCTACTGCACGTAAACCACCAAACGAAATCCCTAAATTTTTAACTTCCAGTAATGCCATGATTTACGCCTCCTTCTTTACTTTTGTAAACTTTGCAACGATGTCATTTGCTAAAATACGCTCTTTTAATTGAGATGAGTTGAATATCATCATTGCAATTAATACAATCGCATATAAAAGCATACGGAATTCATCTGCACCACGAAGCACTTCCGGTAGAATCGTAAGAATAACGGCTGCAATGATAGATCCTTTGATACTTCCCATACCACCAAGTACTACGATAACCAGAATTTCAATGGATTTATTATAGTCAAAGGTTGTAGGTTTTAAGGTTCCTACATTGTGTCCATAGATAACACCTGCAATTCCAGCAAAAAATGCTGCAACAACAAATGCCATTACTTTAAATTTGCTGACGGGAATACCAACTGCCTCTGCTGCAATATAGTTATCACGAATGGAGCAGACAGCTCTTCCTTGTCTTGAGTTCACCATGTTTTTGATTGCAAAGATGGTGAGGATGGTCAAGATAAAAACAAATGTAAAATGCTTATAGTTTGCATGAAGTTCAATGCCGGATAATCCCATGGCTCCATTGGTAACGCTCATCGCATTAATCAAAGACTTAATTATTTCACCAAATGCAAGTGTAACGATTGCTAAGTAGTCTCCATGTAAACGAAGAACTGGCACGCCGATAATCACACCAAAAAGGGACGCCATGAGTCCTCCTGCAATGAGAGCAATCGGAAATTCCACTACCAATGGAAGATTTAGATTCATCGTGATCAGGGCTCCTGTGTAAGCTCCTACTGACATAAACCCTGCATGTCCTAACGTTAACTCTCCAAGAAATCCTGTGGTTAAGTTTAAAGATACCGCTAAAATAACATTGATACACACTGGAACCAAAAGGCTTCTAAACTGTCGGGTTAAAAAACCTCCATAAAGAAGTCCCGCTACAACTGCATATACAACTACAATTATTGCTATATTTTTAATGAGCTGTTTATCTATTTTCTTATTTTTCATTACAAGTCTCCTCCCACCTTATACTTTTTCTTTTCTTATTTTACCGAGAAGTCCAGAAGGTTTTACCAGTAAAACAAGAACAAGAATTCCAAATACAATCGCATCTGAAAGTTCGGTTGAAATGTAAGCCTTAGATAAACTCTCGATTAATCCAAGTATGACGCCTCCAAGCATCGCTCCAGGAACGCTTCCGATACCACCAAGCACGGCTGCAACAAAGGCTTTGATACCAGGCATAGCACCTAGAGTAGGTCTTAAAGACTGATACTGACAAACATAAAGAATTCCAGCAATTGCGGCCAATGCAGAACCAATGGCAAAGGTCAGGGATATTGTTTTATTTACATCAATACCCATAAGCTCCGCAGCACCTTTGTCTTCGGATACGGCACGCATTGCACTTCCCATTTTTGTCTTATGAATAAACCAGGTAAGAACGATCATACAAATCGTTGTTACGATCAAGGTTACGATTGTAATTCCTGATATCGAAACGCCACCAATCTTGATGCCTTCAAAGGTTACGATCGACGCCTGTGGAATTGGGGTAGCACCAAAGATTAAAAGTGATAAACTCTGTAATAAAAAGCTGACACCAATCGCAGTAATCAGTACTGCAAGCGGTGGTGCTGAACGTAACGGTTTATATGCAACTCTCTCAATTACAACTCCAAGAATCGTACATACTGCAATCGAGAACAGAACTGCTGCCACGATTGGTAAATGTAAGAGTGTAATGCCAACATAAAGTGCATACGCCCCCACCATAATAATATCACCATGTGCAAAGTTAATCATCTTTGCAATACCGTATACCATTGTGTATCCAAGTGCAATCAAAGCATAAATACTTCCGCTTCGAAGACCATTAATTACCTGTTCCAAAATATTTTGAAGAATTCCCATTCTGATACCCTCCTGCTTATTCTATGTATAACCGTTTCAGCTGATAAATACAGCTTTGTATTACTCCTATTATAGTGCCTAAAAGTTGTATTTATCAACTGAAATCTGTAAAAAGATTGATAGCTTCCAGCGAGTGATCTCCCTTTTGCTATCAATCTTTTTACTATTTATTTCATATTCTCTATTTTTTTCGTAAAATTATTCAGCGGCTGCATAAGCTCCATCTTTGATTGTAAGGAATTTTGCACCTTTTTGAGGTTCACCAGCTGCTGTAAAGCTGATTCCTGTACCAGTCAAGCCATCTACAGAAATTTGTGTCATAGAACTAATTAATGCTTCGCTGTCTGTTGATGCTGCTTTTTCTAAGGCTGCTTTGAATACATAAACAACATCGTATCCATCTGCTGCAAACTGATCTGGTGTTGCATCGTATTCTTCCTGATATTTTGCTACAAAATCAGCAGCGGTTGGATCTCCTGAGAAGAATGGGCTTAAGAAAGTTGCACCTTCTGCAGTTGATTTATCTGTTACTGTATCAAGGATACCATCCCATCCATCACTACCAAAGAAAGGAAGGGTAATGGAAAGGTCGGCTGCCTGTGTTACAATGTGGGCTGCATCGGTATAATAAATTGGTGCAAAAATTGCTTCTGCATCCGTTCCTTTAATGGAAGTAAGCTGCGTATTAAAATCTTCACCATCTGCAAATGCTTCTGCTGTTGTGATGGTTCCTCCTAATTCTTCTACTTTTGCTGCAAATGCTTCATAAACACCAGTGCTATATTCATCGGAGTTTTTATAAATAACAGCTACTTTTTTATAACCTAAATCGGTAATCATATGTGCTGCCATTGTTTCTCCTTGCAGTGGATCGGTAAAGCATAGACGGAAAACATTATCATTCTTTGTGATATCTGCTGCTGAACCAGATGGTGTAATCATGAGGATTCCATCTTCTTTTGCTAAATCTACAACGGATAAACAAGAACCTGTCGTAACACAACCTAATAATGCATTCATACCATTATCCATTAAGGAATTATATGCTGTTACCGCTTTATCTGGAGCTGCCTGGTCATCTTCAAATTTTAGTTCTAATTTAATTGACTTATCACCAACTTTAACTCCACCCGCATCGTTGATTTCTTTTACTGCGATTTCAGCTCCCTGCTTAACAGAAATACCATAAGAAGCTGCATCTCCGGTAAGTGGTCCGATTCCTCCTATTACAAACGTATTGGCATCTGCACCAGATTTATTACCGCATCCTGTGATGGATGCTACGGTTAAGGTCGCTGCTAAACCGAGTGCTACTATTTTTTTCATCTTCTTCATAAACGTTACCTCCCAATTCTAAATGTTTATTGTATGCAAGCATTTGTGTACTGCTAGCTTACACGATAATATAAACAAATATACCCTAGATGATTTAATTTGTCAATGCTTTAATGTAACAATGTATTAACTTGTGAATTAGAAATTGTTGGGCAATATGGCGAACGGGAGGGTGTGTACAATTTGCAGTTAGGGGCCCAACTAGCATACGTTGAAACATCAGAACGATTGGCAATTTTAATAAGCCATAAGTAGGCCCGTTGCAAAAATGTGGGTTGTGGTCAATATGCATCCTGGCGCACAAATAACCGGTGCCCTAACCTCAATACGATTACCAATTTTAATAAGCCATAAACAATGAGAATCAAGTGATGGGCACTTGATTCTCATTGTTTATGGCTTATTAAAATTATCGTTTCAATTCATTTTTCGAGTATGCTAGTTGAGCCCCTAACTGCAAATTGGTATAACATGTTTCGATTTTGCATATCCTCACCCACACTCCAAATTTCATTATTCACTGAAAGTATAGTCAGATTATCGATTTGCGTTGTACTCTCTTCCTATTGTAATTGGTCAATGATGGAATGGCCGATGGTGTTTTCTGGCATTTTTACGCCAAAGTTCTCAGCAACGGTTGCTCCGATAACGGCAAAAGTATCTACTTCTTCTAGTGGGCCGTTTCCTTTCATGGATGGGGAGTAGGCGATAAATGGCACTTTTTCTCTGGTGTGGTCGGTTCCTTTGTAGGTAGGATCGTTGCCGTGGTCTGCTGTGATGATTAGTAAGTCATCATTACTTAATGTGTCTAATAGTTTTCCTAAGTTTACGTCAAAGGCTTCTAATTCTTTTGCGTAGCCTTCTGGATTTCTTCTATGGCCCCATAATGCATCAAAGTCTACTAAGTTTACGAAGCAGAAACCGGTAAAGTCGTCTTTTGCTATATCAAGGGTCTGTTCCATGCCATGAACGCTGGATTTTGATTTGTATGCTTTTGTGATGCCTTCTTCTACGAAGATATCGGCGATCTTACCAACGGAGATTACATCATAGCCTGCATCTTTTAATGCATTGAGTGCGGTCTGGCCAAATGGTTTCAACGCGTAGTCATGACGATTGCTGGTACGTTTGAATTCACCTTTTTTCTTGCCGACATATGGTCTTGCAATGACACGACCAACTTTCCATTCATCTTTTAAGGTAAGTTCTCTTGCTATTTCACAATATTTGTATAAGTTTTCGAGTCCCATGGTCTCTTCATTACCACAGATTTGAAGAACAGAATCAGCGGAGGTATACACGATTAAATTGCCAGTAGCAATTTCTTCTTCCGCAAGTTCATCTAGAATTTCGGTACCGCTTGAACTCTTGTTTCCGATAATCTTTCTTCCAGTACGTTTTTCTAATTCATCCAATAATTCTTTTGGGAAACCGGTTTCTGTAAAGGTCTGGAATGGTGTTGTAATCTTAAGCCCCATCATTTCCCAGTGGCCTGTCATCGTATCTTTACCTAAGCTTGTTTCTCTCATAGGCATAAAATAACCCATTGGATGTTCTACTGGTTGTACCTGCTTTAAAGGATGCAGGTTCGCCATTCCAAGTTTTTGTAAGTTTGGTATATTAAAAGTTTCTACGGAATCCGCAATATGTCCTAATGTATCAACTCCAATGTCGCCATACTCACTTGCATCTGGCATTGCTCCGATTCCTAAAGAATCGATTACGATTGTAAATATTCTCTTGTATTTTTTCATATTTTACCTCTTTTCTGCGCTGCTCTTTGCGCATATCATCTATTTCAAATTGTTCGGTCCAAATCCAAGAGGAATCATTTCTTCTAATGTATATACTTTATAGTCCTCCTTTGATTTTGGAAGAATAATCTGAAAGGTCTTTGGATCACAAAACTCCATCATAACCTGACGACAAACTCCACATGGTGGACAGTAATCTGTAATGCTTCCATCTTTTCCACCAAGAATTACAATACCATCAAATTCCGTTACGCCTTCACTGACTGCCTTAAAAAATGCGGTACGCTCTGCACAATTTCCAGGAGAGTACGCTGCATTTTCAATATTACAACCGCCAAAAATACGACCATCCTTTGAATGAAGTGCCGCAGCTACCTTAAAGTTTGAATATGGAGTATATGAATATTGTAGCATATTCATTGCTTCATCAATCATTGTACTGATTAAATCTTTATCCATTTTATTACCTCCTAAGACGATTAGAGGGTTTTGCAAATGGAACAAAAACTTCCAATTTTGCAAACCCTCTTTTTTATTTTAAATCTTAAATCAATAACCTGTTCCTTGCTCATTTTTCAAAATTTTAACAATGCGGCTAGTTCCCAGGCGACTTGCTCCAAGTTCAATAAACTTCTTGGCGTCATCCAATGAACTAATTCCACCAGCTGCTTTAATTTTTACATGTTTACCAACATGTTTTGCAAATAATGCAATATCATCAAAAGTAGCTCCAGAAGTAGAGAATCCGGTGGATGTTTTAATAAAATCTGCTCCAGAGTTTGTAACTATTTCGCACATTTTAATTTTTTCTTCCTCGCTTAACAGACATGTTTCAATAATAACTTTTAAAATTTTATCACCGCATGCCGCTTTAATTTGACGAATTTCATCTTCTAGCATATCATACTGTTTGTCTTTTAATGCACCAATATTGATTACCATATCGATTTCGTCTGCACCGTTTGCAATTGCATCTTTGGTTTCAAATACTTTAACTGCAGTCGTACTATATCCATTTGGGAAACCAATTACAGTACATACTTGCATTTTATCGCCTACGTACTCTTTTGCTCTTTTTACAAAGCTTGTTGGAATACATACACTTGCTGTTCCAAAATGGATGGCGTCGTCACAGATAACTTTGATTTCATCCCAAGTAGAACCCTGAAGTAATAACGTATGATCTACTGTCTTCAAAATATCCTGATTTGTCATTGTAAAATCCTCCTTATTACTCTTTTGCTTTATTATTCGCCTAATTCCAATGCGATTTCCATCATTTCCTGGAAGCTTAATTGTCTTTCCTCGGCTGATAAGCTTTCACCTGTATAGATATGGTCAGAAATTGTTAATAAGCAAAGAGCTTGTTTTCCTGCTCTTGCAGCGTTCATATAAAGTGCTGCTGCTTCCATTTCTACACATAATACGTTCATTCCTCGCCATAAATCATTTGTTTTTGCATAATCATTGTAGAAAACATCCGCAGAAAGTACATTACCTACTACTACATTGGTTCCCTGTTTTTCTGCAGTTTCAACTGCTTTACGAAGAAGTTTGAAATCAGCGATTGGTGCATAAGTTCCAGGAAGTCTGTACTGGGATGCGTAGTTTGAATCGGTACATGCTCCCATTCCAATAACAACGTCTCTCACCTTAACATTATCCTGAAGCGCTCCTGCTGATCCAATACGAATAATACGGTCTACATCATAAAAATTAAATAATTCATAGGAATAGATTCCAACAGATGGCATACCCATTCCGCCGCCCATAACTGAGATTTCCCTACCCTTGTAAGTACCGGTAAATCCCAACATATTACGCACGGTGTTAAAACATTTCACATCTTCTAAATAAGTTTCTGCAATGTACTTTGCTCTCAAAGGATCTCCTGGCATTAAAACTGTTTTTGCTATTTGACCTTCGACTGCTCCAATGTGAGGTGTTGGTATATTTTTCATTCTTTTTTCCTACTTTCTTTTATTATCTTCTCGAATCAAATTACGAAGTGCTTCTACTGCAACGCAGATCGCGCTTTCTGTATCATGTGCCTGTTTGTTTTCTAATCCTTGTTTCTCGCGTTCCTGATTTGCTACTACGAGGAAGGTAGAACCTACACGGACACGCAAATGGCTAGCAACCACAAAAAGTGCTGCTGATTCCATCTCGGAAGCTAAACATCCAAGACGAAGCCAAGCTTCCCATTTATTCATAAGTTCATAACTAACTGGTTTTGTTTCTGGTTGATGCTGTCCAAAGAAAGCATCTTTACACTGAACAACTCCAACATGATGAGGGATATCTAATTTCTTAGCTCCTTCTACTAATGCGTTTACAACATCGAACGATGCAACTGCCGGAAATTCGATTGGTGCATATTCTCTGCTTGTTCCTTCCATACGGATTGCTCCGTTTGCAATGACTACATCTCCACCTTCGACTGCTAAATCCATACCACCGCAGGTTCCGACACGAATAAAAGTATCTGCTCCACAGCAAACCAACTCTTCCATGGCAATGGAAGCGGATGGTCCACCGATACCAGTCGAGGTAACGCTTACCTTTACTCCATCAAGGTATCCGGTGTAAGTAACATACTCTCTGCTATCTGCAATCAATTTTGCATCATCAAAATGCTCTGCAATTTTAGCGCATCGTTTTGGATCTCCAGGTAAAATAACATATTTTCCCACATCTCCAGGTCCAACACCTGTATGATACTGTTTTCCAGATCCTTCTGTATAATCTACCATAACAATTCTCCTTCTAACGTATATTAATATTTATTAAATGAGTGTGCATAAAATAGACATCTAAATATCTATTTTTTCAGCAGATAAGGCTTTCATTTGTTTGAACTGACTTTCTGTAATGGAGAGTTTACTTCCTTGTACATGTACTAAGTCTTCTTCCATCATTTGTTTTAAAGCACGATTAATCGTCTTTATAGAAAGTCCGGTCTCATCCGAAATTTGCTGCCTTGTCAGCTTAACAGTGCACCTTTCATCTACCGCGTTTTGCTCATAAAGGTGTTCAAATAACAAGTAAACTCGGTCGATTCCCTGTAAAAATAAGAATGCTCTTTCTTTTCTTGTTTCTTCTAGGAGGTAACGAATTACGGTTCTGCTGTGCATCCAAAGGGCATTATTATCTTGCAACATCCATTTTTTAAACACTTCATTGTCTAAAACAATAAACTGACATGGTGTTTTTGTGATCAATGTTGTTCGATAGGTAGTGCAGTCTAAAAAGATTTCCATTCCACCTAAGATTTCAATTGCTTCATATTGGCAGAAATCATAAACAATGCCGAAAATACGAAGATCACTGGCCTTTACTACGCCACTGGTCAAAATATAAACCTTGCTTACTTTATCCTTTTCCCGAACAAAGATTTCATTTTTGTCCAGTTCGACAACCTTACAGGATTCCAATAACCAAACAGGTGCATTGCGGAATAATTCAGCTAAAACTAATTTCGGGTGTCCTTCTAATTGGTTTAACACATCCAGAATCTTGTTCATATTGTTCAACCTCTCCTCTATAAGATATTTTAATTGTAGTGGTTATACACAATTCAAAAAAGGCCAACTGTCCTTTTCGTATATGTTTTTTTAAATCTGGTCTCTCTAAAAAACAAATCTTTCTTTCCTTCCATCCATCAAAACAGGTCTTCTGTCCCTATTCTGCGTTAAAGCCTATTTTTCTCACTTCCACCCCACGCATTTCAATCTTCGGTGCACCTTTTTTTTCAAGATATTCTCTCGTTATGGTTACTCTTCCAATATTATCATCCTTAGGAATTTCGTACATAATATCCAGCATAAACTCTTCTAAAATGGCACGTAGTGCCCTGGCTCCTGTCTTTCGCTCCAATGCTTTCTCAGCGATTGCATCCAGTGATTCATCACTGAAAATCAAATCAACTTCATCCAAAGCTAATAATTTTTGATACTGTTTTAAAATCGCATTCTTCGGCTCTTTTAATACCTTGACTAACATTTCTTTTGTAAGTCCTTGTAACGTAAATAATATAGGAAGTCTTCCTAAAAATTCAGGTATCATACCAAATTCTCTCAAGTCCTCCAAAGTAACCTTTGATAAAATATCAGCGTCATCGTTATATTTATCTTTAAGGTCTGCAATAAATCCAATTGATGCTTGTTTACTTAGTCTCTCCTTTATGACCTTATCAAGTTCAGGGAATGCACCGCCGCATATAAACAAGATATTCTTTGTATTGATTGTAGTAAGGGGTACCATTGCATTTTTGCTCGTAGCCCCTACCGGTACCTCAATATCAGCTCCCTCTAGTAATTTCAAAAGTCCCTGTTGTACCGACTCCCCACTTACATCACGGTTGGTCGTACTTTTCTTCTTTGCAATCTTATCGATTTCATCGATAAAAATGATACCTCTTTGTGCCTTTTCTACATCATTGTCTGCTGCCGCCAAAAGCTTAGACAAAACACTTTCCACATCATCTCCTATGTATCCTGCTTCGGTAAGGGAGGTGGCATCTGCGATTGCAAGTGGTACTTGAAGTAATTTAGCAAGTGTTTTTACTAAATAAGTTTTTCCACTTCCGGTAGGTCCAATCATTAACATATTGGATTTTTCAATTTCGATTTCATCCATAGTTCCAGTCGCTACTCGTTTGTAATGATTGTATACCGCAACGGAAATGACCTTTTTCGCGTATTCTTGTCCGATTACATATTGATCGAGCTGTCCTTTTATAATATGAGGTGCAGGAACATCTTTGATATCCAAAGCTGGTTGTTTTTCTTCTTCTTTTTTCTTTTTGATCTTCTGGCTCTTAGGAATGTCATTTGGCATATTATTCATATTCATCATATTTGGATTCATATTCATGAGATCCATATATGGCATACCGGTACCATTGTTATTAATCGTATCAAAGGTCTTTTGCATACAATCGGAGCAGATACAGATATTGTTTGGTATCCGAATCATCGTCCCTACTTTACTCTCTGGTCTTCTGCATATATAACAAATATCTTCATATTCATCTTCTTTTTTATTCTTCTCATTATCTATTCTATCATCGTTCATAAAATACCTCTTTCATTTGTCTGTTTATTCCATATATTATAGCTTACCTTGCGTATTGAAACAATAAAGAAATCCTTTTTATTTTCTAAAATATTACGATATTAGGTTGTGATGTTGCAAAAATGTCTTTGTTCAATTTACAATCCAGGGCTCAAATAGCATACGCTAAACTCTCAACACGATTGTCAATTTTAACAAGCCATAAGCAAGTGAAACGAGTGCATTTGGGCACTCGTTTCACTTATTGTCTTATTAAAATAATCGTTAAATTCGGTTTAGCGTATGCTATTTGAGCCCTGGATTGTAAATTGCATGAAGTTTACTGGTTTTGCAACATTTCCATCCTTATTATCTTATGAAAACAATCGTTTTAATTCAGTTTAGCGCATTTATTCTTTAGTTAGCAAACTGATTGAAAAATTGCTGTAGTTGGTCGTTAATATCTTGGTTGCTTTGACTGTTACTATCACTGCCATTACCGTCTTTGTTTTGGTCTGGAACTTTCTGGCTACCGTTTTCTGAATCTGCATCACTATCACCAGATTGACTGCTGTCGTTAGCGCTTGCTTTGTTTTTCGTAGTGCCGGTTAATTTATTAAGGATACTGGAATCCTTTAAAGTAACCTTGAAGTCCATCTCTTTGTATTCTCCGTCCACATTACGCATAACGGTTACTGTAATTTCAGTTCCTGCACGTGTATTATTTACTTTTTCTTGCACTGCTTCAATTGTTTTCGCTGCAGCACCGTTTATCGCAGTAAGAATGTCACCTTTTTTTATTCCACCTTCTTGTGCTGCACCACCCTGTGCTACTTCATGAATATATACGCCCATTGGCATATCATAAACATTATTTTCGTCGGTGATATCAGTACCACTAATACCTAAGTAGCCTTTTTCGTCTTCCTCCAATATTTCGCGGTTCATAAGTTCATTGATAATCGGAGTTGCTTCAGAGATCGGAATTGCATATCCCATTCCTTCTATACCAGTTTCCATATATTTCATATCATTTATTCCAATCACTTCGCCATTGACATTTAACAGTGCGCCACCACTATTACCTGGATTGATTGCTGCATCGGTCTGAAGGAGTTCAAGCTGACTTCCCTTGGCTTCACCTTTTGTGCTAGCTGTATTAACCAAACGATCCTTTGCACTGATATATCCTACGGTTACGGATTGTCCTGAACCCAGTGCATTACCAATCGCAACTGCCATCTGACCTACTTTTACTTCATCTGAGTTACCTAATGTTGCTATTTTAATGGAGCTTAATGTATCTTCATCAACATCCTTTGTTTTTACTGCTACCACTGCCAAATCTGCGGTTGCATCAGTACCTTTTACCTTTGCTTCATATACTTTATCATTAATGAAGTTAACTGCAATGGCCTTAGCGCCATCTACAACATGATTATTGGTTACAATAAGAATTTCACTATCATTTTGTCCTACAATAATTCCAGAGCCGCTTCCATCATATTCTTCGGAATAAACCTGACCAAAGTAGCTATAATCCTGTGACATTGTGCTTGTTATGGAAACAATGGCTGGCATGGCATTCGCTACCAGTTCCGTTAAATCGGTTGATGTACCTGTTCCATCGGAATTCCCGGATGAGATTATCGGTGTCGTAGCTTGAATGACATTTGCCGAAGTAGTGCTTGATGTTGGGAACAAGCTATCTGCGGTACGATTCACTCCCTGAAATACAAGTCCTGAAACTAATCCAAATGCTACTGCACAAGCAACAAATTTTGTAGCCTTCTTTCCAATTCCATCTGGCTTTTTCTCTTTTTTCTTATTTCCATTATCATTTCCAGAAGCTGCATAAGCGGAACCATACCCTACTGGGCCTTGATTAAAGTTTGATTCATAGTTTGGTGCTTCATACTGTGATGTCCTTCCATACGTCCCAGTTGTTTCGGACTGTCGTTCTGCGCTTGCTGCTTCCTCAGCCCAGAATACATAATTGTTGGAACGGTTTTCACCGTTTGAAGAATCATTCGTTGAAGAATAACCTTCATTTCCATTGTTTGAAACATTATTGATTTCTTCTCTATTATTTTCATCCATCTTAATAATCTCCTTTCGATGTGTGTTCATTTGTTTTTGTTGAGTAAATCATAACATGAATTTGTGTTCAGTTTGTGAAGCAATTATTAACTTTTCTTCATAATTGTAAAAAATGAACGATTGCGATTTCATGAAATGTAAGGAAATCCTTATAGACTCCTGCCAGATATTGTATTATAATGAAAAAGTTAATACAAAACGAAAGAAATAAACTACCTGGGAGGTTCTTATGATTAAAGATAATCAAAAATTCTTTAATATCACTCATATAATCATCGATGCTATCTTAATCGTAGCTTCATTTGCCCTAGCTTTTTGGCTGCGTTGTCGCAGTCCATTGGTTGATATGTTTCCAACCTTTTATATTCGCTATTTTTTCCCATTTGTAATATATGCAAAAATTCTAATCTATATTATACCAGGGTATTTAATTATCTATCACTACTGTGGCATGTATGGACCAAAACGTACCAAAAGCAGAAGAGTTACTGTATTTAATATTCTTCGAGCAAACTTTATTGGTTTCATTTATTTTACCGTGTTAATGGTAATATTGAAGGAAAGCTTCGGTGATATGTCCCGTTGGTTCATTTTCTTCTTTATTTCAATCAATACCCTAGTCGCTTTAACATTTCGATCTTTCTTGATTCGTGCGCTTCGCATCTTTCGAAAGAAAGGTTACAATCAAAAACATGTACTCATTATCGGTTATAGCCGTGCCGCTGAGCGATATATCAAACGCCTATTGTATAATCCAGAATGGGGCTACCAGATAACTGGAATCCTAGATGACAACTGTCCTCTTGGTTTTGAACACAAAGGAATCAATGTCATCGGCCATCTTGACACATTAAAAGAAATTCTTGCTAAAAACAATTTGGACGAGGTAGCCATTGCTCTTAAAATCAATGAATATGCAAAGCTTGAGCATATCGTTTCTCTGTGTGAGAAATCCGGTGTTCATACAAAATTCATTCCAGACTACAGTGAATTCATTTCTTCAAAACCATATACAGAGGATTTGTTTGGACTGCCTGTTATTAATATTCGTAATGTCCCACTTACGAATTCCTTTAACAAAGCGATAAAACGTGCGATTGATCTTTTTGGTGCTATTGTAGCATTGATTATATTTTCCATTCCAATGATTGTTGTTTCTTTCATAATAAAGATAACTTCACCTGGTCCGTTGATCTATAAGCAAGTAAGGGTAGGGCTTCATAACAAAGAATTTCCAATGTACAAATTCCGTTCCATGGAAGTGCAGGACCCGAAAAAGGAAAAGCTCGCCTGGACTACAGCCAATGACCCGCGCGTTACTACCATCGGAAAATTTATTAGAAAGACAAGCATTGATGAATTGCCTCAGATATTTAATGTATTAAAAGGTGATATGAGTCTCATCGGTCCTAGACCAGAACGACCTTTCTTTGTTGAAAAATTCAAAGAAGAGATACCACGCTATATGATTAAGCATCAGGTTCGTCCAGGACTAACTGGTTGGGCTCAGGTTAATGGATACCGTGGGGATACTTCCATAAAACTTCGTATTGAACATGATTTATACTATATCGAAAATTGGACGCTATCACTGGATTTCAAGATATTGTTCCTCACTTTCTTTAAGGGATTTGTGAATAAGAATGCGTACTGATACAAAAGGAGTGCTAGTCACTCCTTTTTGTTATTGTCTTATTAAAAGAATCACTTTTTTATATCAGCAAAATCAATCGAATTTGAGTTATAAAAACGGGATAAATGTACTAAAATAGGCATAGATAGCATTAAAACAAAAGAAATTATATTTATATTCACTATTTTTAGTTCAATTATGATGTGTTATAATAAATAAAAGTATGTAAGGTCGAAAGAGAATATCAATAAGAGTTAGCAGCTATGACAAACTTATTGCAAATGCTTTTAAGGGAAACAATATATCTGTGGATAATCGTTTCCTGTGAAAAGAAATGCTAACATGGATAGATACGTGCCGGAGTGTGTAGACTAACATTTGCGTGAATACGCTGAAAGGAATTGTTCGTATGAAAGAAAAAGAACCAAATGAAAAGAAAGTTAAAATTATCCCTCTTGGAGGACTAGATAAAGTAGGAATGAATATTACTGTTTTTGAGTATGAGGACAGTATTATTGTAGTAGATTGTGGAATTTCCTTCCCAGAAGATGATATGCTTGGAATTGATCTAGTAATTCCTGATTTTACTTATTTATTAGAAAATAAAGATAGAGTAAAAGGTTTTTTTATTACCCATGGTCACGAAGATCATATAGGTGCACTGCCATATATTTTAAAAGATTTGAATGTTCCGGTATATGCAACGAAACTGACTCATGGACTGATTGAGATTAAATTAAAAGATCATAATCTGTTAAAAAAAGCAAAAAGGAAAATAGTAAAGCATGGACAATCTATTAATTTAGGTGCTTTTCGAGTGGAATTTATTAAAACAAATCATAGTATAGCAGATGCATCTGCATTGGCAATTACTTCGCCTGCAGGTACCATCTTACACACGGGTGATTTTAAAATCGATTATACTCCTTTATTTGGTGATGCCCTAGATTTGCAGAGGTTTGCTGAAATAGGTAAAAAAGGAGTGCTTGCATTGATGTGTGATAGTACAAATGCACAAAGACCAGGGTATACGGTATCAGAAAAATTGGTTGCTAAGACTTTTGACAACCTATTTTTAGAAAATGAGTCTAGTCGAATGATTATTGCAACTTTTGCATCCAATGTCGACCGAGTAAACCAAATAATTAGTACTGCTCACAAATTTGGCAGAAAAGTTGTTATTCAGGGAAGAAGTATGGTAAATGTAATTGCTGTGGCTTCTGAATTAGGATATATTAATATACCAGACAATACGATCATTGACGTGGAAGAAATGAAGAATTATCCGTATGAGAAACTGGTTGTCATAACAACTGGAAGCCAGGGAGAGAATATGGCAGGTCTTTCACGAATGGCAGATTCCACACATAGAAATATTCGAATTATACCTGGTGATAAAGTCATATTCAGTTCCACACCTATTCCTGGAAACGAAAAGGCAGTATCCAGAGTGATTAATGAACTTTCCAAAAAAGGTGCAGATGTTATTTATCAAGATACGCATGTTTCGGGGCATGCCTGTCAAGAAGAATTAAAACTAATTTATTCTCTGATAAAACCTCAATATGCTATCCCCGTGCATGGAGAATTTAAACATCTGAAAGGACAAGCAGAAGTGGCACATCTGATGGGAATTCCTGATGATAATATATATGTTTTACAATCAGGCAATGTATTGGAACTTTCGCAAAAAGAAGGTATCGTTACAGATCAGATAAAATTGAAACAAGTGTATGTAGATGGGCTTGGGATTGGTGATGTTGGAAATATAGTGATCAAGGAAAGACATAATTTATCTGAAAATGGAATGATAATAGTCCTTATAGGAATGGAGAAGTGGAGCAATCAGGTGATATCCGGTCCGGATATCGTTTCACGAGGCTTTGTATATATCAGAGAGTCTGATGAATTAATGGGAAAAATTAAGCAGGTTGCGAGAAAGAGTCTGGAAAAGTGTGAAAACATGAAAGATTGGGGAAAAATCAAACTTATAATTAAAGATGATATCGGGGATTTCCTTTGGAAAGAAATGAAGCGAACGCCATTGATACTACCAATTATTATGGAAATATAAATGGATACTTGTAAGGACAGATTGCGAGAATAATTAAGGACCAATAAAGATTTGATAGTACCATAATATCTTCCTATCGTAAATATCAGCAGGGAAAGGTCTCAATGTCAAAATATCAAAATCCCGCCTTGCCGGACGTGCTTCCTCAAAAATCATAAAGCATATGGATTGGAAACTCTATTCGAAAATTCACTCCCATAAGAGTGAATTTTCGAATGTTCAGAGGTTCCAATCCATGTTCATGCGTTTGATTTTTGAGGAAGCACGTCCGGCAAGGCGGGATTTTTATTCGTATACCACCCTATCCTTTCCCCGCATCCGTCTATCACTAGGGTATTACAGAGAGTCTCCACCCTCCATCAGTTCCTTCACAAATCGACTAACTTCCATTTCTTTATTAAACCGCTCTTTTGTATAATAGATATGCAGGTTTACTTTTGCCCTCGTCATAGCGACATAGAACATACGGCGTTCTTCCTCCAAATCAGCCGGTATCGTCGCTTTGTGATGCGGAGTCACTGTTTCATTGGCATCGATAATAAATACATTTTGGTATTCCAAACCTTTTGCACTATGCATCGTAGAAAGAACAACACCTTCTTTGTTTTCGTTATTCTTTTTTGCTTGCTCCTTTAATGCTTCCCCATACTTTTCTATGTGTTCAAACCATTCATCAAAGGTCTCAAATGGCTTTGCAGCTTCCTGAATCTCATCAATAATTTCACACAAATCTTCTGATTTAATTCGTCGATAATCTGCATACTCTTCTAAAAAATCGTTATAGCCGATTCCTTTACGAATATATGTAATTGCGGCATACGGTGTTATCTTTTTTAACCATTTTAGATCCGATTCCCATTGGTCAATCCTGTCTAACATCCAGTTTTTGTCTTCATAGAAAATACGAAGCTGCTCAAAATTAAACTCTGGATATGTGAATGCATCTCGGCTGATGTAGCGTTTGGGGCGATTTGCAAGTTGCATAAACAGTTTCCTCTCACGATTTCCAAGAGCCGTCCGAATGTAATTAATGATATCCCGTCCAATAAAATGCTCATAAATATTTGGCATGGCATCTTTCATACGAAATGGAATGTTATACTGCATCAGCGTTTCAATCAGCATTCGAGGCTGTGTGTTGGTCCGAAAAAGTACTGCCATTTCATTCAGAGGAACACCTTTTTCCTGATAATCAAGGATTTCCCACGCAATTCGCTGGTTTTCTTCTTTAGCACCTGGAAACTCTTTTATGATGATTGGATTCTCTTTCTTTTGGCTGGCTTTGATATCTTTTGAAAATCGCTTCTCATTATGACGGATTACTCTTGCAGCCCCCGCTACAATTGAAGTATTGCATCGATAGTTTATGTTTAAAAGAATCTGTTTGGCGTTTGGATAATCCTTTTGAAAGTTAAGCATAATCTCTGGCTTTGCACCACGAAAACGGTAGATAGACTGGTCATCATCTCCCACAATGAATAGATTATTTTCCGGTAGCGCCAAAAGCTTTATGATTGCATACTGTATTTTATTAATATCCTGAAATTCATCAATCATGATGTATTCAAACTGTGCCTGCCACATGGCTAGAATATCTTGTCTTTGTGTCAGCAATTCATAACAATATACGAGCATATCATCAAAATCTATTTTTCGCTTTGACTGTAGCATGGTTTGGTATTTTGCATAGATTTCCCTGAATATTTCTTCGGAACAGCTCTTTGAATAATAATGGCTGATATCCATCATTTCTCCCTTTACAAGGCTAATTTCATTCTCTAATTCCGAAATAAATTCTCCTTCATCTTCTGTTTCAAAGGAATATTCTTTTATCATATCACGGTAAAACTGCATTTTTTCATCTTCACGAATAATGCTATTCACGTTGTAATGATATGCGTGCTTTAAGATTGAGAAAAAGATAGCATGGAAGGTTCCAAATTGAACTGCACCATATGAGCTAGACACCTGTGATTCTTTCATCAAGGCATGAAATCGTTCCTTCATCTCGACAGCTGCTGCCTTTGAGAAGGTAACGACAAGAATTTTACGAGGATTTACTCCCTTTTCGATTAGAAGTTTCGTCCTTTGTGTAATAACGGCCGTTTTCCCAGAACCAGGACCCGCCAAAACTAGCGTGGGTCCTTGGCCCTGTTCAATTGCCGCGGTTTGCGAATTGTTATATTTCATTCGTGATTCCTTTTATCCATCATTCATTTGCAAAAATCTTAGATTTCTCGTTGCAATTTTTCAATTGCGTTCTTGATACGAAGTACGGATTCTTTTTTGCCGATGATTTCCATAATTTCGGTAGCACCACCTGGTGTCATCTGTTTACCCGATACCGCTGTACGAATTGGCCACATTACATAACCATTTTTCAGCCCTTTGTCTTCTACATATTTTACTAAGGTAGCATACAACGCATCGTTACTGTAGTCTTCCTGAGCTTCAAACAATGGAAGAAGTTCTTTTAGGACTTCCAGTGAAGATTCCGGTGTTGTCTTCATCTTTTTATGTGTATACATCGTTATATCATATTCAGGTACTTCCTCAAAGAAATCAATATGATCTGCAATATCCGGGAAAACTTCGATGCGAGTCTTCACTAATGTTGCAATCTTCTTTAAATCCATATTCTCTTTTTTGATTGTTTCTTTGATGAATGGTTCCGCCATTTCATAGAATCGATCGAAGTCCATTGCCTTCATGTACTCGCCATTCATCCATTTTAGTTTCACCATATCAAATACCGCTGGTGATTTATTAATTCTTTTATAATCAAAAGCTTCTACCAACTCGGAAAGAGAAAAGATTTCTCTGTCATCCGATGGACTCCAGCCTAGTAATGCTACAAAGTTTACAATCGCTTCGGTCAAAAATCCCTGCTCAAGCAAATCTTCATAAGAAGAATGTCCGCTTCTTTTACTTAACTTTTGATGTTCTTCATTTGTAATAATTGGACAGTGAATGTATACTGGAACTTCCCATCCAAATGCCTCATACAAACGATTGTATTTTGGGGAGGATGATAAATATTCATTACCACGAACTACATGCGTAATATTCATTAAGTGGTCATCCACTACATTTGCGAAATTGTAGGTTGGATATCCATCCGATTTGATTAAGATCATATCATCAAGTTCTGTATTATCTACGGTAATATCACCAAAGATTACATCAGAAAATGTTGTGGTTCCTTCACTCGGATTATTCTGTCTGATAACATAAGGTAAACCTGCTGCTAAATTAGCTGTAATCTCGTCTTTTGACAGGCTTAAACAATGCTTATCATACTTTGCAATCTCTTTACCACTTTCATCCGTTACAGATGCTTTTAAGCTCTCCAAACGCTCTTTGGTACAAAAACAATAATATGCTTCGCCTTTTTCAATCAATTGTTTTGCATATTCTAAATAGATTCCTTGTTTTTGACGTTCACTTTGCACATAAGGGCCTACTCCGCCATCCTTATCTGGTCCTTCATCATGAATCAGTCCAGTCTTTTCCATCGTACGATATATAATGTCAACAGCACCTTCCACCAATCGTTCCTGGTCGGTATCTTCAATACGAAGTAAAAAATCTCCGTTTTCATGTTTGGATACTAAAAAAGCATAGAGCGCAGTTCGTAAATTACCAACATGCATTCTTCCAGTCGGACTTGGTGCAAATCTTGTTCTAATCTTATTCATATTCATTTCCTCTTCTTTCAAATAGTCTCGAGATCCATGAGCCTATAAACTCTGTTCCGATTATACACCAATATTGGGTAAAATTAAAGAACATTTTGCAAAGAGGTTTAGTATAATGAACAAATAAATTCTGCTGTTTTATTTGGAATTCTGTAATATTTAATATAATCCTTCTTTTGCGTTCCATTGTTTGGGATTATCTCTTTTATATAGTAATTATCCTCATCTTTATATAAAATTTCCTGGCACACCTTTACTAACTTATGCTTAGCGGTCTTTCTTTTTAATGCATAATGAATCATATTAACTTCCGTACTTACCCTATCAGGAATCTCATGAATTTCTTTCCACTCGCTCATGGACAAATTATTTAAAATATCCGTTATTTCAGAAATCTTGGAAGTGCTGTATAATACCACTTGGTTTTCGCTATCCATTATATCCAGCCTTTGTTCTTTTGATGTCTTCTTCACTTCATCCTCTGAAAATATTTCATCCTCCCTATCGAAATCGCAGTTATCTTCATCCGTGTCTTCCTCTATATTCTGTAACCCCTCAATTTCTTTATTCCACTTACTAATTATCTCATCTGCTGTTTTCTTTGAATCAATATTTAACTTTTTAGGATCACAGAGAAATTTTCCCGTACTCTTTGTAACTATAGCTATGTCAATATAATCCATCGAATAATCTACGATATAAAAATCGGATCCAGCTTCATATAACTCCATACTGCTCTTAATAATGTATGGATTATTGTCTTCTAGATAAAAAGGATCTTCAACCACTTCATATCCTATATAAGTGTATCTTAGCTTTGCATCATTTACTAAATGATCACAATATTCCCACGACTCGATGTCTAACTTTTTGGTAAATTCTTCAATGCTCTTTGAATCCTCCATTATTCCAACCAGTTGATTATCTTCAGATAATATCTCAATAAACTGCCTTCTCTCAGTATCAGAATCTGACTGCTTTCCGCATCCCAAAAGCATTACTGCTAACACACTTAGCATAACTAATATTTTTTTCAATCTTCATTCTCCCTTTCTTCCCATAATAAAAGTACTACAATGCAGACATTTTAGCACCTATAGTTTGAATTGGATTTTATATGTAATTAATTGTATCGTTTGTTGTCATATTTGGTTTATCAATCAATATCATACATGACAATCCGTACCTGAAAAGATTGAGGTAACACCTCTATACTGATTGTTCCTGTATCGCCAATTATTTTCCTTACAGTTCTTAGTCCCATTCCATGGAGATCTCTTGCTTGTTTTGTTGATACAGGAAGACCATCTTTCCATTGTATTACTTTGTTTGACGAATTTTCTATTTTTATAAAAAGTACATGATTTGTAACCTGCGCTTTGATGTATGCCCAACGCGTATTCTGCGGAAGTTCCAGACAAGCTTCTCTTGCGTTATCTAAAAGATTCCCCAATATCGAAACTGATTGCTCAAAAGAAAATTTAATCCCGGGTGGAACTTGTATTTGAGTATTTACGGAAATATTGTCTCGCTTCATTTCTGTAATCTTAATATTTAAAACAGAATCCAAATTTTCGTTTCCAGTTGACACTACTTGCTCTATTTCATATATCTGCCCGGACACCTTATTAAGATATGTAATCAACTCACTATTTCCCTCTTGCTTCATGGCAAGCTGAGCGGCTGTTCTTAAATAGTTCTTCATATCATGCTGTATGCCTTGAAACTGCCTGTGAGTCACCTCTAATTCTTTGTAATAGCTACCTTGCATTTGAAGCTGTTGCTCCAGCATTACTTTATTGGTTGCCTGTTGTATAAATGCAGAAAATCTATCAAAAAAAGCAAAGAGTGAAACGTTGATGAACAGCAGTAAAAGCATAATCGGAACTTCTACAGTGAGCAAATATGGATTTTCACGATTTATAATGTAGTAACACATTATGAACGTTACTGCAATACTGGATAATGTAACTGACAATAACAAAGCCCACAAGGAATAAGGAATTTCGAACTCAATATATTTGCCGATTTTAATAATTACTTCCAAAAGTATCCAAAAAAATAAATGCAACAACAGTGGTGCAAAATACAGTATTTGTAAGGGTGTTAATATCAGATCTGCAAGTACCATCTCTAGTATTGATGTTGTAATTAAAACCATGCTGAATAATATCTTTTTTTGTTTATTTGCCGGATATTTTCCCAAAAATAAAAAACTGCAAAAAACTGTAACTGGTGGGAAAGCGTCTGGCCGTCCTGGCGCTAGCACTATTTTAAGCAGAACGCTTACCATCATTATTGAAAGTCCTGCCTGCCAAAATAACATTTTATTGCTAATTTTAGCTTCACCATAAATGTGATGGTAAAGTCTTAAAATCAATAAAATTTCAATAATAGCAAGTAAGATATCTTCACCAAAATAAAGTGCCTCTATTATCGCCCCCATCAATTCCCGCACCGCCTTTCAATAAATGAAAGATGGATTTGTTTTACTTTGCTATTACAGCTCTTACTTATGGGCAATGATGTGCCATCTTCCATTACAATTTCTAGCTTCTTTATTAAGCGTATATAATCCATATTCACGATAAACGAAGCATGTATTTGGCAAAATAGATTTTGATCCAAACGCGAATATACAGTGGTAATCTTATCATATATTTCAAAAGTATTTTCCAGTGTGTGAATAATTATTTTTCTGCCTGCTCCTTCAAAATAAATAATTTCACGGTAGTGCAACTGATATTGCTCATGTCCAATCTGAAAAAAGAAAATTTGTCCAAACATTTGTATATGTTCAATTGCATCTATTAGGACCTGCGATAATTGACCAGAAGTAACAGGCTTTCTGATAAAACGAAAAGGCAGTGCCTCGAAAACATCATACACATAATCTTTGTAATCCGTAATAAAAATAATTACAGCATCCTTGTCCTTTTTGCGAATGCTGGAAGCTGTCTCAATTCCATTTTGTTTAGGCATTTCAATATCCATCAAATAAATATTATAAGGTTCCTGTCCAGATCCCAAATATTTTACCAGTTCCGCGCCACTTAAAAAAATATCATAAAATATATTTTTATTATCTATATTATTAATTACTTCTTCCATGAAATTGGTTGAATTCATATCATCATCACAAATGGCTATTTTTATCATTATATCCTCCCAACTCGCTTATCTTCCATTTTCACATTAGTCAAATTACTCTTTCTCTGTTTTCACTCTCAACATTTTATTCTTAATTTTACTGCATAATTTAACTCATATGCAAGTCAAAAAGCTAAGAAACATTATCGTCAAAACTGCCGACCCAAAGCGCAATTCGCGATTATATCGCATTGCGTTTTGAATCGGCAGTTTTGATTGCGAGATGGATGATGAATTAGCACTCCTAATTCAGCTTCCGCCTCTTTTTCTCAACCTCTTCCAATTTTCAAAACAAAAATTAAGTAATTATCAATTTGTTATACTGTAATGAAGTCTTTAATCGTTTTTACAGCATGATCGATTCCAGCAAAATCAGTTTTTACGGATAAATCATAGTTAAAAAGGGTAGCCCATTTTTCACTCGTATGGTAATTGTAATAATTTGCACGGCGCTTGTCATATTTTAAAACTTCTTCTGCTGCCTTTTCTTTCGAAATACCATACAGCTTTGTTGCTCTGTCAATGCGAAAATCCAGTCCCGCATAAACAAATATATGAATTACGTTTGGTTTATCTTTTAAAATGTAGTCTGCACAACGACCAACAATAACACATGGCCCTTCTTCTGCAACCTTACGAATTATACTGGATTGTGCAAGGAAAATTTTATCATCCAAAGATAGACTGGAAAATCCAAAATCCTGAGTTCCATATGCATTCATCCCCATTGCAATGGAGTAAAGTAAACTATTGGTTGCTTTTTCTTCTGCTCGCTCAAATGCCGCCTCCGCAAAACCACTTTCTTTCGCTGCGCGTGTGATTAATTCATTATCATAAAATGGAATTCCTAATTGCTTTGCAAGCTTTTCTCCAACTTCACGTCCACCACTACCATACTGTCTGCTGATGGTAATTACTTTATCCATATATATCCCTCCTAACTCCTGTTTCATAAGGAAAGTATACCATATTGTCTGACAAATTACCACCATATTATGGTATTTTATGGTTAATTAATTTATTTGATTTAATTTCGTCCAAATTCGCTTAACTGAAGTTCTTCATTTCTTTCAAGGGCTGTTTTGATACTCCATGGATGCGTAAAGATCAACAATGGATTACCCTTCAAATCTTTAATCTTCTTTGTATCCGATGTGACACTTAATTTACTAACATCAATCTCTTTGTTCTCAATCCAACGGATGTGTTCGTAAGGAAGCTGGTCCAGACGAATTTCAACTCCATACTCTGAGTCCAAACGGTATTTGAGCACATCAAACTGAAGGACTCCAACTACACCTACAATAATTTCTTCCATTCCAGTATTGAATTCCTGGAAAATCTGAATGGCTCCTTCTTGTGCGATTTGTTCGATTCCCTTTATAAATTGTTTTCGTTTCATGGTATCTACCTGACGAACCTTTGCAAAATGCTCTGGCGCAAACGTTGGGATACCTTCATATTCAAATTTACTCTTTCCGCCACATAAGGTATCTCCGATAGAAAAAATACCTGGATCAAATACACCAATGATATCTCCTGCATAGGCTTCTTCCACATGCTTTCTCTCCTGAGCCATCATTTGCTGTGGCTGTGACAGACGAATTTTTTTGTCTCCCTGAACATGATATACTTCCATGCCGGCTTCAAATTTACCAGAGCAAATTCGCATAAAAGTAATACGATCTCGATGGGCTTTATTCATATTTGCCTGAATCTTAAAAACAAATGCAGAAAATTCCTCATTAAACGGACTGATTTCTCCTTCATTGGAATTTCTAGGAAGCGGTGATGTTGTCATATCCAAAAAGTGCTTTAAGAAGGTTTCTACACCAAAATTGGTTAAAGCAGATCCAAAGAAAACAGGTGACAATTTACCCGTACGCACTCGTTCCATATCAAAGACATCACTTGCTCCATCCAGTAGGTCTATTTCTTCCATCAATGTGTCGTGATTCACTTTTCCAATCAGTTCGTCAATGCGCTCATCTCCTAAGGATACTTCTACCGTTTCAATCTCTTTCTGCCCATTATTTGCTGCTGTGAATTTTGAAATATGATTGGTCTGTCTGTCATATACCCCTTTAAAATTCTTTCCAGAACCAATTGGCCAGTTGATTGGACAGGTGCGTATGCCAAGTACCGTTTCAATTTCATCGATCAGTTCAAATGGATCATTGGCTTCACGGTCCATTTTATTAATAAAGGTAAAAATAGGAATCCCTCTCATGACACAAACCTTGAATAATTTAATGGTTTGTGCCTCCACACCTTTCGAACCGTCGATTACCATGACTGCAGAATCTGCTGCCATCAGTGTACGGTATGTATCTTCAGAGAAATCCTGATGCCCTGGTGTATCCAAAATATTAATACAATATCCGTCATAGTTAAACTGCATAACAGAAGAGGTTACAGAAATACCCCTTTCCTTTTCGATTTCCATCCAGTCTGAAACTGCATGCTTGGCTGTTTTTCTTCCTTTTACAGAACCTGCAAGATTGATTGCACCACCATATAAAAGAAATTTCTCTGTCAAAGTAGTTTTACCTGCATCCGGATGCGATATAATGGCAAAGGTTCTTCTTTTCTTTATCTCTTTATTTAAATCAGTCACTGTGTTTCCTCCAATATACTTACGAATCTTTTCTAATTGTTTACAAACCCCTTTATTATATACAACTTTCCAGGTATTGTAAAGGAAAAATAGTACTAGCTTTTTTTGGAAAAATAAATTACAATATGATTTATATTTTTACTACATATTATATGTATATCTACATACCGGTTCATTTCCAATTGGTGAGGAATACTCTATGGATTATAGTCATTATAGTAACGAGATTCAAACAATCATTACAAATATCGCAAAGAATCGCCGTAACGATTCCAAAATAATAATAAAACATTGTCGGCAGCTTATTTGTCATGCAAAAAAACTAGACGATCCTGCTCTCTATGGCTATGCTTATTATTATATGTGTGAGTCTTACTTTTCTTTTCATGATTATACGGTTTTTCTTAACTATTTAATCAAAGGTATTACTTATCAGCAAAAAGCAAATCAAGAGGATCTGTTGGCACGCTCCTACAACCTTTTAGCTGTCAGTGCTGACAGTCAGGGCAATCTAACTAGTGCACTTGATTATTACCTTACTGCACTGAAACATTGCAAAAAGGCCGACTTAAAATATGAATTTGGTCTGGTATATACAAACATCGGTCATCTATATGTTACACTAAAAGAATATCAGACCGCGATTCAATATTTTAACCTAGGTCTTGATTATATGGCCTATGATAAAGATAATGCATTTTATATGACCAATCTGGCATTGAGTATGGTTGCAATCGGTAATTGCTATTATAATCTTGGTTACATAGAAAAAGCGCTTGCATATGCACAAAGATATTTGGATGAATGCGATACTTCCCTACATGATATTAGTCAAGTTTCCTATAGCTGTTTTCAGGTCAAACTCCTAACCGCTACCGAACGCTTTGAAGAACGCGATGCATTGATCCAACAATCCATTCCAGCCATCACATCGGTCTCCTCACTTTTGGATATCTATTACGATGTTTTTGACTTTTGCGAGCATCTTCTTGTCATTCAAAAATACGAAGAACTTTGGCAAGTATTGGATTATTTGCAATTACTTACACAGACATCAGGTATTGCTTATTTAGAATTAAAAGTTCTTAAGCTTAAGATCGAATACTATAAATTATTTAATGAGGAAACGAATTATTTACAAGCAACTTCCCGTTATTTTGAAATATCCGAAAAAAATCAAATGGATGAAGAAATCACTACGTTATCTACCATTAATTTGCGTTTTTCCCTGGAAGAAATTCGCTCCCGTAATCATCAAATAGAAAAGGAAAATCGTATATTACAGGAACGTTCCGAAACGGATTCTCTGACCGGACTGCCAAATCGATATCGCCTGAATGAATACTCCGAGGAAGTCTTTGAACGAGCCTATAAAAATAAGACATCTCTTGCGGTTGAAATATTTGATGTGGATTGTTTTAAGCAGTTTAACGATACTTACGGCCATCAGGCTGGTGATGCGTGTCTGTGCCGAATTGCTGAATATTTAAAAGAAATTATGTGTGAAGATATCTTCTGTGCAAGGTATGGTGGCGATGAATTTATCATTCTTTATGAGAATAAGTCAGATGAAGAACTTTTAGAGATGGCTGCTAAATTGAAACAAAGCGTGGTTGCATTACAAATAGAGCATACGAATTCAACGGTTGCACCTTATGTTACGATTTCTCAGGGAATTCGTAACTCAATCCCAACCATGGGAAATAAAGTATGGGATTTCTTATTTGCTGCAGATGCTGCTCTATATCAAGTCAAACGTGCCCAAAAGAACGATATTTTACTGGTACACAAAACAACTTCAAAAAGTAGCGTAGATTCAACGATACAATATGTAAATAGTTAACGATTGCAACACTGAAATAAGGGGGATTTTTAAGTTATGAGAAAGTCTGGCAGTAATTATTGGACATTATTTTTATTGGTTCTTTGCGGAATCGTGTTAGGAGGATTCATCGGTTACCTGACAAAAGATATATCCTATCTTTCCTGGCTTAATTATGGTCAAACATTTGGTTTAGAAAAGCCAGTCAAACTTGATTTAGGGATTTTAGTACTTACCTTTGGGATAACGATTAAGATTTCAATTGCGAGTATTTTGGGGGTTCTTTGTTCCATTTTGGTTTATCGGAAATTATAGCAAATAAAAGTTTCCCCGCTATCTATGCCAAAATATGTCTGCAACTACAAGAAAGGCTTGGTCCATTTGACCAAGCCTTTCTTGCAGTTTTTAGAACTTCTTTTATTCCTTTACCACTACTTTTATTTTTGTATATACACCATTTTGTGCATATACATATATCGAGCAACTCCCCTTCGATTTTGCTGCTATTTTTCCGTTGCTGTCAATTGTCGCAATCGTTTCATTCGTTGATTCAAAACGAGTCAAGCTTGCGTAATCCTTCATCTTACGATTCTTTGGCAGTACCACCTGATAGGACACCTTGCTTGTTTTTCCTGTCTTTAGTGTTATGGAAGATGACTTGGTTGTAACCTTTGTCGGATTACCATAGGTCTTACTTGTTGTAACCGAGCGGATCTGTTTTGAAGTGACCATGATTACTTTTTTTCCGTCTACTATTTTATAAGCCTTTACCACAAATTTATAATAGCGCGCCTCTTTCAGCTTTTTCACTGTATAGCTTGTGATATTCCCTTTTACATCCGCGAGTTTTTTAAAATCCTGCCCGCATAGTGCCCCATAAATCAGATAGCCATCCGCACCAGATACCTTGTTAAAGGATAGCTTCTGTGAGTTCTTTGCTGCTTTGGCCGTCAAACGCAGGTGATTAAAATCATTTACCACCGTGAACTGGTCCGATGTACCTACGTTATCCTCTTTGGAAGTAGTATTTTCGTCCTGGTAAGTTAGCGCGTAGGTAGAAAACCGATCGGTTTCAAAGGTAAAAAGATGTGTGGCCGGATTATAGGTTCCTTCCAGAATCTGTGCTACTCCATTATGAACACGAACCACACGATAGGTTCTGTCTACACCAGTCACTGCACTCCGCATGCTTTTTGGTACCTCGATGCTTATGTTGATTTTCCCATTGGTTTGTGTTACTTTTGTTTCTTCTCCATTTCCAACCTTTTTGTATATAGATAAATCTATATATAGCACCGACTTATCTTCTAAAGATTTTTGTTGTGTTGCCAGTTTTTCCGCTATACGCTTCTTATCCTCATTGCTGACAGAACTACTGATGTCCTCTATCTTTAGAATTATCTTGGCATCTGCTCCGCCTGCCACTTGCGCTTGTTCCGCCACAGATAATATCTTTGTTTTTAAATCTTGCGAACTGTCATTTAAGCTGGCTGCTGGTGCATTCGCATCTTTCTTTTGGTCTTTTTCAATTTTTCCCTCTGTCTTTTTTGAAGTACCCGAACCAGCGTTACCATAATCTCCACTACCGCCAGGAGTAATAGATGTCGTTACCGTAATGGAAAACGTCTTTGTATAGTCACTGCCTGGAGCCAAACCATTTGCAATGCTTGCCTTGATTGTAGCGGTACCTGCAGCTGTTGCACGAAAGATGTTTTCGCTTATCGTCGCTCCTGTCCCACCCGCATTATCCACACTCCAAACAATGGTCTTATTGGTAGCATTACTAGGTGTAACGTTTCCTGCTAATGACAGATCTGTATTGACCTGCACAGAAGCGGCATTGGTCATGGTGATGTTATCTGCCGCAGTTGTTGTTACCTGCTCAAATTTTAAATATTTGTAATTTTCAATCGTTGTATCATTTAAAGACGTCTTGTTTATCACAGATGTTTCGGTTCCGTCCGTTTTGGTTGTGCTTGCTGTAATCTGCACGTTAGTATAGCTACTCAAATCTGGTGCTTTGTTCATCGCCATCCGGGGTCCCATGATAATAGCCGTACCGCTTGGAATAGAGATAATTCCTGGCCCATAATTGTAAATCGCATTTTTTTCTGAGGTGTTTAACACCCTGCCCCCGGTGATTTCAAGGACTGTTTTAGGAGTTGTTCCTGTCTCAGTGTACAGATAAATCGTACCAAAGTTTAAATCTCCACTGGTGATTGTGGCATTCCCACTTATGGTGATTTTTCCAGGGTATTTATTATATATTGCATTCCAATAAGTGGAACTCACCATACCACCAGAAATATTCACATTGCCACTCTGATTGAAAATTGTTTGACCATTGGTAGCATCTAATTCACCACCAGAAACATTCACACTGCCTGTGGAGCCATTTACAATCGTACGATATCTGGAGTTGAGCGTTCCGCCGGAAATATTCACGTTGCCGGTGGACCTGTTGTCAATTACAACCCCACCGGTATGACTATTCATAATTGTACCACCCAAAACAGATACACTGCCGGTGGAGTAATTTTCAATCGTCCGGGCAACATAATAATTATCAGGAGCTGTGTTTTCTACCGTACCTCCGGCAATAACAAGACTTCCACCATTTAAATAGATTGTAGAGGAGTTCGCACTGGTAACCTTACCACCAATTCCACTGTCAGTGATGGTCAGAGTGCCTTTTCCATAATGACGAATCACCATAGCACTACCTCCACTTAGTATGCGTCCGTTTAAATCAAGAGAAATGCTATACGTATTCGTACTAGAAATATTTAAACTTTCTGTAACATCTTGCTGCAACTGAATTGCCCCACCGGTGGCTGCGTCTACCGCTGCTTGAAGAGTTGCATATTCTACTCCTGTACTTAGATTTTTGGCAACATATACGGGATCCGCTTTTGCCGTTACCGGCATCACGGACAATGACACGCACAGTACCAGTAGCATACTTAAAATTTGTTTTTTCATTTTCATAAAATCGTTCTCTCCTTTATTTGTAAATTACTCTCCTCATGTGTAAAATATTATGTTTGTTCCTAGCATATCAAGTTCTAACCTTAATGCCTATTTCTTCCTGTTTTCTGTCGCTTAGTTCTCCACAGTCACCCGATAAATCATTAACTTTTGTCCCTTGTAGCTTATGGTTATGTCTTTCTCTCCAGCAGTCTCAAATGGACGTCCCTTCGTCAACGTTACTCCTGATGTTGTAAAGGTGAGTTTTTTATTAAGGTTTTTTTCTTTCCCATAAGCACCGCTTACCACTAAAAGCCCCTTGGTATCAAATTTCTCACCGACCTTGTACTTTGTTTTCTCCGGTCCTTCCAGCAGGCGCACACCCGAATCGTTTGCCGACTTCAGCCAGTATATCACTTCTTGAGAGAGACGCGTTATTTGCGCCTTTACCGGTTTTGCATTTGCCCTCGTGTCTTTGATGCCTGCCCTTTTTTCCGCAATGGCAAGAACATCTTTGGTCAGCGTAAACGATTTTGAACCCTCGGCGCCGTACTTTTTGTTCCATTCCATTGTTTTTATCAGGTAATCCTTAAATTGACCGTAGGTTATTTTCTCATAAGGATCAAACTCATTCAGGGATAAAACGCCCCAGCAGCGCATTCGGAAAACATAATACCAATATGCGTATCCCGGTGGTATAGCACCAACATCTCCAACCGTTGTCTCCGTTTTAATGACGCCGGGACCTCTTGCAGCGTAGCCGTGCCGGAACACCCAGTCACCATTGTATTTATATATGATGTCTCTTGCAATCGCAAGCACCATGTCTTCCCTCGTGAAATACTTAGGCTGCTTGTTGAACTGCAGTGGTTGATACGACGTAAAGCCACCACCTGCCACGTTTATCCACATTGCAGGGCGGATGCCAAGTTCCATGTCGATGTTTCCCTCATTTACCTCGCCAGATCGGATAACATAGAGTGCTTTATGGTCGCCCACTCCAGACGGCGCAGGTGTCCTTAGCCACCAAAACCAGGTCGAGTAGTTCTGATATACGCCCTCATAAGGATTTGTGCTCACATTATTGATTTCCGAGTGGCGTAGTGCCGGCGTTCTTCGATCTGCGTATGCGATGCGAGCCTTGTCTTTTTCAAAGTAACGAGTTACTTCTTCGGCACTCAACAAAAAGATCTTGTCTTTGCTATCCGTCCCAAATGTCGTGCTGTACGTTGGATTGATGTTGTTCATAAGGGTTGTGGAGACAATACGTCCTTTCTCACTTTTTGTAAATGTTTTATTATAAAAATCCCCGTTTAAATAGGTGCGAAGTGGGCTGTCTGCCCAAGCATTCGACAAGGATACCTTTTTCTGAAATTCCTTGGTCTCTAGTATCAAATCACTCAATACCAATGCTTTTCCGTCTTGTACGTCCAGTACACGCCAGGTAATCCCGCCCATTTTTATGACCTTACCTACAGTCTTTGCAGTTGATGGTTTTGGTGCAATCACTAAAGTTCCACCCCGCAGTCCTTTTGCCTCTTGCCAAGCGGGCGCTGACGCTGCCACATCAAAGGTCACGCGGTAGGTTCCTGCTTTCGTGGGCAAAGTAGGCGAGCCGTCATATAAAATCGTGACTGCACCGGGAGATTTAGTCAAACTTGTCTCTATCTTTACCGGCGTAACGAAACCTTGTGTCTGTGTCAAATTGGCAAAGGAATAATCATCGGCAACCGGAGTTTTAACCAAAGCAGCTACGGGTTCAAACCGAAACTTTCCATGTTTTGAAGCTTTCATCGAGGAATCTGTCCAAAGTATAATTTTCGTCCTCGGTGCATTGCTTTCTCCGGAAGCATTGGCAAGCATTTCCGTATTGGTTGCCGGACGCAGACTGAAAACAAGTTCCTTTTCGCTTTCCGCATAGCTATTCCAAAGATATGGACCATCCACCACCTTTAATGCTGCACCATTTTTTATGGAACCATCCATTCCCACATAGCTATACCCGGTGGAACTGTACGGATTTTCAATCCTTAGGGTTATTTGGTTGTTCCCTTTGTTTTCTACATAAAAGGTCTTACGCGCTGCATCAGAAAAAGTTAGTTGCACACTGCGCAGCGACGGATAGGTATCAACCGTGACATAGGCACCCGATAAGCAGTAAATATGATACCCCCCGTCTGCAAGTTGATATTTTTGCAATTCCGCTGTATCCATGCTGGCTGGAATGGTAGCGGCTGCTGGCACTGCTGGCAACAAAAACAGTGCCGAACATAGGATACACAAGAAAAGCAAGATACTTTTCCATCTTTTTTTCATATTGCTCTTCCTCCTTTCGTCATTTTTCATTTACTGCCTTCTCCTCAATATAGTCTCTTTTTTGGAAACCAAGGATACCCGCAAGCAAAGAAACCGGAAACCTTTGCATTTCACGATTTAATTTACTCACACTATCATTGTAAATAAGATAGCTGGTGCATACCATATTACTGAATGTCTGTACGGTATGCATCGTCTGATTATAGGTGTCATCTTTCTTTAATTCGGGATTTCTCTTCACTATCCTGTCGATTTTTCCAAGTATTTCTAAAATAATATCTTCCTGACACATAAGCTCATCTAAGGTAGATTTTGCAATAATGCTAATTCTTCTTGATTGGATTACTTCAACTAAACGTTCGCTTTCGTTTTTAGCATAGCATCCCGTTACTTCCAAAAGTTTTGTCAAGGCATCAAAATAGCTAGAAAACTGGACCCCAATCTGACTCATAGCATTGTCGATCTTGTCTTCTAGTACAACAATCCTACGCCGTGTCGATAGCAGCCACAAAAGGATAGCTGCCGAAATTGTGCTTATTGCGATTAAAGCTGGCAACATAGTCACCTCCTATTTCCTTGTATTTAATCTACCATAACCTTCTTTTAAAAACCGTCTGCTGCATGAAACATGGTTTTTTCGACATGAAACATGATTTTTACAAAAAAATGGTGGCAAATCGCCAATATTATGGTAGAATCATCATAACTATATTGAGTGAGTTGGGGGTGGAAATACATGTTGCAGCTTGCGGTCTGTGATGACAACATGGACGAGTTATCCAACATGGTACAGCTTATAAATTTGTATCGAACATCAAGAAATATCGACTGCGAATGTGTCGTTTTTACTAGCGGCATTGAACTGATTTCGGCTTTGGAGACTGGAGAGCAATTTAATATCTATTGTCTGGATATTATTATGCCTGGCCTTATGGGCATTGATGTAGCAAAGGAGGTGCGGGCGTTTGATAAAGCTTCGCCCATTTTATTTTTCACCTCCTCACCAGAGTTTGCTTTGGAAAGCTATTCCGTGAGAGCCATCAATTACGTGTTAAAACCAGTTTCAAAAGAAAAGCTGTTCGATACCCTTGATGAGGTAATCGAACAGTTAAATATCGAAAAAGCGGAGGATTCGGTTATCGTAAAGAGCAAAGTTGGCATCCAGAAACTATTGATTTCCAATTTGGTGTTTATTGAGGTGATTGGCAGGAAAGTGTTGTATCATCTGCTTTCCGGCAAAGTAGTCGAGTGCTTGGAGTCGTTTTCTTCGGTCTGTGACCAGCTTTCGAACTATGAATGTTTTTTCAAGCCTCACCGCTCCTATCTTGTGAATATGAAGTATGTAAATACCATCGAGAATCACCAGGTGACCTTGCAGACGCTTTCCGTTATCCCTGTTGCACAGGGCAAAGCGAAGGTGTTCAAAGAACAGTATCTAGCCTATCAGATGGAGGGGGAATAATCGAATGATAGTAACAGTTTTTGGACTCATACGATTTGGCTTCTCGCTGTTCTTTGGTCTGGCGGTCTCGGTGCTCTTTGCAGGAATCCCGCTTACACGGAAAAACCGTCTTATCACCTTCTTCCTTGGTACGTTTTTTCTTTGTGTTCAGTCCACCTGCTGGTGGATTTTAGGCCTAAATATAACATCAAAGCTTTATCCGCTGATTATTCATCTGCCGTTGATTTTTATTTTTTCTCTCTATTTTAAGCGTCCTTGGCGTATATCCATAGTCAGTGTACTTTCCGGTTATCTATGCTGTCAGGCGCCGCGCTGGTTTGGTTTTCTCGCTAGAGCAGTGGGCAAAAGCAGACTTGCGGATCATCTTTTTTATATTGTGGCTGTATTTTTTTCCTACTATTTCTTAAAAAAATATGTTGCAGCATCTGTCCGGCAGTTGATGGAAAAGTCATATCAATCCTGCTTGCTTTTGGGAGCCGTACCGTTTTTATACTATTCGTTCGACTACATTACCACCATCTATACGGATATACTTTACAGGGGAACGGAATGGGCGGTGCAGTTTATGCCTTCCACTGTATCGGTTTTTTATTTTGTATTTGTCATTCTTTACTATGCTGAAACACAGAAACAGGCGAACCTCCAAAGGGAACGGGATATGCTGGATTCACAGTTTCGGTTGGCGCAGACGGAGTTTGCCTCTCTACGGCAATTGCAGCAAAATGCCGCTGCCTATCGGCACGACATGCGTCATCATTTTACTCTTTTACAGAGCCTTGCTTCGAATGAGCGTATTGAGGAACTGAAAGAATATCTGCGAACGGCACAGTCTGACATCGATTCCATCATTCCTGTACGCTTTTGCGAAAACGAAACGGTTAATCTGATTTTGTCTGCCTTTTCCACCAAAGCCAAGCAAGCAAACATTCAGTTGACAATTGATGCAAAACTGCCGGATACGCTGCCATTTAGCGATACAGAGCTTTGTTCGCTTCTGTCAAATTCTTTGGAAAATGCGATACACGCCACAACGCATATTACGGACAGTGACAGGAGGATTATTCGCCTGCGTGTGTATGATAAAAATCATAAGTTGTGTATTGACATCCGAAATTGCTATCAGACCGAGCCGCTATTTCATCAGGGACTGCCGGTGTCAAAAGAACAAGGACATGGATTTGGCACAAAGAGCATGGTTCATATCGTAGAAAAGCATGGTGGAGTATTTCAGTTTTCAGTCAAGGACGGCTGGTTTATATTTCAGGCTACTGCCTAAAATTATTTGGCTGTTTGATACAAAAGAAGGAGTTGCAAAACCACTAAGTTTCTGTGATTTTGCAACTCTATTTTTCTACAGCTCCGTTTATATTCCATCTTACTTATTTTTGTAGTTCATCCATTATCCCTACTGGATTTATGATCTTCGAAGTCGAATATTTCTTTCCTTTATAATCGGTCTCATTGGCAATTGCAGTTTCTAATGCTACTTTCCAAAATTCTTTATAAGTAATATCCGAATCTACTTGACAAGCAAGCGCATATACGCCTGCTATGTATGGAGTAGTCCAGCTCAAACCACCTACGCTGTATACTGCATAATCGTCAAATCCAGATGGTGCTGCTATGCACATATTATCCATTGGAGCACATAAAGTATTAGAACCAAACGTATCTTCTTCATCAACCCAATCCCAATTCGAATGAATATATGCTGTAAAATCGTCTGGACTAGACAACGCTTTTCTCCCTAACCCCATGTAGTCTAGGTTTTCTCCTTTCATATCCTCTCGAGTGAATAACGTAGTAGATATGACAAATACCCCTTCCTCCTTTGCTTTCTTCAGTGCTTCCATATAGTCTTCATAGCCCTTTTTATTTTCATCTTCACATCCCCACGAAATAGAAATCACTCTTATTTTTTTACTCTTTGATAACTTTTTATTTAACTCTAGCACTTGCAAGATATCATTTGCCACCGCTATCTGAGGATTTTTTTGCATAAAACTTTCTGCAAAATAGTATAAATCTGCTTCTGGTGCAACTCCGACCGATTTGCCAACCGCTATGGATGCAACTGCTGCACCGTGTATCTCAGCCGGAATATTATTCGCTCCCTTTCCTTCTTTATAATATTTTAATCGATCTTTATATTCTACATGATCCACTAATAATGTCTGATCAATAATAGCAATTCCTACGTTTTTACCTGTAATTCCTTTTTTATGGAGTTTTCTTACATTTAAACCAGGATTTTTATATTGTTTCATAATTTTTTCCGGATTAAAACCTTTCGGAAGTTTTTTAGGCCAAATCGTAATGGTGCTAAAATCAGATAGTATTAACTTGTCTTTTTCCTTCGTTAAATCAAGCCTCGAAAGATCTGCATAGCGAAAGTCATAATAGCCTAATTTATCAATTTTTGGCATTTTATTTAATTTTTCAAGGATGTCACCATTCGCCTCAGGATGTCGTTCGATATAAATATCTTCCAAATCCCTTTTAATTTCTCTTTGTTTTGTACTTGCTGACAGTATTAAATTTGAATCTGTATTTACCTCCATTAAGGCTATACCCATCATCACAGCCATACTTCCAACCAAAATCTTTTTCCAAATTTTCATTTTTAATATCCTCTCCATATTTACTATTAATTATTATAAATGAAAATTCTTTCACAATTTCGATATAATTCTTTCAATAATCTTTCATTGATCACTATTTCATACATTCAAAGGAAATTTTAACTTTAAACATATCTCCTTCTACTATAATTTCAAAAGTCCCCCCACAAATCTGCGTATAGCTTTTCGCAATGGCAAGCCCAAGCCCATTTCCTTCTCCTGCTCTTGATTCATTTCCCCTCACGAACCGCCCTGCAATTTCTTCAGAAGTAAAGTTCATTTCATAGGATGCTGTATTTTGGATGGTAAAAAAAACTCGATTATCCTCAAGATATGTAGAAATAAAAATTCGTGTACCCGTCATGGCATATTTTAATGCATTTTCGATTAAATTTTGAATCACGCGGTATAGCTGCGTACCATCTCCAAGGAATTTAACTGCTTGTTCCATTAAATTTTGTTTTATGACAAAACCACTTGTTGCTATTGTATCTTCCATATCACACATTGTCTGGATAATTAATTTATTCAAGTCAAGTGGTTGTATCGTAAGTGATGCATTTCCACTTGTGACTTTTGCTAAGTCGAATAATTCTTTGATCATGATATGCAAACTTTCCGCTTTTTTACTTAATTTATGCAGATAATCTTTTCCATCCTCTGTGACATAATTTTCTCTTTCAAGCAAATCAATATATCCGATCATCGAAGTCAATGGTGTTTTTAGATCATGCGAAATATTCGTTATTAAATCTACTTTGAGCTTTTCATTCCGTATCCATCCTTCCATGCTCTCTTTAAGCGTTTCATCCAAATGCATAATATCTTCTCCGAGCTGGTAAATAATTGATTGCTTCGTCAGCCTATTTTCAACATTTACTTCACCTTTGGACACCTGAGATATCTGTTTTGATAAAATCGCAACATCATATTCAAAATCACTTTTTACGACAAACCAAGCCACAAGTATAATTTCAACAATACAAGGAATTCCAATGACCAAGATTAGATTTAGAGTCTTACTTTGCACGTTCAAATCAAAAATATACCAGCACATCTCATATCCAATCAAGAATATCTGCATTACAGTAAACACAATCTTTCTTTTATAGATTCTTTTAAAAATTGGCTGTTGCCTTTGAATAAACAAATAATGATTCAAAATATTAGCTAAGAATGATGTTTTTGCAATCCATCCGCTTTTTATTCTTCTTACAAAGATAGTTATCATAACAAGATATGTAAAACTTCCAAATATGAATTTTAGAAAAACAGAAATAATGTTAAAAATAATAGTGGTGCTATATACATTATTTTCGTACATATTCAGCAAATCATCCATCCATATAGCATCGTTAGACCAATCATTTTTAGCCCAAAACCATAAATCTGATTTTTGGGCTAAAATAATTGTTCCAATTATACAAAGACACAAAACTAGTTCAAACGAGATTTTGTCACCTAATAACATCTTGTCTCCTGGTTGTATTTTACAAAAATATAAAACAATGCATATTAAAATTAAGAGAATTAAACTTATATAAAGTAAACCAAAAATAAGATTTATATCTCGTCCAAATAGTTTGCGTTGCATAACCCCATAACCATATTGGTCGCAAAATAACAAATATTCTTGATATATCGTATTCATACTGCAAAGTAAGCTAAATAGAATACTAATCATCCAAAAAAGCCCATAACTATATGCACGATTTTTACTGATCTTTTTCAATTTTATATCCAATGCCCCACACCACCTTTAAATATTTTGGTTGTTTTGGATTGATTTCTATTTTCTCACGAATCCGCCTAATATGTACCATTACTGTATTTTCCACGGAATAAACCTCTTCATTCCATACATTTTGATAAATCTGCTCTGATGAAAAAACCCGACCCGGATTTGACATAAGCAGCTGCAAAATCTTATATTCTGTTGCTGTTAGATTAAAACAGGTACCTTCCACATTGATTTCCTTCGTGGCAGTACTCAATTTCAATTTACCAACAGTAATCGTTTCTGATTCCTGTTGTTTCTCATTCTCATTTTGGGAAGCACTAATGTAAAATATCTCCTTAACTGTGCTTTTACTCTTGCTAATAGTTCAGCTGTATTAAATGGTTTCTCGATGTAATCATCCGCTCCCATCACAAGTCCTGCAACCTTGTCACTTTCCTCTGTCTTAGCAGATAAGATGAGTATTGGAATGTTATTCTTTTCTCTTATTTTCATCATCGCAGATATACCGTTTAACTTTGGCATCATAACATCAAGTAAAATCAAATTTATTTTGTTTATGTTTACTATTTGCACCGCTTCAATACCATCATACGCTTGGTACACTTGATATCCTTCTAACGTAAGTAATTTTGTCAAAACCTCAACAATTTCCTTGTCATCATCTACAACTAATATATTAAATTGTTTCATACTTTTTATTACATATTGCATCTGATTAAGATGCATTCCTTTCTCTCACAGCGTAACTTTATTCTTCCCGCTCCGTTTGGACAAATACAGATTATAATCAGCCTTTCTTATTCCATCTTCAAGCGAAACGTGCTCTTCATTATTAATATACACTCCAAAGCTTGCGGTCACAGAAGCAGAAATGCCATCCGATTGGATTACTTCCTCTTCTATATCTTTACGTATTTTTTCAACTCTTTGTGATACTTTTTCTTTTTCAACAAAATTATGAAAAAAGATAATAATTTCTTCCCCGCCATACCTGGCAACGATATCATTGGTTCGAGTCGCATTTTTTATAATAGTTGCCACTCTTTTTAATACTTCATCTCCATAAGGATGTCCATAAGCATCATTAATTGCTTTGAAATTATCGAGATCAACCATTACTATACTATATTTCATATCTGCAAGGTTTTTTATATAGGAAAGAGTTTCAAAGAAATATCGCTTATTATAAATACCGGTAAGTCCATCTCTGTTTGCACTTTCCTTCGTCTGGTTATAAAGAATGTTGTTTTCAATTGCTACACCAATGTGATTACCCAACGAAGTTAAAAACAATGCATGGTCTTTTGTGAAGTAATCTTTTTCCCGATGCTGAATCAGTATAAAACCAAGAACTCTTTTATCTAGCTTAATTGGAACTCCTAAACATGAATAAATTTGATCTTCTTCCTTCGTTGTTTCATAAATTGGAAGATCACTGTTGATAATGAACTCATCTTCTTTGTTGGCTATTATAAGTTTCTTTTCTTCTTCAATATTAGTATAGGAAAAGTTCTGGGATGCTGCTTCAAAATGCTCACCATTTCCTTTAATGTAAATAGTGGAATACTTCGCACCAAGAACTCCAATAAGCATATCGTTGATTATCGGGAAGAGATTCGGATTTTTTATATACTGGTTAATATACTTGCTGATTTCCAGTAGATTTGTAAAAATATTTAACTTTTTCTCTAGTATCGTTACTTTTTGGGACAAATCATATATTGTCTTTTCTGTAAAATTCTGATATTTTTCAAAATTCACTGCATCCATAAAACATTTTCCTCCGCTAGATATATAGATTGTCGTTAACATTGAAATATAGTCCCTTTAAGTATAGCTGATTATATCAAACAAAGATTACATTTACAATACAAACTTCACTATGTACTTTTTCATTTTTCCAGCAAATAAAATAAGACCTTCACAATCCTAATGACGGTGAAAGCCTTATTTAAATGAACTGCTCGCAGTTCGATGACTGCGGGAGATGGGACTTGAACCCACACGAGAATACACCCACAAGATCCTTAGTCTTGCCTGTCTGCCAATTCCAGCACTCCCGCATACTCCCCGAGTTGGGCTCGAACCAACAACCCCACGGTTAACAGCCGTGTGCTCTACCATTGAGCTATCGAGGAATGCAAAATATATTATAGATTACAAAACATCATATGTCAAGCATAATACGTAATATTTTTCAAAAAATATATTTTATTTATACAATTTTAGAGTCATGCCTCTACCGAAACGAAATTGGTTTACGGAATCCCTGACACTATAGCGCCCTGGGTTCCATAAAGTCCTATTTCCAATCTATTTAAACCAAGCGCGTAAGCAGCTAGCTAGCAAGCTAGTAAGCTAGTCCACTGGTTATTGTAAGATTAATCCAAAGCAATTTTTTTGCTTAAGCAAGTTTTGTTTTAGCAACTTCAACTAATGCTGTAAATCCAGCAGGATCATTGATAGCCATTTCAGATAACATTTTTCTGTTAACTGTAACTTCTGCTAATTTTAATCCATACATAAATTTGCTGTAAGAAAGTCCATTCATACGAGCTGCTGCATTGATACGTGCAATCCATAACTGTCTGAACTGTCTCTTCTTTTGTTTTCTACCAGCAAAAGACTCTGTTAAACCTCTCATTACTGACTGTTTCGCTACTCTATATTGGTTAGATCTAGCGCCTCTATATCCTTTAGCTAACTTTAATACTCTATTGTGTTTCTTTTTAGCGTTCATTCCGCCTTTAATTCTTGCCATTGTTTATTTCCTCCGTTTCTTCAAATTATAAATAAGGTAAGATTTTTTTCATTACCTTAGCGTTTGTGCTGTCAGTAATCGTAGCTTTTCTAAGATTTCTTTTAACTTTTGCTGATTTCTTAGTTAAGATATGTCTCTTATATGCTTTATTTCTTTTTAATTTTCCTGTTCCTGTTACTTTGAAACGTTTCGCTGCTGCTCTTTTTGTTTTTAATTTTGGCATTGTATTTTCCTCCTTAAAATTTAACTATCTCTATGTTAACGTTTTTCTGTTAAAAACATTATCATACTTCTGCCTTCAAGCTTTGCTGGTTTTTCAACTACAGCAATGTCTTCCACCTTTGAATAAAAGTCATCTAAAATCTGTCTACCCTTTCCCATGTGCGCCATTTCACGACCACGGAAACGAAGTGCAACTTTTACCTTATCGCCTTTTGTCAAAAACTTTCTAGCCTGACTTGCTTTGGTATTCATATCATTTACATCAATATTTGGTGATAAACGAATTTCTTTTACATCCGTTACCTTTTGTTTCTTTTTTGCTTCTTTGTCTTTGCGAGTTAGTTCATATTTATACTTACCATAATCAATAATCTTACATACTGGTGGTTTTGCGGTTGGAGCAATCTTTACCAAATCAAGTTCCGCATCTCTTGCAAGTTTCATGGCATCTTTTGATGACATAACTCCAAGCTGTTCTCCCTCTTCTCCAATCAATCGAACTTCTTTATCTCTGATTTGTTCGTTAATCATTAAATCGCTAATAGTAGTGCACCTCCATAATAGTGTTGGCCAACCAAGCCGTGTTTGAATAAGTCCAGAGCAATAAAAAAACGTGGATACATATCCACGCACACAATCTTTACAAGGCTATACCTGTAAAAAAATATTAACCCAAGTCATCTATCATTAACGATGCTAAGGTGAGAGTGGATACTCTACTTGCTCAAAGTAAATAAAGTATACCATACTCATCTTTGCATGTCAACAAATTTGTATCATAATTTATTTTGCATAAAAACGTTCGCTGTAAAATTATTCAGCATAGGTCTTAAGCAACGCATCAACATAGTCATCAATTGCTTTTACATCGGATCTTTCTTTTATTTTCAGTAAAAATCCTTTCATATCCGCATCTTGTAGGTACTTATCCATCTGCGTCACCATATCATACGACTTATCCGTAGAAACTGGAAGAATAAAATCTTCGTAAGGTATTTCTTTTACAGTCATCGTAATATTAACGAATGATTTTGCATCTTTTCGTACATCACACACAAAATCCTGTTTAATCAAATCGCCCTTACAATTTATTTTGAAGCTTACTCCATCAAATAGTTTACTTGTAATGTTAATGTCACCATTTATTAAACCGCTGTTATTGTTTAGCGTATATTTTAGATCTTTAAACTCAATATTGATAACATCTGGTGTTTTTTTTGTAGAATTCGGAATATATAGTTTCACATTACCAGTTGCGCCACTTAAATTAGCTGTAAAACTTCCTTTCGCCTGAAGAATCTCAGTTTTGTCACCAGCCCAGGCATCAATTGCCATAGTAGTTCCCTTTTTTACTGTTTTATAACCAAATTTAAAGTAATCTTTGCCATCCTTCATGACAATGCTACGTCCTACAATTTTGTCATTCTTATCCACCCAGATGGACATTGTGAAAACATTAGGACCATCTGATTTCTTTAATGCCTTTAAATCTTTTTCAATATCTTTGATTGCATCTTTCATGGCCTTGTCATATTCCGTTTTTGTACAAAGACCCGAGTCAACGAAGATACTCTTTAAGCTTTCATCTGTCTTAGCTGTTTTAACGATATCGTTAGCAATCGTCAGGGCCGTTCTTTCATTCATTTGTACGTTTAATTTTGTATATTCGTCACTTAACTGGTCAACCGAAAGAGTTTCATTCTCCTTCATGGCAACATCCGTTATTTGATTAATCGCTAATGCAGAATATTTTTTCAGTGTTGTATTCAGTGTATCTGCTGTAACTGGATTGTTAAAATAATTTAACATTTGTTCCTGAAGCTTAGCGGAAGTTACATCACTACCATAATTGCCATATAAGTCTTTCATTGAAACTTTAAGGAAAGAGCTACTTAAATCAGGAATTAAGTAATAATACAAGCCATTTAAATCGTTCATGTCTGCATAGGCTTCTGCGCAAGTAAGCTGCTTGTCATTGGTATAGAAATTCATAGAAGCCTTTGTTTTGTTTCCCTTTACCATAGTTATGACAGAAGCTTTTAAGGTTTTTAAATCTGGTGCACCTAAACTTGTTGCTATACTAGGATCTAACGTTGCCTTAAGTGTAACTTCAGCTCCTACTTCCTTTTTTAAAGATTCCTGATAAGTTTTAATATAGGTTGAATATTTTTCTGTTAAAGAATCAATCTGCTTGTTGACATTTGCATTCTCTACATTTTGATAATACTGAAGTGGACTTAATGCTGCTTTCGCTACTTTGCCTGCACCTATAGGTGAAAAGATTGTAAAGAGCATTGTAATTACGGCAATCCAAGCAGTTATTTTTTTGTACTTCCTTTGATTTGTTGTTTGGTTCATTTTGATATCCCCCTTAATTAATTATACTAGTATTAATATAACAAAATATGCTATTTATGTCAATTTTTCCGAGTTTGCATTCCTCATTTCTAAAAGGACTGAGTCCTGCAAAAATACAGAATTCAGTCCCAATAAGTTGTTCACTTATCAATATTATCTTTGTTTTTCATCTTCTGGAAGTTCTTGACGAATTTCCTTTGTACGGATTTCTTTGCAGATTTGATCGATAAATTCATCGATTTTCTTTTGTCCTTCATCTCCAGCAAAACGGCTTCTTACTGATACCAATTCAGATTCTGCTTCCTGCTGTCCTACGACTAACATATAAGGAACTTTTGCAAGTCTTGTTTCACGAATCTTATATCCAATCTTTTCAGAACGATTGTCAACGGTCGCTAACACGCCATTTTCTTTGAGCTGTGATTCCACTTTTGCTGCATAGTTCATATATTTTTCAGAAATAGGAAGGATGCGCACCTGCTCTGGGCATAACCAGGTTGGGAATTTACCTGCATATTTTTCGATTAACCATGCTAGGGTTCTTTCATAACAACCGATGGAAGTTCTATGGATGATATATGGACGAACTTTTTCACCATTTTGGTCAATAAAAGTCATGTCAAACTGCTCTGCAAGCATAGCGTCCCATTGAACGGTAATCATGGTATCTTCTTTTCCATAAACATTTTTCGCATTGATATCAACCTTAGGTCCGTAGAAAGCTGCTTCTCCTACTTCTTCCGTAAATGGAACTCCAAGGTCAATTAAGATCTGTCGAATATTGTTCTGAGTCTCTTCCCAAACCTCAGGTGTTCCAATATACTTTTCTTTGTTATCTGGATCCCATTTTGACAAACAGTAGGTTACATCATTTGCTAGACCTAATGTCTCCAAGCAATATTTTGCCAGTGCCAGACATCCTTTAAACTCTTCTACCATCTGGTCTGGTCTTACAATCAGATGTCCTTCCGAAATTGTAAACTGACGCACACGGGTCAGACCGTGCATTTCACCAGATTCTTCGTTTCTAAAAAGAGTAGAAGTCTCACCATAACGAATTGGCAAATCACGGTATGATTTCTGACTTTGCTTATATACATAATACTGGAATGGACATGTCATAGGACGAAGTGCAAATACTTCTTTGTCCGTTTCTTCATCTCCTAATACAAACATACCATCTTTATAATGATCCCAGTGTCCGGAAATTTTGTACAAATCACTTTTTGCCATCAAAGGAGTTTTGGTTCTTACATAGCCACGACGTTCTTCTTCATCTTCGATCCAACGCTGCATAGTCTGAATCATTTTCGTTCCTTTTGGCATTAACAAAGGAAGCCCTTGACCAATTACATCAACGGTTGTGAAAAGTTCCATTTCCCTTCCTAACTTATTATGGTCACGCAATTTAATTTCTTCTAAGTGCTGAAGATATTCTGCCAATTCTTCTTTTTTTGGGAATGCAGTACCATAGATTCTTTGAAGCATTTTATTCTTTTCGCTTCCTCTCCAATACGCACCTGAGGAGGAAATCAGTTTGAATGCTTTGATATTCTTTGTACTCATAAGATGAGGACCAGCACAAAGATCTGTAAACTCACCCTGGCGATAGAAAGAAAGTTCTGCATCTTCTGGAAGATCCATGATTAATTCAACTTTGTATGGTTCGCCTTTTTCTTCCATTAATTTAATTGCTTCTTCACGAGGAAGTGTAAAACGTTCTAATTTCGCACCTTCCTTGATGATTTTCTTCATTTCAGCTTCTAATTTATCCAAATCTTCTCTGGTAAATGGTTCTGCTTCAAAGTCATAATAAAAACCAGTATCGATACTAGGTCCGATTGCAAGTTTTGCACTTGGAAATACTCTCTTTACGGCTTCTGCAAGTACATGAGATGTCGTATGACGTAACGCTGCCAATCCTTTGGCGTCATTTGCAGTTAAAATACTAAGTTCACAGTCAGCATCAACGATCTGTCTTAAATCAACTACTTCGCCGTTCACTTCACCGGCACATGCCATTCTTGCAAGTCCTTCGCTAATATCGGTTGCAATATCAAGTACACTCATGGCTTGTTCGTATTCTTTTGTTGAACCATCTTTTAATGTTATTTTCATTATTCTTCTCCTTTATCCTAAACAATCGTGTTCTTTCTTTTTATAATTAGTCTCTTACATATTCCACTTCGACACCGTCGTCACAGTTGCAATCGCAGTCACAGTCGCCAAAACCATTCCCATTATTATTCCCATTATTATTACCAATGCTGATTCCACGAGTACATGGAGCAGTTAATAAACCAAATAAAATACCTCCCAAAGAAGCCACTGCAACAATCAATGCAAACTCTCTCTTTGAAAATGTTACATCACCTTGAAATTTTTCTCTTAATTTTAACATTTAAATTCTCCCTTCAAATGAATGACAGATTGGTTACCGCGTTTGCACGATAAGCAGAGTATCTCAGGTAGCGCACCTCAAGCAACGCACCTTCGGTCGCGTTGCTCGCCACAGTCCTGAAAGAGAGAAATGATTTTCCTGCAAGCAGAAATCATTTCTCTCTTCCAGGCCCGTGGCTTCGCTTATCGCGCAAAAAACGCCCCTCCTAATTCTTACAAATTAGAAGGGACGGGTAATATACTCGCGGTTCCACCCTGATTGTCTTGTGCATATTTGTTGAATATGCGATATCAAAACCACTTTATGATGGTAACGGAATCACCGGACCGGATTGGGGTCACTCAGAGTTAGTTTTCAAATGATTGACACAAAGACACTTTCAGCACCGCTTTGCGGGTGTCTCTCTCTGCTGCTTTGATCATCCTACTCGTCTCGTCAACGTGTTTTCTATATTTAGTAATTTTTATTATAGCACCTATCACGTTTTTGTCAAACCCTTTATCTATGTAGTCTTAATTTTCCATAATAAATGTTGGCAACTTTTTTGTGCTACCTCTCATTTTGTATCATTGCAACTAAAACTTGTTTTAGACTATAATATAATTTTCACTAGCAATTAATAATTCCGACTCTTTATCACAAATAATTGGCACTTCGCCTATTTCAAAAATCTTACACAAAGTACTCTTTCCATCTTTACTACTATCTGCTAGTATAAATGATTTTTCCGAATTATTTTTGACGATTTGTTTTTTCTCTGCTTCAACCATATCTGGAGTATTAATTCCTGCACCAGAAGAAAAACCAGAAGCTCCAATAAACGCTTTGTCAAAATAATACTTTTGCAAAAAGCTATTGGTACTGGTACCTCGAATGGACGCTGTTGTGATGCTGATTTCTCCGCCAGCAATTACACAGTCTATTTTAGACCCCTGTAGTTCTGGGTATATCAATGCATTGGTGGTAACAATGGTAATTTGTTTCTCTCTTAAGTGTTTTACCATACGTAAGGTAGTGCTTCCCGAATCCAGATAGATTGCCTCTCCATCCTTAACTAAGCTTGCTGCATATCTGGCTATTTTTTCTTTTTCGCTTACATTTTGAATTGTTTTCGAAGTAACTGGTATTTCATAAGAGCCTTTTTTTAAGCAAGCTCCCCCTCCACGAAGCAATGTGATCTGTCCTTCTGTTGCTAAGGTTTTCAAATCTCTCCTTATAGTAGATTCAGAAACTCCCTGCAATGAATTACAAAAATCTTCTAATGAAACAATATCTGTTTTTTCTAATAATTGCAGCATCTGTAATCTTCGTTCATAGGGAATCATGTTATTTTCTCCTTAATTATTACTTTACACTTATCATATATTCTTTACAGCATGCTTGTCAAATTAATCTTTTATCTCTTTCAGCGTTGGCATAGAAGGCTGCGCACCGTATCTACATACTGTAATTGCGCTACATTTTGTTGCAAATTTTGATGCCTCAATCAGATTATTGCCCTGCAATAGTGCATATCCTATTGCACCAATGTAGGAATCTCCTGCGCCAGTTGTTTCCACTGCATCCACTTTCTTTGCCGGAATAAATTCAATTACTCCATTTTCCGCGACAACGGCGCCATCTTTTCCGAGTGTAAAAATACTATTAATCCCGAAGCTCTTTGTTAATTTATCAATTTCTACCTTTGCCTTTTCCACAGAATCAATTGGTGTTCCCACATAAAATTCAGCTTCCACTTCATTTACTACGAGGATATCTATTTTGCTCAAATATTCTTCTGCAATTTCCGCTGCTGGTGCGGCATTTAATATTACTTTACAGCCTGCTTCATTCGCTTTATTGATTGCATATTCTATTACATGCATTGGAATTTCCATTTGAAGAATCACAATTTCAGACTCTTCTAACAATGGAATCACCGCATCAATATCTGCTTTTGTCACTTCAAAGTTAGCTCCGCGTACAATTGAGGCATGTACGCTGCCATCCTCAATTGCGTTAACGATACCCATTCCACTGATTCCGTTTGCTCTGCGCACATAGCGTGTATGAACTCCATAGGATTTCGCCGTTTGAATCAAAAAATCACCTAATGTATCCGTTCCCACGCAACCTACCATATAGGTTTCTATTCCAAGCTTTGCCGCCTGCACTGCCTGATTGGCTCCTTTACCGCCTGCACTAAAAGATGCCTTATCTACAGGAAGTGTTTCTCCTTGATATGGTAGACGTGGTGTTTTTAGTATAATATCATAGTTTAAGCTTCCAATTACTGTAATTTTATCTCTCACTTATCTACCCTGCCTTTCCATTTTTCTTACCTTTAAAAGAAGGAGCATAAAATATTCTCATACTTTCTGCTCCCTGATTATCTTCCATCATCCTTAAGCAGTTTTACGACGAACCATGAATTTTTCAATGTCTTGCTGAACAAATTCAAAGTAAGAAGCTACAATAATGATAATACCAGTTACAACAAACTGCCAGAAGGAGTCAACGTTGATAACAACCATTCCTACTTTTAATACGGCTAGCATGAGCGCTCCAATAAAGGTTCCAAGTGCAGTTCCCTTACCACCAGCCATTCTGGTTCCGCCAATTGCTGCCGCTGCAATTGCATTGGTTTCATATCCAGATCCCGCTGTTGCTTCTGCCGAACCAAGACTTGCGAGCATTACCATACCGGCAATCGCTGCACAGACACTACAAAAGATGTAAGCTACATATTTTGTTTTATTTACATTTACACCAGAAAGCTTAGCAGCTTCTTCATTTCCACCAATTGCATACAGATAATCACCGGTACGCGTTTTCGCCAATAGTATATAAGCAATCACAAATACAACGATCATAACTATAATGTAATAGCGGATACCACCAATCATTTTACCATTAAAAATATTACGGTAACTATCTGGAACGCTCGTAACCGGCAACCCTCCTGTTACAACATAGGCAATACCTCGATATAAACTCATCGTACCAAGCGTAGCAATAAAAGGCTGTAATTTCATATTTGTTACAAGAAAACCATTAAAGAAACCAAGCACTGCTCCAATTACTAATCCCACCAAAATAGCCAAAACAGGATTCATTCCATTCACGGTACAAGAAGCTACTGTGATACCTGTAATTGCAAATGTACATCCTACCGAAAGATCAATTCCACCAGTAATAATGGTAACCATCATACCTACTGCGAGAATACCATTTAAAACCATCTGCTGCAATATCGTCAGAAAATTATTATAAGTAAAGAAGGTTGCATTCAGTGCAGTAAACACACATGCCATAACTATCGTTGCAAATAGTACAACGAGCTCTCTTTTATTTTTTATCCATATGTTTTTCATTTTAAATTCCTCCAATAGCATAATTAAGAATTGAATCTTCGTTAAAATCTATTTTTTTGCTTAACTCGGCCGTAATCTTACCTTCGCACATGATCAGCATTCGATCGCTGATTCCCATTGCTTCTGGCAATTCGGAAGAAACCACAATCAAGCTTTTACCTTCTTCGACTAACTGTTCCATCAATCGGTAGATTTCTGCCTTAGCCGCTACATCGACGCCTTTGGTTGGTTCATCAAAGATGATAATATCAACATCGGTAGACATCCATCGTGCCAGAATCACTTTTTGCTGATTACCTCCTGACATATTTTTGGTCAGATAATCGACTCTTCTAGGATGAACATCCATCTCTTCAAAATAATGTTTGGCATTGACAATTTTCTTCTTTGTATTGACAAATGGCCCCTTCATATATTTTTCAAGGCTAGAAATCGCAACGTTTTCGTAATTCATAGAAAGATTCATAAATCCTTGTGTTTTTCTATCTTCGGGAAGTAGCCCAATACCTGCATTTAATGCTTTTTTTGTATTCCAAATTCGAGGAATTTCTTTTCCGTTCAGGTGTATTTTTCCACTAATTTTATCATCTGCACCTATGATGGTACGCATCACTTCTGTTCTCCCTGCTCCAACCAATCCAAAGAATCCTAATATTTCACCCTTATGAAGTTCAAAACTCACCTCGCTAAATTTATCGCCAGACAGCTTATCAACTGACAGTACCACCTCATCGGTCATCGGGCTTGGTTTGAGTCTGGAGGCTACAGCAGCTACGCTTCGCCCTACCATGGAATGAATCAAATCCTCACGCGTTGATTCTGCCACAGTAATCGTCTCTATATATTCTCCATCTCGTAAAATTGTTGCTCTATCACAGATTTGGAAAATTTCTTCTAATCGATGACTTACATATAAAATAGTAACACCTGCTTTTTTCAGCTTCTGTATTACTTCAAATAAAGCCTCTGTTTCTTTCATTGTCAAGGATGCTGTCGGTTCGTCAAGAGAAATAATATTCGAATGATGATATAAAGCTCTTGCAATCGCCAGCATCTGCATTTCACCCGCAGTTAACTCACTCACTAAATCAGATGATTTAAATTTACAGTTTAGTTGTCCTAAAATTTCATCTACATCTTTGTTCATTTTCGCATAATCAACAAAGACACCTTTTCTTGGTTCATACCCCAAGGTAACATTTTGCCCTACGGTTAAGTCTTTTACAACCAAGGTCTCTTGATGTACTTTTGATATTTTTCCATTCACGATTGCATCGTTTGGTCCTTTAAAGCTTACCTTTTTACCATGGAGTAGGACTTCTCCTTCATATTCAGCATAAACTCCATGCAGAATATTTAACAAGGTAGATTTACCGGCACCATTTTCTCCCAAAAGAGCATGTACCTCACCTGCATACACGGAAAAAGAAACATCTTTTAGGACATGAGCACCTGGGAAATGTTTGTTAATCTTAACAAACTCGACCGCCTTCTCCATAATGAATCCTCCTTTATTAATGAGAGAAAGTGTTTTCCACTTTCTCTCATTTTATAACTTTTATTTTTCAATTTATTGTGCTTTTGTAAATGTGGTATCTGTCCATCCAATAATATTTGCTGCATCTTCATCCACATTTGTTGTATCGATTAAAGCCTGAGGCGTTGATACGACACGAGGCATTTCTTGTCCAGCAAGTGCACGTAACGTACATTCGGTTGCTACCTGAGCCATATAATAAGGGAAGGAGTCAACCGTTGCATCCAATCCGCCACTACGAATGGATTCATATGCTTCACCAATACCATCTACACCTACAACAAGAATATCTGCTTCCGCTTCTTTTACCGCTTCCACTACCCCCAGTGCCATATCATCATTGTTACAGAATATCGCTTTTAAGTCTGGATACTGCTGAATCCATGTACTAGCAAGTTCTTTCGCTTTCTGACGATCCCAGTCCGCATTCTGTTCCGCAACAACTTCGAGTCCGGAATTATTATCTGTGATCCAATCTTTAAAACCAGCAGTTCTCTCACGTGCTGCAAATGCTTTTGCCATACCAACAACGATAGCAACCTGTCCTTTGTCGCCAAGCTTATTTGAGATCCACTCAGCAGCTAACAAACCATTTTGATATGCATTTGGTCCAACATAATAATCCGCGGTTGAAATTAATCCGTCATTTACATTGATTGTTGGAACTTTTGCATCTTTTGCGTTCTGAACAGACGCACTTAAGTTCGAATCAGAAATAGGGCTTAACATTAATGCACTATATCCTTGATTGATCATGTTATCCGTCATTGTCTGCTGACCAATTTCGTCATTTTCATCGGTTGTTCCGTCTACTTTAATTGTAAGATTAAGTCCAGCTGCCTTAGCAGACTCTTGTGCTACTCCATAACCTTCTTGAAGTGTACGCCAGAATTCATTTGAAAATGATTTAGCTACCGCACCTAATGTAATACCATCTGCTACTGGAACCTCTGCTCCAAGACTTTCTCGGACTTGTTCGATTGTCATACTGTCTTCCACCTTATCCGGATTAAATTCTTCGGTTTCCGCAGTTGCTGTGTCCGTTGTTGCTGAATCTTCTGTCGTTTCTGTAGCGCTGTTGCTTCCACTGTTTGTGCCTGCAGTTTTATTTGTAGACCCACAAGCTGCAAGGCTAAGTGCCATCGTCGCAGTTAATAAAACTGCTAAAAATCTCTTTCTCATTGTAATTTCTCCTTTACATTATACATATTATTTTAACATGTCCAGAACCAATCGTTGTGCGCTGATTCCGTCACATTTAGAAACCACTTGTTCTATTTTCTCCATTCCAATCTTGTCTACCAAGTCACAAATCTTTTGAAAAGAATCAATGTTTGCCTGCGTTTCTTTTTTTGCGTCCTCTCTAATTGGAAACGTATCAAAGAAAACAATGCCATCATATTCATATTTTTTCAGGTAATAAATAAATTCAACCGCATGAGCCAAGTTTACCGAAGCAAAAATCATTCCACTATCCATCTGACTATAGCCATCATTCATATGCAGCCCGAAAAGCTTTCCCATATGCGCTGCTAATGCAAGTCCGTAAGCTGGTGAATCATGTTTCATTAACATATGGCAAAAATCAAAGGTACATCCGACGTTTTTTCGGTCAATCTTTTCAATTAAAAGTAATGTCGTACCGACGCTGTCTACTAATGAAAAGTTTCTTGGTTCAAATGGTTTATACTCAATGCTATATTTCATATCAGGAGCATAATCAGCAATTTCTTGAAATGCTTCTATCATTTGCATCCATGCTTTTTCATAATCCATCTGAAACGGATAATCAAACCCATCATTTTCTAACCATAATGTAATAACGCTTCCGCCCAGTTCTTTGCAAACATCAGTTGCTTCCTTACAAAGCTGAATTGCTTTCGATCGAAGCTGTGAATCAGGATTTGTAAAATTTCCATTCGTAAATAAGTCTCTCCATCGAACTGCCAGACCGTTTACTTTTAAATCCCCAATCTTTTCTTTGATTTTATCCAAATCATACCCTACAATATGTTCTGGATAATTAAATTCCAAATGGGTAATGCCATTCATTCCATGGTATGCTTCTATTGCATCAAATACATTCTGCCCTTTAAATATAAAAGAGTTCATTCTACCAGCGTAATTCATTTTAACTCCCTTTCTCAATTTATATCATTTGTTTTCATATTCTGTCATGTTATGTCATTATATTATTATATATTTCATATTCTGTCAATCTATTTATACATTTTTGACAAAACGCCTATTTTCAATCGTACTAATTGTGCAAAATCAACATATAATTTGTCATATATTTTCATTTTAATTCAATTTATATCATTTTATTCTTTTGGATTATGTTACAGATAGAATATTAATGAATAGACTATTAAGAGATCTGAGTATTACAATCGAGATATTAAACGAAAGATGTTTTTGTTGTTTACAGCACAATCTAGAAGGAATAAAAAAAGTTCCATGCGGTAGTAACCCCGCATAGAACTTTTTATTTTACAACTTGTATGGTACAGGTATCCGTTAACCCATTTTCAAGGGATATGGTTAAGGTTATCTTTCCCACTTCCAATCCTTTGACCGTTATCGTAGCAGTTCCGCCCGAAACACTTGCCTCATCTGAAACAAGTACAATGTCATCTTTGCTTACGGTAACCTTAGGCTTCTCTTCTGTAGTCCCTGGCTTCAAAATAGCTTTGAGTGTTGTTGCCACAGATTCATCACTAAGACTAATCGTCACATCTGACTCTGAAAACTTAACACTCTGCGCTGGTGGCCCTACGGTCACATCGCAGGTTAACGTTTTTATCGTACGCTTCTTCGCATCCTTTATTGTAACGGTAATCGAGGTTTCTCCAACTTTTTGTGCAACAATGGTTGCACTAGAGTCAGCATCTTGATTAATCGATACAATTTTGGTATCGGTAGACTTGAACGATGCGAACTCGCCTGCATCTCGATTCAGGTTTCTAACACTAAGTACACGTTCCTTACCTACTACAAGTCGCATGGTCGTATATGTAAGCCTTGCGTCAGACGCATTTTCGCTCTTTGTTTCGCTCGCTTGTGCAACTACTGTGTTATTGGAAAGGAAATTGTTTTGTAGTGGCAATAAGCTCACTATAGCAAGTGCGAAGGCAAACATAAGGACTTTTTTGATAATAAAAGATACATTTCTCATGTCTCATCCCTCCAAACTTGGGTATGACTGCATCACATTTGGTATTTTTTATTATATCCACATTATAACTGTATTTTTTGTCAGAAAAATGTCAGAACCCATTTTTTTCAGCTTGTTTTGTTTTTTGAATTTGCTTATAATAAGAGTGAACTCAACCTATTTACTTCATATAATAAAAAAATCTTTTTATTTTTTTCGTAAGTAAATTGTAAGGTTTGTGAAATTCATGTGTCACAAAAATGTCAAATACTACGTATATAATATAATTCATATTGGAATTCACAAAAAAATAATGCTTAAACATAAAATTGGAGGTTTCTATGCAATACATATTAATCGCAGATGATAACGAAGACATTACAGATATTCTATCCACTTATGCTGAAAAAGAGGGTCTTACCCCAGTTGTCGCCTATGATGGCGAAGAAGCGTTTCACCTTTTTCAAAAGCACAAACCGGTTGTTGTTCTACTCGACGTCATGATGCCAAAGGAAGATGGCTACGAAGTATGCCGCAAAATCCGAAGTTCTTCTAATGTTCCTATCATATTGATTACGGCACGCGGAGAAGACTTTGAACGTATCATGGGACTTGATATAGGCGCGGATGACTATATTGTAAAGCCGTTTAGCCCAAGTGAAGTTATGGCTCGTGTGCGTGCCATACTGCGCCGCATGACACCAGCGCAGACCCTTGAAGCTACAGGTAATACGCTGACGGTTGGCAACCTCTTTATTAATCTGGATGAGTATTCCCTCTCCATTGGAGGCGCTAAGGTTACCCTTACAAAAAAAGAAATTGAGACTATGTGGACGTTAGCTTGCAATCCGAATAAGGTCTTTACGCGTGATAACTTGTTAGATAGTCTGTGGGGATTTGATTACTTTGGTGACAGTCGAACCGTCGACTCACACATCAAACGTCTGCGCGCGAAATTAGATAAACTAGATCATCCTGAGTGGGCAATAAAAACAATCTGGGGCGTTGGTTATAAATTTGAAATAGAAGGTATATAAAATGAAAAATTTTTTCAAAAAGCTTCGTTTCAGCCTTTTCCTACGCATTTATTTATACTTTGCGATTATCTTAGCGGTTTTTGCTATATTAATTGGCATTATATTTATTAATTTATATACCAACAATATTACAAACTCCTATGAAGAAAAGCTCGAAGATCAGGGGCAACAGCTCGCAAGCAATATTGCCACTTACATAAACAATAACGACGTTGCAAATTATTCTTCTTACATACTTTCCTGGCAAGAGATCCTTTTAATTGAAAACACTGATATCTGGATTGTTCCAAATCCAAAAAATCCGATGGATAATGACTTTGCAAATGTGGTTATGGACAATATTACACTTACCAAGGATATGGAGACCGTTCTAAATAGTGCATTTCATAACAAGGTAAAGGCAATTAGCAGCTATGATAGCATGTACGGAAAAACCATGATGCGGTTAGCAACTCCGATTCGTGATATAAACGGCACGGTAGTTGGTGCTGTTCTTTTAAACACATTTGTAGAAAGCCAGAATGAAATGATACAAAACAGTCGTTACTTCATTCTTGTAAGTGCAGCACTCGCTTTTTTTATTGCATTTATTATCGCTTATTTGTTTGCTGCACAACTTACCATGCCAACTTTAATCATGCGCAATACTGCATTAAAACTTGCAGAGGGCGATTATAGTCAAAAAACAGGAATTGTTCGAAAAGATGAGTTAGGAGACCTAGCTACCACAATTGATATCCTATCAGACCGTCTTGCCGTCAACGAAGATGCAAGAAAAGAAATGGAACAAATGCGTCTTGATTTTTTTGCGAATGTATCACATGAGCTTCGTACTCCTATTACCGTCATCAGAGGTTATACCGAGACACTCAATGACGGAATTGTTACGAATCCAGATAAGTTAAAGCAATATTACGGCCGAATGCTAAATGAATGTAAGAGCATGGAGCGCCTGGTTGGCGACCTACTCATACTTTCCAAAATGCAAAATCCACATTTTGAGATAGAAAAAGAACCGATTAACCTAATCCAGGTATTTGAAGATATCATAAGAAGTACTTCTGTCATTGCTGCAAAAAAGGACATTGCCTTTGATTTCAAGAAGGATACCGACTGTATTATGATGCTTGGGGATTATGATCGTTTGCGCCAGCTCTTCATTATTATCATTGACAATGCCATAAAATTTTCCAACGAAGGCTCGACCATATACATTCAACTTTTTAGTTCAAATCCATTAACTATCATAATTCGTGATACCGGTGTCGGAATTTCAGAGGAAGAATTACCAAATATCTTCGATAAATTTTATAAATCAAAACTTCGTCAAAATGCGACCGGATCCGGCCTTGGCTTAGTCATTGCGAAGCAAATCGTTTTGAAACATGGTGGAACGGTTTTTGTTGAAAGTACGCTTGATAAAGGAACTATTTTCACCTTCTATTTTGAAAAATACAATCATTCCCTGTTGAATACTGTCGAATAACTACGAGAACATTTTCTTGCCTCAACCGCGCGATAAAGGTATAATTGTCAATATCGGGGGTGGAATAATCATGTTAAAAGTTTATATATGTCCAAAATGCAAAGCGGTCCGCTATGTATCAAAATATAAGACTCAATGCTATAAATGCAACGTAGAGATGATTTTGGCTTCTATTCCCTATGAAGAGTACATAATCCTTGATACAGTCGGCCGCAATTCCATTATACAAGGGGATATTGCAAAGTTAATTTAATAAGCTATAAAAAATGAGAAGCGAGTTAGAATGATTCCCTCGCTTCTCATTATTATCTTATCTTCCCTTGGCTTTCTCTTTTTTTCGAAGTGATTTATATTGTTGCGCCTTATCATAATAGCTTTTCTTTCCATATTTATAATAAAAACACAAATAGCAAAAACTTCCATAACTTAATGTTTTTAACACTCCATGCCAATTTGCAGCTTGGCTGCAATTGATAAAAGAAATCCTCAAATCTAACTTTACTGCTTCGATATCCTCTTCTTCCTTATGATTGATTGCACAAACTGCAGCACGCAATCGATACAAAGCAGCAAACTCATGATAATTATTCTTTGGTACTTCTAAAATCCTTCCGTTTATCTTGCTTGGAAGCATATCTTCAATATCTTCTAGCAATTCTTCTGCTTCATTTTCCCATCTTACTGTCAAAGTTTTTCTTCGTAGTGCACTCAGATAATCTTCCTGCATTTTATCCACTATTTCCGTAATTTTCACAATCTGATGATTCACTATGTTATATCCATATTTGCATAATTGCAATAATTCCTGTCCAAACAGTGGCCGTTCATATCCTAGCAGTTTATCTTCCGACAAATTGTAACCATATACCGAGATCAAGTCATGTGAATAGCGAAACATAAGCGAAGTATACATATTCTTATAAGGCTCTGGCATAAGCTCCAAACGGTTATAAATTTCAGGATCCAGTTCATCAACTGGCACGCCTACCGTCTGGTTGATATACAAAAGCATAATATCCTTATATTCTTCCGCCTTTAGAAGCGCTTCTTTCACTGCTTTTCTCCAATCTACCACGACGAAATTCTGATTGTATAAAATTCCAAACGCTTCTTTTTCCACACTTTCCGATGATTGTTGGGACTTTTGTGCATACAGGTCCCTGCAAAATTCATTTATCTGTGCCCGTATAATACTAGAATCCTTAAAGCACTCCATAATTTTCTTTATCGGATATGGTTGCTCCTTACGAAATTTTGTACTCACTACATTTGCGACCCAATTGATATTTTTTAAATGGCATTTTAGGCAAAGTAAAAATAATACCACATCATAAATATCTCTGCCGTCATATCCTAAAATATAGAGTTTAAAATCTCCTAACATCCAGTCTTTCATATTATCTCGAAATGTCTTTGAGAAGTAATTTCTTCCTATTTCAATGGAGCCTCCCAATGAATGTGTATTTTCGGCGGTACCATGAATATGATATACCTTACCCGATTTAGGATTCGTTCCAGAATAGATTGCCACTCCATTTTCATATTCCGTAAGTAACATTTTATCCGCTCCATGCATGAACGCTTCATATGCATGTTCAATGCACAAATCCATGTTGGTTGTAATAATTGTTGCTCCGATTGACAACAGCATTGCGAGATAACAATGGTTTAAGTTATACGAAGCTTGTAAATAAGATGCAATTCCTGTATTTATATTGACCGCTTTTATCCTGCTAAATTGTGAAATCAAAATATCTGGATAGACAACATTACGTGTGCTACGTGTGATTTGATGCATAAAGGCATTGTACTCGGCAATCCTATGATTAAAAGCTTGCAATCCGGATTTGCCACAGAGCGTTTCTATCATACACCGAACCAATTCATCTGTTTTCGGTAGATTTGTAGGCAATTCATTACTAATTTCAGCACCTACCCAAATCAATATTTTATCCATGTTACTCATATCCCCTATCTTTTGTGATTATTTAATCACGCCCTCAAACTAATCTTAATACATTTTTAAGAAATTGGAAAGTCATTTATTTTTTCCTTGACACAAATAACAATTTATGCCATACTTGACAAGTTGTATATTTATTTTGTCCCAATGTTTTAGAAAGGAATTATATGGAAAACCTTCGTTTTACAGAACTAAATTTAGACTCACGCATTTTACGTGCAGTTGAAGATATGGGCTTTGAAGAAGCCTCCCCTATACAAGCACAAGCAATCCCTACCATCATGGAGGGTGCAGATATTATCGGACAGGCACAAACTGGTACCGGAAAAACAGCTGCTTTTGGTATCCCACTCCTTCAAAAAGTGGATTCAAAAGATAGAAATCTTCAGTCAATTGTACTTTGTCCAACCAGAGAACTTGCAATCCAGGTTGCAGAAGAAGTTCGTAACCTTGCAAAATTTATGCATGGTGTAAAAGTACTACCTATCTACGGTGGTCAGGACATCAGCACCCAGATTCGTTCTCTTAAATCCGGTGTACAGATTGTAATCGGAACTCCAGGCCGTGTTATGGACCATATGCGCCGTCGTACATTAAAATTTGATCATGTTAAAATGATCGTATTGGATGAAGCAGATGAAATGCTCAATATGGGATTTCGTGAAGACATCGAAACGATTCTTGCAGATATGCCAGTAGAGCGTCAGACCATCTTATTCTCCGCTACGATGCCAGATGCAATCCGTGACATCGCTCGAAATTATCAGAAAGATTCAAAGACCATCAAGGTTATCAAGAAAGAACTTACCGTACCTACGATTGAACAATATTACTACGAAGTACGCACGAAAAACCGTAGTGAAGTACTTTGTCGTTTACTTGATATATATTCTCCAAAGCTTTCTTTGGTATTTTGTAATACAAAACGTGGTGTTGATGAATTAGTTAGCACACTTTCCGGACGTGGTTATTTTGCAGAAGGTCTCCATGGTGACATGAAGCAACAGCAAAGAGACCGTACCATGAAAAAATTCCGCGATGGAAAAACGAATATTCTCGTAGCTACCGACGTTGCTGCCAGAGGTATTGACGTAGATGATGTAGAAGCTGTATTCAACTATGACCTTCCTCAAGATGATGAATATTACGTTCACCGTATTGGTCGTACTGGCCGTGCAGGCCGTACCGGTCGTGCCTTTACCTTTGTTTTTGGCCGTGAAGTATATAAGCTAAAAGATATTCAAAAACATTGCAAAGCTAAGATTGTTAACCAGCCAATTCCATCGCTACATGATGTAACCGATTTGATGGCAACAAAAGCACTGGATCAGGTATCTGAAATCATTGAATCCGTTGATTTAACGAAAATGATTGACATTATCGAAGCACGTATCAACGACGAGGATTATACCGCTCTTGATGTTGCTGCTGCCTTATTAAAGATTTCTATGGGCGAATCCCGTGAAATCGTAAAAGACTCCGCCCCTACCAGAGACTCCAGGGATTATAGAGACTCAAGGGATTATAGAGACTCCAGAGATTCTAATGTAACAAATGAAAAACACGGAATGACTCGCTTATTCATAAATGTTGGTAAGAAACAACGCATTAAACCAGGTGATATTCTTGGTGCGATTGCAGGTGAAAGTGGTATTGAAGGCCACTTAGTTGGTTCTATTGATATGTATGACAGTTATACCTTTGTGGATGTACCAAAGGAATATGCACAGGATGTCATCGACGCTATGAAGAAGGCTTCTATCAAAGGTAAGTCGGTGCATGTGGAACGGGCGAAGCACTAAGGGGAAGCAAAAGATATAAAACCGGATGCAAAAATGCGTGAGGAAGATTTCTTTTGCAAGAACGTTGCCGTCGGTTGCTGTGGAAAATCACTCGCATAAACACTGCGCCAAACCTCAGGGCATCAAACGGGAATGTTGCAAAAATATAGGTTATGTTCAATTTGCATCCCAGCGCACAAATAGCCTGTGCTCTAACCTCAATACGATTACCAATTTTAATAAGCCATGAACAATGAAACTCAAGTGATTGCCACTTGAGTTTCATTATGTCTTACTAAAATAATCGTATAGTTCGGTTAGAACACAGGCCATTTGTGCGCTGGGATGCAAATTGAGATAAAGTTTTCTACTTTTGCAACATCCCCGTTTGATTGAGTTTTGGCTTCGTATAAGGCTGCTGAAAAAGTAACTT
>DIGJ01000008.1 GCA_002419585.1 Lachnoclostridium sp. UBA5725
GTCTAACTTATGGGGGTCACATCAAAAGGGAGTTAATTTTTCGTAGAGTTTACGTTCCATATGCTCAATGATATAAAATCTTAGCATGGGAGCCGTGTAAATTGAATATAGATTATGAGCTCAGCCTTTCATGGCTGACTACGAGAAACGGACTCGCTGGTTTGTGAATGTTTATTAAACCAGAATTATGAAGAGGTATGGTAAAAAGTCAAGAGCAAAAAACTTATACCTTATAACTGCTGCCTACCAAGAGAAGTAATAAATTAACAATACTTTTTATAGTCATAGTACCTAACTTGTTGTTAGGTTTTTACCATCTCGTTGACTAAGCAATTAGGACGCAAAGAGTAATCGGTAAATTCCATGGTTTATAATTACACTACAAAAAACAGCGGGGCCGTATGCCAAAATCAGCAAGATGCGCGGTGGTCATAGTCTACCTAATTCGAATGGAGCGCAGGGGCTGGTCTTAAAAGCATTTTAGCATTATGAGGTAGAAACTCTAGCCATAATGAACTCCCATAAGAGTTCATTATGGCTCGCTTAGAGGTTCTGCCAAATGTTTAATGCGTCTGATTTTAAGACCAGCCCCTGTGCTCCATTCGAATTCCGAAAACCTTATACCCACCGCGCATCTTGCGTGACTTACCCAAAAGCCCCCGCGCCCGTCCTGCGCCGTTAAACCAGAATTTACTCCTTCGTCAGCAAATCAAACTCCTGCCGTTCAAACTCCTGAATCGATATATTCGTCTTATTCGGATTCGCAAAGACAAACGTCTTATCTACATTATCCACATAATTTTGAATCTTATCATTGGTTGCACTGATGATTGCCTGTACCCCGAGTTTACGAATCAAACCAATACAGCTTCCAACCTTTTCCGCATCCATCTTAGAAAAAGCCTCATCCAAAACAACCAATCGAAACGTTGGTCTCCTGCGCATATTCTCCTTCATTGTAATACGGTAAATCTGCGCAAAACTAGCTAAAAGTGCAACATACAATGGGTTTTGCCCCTCACCACCTGAGTTCTTTGAGAGCATTTTACTAAGTCGCATAACTGGCATACCCTCCACTCTTTGTTCCATATCAAAGGAGAGATAGGTACGATAATCTGCATACTTTTCCAGATTGATTCTAGCATCCTCAAGTGCCTTCGCATCTACGGTTTCAGGTGGCATGAACAGATCTAAAAGTTCATTGATATAATCATTGTATTTATTTTGGTGCTCCATGGAAAAGAAATTCATTTGATTTTCAGCCTGATCGGATAACGTAGAAGGATTGATTTCTAGGTTTTCATCCATGAACATATCGTAAAATTTGCCTTCTTCTCCACGACTCTTCGTAATTACAAAATGATAGCGGTCTTTTCCAAAATCAAGTTTACTTAGAACGCGGTTCAAATCATCCTTTTGCTGCATTGCTTCTTTTATCGCATCTCGTATCTTATAAATAAAGTCCGTTTTAAAATGACTGACTGCAACCTTTGCCTGCAGATTCGCTTTTTCCATAAACTCACTTAGTTTTTCACTTTGCAGATTTTCCAACAAGGCTGCATATTCCTTGTTGTCTCTGGTTGTGATAGAAAACCCTCGGTAGGAATAAGATTTTGCGTACTCTTCTCGCACCTTCGTTAATTTTACATATTCTGCTTCTTCTTTTTCTTTTTGCTTTTCACTGCGAAGGAAGCACTGATTCATAAGCTTTTGCTTTAATTCTCCTTCACTCTTTGCCATGAATGCTTCATAAGCAGCTTCTTTTGATAAATCAACTTTAAAGTTCTTTTGCTTTTCAATCAAAGCTTCCTGGAACGATAAAAAATCTTCATTTGCTTTCTTTTGATTCGCCTCGTAGCTAGAGATCGCCTTCAGTGTTGTATCTTTTTGTAAGTTCTTTGATTTCATGTTTTGATCGAGCAATTCTTTCTTAGCTCTCCACTCATCAATATTCTTTTCTTTTAGTTCTTGAATTCGTAACTTAAGATGGTCAATTTGTTCGTTTATTTCCGGTATGTGCTTGATATCTGCCAGGTATTCGGTGTACCGCTCGTGCTCCAATTCCAGTTTTTCAAAGGATAGTATTCGGTTGCATTCCTTTAACGTTGTCTCAAAAGGTTCTTTTTCTTTTTCTAGCAATGCCACTTTTTCTTTCAGGACATCCATCTTTTTCTCCATTGCTTTGGAACCTATGTATGCTTGCTCGCTATAATTCTTAGGATTAATATGCTGTAATTTGTATCCTTGGTACAGCATGCAGTCTTTTGTAATACCAGCCTTATGCTTTCTTAATTCATCCATTGATCCACATTTGATTACATTTCCCATCAAATAATCCACATAAGCACGCACATGCGTTGCATTTGTCACAACTTCTTCGCTAAGGCTACCCTTTAATGCTTCTCTTTTATTCTCTAACATGCGTTTGGTATCGATAACTGCTGCCTTGTAGTATTTATTGAAATCTAAGGATTGGTAAATTTCCATTGCATCTATTGTATAGTCTGGCTCTACCAGTAATGCCAGTTTATTATTTCCCATATACCCTTCTACCGCATCTCGCCAGGTATCATCTGCCACATCAATTGCATCTGCTAGTATCTCAACCGGAATTATCTTCCCATATTTGCGATGCAATCCTTCTTCCAGCTTTGCTTTCACTTCCAAAACATACGATGGATATACCTTTTTCCCATTGGCAAGACTTTTTTGTTCCCTTTGTGCAAATTCAATTTCACTTCGAATCCGACCTATCTTTTCAAGTGCCTTTACTTTTTGTTCTTCTGTCGCTTCGCGATGTGATCGTATGCCTTCTTGCAAACTTGTCAGATTATCAATCTGGTAAGAAGCGAATTCTTTCATTTGATTTACAAAATCGGTTTCAAAGAAATACTTTTCCTTCCAGCAATTCAGGCTTTCTCCTAAGTGATCCCATATTTTTTTACTTTTTTCACAGTGTTCCAATTCTTTTTCGAACGAAGTAATCTCCTTTTCTAAATGGGAATAACCACTGTTTTCAATTGCAATGATAACTGCATCTCGCTCTTTGCTCAAAAAGGAAAGCTCTGCTTCCAGTTTCTTTTGCTTTTCGATTTGATCTTTTAGTCCTTCTTCATACGCAATTTTTTTATCCGTAGCAGTTTGAATCTCTTCTTGAAGGTATAGAAGTTGAAGTCGATTTCCATTGTAAAAGTCCTGTTTTCGCTGCTTTGATATCGCATGAAAAATAGCATATTGTTCTTTTATCTGAGTAAGACTTTGGATTTCCAATTTTATTTCTTCCAGACGGCGCTTTAATCTTACATATTGGGTGACGCTTTCTTGCATGTCATCGATATGAATATCCTGCTCCATACAAATGTACTCTTTTACAAAGTCCTCAAGTTTGGTATCCATCTTAAATGGAATTGCACGCTTAAATAAGGATACAAATTTTCTTTCATCAAGACCTCCAAAAAATTCGTCGTATAGCTTACTACGAAAGGCTTCATTGGTTCTGCCATAGTAAATCTTATCCTTTTCAAAATGGCTCTTTAAATAGTCTCGTACCTCGCTTGAAGTAAGTACTCTGTCTTCACTTCGATATTCATTTTCAAGAAGTCTTCCCGTATGACGGAAAAACAGACGATTGATGTCATTGGTAGCCGTATCGACATCAAAGGCTACGCCAATACACTGATATTCCTTTGTCTGTGTATCTTCAAACTCTAATACAATGGTACTGGAAAAATTACTATTTCGAAGGTAAGCCGAAACTCCATTATCCTGCACATTTTTCATACCACGCAGATACTCAATTAAGGTACGGTCGGAATCTTCCTTTGCCGCCTTATTAAAAAAGTTCCTTCCATTCGTGTCCGCATATAAAACTACCTGAATCGCATCCAAAACCGTCGATTTTCCACTTCCCGAATGCCCCGTGAAAAAGTTGATATCCTGGTGAAAAGATAGGATTTTCCGATTAATATAATGCCAGTTATTTAAGGCAATTCTAGTTAAAGCTTGATATCTGTCCATCCTCTTTCTCCTCATCTTCTATGTCATTTTGATACTGTTCAATTACTGCTTGAATATCCATACCATCCATTACGACATTTATCGTTGGATAGATTAGGATTCTTGTTTCGCTATCGAGCTCTTCCGTTGTATCGAGCACCTCAATCACTTGATATTTTTTTAGTGCTGTGACTGCCTTTTTTACCTCCGTAATGGAAAGGGCACGATTGTCCCACAAACGGAATAGCTGAATCTTTGCATTCAATTCTTCTAATGTTGTGAATACATGGATTGAATTGGATACCGTATTCATTTTTTCATCATAGATTAGTTTTAGTAAAATCGTAAACAATGTGGTAAGCTTGGTCAACTTATCTCCCTGCAAACGATTGCTTTTGAGTGCCATAATGCCATACTGTCGATTCTCTATGAGTACCAGACCACCTATTTTAAAGTAATCCATTAAAAAATCCAAATGCCGCTCGCATACGCGATACCTTGCACTAGCCTGATACCTTCCATATTTTTTTTCAAATTTCTTTTCTAATATATAAGTCTGATTAAAAAGGGTCTGAATAACATCGGTTAATTCATCCTTTTCTGCATCATTTAACAGATTAAAATATTCAATCATTTTTATCCTCTTTCTTGCGCTGCTTTTTGCGCATATCTAGTTTGTGTGCATTGCGTTATACACAAACTTGCAAAGTGAAGTGTTTTTTCACTTATCCTCTTTCTTGCGCGCTTTTTGCGCATATCTAGTTTGTGTGCATAGCGTATACACAAACTTGCAAAGTGAAATGTTTTTTTCACTTATCCTCTTTCTTGCGCTGCTTTTTGCGCTGCTTTTGTACGAAAGGTAAGTTTTGGATATTGATACTTTCCATGAATTACGAAACCGTTGTCCTCTAATGAAACTGTATACGGGCTATGTCGCCGTATTCCATAATCATAGGCAAGTATGAGAAGTTCAAATTGTTTTTCATTCTCAATAAGGAAATTGTCCGTAGAAAAAATACCTTCCTGCATCTTTTCAAATACAAATTGCTCAATATCTTCACTCGTATAGCGTTGGTTGATTTTATTCATTCGAAGTACCTGATCTCGTGTTAGTTCTTCATACGTTTCGTCACTTGATACCGTTTCTTCAAATACACGTTTCAATTTCTTCTTATAGAAGGAATCCTGTGATACAATGGTCAAATCCTGGAAATTTATTTTTTTACCAACATCTGCTAATATCTCATTTTTATTTTTTCTTCCAATCAGATGCAAAAGTTCAATAATATTGCCTTTTGTATTATCATCATTATTTAGTAAATATTCCAAACGGCTAACTGTAGCTTTGATGTATTTGCTATATTCAGAGTCAATATGCGTGATTCGTTTTTCCATATTGGAAATACCTCGTTCAATCGCATCTAGCACCTCTGCAATTTCTTCATCCGCTGCTTCTTTACTTTTACCTTCTGCCATCATTTTTCCTCGTATACGGGAAAGTCGTTCTTCATCCTCTACAATCATTCGTAATAACGTTCGGATATCATTTTTATAGATATAGAAATTATCATTTGTTTTTAGTAAACTGTATTTTCTATTTACAGCATCTTCCACAAAAACTTCTAAATGCTCGGTCAGAAGGGTTTCATAGGTTTGCTGTGCAAGTAATTTTGCAAAGAACTCGTCCATATTGTGAAGCAAATCCTGCAATGACCGGTTTAATTTTGAGGTGTTGATACGTGCTGTCTTTAAAAGCTCTATTCCTGCTTTTCCATCATGATAAAACGAGTAAATATTGGTATACACATTTTGAATATATAAATCCGTTTCACTTTCCTCGGGGTCATTGATCCGATTAAAAACATCAATAAACATCGATGCATAGTCCGGTATTACAATATTTGTTTTAAAGCTAGAATAATCCTCAATCTTTTTCAACCAACGAAAATAAAGAAGTCGGTTTAGTATTTTGGCTGCCACCGGCTCCTTATCTCCATTTTCATCTTCTTCGATCACATCTGCCGACACATCTACAAATCGCTGTGAAAAATAATCCGCTAAAATTTGTATACATGTGTCCTTTGTAAGGAAGTAATCATTATATAAATATTCTTCGTAAATCAGCATTAGCGACTCTATGTAAATATAACGGTTCTGGGATTGAAATAACCCCCAGAACCGTTCGGGAATCTGGTATACACGTTCCATTTATTTTCCCCTTTCATCCATCGTTTCTATTCGTTTTTTTCAGTCTGTATGATAGCATTATAGTCAAAAATCCTTGAAATTTCTATACATTCTCGCTAAATAGTTCATAGTACCCTTGTGGATAACCACAAACGGGACATGTTTCAGGAGCACATTCTCCCCATGCTATATTTCCGCAGTTAAGGCATATCCAGACACGTTCATTCGGTTTGCAAAATACAGTGCCTTCCTCCAGGTTGTCTCGCAAGCGCTCATACCGAAAATCATGATGCCGTTCAATATTTCCAACTCCTTCAAACAATTTTGCGATCTCATCAAAGCCTTCATCTTTTGCTACTCTGGCAAATTCCGGATACATGGTTTTCCATTCATAGCTTTCTCCATGAATTGCATCGGATAAATTGTTAATGGTATCCGGTACTTCACCACCTTCCATTACCTTTAACCAAGCTTCCGCATGCTCTCTTTCATTTCCAGAAGTTATGTTAAAAATATTGGAAATTTGTACATATCCATCTTCCTTTGCTTTGGCAGCATAGATGGCATATTTTGTACTTGCTTCTAACTCACCGCGAAAGGCTTTTTGCAAATTTTCAAATGTTTTACTATCTTTTAAGTCCATAGAACCTCTTTATTGCTTTTTTATATTCTATGCAATACTATATTCATATTTGTATAAGATAGGAAAACTTATATCTTATTACAATGTATTTACGTTACCATGTATTTACGCTCTACATCTGTTTTCTTACTATCTTGTATTCATCGTTCATTTGAAAATATGGACAGTTATCAAATATATCTTGCAAGAACCGTACCATTTCATCTTCATCTAGGCTCATCTGACACTCGTAGCAGTCATATTCTTCATCATAAATATAATTAAAGCAAGATTCACAATTTTTACTCATATTCTTCCCTCATTTCCACACTGCTTCTTACGCATAGCAAGTTTGTTTGCGCTAATAAGTATACCATAAAAATGCTGCGACGAAAAAGTTAAAATTTGCGTTTCCTTTGTCTTTCATAGAATAAGAGGATGCCTATAAGTTATTACTTATTGACACCCTCTTGCAATACTAAATTTTAAATTTGCTAATTGCCTGATTTAATTTATTGGTATTCTCTTTACTTACGTCCATTTGATTCTTTACCTGATCTACCTTTTGAACAATGGTAATTGTTTTATCTGCAATCATTTGATTTCCACTCGCTCCTTCATTGACCGTCGTGCTAACTTCATTAATGGCAGTAATTACTGCATCAATAGATGCCGCTAGTTCCTCTGATGTTGCACTAAAATCGGTGATCAAATCATTCACAAAATCAGCATCAAAGCTATATTGTTCTCCTGTATGCTTAAGACTTTCATAATCCTTTCGAACCGTTGTGTCCATAAAATTCATAATTTCATTTGAACTTTCTGATAAGTCCTTAACAGAAGCAATCACCTCCAGCGTAAGGTTTTGAATCTGGGTGACAGTATTCCTTGAATCCTCTGCAAGTTTTCTAATCTCATCTGCAACAACCGCAAATCCTTTACCGGCCTCACCAGCTCTTGCTGCTTCTATTGCTGCATTCAAAGCAAGTAAATTCGTTTGCGATGAAATCTGTAATATTCCATCCGATAAAATGCTGATTTGATTTACTACTTCTGATTTTTTTAATGCCTCTTCCATTTTACTTTTTGTCAAATCACAGATTTCATTTGCACTCTTTTGTGATTTCACTGCGTTTTCCCTGAGTTCTTGTGCCCTCTCACTTATTTTTTTCACCTCAGTGGAGCCTTCCTGCGCTTTCACTGCAATGGAATTAATAGCATCTTGTATTTCATGGGATGAAGCATTCACTTCTTGCGCGGAAGCTGCCGTTTCTTCCGTGCCTGCCGCTAGTTCCTCAACAACAGCGGAGGTATCTTCCACGTAAGAGTTTAATTCGACAAGATAATTTCCTACTTTTTTACCCGCATCATCTACCATGGATGCACTTGTATGAACTTCTTTTAAAATCAGGCGAATATTTTCAATGAATGCATTTGTGCTTTCTGCGAGGTCACCGATTTCATCTTTCGATTTAATTTCTATTTTCTGTGTTAAGTCCCCACCCCTATTTGCTAAGTCTTTCAATGCAGTTTTAAGTTTACCAATTGGTGTAAGGATGCTATATAATATAAACATAGCAGCTATGAGCATAAATGTGCCGATTACTATGCTAACGATTAGCAATGTAGTATATGCTTTTTTATACATTACATTTCCATCTTCACTAGCCTTGGCTGCCCCATTTCTACTATCATCAACCATCAATTTTATCTGTTCTTGTAGCAAATCTCTTGCTTTTTTGGATTCTCCATTGAGTAGATTCATCGCTTCTTGTGTCTTTAACTGTTTGCTTAATGTAAGAATTTGCGTATGAATTTCCTTATATGTTGCCCAATATCCCTTTACCAACTCGATTCTTTCTTTGCTTTCTTTACTAGTTACCAATTGTTCATAGGATAAAATCTGATCATCCAATTGTTTTTGAAGGACATCTGCTTCTTCTTCGTACTTGGTCATCGTTTCTTCATCCGATGCAATAACATGTTGTAATTCTTTTATCCTATAATTCGCAGCCATTGTATTAATTGAGTTTGAATAATCTACGCTAGGAAGCCAGACTTCCTCGATAACGGTAGAATCCTCATTAATTGATTCTAATGTTTTGATTGAATACATCGATAATACAAGTACAGAAATTGTAATAATCGAAAATGTCAATATTAACTTTAGTTTAATAGTAAGCTTCACTTTATATTCTCCTTCTCATTAGTCAAAAAGTTTTCTTTTTAATGGCCTCCTTATCCATTCTATTTTTTCAATATATCTATTTTATACACATTGAATTTTAATAACTAGACAAGTAGAACTCTTGTCCACGAACGTCTATAGACATTTGTAGACAAAAAGTGACAGGAAACACTATGCTTCTGTCCATTTTTTTACTTAAATGATATAATAGCATAGCTTTACTATTTGGGGAGGTAATAACGGTGGATAACTACAAAACACCCTTTGGGTTACTTATGGAGCTTACTGGTGTAAGGGCCTGTGATTTATCAAGAAAACTTCATGTTGACCGAAGCTTAATTGGCAAATGGAAAAATGGTATTCGACCGATTCCTGCAAGGTCCTACTATTGGGATGGAATCATCGAATGCTTTACAGAAACCGCATTTCAGCAAAAGCAAATAGATGATTTTTTTGAAAATATGATAGAAGGCGAATACTCTTCCTCCCTACGTGCAAAACATATTATGAATTACCTATTCAGTGATGAACTGAGCAATGAAATTCAATCCAATCAAAAAAAAATCAACCTAGATTGTCTATACAAAAGTAATATTTATGTTTATAAAGCATTGAACGGACGGAAAAAAGCGTTTCGTAATTTTTTAGATTATGCCATTCAATTTCACGATAAAACTCTTTTGTTACAAGATAACATTAATTTCTCTTGGATTTTTGATGATCCCGTTTATTTTGATCAAATACAAAAGCTGCTTTGCACGTTTCTAGACAATAATCGGATTAAGTTAATTGTATCCATATTAGATGATTATAAATCTGCCTCAAAACTTATTAATTATCTCTTTTTATATGCATCAAAAAAGGAAGTTAACTGTTACTATTTTATACCCTCTGGTCCTTCTTCCTGTCTAAGCACCTATGTGTTACCAGACGAAATGGCATTGGTGGGTTATTATGAAGAAAACGATTGGAGTAAAACGTATAGTCAGATTAGTACCGATTTCTTAACTATATTGCAGTACCAAAATATTTTTAATCAAATTGTGAATGTTTCCTACTCTTTTAAATCTGCAAATATGCGTAGCCTATGTGATTTTAAAGACTATGTAATTCGTTTCTCTTCGATTTCTGAAAGCATCTATTCCTTTATTCCGACCATTTCTTTATTCTCTATGGAGAAAGACTTACTGGAAAAGGTACTAGTTTATAATGAATTATCTCCCACACAGATTGCACAAATCCATATCCATCAACAAATATTTATGGAAGAAGTTTATTATTCAGCCAAACAAAAAAATGCAAAGCTTTACTTTATTCACGATTACAATACGCTAAAATTTATGAAGGAACGAGACTATGTCATGTATACTGACAATATATTCAGCAATATTCCTACACTTTTGGTACGTCAGGAGGATTATAGGGCTCACATAGCATCGATTATAAACGTGCTCGAGACCTCGGATAATATCGAAATAGGTATACTGAAAAATCATTTTGGTTATCAAAATGACACTCCTAATATGGGGTTTCGTATTTGCAAAAAAAAATTCTGGTTTATTGGTGCCATGGGGGATCAAACGGTTTTTACAAACGATAAGTATATGATACACCTACAATATAAAGCTACCGAAAATATGTGGAACAATATTCCTACACATTTAAAAGAAAAGACGGAAGTAATTCGATTGCTATTAGAATAATTATACAAAGTAAAAAAAGCTGAAATCTTCAAATGAAAACTTCAGCTTTTTTCCTATAATTAATAATATTGCAAATAAAAGTGGGGACTGTTTTACGCTGGGAAGGCGACTCCAGCTCGAAGTATTATGTTTGGATAAGGTGTAAATTCTCCCGTGCGAATTGCAAACTTAACATTTTTTGTAAGTTCTTTAAAATCAACATGTGGGACCATTTCATATTCAACCCCATTCAATGATTTATGAATGTAATTCAATAATCTCTGGTTTTTCACAAGAATTTCTTCTGCCAGAATATAATATTCTATTTCTGTTTCGGTAAGTACTGCATCCATAACCTGTTCAAAGGTAGGAACCCCGCCGCAAAGCGCTAAGTCAACAATTTCCACACCCTTTGGAATTGGCATTCCAGCATCTCCAATTAGGAATGTATCTTTATGGCCTAATCCTGCAATTAAACCTGCGAGCTGTGAATTAATAATACCCGATTTCTTCATTCTTTACCTCTTTTCTGCGCTGCTCTTTGCGCATATCGTACGATTACTTATTTTCGTTTCTTGCCTGTAATGCCATTTTTGCTTGTAAGTTTCTCTGGAACTGGTCAATGACAACGGCGAGAATTACTACGATACCTTTAATAATCTTCTGCCAGAATTCAGATACACCATACATCGTCATACCATCATTGATTACACCGATGATAAATGCACCGATGATTGTTCCGCCTGCTGTTCCAATACCACCTGCCATGGAGGTACCTCCAAGTACTGCAGATGAAATTGCATTCATTTCCCATCCTTCACCAGTCGCTGGATGCGCTGCTACCAACTGTGCTGCTGCAATCATACCAACGATAGCGGAACATAAACCAGAAAACATGTATACATATGTTTTTTCTCTATTTACCTTAATACCAGAAAGTTTTGCTGCTCTTTCATTTCCACCAATTGCTAAGATATGCCATCCAAAGGATGTATACTTAAGAATGATTCCTGCAACAATCGCTAGGATTACTAAAATAATAACACCAACTGGAATTCCAAGAATACTTTTTCCTAAGAAATCAAACCCAGTATTTCCAAGTGCTTCTTTTCCAACAATGTTTGAAAACGTTGCGCCACCTGATCTTAAGTTAGCTAAACCTCTTGCTATATTCATAGTACCAAGTGTTGCGATGAAAGGTACTACATTTAATTTTGTAATGATAATACCGTTTAACCAGCCAAATAAAATACCAACGCATGCTGTAATAAAGAATACCAATGGAGCACTAAAGTAAATGGTCACGCCAAATGCTGAAAGGGTAAGACCTTGATTGATCAATCCACCGGCTATCATACCTGCCAAACCTGCAACAGCACCAACGGATAAGTCAATACCACCTGTAATCAATACATATGTCATACCAAGACCTAGAATTCCGTAAAGTGCAACATGCTTTGCAATGGTAAGTCCGGTATTTAAACTAAAAAAGTTATTTGTGATAATACTAAATAAAACAACTAAAATTCCTAAAATAATTAAGGTTCTTCCTTTCAGAAGTGTCATAATAATATCATTGCTGCTTCTCTTCTTTGTATTTGCCTTCTCCATAACTAACTCTCCTTCTTTGATTCATGGCCGTGATGACCTTTGTAGGAAGATAACACTAAGGTATCTTCTGTTATTTGATCCTCTGAAAACTCTCCCGTTTTGATACCATTTGATAAAACAATGACACGGTCCGCAATTGATACAATTTCTTTTAACTCAGAGGAAATAACAATAATGGATAATCCAAGTTCTGCATATTGATTGATGATATCAAAAACTTCTGTTTTTGCTCCGATATCAATACCTCGGCTTGGCTCATCAAGCAAAAGGATCTCAGGATTTGTTAAAATGCCCTTACCTATAACAACTTTTTGTTGATTACCACCGGACAAGGAGAGGATAGGAAGTTTTTTATCCGCAACCTTTATCATAATATCTTTAATCTGTTTATCGATGCTTTCGTTTTCTTCTTTTCCATTTAAGAAAATAAATTTACAATAATTTTTTAGACTGGATAACGAAATATTTTTTCCAATATTTAAAGTTTGAACCAATCCTTCTTTTTGTCGATCTTCTGGAACTAGCGCAAATCCCTGGTCTAACTGTTGTGATATATTTTTGACTTCAATCTTATTACCATTCTTATAAATCTCTCCAGTATGCTCTGGTCTAAGTCCCATAATACACTCAAAGATTTCCGTTCTGCCGGCACCCATTAATCCATAGATACCAAGAATTTCTCCTTTTTTTAGATCAAAATTCACATGATCTAATAAAAATCCACCGCCACTCTTAGGAAGTGACAAATCTTTTACCTCTAGGACTTTTTCTTGTTTACTCCAGTCAATCTTTCGTTCTTTTTTTGGATATGACTTTCCTTCTCCAACCATCTGTTGTACGATCCAAGGAACATCAATATCGCTTACTTCTGCGCGAGCCACATATTTGCCATCACGTAGAATCGTTACGTTATCGCCTATTTTTAATATTTCTTCTAAACGGTGTGAGATGTATACAATCGAAATCCCCTGTGCTGTGAACTCTCGCATCAACTTAAATAATACTTCTACTTCCTGCTGACTTAAGGAAGAAGTAGGTTCATCCATAATCAAAATCTTTAAGTCATCTTGAATAAAGTTACGAGCAATTTCTATCATCTGCTGCTGTCCTACTCGTAAATCCCCAACGATTGTATTTTCATCAATTGGATGTTCTAACTTTTCTAATACCTTTTGCGTCAATTTCGCATGTTTTTTATTATTTAATTTGATACCCTGGGTATATTCACGGCCCATGAAGATATTTTGATATACATTTAGATTTGGAAATAAACTAAGTTCCTGATGAATAATACCAATTCCATGATTTCTTGCTTCTGTGGTATTTTTAAATGAAACTTCTTCCCCATCCAAATAAAGCTTACCGGATGATGGCTGTTCTATACCAGCAATTATTTTCATCAATGTTGATTTTCCTGCACCATTTTCACCGATTAGTACATTAACCTTACCTCGTTCCACATCATAGGAAACATTATCAAGTGCTTTGGTACCAGGATAAATCTTATCGACTGCTTCTGCATGCAATACTACATTCTTATCCATTTTCTGCCTCCATTTTCAACTATTTTGCCGTCAAAGTTACCGGTGTAATTAAAATAGTATCATTTCCATTCACCGTAAAGCATCCTGTAAATTCTATATTCTTTCCTTTCATACCAGCCGCTGTTTCCGGATTAATAACGGTTTCCATAATGATACCATTGATGCTTTGGCTGACTGCTGCATATTCTTGCTGATTTGTATAGTCACCAAAATCAATAAAAGAAAGAGAATCACGAACGGAGGAGCCTTTCATAACAGATCCTACCTGAATATTTATTACTTCACTACCTGTATAGCCATCAAGAGCTATCGTCATATAGCCTGCTTTTTTCTGCGTTTCAACTTCAGTTACTTTACCGCTACCTTTTACTGTATAGGAAAGTTCTCCACTTGTACCCATAGAGTATTTTCCATATTTATCCGCTAAAGAATTTAGGTCTCCTTTTGCTTCGGTTAAGAAATCCCCTAAATCCACTGCTTTCTCGGTTAACTCTGGGATTGCTTGTGAATCCCAAAAACTTGCCACATCATCACCAGCATTAAACTCCACTTCACCGGTTAATTTACCTTCTTCACCAATTTTAACTATCTTTATACATCCTGTCATGGTTGTCATTGCTAACATTGCCGCCATACAAAGTGCTACCAATCTTTTTTTCATAGCCTTCTCCTTTTCTTACAAATACTCACTAATAAACTTATATAATGTTTTTATTTAGTAAGGTACGATTGCTTTCACAATCGTACCCCAAATTACAATTGAACTATTCTTGGAAATCAAATGCATTTAATTTATCTGCATTATCTTTTGTAATTGCAATACAATCAACTAATTGTTTTTCTTCAAGTCCTGTTGTACCATTCTTTAAGTATGCATCCGCTTGTTCTACTGCCATACGAGCGATGGTTGCACACTGCTGTAATGCTGTTGAAAGAATTTTGCCTTCTTTGATTTTATCTCTAACATCATCAGATCCATCTACACCAATGATTTGAACGTCTTTGAGTCCTGCTGCTTCAATAGCTGCCTGAGCGCCCATAGCCATTGTATCATTACCACAGATAACACCTTTGATATCTGGGTTTGACTGAAGGATACTTCCCATTTTGTCAAATGCTTCGGTCTGTTCCCAGTTAGCGGATTGCTGTGCTACCATTTCAAGATCTGGATATTGGTCAATTACTTCATGGAATGCAGAAGAACGAACACCTGCATTTGTATCGGATTCTTTACCAAGTAATTCTACATATTTTCCTTCTTCGCCCATTGCTTCAACCCAGAGTTCCGCAACTGCTTTTGCACCTTGATAGTTGTTTGCTACGATTTGAGAAATTGCAACACCTTCTTGATTGATTTCACGGTCGATTAAGAATGTAGGGATTCCTGCATCTCTTGCTTTTTTAACTGCTTCGATTGTTGCGTCTGCACCTGCATTGTCACAAATGATAGCTGCTGCTTTATCGGAAATTGCTGCTTCAAAATGTTCCATCTGTGTTGTTGCATCATCATCATGTGATAAAACTTTTACTTCATAACCAAGTTCTTTCGCTTTTTCTTCTGCTGCCTTTGCTTCCGTACCAAAGAATGGATTGGAATGGGATGGTGTAATAATGTAAACGATATTGCTACCACCGCCTGGCAAAGCTTCTGGAGCTGCTGCTTCTTCTGTTGCTGCTGGTTCTTCTGTTGCTGCTGGAGCCTCAGTTGCTTCTGGTTCTTCTGCTGCTTTTTTACCGCAACCAGCTAATAAAGCTGCTACCATTGTTACCCCGAGTATTACACTCAATAATCTTTTTTTCATTTTGTTTCCTCCTTTAAATTACATTATATAGGTTTTATTAGATACACGAAAGGTTTCCCTTCGGCAATCTCATCATTTTGGGATGTTGTTGCGTTATTTACTTAAAACAAGTGTAACTGCATCTTTCCATCCATTCTTTTTGCTTTGAACCAGATCTTTTTGCATCTTTGGTTCAAAAACACTAGATTCCATTTTTGAAAACAAGTTTTCTTTATTGAATACTCCAATCGATAATCCAGCCGCGTATGCTGCCCCAATACCAGATAACTCTTCTGCTTGTGGAACACGAACGGTAGTATTAATTAAATCACTTTGGAACTGCATCAGATATTTATTTTTTGTTGGTCCGCCATCTACACGAAGTTCTTTTATCTTTGTATCTGCCGTATCACTCATTACTTCTACAATATCCGTAATCTGATAAGCGATTGCATCCAGTGCTGCTCTGACAATTTCTGCTTTTCCTGTGGTTCGTGTCATGCCACTGATGCATCCGGTTGCTTTGCTATCCCAATACGGCGCTCCTAGACCGGTAAAAGCTGGTACAAGATATGCTTTATCATCTTTATTTGCCTGATTTGCAAGTTCTTCGGTTTCTTTTGCTGAGGAAATCACTCCCAAATCCTTTTGTAACCAGGTAATAACCGCTCCTGCGTAGTTGATATTTCCTTCTAATACATAGTTAACATCGCCATCCATACACCACGCGAGTGAAGTAGCTACTCCTTGATTACTAAACACAGGTGTTTTTCCTATGTTCATCATAATCGAAGAACCCGTTCCGTAAGTAGCTTTGATCATTCCTGGTTCTAAGCATCCCTGACCAAACAAAGCTGCATGAGAATCTCCCAGTACGGCATGAATCGGAATCTTAGTTTCTAGAAATCCGTCAAAATCTGTGGTTCCATATTCTGCATTGGAATCGCATACATTCGCTAAACAAGTTGCTTGAATGCCAAATGCCTCGCAAATCGTATGATTCCACGATAATGTTCCAATATCAAACAACTGCGTTCTAGAAGCATTGGAGTAATCAGTTTTAAATTCTTTACCACCAGTAAGTTTATATACCAGCCAGCTATCAATTGTCCCGCAACAAAGCTTTCCTTGTTCTGATTTTTCTTTGGCTCCTTCGATATTGCGAAGTACCCATGCGATTTTAGCTGCGGAAAAGTACGGAGACAATGGGAGACCTGTATGTTGTTTTATATACTCTGCCATTCCTAATTCTTCAAGTTCCCTACAGATGGATTCTCCTCTGGCACACTGCCAGACAATCGCATTGCATACTGGCTCGCCGGTAAATTTATCCCAAACAAGAGCGGTTTCTCTTTGATTGCTGATTCCAATACTAAGAATGGACTCTTTTTTCATACCACTTTTTTCGATGACATCTTTCACAACCTGTATGGTATTTTTATATATTTCAATCGGATCGTGTTCAACCCATCCTAATTCATTGATCTTTTGCTCATGTAGAAGGTCGCTTCGGCAAATGATAGTTCCATCGCTATTAAAAAGCAGTGCCTTAGTACCTTGCGTACTCTGGTCTATTCCCAGTATGCATTTGTGCTTCATGTAAACCTCCTACGAAAGTTCTCTGACTGTTTTTGCAATACCTTCGGCATTGAGTCCATAATAATCAAAAACTTCGATTGATGTACCTGTGATAACAGGTTCATCTGGTAATGCAAGATTTATCACTTTTTTCGGACAATTACTTGCAACCACCTGGCTAACCATTGAGCCAAGTCCACCAAATGGTGCATGTTCTTCAATGGTTACGATTGCATTTACTCGATTCGCTGTATCTACAATCGTTTTTGTATCGAGAGGTTTCACACAGTACATATCAATAACGATTGCACAAATTCCTTCTTTTTCTAAAATCCCAGCAGCGTCTTGTGCCGGTTTTACCATCTCACCGCAAGCGATAATAGCAACATCTGCCTGGTCACTTGGATTGTTTACTATGGTAGCTTTATCCATTTCAAATGGACAATTTTCTTCTGAATATACATCCTCTACTGCATTTCTACCAACACGAATATAAGCTGGCTTTTCATCAAGCAATAGATGTTCGATTAATTTCCTCGTCTGATGGCGATCACTTGGAATGTATACTCTCATATTTGGTATTGCGGATAATGCAGCTATATCTTGAGCCGAATGATGACTCATTCCTAATGCTCCATAACTTATACCACCACTGATACCAATTAATTTTACATTTGTATTGGAATAAGCAACATCTACTTTACATTGTTCATAACTACGCGTGGATAAGAAACATGCCGGGGAAGCTGCATAGGATTTCTTTCCACATTTCGCAAGACCTGCGGAAATACTAACTAAATTTTGTTCGGCTATTCCGATTTCTACAAATTGTTCTGGAAATGCATCTGCATATGGTGTTAAGGAAGCTGAACCTCTTGAGTCACTGCATAATACAACGATTTCCTTATCCTCTTTTGCCTTTTCCATTAAAACTTCACAGATCACCTGACGATTTGGTATTTTATTCATGAAGGTAAGCCTCCCTTCTTGCTTCTAGATCTTTCATAATCTGGGTATATTCTTCTTGGGTAGGTACTTTATGATGCCAGTTTGCTTTGTTTTCCATAACCGATGAGCCAAATCCTTTTATCGTATTTGCAATGATTACACTTGGCTGATTTTTCGTCTTCTTCGCTTCTTCAAACGCTTGATTTAAGGCATCGATATCATTTCCGTTTTCTACATTAATTACATGCCATCCAAAACTACTCCAGCGTTCGATCTGACTATCATGTGACATTACATTTTCTGTATTACCAGAAATCTGCAATCGGTTTCGGTCTACTACTGCGCATAGATTATCTAATTTATAATGACTCGCCGCCATAGCACCTTCCCAAACAGAGCCTTCTGCCAATTCACCATCACCCATGATCGTATATACACGATAATTTCTGTGATTCATTTTTCCAGCAAGTGCCATTCCAACACAAACTGGAAGTCCATGGCCTAAAGAGCCAGAATTCATTTCAATTCCAGGTAATTTATTGTTTGGATGTCCAATATACTTTGATCCAAATTTTGAGAAATTTGCAATGACCTCTTCCATTGGGAAGAAACCTTTCTTTGCCAAAACTGCATATAATGATTCTACGGAATGTCCTTTACTCATAACAAAACGATCTCTATCTTCATCCTCTTGATTTTCAGGACGAATATTCATCTGTGAAAAGTAGAGTGTTACCAATGCATCCATTACACTCATATCACCGCCAATGTGGCCGCCTTTTCCTTCCACAATCATATCAATTACATTTTTTCTTAATTCAAAGGACAATGCTTTTAAATTTTCCATGTATATCTTTCCCTTCTGGATGAAACAAGTATACGTACTTTTTATACTGTTTCTCCTCGTATATATGCCTTTACTTGTTCTTCAATTGGATCATATAAGTCTGGTTTTACACCGATATACTTACATGCTTCATATAAAACAGGCACTACATTTTTATGAATACCTACACAATGATGAATGTATGGGCCACATACTAATTTATCTTCCAAGCGTTTCAAATTCTCGACTTCAATCCATAAATAAGTTCCTTTTGTGTAAGGTCCGTCGATTCCTTTTGCATTTCCAAGAAGTAAAGAATATTCTCCGTTGTCACCATCAAAACGGCATAAGGTAATATCACCATGTTTTGCTTCTGCTTCTACTGCACCTGGATGTTCAAATGCTAATGGGTATCCAATCGTTGGCTTTTCTTTTGCAACGGATATTGGCCATGGTCCACAATGTTGCAATAGTTCTCCATTTTCATTGTCAGGATGTCGAACTGTCCAGTCTGCGAAGAACCCTCTTGCCTCATCCATGCCAGCCGCTTCTACCATAAGAGCAGTAATTGCTCCATGTATATCGGTTTCACATACAACCGGAATACCTTCTTCATTTAACAAAGAGTTTGCTGCACAAGGCATAATTCCTAGTTCGCTTTGAAGAGCATTCCAACATTGTAGGGCAATTGCATTACATCCATATTTTTCTAAAAGTCGCTTCATCGCTATTTTTAATGCTGCAACATTTTGCAATTCATTGTCTTTAATCTTAACGCACATATTATCTTTACAATATGTGGTTATCACATCCACTTCAACGCCTTCTTCCAGTACCTCTTTTACTGTCTGTGTCAATTCTGGCATTGGGATTGGTGCTAACTGGATATTGAATTTTTCAAGCAGTTCACCTTCGTTGCACATTGTCGTCCAAAAGTCAAATGGTCTTGGTGCAATCTGAAGAATTCTTATATGTTTAAATACTTTTACTACGTTACATACAGAAAGGAAATCATTCACTCCACGTTCAAATTCAGGATCCGATAATCTGCAGTTCGTGAGATATGTGAATGGCACCTGGAATCTTCTTAATACTTTTCCAGTTGCAAATAACCCACACTGGCTGTCTCTAAGACGAATACCATTTTCATCTGGTCTTTCATCTCTTGGTCCCCATAGTAATACTGGTACACCTAATTCTTTCGCGAGTCTTGCACAGATATATTCGGTTCCAAAGTTACAGTGAGGAATAAATAAGCCTTCCACACCTTCTTTTTTAAACTTTGCAGCAACCTTTTCCATGTCACTATCACTATAGAGAAGACCTTCTTCATTAATATCTGTAATATCAACAAAGTCAACGTCCATTTCTTTCAATTTATCTCTGGTCAAATTTGCAAACTTGATTGCATCTGGAGCGCTAAAGATACTTCTTCTTGTTGGCGCAAATCCTAATTTCATTTTTTTCATATGGTTCCCTCTTTTCATAATTTATATGATTCTTACACTATCTCGCTCTATAAAATCAGTACAAACCTGAGTTTTCAATTTTACATTGGTATGATTTTTAATCATGTCATTGATTCGTCTTACAGCAATCTGTCCCATTTCCTGTTTCGGAACACGAAGACTCGTAAGTCTAGGAGATGCTATTTCACAAAATGGTAAATCATCAAAGCCAATGATTGAAACATCTTCTGGTATTTTATATCCATATTCTTGTAATGCTTTCATCGCACCGAGTGCAATCATATCGTTATCTGCAAAAAAAGCAGTTGGAAGTTCTGGTTTTTGTTTCAATAGTTCACACATATCTTTGTATGATCCATCCATTGTCGTATCGAGTGATAAAATATAAGAGTTAGCAATAGGAAGGTCATGTTTGTTCATCGCGATTTTAAATCCAACCGCTCTGGAACGAAATGCTTTTATTCTAAATTTTCCTCTCAAATAACCAATCTTTTTATGTCCTTTATTAATTAAATATTCGATTGCCATACGAGCTGAATCGGAATTATTTATCGTAATGCCATCAACACTCATGTCAGAACTCCAATAATCCAAGGTAAGAAATGGAGATTTCGTTCCTTTAAAAACATCCAAGTCATCCTCCATCAGTTCGGCACCCATCAGTGCGATTGCTGAGGTCGTATCACTTAACAGCCATTTTACTTGTTCATCATAATCAGGATTTCTTCGATCCAAGTAACAAAGTACCATTTCATATCCATACTCTCTGCATTCTTTTTCAAACCCATCAATCATGAGAGAAAAGAAAGGTGTATCTTCTGTAATCAGACCATTTCTTTTATATAAAACAAACTTTATTTTTGTTATACTTGCTTCGCTTATATATCCCATTTCTTTGGCAACTTTAAATATTTCAGAAGCAGTTTCCTTATTAACACCCTTTTTACGATTCAAAGCATTTGAGACCGTTGCTGGTGAATATCCAGTTTTTTCACTTATCTGTCTAATACTAACCTTCACGATTTCAGCTCCTCTCGCTTGCATTGTTTATAAACAACATTATAAATGTTTTACATCTTTATTCAATAGTTTTTATAGTTTTGTTCTCATATTTGTCATATCATTATAATAATACTTCTTTTTATTGTTAATATTGCACAATATTATTACTGTTTTTATCGTTTTCCATTTTATATAATGTAAACTTTTTTGTAAATATTTATATAAACATTTATTTTCTATTTTTTAAATAATTTAAATCATTCTTATTTTCCTTTGCGTCAGCATAAAAATAAAATTGTTCGACATCCCTAACATATAGTAGTTTGAACAAAAAAAAAGCGAATCATACATTCGCTTTTTCATATAAACTCGCTAGATTTCTCTTACGCTATCACGTTCTACAAAACTTGTACATACTTGCGTTTTCAAACGTACATTGCTCTGGTTTTTAACCAATTCAATAATTCGCTTTGCAGCCACCTGTCCCATTTCCTGCTTTGCAACACGAAGCGTTGTTAACCTTGGCGAAGCAATCTCACAAAACGGCAAATCATCAAACCCTACAATTGATACATCCTCCGGTATCCGATAACCAAATTCTGTCAATGCTTTCATTGCTCCTAAAGCAATCATATCATTATCTGCAAAAAAAGCCGTTGGAAGTTCCGGTTTTTTGCTAAGGAATGCTACCATATCGCTATAAGCCTCGTTCATATTTGTTCCAATTGTTACGGTATAGGATGGTTCTTCCTTGATACCGGCTTTTTTTAGAGCAACTACATATCCCACATGTCTGGAACGAAATGACTTAATTCGATATCGTCCTCTTAGATAACCTATCTTTTCATGACCCTTTCCAATCAGATATTCGGTTGCCATTCTGGCAGAATCCGAATTATTAATCAGTACGGCATTGAATTCCATATCAGAACTCCAATAATCAAATAAAAGGAATGGACATTTAGCACTCCGATATAAATCCAAATCTTCATCCATCAGTTCTGTACCCAGAAGCACGACTGCCGAACTTGTATCATTCATCATCCATTTCACTTGCTCTTCATAGTCATATGCACGGCTATCCAGATTGCAAATAACCACCTCATAACCAGAAGCACCGCATTCTTTTTCAAAGCCATCAATCAACAACGAGAAAAAGGGCGTATCTTCAATAATCGAACCATTTTTACGATAAATGACAAATTTGATTTTCGTAATCCGTTCTTCATCAATATATCCAAGTTCTTTTGCAACTCGAAATACTTCTGCTGCTGTTTCTTTGTTAACCCCTTTTTTATGATTTAGTGCATTTGAAATGGTCGCAGGCGAAAATCCTGTTTTCTCGCTTATTTGTCTTATGCTAACTTTCATCAAATCAACCCCTTGTTTATCACTCCCTTTATTGTACCATATTCATTAAAAAATGCACCATTTTTTTATACGATCGACACAATCAAAAAGAGGAGATATACGCAATGACTATATCATCGTCATACGATATCCCCTCTTAATAACCATTACAAATTTTACTTCACAAATAATGCCTTAGCCGGCAATATTAAGTAATCTGCTCCTACCTTTGTTTTTAATTCAACACGTCCATCCCTTTTGCAGGTGTAAACAGTTTTTGAAAATCGAGTAATTTCATTTTTCTTCTCATTGTATTTATAGACATACACTTTAGCACCTGGCTTAAAATTACTATTATCAGTAACCGGCACTAAGAGAGTCATTCCACTAGGTATTTCACCTTTTTGCTTTACTGTTACTCGATATCCGCTTGTCACTTTAGTTAACACATCTTTTTCATCTTTCCCCTTGGTTGGTACAATCTTAACTGCTAGATTAACACTGGTCAGTTTTTGTAAACGATCGCCATCCACCATTTTCTTCCCATTAAAATTCCACTGATATTGTTTTTCTCCATTTGAATCTATAATGGATACTGTTAGCACGCGATTCGAATTTGATAGAGTTTGGAGTACTTCTTTTGACATCTTAATCCATGAAACATCCACGTTTTCACTATCAAATACATTAGCTGGAAGTTGATATTCTAATGCGATTGGCTTCGTGTCTTTTTTATCCTTCAAAACTTTTAACATAGCATCATTATCCATGACTACTTTAAGTTTCAAAGGAGTTTCTTTTGTAGCAAGTTTTTCAAGACTATCTACAAAATCATGTTTTGTCTCAATCAACAATTTATGATTGTTCTTGCTGTCAACAACTGGAGTTACCGCTAACGTTGCTTTAATACTGTCTATTTTTTTCTCAGCGTTTTGCGTTATTGTTGCAGTGATCTTACTTTGAGTCTCTTTGTCATCACCCTTCATTGTTATAACGGTAATATCCTTACCGGTTTTACTATCTTTTCCGGTTTCTTTTGTTTCCTTCAACACTCCGTCTGTGAGTGGTTTATCTTGTCCCATATTACCTGGATTTGCTGGAATAGCATAGGTAAATTCATTATACAATGCTTTTATTTCATCCTTTGATAATTTGTCATTGTAAATCGATAATTCATCCATAACCAATCCAACCGGATAACCACTACCTGGATAACCATTTTCGCCAATTATATTTGCAGCATCCTCAACACCTGTAATTGAATTTGGATCTCCTATGTAACTAATTGGCTGTTTTACTCCATTTTTATAGATGGTTCCTCTTTTTACATCGTTGTCCCAAGTAATTACAACATTGGTCCATTCATTCTGAGCAAGGAAATCGTTTGGATTTTCATTTACATAGAATCCGTTAAATCCATCCATTATAAAGAAACTGGAGTATTTTTCTTCCACTGGATAGTTTGTATAGAATCCATTTCCATTATAAGAGGAGGCTTTTTTCGCCCAAAGGATATTGTTATTCCCGGTTAACGTTGCTGTTCTTTTTATCCAATACGATATCGTAATACTTCCGGTTGCTAGTGTTTTACCTGCTGGAATTTCAAAAGAAGTATTATTTCCAAAGGATAGCGCATTGCCATTCATACCATCTACCCAGTCTGTTGCTTTGACTCCATCTGCTTTTATATCATACTTGTACATTCCGTCATCTGCTATTTTTGTAACATCACTTTTATTCATATCCATCGAAAGATGTAAGTTTCGATCTGCCTTTACCACCTTTGCCAGATTATCAAATGCTTCTAATAGTAAGCCATTTGATAAATCGATTTTAGGCTGGCTTTCGTAATCTTTCGTCAATGCATCTTTCGCAATCGCTAATGCCGCAGTTAGATTTTGGAAACTATCGGATGTATAGCTTTGTGCTTTTAATGTTTCAGCAATCGATATGCTCTTAGTAAGAGCTGTTACATCCGCAATCTTTACCAAATGTTCTCTCGCTGCTTTTAAAGCTTCTGCTGCTGCATCAATCATAGCCTGATTATCGGAGTTTTGTGCTATTACTTTCGCTTCTTCCAATGCTTTCTTGTAGCTGCTAAAGCTTACAAGGGTATAATCTTTTTCCACCAAGGTGTCTGCTTTTTTAATCTCAGCCAGAAGATTATCCAGGTTCGCTTTTACATTAATAATCAAATTCGCTTTAATTGCTGTTCCAGATACCGTTCCAACTTCAGGGAACGTAATTTTTCCAGAAGTTGCATACTGATCTTTGCTGATAATTGGCCAAGTAACCGTGCTCTTAACGTTGTCATAGGCACCATTGTTATACTGGACTTTTACACAATCCGGAAGCACTACTTCTTTACCACGGCTTACTGTAACTTCCGTATCCTTTACTTCTGTGATTCCTGCTTTGTCCATATCACTTCTTACGTAAACGGTTGCTGTTACAAATTTTCCAGTTCCGGTATTCACTCCGTTTACGGAAAATTCACCATTATTTGCAACTTGTTCCGCTGTGATTTTATCCCACGTAACACTTGCTTTTACTAGACTTCCATCCGCCATCAAACCATATATCGAAGTTGGAAGTTCTGGAATTTCTCCTATTTTGGTTCCAACATAGATTGGTAATAATTCCTGAATTGGCGTACTGTATACTTTAAAACGATAAATACCCGTAGCCGCTGCTTGTGTTACCATATTTAAACGTAATTCTGTTGTTTCAATGGATTGTAATGCAATCGTATTATAGGTATTAATCTTATTTGCTTCATCAAACGAAGTGAGCATGGTTGCATTCTTCCATTCTCCGTTATCATCCTTGTACTGAAAACTTATGCTTTGTGGTACTCTTGTACCTCCAGCATCGTCATACCAGTATATATCACAGCCACTGATTTCAACCTTTTCTTTCCATGTATACGCAACCCAACAGGTTTCCCCTGCATCTTTTCCTTGCCAATTACCCCATCCTTTGTTGGTTCCCATAGTAGAGGAAGTTGGTTCAAAGTTTACATTGTTGATACCGTTTAAGTTTTCCCAGCCTGCCGTATAATCCGAAGATGGTTCGGCTTTTATTGCAATATCTTCGCTTCCAACAACTGACGTTTCCTTTATGGATACCGTCAATTCTTTGGTAGCAGAAAGTTCCCCATCCGATGCAGTAAATCTTACGGTATAGCTTCCTTCCTTTGAAGCGGATAGCGAGGTATTCAAGGAAGCTGGATTACTAAAGATTGTAGTTGCACCCTCTGGCGCACTTACAACATCCCAATGATAAGATATTGATCCATCCCAAGGCATACCGTCATCTTCACAAGAAGCATTCAGGCTTACTTTCATATTCTCTGTTTTTTTCGTATCCTGGGTGATTTTTATTACTGGCACCTGATTACTTACTTTATCTCGCGCTCCACCTTCTTGGTAAAGTTGTACTTCTGTAATTGAAGTAAAATGGTTCTCCATATTAAATACAGTAATTCTAACTTTATCCGTGCTTACCGCTTTGAAGCGATTGGTATTATAGTTTGCTTGTGGTACCTGCGGTGTCCTCGTTTGATCCTCCACATGTTTCCATTCCGTTCCATTCCAATACTCCAACGTATATTTTGCTGGTTCACTATAGCCCCCAGTTTGCCTGTCATTATAGAAATAGAGGTTCATCATATCAATCGTAGTTGGATTTTCTAAATCGATGACAACGGAATCGCTTGTATTTGTACTTCCATCGTTCCCCCAGAAAGGCATATCAACTGTCGTTCCATCTGTGATTGCCTGTGGATCTGGTTTCTCTTCATTTACTGCTTTTGAAGTAGGATCGGTTCCATCTGCGCGGTGTTTGTTCGCCCAAGAAGCCTCTCTCGCTTTATCTGGTGTATAGCTTGCTGTTACTGTCTTTCCTTTCGCAACATTCGGACTTGCAATATCTGCTTCGATACCAGATTTTTTCATCATTTCTTTAACTTTAGAACTAAGGTTTACCTGATTTGCTGCCGCAAATGTCTTACTATCGCCGATTGATTTTTGTAATCCGGCTTCTTCACCGTCTGGGAAAGTAAGGGTACCATTATCATATATTACATGGGCTTTTTTATTTAATGTAAATAGATTCGATCCATTTTTATAAACAGAAAAACCATTTGCAATGGAAGAGCCGTAATAATCCGTTCCATCCGTTGGGTCATCCCAAACAATCGTTACATCCTCTCCATGATATTTGACATTGTTTATCATAAAATGGTCATACTCAAACTCGATTGGATCAAGCTCTAATTTTCCGTCTTCTCTAGGTACCATTCCAGCTACATCTTCTACAAAAATATAGTTATAGTTTCCTAAAATATTATGATAAATCCACGAGCGATAGTATGTATCATTTGTCTTACCATCAATGTTGAAGAACTCGTTATTGTTTGGATAACGAATATCTCCTCCGTTGGGATACATGTTCCAAGCACACCACTCTACCATAAGAGCAAGCATATCATCGGTTACATACTGTTGAGCCTTATCGTATGTACGAAGAGCTGATTCATAAGCCCTAGCCTGAACTGTGAAGTTAATATTCGAGAAATTATTCGATCCTGCCTGCAATTTATTATCTACCTGATTTGCTGTGTAGTAAGGGAAAATAGGGAATTCATCTCCATATTTGAAATATTCAAACATCTGTCCGTATTTTGCAACTGATGCTGCATCGGTAGGCACAACACCCTCACTAAAATAATTGAAGTTGTTGTTTTCCTTATACGGAATCAAATTTGGCTGATTCGTATTATGTGATACAAATCCTTCCTGTGGATCAACTGCTCTGGTTTCAAAGCTTTTATCCTGATCACACCACAGAAGATTTAAAATATCACTTTGAATTTCAGTAGCGAGATTGGATAATTCTGTACTTTTTTGTGTATCTCCTGCCATAGCGTAAAGTTTCGCTGCTGCATTTGCTGAACCATAAACATATGCATTTTCAGCATGTGTTTTTCTTGTTCCCGAATTTGGGTAGGCAAAAGATATGGTATCAGCATCATTACCTGTCATAAATGCTTGATAATAATCGATCAATTTATTTGCTGGTGTCGTAGCACTGGTATGATTTCCATAATGATCAAGCTGACCTTTTGCATCATGCTCAAAATAATAAGCAAGGTTTTCGGCTAATTCCTGATTTCCACCAATTACTTCATACGCTTCTAATCCTGCTGTTCCAAGATACTGTCCGTAATGATTATTCCAGTTTGCACGGTTACCTGGATTGTCCAAAAATGCACTGCTTTGTGAACTGTTTCCGACTGACAAAAGTTGTCCATATGCTAAGCTTGCATCTCTCATCCATTTCGTATCCTGAAGATGCATGGACTGGGTCAGAACAATCGCATTGTTATATCCAAGTACTCCTTCAATTGTCACAGGATACTGATAATCATATCCTGGTATATTGGCATCTAATTTGTTAAAGTTTTCCAACCACCAGCGATAGTCGATTGCTTTTTGAATTGCCTTATTTGGTACATCAATATATGGCATCGTTTCTGCCCACCAAAGATTATACTCTTCTTTTTGTGCTTTTAATGCTTTTGCATTGCTATCCATTGAAAGAAACCGAAGATATTCTTGCTGAGCTTCTAGAATTTCTTTGCTTGTAAAAGACATAACGGCTTTCACTTCGACACTTCCATTTGCAGGAATCGTCACCGTTTTCTTTAGCGTTTGTGCTTCTACCGTGAAAGTTTCACCTGCTGCCAAAGCTGCAAGTTTTGGTTCAACCGTTGTTAAATTCGAAGGCGTTTTTGTACTTCCGCTCAATTCGTTCACTGTTGTACCATTTACTTCTACACTCGAAGCCTTAGTTGCAAAGTTCGAATTTACAGAAACGTTTAATTCTTTTGCAGAACTCTCCGTATTTTGAAGGGTAACTAAAGTAACTGCTACGTTTTGATAATTAATAAATTTCTGTACCTTCGCAACAATGCCGGTATCTGAAATATCATATTCACTGATCCAGTGACTTGGCATATTTACTCTCTTAGTGGTTGTCTCAACCGTATTAAGTTGTGTTTCACCGGATGAAAACGTAATGCCATACATGTCACCATTTCCCATTGGCTGGTGATATGCTGTATTTCCACCAAATCCGATTACATTCGGATCGCTGGTATACATATAAAGTGCACGGCCTCTGGTCATAAAGGTATTGCCATCATCATTTCCATTTTTTCCTGCATCACCATTTGCAACGCCTTCTCGCATTAACACACGGTCAATATAGAAGGAGTCACCACCCGCTGCCTTATCCTCATTGTAGATTTTCATCAATTGACTATCAGTAGTGTAGTCATTTGATTTTAAATTGTAAACTCCATCCAAAAGTTCCGTATTTTTAAATGTTGGATGCCCCACATCCAATGCACTTCCTTCTTTCGCAAAAGAAGTTACCGGAACACTTCCTACGGCAAGCGTCGCCGCCAAAGCAATCGCCGTCGCTTTGGTAAATAGTTGTTTCGTTTTTGCTTTTTTCATCATTAACCTCCTCTTATAACTTTTCTTTTAACCACACACTCATTTCCCCAATCCCCCGATTATTCCAGTAACAGTAAGGAATTGCCTTAATTTCTATATCCTCCAGAACGGTATGACTATCCTGGTAGAGTGTCGTTTCATTCCAGTCTTTCATTGAGATTTTTTGTGCAGAGGCAGATATAACCGTTACCCCTCCAAAAAGCGTTTGATCCCATTTTTCTGTCAAGCTTTCCTTTGTATCAATAACGATGGAAGACAGACGATTTCCATTGTCAACTTCCTCCAACGCATACACCAACGGCCCTTTTGTAATACAAACTTTTCCTGCATCCGCCCGAACCAGTGGATTTGCCTGAACAAATTTCGCAGGAGCGCTAAATTCCACTATGATCGTAGTTTGTGAAGAATCAATTCGTAAAATTGCATAGCCTTTTTCGTTCCGATATTCGACTCTCTCTCCATTGGAACAAACGGTAAAATCTTTTGCATAATCAGGAATGCGGATACCAAAATCGGTTCTCTTTGTACCACCACTTAGTGTTATTTCGACCCTATTTTCAAATGGAAATTTTGTTTTTACTTCTACTTGAATGGTTTCTCCATTCCAGCAAATTTCGGTTGTATTCGAAATAAACAGATTCAGATAACTACACTCTTCCTCCACCGAATAAATATACTGTCCCAACGAAGCTAATGTTCTTGCAATATTTGGTGGGCAGCACGCTACCCCAAACCACTTCTGTCGGATTGATTTCACATGTTCCTTGGACGTTCGATCCATACAACTGTCTGGCCAGCATTCCAGCGGATTTACATAAAAGAAACTCTTTCCATCGAGTGCAATTCCTGCAAGAACGGTGTTATACAATGCTCGCTCTACTACATCAATATAAGAAGCCTCTTTCGTAATATTTGACATACGAAGCCCGAACAATGCTAGACCAATGGAGGCACAGCTTTCCGAATAATTATAGTCATTTGGCAAATCATAATCGGTTGTAAATCGTTCTAAAATTCCAGAAGAACCAATACTTCCAGTAATGTACATTCTTCTCTTTGTCATATTCTCCCAAAGACGAACACAAGTATCAAAAAGCTCTTTGTCATGGTATTCATATGCCAACTCTGCCATTGCAGAGTACATATAAACTGCACGAACCGCATGCCCTTCCGCAGTCATCTGCTTTCTGACCGGCATATGCGATTGGGAATACTTCGTGTCATATCGATCAAATTCTGGAAATATACGTACATAATCTGGTTGCTTCATTTCCTCAAGAAAATAATTATCTCCAGCTCCTCTTGCATCAATGAAGTATTTTGCCATATCCAGATAGCGTTTTTGACCCGTTACGTCATATAATTTTATTAGCCCAATTTCCACTTCCTGGTGCCCTGGATAGCCGTGAATTTTTCCATCTTCTGCTCCAAACGTATCGCAGATTAGATCCGCAAAACGAATCATACAATCCAGTAATTTTCTTTTCCCTGTACCATTATAATAAGCGACAGCAGCCTCCATCAGATGTCCCGCAGTATATAACTCGTGCCCTTCACATAAGTTTTTCCAGCGTTTCGATGGCTCTTTTATTGTAAAATAGGTATTGATATACCCATCCTCACATTGTGCTTTTGTGATTAAATCAATTGCTTCATCCGCTGTTTTTTCTAATTGTTGATCTTTTTTTGTCGCAAGTGTAAACCCGACCGCCTCCAGCCATTTTGCCACATCTGTATCCTGAAATACTGCCCCGTAAAACTCTCCTGATTCTTCTTTTGCAGCAATTTTAAAGTTCTCCAAACAGTGACTGGATTCTGCATCTTCGATCCGGTCATTCATAGCCTCCCACTGATAAGGAATGATTACTTGTTTTACTAGGTCTACATGCTTTGACCAAAACGAATCTTCTATTTTTATTTTATTTAAATCTATTGAATGCCGCATCATCTTTTTTCCTTTCTTATGCCTTTACCGCACCATTGGTAAGACCACTGACAATATACTTTTGCATAAATATAAAGATAAGTACCACTGGTAAAATTGCTATGATACCAAACGCCATCGTGGAATTCCATAGAGTCTGATACTGCTGTACATAATTATAAATACTTGAAGTAATCGGACGTTTCGTTGGGTCGGTAATAAAGGTGATACCATAAATCAAATCTCCCCATGCGTACACAAAGGAAAATACAGCAGCAACAACTACTCCTGGCTTTGCAATCGGAAGCATAATCCTTACAAATGCCGTAAGATGTCCACAACCATCAATTTTAGCTGCTTCATCGAGTTCCTTTGGAATCGAAATAAAATACGTTCGAAGAATGATAATCGAAAACGGTATTCCAAGCGTTGCATCCGCTAGTATTGGTGCTAGGTAACTATTTAAGATTCCCATTTTAGAAAACATGATGTAAAGGGAAGTAAGTACCAATGTTGATGGAAGCATCTGCGTAATTAAAAACAATAGGATAATTACCTTTCTTCCACTAAATTTGAAACGTGCAAGACCGTAAGATGCTGGGATTGATAATACCGTTGAGATTGCAGTAGCACCAAGGGCAATAATTAAACTGTTTTTAAACCCTTGTAGTGTATCACTTGACTGGGACAACTGATCTTTAAAAGCATCGAATGTTAAATCATGAGGCCATAATGGCGTGGGTATCTTAAATATTTCTAACTGAGTTTTTAGTGCCGTTACAAGCATCCAGTACAAAGGAAATATAAAAATTACAAATACGATAGCACCCACTAAAACCAAACCTATCTTCTTTTTTGTCTCTTTTTTCATCGCTACATCACCTCGTCGTCTGATATGGTTTTTATGTAGAAAAATCCTACACATAAAAGGATCATAAATAAAACATTGGCTGCCGCAGCGCCTTTACTAAACTGAAATTCTTGAAAAGACAGACGGTAAGCATAGGTAGAAACTAATTCGGTTGCATTTACCGGCCCCCCCTTGGTCATTACCCACACAAGATCAAATACTTTAAAGGTATATACAAAACCTAATGTTAAAACAGACATAATTGCTGGTTTAATCATCGGTATTGTTATCATAAATAACGTTTGTATTTTGTTTGCTCCGTCAAGACCTGCGCTTTCATATATGTCATTTGGAATGGTTGTTAATCCTGTTAAGATAAGCATCATATTAAAAGGAATACCGATCCATATATTTGCCGTTATGATTGCTGCCATTGCACTTTTCCCATTCAAGAGCCACTCAATCGGTTCTTTTAATACATGAATTGACATTAACAGCTGATTGATAATACCACCATTTAGTTGAAACATAAATTTAAATAATAGTCCGGCTACCGTAACTGGTAATAGCCATGAAATCATTGTTACTCCTCGAAAAAAGGAGCAGCCAGGAAATTTTTTATTAAACAATAAAGCTAAGCCAAAGCCTATAACAAACTGAAAAAATATGGAACCTACCGTAAATATAATCGTATTTTTTATCGCAATCGGAAGTACTGAGTTTGCTCCCTTAAATAAGTCAAGGTAATTTTGAAAACCAACAAATTTCTGATTCGCCGCCTGTGAGAAAGTATACACATCGACGTTTTTAAAACTTAGAATAAAGTTTTGTATCATTGGATAACCAATAAAAACCATCATATAAATTAATGCCGGAAGGGAAAACAGGATTCCAAGAGATGCTGTTTTATTCTTTATTATGCGTTTCATCACGACTTCCTCCTTTTAAAATAGGGCTGTCGTTCATACAACAGCCCTTATAAATTATCTATTATTTTACTGCATCTACTGCTGCCTGTACTTCTGTCGCTGCCTGCTCTGGTGTTTTTGCAGATGTCATTACCTGCTGGAATCCAGTCTGAATCGCTGCAGAGTAAGATGGCCATGATGGTGAAGGACCTCTTGGAATGGATGTATCAAGCTGTTTAATAAATGCTCCTTGAATTGCATCATCCGTCCAGTATGCATCTTTTGCTGCTTCTGTCTTTGGAGGGAAAGAACCATAAGTTTTCATTGCTGCTACCATAACATCTGTCTGGTCATAATATTTAAGGAAAGCAACTGCTCCACTGGTATCTTCCTGATTAACAACTCCCATATTTTCTCCACCCAATATTGAAGTAGCCTGTTCTGCGTTTTCATCAAATCTTGGAAGAGATGTTACTCCATAATTTAATTCTGGTGCATTTTTTTGAATTCCAGGAATCTGCCATGGTCCATTTTGCTGCATTGCAATGTTACCTGCCATAAAGTTATTATTAACATCAGACTGTGTCCAGTTAACAACCTCTTTTGTCCAGCTTCCTTCTTCTATCATTCCTTGCATAAGGTCATATGCCTCTACACCATCTTTGATATTGGTATAGCTTCCACCTGCGGTATATAACCACTGAAGGCATTGGAATGTACCTTCGTCTGTATTCACTGCTGCGTTACCAAATCCAGTTACCCCATCCTTTGTAAGGGTTTTTGCCATTTCTCTAAATTGTGCCCATGTTGTATTTTCGTTTGGATACTCGAGACCCGCTGCATCAAACAAATCCTTATTATAAAATAGAGCGGTACAGTTTGTTGCAAATGGAATTCCGTAGTGCTTTCCATCTAACATCGTAGACTCCATTGGTCCTTGAATATATTCATCCCAAGCTATATCTGCGTCGGAAACATCTGCTAATAATCCAAGCTGGATGAAAGAAGCCATTCCACAACCATCCATGATTACAAGATCTGGAAGTTCACCAGATGCAATTCCTAGTGTTAATTGTTTTTCGTAATCAGAAAAAGGTACATATACATGAGATGCAACATACTGTTCCTGGGAACTATTAAACCCATCTACTAATGTTTGCATCATCTCTTTTTGTGCATCCGTTTCAAAATAATCCCAGATAACAACCTTTGTTCTTAAATCCGCGTCATTCGATTCCGTTTTCCCCTCTGTTACATCTTTAGACTGTTCTGTCCCTGAATTAGCCGTTGTTGCATCTGTATTTTTTTGTCCGCATCCAGAAAGCGCTGTACAAGCCAGAACTGCCGTAAGTAAAACCGCTACAAGCTTTTTCCTCATAAAAAAATCCTCCTTTAAAATTTAGGTATCAATTATCTTAACTGATATCTAAATTATAAAAGAGGATTCTCCTTATTATAATTCTAATTTTTTAATTAAGGTGGACTATATTCACCTAAGTTTACTTTAGATGCTGCGCTGCCGTGTCAGGGTCCATTTCTCCTGTTATTATTCCATAGATTGCATCCGATAACTGTTTCGAGATTGTCGTCCATCCACCAAAATCAGATCTTGACAATGAGGAACGCATTTGTTCCTCAAAGAATTGGTAGTCCGGATTATCCGTTACTGCTTCCTGTGCTTCCTTCATTTTCGGAGGGAGCACACTTGATTTTAGACATATTTCCTTCATTACCTCTCCTTGGCTATAGTATTTTAAAAAGGCTACCGCTCCATCGACATCTTTATCTTTAATGACTCCTATATTCTCTCCACCAGCAATCACCACTCTGTCTTCTTTCATCGGTAATGGTACAATTCCATATGAAATTCCCGCTTCCTTCAGCATAGGGATTACCCATGGGCCATTTTCCATCATCGCAACTTCTTCTTGTGCAAATTTTCTTGCGATATCATTCTGTGACCAATTTACACAGTTTGCATCCATATATCCTTTCTCACTCAGTTTCTGCAAAAATGCAAATGCTTCCTGTGTAGACGCTCCTCCTAAGTTATTCTTTGTTTCTCCCGCAGAAAGAATCCATGGTAATACCTGAAATGCTGCCTGTTCACCAGCAACGCAGGACATTACAAATCCATAACGGTTCTCTTTTTTTAATTTTGCTGCCGTGCTTTCTAATTCTTCCCAAGTAGAAGGTGGTGTTATCCCCGCATTTTCAAGCATTTCCTTATTATAAATCAGTGCAACATTATTACAGGTAAACGGTACTCCATAGTACCTTCCATCCCACTGTACCGATTTCCAAACTTCTTGATAATACTGATCTTCCTCCTCCCACAGTTCATCATACTGTGTCAAATCTTCAAAAATCCCAAGTTCAGCATATGTCATCATATCGGGATTATCGATAATCACCATATCCGGTAGATTTCCTTCCATTATTCCAATCGAAAGCCGTTTGGTAAACTCCGTCATTGGTACATATTCCCACGAAGCGATGTATTCTTTTTGCGATTGATTAAAATCCTGCATCAATAAATCCAAGCTTTCTTTCTGCGCTTTCGTTTCATAATAAGACCATAATATTAACTCTTTTTTTTCTGCGTTTTGCATTGTCTCCTGCTGCGCATTCTTTTTTAGTAAAACTTGAAAAACGCATGCAGCGCCTGCCATAATCCCCATAATTAGCAAGCCAATAACGATACCTTTTTTCATAAATATCTCCTCCTAGCTTTGCTGGCGATACTCTTTTGGTGATTGTCCCGAAACCTCCTTAAAAACTCGGATAAAGTATTTCGGATCACTATAGCCTACCGCTTCCGCAATTGCATACACTCTCATGTTGGTTCCTTTTAACAGCCGCTTTGCATGACTAATCCGAAACTGTTTTAAAAAAGTAGAATAATTAATATTCATTTCACGATTAAAAAGTGTACTTAAATATTCTGGTGTGATGTCCAGCTTTCGTGCTACTTCCTCTAATGTAATTCCCTCCTTATAATGCTCTCGTATGTAGTTAATCGCCCTTTTAATTGTATAATTGCTGATATCCTCCTTTTTTTCCTGTGTATTAATAATAAAAAATACCATATCCATCAGTAGTTTTTCTAACTCGGTTTGCGTTCTTGCCTCTGACATCTTCTTTAAAATAAACATATTTAATAACTGTTCATATGACTTGACATCAATTTCCTGCAAAAGATTCGCTATAAAACTATATAACTTTATATAAGCTTGTTTTACACTCTCGGGTAAAAAACAATGTGCTTTCATATATGTGGTAAATTCATCGGCATTGTTTTGAATTGTTTTGCCACTTCCATTGCAAATCGATACTTTAAATTTTCCTTCCAACTCACTAGGATATATGTAGTCTTCCAGTTGAATCCGTTCAATTACTTTTTCTGTAATTAACATACCTTTTTCTAAGATCATGCCATAAGACTGTAGCTTTTGTACTTTTTGCATACTTTCATAGATATTCTCAAATGGTTCAAATTCCGTCATTGACCATACCACAGGATTATCGTTGGCAAAATGGTTCTTTACTATTTTCTTCGTAAAGAGTTCCATAATTTCACCTTGGTCTTTTTTTTCCATTACCAAGCATATGATTTCTTGAAACTTACCTGCATAGGAAATAATACATTCTTTATCCTGATATTTGTCCATGATATCTTCCATATTTTGTGAAAATACTCCACTGTAAGTTGGAATTCCCTCACCAATATACCCCATATAAAGACTATAACTTTCATAGCCCTTTCGTTCACATAATAACTTTAATTTTTCAAAGGATTCCTTTGCACCGATCATGCCATTTAGATAAACATCCCTTAAAAAGCCGTCCGGTGTTCCCTTATTTTCATTCTCACTCTTTATTTTTTCACCAACATCTACCAGCATTTTAGTTAGATCTTCTACCCCAATGGGTTTCAACAGATAGTCTTTTACACCAAGGGTCAGTGCTTTTCTGGCATATTCAAATTCCGAATAACCAGTCAGTATAATTGCATGAACTTTGATATCCTGCTCCTTTACTTTGGTAAGCATTTCAAGCCCATCCATTTCCGGCATTTTAATATCGGTGATTACCAGATCCGGCTTAAACCGGATGATCATCTCCAATCCTTCTTTTCCATTTTTCGCTTCCCCAATAATTTCATGATTTGTTTCTGCCGTAATCAGCTTTCCCATTCCTACTCTGATTTTTATTTCATCTTCTACGATTAAGATTCTCATTCGAATCATTCCTTCCCCATGTGTTGTCCTATCTGCATATCATTCAATCGTAACAATTGGCAATATCAATGTAATTACAGTTCCCATCCCTTCCATACTATTGATATTCCACTTTCCCTCTTCTCCATAATACATTGCTATCCTAGAAAGCGCATTTTGAAGCCCAATACTTCCTTCTTCCTGCTTTAGTACCCAATCTCTGTCATTATATTTATCCACTATATTTTTTTGCATGCCATTCCCATTATCCTCAATTATAACACAAATTGCATTTTTACGTTCCGTGAACAAAATATCGATGCTAATAACTCCTCCCTGTTCGACACCATCAAATCCATGAATAATCGCATTTTCGATAAATGGTTGAATCAAAAGTTTATAAATCTCGATCGATTCGGTTGCATCATCAATCGAAAGCTTGTAATCAAAAGCATCATTAAACCTTATCTTTTGTAGGGAAATATATTTTTCAATCCAATCTACCATTTCCCGAACCGTTACCATATGATTACTTTTGTTTATACTGTAGCGAAGAATAACTCCTAAATTGCAAAGCATTGTGCTTATTTCATAATCTCCCTTTTCGATTGCCATCCAATTTATAGAATCCAAGGTATTGTATAAAAAATGTGGATTTATTTGTGCCTCCAAAGCTTTTATTTCTGCATTTTTCTGTTTATGTAATGCATCCTTTACTTCATGAATTAAAGATTTAATCTCCAACGCCATCTCATTGAAATTTTCAGCTACTTGGCCGATCTCATCTTTACCATTTACCGGTATGATGACATCCAAATTTCCTTTTTTAATTTGATTCATTCCTTGAACAACGCCATTTATAGAATGATGAACATTCCTTACGGTATAAGTGATTAAAATAATCGAAAGTATAATTACCACAAACACAACAATTAAGATATGGAGTTGTAAACTTCTCATATCTTTCAAAACATAATCCTTATCATACACATAATAGAATTTCCATCCAATTGTCTCGTTATCATATTCATTAATTAACTTGGTCTTATTTTTTAATAATTTACTAAGTTCTACAACTTTGATCGGCTTAACATTTTCATCGAGTGTAATTCCCATAAACATCTCTTCTGGATAATAAATTACCTGCTTTTCATCATTCAATATAAATGCCACTTCATTTTCCGTCTCTGTATTACATATTTCCCCAAGTGCAGAGGCATTCACAGAAATAACTGCGGTTGCAATGGTTCCTTTATCCAATGCATCCAGATCGAACATTCTTTTTGACAGATGAAACAGATAGCTATTTTTACCGTCCTCTTCCATTTTCATTGTAGGGGTAATCACTAATCCAATCTTGTCAATCGCATCTTGGTAAGGCTGAATCTCCCTCATATCTTTGTTCCCGCTCCATAAAGTATTCAGTGCGGAGCCTGTCTCAAAATCATAGGTAACAGAGCTTCCATTATTACAAATAATGCTGATACTTCGAATTTCTTTTTCGGATACATTGTATTGCTTTAAGCGATTATAGATTCGATTATACGCAATTACTTTTCCCATTACCGTATCGTCTTGCAGTTCATTGATATTCTCAATAATATCATCATCCGTATAAATCTGATATAATAAATTGCTATATACCTGCAACGTTAAATCGGTTCGTTCTGACATCTGTTCCAAATTATTCTTAATCATCTCATCCATATTTTGAGTCATGTAACGAGTATTCATATAAAAGGATACTTCCTGTGACAAAAGGATTGGCAATATTCCTCCGAAAAGAAAGGAAAACAGTATTTTATATCCCAATTTTAAGTCATTAAATCGTTTTAATAAATTTTTCATACCTTCCCCCATTTTGTATGTCCGTTCCTTTTATTCTAACAAAAAACAGAATAAATACAAGGATTGTGCACAAGCTTCTTGACATTATTTTAAGGGCTGTTCACTCATTTGTGTAACAGCCCCTGATTTGTAACCTATTCTTTTTGTCCGTAATATGCGTTTACGCCATGTTTTCTTTCATAATGCTTATCCTGAAGTTCTTGTGGTGCTTCTTCTACCTTTTGTTCGATCCATTCGCATCGCGCTGCCATTTTAGCAACTTCCTCTAGCACTGCTGCATTATGAACCGCTTCTTTTGCATCTTTTCCCCATGTAAAAGGTCCATGGTTTTTGCAAAGAACTGCCGGCATTGCGACATAATCTTTTTCTTTGAAGTATTCAGCAATTAACTTACCCGTGTTTTTCTCGTATGCCTCTTCAATCTCCTCCTTGGTAAGGCATCTGACACAAGGTATTGCTCCATACATATAATCTGCATGCGTTGTACCATAGCAAGGAATCGATCTGCCTGCCTGTGCCCAACTGGTTGCCCAGGAAGAATGTGTGTGTACCACGCCCCCGATATTCAAAAATGCATTATAGAGTTCAACATGAGTAGCCGTATCACTGGAGGGATTATATTTTCCCTCCACCTTGTTACCCTTTAAGTCAACTACGACCATGTCTTCTGGAGTCAGTTTATCATAATCCACACCACTTGGCTTTATTACAAACAGCCCCTGTTCTCGATCGATACCGCTTACATTTCCCCATGTAAATGTCACCAGACCGTATTTTGGAAGCTCCATATTTGCTTCGTATACTTCTTTCTTTAGTTCTTCTAGCATAATATCCTCCTCTTATTTCTTAGCGTCTGCCTTGATTTGTTTTAGGCGTTTCATAACATCATTTTCACCGCGTCCAAAATAGTCGTGAAGAAGTTTAAACTCTGCATATAGTTTCTTATAAGCTGCTACGTTTTCCGGTATTGGCTTATAAGTTTTGGCTTCCACTTTTCCCATTACCTTTGCTGCCTCAACGATGGAATCATATCCTCCATTTTTTGCTCCTGCTGCCACGGCACCAAACATAGCAGATCCAAGTGCAGGGCTTTGGTCGGAAGCTCCAATAAATATCTCTTTATTGGTTACATCTGCATAAATTTGCATCATCATGCTATTCTTCTTTGAAATACCACCACAGGCATATAATTCATCTACTGGAACACCTGCTTGCTCAAAGGTCTCTAAAATCATGTTCTTGCCATAAGCCGTTGCCTCAATTAACGCACGATACATCTCTTCTGGCTTTGTTGCGAGTGTCATTCCAAGCATCATGCCTGTTAAATCCACATCTACCAAGCAGGAACGGTTTCCATTCCACCAGTCAAGCGCCAAAAGCCCACTTTCTCCAATCTTAAGCTGAGATGCTTTTTCCGTTAAGTACTGATGAATATTCATGCCAGCTTTTTCTGCTTCTTCATAATAGGTGGCTGGTACGCAGTTTTTCACGAACCATTCAAAATGATCGCCTACACAGGACTGCCCTGCTTCGTATCCAAAGTACCCTGGCAATACACCATCTTCTACGACTCCACACATACCTGGTACTTCTTTTTCTACTTCGGAGCACATAATATCACAGGTTGAGGTACCGATGATCATAAGCATTTTGTTTGGTCCGGTAATACCGACTGCTGGGACTGCCACATGGGCATCTACATTGGCTACCCCGATTGCGATTCCTTTATTTAAGCCAAGCTTTTCTGCCATTTCTAACGTTAATTCTCCCGCTTTTCCACCTTGTGGGTGAATATCTGTACTTAGCTTATCTTCCACTACATTCTCAAGTCTTTCATCCAATGCCTTAAAAAATTCCTTGCCAGGGTATCCTTTTTTCTTATGCCACAGTGCTTTATAGCCTGCTGTACAGGCATTTCTAGCCTCGACTCCAGTAAGCTGCATCGTTACCCAGTCTGTTGCTTCCATAAACCGATTTGCCTTGTCATATATTTCTGGAGCTTCTTCAAGGATCTGCATAATCTTTGGAATCATCCACTCCGATGAAATTTTACCACCATAGCGTGCTAAGAAGTCTTCCCCACGCTCTGTCGCAATACGGTTTAATTTATTCGCCTGTGCCTGAGCAGCATGGTGTTTCCATAACTTTAACCACGCATGTGGAACACTCTTTAATTCTTCCTGAAAACAAAGTGGAACACCCTCTTTATCAATTGGAAGCATTGTACATGCCGTAAAGTCGATGGACATTCCTATCACATCCTCTCGACTCACACCGGACTCTTTCATAACCGCTGGTATCGTCACTTCCAATACTTCAATATAGTCTGCCGGATGTTCAATTGCCCAGTCCGGTCCTAGCTTTGTTCCATCTGGCAAGTGTTCTTCCATTACTCCATGTGTATAAATTTGAGTTGCCTGTGCAATGACATTTCCATTGGACACATCAACTAAGACAGCTCTCCCTGACTGGGTACCGTAATCTACACCAATTGTGTATTTACTCATATTTTACCTCTTTCTTGCGCTGCTTTTTGCGCATAACGAGTTTGTATACAATGTTTTTTACGCATCTAAATTCTATCTGAATGCGATACTATTCCATCTTAATTCATTTTTCAAGCTACGAATCGTCGTATCTTTATCAATTACTACACTTTCAATTCCCATCGCTGCTGCCCAGTCAACCATCTGCTCGGTTGTAATATCATAACTAAACGCAGTATGATGTGCACCACCCGCTAGAATCCAGCTTTCTGCTCCAGTCGTTAAATTCGGCTGTGGCGTCCAAAAATTCGTAGCAACTGGAAGGTTTGGCATTGGCTTTTCATTCTTTTTACAGTCTACTTCATTGATAATGAGACGGAAACGGTTCCCCATATCCACTAAACTGGTAGCAATACCAGGTCCTTCTTTCGATGTAAATACAAGTCTTGCTGGATCTTCTCTATCTCCCATGCTAAGTGGTTTTACCTTGATACCAATTTTACTATCTGAGATACTTGGGCAAACTTCCAACATATGTGATTGCAAAATTCCTTCTTTTCCTGGAACCAGATTATAAGTATAATCCTCCATGAAAGAAGTACCCTTTGCATTTGGTACGCCGGCTGCCATAATTTTCATTAAGCGAACCATTGCTGCCGTTTTCCAGTCACCTTCTCCGCCAAATCCATAGCCTTTTTCCATGAGTCGTTGAATTGCAAGACCTGGAAGCTGTTTGAGTGAACCAAGATCTCCAAAATGAGTTACGATTGCCTGATAGTTCTTATCTTCCAAGAATTTCTCAAATCCGATTTCGATTCCCGCCTGAACGGCCACATGTTTCTTAAATTCCTCTGGATCACGACCTTCTAAAAGAATATCGTATTTGCTATAATACTCTTCCACCAAAACATCAACATCGGACTGTCTTACGTCTTTTACATAATCTGCAATTTCATTGACTGGATAAGCATCAATTTCCCAGCCAAACTTAATCTGTGCTTCTACCTTATCTCCATCCGTAACGGCTACATTTCTCATATTATCTGCAATACGACAAACACGAATATGACTGGATTCCATTAGACCGATTGCTGTACGCATCCAGCCAGCGATTCTCTCTTGTACCATTTTGTCATTCCAATGTCCTACAATAACCTTACGCTCAATTCCCATACGACTAACAATATGTCCGTATTCTCTATCTCCATGTGCAGACTGGTTTTCATTCATGAAATCCATATCAATGGTGTCATAAGGGATTTCCTGATTAAATTGTGTATGTAAATGAAGTAGCGGTTTACGATATTCCTGCAGTCCCAAAATCCATGATTTTGCAGGAGAGAAGGTATGCATCCATGTGATAACGCCCGCGCAATCCTCGGTTGCATTTGCTTCATTGAATGTTTTACGAATCAGTTCATTTGTAATCAGTGTTGGTTTCCATACCACCTCAAATGGCAGAATTCCGGACTTATTCAAATTCTCCACTATAATTTGTGAATGTTTGGCAACCTTTTCTAAACATTCATCCCCATATAAATCCTGTGATCCTGTGCAAAACCAAAATTTGTAGTTTTTTCCCGTCTTCATTCCAAATACCTCCTAAATTTAATTTATACTTTTACTTTACAACTTGTATGGTCATATATACAAGTTGTTTATTTTAGATAGCATACAACTTGCATGAAAGGACAAACAAGTCTACTATCAAACTATAAAAAAGTAAAATGAAACGAAGAAAAGAGGTTTTTTATATGAGCAACTGGTCCCACTATATCAACAAAGAAATCCCATGTTCTTGTGGAAAAACGCACTTTTGTGATATACGTCATATCGCTGTTGAAGAAAATGCACTGAGTAATCTACCCGCATATCTAAACGAGGGGGCATATCAAAAGATATGTTTGATTTGTGATCAAAATACAGAGAAAGTTGCTGGAACTTATGTGGAACAGATCTTGTCAGAGCATGGCTTTACATACAAAAAAATATTGTTTACGGATCGAGAACTGGTTGCAGATGAAAGAGCCCTTCATACCATTATCAGTGAACTTCCCTATGACTGCAATCTCATACTCGGGATAGGTTCTGGTACAATTAACGATTTATGTAAATTCATTAGTTTTCAAAAAGCGATGGATTATTTTATCGTTGCTACGGCGCCTTCCATGGATGGTTACGCTTCCAATGTTGCTGTTTTAACCATAAATCAGGTAAAAACAACAATAGAAACGCATCGGCCGAAGGCAATCCTCGCAGATACTCGTATCCTGTCTGCTGCCCCAAAACGTATGATTGCCGCAGGTGTCGGAGATATTTTAGGCAAATATGTCTGTCTGGCAGACTGGAAACTTTCTCATCTGGTTACTGGCGAATATTTTTGTGATTATATATATGGCATAATGAAACAGGCAGTGGACGCAATGACAAACTCCATCGATGCAATTTGCATAGCGGACGAAAATGCCATTCACATTGTAATGGAAAGTCTGATTTTAGCTGGTGTTGGCATGAGTTTTTTAGGAAATTCAAGACCCGCTTCTGGTAGCGAACACCATCTTTCCCATTACTGGGAAATGATGTTTTTGCAAAGAAGAGAATATTGTCCTCTCCATGGTACAAAAGTAGCAATTGGTACGGTTATTTGTTTATTTTTTTACCACAGCCTTCCAAAGTACTTAGAGGAGGCGGATTTACATTCCGATTATGTATTTGATAAAGGATGCTGGGAAAAATCCATACAAGAGGCTTATGAACTGGCTGCTGATGAGATTATCAACTTAGAAGCGCGCGTAGAAAAAAATTCAACCAAACAAGTAGAAAAAAGAAAACATAATCTATCGGAATATAAAAACGAAATATTAAAAATGGCGGCTGAGCTTCCTTCCACCGATATTCTCATTTCATATCTAAAAAAGCTAGATGCACCTTATCTTCCAAAACAAATTGCGGTATCCGCGAACACCTTAAAAAATAGCATTTACTATGCGAAGGATCTAAGAAATCGCTATGGTATCTTACAGTTACTTTATGATATCGGAATGCAGAAAAAAGCAGTAAATGACTTTACTGCTTTTCAGGAAATGATACCATAGCGCTATGATTTATTGCGGTCTGTGCAAGAGTTTTTAAGGATTAATACCGGCTCGATTTTACGCATAACATTGTCTTTCTCCGGTATTTTTCCTGCCAACAACTCTAACATGTAGTCTGCTACCATCTCACCCAGTTTTTCTTTTGGATGTTCTATGCTGGTGATGCCAATTCCATCCTCATCTACCTTTTGTATATTGTCAAATCCAGTAATTGAAACCTCCTTCGGCACCTGTATTCCTTTGGCTTTTAAAACACCTAAGACCTCAAATGCAATGTGGTCGTTGTAGCAGACCACCCCGTCAAAGTGGACCTGTTTTTCCAACATGCCTAAGATTTCAGCTTTTGGTTTCAAAAGTTGGTCTTCCGTATGATACCAGATTACCTTTTCTGGATCATATAACAGTTTATGTTTATTGAGTGCCTTTACAAAACCAATATGACGGCGAAACCCCTGACTATCATCTGTTTTAAATATTCCCACCAGATTCCTGTGCCCAAGCTGGATTAGGTATTCTGTCAACAAATAAGCGCCCTTTTCATCCTCCAGTTCCACACAAGGCTTATCTTTAAATTGTGGATAGGTGCTATGTATAAATACAATCGGGATATGGCACGCTTCAAATTGATTATATATTTCTAAATGTCTGGAATATATCTGACTTTTACTTGGCTCGATAATGATTCCATCTACATTTTTCTTCAATAAATCTTCCAACGCTTCGATCTCCAGCGCTCTACTGTTCTTGGTATTTTTAAGTATTAGCGTATAGCCTTGTCTGGTCAGTATTTCATCCATTCCTGCAATCAGTTTTGGAAAAATATAATTGGAAAGATAGGTGGTAACCACTGCAATGATTTTTGAATTCCCCCGCGTTGTTACCGTATCCGCACAAAAAGTGCCCTTTCCTTGTTCTGCCGTAATATACCCTTCATTTTCCAATATGGAAAGTGCTTTGCGAACGGTGTGTCGGCTCACTTGGTACTGCGCGCTCAGCTGATTTTCAGAAGGTAGTTTTTGTCCCGGTTTGATTTTTCCACTCCGCATGTCTTCTTTTAAATCTTCCATTAAAATAAAATACTTCAGTTTTCCATTCTGATTATCCATGGCATCTCCTTAGCAATTCGTTGATTTTGATTTCTTCTTAATTCCATATATCGTTTGCCTCGATGTCGTTTTTATTCTTTATACTCATTTCTATGAAACCTTGGAATTAGCAAAGATTAAATAGCATAATAATATAAAAATTATAGCACTAAAAGCCTTTAAAATCTATTTAATTCGCCATAATATTCCATAAAATTCAGAAAATAGATGTTGATTTTACTATGATACAAAAAATTCAATATACATAAAGCACAAATATTCTTCGTAACAATTGGTATTTTCCCAAAAGAAAACATCCATAAATGTATACAGCAAATTTACAATTATGGATGCTTCTATTAATTTTTTAATTATTTTGCTCGAAACATTTCTTTATCAAATTCTGGGTTGAAATAATAAAAATTCCTGCTATCAAGTTTATCCTTTGTCTTTTCCAACGCCTCACCAAATCTTTGGAAATGAACGATTTCTCTAGAACGAAGGAATTTCAATGGTTCCCTAATTTCGGGATCTGGAATCATGCGAAGCAGATTATCATATACTGTTCTGGCTTTTTGTTCTGCCGCTAAATCTTCCGTCAAATCGGTGATAGCATCCCCCTTCGATTGGAATTCGATTGCAGTGAATGGGAGTGATGACGCTGCTTGAGGCCACAATGCTGTGGTATGGTCAACATAATATGCATCAAAACCCGCTTCCTTTGCTTGCTCAATCGTCAGGTGATTGGTTAGCTGATACACCATAGAGCATATGATTTCCATATGCGCAAGTTCTTCTGTTCCAATATCTGTAAGAAGTCCGCCCACTTCCTTTACAGGCATACTATACCGTTGGGCGAGATACCGCATGGAAGCAGACAATTCTCCGTCCGGTCCTCCATACTGACTAATAATGAGCTGTGCTGTTTTAGGACAGTTCTTCGTAATCTTTACAGGGTATTGGAGCCTTTTTTCATAAACCCACATCTAAACACACGCTCCTTCCCAAGGCATTGGCCCTTTTTGCATACAGAACGTTATCTCAGTATCATTGTTACAGTAAGGAACACACAGTCTGGTCAATGGATAGAAATTTTGCGCAAACTGCTGTCTGTACTGAGCATATTCTGTTACCTTTTCATGATACAAAGAAAGTGCTTGAGTATCATTCTCATGAGTATCCAGATAAAGTGTGAGATCATCCAGGAAAAAACCTGTTTGATTTATCTTGGTCATGAGTGCTTCACGTTCCGCTTGTTCGTTTGGCATCGTCTGACTTTTTGCATTGGAAGCTATGGGAGTCTTATCTCCCAATACCGATTCCGCTGCAAAAAATGGCTTGTTTAAATCCTGAAAAATCGTACCGATATTCAGAGCTTCTTCTTCGCTGTATAATCCGCCCCATTTCTGAATCGGTATATTTGCTATTGCTAAATAATTTTCAGACATAAAAAGCTCCTTTCTTTCAGATACTATTTTTAGTAATATTTTGTAATCAGATACTGCTTTACAATATGAGATTACATATTTAGTATTTGCAAAAAACGAGTTTTTAGATTGGCAATAACTGTTTTAATTTTTTAATACAAACTAGTTGTTCAACCCTTAAATCACTCAAACTGGGAAACCCTTTCGTAAAGCAATCACACTTTATAACATCTTACATAAAATAAAATAATAAATATAAAGGAATCAGATAATGTATAACTATAACCCTAATTTTCAAAATTCACTAAGGTACTGCCCAAACGCTTCAAATCAATATAACCATTCGTGTATAAAGGATCACGGTCCAAAACCATTTGTCGTTAATATAAACGAAGCAACGATTGAAAATGATTATTATCGCACCTCTTTATGGACTGGATGCCATTTGCAGGTCACATTAATGAGCTTACATGTTGGGGAAGATATTGGTCTAGAAATTCATCCTGACGTTGATCAATTTTTGCGAATAGAACAAGGTCAAGGAATTGTAATGATGGGGGATCGAAGAGATAATTTGTGTTTTCAAGAAAAAGTCTGTGACGATTGTGCAATTATGATACCTGCGGGTAAGTGGCATAACTTGATTAACACCGGTTGTGTACCTCTTAAATTATACTCCATTTATGCACCACCACATCATCCACATGGTACAGTTCATCCAACAAAAGAAGATGCACACTCAGCTGAAAAAAATTTCGGCCACTAATATGCAAAAATCACCCATAGGTTTTTGACCTGTGGGTGATTCTTTGATAAGGACAAAATGAGAATTGACAAAGTGTATTCCAGTGTAAACAAAAAATAGGTTTCAAAAGAAATATATAAAAAAGCGAGAAACTCTCTAAAAATGGTTCTAAACTTTAGATTG
>DIGJ01000033.1 GCA_002419585.1 Lachnoclostridium sp. UBA5725
CTACTTAAGGGGGATCATATCACATGGGAGCTCATTATTCCTAGAGTTTCCACCGAATATGCTAAAATGGTTTTAAGGGCTGCCCCTGCGCTCCATTCGAATTAGGGAAGACTATGACCACCGCGCATTTTGCTGATTTTGGGAAATGGCCCCGCTGTGTTTATAAAACGCTAGAAAACCAGCGAGTCCACATTTCGTAAACAGCCAAGAAAGGCTGAGCTCACAATCTATCCTTCAATTTACACGGCTCCCATGCTAGGATTTTATATCAATTTGAGCATATGAAGCGTAAACTCAATCAAGAAATTGGCTCCCCTAAGAGTCAATTCCTCGATGTTTTGAGGTTACGTGGAATGTTTATGCGACTGATATAAAATCCTAGTATGGGAGCCGTGTAAATTAGACAATGAGAAAATTACTCAGCCCTTCTTGGCGTCACTCATCAACAAAGACTCGCGTCCTATCTTGTACTAAAATTAATCTTGCATTATGCAAGAATTGCATTGATGTTATCAACAAGCTCATTTACATTAAGCCCATGAACCATACAAGCCTCTTCCAAACTTTCACCCTGAGAAGATGGACATCCTAAACAATGCATTCCAACGCTCATTAATACTGGCGCAATTCTTTCATCAACACGAATTAATTCACCAATCAACATATCTTTATTTATCTGTGCCATTTTAATTACCTCCTATTTTTTCTATAAGATATCGAGCCTTAAGTCTAGCATTTTGCCCGATACGACTCTCATTATATGCTATATTTCAGGTATCGTCAAGACATGCGCTTTCTATCTAGTATATCCGGATTTTTTATTTTTCTTTCCTACTTATGATTTTTCACTTATCTCTTGTAAAAAGACAGAATTTATATTAAAATAAGCCTATCAATGAATAAGGAGGATAAATCAATGGCACATAAAATTACAGATGAATGTATCAGCTGCGGAACATGCGTATCTGAATGTCCAGTAGAAGCTATTTCAGAAGGAGCTTCCCATTATGAAATAGACGCAGATGCTTGTTTAGATTGTGGCGCTTGTGCAGGCGTATGCCCAACAGGTGCAATCGAAGCTTAATTCTTAGCGGATACCGTATACGAAAACGAAGAACTATCTTGCTTTATGCCTAGATAGTTCTTTTTTTATACCCTTATTGACAAATATAACCGCGTGCGATAAGATAGCTTATAACATATGTGACAAGTTAACAGAAGGGAGTCCTTATGCCTAACGATATTTATAAGAACCATTTACAAAATAAAACTGATCTTTTTGCAATACCAAACATAAAAAATGATAAAGCACTTTACCTCAAAGCATATCGTAAACTTCGTGACCTAATTATGCAAGGTTATTACAAAAGTGGTGATAAATTGATGTCGGAAGCAGAGCTTGCAAATCAAATGGGAATCGGACGTACTTCTCTTCGAACAGCGCTCGTTCTACTTTCGGAAGATGGCTACATAAAGACCTTTCAGGGAAAAGGTACCTATGTAGTATATGATCCTACAAATTTAACGAACGAATTTTCTGAAAAATATATGCTTCCACGCGAACGCCTAGAAGCAACATTAAAAGGCCAGACGATTTCGCATATTGATGTAAATCAATTTACAAGCGATTATGATTCCTTCTTAGACGAAACATTAAAAGCAAAGGGCCTTCCGGTCAACCTATTCATTCGAAACTTTACGGTAGATGGGAATGTAGCAATCCTAATGAATGTGTATTACTGTTTCTCCTTACTTTCAAATGTAGACTTTAATAATTACGATAAAACAGAGGCCTTACTAAAAGAAGTATTCGACACAAAAGTAAGTTATGTAGATAGTACCATTTCGCCTGCGCTTGACTCTTCCAGCAGAAAGCTCAACAATTTTGATGACCGTAGTGGTAATTTTATTTTGGTGTCATCGATTTGGTATGACAAAAATGATAACCCTCTTGTTTTTACAAAGGACCACTATAATGGAAATTATATTAGTTATAAAGCACGTTATTACAAATAAAGAGTTCATGACATAAATAACTTTACGTGCTATAAAAAACTATATGATTTGGATCATGACTAATAGGAGGCATACATGGAAAAATTTTTACTTAAAAATTGTGACATTGCAGATTTTAACACTCTTAGCTGTAACCGCAATGATATCTATATTGAGAACGGATTCATTAAAAAAATAGCGCCCTCCATCCTTTCATCTGATTTGGATGTTACCGTGATTGATGTGAATGGCAAAATGGTCATGCCTTCCTTTGTGGATTGCCATTCCCATCTATTGCAGACTTTTTTAAAAGGGTATTTAGATGACTATCCCATTACCGACTGGCTCGTGCGGATGTTTTACGCAGAGAGTTTATTTACCGAAGAAGACTGTTATTATTCTGTATTAGCCGGTTCCTTGTCAGCCCTTCGTTTTGGAACCACAACAATCAATGATATGGCAATGAACACCTACTTCGATGCAGGCATGCAGGCGCTTAAAGACAGTGGCATTCGTGCGGTAGTCGGTATGGGACTTACGGATATCTCTGAGAGTATCAATACTCCCGTTCATTCGACCGATGAAAACCTTACTCTTGCAAAAAAAGTATACGATACCTACCATAACTTCGCTCCTGATAAAATAACAACCTGTGTTGCTCCGTTAGGACTTCCATCCTGTTCGGACGAACTGATGCAACGATTAAAGACCTTTGCAAACGAACGTGGTCTTATCTTCCATACCCACCTTGCAGAAGGCAAAAAAGAAACGCATGGAATTAAAAAACGAACTGGTTATATGGAAGCAGAAGCACTCTATCACCTTGGTATATTAGATGAGCATACCTTATTGGCTCATAGCATCTGGCTCGAGGATTATGAACTGGACTTTATCAAGCAGACAAACGCCACCCCCGTACACTGTCCTAGCACCAATATGAAAATAAGTGATGGCATCCCAAAAATACAACAAATGCTAGACCGTGGAATTAATGTCTGTATGGGATGCGACGGAGAAGCTAGCAGCTCCAATCGCGATTTAGTTCGCGAAGCCAGAGCAGGAGCCTACCTTCAAAAAGGTCATACGCTTAATCCAAAAGCAATGGACTTAAAAACCACCTATTGCATGATGACAGAAAACGGTGCAAAAGCACTTGGCTTTAAAAACCTAGGCCGCCTAAAAGTTGGTTATCTAGCCGATCTAATCGTTGTTGACATGGGAAATGATATTTCGCTCATCAATCGCCAGACCCGAATCAGCAATTTTCTCTACGCCGCCTCTGGTCAAGCTATCGACACCGTTTTCGTAAACGGCTCCCTTGTTATTAAAGATAAAAAGAATGTTTTAATCAATGAGCAAGAGCTTTTAGAAAAATGCGAAGAACTTCTATATAAATATGATAAGAAGATTAAAAAAAGTTAAACATTACTTAATTCTAATATGATTCAATTTTCAGCTGTTCTTTCAGATTAAACGTATTTCAATGTTATCGCTCTTGATTCAGATAAAGAGTGTACAATCTCAGCCGTACTTATATAGCTAAATGAGATTCAAATATAACAATCATTTCATTCAATTGTAAACATTAGAGGTTGTTACTATTCGAAAACTGTTATCCCAATTTGAGTTTCCAGCTGAAACGGGTATCCGTTCAAATCGAATGATACGATTATTTTAATAGCGCGCCCCTGCTGGGCGCACTACAATAGCAAAAATGAGTGCCGCTGCACTCATTTTTCGCTGTTTATGGCTTATTAAAATTGACAATCGTATTGAGATTTGAACGGATACCCGTTTCGGTTGGAAACTCAAATTGTACAAACCCTTCCGTTTCGACTGGAAGCTCAAATTGTACAACCTCTTCCGTTTAGCCACAACCCCTATCTTCCTACAATCTTTTTAGCAATTCTTCTCTTTCTTTTTCATATCCAGGCTTTCCTAAAAGAGCAAACATATTCTTCTTATAGCTTTCAACACCTGGCTGGTTAAATGGATTTACACCTAATAAATATCCACTCACACCACATGCAAATTCAAAGAAATAGAATAACTGTCCTAAGTAGAACTCATTCTGCTCAGGAATCTTTACTAACAAGTTTGGTACATTACCATCGGTATGTGCAAGTAAAGTACCTTTCATAGCACTCTTATTTACAAAGTCCATGGATTTTCCAGCTAAATAGTTAAGACCATCCAAATCAACCTCTTCTTCCTCAAGGATAATCTCACACATTGAGGTTTCGATTTCCAAGACTGTTTCAAACAGCATGCGGGAACCGTCTTGGATATATTGTCCCATGGAATGAAGATCTGTTGTCAAATCAACCGCTGCTGGTAAGATTCCTTTTTGATCTTTTCCTTCACTTTCACCAAATAACTGTTTCCACCACTCACTTACATAATGAATACTTGGCTCATAGTTTGCCAATACTTCAACGGTTTTACCCTTATGGTATAAGATATTACGAATTGCTGCATAGCGCACTGCATCGTTTTCTTCATAAGGACTGTTAAGGCATTTTTCTCTCATGGAGGCTGCGCCTTCCATCAGCTTTTCAATATCTGCACCACTTGCTGCAATTGGAAGTAATCCAACACCAGTAAGAACGGAGAAACGGCCTCCTACATCGTCTGGTACAACAAAGGTCTCATATCCTTCTTCATCTGCTAAGTTTTTGAGTGCACCCTTTGCTTTGTCTGTGGTTGCATAAATTCTCTTCGCTGCTTCTGCTTTTCCGTACTTTTCTTCTAACTTTTTCTTTAATACACGGAATGCAATTGCAGGTTCTGTCGTAGTACCTGATTTACTGATAATATTTAGAGAAAAATCACGATCACCAATCACATCTAGTAAATGTGTAAGATAGGTGCTGCTGATACTATTTCCTGCATAATATATTTCCGGTGTTCTACGAATTTCTTTGGATACACGATTATAAAAACTGTGTCTCAAAAAGCTAATAGCTGCTCTTGCTCCTAAATAAGAACCGCCAATACCAATTACAATCAAAACTTCTGAGTCATCCCTAATTTTTTCCGCAGCTTTTTGAATACGTGCAAATTCTTCCTTGTCATAATTCACTGGTAAGTCGATCCATCCAAGAAAATCACTTCCTGCTCCTGTCTTTTCTACAAGTGTGTTTTTAGCAGTTTCAGCATTTGCTTTCATCATCTGCATTTCTTCCTGCGAAACAAAGCACTTTACCAATGATTCGTCAAAATTAACATTTTGTCCCATTTATCTGTACTCCTTTTCATTGTTATAATTATAGCCTAATCAAGCTTTATTTTAACAGACCACTATAGCAAGTGCAATATGAAATATCTACGATAACAAGATAAAATACTATGCTTTTAATAATAATTACACTAAATATTCTTTTAAGATTTCTTCAATAATCTTGTCGTCTTCTTCCTTGATTGTAGCCTTTGCTTCGGTCTTTGCAACAGCCTTCTCTACATTCTTAGAATCAGCTTTTGAAGATGATGTTGCTGTTTTCGTTTTTGCTGCTTTCGTCTTAGCTACCTTGACATCATCCTCTTCTTGTTCAAAGTAACTGTGCCGATATGCCTCCATTTCCTCTGGAAGAAAATATTCATTCTCCAGCTTGGCTTTTAAATTATTTTCCAGATAATCTTTCATATGTACCCGCAATAGCTTTTGCTTTGCTGAAAGGCTAAGTAGCATATCACAAGCTATCAACAGCAAAACGGTAGAAGAACCTACCGTGAGTGTGGATAAAATGACATCTTGTCCACATTCTAATAAAAAAGCTGCCATTCCACCAAATAAAGTAAAAAGTAAGCATATCATTGTAATTTGTCCACTCAGATTTTCTAATGTGTATAATGATATTCCACAATATTTGTGTGTATATACATACTTATCCACAAAACTATCCACATTATGCACACCCAATTTAATTTTATAACAGGTATCAAACCGCAATCGTATTTGTTTCATCAACTTATTTTCCGACACTGCCATCTCTTTGGAGGCCTTTATAAGCTGATGATATAAAATTGCAAGAATTATTTTTAATAGCAAACCCAGACCAAACAAAACAAACATTGCATAAATTATAATATTGTGCTCATACATATAAAGTAACATGAAACTTCCCCTTTCAAAATCCAATTTTGCTTGCTACTATAGCACAGACAAAACGCAAAAAAAAGGATTTGGTGTAAGAATCGTACGACACAAATTGACTTTTCGACACCTTGCAAAAATAGATAAGCTGGTATAAAATGAGTAGCATACATAAAACGAAATAGAAAGGGTTATTGAAATGATATATAAAACAAAGGGCGTTTGCGCAAGAGAAATCCAGATTGAAACCGAAGGAAATATTATAAAATCCGTGGCTTTTGTCGGTGGATGTGATGGAAATACAAATGGAATTTCCAACCTTGTAGTAGGAATGCCAGTAGATGAAGTAATTAAAAAATTAGAAGGGGTTACGTGCGGATACAAATCGACTTCTTGTCCGGATCAGTTGGCACAGGCCTTAAAGTCAATGGAGGCATAAATATGAAACGAATCGTATTAACAGGTGGCGGAACTGCTGGTCATGTTACTCCTAACATTGCGCTCCTGCCACGCTTGAAAGAAGAAGGATACGAGGTACATTATATCGGTTCTTATGAAGGTATTGAACGCAAGCTGATTGAAGAGTTCGACGTGCCATATTATGGTATTTCTTCAGGAAAATTGCGACGATATTTTGATCCGAAAAACTTTTCTGATCCATTAAAAGTAATCAAAGGCTATACCGAAGCTTCCTCTTTACTAAAAAAGTTGAAACCAGATATCGTATTTTCAAAAGGTGGTTTTGTATCTGTTCCGGTAGTACTTGCAGCCAAACGCAGACACATACCTACCATCATTCACGAATCAGATATGACACCTGGTCTTGCAAATAAAATCTGTATTCCATGTGCAACAAAGATATGCACAAATTTTCCAGAAACACTCAAGGCGTTACCTTCCAACAAGGCAGTGCTATCGGGTTCACCAATTCGCCAAGAGCTGTTAAACGGAAACAAAAAAGCCGGACTTGATTTTTGTGGTTTTACAGCAGACAAACCGGTTCTTCTTATCATAGGAGGAAGTCTTGGTTCCGCTGTCGTAAATGAATTCGTACGAAGCATACTTCCTACTCTTTTAAAAACATTCCAAATCGTTCATCTTTGTGGCGAAGGAAAAGTAGATGAAAGTCTTCGCGGGACAAAAGGTTATGTTCAATTTGAGTATATTAAGAAAGAATTAACGGATCTATTTGCCGCTGCAGATATTGTGATTTCTCGCGCTGGAGCCAATGCAATCTGTGAATTACTTGCATTAAAAAAACCATCTATTTTGATTCCACTTTCTGCTGCTGCAAGTCGCGGGGATCAGATTCTCAATGGTGCTTCTTTTGAAAAGCAAGGCTACTCCTATGTATTACAAGAAGAAGAGTTAAACAAAGAAACGCTTCAAAAAGCTGTAATGAATGTTTATGAAAATAAAGCTTCTTATGTCAAAAACATGGAAAAGAGTCCGATGAGCGATGCGATTGGAACCATTGTTGGACTCATTAAAGAATATTCCAAGTAAGATGACTCAAGGGCGATGTTGCAAAACGTTAAGCTATGTTCAATTTGCATCCAGTCCCAAATAGGAGTGGGTAAAACCTCAAAACGATTGTCTTACTAAAATAATCGTTTAATTCGGTTTTACCCACTCCTATTTGAACCTGAATGCAAATTGGGATAACAGTTATGAATTACAACATCAACTTTTCGTATTAGTCTGTATTCATCTATAAATGTCTAAGGATTCTACATTATTTTCTCTATGATTTTCTTTAATTCGTCGAGGTCTGCTTCGCCTGGTTTCCATGAGATGGTGACGGTATCGCCCTTATATCTTGGTATTATGTGTACGTGTAAGTGGAATACGGTCTGTCCTGCGATTTCACCGTTGTTTTGTAAAATGTTGATTCCGTCACATTGTAGCACTTGTTTTAGTGCGGTTGCTACTTTTTTTGCTACAACAAAGATCTTGGATGCATCTTCGTCGGATAATTCATAAATATTTGCTGCATGATTCTTTGGTAGAATGATTGCATGTCCAAAGGATGCTGGTGCAATATCAAAGATTACGCGAAAATTATCATCTTCATATAATGTAGTCGATGGTATTTTACCATTCGCAATCTTACAAAAAATACAATTTGGGTCTTTCATATCTTGGTCCTCCTGTCTTATTTTCCTTTCTTCTTAGTTTACCACAATATAAATTTTGCTTCAAATCAATCCTTTAGACAAGTTATTTGCAAAATTAGTCGGATTATGTAAATGAGTTATGATTGAGAAATTTGTAAATATTTGCTAGTATTAGTCTATAACAAAGGATAAACAACAAAATATAGTATCTACCTAAATATAAACACACACAAAAGGAGGAAAAAATGTTTTCATATGCTGAATTAATGGAATTAGATGGGTTATGTAAAGAAGATAACCGTTTTGAAAAATATGTCGAGCGATTAAGAGAAGAGAATAACCAACTTCTATCAAAAGTAACCCACGAAATTGGTAACCCGTTAACCATCATTTATAGTACCATTCAACTCATGGAGTCTAAAAACCCACTCTTAAAGGAACAGCCGTATTGGAACCAGCTCAATAAGGATGTAAAAGACTTATCTTTACTTCTTCACGATTATTCTGATTACAATTCTTGCGACAGCCTCAACTTAGAAAAAGAGAACTTATTCGATATACTGCAAACGGTTAGTCGAAGCTTTGAACCTGTTTTTATACATAATAAGATAGACTGGTCCTTTCAAGTTTCTCGCAATATGATTCCACTGATGAGTTCTTATGTATGTGATATTGTTAAGATTAAGCAAGTATTTGTAAATATCATAAAAAATGGAGTAGAAGCACTTGAGGAGAATCAACGTTTGTGGATACAAGTCCCAGATTTAGGTGAGCAAATCGAAGGAGTAACGCAAGGTAGCGAACATCTTATCCTGCGCTTTGGAAATAACGGTCTTCCAATTGCTTCAAACGAACTCAATGGCATGTTTTTACCAAGAGCATCAAACAAAGTTGGCGGTTCTGGCATTGGTCTTTCTATTTCCAGACGGATTATCGAAGCCCATGGTGGTAAGATATTCGTAAATTCGGACCAAAATGAAACCGTATTTACAATATGCCTCCCACTATAATTAAAAAGAAAGGGTTGCGAAATGTAAGTTATCTTTCATTCGCATCCAGCGCACAAATAGCATGTACTCTAACCGAACTTATGCGATTAGAGTACATGCTATTTTCATTCTATATATCCAGTTTCATATCCCCAGCCTTAATCCAATTCTTATGACGCATAAATTCCGAAATGATAAAAGCTAAGATTGCTGGTGCTATAATTTGCATACCAAATATTAAAAGTAATGTCACGGTACTTCCTCTGAAAGGTGCCATTGTCTGATATGTCATTATTTGCCCGATTAATCCGCATGTACCCATTCCAGCACCAGTTGCATTGTTAGTAAGTCCAAAAATGCAAGTTGAAATTGGGCCTAAAATTGCGCTTGACAAAATAGCAGGAAGCCATATAATCGGTTTTCTAACAATGTTTGGCACCTGTAACATACTGGTTCCAAGTCCTTGCGCCAAAAGTCCTCCCATTTTATTCTCGCGATAACTTGCAACTGCAAATCCAACCATGTTTGCACAGCACCCAACCGTCGCTGCTCCTGCTGCGATTCCTGAAATATTTAAAATGACACAGATTGCGGCTGAACTGATTGGAAGTGTTAATATCATTCCCATTAATACAGCTATCACTATTCCCATCGTAAACTTATGCTGATCCGTTGCCCAATTGATAATAATACCAATGTCTGTCATAAATTTGGAAATCGGTGGACCTACAAGTAGGCCGACTACTCCTCCACAAAAAATAGATACCAACGGTGTAATTAAAATATCAATTTTTGTTTTACCTGAAACCAAGTGACCTATTTCTATTCCAATATAGGCTGCAACAAAAGCGCCGAGTGGTTCACCTGGACCTGCAAACGTAATCACACCATTTGTAATAAATGCACCTGCAAGTATTTTACTTGATAAGGCACCTACCATACCTGTTGTAGCTGCTGACAATACTACCAACGGACTTTCCTTGAGTTTGTAAGCAACTCCACATCCAATTCCTGCACCAGTTACGCTCGCCGCTAATTTACCAATTATGAATAAATAACTACCATAGGTTCCACCTACTAAAGTTCCAATCTGTTGAATAATGGTTCCGACTATTAATGTTGAAAATAATCCAAGTGCCATCCCACTTAATCCGTCTATAAACAGACGATTACAATATCTCTTGATTGCCTCCATATTTACACCTTTCAAAACACGTATGTTTACATCTGTCTTGTCACATTCAGTATTATCATAGCAGTCATTCTCAAAAACAGCAAGCATTATTTTCGTCGTTGTAGAAAACGAAAATAGATGATATACTACTAAATGAATTTTTCCAAACAATGAAGATATCCCAAAGGAGATTTATTATGTTCCGCTTATGGTGCAAAATATGGGCGAATACCCATTTAATAAAAGATATTGTTATCGAAATTGACCAACCTGATTTAACTCGTACTCAAAAAATTTTTAAAGCTTTAGATGAGGCTTGTTATGCATTTGACCTTTCAAAACCGATCTGGTTGGATTCTACAATCAAAGAATTTAAACGTCACGACAAGGTTCGTTTTTCAAAAGATAACTTTATTGATTCCATTGATTTTGATTTCTTAGAAATACATGTTATCGAGGAAGGCTAAAAACACATATTACTGGGCAAACGATAGAGCAACAAGGGATTATTGCAAAATTTTATCCCAATTTGCGAAGCAGAGCCAAAACAGCATGCTGTTTTGGCTCTGCTTCGCAAATTGAACACAAACTATATTTTTTCAACACACCCTATTTTTACTTCTATTTCTTTTTTCGAAAAACACTCTTTTTCTTCTTTTTCTCCATATCTAATTCCGCTGCTGCAACTTCTTGTCTGGCTTTTTGCATACCTCGAATCGCTTCATCTAGCCTGCGGAACCGATCTTCTTCTCGCTCTTCTTTGTCTCGCATCATAAAGTCCATTTCCTTTAGCACATTATCGGATATATTATCACTAACCGCATTGGATAGCTCTCGATTATTCTCTTTTAATGCCTCTGTAATTAAATCTTTCATAATCGCCTTAAACTGTTGTATTTTAGGCCCATTATCAACTACCAGCTTAGACTCTCCCGCTTTTACTACTTCGAGGCTATTTGTCTTTTCTTCCACTCTTTGATTGAGTTCCTCTCGAATTCGATAAAAACTCACATCATCAAGTGCGCATATCTGATCAATCTTTGGTAATGCTAACCTAATTGCTTTTAATTGAAACCCTTTTTCCTTTAGATTTTTAATCTGCTTCAACAACTGCATATTCTCTTCGGTGTAATGTCGGTGCCCCATCTCATTTCTAGGAATATCAAGATGCAGCTCGTCCTCCCAGTAACGCAACACATGGGGCTCTACCTTTAGTTTTCTAGATGCGTCTGATATTATGTAGTGTACTTCGCTCATTTATTTTTCCCTCCTGTTATTCACCTGCCTCATTACATTATTAGGTTATTAAAAACTGCTACATCTTGCAACCAAAACTCATTGACTCAAAATTACAAAAAATCCGTTCTTATTTTATAATAATACGGTGTTCGATTTAAACCTTTTAAATTTTGCAAAAAAATGATATACTTTTTTTGAAAGGGGCTAAGTTTATGCCAGAACGTACAGAAAAAGAACCAAAAGATATTGGCGATTATTATTCACTTATAAATGCCATTATTATCGTTTTGAATATTGTTGTTTTTGTTATTGTTGACTTAAGTCATTCCTCCACGAACACAGAGTGGATGTTACGATGTGGCGCCATGTACGGGCCTTATATTCTAGAAAAAGGTGAATTTTATCGCCTTGTTACGTCTATGTTTCTGCACTTTGGAGTAGCTCATATATTCAATAATATGTTGGTACTTTGGTTTATCGGGGGTACTCTCGAAAAACTAGCTGGGCATATTAAATATGTTTTTATTTATTTTACATCTGGAGTTCTTGCAGGGTGTTTCTCTATCGGTTATAATGTTTTAAGTGGACAGACTCCCGTTGCCGCTGGTGCTTCTGGTGCAATCTTCGGCGTTGTGGGTGCATTGCTTTATGTTGTCCTCATTAATCGCGGAAATGCAGAAGGACTTACCAAACGACAAATGCTTATTTTTATATTCCTGAGCCTATATAGTGGATTTGCCAATCAAGAGGTTGACAATGCAGCTCATATTGGTGGGTTTATAAGCGGATTTTTACTTGCTCTTTTGCTTTATCGCAAACCAAAATACAACGACTACAATACTGAATGGAGGGAATCTTCCGATGATGAGAATTAACATATATTATGGTGGCCGTGGTCTTATCGAAGATCCTACTATCTATGTTATAAATAAGCTTGCGGATGTACTAAAAGACTTACGTGTTGAAGTAAATCGCTATAATCTTTATGAAGATAAACAAGGAATTTCGACCTTAACCAGAACCTTAAAAGAATGTGATGGTGTAATTCTTGCGGTCAATGTAGAATGGATGGGAATTGGCGGACTCATGCAGCAATTTCTAGATGCTTGCTGGCTCTACGCTGATAAGGAAAAAATAAGCCGCCTTTATATGTTGCCAGTTGTCATGTCCTCGACATATGGCGAACGGGATGCCGAATTTACCCTAATAAAAGCATGGGAAATGTTCGGTGGCATTCCTTTAAATGGTTTATGTGCATATGTGGAAAATCATGTAGACTTTGAAACCAATCCCGAATATACCTTAATGATTGAGAAACGTGCGGAGAGCTTATATCGAACCATAAATCAAAAAACAAAAACTTTTCCTAACAGCACAAATGCCGTAAAACAGACACTACTAGTAAATAACACCATTGATTTAACACCGCAGGAAAGCGAACAGCTATCCATGTATGTTTCTGATGATACGTATGTGAAAAAGCAGAAAGAGGATATTGAAGAATTAACTCAGATATTTAAAGAAATGCTCGGTACTTCGGATGATGGACAGGAATTTATTTCAAACCTTAAGAATAGTTTTCATCCCCTGGATGATTTTTCTGCCTCCTATGCAATAACAATTGAGGATGCAAATAAGACACTTGTTATTGAAGTAAAAAACTCCGATCTGAAATGTTACTATGGACAAAAAGAAGATGCCGATGTTGCTGCCAAAACTTCACATGAAACCATGACAAGTATTATAAATTCTCAAATGACCTTCCAGCGTGCATTTATGTCTGGTGCACTCACTGCAAAAGGAAATTTTAAGACCTTACGTTCTTTTGATACTATTTTTCAGTTTGAGTCTTAATATAATAATATTAGAAAAAAGATGTTCTAAAAATAATTTTTAGAACATCTTTTTTTGATTACTATTTTGGATTGTACATTCCATGGGCTTCCATGTACTTGTAAATCTGCTCCCCATGATGTTGTTCTTCTTTTTGATTATGATTCAATACATCTCTTAGATTGGTATCTCTAAATTCAAAAATCGAAACATTGTAACCTGAGGATACAAATTTCTCCATTGCAAGTGTATCCTCACAAAGGAACTTGTCATGTTCGAACGATGATGTATTTTCATCTTTGCAGCAAGCAGGATCTTTTCCTAAAGTACTACCTGCAGATAAGCTTTGTCCGCTATTAGCGCTACCAGAATTACTACCACTCATATTAGGAGTACTTCCTCCTAATATTTGGTTTACGGTATCAAGATGCTGCTGTTCTATTTTTCCGATTTGGGAAAATAGATTTTTAAGTTCACCATCACAGGCACTTGCGGAATATTTCGTATATTTATCCACGCAAAGTTTTTCCTGAGTTTTCAAGTCTTGTAAAAGAGCGGTCTCTTTTTGTGTTAACATCATATTATTTTTCCTCATTTCTACGCTGCTCTTTGTGCATACCAAGTTTGTGTATGCACAAAGACACAAACTTGATGAGTGAAAATGTTTTCCTTTCGCTCTGCTCCCATCTGCCGCCTTGGCAGAAAAATCAGAGAGCGTGAAAATATATATCACTATCACACTTATCACTTCGAAAAATAGTATGACCACCCTTTTACGTCCTTATTCGTACAATAAATATTTATTTTGATGGCATCAATCGAATTATTCTTGAAGCAAATTCATTGAAATTTTGTGTCTGTAAAATTACTTTTCCAGGGCCAACGAGTTTTGTTAAAAATAAACCTTCGCCACCTAAAAAGATATTCTTAATTCCCTTCACTGTTTCAATTTCATAAGATACTGTTTTTTCAAATGCTACGATATTTCCGGTATCAACTTTTAAAACTTCTCCCGGAGCCAACTCTTTTTCCACTTTATTTCCATCAATTTCCAAAAACACCATACCACTTCCAGTAATATCTTGAAGTATAAATCCTTCTCCACCAAATAATCCCGCAGAGATTTTTTTAGTGAAAGCAACAGAAAGGTTTACACTTGGCTGCGCGCAAAGAAAAGATCCTTTTTGGCAAATCAAACCACCGCAGTTTCCTACATCAACTGGCAAGATCTCTCCTGCAACCGTAGAAGCAAATGCAATATTTGCTCCACTTTTTTGTGCAGTATACGTTGCCATGAATAACGATTCCCCTGCAAACATTCTTCCTATACTTTTACCCAGACCACCTCTCATATTGGTGTCCATTAAGACATCCTCACTCATCCATGCCATTCCACCAGATTGTGTAATCATGGATTCTCCTTGTGCTTCAAATGTAATTTCAACAGCAGGCATGGTATCTCCTAAAACTTTATATTGCATTATGTAAATCCTCCCAAAAAATTTATTTTTCCTATATTTGGATTATATCATATTATACGAATACTTTTCATTCTTTTTTCTAAACTTTATATATGGTATACTATTACTTATGACGTATAAACACAGCGAAAGAATGGAGAAAACAATGAAACACAAACATAGCATTCAAAAAAAATTATATTTATTTTTGCTTATAGCAAGCTTAATCATTCCTTCAATCCTCAATTTTTCACCAGTAACACAAGTTGCAGCTTCCACTGTTAGTTCATCTTCAAGTTATCTTTCTATGATTGTTGGTAATACTGCAACTTTAAAACTTTCTGGAATTAATTCGGGAGTTACTTGGAAGTCAGGGAATAAAGCGGTTGTAAATGTCACCACGCAAGGGAAAGTAACTGCAAAGAAAAAGGGAACTACTACCGTTATTGCTACCTATAAAGGAAATCAATACAAATGGTTTATTTCCGTTAAAAACTCTTTAGCGAGTGCATGTAAAACAGGCGATACCAGCGGACTATCAAAAACAGATCAAGCAATCGTTAAAAAAGTGTATTCCATTATTGCAAGCACGATTACATCGGATATGACAGATTATGATAAAGTAAAAGCCATTCATGATTATATTATCTTAAATTGCACATATGATATGCGCGGAGAAGAGAATATTTCTTTCATACCAAATGCTTCTTATCATCCAGAAGGATGCTTATTGTATGAAATCAGCGTTTGTCAGGGCTATGCAGAAAGTTTTGAACTATTTATGAATGCGCTCGGAATCAAAAACAAACTGCTTACCGGCTCCGCAACAGCACCAAATGGTAAAACTACTTCTCATGCATGGAATAGTGTGAAATTAGAAAATAAGTGGTACCAGATTGATCTGACCTGGGATGACCCAATCGGAGTGAATCTAAAAGGCTATGTTAATTATAATTATTTTCTAAGAACAGACGCTTATTTTTTGCAAGATCACACATGGAGTCAAGAAAATTTTCCAGCTTGCACGGGAACCTCTTACTTGATGAAGCCATTCAAGGATTATATCGTGTCAACGGAGATTGAAGCTAGGAACTCTCTTCTTGCACAACAAGAGCAAGGCAAAACTTACTATACTTTTGTTTACAAAACCAATACAAAAATAAATCTTGACTTCTTAAAGACAACATATCGTAGTTTTTATCCTATAGAAAGAGGCGAATATACGATTGTAGAGTACTTTAACTAAACAAAAGAATCCATCTATGCTAATTCAATTCCACATTATGTGATATTGGATTGGCATTTTTGTTATATTTTTCTCACTTTAAGATTGCGCTTCTTAATTTTGAGGTTTTCTTCAATTTCATTTCGAATTTGGTCCTCGAATCCTAAAATTTCAAATTTTATCTTCAAATTTTACGATTTTCTAAATTACCACATTTCACCCCACATTTCACCTTGACAACTTTGTTTGTCAGTGGTATATTCTATTTGACTACTATATTTGTCATAATGACAATCATTGTTTGCACTGCTTATAATAGAAATGAAAAGGAAGTGATAAAAATGGGACTTCAAAACCATTTAAAGGAATATCGCGCTAAAATTGATGTCAATCAACAAGAATTTGGAAAAATGGTAGGAGTTTCAAGACAGACGATAAGTCTGATTGAACGCGGTGATTATTCACCATCGGTAACACTTGCAATTAAAATCGCAAAAGTATTCAACGCTAGTGTTGAAGATATTTTTATTTATCAGGAGGACGAAGAAAATGAATGAAACCGTTAAAAGAAGTATTAATCTAGAAGACAAAAAGGCCAAGAAAAAATTTACAATCATAATAATCTTATCCATGACTCTTGGTTTATTGCTTGGTATAGCAAGTGTAATAATTGGAGGCGTGTCAAACTTTTATAATGAAAGCATTTATGAAACACTTAGTAAAATAGGTTTTAGCATTCAAATGATTATGCCATATATTCTGCTTTTATTTTTTATAGCAATGGCAATCATTATGAATGGTATTTATCGAAGTGCTAGAACGCAATTTGAACTTTGGGACAAGGAAGATGAATCCATATTAAAAACAATTGAGGCGAAAATTAGTAAGGCCCTCACGCTTACCACTGTTTATTACATCCTTTCATTTTCCATGTTTGGCATTATATTTAGCGGTATTAATAGTACATCTGCCGATTTTAGTGTACTTAAGATGATAGGATATCCTCTTTCTGTTATTGTCTTTCTTGTTGGACTTTTTATGTACTTACAACTGCAAAAAAAATTGATTAATTTAACAAAAGAAATAAACCCAGAAAAGCATGGTAGCGTCTATGATACTAAATTCAGAAAAGAATGGCTAAATAGTTGTGACGAAGCAGAACAAATCATTATTTACAAAAGTGCTTACAAAGCATATATTATAATATCAAACGTTTTTTTAGCCCTTATGATGGTATTTTTCCTTACTTCCATAACGTTCCACTTCGGACTATTTTCACTTATACTGGTAGCTTCTTTATGGCTCACCACCACGCTAGTTTATAGTTTTGAAGCAAAAAAAATAACGAAATAGTAGTTCAAAGGCTGTTGCAAAACAGCCTTGCTTTTTGCATAACATTCTGTTTTTTTACATACTAATATAAAGTAGTTCTCTTTCATTTTAGCATTGAGTTTTTTTTAATTAGAGACTATCATGTAACTAAAACAATAAAGTTGGAGGTAGTGTCTTGTATTTACGATTTAAAAAATCTTTACTATACATTTTAGTATTATCCGTCATTCTCGGTCTATCAGGATGCAAAAGTGAAAAAAATGATGCCGAAATTCAAAAGCAATTTGACACACTTTTAAATCAGGCTTTTGTGGAAGAAGTGCAAAGTGATAGTATTACCTTAAATTACGCACTAAGCGAACCAGAAAACTATAACATTACAAATTATAAGCCTACACTAGGGGAATATTCCGTTGATTATCAAATGAAATATCTGGCTGTTTTGGAGAATTACAAAGCTACATTAGAAAGCATACCATATGATGCTCTAACGAATGACCAGAAAAAAACTTATGATGTCTTAAAAGAATACCTGGATATCTGTATTGTTGATAAAGACTTAATTTTATACAGTGAAGTGCTCGGTCCAACCACTGGAATTCAGGCACAGTTACCCGTTTTGTTATCTGAGTACCATATAAATGATACGGAAGATATAGAAAATTATTTATCTTTGTTATCTTGCATAGACGAATATTTTGAAGAGATTATAACCTTTGAGAAAGAAAAGTCAAAAAGCGGACTATTTATGAATGATGATACTGCAGATAGTATTATTAACCAATGCTCTCTTTTTATAAAATCAACGGATGATAATGCAATCATCGAGGTTTTTGATGATCGGATCGATTCTGTGACTTGGCTTACTGATGAAGAAAAAAATAAGTATAAACAGCAAAACAAGGATAAGGTTCTAAACGAGGTAATTCCAGCTTATAAAATACTCATCAATGGCTTAAAAGAATTAAAAGGCACTGGAGTAAATGAAGAAGGTCTTGCCCATTACAAGAAAGGGAAAGAGTATTATAAACACTTAATCCGCTTTTATACTGGTTCAAATAAGTCAATTGATGAACTCCGTGATGGTTTGGAAGGACTGATTGACGAAAATATTTTAAAAATACAAGAGGTGGTTTCTAAGAATCCATCCGTACTGAATGATATAAACGAAGTAACCTTTCCTTTAACGGATCCAAATGAAATTTTAAACAGCTTAAAACAAGATATTAAAGACAACTATCCACCGTTAGAAGATGTTAATTATCAAGTGAAATATGTGCATGAGTCTTTGGAGGAATATCTAAGTCCTGCCTTTTACTTAAGTCCTCAAATAGATAACTACACAGAAAATTGTATTTATATTAATGCCTATGATACCTACGATTTATCTGATATATTTACGACTTTAGCTCATGAAGGATATCCAGGTCATCTGTATCAAAATGTATATTTTAATGAACAAAACCCTTATCCAATTCGTAATCTGTTAAACTTTTCTGGATATTCCGAAGGCTGGGCCTCCTATGCGGAAGCAGATAGTTACGATTTTTCTGGGCTCGACAAAGATGTTGCTACGGTTATGAAGGCAAACCAAACAGCCATACTATGTATGTATGCTGATATCGATCTGGGCATTAATTATTATGGGTGGTCCTATGATGAAACAAAAGAATATCTTAAAAAGTTTGGTATTACAAACGACTCCGATATTACAAATGTATATTCTGCAATGATAGAAGAGCCTGGTAATTATCTGAAATATGCGGGTGGTTATTATGAAGTCATCGAATTGCAAAAGGAAGCGCAGAAAATAAAAGGCAACGATTTTGATTTGAAAGAATTTCGTGAATATTTCCTGGCATTTGGTCCCGCACCATTTAATATAATTGAAAAATATATGAAAAAAGAATTGTAATGAGAAAAAGCAATGGGAAAAGCCTAATTTTTTCCATTGTTTTTTCTTTAAGCAATTGACATTTGACAACATCAAGAATATACTTAGAGTGGAAAACGTTTTAAAATTAACAAGGCTGGTTATGTTTTTAACAATGTTGGTAATTTTTGTTCTACGCCTATTTTTTTTGCCCGCAGAACAAACTAATATAATAAATCTTAGGAGGAATATTATGTCAACAAAAGCTTATTATCCAATTTCTGAAATTGGAGCAGGAAAACCAGGTTTCTCAAAAACACGTTCCATCATCGAGGCTGCTTTTTACGGTAATAACGTAGTGAAAGTTAATACCTTAAAAGAAGCTTACGAATTAGCAAAGAACTCTCCTGGAACCGTTGTTACCGATATGCCAGTTTATCGCGGCGAAGAATTTGGTCTAGAACCAGATGCAAAAGTTCTTTTATTCAACGATGGTGCTATCACAGGTCGTTATGCAACCGCAAGAAGAATTGCAGGAGAGCCAGGTGTAAATTGTGAAGCTCTTGATAAAGTTGTTATGGATGCTGTATACGAAACACGTTGGAAAACGATGTATCATGCAGAAGCTTATATTGGTCTGGATACTGAATTTATGGTAAAAGCACATCTCCTTCTTCCTGAAGGCGAAGAAAACATCATGTATAACTGGTTGTTAAACTTCCAGTACATGTCTGAAGAATATGTGAAAATGTATAAAGCTTCCAAACCAGTAGGTGATGGTAAAGAAGCAGACATTTATATTTTCTCAGATCCACAGTGGAATGGATCTGACCGTCCAGGTGTAGACTTATCCTGCTTAAGCGATCCAAAATGCTTATGTTACTTTAATACAGAACAAAACTGTGCTGCAATCTTAGGAATGAGATACTTTGGAGAACACAAGAAAGGTTCTCTTACAATGGCTTGGGCAATTGCTAACCGTAACGGCTATGCTTCCTGTCATGGTGGTCAAAAAGAATATACATTGAAAGATGGTTCCAAATATGTAGCTTCTGTATTTGGTTTGTCCGGTTCTGGTAAATCAACCATTACACATGCAAAACATGGCGGAAAATATGGTGTAACTGTTCTTCATGATGATGCTTTCATCATTAACGCAGACACTTGTGCTTCCGTAGCATTAGAACCTTCTTATTTTGATAAAACACAGGATTATCCTACAGGATGTGATGATAACAAATATCTTATTACTGTTCAAAACTGTTCTGCGACTCTCGACGAAGATGGAAAGGTACAATTAGTTACCGAAGATATCCGTAATGGTAACGGACGTGCTATCAAATCTAAAATTTGGTCTCCAAACCGCGTTGATAAGATTGACGAACCAGTTAACTCAATCTTCTGGATTATGAAAGACCCTACCATCCCTCCAGTAGTTAAATTAAAAGGAGCTTCTTTAGCTTCCGTTATGGGTGCTACCCTTGCTACTAAGAGATCCTCTGCAGAAAGACTTGCACCAGGTGCTGATCCAAATGCATTGGTTGTTGTACCATACGCTAACCCATTTAGAACTTATCCATTAGCAAATGATTTTGCTAAATTCAAGAAATTAGTTGGCGATAAGAATGTAGATTGCTACATTATCAATACCGGTGATTTCATGGGCAAAAAAGTTCAGCCAAAAGATACTTTAGGTATTCTTGAAGCTATTGTAGATAAAAAAGCAGAATTCAAACAGTGGGGACCTTTCTCTGATATTGAAATCATGGATTGGGAAGGATTCGTTCCAGATATGAACGATGCTTCTTATGTAGATCAATTAAAAGCTCGTATGCTTGACCGATTAAACTTCGTTAAATCTTTAGAAGAAAAGAAGAGCGGATACGACAAGCTTCCTGAAGATGCTTTAGCTGCTATTCAAAAAGTAGTAGACGAATTAAAATAAGTTTCACAAAACATAAATTCTCGCAAAAAAAGGATTCCGGTTTCGGAATCCTTTTTTATATCGTCGCTTGCTATTTTATTTTAGTAATTCCACGATCTCAATATCTCTTTGCCTCGTAAGATTAATGTACTCATTTTCGCACTGTATTAATGGTTTTGTTTTTTCTTCTGGATTAACATAAACAATTTTCCCAACGAGTTCATTGCTTAAACGCACAACTGCACCAGAATAAGAATCGGATATATTTTGCAAAAATATTTGGCAGACTTTGGGGTCTAATAGGCCAAAGCTATCGGCCTGTATTTCTTCTGCCGCTTTAAAAGGCGTTCTTTTTAAATCATATGACTTTTGTGAAGTGATTGCATCATAGACATCCGCAATACCTATTATTTTTGCAAATAAACTAATCTGATCCCCTCTCAGTTTATTAGGATACCCCGTACCATCATACCTTTCATGATGTGATAAAACTCCTGAGAGGATATCGGAATCTTGAATCCCCCGACTAGACAATATTTCATGCCCCATCATTGTATGAGATTTCATTATTTTCATTTCTTGCTCCGTTAGCTTACCAGCTTCATTCAAAATACGATCTTTTATTTTTGCTTTTCCAATATCATGCACCATTCCTGTAAAGACCAGCTTCGAAAGCTCTGATTTCTTTAACTTCATCCATTTTCCGATTACATAAGAAACAAAAGCTACATGGACAGGATGTGAATACAGATAGGGATTCTTATCCTGATCATAATTTGACAAGATTAAAATATTTGAATTGCTATGTAGATATTCACATATATGTTCCGTACAAGCTATTATTGGATCAATATTAGTATCTCTGTTAAATCGTACATCTTGTATCAGATTACATGATAACTTAATGGCTTCATTATACGTATCATCAAAATTCATTATATGACCACTCTCTTTCTTTATCTTCTATATACATCCGAAATTTAAAGGAGTATATAAGTAAGAATAGTTATGTCCGATTTTATATTGCCTGTTAGTTACAATATATAACATAGGTTAAAATTGCAATGCAATCAGCAAAATTGGTCATTATATGGACATAATTGGTTGAAATATTAATAAAGGTGCCCCTTCCCGTTACGGAATGACACCTTCCTGCATTACATTACTTAGTTTTAAAGAATGATATCTTTTGTTTCAAGTTCTCTATTTCCTGCTGATTTTCCGTGATTTTTTCGCTCAGGCTCTGACTTGAGCTATCAATCTGTGCGGTTGCACTGGCAATACTCGTAATGTCATCTACGTTATCGGAAACTGCGTCTGCGACCTCGCTTACTGCACGGTTTATTTCTTCAAACTTATCTTTCAGAGTTTTTGCATGCTCCGCAAATCTTTTTATCGTTTCCTCTACCGAAGTAGCATCCTTATCGTAGTTTTCTCCCATCACCACGATTTCGTTATAGTCTTTCAGCGTTGTATTTGATATATAGTCTAACAGTTTTTCGGAATAATCGCTCAAATTTTCAACTGCAGTTACTACACTTTGACTTACTTTACTAATCTGCTCTGCAGCATTTGTAGTAGTCATAGCCAACTTTCCTATTTCACTTGCTACAACAGCAAATCCTTTTCCCTGCTCGCCTGCTCTTGCTGCTTCAATATTCGCATTTAATGCCAACAGGTTTGTTTCGGAAGCAATCTCAATTATATTTTCAGATAGCGTTTTTATATCCGTTACCTTTCTAGATTCTTGAATATGTTCTCTTAACTGAGTGGATACACGATTGGCAACCTCATATGCTTGTTCTTTTGCACGCTGTGAATTGTCAGAAAGTGCCCCTGCTCTCGCATGGATATCTTTTGCTAGTTCCATGTCAGATACTGTTTCTATGTATATGGTTTCAATTACATCGTTTATCTCTTCACTAGCGGAAGCAATCTGCTCCATAGAAGCACTAATTTCTTCCATATGTGCATTCAGATTATTGATATTTCCTGTTACCGCTTCTACCTGTAGCGTCTCCTCAATTATTTCTGTCTCAACCTCAGCACATACTTCTGACACCTCAAAAATGGTATCATTTACGGAAGCGATTAATTCTCTGATCTTATCGATAAATTGATTTACATTACCTGCAATTAATTCTAATTCATCACCTGATTTTACCACTACACGCTTGGTTAAATCTCCGTCGCTGTTCGCTACATCCATCACTTTTTGATTTACTTTATTTAGATTCTTTGACATTTTCTTTGAAAACATCAAAGCTGCAAAGATACATATAAGCCAGATTACCAATGTAAGAGAAAGAATAATCCTTGCAAGTGATGCCATATTTTCCTCAATACTCTCAATCGAACAATCTGCTCCAACTAGGGCAATGACCGCTCCACTGTCATTCAAAATTGGAACATACGCAGAATATACGGTTCCCCAGTCATCTGTAACAAACTCGGAATCAACCGAAGGTTTTCCTGCCAGAGCCTCCGTAATTGCATCATAGATTTCGTAGGTTTCTCCAATTGCCGCCGGTTCGTCTTTATCTGCATCCAAAACAAACTGGACATTCTTGTCATCCAGCGGTTTCATTGTATATAGATACTTAATTTCACCGCTTTCTACAAAGGTTCTTAAGTAGGCAACCATTTGCTGATAGCTTTCGCTTTCTTCGTCGCCTTGGGAAATCTGTTGGTGTTTTTCCACGTCAAGATTGCTTGCAACTATCTTTGCCATTGCCAGAGTATTATTCCGGCTCATCTCCAAAAGATATTCGTTCGCCTTTTGATAACTGATTCCTCCTAGTGCCGCACAGCTAAACGTGGCCACTAAAATGATAAAGATAAGAATTTTTGCTTCAATACTTAGTCGTCTTGTCTTTTGTTTTTTCAAATTTTGCTACCCCTTTACCTATTCGGTTTACGTTTTTTTCTTAGCTATAGCATACTATAATTTGACGTGATTCGCAACGATAAGAAAGCTGATACAAGGCAAATTGTACCAGCTTTCTTTATAACAAACTATGCTTTTATTCTATGCATTCCAAATGTCTTGGCGATACTCTTTTATTGTCCGATCGCTGGAGAATTTTCCTGCATTTACCGTATTCATAAAGCATTTCCTACGGAACGATAAAATGTCTTTAAAGTCTTTATTGGTTTGTAACATTGCGTCACAGTAAGGCATTAAATCCAGGAGCAAATAGTAATGGTCTGGTTGATGCCAGCTTGCACCTTCTAAAATAGAGGTATAAAGTTCTTTGAACATACCGGTTCCACCATCATCAAAGGTTCCGTCTACTAAGGAATCAACTACCTTTTTAATTCTAGGATTTTCTTTATATAGCTTCTTCGAACGATAACTATTCTTGATTTTTTCAATTTCTTCTACTCTTGCTCCAAAGATATAGTTATTTTCTTCTCCTGCCTGCTCTACGATTTCAACATTTGCGCCATCGTAGGTACCAAGCGTAACTGCGCCGTTAAGCATAAACTTCATATTGCCGGTACCCGATGCCTCCGTTCCCGCTGTGGAAATTTGTTCTGAAATATCCGCTGCCGGTGTAATCTTTTCTGCATACGATACATTGTAGTTTGACACAAAAACGACCTGTAATTTATCACTTACTTCTGGATCATTGGCTATCATTTTTGCAATTTCATTGATGTACTTGATAATTCCTTTTGCACGGAAATATCCAGGTGCTGCTTTCGCACCAAAGATAAAGCAGGTAGGAGTAAAGTCTTTGATTCTGCCATCTTTCAATCCATAATAAATATCCAGAATGGAGAATGCATTTAAAAGCTGGCGTTTATATTCATGAAGCCTCTTGACCTGAATGTCAAAGACAAAGTCCGGATTGATTTTAATTCCTTCTTTTTTCTCAATGTATTCTGCAAGTTGTTGCTTCTTTATCCTCTTAATGGTGTCAAATTCTTTGATTACATTGTTGTCGGATGCATATTTTTCCAATTCTTTTAGTTTATCAAGATCTGTTATCCATGCATTTCCGATTTTATCGGAGATAAATCCGGACAATTCCATATTCGCAAGGCCAAGCCATCTACGCTGTGTGATACCATTTGTTTTGTTATTGAATCGTTCTGGATAGATAGCATACCACTCTTTTAATGCATCTTCCTTTAAAATGTCCGTATGAATCTTTGCAACTCCATTAATGGAATGACTGCCAAAGATAGCAAGTCTTGCCATATGAATGAGTCCATCCTCGATGATAAAGTACTGTTTTTGATCTTTTTCTTCTACACCGAAGGCATTCAGCTCTTTTATCAAAGCTTTCTGAATCATTGCGACATATTTGTATACATTTGGAATCACTGCTTTAAATAGTTTTACATTCCATTTTTCAAGTGCTTCTGCCATAACGGTATGGTTGGTATACGCAAAGGTCTCTTTTGCAATCTTGAATGCCTTTGCAAACTTCATGCCTTCCCCTTCCATGAAAAGACGAATCAGTTCTGGGATTGCAACAACCGGATGCGTATCATTTAACTGAATCGCGTATTCTTTGGAAAAGCTTGAAAAATCATCTTTGTATACTGTTTTATATGTTCGGATGACATCCTGTAAGGAAGCACTTGCGAAGAAATACTGCTGTTTTAATCGAAGTTTTTTTCCTTCCTCGGTATTATCGTTCGGATATAGCACATCGACAATTGCTTCTGCATCGTTTTTTGCTTTTACTGCTTTATCATATTTCTGGTCATTAAATAATTGAAAGTTAAAGTTCTCCAGCGGTTCTGCCTGCCATAAACGCAGGGTATTAATCGTCTGTGCTCCATAGCCTATCACTGGTGTATCATATGGTACTGCATAGATGGTCTGGTTTTTAAACTCTATCTTGATTTTCTCTTCTTCTTTTCTTACGGACCATGGATCTCCACATTTCATCCAGTCATCGGCTTCTTCCATCTGGAAACCATCTTCAAAATATTGCTTGAACAGACCGTATTTATAGCGAATACCATATCCATTTAAACGAACCCCTATGGTTGCACCAGAATCTAAGAAGCAGGCTGCTAATCGACCAAGTCCACCGTTTCCAAGTGCAGCGTCTTCTACATCTTCAAACACACGGATATCTCTTCCATTTTCCGTCATAAGCTCAGAAAATTGGTTGAGGAGCCCTAAGTTTAATAAGTTACTGTATACCAGGCGACCGATCAAAAATTCTGCGGATAAATAACAAACTTTTTTTTCTTTTGCGATTATTCCCCAGTCCTTTCCGACCACTTGCATGGCAGATTTGGAAACACTGTTATATAGTTCTAGTGTTGTTGCTTCTTTTATGGTTTTTCCATAATCTAATTTTAGAATTTGTGCTACGTCTATCTTAAAATTATTCATTGTAATTTAGCTCCTTTTCCTTATCTACCATATATCCGGGTAAGTTCTTTTAGGTTTTCCATATGAATCTTATCAAATTGACCTTTTGTGAGTCTCCACTCCCAGTTTCCCCCTAGCGTTCCAGGGAAATTCATTCTGGCGTCGTTATCTAGCATTAAAATGTCCTGCATCTGCAAAATAGCGATATCAGCAATACCTTCATACGCTAAACGAATTACCGCCTCTGGAAGCTCTGATTTTTTCTTTACGCGTAAATACTCCATCGCATATAATAGGGCATCTTTTTTCTGTCTTCCAAAAAAACCGACCAGTGTTTCATTATCATGGGTCCCGCCATATACGACACAATTACTTGATTTGTAGTTATGTGGTAGATTTTCATTATCCGATCCACTGTCAAATGCGAATTGTAAAATCTTCATGCCTGGCCAGCCCGTCTTGTTTATTAGTTTTCGCACTTTTGGCACAACTACTCCTAAATCTTCGGCTATAATTTCACTTTCACCGATTGCTTCTTTGATTGCTTCGGTAAGTTTACTACCAGGCCCCATTCTATATTCACCAATTTCGGCCGTTTCGCATGAATTTGGAATGCAAAAATAACGTACGATTCCAATAAAATGATCAATTCGGATCACATCGTATAGTTCCGCATTTGCAGACATGCGTTCCCGCCACCACATAAAGTCTTCTTCCTCCATTACATCCCAGCGGTACAATGGATTTCCCCATCTTTGCCCTGTTGCTGAGAAGTTGTCGGGTGGAACACCTGCAATGTTAATCGGGTTTCTCCTTTCATCGAGTTCAAATAATCTTCCATGCACCCATACATCAGCACTGTCCATAGCAACATACAGAGGTATATCGCCTATAATCTTGATTCCGTTTTCATTTGCATAGGACTTCACCTTTTTCCATTGCTCATTAAACTTATATTGGCAGAATTTCCAAAAGCGCACTTCATCCGCGAGTAACTGTTCGTACTTTTCGATTGCGAGCGGCTCTCTATTTCGAATATCCTCTTCCCAAGCTAGCCATTCAATATCATGGAAGTAATGCTTGATTGACATATATAAGCTATAGTCATGAAGCCAGAATGCATTATCCTGGCAAAAGTCTATATATCCATCTTCTTTTTCATGCTCGCTTTTTTTAAATGCGCTGCGCAAAACCTTGAATCGATTATCATAAATAGTTGCATAGTCCACTTTATCTTCTCTATTTCCCCAATGAAGCGCTGTTACTTCTGCTTTTGTTAAAAGTCCTTCTTTTATTAAAACATCAAGATCAATAAAATACGGATTACCTGCAAATGCCGAGAAAGACTGGTATGGGCTATCCCCATAACTGGTAGGTCCAATCGGAAGCACCTGCCAGAATTTCTGCTTTGCTTTTGCTAATTGATCAATAAAATAAAATGCTTCTTTACCAAAGGATCCGATGCCGTAGTTCGATGGCAGGCTGGCAATCGGCAGTAAAATTCCAGCACCGCGCTTTTTGGTTGTTCTATTATTACTCATTACGCTCTCCATTCTGAATTTTCGTAAACTTTCGTAAAACTTAACTTAATACTATCATTTTGAACTATTTTTGTCAATATAAATGTAGATATATCTCTTTTGTCGGTCTAAAATCCTGGCTCCAAAAATATTTTTTGTGTTTTTTGCATTATAATGCTACAATAATAAAAAATCTTTGTATTTAAGTATTGGGAGAGAAGAGTCGCATATGGAAAAAAGATACTTAAGCTTATTGTCAAAGGATTACCCAAACATCGAAGCATGTGTTTGTGAAATAATCAATTTAAATGCTATTAAATGTCTGCCAAAGGGAACCGAATATTTTTTCAGTGATTTACACGGAGAATATGAAGGGTTTTCTCACCTTCTTCGAAGTGCTTCTGGTGTTATCAAAACAAAAATTGAAGATTTATTTGGTGACATTATTCTGCCAGATGAAAGGAATCAACTTGCTGAACTCATCTATTATCCAGAAAAAGTATTGCTTGAGCTCGAATTATCGAAAGAGATGCTCGATAACTGGAGAAAGATTACTATTTACCGTCTTGTACAGGTCTGTAAAAAGTGTTCCTCAAAATACACCCGTTCCAAAGTAAGAAAGAAAATGCCAGCAGAATATTCCTATATTTTAGATGAACTTTTGCATGCAGATAAGGATATTAATAAAGAAGTATACTATCAATCTATCATTCAATCCATTGCGGATCTTGGTAATGCGGATAGTTTTATCATTGCCATCTGTAATCTGATTCAGGAACTTTGTGTTGACCGTTTGCACATAATCGGCGATATTTATGACCGTGGTCCCCGACCTGATTTTATTATGAACGAGTTGTCCTTGTTTCATGAAATTGATATTCAGTGGGGCAATCATGATATTTCCTGGATGGGTGCTGCATGCGGTAATCGTGCGTTAATTGCTAATGTAATTCGTATGGCAATTCACTACAACACAATTGATTTAATTGAAGATGGATATGGTATTAGTCTGCGATCGCTTGCTACTTTTGCAGGTGAAGTATACAAAAATGATGCCTGCGAAATTTTCACCCCTGTTGTATGGGATGAGAACGAATATGCTCCTGTCAGCCTTAGTTTGGCTGCAAAGATGCATAAGGCAATTACAATTATCCAATTCAAACTTGAAGGACAGCTCATCGAAAAGCATCCGGAATATAATATGTCCGACCGTAGTTTATTAAACTATATTGATTATAACGAAGGTAGCATTTCTATCGATGGGCAATCTTATGCATTAGAGGATTGTCAATTTCCAAGCATTGATCCACAAAATCCTCTTGCATTAACAGAAGAGGAAGAAGCTTTAATGAAAGTGTTTGAGCGTTCATTTGAACACAGTAAAGCTCTTCATAAACACATTCACTATTTGTATTCTCATGGCAGCATATATAAATGCTATAATAATAACCTCTTGTATCATGGATGTATCCCAATGACAGAAGAAGGCGAATTTGCGAAAGTACTACTTGATGGAATCGAGTATGAAGGCAAAGGATTGATGGACCGCTTAAATAAGCTTGCGAATACTGCTTATTTTTCTCCAAACAATGCCCAGTGTAAATCGGCCAGTGTTGATTTCATGTGGTATTTATGGTGCGGATGCAATTCTCCTTTGTTTGGAAAAAGCAAGCTTTCTTGTTTCGAACAGTATTTTATCAGTGATCCTCGGGCAAAGGTTGAGACCTTTAATCCCTATTTTCATTTATGTCAGACCGAAGAGGTATGTAAAAAAATCTTGAATGAGTTTGGCTTAGATGTTTCAACTGCTCATATTGTAAACGGCCACGTACCTGTAAAAATGAAAGAGGGCGAATCCCCAATCAAGGCAAATGGTAAACTGTTTATCATAGATGGTGGTATATCTAAGCCATACCAGCCAAAAACAGGCATTGCTGGCTATACTCTAATTTACAACTCGCGGACCTTAAACCTAGCAGAGCATCACACGTATGATACTAAAAATGATTCCGCTCACTATAAACGAACTCCAACCGTCTCGATCATTGAGATCATGAAGCCTCGTGTCACTGTAGGAAATACAGATATAGGAAAAGAACTTACACAGCAGGTCGAAGATTTAAAAGAATTAATCGTTGCTTACCGCAAAGGCTTCTTAAAAGAGACCTTTAAAAATAAGATAAACTAATATGAAAAAGATGGCGAGGTTAAAATGATTTCATTCCTAGAAAAAGTCTTGATTAAGAATCGGGACAATATAAATGATCCAAAGGTGAGGGAGTCCTACGGCGTATTATGCGGAAGTGTTGGCATCCTACTAAACATCCTTTTATTTTCAGGTAAATTTTTTGCAGGAACAATTAGTAATTCAATCGCAATTACCGCAGATGCTTTTAACAACTTATCCGATGCAGGATCCTCCATTGTCACACTTTGGGGATTTAAGCTTTCCGGAAAAAAGCCAGATTTAGATCACCCTTTCGGTCATGGACGAATTGAATATTTATCGGGATTAATCGTTTCTGGTGCTATTATTGTTATGGCATATGAACTTATAAAATCCTCCGTTACAAAAGTTATTCACCCGACTGCGGTTGATTTTAGCGTGCTATCGGTTTTTATCTTAATTGCTTCTATCTTAGTTAAACTTTATATGACATTATATAATAAACGTATTGCAAAGAAAATTAATTCTGCTGCAATGAGTGCTACTGCAATAGACAGCTTAAGCGATAGCCTTGCAACTAGCGTTGTATTACTTGCTACGGTTGTTGGAAAATTAACCAATACCCAAATTGACGGTTACTGTGGCGTTCTGGTTGGATTGTTTATCTTATATTCTGGCATAAATGCAGCAAAAGAAACGATTTCACCTCTCCTTGGAACTCCACCAGATGATGAATTTGTAGATAAAATCCGCCAAATTGTCTTATCGTACGATGGAGTTATCGGAATTCATGATTTGATTGTACACGACTATGGTCCAGGACGTGTCATTCTATCTTTACACGTCGAAGTGCCTGCTTCAGGGGATATCCTTGTAATGCATGATATGATTGACAATATTGAAACTCAGCTGCATACCAAGCTAAACGCAGTTGCTGTCATTCATATGGATCCTATCGTTACCGATGATGCCGAAGTAACTGCATTACACGAAATGACACGTTCCGTCGTAAACGCAATCGACGAAACACTCTCAATCCATGACTTTCGAATTGTTAAAGGCCCAACGCACACGAATCTCGTATTTGATGTTGCCGTTCCTTTCCAGGTCCAAGCTTCCGACGACGCACTAAAAGAACAAATCTGTAATGAAATTTGTAAATGCTCAAGCACTTACTTTTCCATCATTCAAATTGATCGCACCTCAACCAAATAAAAAAAGCTTGCATAAATAAACAAGAGAAAATTTCAAATAAAAATGTTATCCCAATTCGCATATCGGGGCAAAAACAGCAGGTACGCTAACCGAATTTATACGATTATTTTAATAAGACTTGATGAAAATCAAGTGCCAATCACTTGATTTTCATTGCTTAAGGCTTATTAAAATTGACAATCGTATTGAGGTTAGCGCACCTGCTGTTTTTGCCCCGATATGCGAATTGAACACAACCTATATTTTTACACCATTCCTTATATTATTTAGCTAGCTGGTTTCTTCTTTGCAATCAATCGAATCAGCGTCAATATCGTTGCCGCAAAACAAATGATTGCCGCTACAACGTATACGGTTTTCATTCCATAGATAAAGACATCATTTCTACCCTCTACATAATCCGTCACACGGTATCCAATTTTAGCACTCATTCTACTATATAGAAGTGTTGTAGCCAATGCGATTCCGCTTACCATTCCCATATTTCTTACAAGTGCATTTATACTTCCAGCAACTCCAAGCTTGTCCTTTGACACCGTAGACATTACCAACGAATTATTCGGAGATTGAAACATTCCCATACCGAACGACATGATGGAGATAAATGACAGCATACGTAAAACGGTTGCGTTTTCATTTAATGTACTCATAAATAACAGCCCTATACTTATTAATACCAGCCCAATGAACGTTAGTATCTCTGAACCGATTTTGTCTGATAAATGCCCACTAATCGGAGCTACCACGGTTAAGACCAAAGGATAAACCATAAGAATTAATCCGGCATACCCTGGTGTATATGCCATAACATCCTGCAGATAAAACGGTAATATTATATTATTGCAAAAAATTGCTACAAAGGATATAAATCCACAAAGTATACTTAAAGAAAATAGTTTATTTTTAAATATCTCAAGCTTTATCAGAGGATTGTCTCTTTTCATTTCAACAAAAAGAAATGTCAGGAAAGAAAGAATGGCTACTGTAAATCCAATTATAATAATTGGTGCTGTAAATCCTACATTGATTCCATTGTTTAAGGCTGCAAATAAAGAGACCATGGATATCACAAATAAAATGGAACCCGTACCGTCCATTTTTCCGCCTGCCGTTTTGTAGCCCTTCGGTAATAGCTTAAATGCAAGATATAAGGTCACTATACCAATTGGCACATTGATCAAAAATATAAATTCCCAGCTAACTACACCTACAATAAGCCCTCCCAAACCAGGACCTACCAATGAACCAAGTGCTACGGAAGTTCCTAAAAGCCCAAGTGCTTTTCCTCTTTCCTTTTGCGGAAACACTTCTGTTATAATGCCTTGATTGGTAGACATCGTTCCAGCTGCACCGATTGCTTGTATGATTCTAGCTATAATTAACATTGGAAAAGAATGGGTTATACCACATAGCAAGGAACCTATGGTAAATAAGGTAACTCCAAACTTGAACACTCTGGTTTTTCCAAACATATCTCCTAATCTACCAAAGATTAATACCGTTCCGACAATTACAATTAAGTAACTTGTTGCTACTAATTGAATGTTGGATGTTGTAACGTTTAAAACATTCGCCATTTCAGGCAATGCCACATTGACAATGCTACTATCTAATGTTGCCATAAAGGTTGACATTAGTATCGTTATTAATATGGACCATCTGCTTTTTGTTTCTGTCATTTGTATTTCTCCTTAAATAAAGACTCTATTAGGATTTAACAATCCCAGTAGAGTCTCTTTCTATAAACTTTGCACGAAGCAATATCTTACTAATGGAAACCTCGCTCATTAAGCCATCTAGCAATAAAACTGCGCTCTTTCCAAGATTTGACCTCTCCTGTCGTATGGTACTAAGTGCTGGTAGTTGCCTTGCAGCAATTGGCAAATCATCAAAACCAATGACACTTATATCTTCTGGCACTTTCAGTCCCCGCCGATTAACCTCCGTAACAACACCCGTTGCAATCAAATCGCTGGCACACATAATTGCGGTCGCACCATTCTCTATGAAGGTAGGAACATGATATCTTGCACAGTCTGGTACATAGTATCCATATTCCATCAGTTTTTTATTCACTTCAAGTGAGAACTCTTGCAAGCTTTGTATAAAAGCCATCTGTCTTTGTTGTGACACCATTGAGTTTTTTGATCCATTTAGAAATGCAATTTTTTTGTGCCCTAAATTCACAAGATGTTTTACTGCGTCGTGGATTCCTTCATAACTATCCGTTCCCACGTAACCAATGTGATTATTATCGCTGATATAATTGTCAAAAAGGACCGTTGGTACACTTGTTTCATGAAGTTGCTTAATCCAGTCTTCATGCAAGGTAAATCCGATTAAAAATCCCCCGGTAAATCCATTTTTAAGCATATACGTATCGTATTTTTCTGAAGTTTGAAGATTCAGATTGGTAGGTATAATGGTGACGTCCCATTTCCTTCGCATTGCTTCTTTTTGAAATCCGGTAATAATATCATAGCCAAATTGGTCGATACTTTCATAATCCATATTTTCAACAAATACGCAAACCTTTTTGTTATCCCGTTTACGCATTTTTTTTGTAATATACCCCATATCAACTGCAGCATCTAAAACCATCTGTCTTGTTTCTTCACTGATATCATTGGCACCATTTAAACCTTTTGACACCGTGCTTACAGCAATTCCCAGATGCTCTGCAATTTGTTTGATTGTTGCCATTGCCCCTCCTCTTTATGCCCGAAACCCTCGATTTGCTTCATTTACATTAACAAACACTTCATTCAAGGAATGTTTCCCATAGGTGAGTCCAGCATAAATCGTTTGTGTATTTATCATAACAGGTCCACTCGTATCCGTTTTCGCGACTTCTTCAAATGCTACCTTCAAACGGTTGATGACGCCTTCAACTGCATTAAACTCGTTACAGTCCTTTTGATACATTGCCTTTACAATACACTTTCCGCAATACTGATACAAGGACATAAGTTCCATCGAAAGAGAAAATTGAAAATTCAGTGCCCCCATCAATTCATGAAGCAACTTCTGAACCCGTTTTAACTCTTTCTTATAGGAAATCCAATCCTGTTTATCACATTCTTCCCGTGCAGACAGAAGGCTATCCAAAAGAATTTCATAGGTAATCACAACAAGCTCACTTTTGTTTGCCTGCGTAATCCGGGTGCTAAAGTCCTTTAACGTTTCTTGTTTCATGGCCTAAATACCTCATCTTTACTGTAATAGGGATAAAATGGTCTGTGGTCTTTCATTTGCCTGTGATAGCATCGATACTCCAGCCTGTGATAATACATTTTTCTGGGTATATGTTGCCATTTCTTCTGCCATATCTACATCTTCAATACGGGATAATGCTTCCGTTAAGTTTAATTCGGATGTATCCAGACTCGCAATGGAATGATCCAGACGATTTTGATAAGCACCTAATTTTGCACGGATACCAGATACCATATTAATTGCATCATCCAACTTAGAAGTTCCTTCACCCGCCTGATCTTGTGTTAAAACATTCAAATTTTCAAGTCCAAGTGTCTTTGTTGATACCTCCGGAATACTAACTGACATGGTCTGCCCTTCGTTAGCACCAATCTGAAGCACCATTGGACCAGCATCTAACACTGTGATTTTTGCATTGGCCGGAGTGGTTGGAGTGACTGTTAATGTGTCTGAAATTTCGATTTTCATTTCAAAACCGTCTCTGTCGGTAATTTTTGCAATATTACCATCCATAACAACCGTAGTTGTATCGGTAAACGTCTTACCTGTGGCTGGTAAAGGGAGATCCAACGTAATCGTTGCATCGGTTCCGCTTGCCGTACTAGGAGTTGTAATTCCCAATTTTGTTGCAAGTGCTGCATTACTACAATAAAATTCTAATTTTTTTGTTGCTCCTGCCTCATCGGTAGAGATGCTATAGATAGGATTTGCTACTGATGTATCAATCGAAAGGGTTGCACCAACCGTCTCACATAAATCACGAATCTTTTGCGTTACTTGACTTGGGCTATCATTTTCTTCAATCTTTACTGTCTCTCCGTTTAATGTAATGGTTCCTGTCAAATCCGGACTTGAAGTAATATTACTTGTTAATGTACTTCCTGTACCCGTTATCGTAGCAGCTGATCCCATTGCAGTAACCTGTAAATTATAAGACTTAGATTTCACCTGATCGGACTGTGATATCAACGTAATTTTTGTATTATCTGAGTAAGACTTTCGGTCAACCTCTCCGTTTAATAAAGTCTTTGTGTTAAACTCCGTATCCGTAGAAATGCGATCAATCTCAGACATTAACTGTGAAATTTCTTTCTGTATTGCTTCTCTGTCATCTGCTGTATTCGTCCCATTTGCGGCCTGTACCGTTAATTCACGTGCTCTTTGAAGCATACTTTCCACTTCACTCAATGCACCCTCTGCCGTCTGAATGACTGATATACCATCCGATGCATTTCTAGAAGCCTGATTAAGACCTTTGATCTGCATTTTCATTTTCTGTGAAATCGCCATTCCTGCGGCATCATCTGCTGCTTTATTGATTCGATACCCAGAAGATAGTTTCTCCAAACTCTTATCTAATGCACTGTTTGTATTTTGTAAATGTCCATTTGCTACCAAAGCAGCCATATTGTGATTAATCTTCATATTTTCTTACCTGTGTCCTCTCTATTTTTCCGTTTGCATTGCGTCTCCAATGGCTTTCACTGCAACCTTCGCTACTTGATATAACAGATTTGTGGAAGTCTCTTCCTTTTGTGTCCCTTGTACCTTTGCATTCTCGACTGCTTTTTTATCGTATCCAAAGGTTAATTGTTTCACATCGAGTCCTAAACGTTCAAACCCTTCACTCATTTGCTTTTTGGCAGCTTCCATTGTTTCCAATCCATCCTTGGAATCACACAAGATAAATCCTTTTATCGTATCCTCTTTTACGGTAAATCCGCTCTCTAGTTTTCCATATTCTTCACTGTCCATGCTTACCGTTATTTTTCCACTATCTAATGTTCCTTTTAATAGTGTTAGATTCATAGTAGTTACTTGATCTCCTGTCATAATAGGAATCTGATAGCATTCCTGTCGACTGAGTCTCTTAGCAAGTTCAATTCCATTTGCAAAGATACGAAGCTCATCCACTTTCGCGCTGGATTCGTCCTCTACTTGATTTTTATATTCCTCACGAATGAGTTCTTTTACCTTTTCCTCAACCTGGGCATATTTGCTTTGCAGGGTATCCGCATCCTCAATCGCATCCGAAATTTCGGATATCATTTCACTATATTCATTATCGGCATTTTTATTAAAATCCTTAAAAAAGCTTTTACCGTTTGTAAAAAACGTATTTGCCGAAACTATATTTTTAATCGTATGCTCAATCTGATAACTATCTAAGAAATTAACCGCTTCCTGACTTGTCTTTGCAATTTCCTGAAACTTTTGTGTCATATAAGAAGCGTATTTCATATCTGTTTGATTATCTTCTATGGCTTGTTCTAAATTATCTTCTAATTTTTCCAGCGTCATATCCATAAGACCATTTACACCGTCTTTTAATATGGTATTTAATTTCTCAGGAGATACCTCGTCCATAATGCGGGATAAAACTTCCTGATAATAGCTAACCTGCATTTGCTGATTTGTTTCTTTCTGGCTTAACGTACTCTCATTACCAGAAGCGTTTGCCTGACTCGATGAATTGGAATCCGAATCTTTAAATGCTTTGGAATCATCACGAAAAGAAGCTTCAATCTGATCTGAAATTCTCTCCTTTGAAAAGCTTAAACTGGTAAGTGTCCCAAATGAATCATCAATTGATACGTCAAGTCCAGAAGCCTTTTTACTTCGTACCGCCGACAACAGATTCTTAAGGGTTAGATCCATTCCATTATTAAGGACTGCTCCGATTGCTGCACCATCTGTTTTCTCTACATTATTTAGAAGTCGATAAATACCTATGTAACTGCTTCTTTCCTCCTGTGATATCGCATTGTTTTGCTCCAGCTTGTACAAATATTCGCTATACTTTTCTTCATCCGTAGCGCCAAGCTCAGCCCGAATGGAGGATACTTCGTTCGTTAATTCCTCTAGGTTTACGTTAAGCGGATTGATATCTCTCTTTATTAATTCAACCGTAACTGCTGGCTTTAATTCATTTAACAAGTTACTTACTTTCGAATCATACGATTTTACTGCTTGAATTGATTCTTCATTGATATCCATTTTATTATACGATAAAATGCGAACAGCTCTTTCATTTGCCGTATTATCTTCCAGTCCTAAATCATTCAAAATATCTGGCACGTTTTGGAATGCTTTTTTTATTGAGTCGCCCATATCACTACGCGGTACCGTCATTAAAGCTTCATACGTCTCTCCCGCCTTATCCAGTTGTACTTTCATACTGGTCGCTGCTTCACTAAGACTTCCTACCGTCTGAATTTCTCGTTGTTTGAGTGTCTCACCTAGTATATAAGTAGGTGCTTCTTTTAACACATTGACCGTTTCCGTGGTTGTTTGTAACAACGTGACTTCCTCTTGTGTTGAAGAATGCGACGCCTCTGTAAATAATCCTTTATAGTAATCTTGTTCGATTTGTTTTAATCCATCTACTACGCTTTGAAGATCCGTTGTATCGAGGGATATTCCCTTCGAAAGAAGCTTAAGTCCTGCTTCTGTCGTTAGCTTGAGTCGAATCTCTTCTAATTGACGTTTTGCTGTAATCGATGCAATGTCTGTATTATCTTTTAAGGTTTCCGAAAGACCTGCAAAATCTTTGATAGCCTTTTCTACTGTATTCTCCGCCGTTTCATCTAGAGAAGCTTCTTCTGGATTTAACCCTTTGCTCATTGCTTTTGCCATTTTACTTAGGATATCATCTTCGTTTGCATTTTGCTTCACTTGATCAAGTGATTGAAGCGCATTTAAACTGTCTTTGGTAATTGGAAGTTGGTTCTCATACAACCATTTTGCCTGGTTCATCGATTCACTTGTAACCTCGATCCCAGCATTTTCAATAATTCCTTTTACTTGATTTTCTATCGCTTCAAAATCGCTTTCATTTGTTGTCATTCCATTACTATATGCCGCAATCGCCATACTTCCCGAATACTGACTATGGTAAATATTTTCCACGGTTGGAGCTAGCTCATTGTCAATCATATAAGCCTTGCCACCTTCCGAGAGTGTTGTAACCGTTCCTACCATGCTCATAGCACTCATAAGGCTCTCTATGTTGTCCTGCGTTACCGGCATGTTAGCATCCACAAGTTTTTGGGCAAGCTTTTTAGCCATTGGATCTGATATTTTATTCCCAATGGCTATCTTCTTTATCGTATTTTCCATTTCTTCTTTATTTTCAACTTGGATTGTTACATTTTCATCGCGAAATTCTCGATTTTCTTTGATACGCAAAAGAGCGCGATCTAGTCGACCAGCTTCATAAGATTCAAAAGAAATACCCTCTTCTTTCAGATCCTGGTAATCCTCTTTTGTCATCTTATTCGAAGCATCCTCTAAAGACGAATCTTCTTCTGTTTTTACGGTTACTTCTTTCGCTTTTTCATCCGCATTTTCTAGTAACTGCGTATAGATAGCAAATTTTGTATCTTTCTCTCCCTGTGATACAGTAACTGCATCGGTTTGAGATGCTTTTTTTATTTGTTGTGACTCGTTAGTCTTATTATCATCCGTGATTTTAGATGGTACGAGCAAGCTTCCTTGTTTGTTCGTTCCCTGAACATTAGAAATATTCATATGTCTCACTCATTTCTTTGTCTATTTTTGTGTTACTATCTATTTCGGACGAAATGAGAAAAACCTAAAGTATCTATAGCATCTTTCTTCTTTTAAGAATGAGGAAAGCAGCAACACATACAACTGCTATCATAATACATATAATAAAAAACCCGTATGGTGTATTTGATAATGGCATCCATTTACCACTAACATTCATACCATAGATACCAGATATAATAGTCGGTATCGCCATAACTAAGGTAATTGAAGTCAAAAACTTCATTACGTTATTTAATCGATTATTAATAATTGTAGATACCAGATCTCTAGTACCATGAATGATATCCCGATAAATATTGGTCATTTCAATCGCCTGACGGTTCTCGACCATAACATCATCTAAAAGTTCTTTATCCTCTGGATATTGCTTGATCCGTTCATATCGATTTAAGCGTTCTAATACCAGCTTATTGGAACTAAGGGAAGTAGCAAAATATACAAGGTTGGTCTCCAATTCATGTAGGTTAATCAAATCTAAATCCTCGGTTGTCTCATTGCTGACCATTTTTTCTATCTCGCTTCGTTTCTTATCAATAACACGTAGATACGCCTGATAAAGATTTGTTGTACGCAAAAGGATTTGATAAACAAATCTCATTTTCTTTTTTGTGCTAAATCCTTTCACACGATTGTTATAAAAATTAGATAAAATAATCGTATCATTCGCACACACCGTAATGATTGCATCCTTTACCAAAAGAATACCAAGCGGAATCGTTGTATATGCTCGTTGTTCATTTCTTATTTCTTCAAAAGGAATATCCTCTAAAATCAAAGTATAACCATCTTCTAACTGAACACGAGAACTTTCCTCATCATCCAGCGCTGCTTTTAAATCATTGATATCAATGTTATAGTAATTGGCAACTTCTGTGAGTTCCTCCATACTAGGAGATATCAGATCAACCCAGGAATCCTCTTCATATTCATTTCTTTCAGAAAGAATTCCATTATCTGTTTTATAAATTTTTTTCATATGATTGATCTCCTTTGCAATTTATTTTTTTATTACGGTAGCATCATCTAGCAGTATCGTAAATGGTCCATCATTCACCAATGCCACCTGCATATCTGCGCCAAAGCTTCCGCTCTCAACGCTTCCTAATTTTTCTCTACATTTTTCAAGAAACATTTCATATAAATATTGTGCTTTATCTGGAGGGGCCGCCTCAATAAAACTGGGTCGATTCCCTTTCTGACAATTTGCATAAAGGGTAAATTGGGAAACGACCAAAAGTTCCCCACCTACATCCATTAAAGAAAGATTTGTCTTTCCATTTTCATCTTCAAAAATACGAAGTTTTAAGATCTTTTCGATATATTTGTCTAATATATCTACGGTGTCATCCGTCCCAACACCCAAAAATAATAACAGTCCTTTTCCAATCTTTCCAACTATTGTTTCCTCAATGGAAACCTCCGCTGATTTAACTCTTTGAATCACTATTTTCATATCGGAGCCCCACTTTCTATTTCATCTTTTCTATCGTACCATGTTTTACACCTAAGGACAAGAATGCATATAAATTTAATATCTTAACATGATGGTATCCTATCTATTCCATTTTATTTTTATATTGGCCATATAGTAACTGATACAGGGCCTTCTCTTGACTATTTCCTACAAATCCAATATGTGATAATTTATTATTTACAGAAAGTGTACCATCCGAATATAAAAGAATTCTGTCACCAGAACTATCACCATACCAAATTTGGATTGCAAGCTCAGCGGTCGGTTCTGAAAATCCCCCCTGTTTATCAAGATAATTTCTATAGTGATACTTTTTTAGAATCTCTAACAATTGATTGATTTCTTCGCTATTTTCTATCCTATATGATTTTCGTGTTATATTGCTTGGCTTCATAACATTTTCAGTATAATCTATACCAATAATTACTATTGTTTGTTGCTTTTCATAAAATGCGTGCGGAAACGTAACTATTCCATATGCACCTAATATTAGGATACTTATTACCAAAATCCACCCCTGTTTTATAAGCTTCATTGATTTAACTCTCTTTCTTACAATTTTCAATACTATAATAATTCCCTTATTTAATAACATTAGCTTCTTATTATGCCTCTGTCAATATTTTACAGTTTATTTATCTATATCCAACCAAAATCACTTTACAAAATAGATTCCAGATAGTACCATTAAATAAAAATGTGAGGGGGTTTTTTGAACGATGAATTATTCGAAAGAAATACATACTTTTAAAAGTAGTAATGGACATAATGATGTTACTTATTATATTTACAAACCACTAAATCCACCAATCGCTATTTTACAGATTTCGCATGGAATGTGTGAATATGTAGAGCGCTATGAATCCTTTATCGAGTTTATGACAGGCCAGGATATCTTAGTCTGCGGAAATGATCACATTGGTCATAAGAATAGTGTAGCAAACAAGCAAGACCTTGGATACTTCGCTCCAAATAATGGATGGACGTACCTTCCAAAGGATCTAGCAAAACTTACTACTATTATGAAAGAAGAATACAAAGATTTACCAATATTTCTCTTTGGTCACAGTATGGGTTCCTTTATTGCAAGAGCTTATGTTGCTGAGTATGGAGACCTAATTAATGGAGCAATTATCTGCGGTACTGCAGGTACAAATCCAATCTTGGGACTTGGAACGTTTTTAATCTCCATGGTTAAGGCTTTCAAAGGAGAACGCTATCGCAGTAAGTTTTTGGATAACATCATGTTTGGATCTTATAATAAGAAGTACGAAAAGGTTCGTACGACAAAAGACTGGTTGACAAAAGATGAGGCAATTGTTGATACGTATTTAAAGGATGAATACTGTATGTTTATCTTTACAACCTCCGCTTTCTATGACCTATCCAAGTTACTTGGTTATGTTTCCTCCGATGCTTGGTACAATGCGGTTCCAAAGAATCTTCCTATTTATTTAATGAGCGGTTCCATGGATCCCGTCGGTGAATTTAGCAAAGGTGTTGTTGAAGTAAAGGAACGACTAGAAGCTCAGAAGCTAACCGATTTTTCCTTTAAGCTATATCAAGATTACCGTCACGAAGTATTAAATGAAATCGGAAAAGAAGAAGCATACGACGATATTCTTTCTTTTATAAGCAATCATCTTTGATACCAAGTCTCGAATGGATATGCTAGCATGTGCATTCGAGATACAAACACGAACTTAGTTCAAAGTCATTCCTTATAATATATAATACCGCACAAATAATATTGTACAAAGAGAAATAGGATCAAATGAAGGTGTACTCTCCAATACACGTCATCTGATCCTATTTCTTTTAAAGTTACCCTCTCACGTTCCCCAACGTTAAAAATACGGCTTCTCCTCTTACCTCTAACGATCTTCTATATAGTAACATCTTTTGTTTATTTTGTCAATAGCAAGGTATTTTTCCTGATTTTTTTATGCAATATTACAACACCATATGTCATTTGAACAAATCCTATATTAGCTGTATTGATTCTTTTCATACCATTTATTTATTTTTAAACATGGATTTATTCCCAGAAAAAGGATTTATTTACAAAAACAATTGACAAATAGGTAAGAATAGTATAAAACTAATATATGAACAATTGTTCATATATTAGTTTATGGAGGAGATCTTATGGACGAAAAACATGTAGAACTATGTGAATGTAATGTTATTCATCATGAAACCATTGAATTTGCATTAGATAAAATGCCCGAAGAAGAAATATTATATGACTTAGCTGAGTTATTCAAGGTTTTTGGCGATACTACTCGCGTGAAAATCTTATGTGCCTTATTTGAATCAGAAATGTGTGTATGTGATATAGCAGCCATGTTTAATATGACACAGTCTGCCATTTCCCATCAGTTAAGAGTCTTAAAATCCGCAAAGCTAGTCAAAAATAGAAAGTCTGGAAAAGTTGTGTACTATTCTTTGGCAGATGATCATGTTAAGCAGATTTTTGATCAGGGCTTAGCTCATGTAATAGAATAGAAAGGGAACCTTTATGGAAAATAAATATTATTTGGATAATCTTAGATGCGCAAATTGTGCTGCAAAAATGGAAACCAAGTTAAAAAATCAACCACAGATAAAAGATGCTGTGATTGATTTCGTAAATAAAAAATTAAATATAAGCAGCAAAGAAGATATGAGCGAAGATGCTCTGCTTGCTTTGATTACTCCAATTATTACTGGAATAGAAAAAGATGTTGCTATTATATCCTGGGATACTTATAAAGGAGTTGGTTCAAAATCTACAAATCATGTAGCACATCCTATTGAAGAGTGTGGCGATGCTTGCCTCTGCCACTGTGGTGATCATGAACATGAACATAATCATGATCATAGCAAAGGGTGTTGCCACGATGGGCATGCGCATAACAAGGATTGTGGTAGTGGAACAAAGGAACATTCTCATGGTGGTGAAAGCCTCAATCTTTCGAAACTGCTGCCACTAATCATCGGCTCAGTTATTGGTTATGGTTCTCTTTTTTTCCTGCCGGAGGGTACTCCATCCTTTATGGGAATCCTGATTGGTTACCTGATTTTATCGTATGAAGTACTATTCACTGCTGCTCGAAACATTGCCCATGGTGAAGTCTTTGATGAAAATTTCTTAATGGCAATTGCTACGGTCGGTGCTTTCTTGATTGGAGAATATCCGGAAGCCCTCGCTGTTATGATTCTTTATCAAATCGGTGAATACCTACAGGATATGGCAGTTGATAAATCGCGTAAACACTTAACAGACGCCATGAATATAAAAGCAGAATATGCTAATGTAAAAACCGATGATGGAATAAAACAGTTGGCTCCTGAAGAAGTGTCCATTGGTGATATTATTCTAGTAAAGCCAAGCGAGCGAATCCCTCTTGATGGCATTGTAGTAGAAGGTTCCTCTTTTGTAGACACCTCCTCTCTTACAGGCGAGTCTGTACCTAGAAAAATTTCGGAAAACGAAGAAATTTTAAGTGGATGTATCAACGGAGCCGGAACCCTCTATATTAAAGTATCAAAACTTTATAAAGATTCAACGGTTGCCAGAATCTTAGACCTCGTGGAGAATGCCTCTGCAAGGAAATCTCCAACCGAAAACTTTATTACCAAATTTGCCCGTGTTTATACCCCAATTGTTGTAATAGCAGCATTACTCCTTGCAATTTTACCGCCTATCGTAACTGGCACCTTTGATTTTATCCCTTGGATATATAAAGCGTGCGGATTTTTGGTTGTATCTTGCCCTTGTGCCTTAGTTATCTCCGTTCCTCTTGGATTTTTCGGTGGTATCGGCTGTGCCTCACGGAACGGAATTATCATTAAAGGAAGTAATTATCTAGAAGCTTTAAATGGAGTTACGTATGCTGTATTTGACAAGACAGGAACGTTAACAAAAGGTAGTTTTCGTGTTACAGACATCGTTCCTTTTAATGGTTTTGATCAAGAGGATTTACTTAAAACGGCTGCCATAGTTGAAAGCTTTTCCACGCATCCGATTGCAAAATCAATCGTAAAATCATATGATGGAGAACTTGACTTATCTGAAGTTAAAGATTATGAGGAAGTCGCTGGACACGGTGTTCACGCAAATTACAATGGTAAAGAAATCCTCTTAGGAAACTCAAAATTATTAGATACCGCTAATATTTCTTACTCTGCTCCTGAAAAGGTAAATGGAACGATTACCCACCTTTCCATTGATGGTAAGTATGCCGGATATATTCTAATCGCTGATGAAATAAAAGAAGATAGCAAGGCGGCTATTCTTGGTCTTAAGAAATTAGGAATAAAAACCATAATGCTTACCGGTGATGAACAAACTACTGCGGCTTATGTTGCAAAAGAGCTCAATTTAGATGCTTATTATTCACAACTATTACCAGCTGATAAAGTAGAAAAAATAGAATCCATCCTTTCGAAAGCGCACGCTAAAGAAAAGGTTTTGTTTGTTGGTGACGGTATCAATGATGCGCCAGTTCTTGCCCGAGCTGATATTGGTGTTGCAATGGGTGGTGTCGGTTCAGATGCTGCTATTGAAGCAGCAGATATTGTTTTAATGACAGATGAACCAGCTCAATTAGAACGCGCAATTTCAATTGCTCGTTTTACCCGAAAAATCGTATCTGAGAATATTGCTTTTTCTCTTGGTGTAAAAGTACTTGTCATGATATTACTTGCATTTGGTTTTGCTAATATGTGGTTGGCAATTTTTGCTGATGTCGGAGTCGCAATGATTGCTATTGTAAATTCAATTCGTACCTTACGGGCATAGCTAGCATAAGAACAATAAAAAGAGGACGGTAGCAAAATTATATCTTCTGAAGCTTATCAGAATTCATATGATTCTATCTACCGTCCTATTTTGTTACCATCTTATATTATTACTGCCTTATTTTACAATAATTTTATAATGAAATTCCGTAATTAATTTATTAAAAGCAATTACTTAATTATCAAATTTAAATCCTTTTAACAATGCTCCAAGTCCAGTTGTTGCTTCCTCACCAGACGTATAATCAAGTGGAGCTGACTCAACTTCTTCTATCACTTCTTCTCGGTCTTCTACGGCTTTGATGCTCAGGCTGATCTTTCCATCCTTTACATCTAGAATCTTAACTTTAACTTCTTCGCCTTCTTTTAATACTTCACTCGGATGTTTAATATGTTTTCCGCAAATTTGTGAAATATGAACCAAACCGGTAAGTCCATCACCAATGTTAACAAAGCAACCATATGGTGCAATTTTTTCAATAACTCCAGTGGTAACAATACCCTTTTGAAGCTTTGATATCTTGCTGGATTTATCCTTTTCCTCTTTTTTCTTAGCCACTTCTTTTGCTGAAAGTACCAGTTTACGATTTGATTCTTCTACTGTTATAATCTCTACATCCAAGGTCTTACCAACATATTCCGTTAAGTCTTCTACATACGTTAATGCTATCTGAGATGCAGGAATAAATGCACGAATACCTTCCAAATAAGTAACCACGCCTGCATTTACTGCCTCCGAAATTTTAACACTAACTTCACGATGTTCATGAAATGCCGCTCTTAGCTTGTCCCACGCCAGAATATCCGTTGCCTGTTTCAAAGATAAGACGATATTTCCCTCTCCATCATCGTCAGAAAGTACCATTGCTTTGATGCTATCACCAACCTGAATATCTGCTTTTATTGAAAATTTAGGATCATTGCTTAATTCTTCCAGTTTAATAATTCCTTCCGCATAGTATCCCAAATCAACATTTATCTGGGTTTCTGAAACTCCAATAACAGTTCCGTTAATAATATCTCCTTTTTTTAATTTCTTAAAGGAACGATTGATTTCGTCCTCAAAAGATTTCATTGATGGAATCATTTCTTCACACATTACATTCACTCTTTCTATTTAAGATTTTATTTAAAATAGTATTTAGGCTATCTCAAGCAAGTAAAAAATCAAACACTTATAATAACGTTTAATAAAAATAAAATAACTCCAATTAATGCACCACTACAAATAACATTCACAATCGAAGAAATCACCATAAAACGTGATTTTTTCTTCGTAACTTCCAATACCTGTTCAAATTTTTCAATTATCTCCAAACGATTGGCAGTATAGTCTTTTCTAACGGATTCAATAATCAACTTATCACGTTCATCAAGTTTATCTAGTATATCAAGTTTGTCTACAATTTGCTTTTGTGTCTGTATTACTTCCTGCATCATTTCCTGTAGCGAAACCATTTCTCTTGATAACTGATCTTGATTTGGTCTCAATTCGTCTAGTTCTTCCTTTAGATAGGTTAAGTCGAGTGCCACCTGAACGTCCGCCATCTTATCTTCTTCGTAAACGCTACGCGCATCTAATTTTTTTTGGCATTTTTCCAATGTCTTCTTATACTCATCCAATAACGAAAAGTAGCTCTTAATTTGCTTTAATACATTCGCATTATCAAATAAATTCACCACAATACCTCCATATAATCTCACCAATTTAATATGGTAAAATTTGTATTTTCTTCCTATACATTCTAACGTATATTATAACTTTTATGGGAATTTGTGGCAACCCTTATTTATTCTTCTGTTAAAGTACCATAGGCCTCTATTGGTACTCTTCGGATTGGATCGACTACAATTTCTTGTAAATCATCCATTTCCTCTGGTAAATATCGTTTAATTTCCTCATTCAAACCGAGCATTTTATTATCAAGATAGGACGCAATCATCGCACATTCTTTTAATTCATTTCGAATACTCTGTGGTGCATTCCCCTCAAATTTGTAATAAATCTTATGTTCAAGGCTTGCCCAAAAATCCATCGCGATCGTACGAATCTGAATCTCCACTTTCGTCCTTACAACCTCATTGGACAGGAAAATCGGAACCGTTACAATCATATGATAACTCATATATCCATTTTCCTTTGGCTGTGTAATGTAATCTTTTACTTTCAGAACTTCTACATCATTTTGCTTTTTAATCGCATCCGCTATGCGATAAATATCCGAAGTGAAAGAACAAATAATTCGTATACCTGCAACATCATTTACATATCGGACTACATTTTCAATTGTAAGTTCACGATTACAATGCCTTATCTTTTTCGCAATACTCTCCGGTGATTTCATTCTTGACTTTACATGTTCAATCGGATTGTAGCGATGTGCTTGCTTAAATTCACTGTTTAATATTTCAATTTTAGTATTTACTTCTTTTAGCGCTGCTTCATAAAGAAGAATGGCGTGCCTCCACTCCTCTGCCTCATCATAAAATATTGGTAACTCCATACTTTCTCCCATTCAAATAATTAACATTATTCTTCTATTTTAACATAAAAATGTTAACAAGTATTGAAGCATTCATAAATATTTATTAAACTTTATTAAAAATGTAAGTAATTTGGGCAAATGTAATCTGATCTCCAATCACAATTTCTTCTTTTTGATTTGTCTCTAAGCGCTTACCCTGAATGAACGTCCCATTGGTTGAATTCAAATCGGTAAGAAAAAACTGTTCCCCCTCTTTTTCAATTTTCGCATGAAAACGACTAATGGAATCATGATTTATCGCATAATCCACATTTGTTTTTAGTTTACCAATGAAAAAGGGGAATTCAGAGAGCAAAATGTTTTGATACGTTTTATAGTCTATAGGAAGCAGGCAATACAATTCCTCTCCATAGGTTTGCGTTTCATTTAATAACAGCACGGTATTTTCGGATATCTTTTCTGGAATCGTTTCGAATTCATGCTTATAAACAATGGTTTCCGGCACCGTATCTTTCACAAATTCGGGCTGAATCAATGAAGGCAATGATTTTATTTTCACGACTTTATTTTTTTGATTTAACATAAAGTGTAATGCACAGATCTCAGCTAATATAATCAGGATTAAAAACAAAAGAAATTTTGTTGTTTCAAATGTTCCATCCATTTGATTTGAAAAAAAGTGTAATTGATAAAGAACAGCAATTACTATTATACCAATCAAAATAGCACCTATACATAATGCGATTATAGAACTTTTATTTAGTACTGTCTTTTCTTTCTTGTTAGGTGACAATTTTTCATTAAAAATTGGTATTTCTGCCTGTTTTTCCAATCTAATTTCTTTTTCTTCCTTTTCTTCCTTGCGTAGAGGAATTTCATTACTTAAAAGTCTTTTCAACTCCAAAACTGTACTCGTTTTATCCCTGTTTTGCTTGTACAACCCATAAGCAAGAAGAACTGCTTGTTCCTCTTGATAATCTACCCGGTCTAGAATAAATTCTAAAAGACTACCAAATTGTTCTACTATCTCTTTGCAATAGCCAGGAATATAGCAAAGGCTTACTTTTAAGTTGCTTGGGTCTATAAAAAGGTGCTTTGGTTCTAATACAAAATTATTCTCCATCAGTAAATATTCTTTTCCTTTTTCAATCGCAACTATAATGCCTTCCACAAGTCTCATAATCTGTTCCTTGGAAAGCTTTGCTTTTTGATAAAGTTCAGAGCAAGGCTGCAAGGAACTGACATCATAATAATAGTAGTCCTGCCCATCAATCCGTTTTACCTGCATTGGAAGAAAGCCTAAAATTTTGTTGTTTTGCAGCATTTTTACCTCATAGGTGGTCTTTAGATTCTCTTCTTGTAACACTACAAGATAATTGCGGTACATATCCCTTTTATACTCCACTATCATCTTTTGAAAGCCCTCCCAAGCTTCGAATGCTTTTCATTGGATCGTAGATTATGATATCTTTTTCTCGTGATTGAGTCTCGCTCCCTAGAAGTATTTGTATTCCTTGCAGATTTAACTTCCTGTGTTCACTATACTCAATATGAATGGTTAAAATACCCGCATCTATGTTTAAGTTTTCTACTCTGGTAATACACAGTTTATGATTTGCTTCTTCCTTTATCTGTTGTTCTAATCGTGTCTCAACCTCTTTTGCCTCAAATAGCCTCAGATCATCTTGTCCTCGAGTTGCATATTTATCAATAATAGTTTGAATACATACTCTGTCATGTAAGTCAAAACCTAAATAAATAAATGCAAAAATAATAAAAAGAATTAACGGAAGTACAAAGGCTGCTTCTACAGTAAAACTTCCGTTATATCGTAGTCTTACCATAGCATCACACCCACATATCCAAGAAATAAAAAAGGGAAAAAGGGAATCGCAGTTTTTAATTCTACCTTCTTTAGAAGCAACATGATTGTTGATAAACATGCTGCCAGAACGAGCGCTAGAACGAATATTAGGAAAACTGTTGTGAACCCAAAATCAAAGCCAAGAAAAGCAATGCATAAACCATCTGCCAATCCTATTTTTTCATGCGTTGCCAAAGACAATACAATAACAATAGCACCAAGAAGCAGGCCTGCGCCAATCTGAACATAACTTGGTTTCGCTCCAACTAATATCTGTATGATTCCAATGGGAACCAAAGCACATAATTTATATAGACAAACCTTCTTACATTTTATATCTTCCATACTTACCCATAGTAGTACTACCCCTGCTGCTATTTTAAGCCATGTTTCTGTCCGCATCTTTTGCACGCCCTCCATGTTTTTACACTCTCATATGGTACTTTTCGAATGGTTCTTTTCAGCCCCGAACATTCTTTGTCATAATGGTAACGATCCCCATCTGCAGTAATATAGAAAAAAGAAAAATCTGCACTATTTTTCCCTTTACCACACAATTCACAAGAATAATATTTTCCACCTGCCTCATTTCTCTTACTTGACATCACAGTACGCTCAACTGTTTGAATTGCACGCCTTAAGTGGGAACAGTTTTCGGTTTCATGATATACGCATCCTGTATCTGTAATATAAACGTATCGCACATTGACATCCGTATTTGATTTATTTGCTTCTTCCCTTCGGTCTCTTCCTACAAACAACCGGGTTCTGGCAATCTGCTCTATCGAAATATGCATGGTATCCCAAAATGGAACTGGAATCTCAACTACATAATTGGCTATCAGTGTAAGATCTTTATCCTTATAGTAAGATTTGGAAAGGGTAATAATCCCTCCCCAGATGCAATTTTTACCTAGATATTCATTATCTAAGTTCATATTAAAATCAATCTGAATTGCAAGTTTACTTTTTTCTTCTTTGTTAAAATATCCAACTAACGACATTTGATTGGCGGTATCACTCAATGCCGTCTGTATTGTGTATTGAAGGGATATCAGACAAATAATATAAGAAATCCCCAAAAGGAAGAACATAAAGATGGGCAGTACCATTGCGGCCTCTACAGTAATTGATCCTTTTTTCATTAATCCCTCTTAGCTCACAAAAAGATGTATAGGTGCATTCGAATATCCTTTCTCGATTGTGGAGTTTGATAGTCTTTCGCTTTAAGGTACATTTGATATTTATAGTTTCTTAAAGTCTCAAGAAAGGATACACGAATACATCTAATCAATTAATAACAATACGTTACATTTACATTTAAAATCCTATTTTTATGGTAGGTATAGGTTGCGTCTGCACAAATACCTATCATTCCATTTTGCAAAGAAAAATCTTCATAATATGTAATTTCCATATTTTTTTGTATCAAAGTCAAAGAACGGTTTACTCGATTCCCTTGTTTTTGTACAAGTAGCAGCTGGCTTAAATAATCTTGATACGAAACTCCACCCCCACTTAATTCTATAAATTGTTTGGCCTTTTTCATTACTAATGGCTTACCAAAGGAGAACAATTCTTCATAGCTTAGTAAAAAGCTTTGCCTTGTTTTCCAAAGCGGTATTTCCTTTCCTTGAAGCAATATTGCCAGATCAATTACTGCCTCTGCCACCGCCCAGCATAGCAAAATTGAGGTCTTTACGATTTGAACCAAAGGTTCCATTCCACTATAACCCACCAGTGCCAATGCAGTAATATGGGCTTTCTCGCTCTTTTCTTTATCGGTTAATAAATACATAAAATTGAACATTCCCCGCTCTAGTAAAAGCTGATCTAAAACAGTTCCGAGCGCTTCTTTTTCTGTTTTCCCACCTGCGATGATATATTCTTGCTCATATTGAAATGGCTCTTTTCTATCACTCAAATAATTTGAAAAATGTTCTCGATAATAACTAATTTCAAGTGCTGTATTAATCGCATTATCAAATGCCGTATCTTTTGCATACATCGAAAAGCTTTTTTTTACTTTTTCACTATCTTCACTATCCATCTCAGACATTGTACTAGAACAGGAGTCCGCCGATTCTTTCGTGGACTGGGCTACCATAAATGCTGTTGGCATTTGAATAGCGGGAATGCTTTCCTCCTTTTCCACTACAAGTGATAACAGGTTGGAATGAAAACTTTTCTTAATACTATCTACCGGATTTTGCGTTTCTTTTAAATTCAAAGGTCCATAATCAAATTGCAAGGGCTTAATCTGATATGCCGATAGAGTAGAACCTGCATCTTCATCGTCTTTATTTTGAAGATATTCTACTAAGACGGCTCGGTTTGAGATTAAGGTATCCTTCATACCTAATACCTGATGATACATTTGATTAAAATCGTCCTGACCTGCACCCCTTCTTTTTTGTTCCATTTGCTCCAATTCTTCCAATACCTGATTTATTAGTGATACTATTCTTCTGCACTTTGAAGCACTCACCTCATCACAGGGAATATATTCAGATTGCAAGGCTTCCCAAATTACTTCACTATTTACTCCTGCTGTGTAAGCATTTATTTCACCCGGGCAAATTTGTTTGATGAAAGTGTTTGATACTTTCACTTTACCGTTTGATATAACAGCACCCTCAATTAACCTTATTACTTTCAGCAAGGACCTATCTATCTGAGCATTTTCCTCTGCTTCCTCTAGTTCATTGACCTGCTCCTTTGCCTGTGCTTTTACATCTTCCATTTGCACGGTATTGCTTTTTTCTTTCGCAAGATAAGAATCTGCGCAGTGATATTTCATATATTTCGTAATTTGATCCAGATAGCACTTCCCACCTCCTTCTAAAAATGGTGTGGTAGAAGCGATTGCAAACGCCTGATTCTCCTGTCTATATAAATTACCACTTATTTCACTCTGATATTTCTCAATTTCAGAAAGTAGTCGAGCCTCTTTATCCCCGTCTCCTTCTAACATAAAAAGATGATAATCCTCCCAAAGTGGTCTGCAATATTCACTAAATACGCCTTGTACCGCCAGCCGAAGATTTCTTTCGCTAAAACTTACCAATGCACTCCACCTTGCCGACTCAATAGCGACAGCAAAGAACGATAACAAGATAAGCAAAATAAGAGTTAGAAAAATTGTAATTTCTCCACCAGCTGCCTTCTTTTCTGAAATGTTATCCACATTAATCTCCTATGACCTTATCACTATCACTACGAATTGTTTCAAAGATATCCTTTACCAGTTCTGTAATCTTATCTTTAAAAATTAACACTAATCCAATTAATACAACTAAAATCAGAATAATTTCAACTACCCCAATTCCTTCTTCCTCCTCTAAAAATGCGTTCCATTCTTCCATACGAATTCTCCTTTTTTAAAATGATAAAAATGCAGGGATAATAATAATTCCCATGACTAAAATTAACATAAGCATCATCGGGATAAGCAATTTGGTTCCAGCTTCCTCTCCTTGCTTTTTTGCGTATTCCTTACGTTTTTCAAACGCTTCGATTGCCTCAACTTCTAGTAATTCTAAAATGTGGTCACTTCCCTTTCTTAAATTTTGCGAAATTAAGGTGCTAAATTTAAGATATTCCAGTCTTTTTACACGTTTTCCATATCGTTCATAAGCTTTTACCTCTGAGATACCATTTTGGATTTCCTTTTGTGTAATCAGCATCTCCTCATAGGCATATTTTAGTTTTGCACCCTTTCTTTGCTTATCTTTACTATATTCCTGGCTGATTTTTTCAAACGCTCCACAAATTGTCATCCCAGCTCCAAGGAGAAGCACAAACTTATTTACAAGACATGGATAGTCAAGTAACAGGCCTTCTTCTCTCTTTTTTTCTTCTTTTTTTAACGTTTCATCCAGCTGCAGCATCGAAAAGAAAGAACCCATGATAGCAAGTGCCAGAAATACAAAACTTTTCGATTTGTCTTCTTCTTTGTAGTACACGTTTGCTCCGTCTATGACTTGTGGTAAGGATAAATAAGCTTCCTTTTTTGTCTTTTCTTGTAACGCAACCCGGCTTTTTTCAAAGTTTTCCCAAAACCAGTCTTTCGCTGTTTTTTGCTCTGGGATGACTTTGAGTATAAAGGAACATTCTTCTTTCCATTCCTGATATACTAAGATAGCACTGACTTTTACCTCCTTTTCTTCCTCTTTTAGTTTCTCTTTATTGATACTGCCGTCCTCCAAAATAATACCCTCTTCATCAAGAAGCCAACGTACGGATATGGATGTATTTGGTATCTTTTCTAGTAAGACAAGTGGCTTTGAAATCATACGATTGCTTTGATTTTCCCCTAGATAAACTGATTTGATATAATCTTTTGCCTTTCTAAAGGCTTCTTGCCTTTCTTTTTCTTCATATACTTTTTCTGTTACATCAATGCTAATTTTTTGTGTGCCAATTGTATCATTTTTTATTTCTAAGGACACCGTATTAGATCCTTCGCCATACCCAGGACGTACTAGCTTTGTATCAGAGGAAAGCAGCGTCGGTTGCAACCGTGCAGAAAGTTCACTAAACATACCTAAAATCAAAATTACTCCAAATACGACCCCCATCATGTGAATTTTTTTATACCAAAATGTAAAAATCATTTGTTCTTCATTTTCTGAAGGATATAATTTTTGCATTTGAAGTCTATGTCGATCTTTTTTAATCCACTTTTCAAGATGGAGTCGTTTGACCAATCGCTTTTCACGCCCGTAATTTTCCTTTTGCTTCTTTGTCAAAAGTAAGATTACACCATAAATAAACAAGATTACTGTGCATATAAACATCTATTGTTACACCTCAATATTAACAATTTGTTCTGCCAAAAAAATGCCCAGTCCATATAGTATTAATGCCACCGTCATAATGCAAATTCCAAGCAGATTGTGATATAAAACATCCATAAAACCAGGTGAAAAAATACGCATGTATGTGATAATTCCTATCGGGATAAACATCATAATTTTGGCTTCCATCTGCTTTCCCGCGATTAGTGTTTGAATTTCACGTTTAATTTCAATTTTGTCGCTAATGTTACGGACCGTCCGATTCAAGATCGCAGCAAGATTTCCTCCTGATCGTTTTGCCATAACAAAAACCTCTGTAAAATTAGTGATATCCTCTATATGGCTTCGCTTTGCAAAATCCGATAACAAATCCTCTACTCGCTGGTTGCACTGTATCTGATTGTTGATGAAGGATAACTCTAGCATGATGTCGTCCTCCAATTCATAGATAAGTAAAAGATCCTTATGTGCCTCCTTGAAGCTATTCTCGATCGAATACCCTGCCATAAGTGCTGCTAAGATTCCACCTAATGCATCCTTAAATTGAAGATTTAATTCCCACATTCTTTGCTTACAATACTTTACTTTACTTCTACGAAGGATAAGTAGACTTATGGGGCTAAGCAAAATACAAAACCATATGCTATCATAGAATAAATAAGCAATTGTTACGATAATCGCTATACTTTTTAGAATCGTAATTACTTTTTGATCCTTGTTTAACGAAATTTTCTCATAATCTTCTATTCCAACATCCCTGCCTTTTCTAATTTATCCTGATTAATCAATTTGTTACCTGTTGATACAAGATCCCCAAGTATCTTTCCTTGTTTATCTACCCCCAATTCCTTAAATCGATACAAACGATTGGTCTGTATGTCTTCTCCTTCGATATCCAGAACTTCTATGATTTCAAGTACTCTTCTTGATTTATCACGCAGTCTTCCTAAATGTATTATGATATCAATTGCAGATGAAATCTGCTTTCTTGCTGACAAGAGTGGCATATTCATGCCAATTAATGCAAGAGCTTCCAAGCGATTCAGCATATCTTTGGGACTATTTGCATGCCCAGTTGACATACTGGCAGCACCTGTATTCATTGCCTGCAGCATATTAATCACCGCCTCTCCATCCCGTACTTCACCAACGATAACTCGTGATGGTCTCATGCGAAGGGATGCCTTGATTAAATGTTCCATCGTAATTTTCTTACTCCCCTCCATGATACTCTCTCTGGTCTCAAGTCGTACAAGGTTTGGTACATGATTGATTTGCAGTTCCGCGGAATCCTCAATTGTAATTACTCTCTCATCCTCTGGAATAAAATTAGAAAGTACATTAAGCAAAGTTGTTTTTCCTGAACCAGTTCCCCCACTGACAAAAATATTGTATTGAGAAATGACCAGTTTTCTTAAGAATTCTGCTACTTCGTAAGAAATTGCTCCCCACTCAATCAATTGCTCCATTGTGATACTTTCAAGTGGGAATTTTCGTATGGTAACCGCTGGTCCATCCAATGAAACCGGCGAAAGTACAACATGTATTCTGGAACCATCTTCAAGTCTAGCATCTACAATAGGGCTTGATTCATTTATCATGCGGTTGGAACGAGATACCATTTGCTGAATTACATCCTCTAACTTTTCTTTTGATTCAAACTGTTTGTCCCATTTTTCTATTCTCCCATGAGCTTCGATAAAAATAGTCTTCCAACCATTTATCATAATTTCTGAAATATCATTGTTATCAATTAATTCCTGTAATACATCATATTTACGAATTCCATTAAAAAGTTCCAGCTTCAGGGTTTGCTTTTCCTTCACATCGAGGAAGGTTTCCTGGCTATATTCAATGATACAATCATCAATGATATTTTGTATTTCCTCATCTCCAACTTCGCCAAGATAGGCTAACTTATTCATGACAATCTGCTTTATTTTAAGCTTATGATTCGCTTGTACGGTACAGTAATTCATTGATAAACTTCCCCAGCTCTCCTTCTAATAATTGATCCGTTTTATAATCTCCATTTGCAATTCTGATATCCCATGGCAGCATAAGTGGAGCCATTCGGTTCATTAATGCTTCTTTTTCTTCAAAACAAAACAACTTTTGAAACGCGGTTTCTTTGCTTATACTACTATTATCCTTTAAGTGAGTTACATAAATCTTTTTGCATCGTTCCAGGATATAGAATACAATTTCGTTTAGATTGCCAAAATCAAATACGATATTTTGATAAACCTGCGTCTTAATTAGTTCCTCCATTAGAAAGTCCATATCTTCTTTTTCTAACGCATGCAGATCACCATAGTGTGTTACTGCAAAGATACAATCTACTCCAGCAATCGTAGTCGCCATGGATTGTATTTTCTTAAGGATTCCTTTTTGTCTTTGCTTTAAATAGTAAATCACATCTGACATGCCACCTTTATTCTTCGATTCAAAGATACTGCTTCCCAATGATTCAAAGTTTAGGTACAATGTCCGTTCTGTTTTTGCTACGGCCTCAGCAAAAGCAAGAGAAAACGTTGTCTTGCCGCTCCCGCCATTTGGAGAAATGACACCAAAAAATTTTACCCGACTTTCATTTTTTGCATCTTGATTTGATACATTTCTGTTTTGATCTAGCGATGCAACTAAACTAAAATAAATTCGTTCTGCAGACTGGAATTTAAAAATTGAAGGATACTGGCCTTCCTCCATGTTCTCTTCCTCTGACAAAATAAGTATGTTCGTAATCTTTGCGGAGTCTTTCATTTTATCTAGGGCGCTTTCACAAATAAGCAGCACTTCCATCCGATTTTCCTGTAAATATGCATTCAATCGCTCTATACTCGTAAACAAGCATATTTCATAATGGAAATTACTTTTTTGATTTAGATATTCCATCAGATTATTGGCATAGTCAATTTCATAATCAAAAATACCAAGTATACACTGTTTCAAATTAACTCCTTTCTATTTCTATTGTAAGACAAAGTATAGATGAGCCATAAAAATTGCAAGTGAAAAATGAATGACCGGCTCCCTACCTTCATGTTTTGCATTATAATATTTTGTTATTTTTTTTGTTCTGATATAGTTGGAAATATAGCAGTAAAAATACTGCAAACGAATGTTAAGATTGCCGCATCGGACAATTTGAAAGATGGAAAGAATAGCACCAAAAAATAGTGATATTACCATAAAAGATAGTATTACTTTGTATCCATAAAAACTGCCTAAAACAGAAAGCAGTTTAATATCTCCTGCTCCCAAAGCACGAATATAGAATAGCGGCCACATGATTATAATGGGGAATACCGCCCCTAAAAGACCACTTATGTATGTACCTTCCTGAAACATAAAATACACAGCTGCTGCAAATCCACAAATAATAATTTCATTTTTGATTTTCCATGTTATGAAATCACAGAGTACTGCTGCCAGTAAAATAACTATAATAATTTGTTGTTTAACGACTTTATCTCCTTCCTTTGTTATATTTGCATATTAACACAAATGCAATTTGTTGTCAAGCATCATTTACGCAATAAGTTATAGCGTATAGCAAAACAAAACCTGGTACACCAAGAAGCCCTATGGTAGCCATCGTCTCCAGATTAATCCCTACCACCATGTCCATTGAAACTGCCTGAAAAATAGCGTTCATTGCAAAAATACCAATCGCACCAAATATCAATCGAAGCATTACATTTCCAATCCATTTAAAAAATTCAATCATAGTTTATATATCCTTTCATCCCATTATTGTTCCGTCTAAAGTTCTTTTAAAACTACCTTTTGGTATAATTTTTCATTTTATGATTATACTGTTAATATCACCATATTATAGAAGGAAATATATTATGCTAGGAAAACGAAAATCTATCTTACAAATACAGCAAGAACTCATTCAGGCGGAGCTAGAACGAACGAAAATTGCACTTGACTGTGCATACTCCAATTTTGAAAATTCTACCGACCCTGATTTGATTGACTGCTCCATTTATGAGCTCAAGGCAGCTCAACAGCGTTACAAAGTCCTCTTAAAGCAAGCAAAACAGCTATATAATGTAAAAGATAAGATGACTGCAGAAGGACAATTTTAGAGAAATTACAACTAAAATGAAAAAGCCTGAACAACGAAAAATGCGAGGTTCCATACACCGGAATCCTCGCTCTTTCCTGTTATTCTTCAATTGCTGTAAAGCCAAGATCGTCTAATTCATCAATGGCTGTTTTTATACAATGATCGCACCCATCAATGCTAACTGTTTTGTCTTCTAACGAAACGCTAAACTTTAATTCCGCAGCTGTTAGTGCTTTTGTAATTCGATCCACACATGCATTGCAATGCATATCTTCCACTTTCAATACTCGCATTCTTGCACCCCCTTTCGATGATACGATAATAGGTTATTTCATCAGCTTTACAAGCGTCTTCATAAGCTCATCTACTACTTCATCATTACCTTCACGTATATCGTCTACAACGCAGGTTCGGATGTGATTTCCTAAAAGGACTTTATTAAATCCATTCAGTGCAGACTGAACAGCGGATACCTGCGTGAGTATATCCACACAATATGCCTCATTCTCGACCATACCCTTAATTCCGCGGACCTGACCTTCAATCCGATTCAATCGAGTAATCAGGTCTTTGTACTCCTTGGCCTCCCTATGTTTGTGCTTCATAGTATCCTTATTTTCTTCCATGCAGATCACCCCCTACAGTTTTTTGATTTTTAAACGCAATGCATTTCCTACTACACATACTGAGCTTAGAGACATTGCAAACCCACCAATCATTGGACTTAAGAGTGTTCCATTTATAAGGTATAGTGCCCCCGCTGCAACTGGTATGCCAATGATATTATAAAAGAAGGCCCAGAATAAATTTTGTTTTACATTTTGAATGGTTAATTGACTTAATCGAATTGCTTTCGCAACATCGCGAAGATCAGATTTCATTAGTACGATATCACCCGATTCAATCGCAATGTCGCTGCCGTTTCCAATTGCAACACCAATGTCTGCCTGAGCAAGTGCCGGAGCATCATTGATACCATCTCCGACCATCATAACCTTTTTGCCTTCGTTTTGCAATTTGGCAATAATATTTGCTTTTTCATCCGGAAGTACCTGCGCTATCACCTTGTCAACCTTTGCCTGCATTCCGATATATTCTGCTGTCAGCGCATTGTCTCCAGTTAACATATACACACTGGCACCCGTTTTTTTCATCGCCTGTATTGCTTCTTCACTCGTTTCACGAACCACATCCGCAACACTAATAATACCCAATAAGGAATGCTCCATTGCGACATACATCGGTGTCTGTCCCATTCTAGCCAGCTCATCTCCTTGTGTTTCATATGCTACATAATCTATGTTTCGGTCCTTTAATAACGTTTTATTTCCAATCAACACATTCTCACCGGTTGATAAATAAGCTTCCACACCCATTCCTGCCAGGTTTAAAAACTTGGTTGCCTTATATTTTAATGCTCCTTGTTCCTTGGCTTTTTCTACAATAGCAATTCCAAGTGGATGACTTGACAAGTTTTCTACTGTTGCTGCAATCTGCAACATTTCCTCTTTGCTAATCTGACACGCATCATTTGTAATTATCTGCGTTACGACTGGCTTTCCCTTTGTAATCGTGCCCGTTTTATCAAGGACAATGGTATCAATCTTATGAGTTAGTTCTAATGCTTCGCCGGAACGTATTAATATACCATGATTTGCACCAAGTCCGGTCCCCACCATAATCGCAGTCGGTGTTGCAAGTCCAAGTGCACATGGGCAGGCAATCACAAGAACCGATACAAATATTGTTAATGCAAATGAAAAATCTTTTCCCGCAATCAACCACGCAATCGCAGAAAGAACCGCTATTGTCATAACGATAGGTACAAAGTAGCCTGCTACCTGATCTGCTATCTTTGATATTGGTGCCTTCTTGCCCTGTGCATCCTCTATCATCTTTATGATTTTCGAAAGCGTGGTGTCTTCTCCTACTTTTGTAATTTCAATTTCAAATGCGCCATTAAAATTAATGCTTCCACCAATCACCTTATTTCCTGGAACTTTATCCACAGGAACACTCTCACCAGTCAACATGGACTCATCAATACTTCCACTTCCGTTTACAATAATGCCATCAAGAGGAATCTTTTCACCAGGCCTAACGACAACAATGTCACCCACATTTAATTCTTCAATCGCAACTTGACGTTCCCCACTCTCTGTCTTTAGCAAAGCAACTGGTGGTGTCAGCTCTAATAATTTCTGAATAGCACCTTGTGTCTTTTTCTTACTATTTTTCTCCATATACTTTCCAACCATAACCAAAGTAACAACGACTGCTGCCGATTCGTAATACAAATTGTGAACCGAATGCTCCTTCCAAGGAATGAGAAAGGTCATGATGAGACTATAGATAAATGCACTGGAGGTTCCTATTGCAACGAGTGAATCCATATTTGGATTGCCATGGGATAGCGTTCGAAAACCCACAATGTAAAAGTTTCGACCAAAATACAATACCGGTATCGTCAGTAATAACTGAATCAGTGCAAAGTTACTTGGATATACCATCATCTGTATTATTTTTGGAAGTGGCAACTCAAAGGGTAACATATGTCCCATTGCAATATAGAGCAGTGGAACCGTAAAGATAATCGCACCTATCAACCTTTTCTTCGCATTCTTTAGTGCAACGTCTTCCGCTGTTAATTGATCTTGTTCCTCGCTATTTTTTTTATTTGTATTTTCCACACTCTTTTGATTATCCCGAATTCCAAAACCAGCCTTTTCCACCTTTTGCTTAATCTGCTCTGGTCCCACTTTCGTCTCATCATAGGATATGGTCATTCGATTGGTCGTCAGATTTACATCACTTCTTTCGACGCCCTCTAGTTTCCTGGTCACTCGTTCTACCGCCGAGCTGCATGCTGCACAAGTCATACCATCTATTATATAAACTTCTTCTTTCATCGTATCCTCCTATCCATGTAATCACATTAACTGCATACCCCCTCTGGGTATATTCCTAGCTTACATGATTTTTTTTTATCTGTCAAGTACGCAAAAAAAATGCCCCAAGCAGAATTTTCGAATTCCACCAAGGGCATTGATAATTATTTTATTTAGCCTACTTTTAATTTAAATTTCTGAATCGCTTTTTCATCCTCTACGTCAACTTTTTCCATGTCAGCGCCAAGTTGTTTCATCTTCTTTTCAAAGGTTTCATAGCCACGTTCAATATATTCAATCTGGTCAATAAAAGTAAACCCTTTTGCTACTAAACCGGCAATAACAAGTGCTGCTCCAGCACGAAGATCTGGTGCACTTACAATTGCTCCTGTCAATTCTGGAACTCCTGCGATAATTGCTGAGTTTCCTTCTACTGTAATAGAAGTTCCCATTCGATTCAATTCATCGACATATTTAAAGCGATTTTCAAATATACTTTCTGTAACAATACTTGTGCCTTTTGATAACGCCAAAAGAGTTGCAATTTGTGGTTGCATATCCGTAGGAAATCCAGGATATGGTAGTGTCTTTACATGAGTACTACCTAACCTTTTATCCGAATATACACGAATCGAATCATCAAATTCTTCTACCTTTGCACCAATCTCAACTAGCTTTGCAGAAATTGCTTCTAAATGCTTTGGTATTACATTTTTGATTAAAACGTCTCCACAAGTTGCTGCAGCAGCAAGCATAAAAGTCCCCGCTTCAATCTGGTCTGGCACAATCGAATATTCGCTTGCATGAAGCTTCTCTGCTCCCTTAATACGAATAACATCGGTTCCAGCACCTTTGATATTGGCACCCATGCTATTTAAGAAATTCGCAACATCAACAATATGTGGTTCTTTTGCTGCATTTTCAATAATTGTTTTTCCTTCTGCCATGCAAGAAGCGAGCATAATATTTATGGTAGCACCAACGCTAACCATATCCAAATAAATATGGCTTCCCTTTAAACGGTCTGCCTTCGCATCAATCATTCCCTGCTCAATCTTTACCGTTGCTCCGAGCGCCCTAAATCCCTTTATATGCTGGTCAATTGGTCTGCTTCCAATATTGCAGCCACCCGGAAGGGCCACTTGTGCTTTTTTATATTTTCCAAGAAGTGCTCCTAATAAATAATAGGAAGCTCTGATTTTTCTTATATATTCGTAATCAATATTAACTGCACCAATATTGCTTCCGTTAATTTTTACTGTATGCGCATCGACACGTTCTACCATGGCACCAATGCCTTCAATCGCTTGCAGTAACACATTTATATCCCTAACATCAGGTAAATTATCAATCGTAACTGTTTCATCTGTCATAATGGCTGCTGCCAAAATTCCAAGAGCCGCGTTTTTAGCTCCACCAATGGTGACACTACCAACTAATGGCTTTCCACCTTTTATAATATATTGCTCCATATGACACCTCTATTTTTAAATATCTCTATACTATTTGCAACGAATCATTTCTAATTTATTGTATCTATCGCCGTTTTATCTTGTAAATCTTCATTATTTACGAACTTAGTGCTTTATAACATAACGATTATAGCACATTATTCTCATTTGTAAAACTAATTTTTTCATGACTCCATTATAGCAAGAGTTTTGTATTAATATTTTGCATTAATTCGCCTACATCAAGACCTTTTGCATCCACTGTAACATGCGCATATTTTTCGTACAGAGGGCACCTTTCTTCATATAAATCATAAAAAGTCTGATTATTTCTCAAAACTACACCTCGCTTATGTGGATCTCCCACCCGGTGCTTTAATTCTTCATAATCAAGCTTTAGATATACCACAATTGCGTTCTGGAAAAAAAATTCCATTGCCTCTTTTCCATAGATAGCACTTCCCCCAGTTGCTATGACGCTGTCTGTATCTTCTATTGCCCGGTTCACCTCATTTTCAATTTCAATAAAGCGCTCTAGTCCATCTTCTTTAATAATTTCTCTTAAGAGTTTTTTCTCCCTTTTTTGTATCAGTAAATCAGAATCAATAAATTGATAACCAAGTGCCTTCGCTAATATAACACCAACTGTACTTTTACCTACTCCTGGCATTCCAATGAGAACAATATTTTTCATGCTGCTCCTATCTGTCCGTAATATTTATTATCTTTGGTAAAGCTCATCTTATTTTTTACGATTTTCAAAATAAACAAAGGAATCAATGGAATCCAAAATATCCTTAAAATCGTCTCTTGATGCGGCTTCGATATACTTCTTCAAAATTTCTATTTCCGCATCATTATGATATCTTCCATAAAAAATATCATAAAGATTATGCCCTCTGACATAGGTTTTGATCAGTTCCATGTTGTCTTTTACATCTTGCTTTGAATTAATCCGTACTCCGAAATTTTTTATCATTCGTTTTGTACTTCCAAGTTTATATAGATAGTCTTTGAACTTTACGTAAAGAATATTATAAAAATCTTCTTCTTTTTTGATCACACCAATCTTTTCCATTATCTTAGGATTCAGAAAATAATTTTCAAACGAATAATACTTAAGAATTAAAACATTTCTTGGCATTACTCGTGGCAGATTGCCAACATCCTCTTTGGACCGTTGGTCATAATAGCTACAAAGCTGTTTTCTTAAGTGATTTGGGTTTTTGCCATCACTATCTCGAATCATCAAAAATTGATCTTTTAAATAAAGCTGATTAATGTACTTTAAGTTTGCATATGTTTTAATATTGGTACAACTGTTGGTCGTAATGATGGAAATACGAAGTGGCTTTCCATTCTTGTCATAAACCTCGGAATAATATTTTTCAAGCAAAAGTGGAAGGCGGCTACTATCTTGTTTTCCCTCAACAATAAACACAAAGTTCACATTCATTAGATCATTTGCTGTATAGCCTAAATCATCTAATATTTCATCCACATCGGTATCCTCTTTTACTGTAGTATAATAATCTCGATCCAAAACAACCTGCTTAATCTGCTTGGAAGAAAAATTAAAGATTAGATTTGGTGAATGTGTGGAGAAGATAACCTGATTCTTTTTGGATAATCGGAATAATATCTCACTGGCAACCTTTTGAAGCTGAGGATGAAGATAGTTTTCAGGATCCTCTATTATTATGATACATGGAAGGGTTCCTTCCTCATCTACATAGGCTTCCAGTAAAGAAAGTGCATAAATGCTCTTTAATCCTTCACTTAAAGTCTGCATCGTTCCTTCTGTTTCACGATCTCTGTTAAATACCTTTGTTTCAACATTTAGCATATCTTCTGGATCAAATTTTATTTCATAATGAATGTCTTTCATCGGACTTCCATTTGCATGAAAATACCGATTCAATTTTTCAGAAAAGGCATTGATATTCGAATGGAACAATTTAAATTCTAATAATCGCGTTGTTTCATAAGCAGTAAGCTCTTCTGGACTTTTTTGGTTGATATATCCAATGCAGTTGAAACAACGATTACACTTTTTCGCTGGATCAAACATGCATATATTATTTTTCAGATCATAAAAAATGGATTTATCATAAAACTGAAATACATCATTTTGTATGGAATCTAAATTTCTATCTTTATCAATATGATATATCTTTGGCAAGATACTCTTAATATAAGGATTATTCTTTTTCACGCCATCGTTATATTTGATAACTCCTTCCGGATTCACAATACACTTAAAGTTGATTTTTCCTTCTTTAAAAGAAGGCACTTTATTACAAAAATCTTTTACCCACAAATCATACTTCTTATATTTACTTACCACTCCTTGGCTATGCAATGAAAACAAATCTTCTTCGTCAAAATCTACGGTCATTTCTACTACTATGCTTTTTTCTTCGTCTTCATAGTTTATTTTTTTAACAATAAAATCACCGCAAACCAAGCGGATTGCATCAATAACAACCGTTTTACCGGTATTATTTTTTCCGACAAGTATAAGCGCGTTTTCCACCTCTTTGATTTCCAAATCACGGATGGATTTAAAGTTTTTGATATGCAAGTAACTGATTTTCATGTCTTGCTTCCTCCCCTTATCCCTTTACTGCGTTTCGCACTATTCTTTTTAACGGAATAGCCAAAGGTACCAAGTTTTTCTCCCAAATCAAAATATTCCCCATGAGAGTAAACAATCAATTCGGATTTATTTAAATTAAACCTTCCCTTTTCGTCCAGGAACTGGCGATCCACATGAACTCCTTCCACCATTCCCAAAAACATGTGGTGTGAACCAAGTTCTATTATTTGCTTTACCTTACATTCTATGTTAACTGGACACTCTTCGATATAGGGTGCATTCACTTTATCTCCAGAAATTGGTGTTAAATGAAGCTCTTTAAATTTGTCTACATCCCTTCCAGATCGTACACCACAAAAATCGACCGCTGATGTCAATTTCTTGGTTGTAAGATTGATGACAAATTCGCCGCTATTTTTTATCATATCATAAGAATAACGTTCTGGACGTACCGAAATATATACCATTGCAGGATTCGTACAAACCGTTCCAGTCCATGCTACCGTTATAATATTTGGTGTCTTGTCACCTTCTCGACAGCTTACCATAACTGCAGGTAATGGATAAAGCATATTTCCAGGTTTCCATAATTCTTTTTTCATAGTTTCTCCCATTGTTTGATTTTAAGTTGATTGCGTTTTTGCCGATTGCATATTATAATAGCTATATTAAATGTGAGGTGACGCTTATGCCAAAATATCTTGACATCCAAAATGTAACACAGGGCATGGAGGACAAGGTTAAACAAACACTTAAGTTTAAAACAGGTAAATTCCTGTGGAAGGTTAAATTTAATACTCCCCTTGATCCAAGAACCGTAAACAATGTAAATCTTTATGTTACAAATACTGAAAAACAGCCTTTAATGACTTCGATTCACTATGATACACTGAATAACATAATAGAAATAGAGCCTTTAGAGGCATATGCCCAGCATGAATCCTATATTCTTAATATTACAACTGCTGTCAAATCAAAAGGTGGAAATAACCTTAAGACTCCTGTACAGCTTCAATTTAAAATTGATTAATTATTATCTTGTCGTAGGGTAAGCATGAGAGCTGGAATGAGTTGTTTCTTTCTTGATACAACTCCTTCTAGCTTGATTCCTTCCTGTGCATTATTCATATCAAATGTGTCTTGTATGAGTTCTTCTGCACCATCTCCATAATATAAAAGTTGTGTAGATTCTTCCAATATATTGGTGAGCATAAAGAACAGCATCGATACTTTATGATGGTCAAAATCCTTTACCATATAATCATAAATTCTTTCTTTCATTTCCTCTAATTCATCGCCGTCCATCGCATTGATTTGCCCAACACCAAATGAGACATCACCTGAAGTAAATACTTTATAGTCTTGATGAAAGATTTCTTCTGCTGACTTATTTTTTAAATTACTTCCTGCCGCAAACATTTCCTTTGCGTAGCGATTTACATCAATTCCCGCAATATAAGACAACTTCTCTGCTGCCATAATATCTGCCTGCGTACAGGTCGGTGAACGATATACCAACGTATCTGAAATAATAGCAGAACACAATAAGCCTGCAATGTCTTTCGGTATTTCAATTCCATTCTCCTGATACATCTGATAAATTATGGTGGCGGTACAGCCAAGTGGCTGATTACGGAAAAATACAGGGCTCATGGTCTGGATACCACCCAAACGGTGATGATCGATGATTTCTAATAAATCAGCCTCTTCAATTCCTTCTACTGACTGCGCACGTTCATTGTGGTCAACCAAGATAAGCTGCTTTCTTTTTGCATCCAATAAATTTCGGCGCGAAATCATTCCAACAAATTTATTATTATCATCTAAAATCGGGAAATAACGGAATCTCATTTTAGCCATAATATCGCGTATTTCTTCAATACGATCATCCTCATTAAATGTTACTAAATCTTTATTCTTCATAAAAAATCGAATCGGCATACTTTGATTAATCAAACGTGCAGCTGTAAACGTATCAAACGGCGTTTTTATTATTGTACAGCCTTTGCTTTCTGCAAGCTTAGTAATGGTATAAGATACCATCGCCCCATCACATACAATAATGCAGCCGGCTGCCATCTCAATTGCACAAAGTTGGGATTCATAACGGTTTCCAAGGATTACGATATCTCCTTTTTCAATATAACTTTCCATCAAATCCGGGTTCGCTGCTGCAATTAATACCTTTCCTTCACTTATAAAGGAATTGCTATCGCCAACAATCATTTCCCCTTCTAACGTTTCTATAATATTATTATATGGCGTTTGCGCTGTAGCGATAATTCTATTATCATAAACATCCATATAAGACTTGGCAATATCACTAATTGTAATAAGCCCTTCTAGTCTTCGGTGAGCACTAACAATCGGCAAAGTATTTGCCTTACTCTCTCTCATTAGCTCCCACGCCTTTTTTAAAGAAATATTACTTGGTGTACCCTCTATTTGACGAAATTCTACATCTTTGACCTGTGTATGAACGTTTAAAATCAATTCTGGTTCCTTCACATCAAAATAGTTTAATACAAAGGCTGTCTCCTGATTTACTTCACCTGCTCGCATCGGTGCAAAATGATTACCAGTCAATTTTTCTTTTAAATATGCATATGCAATTGATGAACTTATGGAATCCGTATCCGGATTTATGTGACCAACAACATATACGGTATTTTTTCTCTCCGTTTTCATACCAATCTCCTCACAAAATATTTATACATAGAGTTCATATTTGATTAGCGACTTAAGCTTACGGTTTCGATTCAACAGCTCATTCATTGCCTCTTCCTCATCTACAAATCCAACTACAACATTGATTCGCATACGCTTCATGATCTGACAAAGCGTTTGCAGGGACTCCAAAGAAAGTTCATGTGCTCCTTCAATTAAAAGGCATGATCCTTCCAGTTGTTCCCTTTTTTCTTCCAGATTTATGCTATTTACCTTTGCGGCCGCAATTCTAGCAATTCGTGGTGTTTTTAATACTCCTTTTTCACATAATTCTCGCATGAGTTTTTTTGTGATTTCCATGGTTTTTTCTTCATTGTTCCCAATCACCGAAAAATGTGGCATTTGCCTTGTTCGGATTGCTTCCTCCACAATGCTTTCTATCATCTGTTCTTTCTTACTTTTTTCACCCGTTTGAAGCACTGTTTCCACTTCTACTTGCTCTACTTTACGTTGCTCTAATACAGGTTGTTCTGATTCTACTTCTAGTTGTTCTTTTATTTGCTCTTCAAATTTTAGTTCTGGTTGTTCATCTAGTTCTATTTTGGTTTGCACTTCTTTCGCCGCTTCAATCAGATCCTTATCTTCGAAAAAGTCCTCCACATCCTCTTGCTCAGTTTCATATCGTTCTCTTTCCTGGCGATCTGCAATCCTTGCAGCAATTCTTAGTTCTGCTGCAAGATTTCTAGTTTCATCAATCGCCTTACGGGAAGAAATATCAATACCTTCCACGTAATGCAGTTTAAGGAGCATTGCCTTTTCCACAATAATTCCTTCACCAAACCAAAGTATTATCTTTGTGCATTCTTCAATGCACGCTTCTTCCATACCCTCTTTGTGGTAAAGCTTCGCAAGTTCGTATGCCCATTCTTCTAAATACTCATAAGACAAAATATCTTTAATATACACAATTAATTCCGCATGGTTCGCCCCTTTTGCCTTTTGGATATAAAAATTCAGAATATAACACTCCGCACTATCTCGATCTATTTTTTTATAATCCTCGTAAAAATGCTCTGCTTCCTCCAATAACCCACATTGAATAGAAAGATATATCAAATGATACAGCGCACTTCTAGATTGTACTTTATCAAAAATTAGCAAATAGACATCCCTTGCATCCAAAAAACGCTTGGATTCAATATAGATTTGTCCAATTGTTCGTAAGTCCATAATAGATTTCACTTTTTCTATGTCGATTTGCTCTATTAGTTCAGCAGCCTTTTCGATTTGCTTTTCTTCAAGTAGGTTTCTTGCCTGTGCGCATTTTATCATACTATCAAGCTTGCCCATGGTTTATCCCCCTGTGTTTCATTGTATCTTAGTACTACTATAGTAGTCGTTCCTTGCTGTAATTTCAATGGTATTATGCCTCTTTATAATATTGTAAGGTGTTAACAATTTCTTCCGGTATATTTTTTCCATCCTTTTCTAGGGCATGCACACAAAGCTCTAGAGTACGAATTTTTGCAGCTTTTTCTTGATTATAGCGATTCATCGCCTCTGCAAACATCGGCTGTCCCTTTAAATTCTCTCTAATATCACGGGCAAACGGGCAATATGTTGCCAGCATTTCTCTTGTTACTTTGCTTAATCGAATTGCTCCTTGTGACTCATTGCGAACCCAGGCTTCATAGTCCGATACAAATACTTCTTTTGAATTATTACGGCTTTTTTGAATTTGTGCTTTTAATTTTTCTTTTCGATCTTCGGATAACTCGCGGTTTTTACGATAAAACTGAATATAATCCATATATTCACTTGTCAGTGACTTATATTTGATATTATTCCAGGCTGTCCCCTGAATCGTTCTGCATAGCTCCCAGCGATATCTACCAAGGATCTTAATAAAGAGCTCCTGTAGATTTTTTACAGTAAAGCTAGGAAGTAAAAAGCGACCTTTTGAATCTCTCTTCCTGCCACTAAGATCTTGCCACATGACACCATTCTCTCCACTGTTTGGAAATAAAATAATATCTGGAAAAACCTCTTTTACTACATATTCTCGCTTAATATTAATCTCTGCATTGTCATAAAATTCTTCGCGGTAAAATACACTGTAGTCAATTTTCTTAAGTTCCTCTATTGCCTCATTTATTTTTTTACTAGTAACAAATGCTTTCTTTATTCCTGCTATGAATGAGCTTTCTTGCAAAAACGGAACAAAGGAGAGTATCTGCCCATTCACTAGACGATTATTATACTGGAACATGTTTTGAATTTCATAATCCAAGCGTGCCATTTTGTCATTTAGACGTTTAATTCCTTCTTCTTCTGTAATTTCGTTTGTTTTTCTTAGGGAACGAATATACTCCTCATAATCCAAGTCAAATTCACTTTTTGACGGAAGTTTCTTGCCAGTATAAATGAGTGTTAACCACTGCTTCATATTGTAAACGCTACAAAGTCCAGCAGTTGTATCCTCCTCTAATTCAACAAGTTCTTCCAGCTGTTCTTCTCGAAGAAGTGTTTCATCCAAAAAACCATACTTAAGGAACAAGTCAATTACAAATGGACAATCTGGTTTGTTATATGCATTTAGAAATACCGCTTTATATATACTATAATAAATACGGGATAATTCTTTTCTTAGCCTTCTACTTGCATCATCGGTTGCCATTTTATCACTAAGCTTTTTATATTCCTGCAATAATTTTCGAAATTCATTTTCTACATCTTTTTCAATATTTGCAATCGAAAAAATAGTATCCAATGCATTCTGAAGGGATGCAATTTTTTGTTTTACTGAAACTCCCACTTCAGCTGGTGTTTCTCCAGAAATAATCATATAATAAAGGTTTTCCAATGGGTCCCGGTCAATGTGTAGCTGCTGACCCGTTCTCTTTTCAAATAACATATCAATATGATTAATTTTTTCAACCATGCGATCAACGGAATCTACAAGTTCTCTGCTTGCATTCATTTTTTTTGCATTGATATCAATAATCAGCTTTGCGGTACGTTTAAAGAGACAATTTTCTCCAGTATCATAAAGCCGTTTTAAATTTGTACTTAAGTATCCTGCGATTTCCGAACATTCTAATATGAGCTGTCTTGCAAGCTCAGTTTGTTCTTCAATATAATAAAGGCAAACCGTTTCGTTTTGATAATAGGCCTTTTGTACCTCGATTGCAATACTCGCACATTCACTATAAAATTCTGCTTTACGCATATCAAGAAGTTCACTTTTTTCATACATTCGTAATGTTTCAAGTTCTTCAAACGGTACTATCATATACTTAGTATTATTAGCTTCTGTTTTATACAAATCATAATAATTCCTTAAAAAAGTACATAAGTTATCAGCTTCATTCGAAAGTGCTGTGACATTCACACACAAATCACGAATATAACGACTTAAAGATGCTACCATTAAACCACCATATTCTTTGTTTGCTTTTATAATATTTTGTACATCCTCCGGTGATTTTACCGGAAACGGATATACTACTACATTATCAAATGCCGTATAGGAAACGCTATTACTCCCACTGTATAAATCACAAATTCCCAAAAAATTTCCCGAACCTAGAATTGTTTGCATTCCATCGCGGTGAACCAGTACCCTTCCTTTTAGGACAAGGCATACACTTTCAATCGGTTCCTGTTCTTCATAAATAGAAACCCCTTTTACAATTTGATTCATTACATTCATGTTAAGACTTAATCCCATGATTCATGCCCTCCTAATGGTAAAATGCATAGACACTATTTATTATAAATCAAAATGTTGAATTCTTAAAGTTATAATTCTAATAAAAAAAGACGCATTTGCGTCTTATTTATTAAATTTATTTATTAAATTAATCCGCACGCCCTGCTTCGAATAAGATTGATAAACGTTACCTTTGCAGTTAACTCGGCCCAGGCACCCTTACGGCACACAAGAGGTTTCACTTAGTGCTGCTTCATTCCTGACCTGACACGATTCATGAATTCCTGTTGCGTAAGACCCAAACGTCAACATCACTTACAAAGGGCAGCTTTACGAACCTATACCCTAGGCAGAACAACACCCCTGCTATAGCGGATTGCAGGTACAGGGCACCGCTGACTCCCCGGCTGTGCGGAAATATTATGACATTTTAAGCACTAGATAGTGCACTCACAAGTATAAATGTTTTACAATGTTCTGTCAAGACCAATGCTTTTCTTTTTTTCTTCTCGAAGCTCTTTAAAAAATTTGGTTAAAAGTGCGCTACATTCTTCTACCAGTATTCCTCGTTCAATGATAACTTTATGGTTGAATTGTTCCATTTCTAACAGATTAATAATAGAGCCTGCACATCCAGCCTTTGGATTCATGCTTCCAATCACCACTCGTTTCATTCTTGACTGTACAATGGCCCCTGCACACATTTGGCAAGGTTCGAGCGTAATGTACATCGTACAGTCTTCCAATCTCCAGTCTCCCATTACTTTGCTAGCTTTTCGAATGGCAAGTAGTTCTGCATGCGCCAACGGATTTTTACTTGTGTTACGTTTATTATAACCCCTGGCAATAATTTTATCCTGATATACAATCACGCATCCAATCGGCACTTCCTTGATCTGATACGCTTTTTTTGCCTGTTTAATTGCCTCTTTCATATATTTTACATCCATTGATGAAAACTCCTTAACACTTTTTACCATAATTTTGATATACTAATAATAAAATTATGATAGCACGAACCGAAAGAGGTGGCAACATGGACTTAATTTATAACACAGCACGTCTAACTTTGCGTATACTTCATTCCACTTATGCACAAGACGTTTGTGATTTTTATAAAAAAAATAGGGATACTTTTGAAGCAGTGGAGCCTCCTCGTATCCCCAATTTCTATACGATAGATTTTCATCGTTCCAATCTGTCCAATGAATACAATGAATTTATACAAGGTAAGTATATTCGCTTTTATTTATTTGAGCAAAAAAAACCAGAAACTATAATTGGTTCTGTCTGTTTCAATGCATTTCGTCATGGTTGTTTTCAAAGCTGTGTCGTAGGGTATAAAATGGATCAAGACTATTGTAATTTAGGTTACATGACAGAATGCTTGGATTATACCATTCATCAGCTTATTGCAAAGGAATATGGCATTCATCGCATTGAGGCTATGGTATTACCTAACAATTATTCTTCCATTCAAGTCCTTAGTAAATTAGGATTTGAAAATGAAGGAATCACCAGAGATTATGCAAAATTAAATGGTATTTGGTGCGATCATTTGAGATACTCGATACTTGTATACCAATAGCCAAAGTCTCCGTATTGCAGTTTTCCACCATTTTTGGGATAAAAATTGTGGAATCCCGATCGATTTGCAATCATTTCTTCACGTTTGCAAAAAATGCCCGGCACTCCTAGAACAAACCGATTGTTTTTTTGCATAACCCCAAGATGTCCGAAACGGTAATATCCATGCAACATAAAATTATCGGTTACCGCATAAGCAAATCGTTCTAATAAATCGGTTAAAGTATAAGGAGAGAAAAACGAATTAACTGCAAACAATTCTATTTCATCTTCGTGATTATCTACTATATTAATGTTTGCTCTTTCAATTTCATCTTCTTCTACTTTAATCTCAGCCGTCTCCACTGCAACTACTTCTTCCTCCTCTTCCTCCTTCCCCTCCCTCGCCTGGTTAAATACATGAAATTCGTTAAATACTAATGGCTTATCATCCCATTCTGTTCCAAAATACTTGTCATCCGCCAGGTATAATATAAGTCCACCTATCTTATCAAAATGAATGGCGGAGTTTCCTAATTGGTCTATCGTCGTAAGTATTTGCGCATCACCCTTGCCATTTTTAAAGGTAACCTCGCCTAGTGGTATGGCAACAAAATCTACTTCATCGCGTGAAAATCCATATAAATTGATACTTGCATTTGCAAAACTTTTAACCTGCATATGGATTGTTATTTTGCATTGATTTTCTTTTGTTTCAACACGGGCATATCCAACATTATTTTTCTTGATTTTCATTTCATAATTATAGATGTAAGAAACAAAGCGTCTATAGTTATTCATCTTTTCCCTCCAAAAGAAAAAATCCTTTTTTCAATAATATATTCATTGAAAAAAGGATTTATGAAATCATTCCTAGTAAGTTCTATTTTTCCATTTTATTAAATATCTCGTTGAGCAAGGAAACGCATCCTTCCACAACATCCTCATAGGTCTTATCAAAATCACCTGTGTACCAAGGATCTGCAATGTCTCTTGGATGATCGGTATAATCCAGTAGACGCTTTACTTTGTTTTCATTATCATGGCCTATGATTCGTAGCATGTTCACTACATTTCGTTGGTCCATTCCAAGTACGTAATCGTAACTGGCATAGTCTTTTTTACGAAGCTGAACTGCCGTTTTTCCTGCGATAGAAATACCGTATTCTTTTAGCTTATTTCTAGTGCCGTGGTGCACTGGATTGCCGATTTCCTCGGTGCTGGTGGCGGAGGAAGCGATAATGAACTGATCCTTTAGCCCCCGCTTTTCCACCATGTCTTTTAGTACAAATTCTGCCATTGGTGAACGGCAGATATTGCCGTGGCAGACGAACATTACTTTTATCATGTGTGCTAACTCCTTATAAACGCTTGATTGTATTGAGTTTTGCTAATCCCTTTGATAATGGGTCTGATGCTGTTAGTTTCCAACTATAAACTGTCTTTTTATTTCCAAAAGCATCCATATATTTATATTCCTATTGTCCATCTTTTCTTTGGCTCTCATCATTCCATAATTTGCGACCTTTACTGTCACGTCTTACTTCATCTGGCATATCAAAAACTCCTTTCTCAATCGAAGAGAGCCAAGCTATGATATATTAAATATAGCATAAACATGGCTCTTTATCTATCTGATTCTTATTCTTCAAGTGGATATTAGTAATCCGCTCTGTGATTACCCTTATACCCTGCTTGCCACTTTTATTTATTAACTTTACTTTTTTGCACCAAAAGACAGATTTTCGCTCTTAGATGGATTTCGTGTACAATCGAATATCATCTTTTTTCTATAATCAGATGGAGCTACACCCATTACTTTTTTAAAAGAAGTTGTAAATCCCGTTGGAGTTAAAAACCCAACCTTTGATGCTATTTCATCAATGCGCAGATTCGTTTCGAGTAATAAATGTGAAGCTCTGTCTGCTTTCATTTCAAGTATATATTCCGTGATTGTTTTGCCTGTAAACTGTTTGAACAGCGTCTTTAATTTTGTGCCACTCATAGCCAAAATCATTATCAAGTCTCGCTGCTTTATCTCTTTTTCTAAAGAAGAATTTATATAGTCTATAGCAGTTAGAATATGTTTATAATCTTCGGGGATCTAACCTTTTTTTCATATAGAACAAAGAGTTTGCCTCGGCAAACTCTCGCACTGAGTGCGCATCCTGCACGGAGTGCTTTTATGTAATCGGACATAATTTACTATTACATAAAAAAGAGCAAGAATTATCACACCGAAATCAATAACTCTTACTCTCATCATTCATATTAGCTGTTTCGAAAATCCATTAAATCTATCTACCTTGGGTCACGACCTCCTTCTATATCATAATACCAGTCCCAGCCCTCTTCTGCTTCTGTTATATCCTTATCTGTCCTGTGAAAAACAATGCTTTTAACAACTTTAGAACCGTTCATCCAGCAGGCTGTCTTTCCAGAGTAATAACTTGTGAATGTAATGGAATCACTGCTCTCATCATAGATAAGTTCTTCCTTTGTATCCACCATCATATTAGGATTGTCCGGGGATGGGCAATCGTGAGAGTCGCTGAACTCAAGTCCGCTTTCGATTTCACTCACAAATGAGCCATCTTCTCTGGTTACCTTAAACCATTGATCATGCTCAGGATAATATATAATGGCATCAAGTGCAAAAGAAGTATCCGTTAATGCACGCTCCCTTACACCCAGTATCCATCCTTCCTCAGACTCCCATACTCCGGTCAATGTTTTTTCATCCTCTGTCAAGCGACTATTCTCCAGAATAGCACCCACGGTCTCTGTTTCTGTAACATTCGTTATTTCATCATTGTTTCCTTCTGGTCTGTTCACTCTTTGAATATTTTCAGTTACCACTTCTTTCATTTCCCCGCATGCCATAAGGCTCAGCGCCATAAATCCTGTCAAAACAATTGATAAAAATCTTTTCATTCTAAGTCACCTCGTATGATAAGCTTGTAGCAATGATATTTTAGCTGCACTCGCAATTGACGGAACCGATGCTAATATTGCAATCAGTGTCAGACAAGCACATGCACTTGGTATTATAATACGAATCCTCATTTTTCTCATTAATTTTATGAAATAGCAACCACAAAGTACATAGATCAGATTAAGATTCGTTGGTAAAATCTTCACATCTTTTATTATATCCCATATAAAAAAGCATAAAAGTGTCTTCGTGTTGTCTTATCAAATTAGCTTCCTTTTTCTTGCCTCTGTAACAGCGCCAGTTTTGCTATTTACTCCCAGTTTTTTAAAATTCTGCTTGTTATGATATTTCACATTTTCCATTTTTAGCCCAAGCTCCCCTGCAATCTCTGCAGTCGAAAGTCCTTCCGCCTGTAGCTTTAGGATTTTCAGAGCATTTTCACTAAATGTAGTCTCCTCTGTGACCTGTTTTAGATATCCGGGGTATGCAAGTGCTATTTTCTCTGTCTCTGCCAGTACCACCTGAAGATAGTTTGGGTTCTTACCTTCCCATGCGGTTTCTTTTAACATCTTGTTCACTGCCGCTCCTTCTCTGGATATCAGCCGGACAAAATGATAACTCTCTGCCTGGGACAGTGTCTTTTGAAAGCTCTCTTCCCATTTCCCATCTCCCATCCGGTACTGGGTAATGGCAAGAAGTAGTCCCGCTTCCATGGTTATGTAGGTACGATGCATGATTTCCGCATAATACAAAATACGCTGTAGCAGACTGACCGCCTTTTCATACCTTCCCATCAACAGGTATATACGTGCCTTGGTCAAATACCGGAAACGCTCCATCGTAGAAAACTCTATCTCTTCCTCCGGTGCAAGTTCCATCCACTCCAGTGCTTCTGCTGTTTTTCCCTGATAGAGACTAATCCGTATCTGCAATGCTTCCAGATTGGATAACAGTTTTGCGGAACCTTCCTTTTCTGCCTTCTTCCAAAAATTCAGCAATACCTCCCTAGCATCCTCTGCATGGTCATTGATAATATGAAGCCAGGCCAGTATGCCTGCCGCCACAAAGCACTGCTCGATCTTGCCTCCGGCCTGTGCCTGCATCATGCCCTTGTTGGTTAGGTTGGCTATTTCATAGCTGTCTTCCCCCTTTTCCAGATAGCTTTCCGCAAGAGCCAGGTTTACCAATCCTTTACCATACTTTCCAAGAGTAAATTCTACGATTTTTCCTATACTTTTTGCTAGTTCCTTATCCCGCTTGCTCCATTCGCAGAAATCCTTTCCTCCATTCATCTGGGAAGGCAGATTACTGGTAACGGAGAATTCTGGTAGACTGATGTTACGATTCATCAACAGGGTTCCTGCATTTTTCAAAGTATCAATCAGGGTGCTACTTCCACGATGTGGCAACCCAATGTCTAGATAGACAAGCTGACCTTTTGCCGCTTTTTTAGCACTTCCGCTTAAGGTTCCCTCCATCTGTTTTAATTCCTCGTACCAGTGTTCACTTTCTTCAATATTTAGTAGCATGGATTGAAGCATACTCATGCCTGCCATCAGTTCCATACTTTCTCTTATTTTTTCTTCCGGCAAAGACAGGTAATATTCCCGAAGCTCATAATAATAGCCGCTTGCCGGATTCTTTCTAGCGTTGGCAATTAAAAGCCCTGCGATTCTCTCCGTGTCATGGCATGCTTCATACATCTTCAGAGCATTCGGGGTGTCACCTTCTAGTTCATAGTAAAGACCTGCATTATAATAGAGCCGTTCCCATCTCTCCTTTTGATAGGTCCTAAGAAGCCTCCGCCTCATGGAATGTCGCATAGCAATCCTAATTTCATAAATTCTCTTACCGCCAACAGCTTCTTTAAACATCATAAAATTGCCCAATTGTTCCGCTATGCCGATCATTCTCTCTACGTCACTTCTACCCGTAATCATTTCTGCAAGACGCTGATCAAATTCCTCTACGATACTCACCTGCATAAAGAATTCCTGGATTTCCATCTCCCACTGGTCATACACATGACAGTCAAGATAATCCCAGAAATCATTTCTCATCCGTTCAATGTAATTCGTATCAAAAGGTCTGCCTGAGGAAAGCTCCATTGCAAGAAGTCTTATTACAATTCCTATCCCCTTTGTAAGACCTGTTACTCTTTTAAAATCTTCTTCCGTGAGTGTCAGTCCCCATAAATTCAGATATTTCATCATCTCTGCATCGGAAAGCACGAAATCTTCTTCCTCTACGACCGTAAAAACTTTCCGATAATAAACCGAAAGTAGCCATGATGGCATCCTGCTTCTTCCTGACAGGATTAACCAGACATCCTGACGCCTTGCCAGCATATCAATCTTTTTTATTAATGTTTCTCGTAGTTCATCCGTCCTTAGCTGTTGTAGATCATCGATTACCACGATTAGCTGTTTTTCACTGAGCGCAAAATCGAGTTCCTCCTCATTCAACTGCTCCGCTGAAAAATAGTGGTACTTTCTTTTCCCCAAATAATCACGGATAAAAGCAGTTTTTCCACAGCCCGATATCCCATAAAGATATACGGTCTGTGATAAAGTCTGGGCTGCCTTCATCTTCTTATTTGCAATTTTGGGTCTTATGTAAAACTCTTCTTCGATTGTCAATTCGAAATCTTTATACTTTTCTTTCTTCTCTTCCATTTTCCTCATCCTCATGGATATCTACCTTATTGTCGTAACTAAAAGCGCATCCCTCACACTTTATAAGTAGGTTCAAACTTCTGTGACACCCATCTAATAAATAAACCCCACCAATACATGTGTGTTATACCTGCATCGGAGGGGTACATATAATTCGAGCATTTTTTTGGTAAAAACTACAAATCTATAAGAATTTTACCACAGGCATATTTAAAAAGCCACTACCAAAAAGGGTAGTTTGGGGTTCTATTTATTTGTTTTTATTTCCAGTAATACAATCCCATGTCCCTCATCTGAATTACTTAAAACCAGTCTACCCCCATGAAGTAGCGCAACCTTCTTTGAGTAGGCAAGCCCAATCCCTGAATGGCCTTCTGGATTGCGATTTCCATTTTCCGTATAAAACAAATCCATTGCATGTTTCAAAGCTTCCTTTGTAAATCCAGGACCAGCATCCTCGACTAGAATTTGTAGATAAGGTGTATTTTCCTTGATTGAAATGGTTATGCTATCTTCTTCTTTGGTAAATCGGCACGCATTTTCAACGATATTTATCACGCATCGAAGGATTGCTTCACGGTCAATATAGATTGACGCTAGTTCCGTTGCTTTAAATTTAAGGTTTATCCTTCTTATCTTACAAATTTCCGCTGCACTTTTCCTTATCTCGTTTATAAACGAATTTCCATCGACAATCTCTTTTTTATATGTAATTAAATCTTCACTCATGGATAATTGGCGCAATTTTTCAATATAACTCTCTGCTAGTAGTGCATTTTTTACTATCACATTCGAACAAATAATTTGCTCATCGGTGCGTGCCGATTCAGCCAAAAGTTCTGCATTTCCACTAATGACAGTAATCGGTGTCTTTATATCATGTACCAATGCGGCAGTCTGCACCCTTCTATCTTGTTCCATCTGCCACTTTTCAATCATCGAATCCTTAAGTGCGGAACGAAGCTGATTCATCGACTGCATAACCTCGTCAAATTCTCGAATACTCGAACCTTCAAACGGTTTCTCCAAATCTCCCTTTGCAAGTTGCTCTACTGATTGCGTAAGTGGTAGCAAGTGCTTCTTTATTTTTTTACCATAATAGATTGTAATTATAATAAATAATACCAGAACACAAAGTATGGTTCCAATACCACAAATGATTTGAAAATCAGGAAGATATTTGTTTAGAATCTCCTTGCTATAAAAAGTGTTAAACCCATACTGTAAAACACAGGTTTCCTCATTTAAAATGACTTGTTCATGGAATCTTTTTGCTCCATTTATACCGTACTGGTAGTAATTCTTTGCGTCGTCCAAAGAATATCCTTCCAAATTAGTCTCGATTACATCTCCATCCTTTGAAAAAACGGCATAATCACATAATGGTGTAATTCGAGACGGATCAAAACTACCGGCTTGCCTTAAATTCTTTATGCTTTGTTTGACCTCATATTCCGCTGTGTTTGCCGGTAAAACAAATCCGCTATTCATTGCCAGAATAATAAAAACTGACGTGGCAAACAGGGAAATGAAAACCGAAAAAAGAAGACTTACTGCATATTGTATTAATAATGAGACTAAACTTTTAGATCTTCGTTTTTCCATTTGTATCCTACTCCCCATACTGTTTCAATTGGTATTTCGATAAATACTTTCAACTTTGCCCTTAGATTTTTAATATGCTCCGTAATAGCCGTAAGTTCTGAATCTCCATCCATACCAAATACAGCTTCATAAATTTGTTCTTTACTATAAACTTGTTTTGGATGGCTAGCAAGCAATTCACAAATACGGTATTCACTCTTTGTAAGAGGAATTTTTTCATCCTCATAATAAGCTGTCTTTGCCTGCAAATCAAACGTAAGACTTCCGCGCTTGATGCGATGCGTCGGTGTCCTTGCTTCTCTTCGAAGATGGGCATTTACCCTTGCTCGAAGCTGCGCAATACGAAAAGGCTTCGTAATATAATCATCGCCTCCAATCGATAGACCAGTAATGATGTCTTCTTCCTCTACCTTTGCCGTAAGAAAGAGAATGGGACAGTCGGTCTCTTTTCGAATACGACTGCAAATTGAAAACCCGTCCTCTCCTGGAAGCATAACGTCCAGCAGAATTAAATCTGCAAATCTTATTATGCTAGCACTCAGTTCATCCGAATTCATAATCATTTTAACCTGATGCCCATCGCGTTCCAATGCCATTTTTACCATTTGGCAGATATCCATAGAATCGTCTACCACTACTATATTCGCCACGCTTATCACTCCCTAGTAGATTATTAGATAAAGGATCCACGATAGTGCAAATAGTACATATACATGCCCTGGATAAAACCAATAGAAAAACTGCTTGGGACCTTTACCTCTTTGTCCATTATAAAATAAAATGAAAATTCCTGCAAATGCGCTCATCCATTCAAATGCAGCGGTGAAGTATTCCGCAAAGGTAAGTCCTGGGAAAAACAGGAACATGGTAGTAAAGTTGGTAATCAGTGGCTCAACAAACATAACAATCGCTTGTGCCTTCCGATTATTTCGTAATAGATATAATAAAACTCCCAAGAATATGTAGCCGGCCCCGCCATCTTGTATTGCTATAAATATCGGAAAAATGGTATAATGTAAAATTTTTTACTGATCCAGTCAATTCCCTGCAAGAAAATAATCAAAATTGCAAAGTTGGCAAGTATTTGATTTCTAGGATAAAAACCATCTGGTCTTTGTATTCCAAACGTTATAAATGCATATTGTAATGCTCCCATAACTACTGCAATCGCATATATCGTAATAAAATATCGTTTACGATTATGGGTATGGATAAATCCTTCTACCACACAAAACAAAAATAATGGCGCGGATAATCTTCCGAGCCATGAAAATACTAACGGTACTTTACCAGTAAATTCAAAGAAATAATGAATATGGTCAAGTACCATTAGCACAAGTGCAATTGTTTTTAAATCAAATCCCGTCAATCCTTTTTTTAAGCTTATTGTTTCTTTCTTTTTTATACTCCTATCTATTATAATTTCTTACAATCTGAGTATAAAAATGAATCATAAGGTTTTTATAAGGTTTTCCTAACATCTTTTTTTAATCCTGCAATCGAATATTTACTCCAATGGTGCAGTTTCCATTTTCGTCCATCTTAATGGTCTGATACCAGTGATTATCACCCGGTTTCATAACGTTAGTCATCTGAAAGCCCGCCATTCCATACCCAACAGCTCCAATTGCGGATCCTAGCATAATCAAAGCGATGCTTAGAATAATCCATTTTTTCATTTTATCTTTTATATTCATTTTAGCTCCAATCTGCATATGCTATATGCTTATCTTTTAAAAATACCAATTAGTTTCAATGTGAATGATTTCGTTACTTCAATCAATTTTTTTGCTAGGTATACGGTCGCAAATGTAGTAAGTATTGCAATTCCAACACATAAGATTCCAATACCAAACTGCATGATTGCTAACACGGGATTAACCATTAAAAGGATAAATCCACCACAAACACTAACGATTGCAGTAGCAAACGTGCCAAATGCAAGGGACCCTGTTATAACAGGTAAACACCAGATCACAATATAAGCCGACAAAACCAAAAGTACTCCTGCCAATAAAAGCGAACCCCACAAAGGAAATCCTAAAACCATTAAAACTCCAATTACTCCCTTGGTAGCTGTTGATACCTTTTTATCAGTTCCATTTTCTTGGTTTAGTATATCTTGCGCGATTGACTGTGGGTAACCTACGCGCTCTACTGCAGTTTCTTCCGTAACGCCATTTTCTATATAGTCTTCAATTATTTCCTCATAATAAGATATAAATTTTTTTCGTTCCATGTTGCTCAGACTTTTCAATTGGCTCTCCAAATCTTTTAAAAATACTGCTTTAGTCATTTTCATTTTCCCCCTTTATAAAATCATAAATTTTCATAACATCCTTCCAATCCTCCAGAAATTCCTTTCTGTAATTCCTTCCTGCATCGGTAATCCGATAATATTTACGAAGTCTGTTGTTGTGTTCTCTTGAATAAGTTTCCAGATACTGACTGGATTCCAATCGCTTTAGTATCGGATACAGCGTAGACTCTGATATGGTAATACATTCCGACACATCCTTTATAATCTGGTAGCCATAGGAATCGGATTTATCCAATACCGCAATGACACAAAATTCTAATAATCCTTTTTTTAATTGACTATCCATTTATTTCCTCGTTTCTGCGCTGCTCTTTGTGTATACCAAGATTGCGTTCACAGCACAGACGCAATCTTGTTGAGTAAAATGGTTTCGCTTTCTTTCACTCTGTATACCTCTTGACACATTATACTATACAACGCATAGTATAATGTGTCAAGAGGTATATGCATAATTTTTGCAAAAAATAAAAGGTGCAACTGAATTTTACATTCAGTCGCACCCTTTATTCTATATCTATTATTTTCTCTTACTTTCCAAACGTTAATGATTCCATCATATAGTTTGCAACGACATAAAGATCTGGTGTTGTTGCAACGCCTTTGTCTGTAACGGTAAATTCTGTTGTATATCCTTGCGCAAACACATCATAAATCTTTTGTTTGCAGAACAATTTTCCATCTATTTTAACCGAGTAAGACATTACAGAAATTCTTCCTGCTGGTATTTTTTCTTCCGTAATCGAAAAATCTTCTATGGTAACTTGACCAGTTAACTGTGCTGCGAACATATTTTTAAAGGTATCAGCAGTATAAGAATCTTTCAAAATAGAAAAGTAGTAATCAAAATTCTTATTATCTACTTTGCTTTTTACGCTTGTCACGTAAATTGAACTTCCGGTCGCTGCACTTGCATCTTTTGGCATAAACGCATTCACTTTCATACCATTTACAGTACCTTTTGTATTGCTCCATGTTTTAGGAACTACTACTGAGTTCTTTCCAACCTTTGCAACAGCTGCTTCAAATGGCGCATTGGTTACATATTTGTTATCGCTACCTTTTACGGTTACTTTGCATTTATATTTTTTACCATCCACGGTTACTGTTATGGTTGCTTTTCCTTTGCTAACTCCAGTAACTTCTCCGCTTTCTGTAACGGTTGCAACCTTTTTATTGCTACTAGTAAAGCTTGCTTCTTTACTCGTATTACTTACCTTTAGTGTAAAGCTTTCGCCTACTTCGATTGTATTTTTCTTTAGATTTAATTTGATTTTTCCCTTAGCCTTGTTGGCATTTTCCTTATTTGGCTTTGCCGCCTCCGCAATAATTGTAGTTGTGGCAGGTGCTACGGTTTGTACCGTCATGGACAATGCCAAGGATAATGCTACTACTTTTGCAAATTTCTTAAGTTGTATCTTCTTTTTCATGTGCTATCTCCTTTTATACGTGAATTTTACCGGTGATATGAGTCTGAGTATAAAAGACTCCGTCGCAAGTATTATACTTCTATATCCTTAAGAAGTCTTTACATTTTTATTAAACTTGTGCTTTTTTCCATTATTTATGATAAAATAATCCCATCATTGTTAGAAAGAGGGTATTTCATGTTAAAAAAATTTATAAAATCTAGTTTATCACTAATAATAGTATGCTCATTGATTTTGACCCCACAAACCTCAATATTTGCTGCTGACGTTCCGGTAGCCAGTGGTCAGGCCATTGCTTATTCTGTAGATACTTCGGATAGCATTGCTACTGCTGCGCAAAAACGCGCTGATATGCTGACAAACGTATATGGAGTTACCAGTATTCAATACGCACTGATTCGTGACGGAAAAATTATTCTTACTGGTACTTCCGGATATGACAACAAAGCATCAAAAAAATCACCAACGAATAGCACCATATATGGCATTGGATCTGTTAGTAAGATTTTTACTACTTTAGCCGTGCTAAAGCTTTGTGATGAAGACAAGGTTGATTTGGATACTCCTGTTGTTACCTACCTGCCGGAATTCAAAATGGCAGATTCCCGCTATAAAGATATCACCGTTCGTATGCTTCTAAACCATTCCTCCGGTCTGATGGGAAGTACCTTAGGTAATTGCATATTACTTGGAGATACCGATACTTCCGTTCATGATAAGTTTCTAAGCACATTAAAAACACAGCGTTTGAAGGCTGACCCAGGCGATTTTAGTGTATACTGTAATGATGGATTTACTTTAGCAGAAATCTTAATCGAAAAAGTAAGTGGTATCAGCTTTAGTAAGTTTATCGCGAATAACTTTACCACTCCTCTTGATATGACCAATACGAAAACACCTTCGGATTCTTTTAACACTTCAAAAATAGCCGGAATGTATACAGCAGATGGAACAAAGCTACCTTATGAAACGTTATGTGCCTATGGTGCTGGCGGAATTTATTCAACTGCAACGGATTTGTGTAAGTTGTCTACCATAATAACGAATCAGAACGACATCTTATCTTCCGAATCCGTAAATTCTATGAGAAAAGAGGAGTACAAAAATGGCCAGTGGTATCCAGATGAAGACTCCATTCTTTCCTATGGATTAGGCTGGGACAGTGTAAATACTTATCCATTTACTGACTATAATATTACCGCTTTAATGAAGGGTGGAGATTCTCTTTATTATCATTGTGGTCTTACGGTATTACCGGATGAAAACATGGCAGTTGCTGTACTTTCTTCTGGTGGATCTAGCTCTTATAACGAAATATTTGGTCAAACCATTTTGCTTGATGCATTAAAGGAAAAAGGCTCCATTTCTTCTATCCATGAGGACAAAACGTTTACAGCACCTACAAAAACAATCATTCCTTCCAATTTAGTTTCCAATGCTGGCTACTATGGTAATTATTCTTCTCCTCTTAAAGTAGAAATCAAAGCAAGTGGAGACTTAACATTATCCGCTTTGGGGGATGAGTCTAATGCAAAACAACAGTTTGTCTACAGTGGAAATAATCGCTTCTATTCTGAGGATGGTAGTACTTATCTTTCTTTTGTAGAAAGCAATGGGAATACCTATTTATATACAAGTGGTTACGCTAAGCTGCCAGCCATTGGTCAAACTGCAACATCACTTTACTGTGGTCAGAAGCTAAAACCAAATGAAGTCTCAGAAACTGTAAAGCAGGCATGGACAAATTATCTTAACAAAGATTACTATATTGTATCGGAAAAATATAGTTCCGCACTTTATGTACAAAGCCTCTTAAAAAGCCGTTTGGAAACGTCCGAAGAACTGCCAAACTACATTGCTTCCAATCCAATTACAGACGAAACCTCTGCTAATTCCATTCTTCAGATACCAGGAGTATATGGTCGTGACTTAAGGGATTATAAACTTGGGTTAAAAGACGGTATTAAATACATCCAAAGTGGAGAAAACATTTTAATTTCGGAAGATAATGTTGCTACGCTTTCTACTAAGAAAAGCTCTAACGTTACGGTTCCTAAAACAGGATATGCACAATATTTTAAGATTGGTAACCAATCAGCAAATAAAAAGATCCGCGTAACACTTCCTAAAAAGTCTTCTTTCGCGGTATATGATAAAAAGGGTAATTTGGTATTTAGCTCATACATTTCTGGTAAAAATACAGTAAAGCTTCCAAAGAAGGGAACCATTGTATTTGCAGGTTCAAAGAAGGCTGAATTTACTATAAACTATATTTCTTAAAAAAATAAAGGTAAAAGCTTGTTGTATGATTGTTTTCCTCTACAACAAGCTTTTTTTATCTGAACATGCAAATTCAAAAGATTCATTAACCAATACTCGATAGCATATTCTAATTCTATATTTCTAACATATAATAAAAGTAATAAACTTTTGAGGATATATATGATCATCCATGTTGTCCAACCAGGAGAAACACTTCAAACGATTTCAGAATTATATAACATGCCAACCGAACGGTTGATTCAAGATAATGGCATTACAAATCCAATGAATTTAGCAATAGGGCAGACTATAGTCATTGTTTATCCAAAAACCACCTATGTAATACAAGATGGAGATACCTTATATGGTATTGCAGAGAAATTTGGCGTATCACCAATACAATTATTGCGAAATAATCCCTTTCTTTCTGACAAAGAATATATCTATCCAGGAGAAATTATTGTTATCAGCTATGAGGATTCAAAAAAAAGAAATATTGTTACTAGTGGCTATGCTTACCCATTTATTGATAAAAATATTTTAAAGAAAACACTTCCCTATCTAACGTATTTAACCGTATTTAATTACAGAGTTACCAGAGATGGAGAACTAATAAACATTGATGATGAGGAAATCATTCAATTAACAAAAGAATACGGGGTAGCCCCCATGATGTTAATATCCACATTGACGGATGCTGGAGTAGCAGACCCTCAAGTTTCCAATAATGTCCTCCATAGCCTTGAATTGCAAGATATACTTTTTAAAAATGTAATTGAAAAATTAAAAGAAAAGGGATATTACGGTCTTAATATCTACTCACAATTTCTAACCGAAGAAAACAGGCCTCTTGTTGAACGGTATATATCTAGATTTTCTAAAATCTTACACGAAGAAGGTTTTCGTGTAATACTAACTCTTTCACCAATTACACATTTTGAAACTACTCCAATTGAACTTGAAAAAGTAGATTATACTGTTTTAGGACAGAATGTAGACGGCATTCTATTTTTAGACTATAAGTGGGTTTTTACTTATGGACCTCCGGCTTCTGTCACGCCTGTTAACGTTATTAAAAAACTACTAGATTACGCGGTTACTATTGTACCTCAAGATAAGTTGTTTTTAGGTTTTTCAGTTATGGGTTACGATTGGCTGCTTCCTTATATTCCAGGTGAAAGTAAGGCAACTGTTATAACAACTGAAATATCGATTGATATTGCAAGTTATAAAGGTATTCCAATCAAATATAACGAGATTTCTCAAGCCCCTTATTTTTTCTATACACAAAATGAAGAAGATTTGCACATTGTATGGTTTAAGGATGCGAGAAGTATTAATGCAATCATGGGATTGGTAACTGATTATAAGCTCAAAGGGACATCCATATGGAATATTATGTACTATTTTCCTCAGATGTGGTTTGTAATTAATACGCAATATGAAATTGATCGAGTTACGGATTTTACCCCTATATCCTGACATAAAAAAAAGCAAGTTGCCATATGGCAGCTTGTTTTGTTATTTAAACGAACAAAAAGCCCCTACCCAGCTACCCTTTTGTAGCCAAACAAGGACCTTGAAGTGCGCCTCCAGGGGTTCGAACCCTGGACACCCTGATTAAGAGTCAGGTGCTCTACCAACTGAGCTAGAAGCGCATTGCATTTTTCCAACGCAAGACTTATTATATCTCATGCTTTTTCAAAATGCAAGTCCTTTTTGTATTTTTTTACTACTTATTTGTCTCTATTTTACCTTCTATTTGATTTTTTGATACCGCACCAATTATGGTATCTACTACCGCTCCATTTTTAAGGAAAAGTATGGTTGGTATGGACATAACGCGATATTTTTGAGCCGTCGCAGGGTTATCATCGACATTTAGCTTTCCGATTTTTACGCTACCATTGTATTCATTTGCTAATTCTTCGATGATAGGTGCCATCATTTTACATGGTCCACACCAGTCTGCATAAAAATCTACGATTACCAAATTCTTAGATTCTAGCGCTTCTTGATTAAAGTTTTCGTCTGTAAATTTAAATTCCATGTTCATTTCCTCCTTTTTTGTTTGGCAGATAAAACATTGGAAACTTCATCCCATGAATGTTTCATTTGCAAAGCACGTTTATCCAGTTTCTTATTATGTGATAATGAACGAGCTATTATTTCCTTAATGGTTGCACTCATCATTAAACTCTCTTTCACATCTTTTCTATAGTATATGTATTTTTTATAACATTAACAGTAACTTAGTCACATTTTTATCGACTCGCAACCAAACGATTGATTGCCTTTCCTTCATTAGAAAACTTTTCTTCATATTCCGTCATAATATTTCCTTCCATATACTCACTGTGATGGAGGTCATAAGTAAAATTATCCACATTCCATTTTGCTTCTTTTACTTCTTCTAATGAAAAATCAAACAATTCACGGTTGTCTGTTTTAAATATAATCTTACCTTTTTTATCAAGGATTTTGTCATATCGCTCAAAGTATTGTCTTGAAGTTAGTCTTCTCTTCGCGTGTCGGTCTTTTGGCCATGGATCTGAAAAATTAAGATAAATTTGTTTTATTTCTTCCTTATCAAATACCTCATTAATTTCTTCTGCATTCATACAAATAAATGTAAGGTTATCTAACTTCATATCTTCCATTTTTTCAAGTGCTCGAATCAAAACACTTTGAAATTTTTCGATTCCGATATAATTAATCTGCGGATTTTGAAGTGCTAAGGCCGTAATAAAATTACCTTTTCCCATACCGATTTCTATGTAAATTGGATGATCATTGCCAAATACCTCCATCCATTTACCTTTGTGCTCTTTCGCATTTTTAATGACCAAACTACTTTCTGCAATTTTTTCGTTCGCACCTGGTATATTTCTTAGTCGCATCATTTTCTCCTTTTTCTTTCAAGTACTTTTTCCCTATAATTATATCGTATATCGTCTTTTTATTCCACCGTCAATTATAAATCTTCTTGTTATATGGACAATAATCCCATGCATAAGAATTGGATTATAAGTTCATAAATTAAAATGTATACAATTAATAAGTTGTTTTATACACAATCATTTACAAATTAATTTATTTACAATATTTTTTATGCACATTCTACAATTTTTCTATTTTTAAACTCGTTTTTTAGTTGCAATTTTGCTCTTTCAATTTTTTTCAAAAGGAGTATTATGTTAATAGCAATGAGAAAATTGCGTAAAATATTATATTTTTAACAATATAGAAAGGGGTTATGAAGCATGGAAAAAGTTGTTAATATTTTAAATGATTTAAATGATATAGATGAAAAAGCAACGGCGATTGTTGACCATACCTCCATAGAGAAAAAGGAACTCTACAAACAGTTGTCAGAAGATATCCATAAACTAGATGAAGAAATTTCAAAAGGCACGGAAAAGAAATTGGACGTTATCCGTGAAAAAATGAATTTCGAAATTGGAGAAGCTAAAAAAAGGCTTCTTGCTTCTTTTGAACAGGAAATGAGCAAAATTGAATCTGATTATAAAAAGAATCATGATACTTATGTTGATACTGTCTTCCAAAAAATAATCAATCAATAGGAGAGTGATACAATGTTAATCGACCTATTAACCTACAGCGGTATTGTTACAAAAACAAAAGCGATGGAAGCACGGTTAATTACAACGAAGGATTATGAAGATTTATCAAATCTTACTTCAGTAACAGATTTTATCAATTTTTTAAAAACACAGCCTGCTTATCAACGTTTATTTGCAAACTGTGATGAAAGACTACTTCACCGAAATGAGATTGAACATATACTGACAAATTCACTATATCTTGAATATGCAAAATTATTTCGTTTTGCAAACATAAAACAGCGTAAGGCTTTAGAACCTATTTTCTTTCGATATGAAGTAAATATACTAAAAGCATGTCTTCAAAACGTTTTTGCGAGTGAAGGCGCCACCCGTTATGATTTGTCTGTGTTTGAACCTTTTTTTGCAAAGCATTCCGTATTGAACATCCATAATCTTTCAGGATCTTTATCACTGGATGAGTTTATCAATCATCTAAAGGGTACAAGATATTATGATTTCTTTCATAAGATACAGCAAAACGCAGATGCTACTCTTTATGATTATGAAGTTCAGTTGGATATTTATTATTTCATGAGTGTATGGAAAAACAAAAAACAATATTCAAAATCAAGTGATTTAAATGCTTTGACTGATATTATCGGAAAAAAAATTGATTATCTGAACATAATGTGGATATATCGTTCAAAAAAATATTATGATGTGGATTCATCTCATATCTATTCCTATATCATACCAATACATTACAAATTGTCATCAGAACAGTTGATGAGTCTAATTGAAGCCGGAAGTTTAGAAGAATTAGTTACTATATTGGGGACAACTTATTATCATGCAGAAGATGTGGATGTAAAGAGCGAACATTTTTCCGTGGAAAATTTATATCAAGAAAATCTAATGACGCTCTATCGTAGTAACCGACAAAAATATCCGGTTTCTATGTGCACCATTTTCAATTTTCTTTTTATGAAGGAGTTGGAAATTGACCGTCTTACCACTGCACTTGAGTGCATTCGATACGGTCTGGATTCTTCGTATGCACTAAAATACATTCTTAAGTAGGGGGAGGCACAGCATTGATTGAAAAAATGAAATATCTCAACATTACTGGTCCAAAAGAAGATATTGACCGTGTTGTAGATACTTATTTAAATAAGTACGAAATACATTTAGAAAATGCTCTCACGGAACTTGGCGAAAGTCCGGAAATAAAGCCATTTTCAGAAGCCAATCCATATAAGGATATTCTTAACAAAGCGCATATTTTATGTGATGAGTTGGATAATGAACTTATATGTGAAGAGAACGATATGAGTGTTTCAAAAGCAACCGAAATTGTGAATCGCGCTTATTCTAAAATGAATGAAATGAGTGAATTAAGGCATGATGTAAAAGAAAACCAAAAGCACTTAACCACTTTAATCAGCCAGATTGAGCCCTTTCGAGTCCTTAATTTCGATTTGGCAAAAATTCAACATTTCAAATTTATCAAATTCCGCTTTGGCCGAATTTCTCCAGAATACTATAATAAATTTACACGCCATGTCTACAACAATCTGGATACTGTTTTTTATGAATGTGAACGAACACCTGATTTCATTTATGGAATATATTTTACTCCTGAAACTTTGTCAGACCAGGTTGATGCAGTTTACTCATTTCTCCATTTTGAGCGAATCGCTTTGGCAGAAGAATTTAGTGGTACTCCAGAAGAAATCTACCAGTCTCTGAAAAAAGAAAAACATGCGGTAAGCGCAAAAAACAAAGAATTAAAAACTGATATTAAAACTATGCTCAATGAGCAGGGTGCCAAACTTATGCTAGCCGCTAAAACGTTGCAGCGTGTTTCTGATAATTTTGATATCCGAAAAATGGCTGCTTGCACCGCTGATTCAAATACATATCAAGTATTTTACATACTGTGTGGTTGGATGAGTGTTAAAGATACAAAATCATTTATTAAAGAAATATCTAATGATCCTAAGATTTATTGTGTGAAACAAAACGGTAGAGAACAAGGTACAACAAAACCACCAACCAAACTTCATAATCCGAAGTTCTTCCAACCATTCGAAATGTTCATTAAGATGTATGGACTTCCCGCCTACAATGAAATGGACCCGACAATTTTTGTAGCACTGACTTATACTTTACTATTTGGAATTATGTTTGGTGATATTGGTCAAGGGTTATGCCTTATTGTCGGTGGTTTGTTATTTTATAAAATTAAACATATAAACCTAGCAGGTATTGTATCGGTTGCCGGCGTCTGGTCGACAATATTTGGATTTATGTATGGAAGTTTTTTTGGTTTTGAAGAAATATTTCCCGCTATCTGGCGAAGGCCTATGGATAATATCATGAACACCTTAATAACTGCAGTAATTTTTGGTGTTATGCTTATATTGGTTGCTATGCTTCTCAACATTATTAATGCAATCCGAGCACATGATATCGGGCGTTTACTATTTGATTCTAGTGGTATTGCAGGATTGATTGTTTACGGCGGTGTAGCTGCTTGTGTTGGATTTTATTTCTTAGGTTATAAACTTCCCGCTACAATTATTCTGGTAATTCTCTTCGGAGTACCGCTTTTATGTATTATGTTAAAAGAACCATTAAGCAATTTTATAGAAAAGAAAAAGCACATTTTTCCCTCTGGTGGAAAAGCAATGTTTTTTATTGAAGCTTCTGTTGAGTTGTTTGATGTTGTATTAAGTTATGCAACGAATACGATTTCTTTTGTCCGTGTTGGTGCATTTGCGTTAAGCCATGCTGGTATGATGGGCGTTGTTCTTTCACTTGCAGGTATTGAAAATGGACATGCGAATCTAATTGTTATTATTCTAGGAAACATTTTGGTAGCCGGACTGGAAGGATTGATCGTTGGTATCCAAGTATTAAGACTTGAGTATTACGAAATGTTCAGCCGTTTCTATAAAGGTACAGGACGAGAATTTCGTCCATTTAAAACAGTTAAAAAATAAGGAGGATTTATATTATGTCAACAAAAATTATACTCGTAAGCATTTTAGTTTTAAGTTTTATTATTCCATTTGGAGCTTACTTTCTAGGTGAAAAGAAAAAAGGCAGCTTTAAAGCAGCCTTAGGTTTTAATGCAGTTTTCTTCTTTGGAACACTTATTATTGGTGATATTATGATGTTTAACGGTAACGTTTCTGCAGCAGCTGCAACTACCGCTGCTAATACAAGCGAAAGCTGGAGATATATTGCTGCTGCTTTAGCAACTGGTATGTCTTGTATCGGAGCTGGTATTGCAGTGGCAAGTGCTGCTAGCGCTGCGATCGGAGCATTAAGTGAAGATGCTTCTGTAATGGGTAAAGCTCTTATCTTTGTAGCTCTTGCAGAGTCTGTCGCATTATATGGCTTATTAATATCATTTTCCATTTTAGGTTAAGGAGCAAACGTTTTTATGAAAATGTTTCTAATTAGTGACAACGTCGACACCTATACTGGCATGCGCCTAGCTGGTGTCGATGGCGTGGTCATTCATTCAAAAAAGCACCTACGTCAACAATTGGAAAAAGCCTTTGCTGACAAAGAAATTGGTATCGTATTGCTAACTGAAACGTTTGGTCGCGAATTTCCAGATATCATTGATGAAGTTAAGTTAAAACGAAGACTTCCTTTAATCGTGGAAATACCCGATCGACATGGAACCGGTCGTGATCCTAACTTTATTATGAACTATGTAAATGAAGCGATTGGTATAAAGATTTAAGGAGGGTTGGCAAATGACCATAGAGGAAAAATTGCGTATTTTTTACGAAACAACCATTGCAGATGCAACCAAGCAAAGCGAAGTAATTATAGAAGAATATAAGACTTCATTAAAAAATATGTATGAAGAACATAAAAGAGAATCAGAAGAAAAAGCTGTTTATACACTTGATATAGAATGCCAAAAACTTGTTCAGGAAAAGAATAAAGTATTATCCCTTCAGTCTTTGGATTTTAAACGCCAGATTAGTGAGAAAACAGCATGTTTAAAAAATGAATTGTTTGAAGATGTAAAAAAGCGTCTTCTTTCTTTCATGGAAACACCAGAATATAATGAATTACTTGTTAAGCAGATAAAAGAAGCGATTCAATTTGCTAAAAATGACGAACATACAATTTATATTAATAGCACGGATGCTGATAGAAAAGCTTTCTTAGAAGATAAAACCGGAGCTACCATCACTGTCAGTACGATTGATTTTATGGGCGGAACGAGAACCGTAATTCATGACAAAAATATTTTAATCGATCGATCTTTTTCAGCCATGTTCGCAGAAGAAAAAGAAACATTTTCAATATAAAGGAGGTTTTCAGCAATGGAGCAGACGATGGGTAATATTTATGGCATAAATGGCCCTGTTATATATCTACGCGGTAACCTCGGATTCAAGATGGCTGAGATGGTCTATGTTGGAACAGAACATCTAGTTGGTGAAGTTATCGGTCTTACAAAAGACAAAACAACCATTCAGGTTTATGAGGAAACTACTGGTTTAAAACCGGGAGAAGAAGTTATTGGAACAGGAGCTTGTCTTTCCGTAACCTTAGGCCCTGGTATTCTAAGTAATATATATGATGGAATTGAGCGTCCATTAAAAGAAATTCAAAAGAGCAGTGGCGCATTTATTCCAAGAGGTAGCAGTGCTAGTTCCCTGGATACCGATAAACTTTGGGATGTACATGTTACTGTAAATATTGGAGATACCGTGTCTGGAGGAACAATTATAGCTGAAGTACCAGAAACCACCGCTATCGTTCACAAATCAATGATTCCTCCAAATGTTTCTGGTACTGTAATTTCTGTCGCAAAGGACGGCAAATATACCGTACTTGAACCTATCGTAACAATACAGTGTCCGGATGGTGAAGAAATGGTCATCACCTTATTACAAAAATGGCCAATCCGCGTACCTAGACCAACTGCAAAACGTTTTCCTTTGGATAAACCACTACTAACTGGACAGCGTATTTTTGACTCCTTATTTCCGATTGCAAAAGGTGGTACCGCTGCAATCCCTGGAGGATTTGGAACTGGTAAGACAATGACTCAGCATCAGCTTGCAAAATGGTCCGATGCCGATATTATTGTATATATTGGTTGTGGTGAACGTGGAAACGAAATGACAAATGTTTTGGAAGAGTTCTCTGAATTAGTGGATCCTAAATCAGGTAATCTCCTACTTACAAGAACTGTACTAATTGCAAATACATCAAACATGCCTGTTGCAGCACGTGAAGCAAGTATTTATACCGGTATTACTTTAGCAGAATATTATCGCGATATGGGTTATCATGTAGCAATTATGGCTGACTCTACTTCTCGTTGGGCAGAAGCTCTTCGTGAACTTTCCGGCCGTTTGGAAGAAATGCCTGCAGAAGAGGGATTCCCAGCTTACTTAGCGTCTCGACTTTCTGCATTCTATGAAAGAGCTGGTTATATGCGTAACTTAAATGAGACGGAAGGCAGTGTAACGATTATCGGAGCCGTTTCTCCTCAGGGTGGAGACTTCTCTGAACCAGTAACTCAAAATACCAAACGTTTTGTTCGTTGCTTTTTTGCTTTGGATAAATCACTTGCTTATGCCAGACACTTTCCAGCCATTCACTGGCTTAACAGCTACAGTGAGTATGTTACTGATTTAACACCATGGTTTTCTTCGAATGTAAATGATAATTTTATTAGCTATCGTAATCAGTTGTTAAGTCTTTTAAGCCAGGAAAATAGCTTAAATGAAATTGTTAAATTAATTGGTAGTGATGTTTTACCAGATGATCAAAAATTGGTTCTTGAGATTTCACGTATCATCCGTCTAGGATTCCTCCAACAAAACGCATTTCATAAAGAAGATACCTATGTTCCAATGGATAAACAATACAAAATGATGGAAATTATTCTTTATTTATATGATAAATGCAAAAAGCTTGTTGCATTGAATATGCCAATGACCTTAATTCGTGAAAATAATATATTTGAAAAATTGGTTTCCATTAAATACGATGTTGCAAACGATGAATTAGAAAAATTTGATGAATATAAGCAAATGATTGACGACTTCTATGACCGTCTCATTGCAACCAATGCGTAAGGGAGGAATGTTACTATGTCAATCGAATATTTAGGACTCAGTGAAATTAACGGTCCATTAATCGCATTAGAAGGTGTTAGTGACGCCTCTTATGAAGAAATTGTTGAATTTACGATCGATCAAAAAACAAAGAAATTAGGTCGTATTGTTGAAGTATATGATGGTAAAGCAGTTATTGAAGTTTTTGGTGGTACCGATGAAATGTCTTTAAAAAATACACATACAAAACTGACAGGACATCCAATGGAAATTGGTCTATCTACTGAAGTACTGGGCCGTACCTTCAACGGTTTAGGCCAACCAATTGACGGACTTGGAAATATTGTTCCTGAAGTCAAATTAAACGTTAATGGTCAGCCACTTAACCCAGTATCCAGGGAATACCCACGTAACTACATTAATACTGGTATTTCTGCTATTGACTGTTTAACTACATTAATCCGAGGACAGAAGCTTCCTATCTTTTCCGGAAATGGATTGCCTCATGACCAACTTGCAGCTCAGATTGTAAGACAGGCTTCTCTTGGTGAAGGTAGTACCGAAGAATTCGGTATTGTATTTGCAGCTATGGGTGTTAAGCACGATGTTGCTGAGTATTTCCGTCATACCTTTGAGGAGAGTGGAGCAAGTTCTCATGTTACTATGTTTTTAAATCTTGCAAATGATCCCGTTGTAGAGCGATTGATTACACCAAAAGTTGCTCTTACCTGTGCTGAATATTTGGCCTTTGAAAAAGGAATGCATATTTTAGTTATTTTAACGGATATGACCTCATTTGCCGAAGCAATGCGTGAAGTATCTTCTTCAAAAGGTGAGATTCCTAGCCGTAAAGGTTATCCTGGTTATCTCTACAGTGAATTTGCTACTTTGTATGAAAGAGCTGGTATTGTAGCTGGAAAACCTGGTTCTGTAACTCAGATTCCAATACTAACTATGCCAAATGATGATATTACACATCCTATACCAGACTTAACCGGATATATTACCGAAGGACAGATTGTTCTTGAGCGATCCTTACATCAAAAGACAATTTACCCACCAATCAATGTACTACCATCTCTATCCCGTCTAATGAAGGATGGTATCGGAGCTGGTTATACACGTGAAGACCATCAAGACCTTGCAAATCAGCTTTTCTCTTCTTATGCTCATGTAGGAGATGCAAGAGCATTAGCGAGTGTAATCGGTGAAGATGAGTTATCACCAATCGATAAAAAATATTTAAAATTTGGTAGTGCTTTTGAAGAACAATTTGTTTCACAAGGTAAAAACGAAAATCGTCCGATTACTGATACCTTAGAAAAAGGTTGGAAATTACTTTCTATTCTTCCAAAAGAAGAATTAGATCGTGTTGATACAAAAATATTAAATAAGTACTATATAAAATTGGAAGAAGAAACAACTCCTTCCGAAGAATAACTGGAGGTGACTGAATGGATCCCAATACATTTCCCACAAAAGGTAATTTAATCTTGGCTAAAAATTCCTTAGCTCTTGCACGTCAGGGATTTGAGCTTATGGATAAAAAAAGAAACATTCTGATCCGTGAGTTAATGGATTTAATAAATGAAGCTTCCTCTATTCAGTCAGAAATTGATACTACCTTTACCGCTGCTTATCGGGCTCTTCAAAATGCAAATATTGAAATGGGAATCTATAATGTTTCGCAGCTGTCAAAGGTAATGCCAATTGAGGATTCCATTGAAATCAAAGTCCGTAGTGTTATGGGTACCGAGATTCCTTTCGTAAAATATAAGAAAAATGATAGAAAACCTTCTTATTCCTTTTATGGAACCAAAGTCTCATTAGATGAAGCATGTTCTAAATTTAATCGAGTAAAAGAGCTTACCATTCGCTTATCCATGATAGAAACCGCTGCTTACCGATTAGCTTATAGTATTAAAAAGACTCAAAAAAGAGCCAATGCACTTCAAAATATTACAATTCCTAGATATAAGACATTGGTTGTCGACATTCAAAATGCTTTGGAAGAAAAGGAACGTGAAGAGTTTACAAGACTTAAAGTTATTAAACGAATGCATGCATCTTAAGTTTTAATAGCAGTTTGTATGATATCTTGGATTTTATATATGAATATACATGTATTTAAAAAGGGAACGGGCCTAATGGCTTAGTTTCCCTTAGTTTCGTTTAGGGAACATATTTCATCCGTTTAAAAGAATGTTAGATTTCAGCAAAACAGGAATCATTCAACAAATTTACCAATATACTTGCGACACTATAAAAAATAAATTATAATGAGACTAGTCCATTTTTGAAAGGAAGTTTTTTTATATTATGAAATTAAAACGTTTTTTATCGATAATGCTACTAAGCATCTTTATCATAAATTGCATTAATCCATCCTATGTAAATGCAACCGAAACTAAAGATAGTAATGAGACCGAAGAGGATTACTCCAAATATTGGCCAAAAGGTCCTGATGTTGACGCAGACTCCGCTATTTTGATGGATTTATCCACCGGTTTGATCTTATATGAGAAAAATAGTCACAAAGAACAATATCCAGCTAGTATAACTAAAATTATGACCTCACTTCTTGCCATTGAAAATTGTTCTATGGGTGAAATTGTAACTTTTTCTCATGATGCCATATTTGGAATCGAAAGTGGAAGTAGTCATATTGGTATCGATGTTGGAGAAAAACTAACAATAGAACAATGTCTATATGCCATTATGCTTGCATCTGCAAATGAGGTGTCTTGGGGCGTCGGTGAACATATTGCAGGTAGCCTTCCAGATTTTGCAGAAATGATGAATGCGCGCGCAAAAGAGTTGGGATGCTTAAATACACATTTTGTGAATGCAAACGGTTTGCATGATGATAATCATTACACAAGTGCTTATGATATGGCATTAATCAGCCGCCAGGCCATGCAATACTCTACATTTCGTAAAATTACATCTACCAAACGTTATACGATACCCCCAACAAATAAGCACGAGAATGATAATTGCTTTTTAAACCACCATCAGATGCTTTATGGATATAAATATCCACAATATGAGTATGAGTACTGTATTGGCGGAAAAACAGGGTATACCACAAAGGCTGGATCAACACTGGTAACTTTCGCTGCAAAGGATGGCGTGGAACTTGTCTGCGTTGTTATGCGAGCAAATGGTGCCGCTTCTGCCAAAAATGAATATACCGATACTACTTCATTATTTAATTTCGGCTTTGAAAACTACAAAAAATACGAGCTGACTGATGATTCAATTGCATCGGAAGAGTCTCCATTATATACTACCTATAGTCCATTCTTTAATGCAGAAGCATCTCCATTAAAAGTTGGCAAAAATGCTTGCGTATTATTACCGAATGGCGCTAAATTTGAAGATGCGAAACAGAGTATCTCCTTTAATGATAATATAAAATTAAAAGACGGTGAAAATGTAATTGGTACCATTTCCTACACCTATGCAGGAAAAACCGTTGGTTCCACAGATATTATATTTGAAAAACAGCCAGCATCAAACTTAGTAATTACACAAAATACAAAAGTAGTGGAAAGTAAAGAAGTTACATCTTCTAATCGTTTTAATCTAAAGCCAATTATTATTATTGGTATTATAGCAGTTATCGCTATTTTAGTATGGCTATATTTCCATTTCAACGGAAAGAAGCGAAGGAATTCACGAAAATTCGATTTACGTTTTTAAAAAATAAATACCATGTACTCTAACCTCAATACGGTCAGCGTACATGGTATTTTTAAGTTGGGCTGCAAATCATCTTCCTTTTTGATTTAATGATGATCCAACTTTTTTATTAAAATTTCATCGTGATGCAATTTTAATTTCTTTGCACCCTCTTTGCTAATCGTACTTACAATTTTTACAACAAATCGTTTACCATTATCTACCTTATTTATCTGAATTCTACCTTTTAAGTATCCATGTTTACTACAATATCCCAAACAATAGTAGTTTTTTGGATTATTGCTAAACCATCCAATTTTCTTTACTGCTGGATTTCCACAAAGAAAACAATTTATCTTTTTTATTTCCTTATCATTTAATGCTTCTTCTTTTGTTTCAAATTCTCTTGAAATATACTTCGAATACGTTCCATAATTTACATATAATTCATCTTCTACTGATTTTGGATTATGATAACAGTCGATTGAGAAATACTGATTGATTAACATTTGATTCAATTGTTTAAATATCTTGGCCGTATATTCCGCATCGCAAAGTGCACGGTGAAACTCTTTTGATTTTTCAAAACCAAAGTATTCCACAGCATATTCTAATGTTTTTGGATTTTTTCTTCCTTCTACTTCCAATGAAAATATCTTTTGGACATCATAATAATGAAAGGCCTTTGTTAGATAATTCGTTATTCCATAATACTCCATATTCCGCTGCAGTTCAACCAAATCCATATTTCCCCAGGTGCAAAACGAAAAATCACTGCCACACCATTCAAAAAATTCATGAACTGCATACACAAAAGATACTCCTTCTTCTAGCTCCTTTGAATCAATTTGAACCAGATCCTTTGTTACTGGGAAAATTTCTAAGTATATATTTGGTTTAATAACCCTTTGGAACTTTTCAATGCATTTACGGTCTTTATTCAGTTTAACAGCGCCTATTTCTATTATCTCAAATGGAATTCTTTTTTTATCTTCATCTAGCTCACTCTTTCCCTGATTCCATTCTAAATCCATTACTATATAATTCATCTTTTATCCCATTGATGCAAATAATGCTGCAATCTCTTCTGCACTTAACTGTTTATTCGGATCCGAAATGTCAAACGCTGGCATCTCATTCTTTTTCGTTTCCTCTACCTTATTAGTATCCGATAAGTTATTATCCTCCACTTGAACCGTTTCAATCGTACCAATCGTATCATCAGCCGTATTCGAATTACTTTCATCAAGTGTAGCAAACATGGCAGCAATTTCATCTGCGCTCAACTGACGGTTTGGATCATTATCTTTCTTTTCTACTATGAAATCTTCGATTGGATCTTCCATCTCGTTGCTAATTTCAGTCTCTTCTGCAGCAGCAGCAAATAGCGCGGAAATTTCTTCTGCACTAAGCTGTTTATTTGAATCAAATACTTCTTTCTTTTCAACTTCTTTAATTTTAGGAATTACAGTCTCCTCTTCCATAGCTGGAGCAACTTCCTCTTTTGCAAACGCAAGATCACTGATATCATCCTGGCTTAGTAACCCTATTTCATCATTTACGTCAGCTTGTATTGGATCAGCTTGTATCGCTTCAGCTTGTATTGGTTCTGTTTCTACTAATTCAGGAACGAATGGCTCTTCCTCTTTGGAATTAGCCTCTTTTGTTTTCGTTTTTTTAAGTTTACTTTCCTTAACGTCAACATCGTTTTGTACTTGTACTTCTACTTCAACTAACTTTGGACTGTCTTCCGTTATGAGAACATCCTCTACCTGATTTTGCTGCACAGGAACTGTATATGATACTGGAGTTGGCATAGATTGCGCATTCATATAAAGGCCTTTAACATCCATTCGCAAATTATCCGATATCTGTTCTAATTTTATACACTCCTTTTCAATATCTCTCATACGATTTTCCATGCGGTCAATCAGAGTTGAAAAATTAGAATCTATACTATTAATTATGTCATTACTATCAAATTTACTTTTATTTCTCTCTTCTATTATTTTGTCTGTACTTTGATGCATCGAAGCTGCTATCTTTTCACATCCTGCCTTATTGATTGCTGATGCCTTTTTAATATCTTCTCTTACATACTTTACAATTATTTTTGCCGCTTTATTCTGGGTTTCTACAATATTATCTGCCTCTGCTTTTCGGTTTTGATTTATCTCTTCAAATTTTTCTTCAATGAATTCGGAATTCTTTTTTGTTTGCACATATAGTGCTTTTTGTACCTTTTCAATTCCTTCCAATCGTTCTCCAAAATAGAGTTCCAATTTCTCATGATATCTTATTTTTTCATTCTGCCTTGCATCCAAAAGTAAATAGGTTGCTATCAAAATTACGATACTAACTCCGATAATATTAATTTTTTCAATAATGCAATATATTTCTGCTAAAATGGACGCAGCAAAAAACACTCCAAAATATAGTATATTATTATCTTTTTTCATACGTATTACCCCCTGTAAACTTCGATTATGCATATAATTATAGTATCACATTTTTCTTAATATCACAAATAAATAATCAGATAAGCTGCCCATTGAGATTGACTTATAAATATAAAAAGTTCGATATACAAGCCATTGTTCACGCATACAAAATGTGATACTCTAGCTTATATATCGAACTTTATCTATTAAATAGTAATGCAAAATTTCATATTTCTAATATTATTGAATTTTTTCTTTTCCACCCATATAAGGTCTTAATGCTACCGGTATATTAACGGTTCCATCCTCATTCAAATTATTTTCTAAGAATGCAATTAACATTCTAGGTGGTGCAACAACTGTATTATTTAAGGTGTGCGCAAAATATTTACCATTCTTACCAGTTACGCGAATTTTCAATCTTCTAGCTTGTGCATCTCCTAAGTTAGAGCAGCTACCTACTTCAAAATATTTCTTTTGTCTAGGAGACCAAGCTTCTACATCGATTGATTTCACCTTCAAATCAGCTAAATCGCCAGAGCAGCATTCTAAAGTACGAACTGGAATATCTAAAGTGCCAAATAAATCAACGGTATTCTGCCATAATTTATCAAACCACATCTTGCTGTCTTCTGGATTACATACAACGATCATTTCCTGTTTTTCAAATTGATGAATGCGATAGACACCACGCTCTTCTAAACCATGAGCACCTTTTTCTTTTCTAAAACATGGTGAATAACTTGTCAGTGTTTGAGGTAATTGTTCTTCAGGAATAATGGTGTCAATAAATTTACCTATCATTGAGTGTTCGCTTGTCCCAATTAAGAATAAATCTTCTCCTTCGATCTTATACATCATAGCTTCCATCTCAGAAAAGCTCATTACGCCTGTAACAACATCACTACGGATCATAAAGGGTGGAATACAATAGGTAAATCCTCTGTCAATCATAAAGTCTCTGGCATAAGAGATGATTGCAGAGTGAAGTCTTGCGATATCACCCATTAAGTAATAAAAGCCATTACCTGCAACTTTTCGTGCGCTATCCAAATCAATACCATTGAATTTTTCCATTATCTCGGAGTGATAAGGTACTTCAAAATCAGGAACTACAGGTTCTCCATACTTTTTGATTTCTACATTTTCACTATCATCTTTACCAATTGGAACGCTAGGGTCTATGATATTAGGAATAACCATCATTATCTTCTTCACTTTTTCCTGAAGAATCGCTTCTTTTTCTTCTAACTGGGCAAGATTTTCAGCTTCCTTATTTACCTGCTCTTTTAATGCTTCGGCCTCTTCTTTTTTTCCTTGTGCCATAAGGGCACCGATTTGTTTGGATACTGCTTTACGATTTGCTCTTAGATTATCTGCTTCTTGTTGTGTTTTTCTACTTTCCTCATCTAACTCAATTACTTCATCCACCAGCGGTAGTTTCGAATCCTGGAACTTATTTTTAATATTTTGTTTTACGATCTCTGGATTTTCTCTCAAAAATTTTATATCAATCATTTCATTTTCCTCCTACGAAAACCATCATTATTGTTAATATTACCACATTCTTACACATGATACAACCTACGTAATGAAAAATTAGTTTACTTATTAAAAAAGCTGAAAGTCAAAAAAGACTTTCAGCAACGTTCCCAGCCAGAGTCGAACTGGCGACTTGCCCTTAGGAGGGGCATGTTATATCCACTTAACTATGGAAACAGCTTATATATTTTAACACAAAATTTTTAAAAAAGCAATCAAGCAGTTTGAAGCTTAGTAAGGTAATCTTTTCTACTACTAAGCTTCAATTACTGTTATGAAAGCCCTTCTTTAAAATCATCCTTCTACATTTCGGTAAAGTCAACCTTCCCTTGCATCCAGATATTTCCTTTAAAACGTCTACCTACCATTGGTTCGCCTAACAAATCCATTTTATTAATACATATACTATAATTTATGTCATTGCAAGAAATGAATAACTGGTATACCTCTTCATTTGTCATATAGTTACGAACCAGTTTCCAGCTAAGAATTGTTCCAATCACCAAATAATTATCCGATTCCGATCCATACGGAATAAAACTAGTATCTACAATAGAATAGATATCTTCTACCCTTGAACGTCTTGATATCATTGAATATGTATCAATATCATCAATCGTAAGACTATCAATTGCTTCCTGGTTTCCAGCACGCGCTTCTGCAATTAATTGATTTCTCTGTTTCATCTCTGCTTGCTGATGTTTCATCTTTTTTTCATCTGTATCAATACCAAGAATTATTTTACCTTCAGTTGATAAACCGGTTAACGTAAGAGGCATAATGCGGCTGGTACCTTCCAATCCTTTTGATTCAATATAATCAATGGAATTTTGAAGATAGAAAATAAGGGATACTCCTACTCTTACATCATCGCACATTCCGGTATAAGCATCTGTATCGACCCGCTTATTTATTATAATATCTTCTTTCGCAGTTACTGCTTTCCCTCTGTAATAAGGAAAGTAATGCTCTAAATGAAAGAATCCTTTTTCATCATAGACACCACGAATTGCTACACCCATTCCATCCGCAAAATCTTTCTTTATTTCTGTAATTGCCTCAATACGGCTAATTTTGGAAATAAATTTTTCTGTTGGCTGATCCATAACTAGACCAATAATCTTATCTAAATCCGTTCTACTTTTTACATTACTAAACCCTATTGCTTTAAGGTAACTATGCATATTAACCTACCTTTTCTATAATTTAAAAATCATCGAGCGTCTCTTTTATAAATAATGTCAACTTTTTTGTTAAATCTTTTTCTACCCAATCATTTATACTTTTACCATGTTTATCTTTAAATATACGGATAACCGGCCTAGTAGGACACTTGCTATTTTGTTTTATAACGATTCCTACTTCTTCTTCGCTTGTTTTCACAATGGTCCCAATTGGATAAGCCGCAACTGATTCATTAAACACTTTCACTACATCCATGTCAAGTTTTTGACCACCCAAACCTACAATATATTCAAATGCTTCATACACTTTCATCGGTTTTACAAAATTTCCATAAACTAAATCATCAAACATATTACATATTGAAACAATCTTAGTCCCAATTTTCATCTTTTTTCCATCTAAATGCATAGGAAATCCACTTCCATCTATTAACTCATGGTGTGACAATACAATTTCTTTTGAAGCTTTGCTCAACCACTTTTCATTCTCAACAATTGAATAACCATGAATCACATGCATTCGGAGTAATTTTATCTCTTTTTCTGTATAATCATCCACGTTTTCTTTTCGTATTTCTTCAACCGGTATGTTTACATAACCAATATCGTGTAAAACACTTCCTACCGCTATTTCATTTATTTTATCTTTTGGCAAATTTAAGCGTAATGCTAATAGAACAGACAGTGCACATACATTAAGTGAATGTGCATATATACTTTCACTTTTTTGTCTTACTCCAGAAATATTGAACATAACTTCTGGCTGATTTAACATATCATTAATAATGTCAGAGACTACATCTTTTAATCGTTCAAACTCACTATTACCTGAATATGCATATCGATTTATCGTGTCTGCAACAATATCCTGGCATTGCTCTTTTATTTTATTTTCTGTAATTTCTTGTTCACTGATTCCCTCAGAAATTTCATCTTCAACGTATATTGAATCTATCTTTAATTCACTGAGTTTACTAATATAATTTTTTCTTAGTAACGTACCTTTAGGTACTAATACCGTATCCATATCTGATAATAAAGTTTTTGCTAAAATCTCATTTCCTTTTATACTTTTAACCAAGATTTTTCTCATCATTACCCCTGCTTATTTCTTCATTGCCCTGCTCACATCTTTTACCCCTATTTATTTTATGTCCCCTGGTTATTTCAATATTACCCTGACTTATTTCTCATTGTCTTGACTTTTATTTATATCATTGCTTATTTCTTCATTGCTTCGTTCAATGCTTGCATCTCTTCTTCGGACATAGGTGCGTCACATTGACCATTTACAATCGTTTTTACGTAAGTATAGCAACCTTCTCTGCTGCTATGCATCGTATTTAAAACGAATCCATCGTTTGTTTCCGTAAGTAGCGCTAAAACAAAGCTCATGTTTCCACCCATTTCACGGAACGCATCATATTTAACGACTGCCATCTTATTATATGTTTTTAATAAAAACTTATCAATGGATTCTAAATGCCCATCCATTTCAAACATATGTTCTTTCATGTTATCAATCTCATCAAATCTAGTATAAATCACTTTTTCTAATGATTTTGCATCTTGGCCTTCCATAAACTGATTGTACTTTTTCTTTAATTTACTTTGTTTTGCCATTATAACAATCAGTAAAATTAGTAAGATTAGAACTGCACCTACTGTTCCTAATAAAACATACCCTATATCTATTCCTAATTGATCAAATACTATCATTTGTAACACCTTACCTATCTTTTAATTTTGTATTGTCATTATCATATCTACTACTCGTTCCAATTCTTCTTGGGAATAATATTCAATCTGAATCATACCTTTATCCTTGTCTTTACGATTAATTGAAACCTTCGTACCCATGATTGTTTTCATCTTTTCTTCTAATCCAGTATAAATGAATTCATTTTCATCTTTCTCAACTTCTTTTTTTACTGGTTCACTATTTAATATCTTTTTTACTAATTTTTCAGTTTCTCGAACACTTAGCTTCTCATCCAATATTTTAAGCGCTACATTGTATTGTACCTCTTCATCTTCAATTGGTATTAATGCTCTACCATGTCCTCCAGAAATAATATCATCTACTAATAATTGTTTTACCTTATCACACAATTTAAGTAAACGCATCGAATTCGTTACAGCAGTTCTGCTTTTTGATACTTTTTCTGCTACTTCATCTTGTTTCAAATCAAATTCTTTTATTAACCGTTGATACGCTAATGCTTCTTCAATCGGATTCAAGTCTTCTCGTTGAATATTTTCAATAATTGCAATTTCTACTATTTCCTGTTCGGTGTAATCTTTTATTATTACAGGAACTTCCTTTAATCCAGCAATCTTTGCTGCTCTCCATCTTCTTTCACCCGCAATAATTTCATAAAACTTATCTCTTTTTTGTACTACGAGTGGTTGTATAATACCAAACTGTTTGATAGACTCTGCTAATTCCAGCAAAGAATCTTCATCAAATTTTTTTCTTGGTTGTGAAGAATTTGGTTCTACTTTGTTAATATTAATTAACGTTTCACGTGAAACTTTATCGGATGATACTTCTTCTGTATGTGAATTTGTCTTTTCAACCTTTTCCGGTATCATAGAATCCAAACCTTTTCCTAATCCTCTTTTTGTTACCATAAATCTTCTTCCTCTCTAGTAATTACTTCATTCGCTAAATCTCGATAAGCTTCTGCTCCAGCCGATTTTGGATCATATATATTAATTGGTAATCCATGGCTTGGTGCTTCTGCTAATCTAACATTTCTTGGAATAATAGACTTGTATATATTTTGTTTTAAATTATTTTTTACATTTTCCACCACTTGAAGAGATAAATTTGTTCTTGCATCGTACATCGTGAATACAACTCCTTCAATTGATAAATACGGATTCAATCTTTCTTTTACAAGATTTATTGTATGTACTAATTGCGTTAAACCTTCTAATGCATAATATTCACATTGGATCGGTACTAGTATGGTATCTGCTGTTGTCATTGCATTGACTGTAAGAGTATTTAGTGATGGAGGGCAATCAATAATGATAAAATCATAATTATCTTTGATTTTATCAATACTTTTTTTCAAAATGTATTCTTTTTCCTCAATTCCGATAAGTTCTATTTCAGCTCCAGCTAAATTTACATTGGATGGAATCAAAGAAAGATTCTCTAATACATTATATTGAATCGCATCTTCAATCGTGCATTCTCCAATTATAAGTTGATAAATCGTATTATCAATCGTATTTTTATCAACACCAAGGCCACTTGATGTGTTACCCTGAGGGTCAGCATCAACTGTCAACACTTTCTTTCCACATTCAGCCAAGCAAGCTGATAAATTAATGGCTGTCGTAGTTTTACCTACGCCCCCCTTTTGATTTGCAACTGCTATTATTCTACTCATTTTACAGTCTCCTTTGCACTAGTTTATATATTATATCACATAATGCTCTTTTTTTCTACTGTGAAAAAGAAGTAAATGTTTCATGTGAAACATTTACTTCTTTGTTTTACAATACATCAATTATATTATTTTTTATAGCGTAGACAACTGCCTGTGTTCGATCCGTAACTCCTATTTTTTTAAAAATGCTAGAAACATGATTTTTCACTGTTTTTTCACTAATATATAATCGTTCTGCAATTTCTTTGTTGTACAATCCTTCACCCAATAGTTCTATTACTTGCAATTCTCGTTTGGTTAGATTTGCAGTTTTTTTGTTTCTTTGGGTTGTGAATATTTTTTCTTTTAGTAAAGGAGTCAACGATGGCTGAATATAACTTTTTTCATTATAAACAGCGGTAATTGCTTCTTTCAATACAGAAGAATTTGAATCTTTTAGTACGTAACCATTAACACCCATATCAACTGCTTTTAACAAATACTCAATTTCATTATGAATCGTTAATATCAAAACTCTAATATTCATCTTTTTTCGTTTTATTTCTTCCAATACACGTAAGCCATTCATATTTGGCATATTAATATCTAGTAAAAGTACATCAGGGTGCACTTTTTCAATCAAACTTAAACATTCAATACCATCTCCTGCTTCACCGATTACTTTAATATCCCCATCTAACTCAAGTAATTGTTTCAACCCTTCTCTTATCATTGAATGATCGTCAACAATAATAATATTAATTGGTATCATACCCATCCTCCTCAACTATTGGTACTTTCACTTCAATTATCGTTCCCTTACCTACTATTGAATCAATAGTTATTACACCAGAAAGTAGCTTGACTCTTTCTTTCATAATGGATAATCCGAAGTTTTTAGCTTTATTACAATCTTTATTTATATCAAAACCGACTCCATTATCCTTAACAACAATATTTAGATAATCGGATTCATATACTAGATTTATTTCGACTTTTGTCGCATTTGCATGTTTTCTTACATTTACCAATATTTCCTGTATTACGCGAAAAATAGTCAAATTTACAATAGGAATAATTTTTATATTTTCGTCTTTTGATACATTCAAATAATATTTCAAATTGTCATTATCCAGTTGTATTTGATTCACATATCGTTCAATTGCTGGAATCAATCCTAAATCATCAATACACATAGGACGTAAATCAAATATAATTTCTCGGAGTTCTTCAATCGAATCACGTAATATATCTGTCATTGTATTTAACTCTAGTCTTGCACGCACCGGATCAATATCTAAAAGCTTTGTTGCATATTCTGTTTTATGTACTAAAGTTGTAAGATTTTGAACCGTAGTATCATGTATTTCCATGGAAATTCTTTTACGATCTAATTCTTGCATCTCTAGAGCACGAAAAGAAGATAGAGAATATTCACCTTTTTTTCCCATATTATTTCTCCAAATTTAATTTAATACTTACAGTATAACATAAAACGACAACAAATTAATATAAAGCAATATTCCTATATATGCGCTCGAAATGTATCATTATTTTTTACATTCCTTACATAAAGATAGTTTATTCAACTTCATATCTACACGCTCAATTCCTGACAAATCGACATACTTTTCACTGAAAACTTCAAATCCTATTCTTTCATAAAAAGGAATTGCATTTATTTTTGCACCAACAACAACCTCTTTTGCTCCAGATAAAAATGCTTTGTCAATTAACATCCGAACCAGAAAATCACCATATTTTTTTCCTCTTTCCTCTTTTAGAATGCAAATATGGCCAATTCGATATTCATCACCATCAAAAAGAATTCTACCCGTTCCTAACTTTTTACCAGCAACAGAAATAAGACCATGTACACACATTGTGTCAAATCCATCAAACTCGTATTTTTCCTCAATTCCATCTTCTTTGATAAAGACTTGCCTACGTATTTCAAAAACATCGGATAAATCGCTATCTGCACCATATAAATAGATACCTTCAATCATCATATAATAATCTCCTTATTTAATAGGCTCCTTGGAAGGTTTACCAGCACTTCGTGGATATTGTTTTGGTGTTTCTTTGCTTTTTCTAATTACTACAAAGGATCTCTCCATATCCGTATCAATTAAATTGAAGTTTTCAACTCGATCTATTTTACCACCCAAAAGAGCTATGGCTTTTTTAGAGGTCTGTACTTCTTCTTCTATCTTGCCAGATTTATAGGATATAAAGTATCCTTGCTTTTTTACATATGGTAAGCAGTATTCCGATAAGGTTGCTAGATTTGCAACTGCTCTTGATACACATAAATCATACTGCTCGCGATATATCTTATCTTTAGCAAAGTCCTCCGCACGTCCATGAATTGCATTTACATTTTTGAGACCGAGTTGACTTATTACTTCGTTTAAAAACTTAACTCTTTTATTTAATGAATCCAGTAAAGTTATTTCCAAATTAGGAAATGCAATCTTTAATGGAATACCTGGAAATCCAGCGCCAGTACCTAAATCAAGTACTTTATATTCATTCGATAAATCCAATACTTTTATGAGTTCTAAGCTATCTGCAAAATGTTTTGTCACAACATCATCGTAATCCGTTATCGCAGTTAAATTCATAACTTCATTCCACTCAATAAGGATTTCGTAATATCGTAAAAATTGCATGCACTGTGTGTCGTCCAATTCAATTCCAAGTTTTCCAATTTCAAACTTAATTTTATCTTCTCTTATCATATTAAGATTCCTTATTATTTCTAAATTGTTCTAAGTACACTAAAAGCATTGAGATATCGGCTGGGGAAACCCCAGAAATTCTTGAAGCTTGTCCAACAGAATGAGGTCTTATTTTTGATAGTTTCTGAACAGCTTCAATCCGTAAACTATGAATCGTCGCATAATCAATATTCTCTGGTATCTTCTTTTTTTCTAGCTTTTTAAATTGTTCAACCTGGCGAAGTTGTCTTTGGATATAGCCATCATATTTCAAATTAATATTTACCTGTTCTATGACTTCTTCTGACAATAATTCACGTTTCTTATCAATTGATGCTAACGCTTCATAACATAATTCTGGTCTTCTTACTAAATCTGCCAAGGTACAACCCGAATTAAGTGGGGTACTATTATTTGCAATTAAAAGTTCTTGTACTTCCTTATTCGCTCCTACGTTTGTTTTTTCCAAACGCTCCATCTCATCTTGAATCTGCTTTTCTTTTATTAACAAATTTTGATAACGTTCTTCGCTAATTAAACCGATCTCATAACCTCTTTTTGTAAGTCGCAAATCAGCATTATCCTGTCTTAAAATCAAACGGTATTCTGCACGTGAAGTCATCATACGATATGGCTCCAGTGTTTCTTTTGTTACTAGATCGTCAATTAAAACTCCAATATACGCTTCGGAACGGTCCAAGATCAAAGGTTCTTTTCCTAATACTTTTCTACTTGCATTGATACCTGCAATGAGACCTTGGCAAGCTGCCTCCTCATATCCTGAACTTCCATTAAACTGTCCACCACTAAATAAACCTTCAATATTTTTAAATTCCAAAGAGGATTTTAATTGATTTGGATTGATGCAGTCATATTCGATTGCATATGCATTACGCACAATATTTACATTTTCAAGTCCCGGAACAGAACGATACATTTGATACTGCACATCTTCTGGAAGAGAGCTTGACATCCCACCAACATACATCTCATTTGTATAATTTCCTTCTGGTTCAATAAATACCTGATGTCTGTCCTTATCTGCAAAACGTACTACCTTATCTTCAATCGATGGACAATATCTAGGACCTGTACCCTTTATATTCCCACAATATAAAGGAGATCGATCCAAATTGTTTCGAATAATCTCATGTGTATTTTCATTGGTATAAGTCAACCAGCAAGAAACCTGTTCTCTTTCGATATCTTCGCTTTTATTTGTAAAGGAAAATGGGACAATTTTTTCATCACCTTTTTGCTCTTGCATCTTAGAAAAATCGATGGACCGTTTATCAATTCGAGCTGGTGTACCTGTCTTAAAACGGTACAATTCAATCCCTAATTCTTTCAAAGAATCGGATAAATAATTTGCTGCGGATAGACCATTTGGTCCTGTATAATTACTAGTGTCACCATAAACACATCTGGATTTTAAATAAACACCAGTACATAAAACGACTGCCTTACAAGAATATATTGAACCAGAATAAGTCTGTACTCCACTTACTTTTCCATCTTTGGCTAAAATTTTTACAACTTCAGCCTGTTTTAAGGTAAGATTAGTTGTATTTTCAACAACCTTACGCATTTCACGTGTATAATCTTGTTTATCCGCCTGCGCACGAAGTGAATGTACCGCAGGACCTTTTGATTCATTTAACATTTTAGATTGAATAAATGTCTTATCAATATTTATTCCCATTTCTCCACCTAAAGCATCAATTTCTTTTACTAAATGCCCTTTCGAACTTCCTCCTATATTAGGATTACATGGCATTAAAGCAATACTATCCATACTTACGGTAAACATTATTGTTTTTAAACCCAATCTTGCGGATGCTAACGCCGCTTCACATCCGGCGTGCCCTGCCCCAACAACTACAACATCCACTTCTTCATTCAAGTATGACATTTCTAAAACTCCTCTTTTCTATTTGCCCATGCAAAATTCACGAAAGATTGTATTCACCAAATCTTCTCCAACGGATTCTCCTATGATTTCTCCCAAACTTTCATATGCATTCATTAAGTCAATCGTATAGAAATCTTCCGGCATTCCTAACTCAACGCTACTAATCACTTGATTCAAACTTTTTATACTTTCTTCTAATCCATGCTTATGACGAATGTTTGTAATATAAATTTCGTCATTAAACTTAAGTTCTCCTTGAAAGAACATATCCTCAATGGATTTTTCTAATGTGTCGATACCTTCTCGTTTTATCGCTGAAACTTCAATTATAAGTTGATTTGTAACTAATTTTAAATCTTCTCTTTTTATAATAGGTTTCAAGTCCATTTTATTGAGTAAAACAATTGCCTTTTTACCTTCCATTAATCGAAGTATTTCTTCATCATTTTTATCCAATTCTCTTGATGCATCCACCACATAAATGATTAAATCAGCATCCAAAGCAGTTTCCTTTGCTTTTTCAACACCTATCTTTTCAACAAAATCCTTTGTATCACGAATACCTGCTGTATCAATTAAGTTTAGTATAACACCGCCTAAATTTATACTTTCTTCTAATGTATCTCTTGTTGTACCTTCAATATCTGTTACAATGGCACGATCTTCACCAACTAAAATATTGAGTAAGGAAGATTTTCCTGCATTTGGTTTACCTAATATAACGGTTTTTATTCCTTCTTTAAGAATTTTACCATTATCCGTAGTTTCTAGCAAATGATTTAAATCAAATATGACCTGTTTTACATGTTTACTTAGTTCATCTGAGAATCCATCTATATCAATATGCTCCGGATCATCCAATGCTGCTTCAATAAATGCAATATCCCTTAAAATAATATTTCGCTCTTTTACTATCTTATCATGGATATTTCCTTTCAATTGACAAACCGAACTTTTTAATGCCATATCATTTTTTGCATTAATAATATCCATAACTGCTTCCGCCTGTGATAAATCAATTCTTCCATTCAAAAAAGCACGTTTGGTAAACTCACCTGGTTCGGCAGGTCTTGCTCCATTTTTTATTATAATCTCCAATATCTTTTTTGTAACTACAATTCCACCATGACAATCAATTTCCACTACATCTTCTCTGGTATAGGAGTTTGGTCCCTTCATCAATAAAACCATTACTTCATCAATAATTTCTTCTCCATCCATGATATATCCATAATGAATGGTATGGCTATTTTGCGCACTGATCTTTTTTTTACCAGACTTGGAAGAATAAATTTTATCGATAATTTCTAAACTATTTTCTCCACTAATTCGAATAATACTTAACCCCGCATTACTCATTGCAGTTGCAATTGCAGCAATCGTATCCGTCTTCAATTTATAAATTTCCTTTCTAAAAAACAACGACTCATAGCAAGAAGCCACGAGTCGCATTAACTTTATTTCTCTGTTTTTACTTCAGTAGTTTCTCTTTCACTGAAATTTTTCTTGTAACCGTTTCTATTATTATTATAACGACTTTGATTATTTTTATTATTATAATCTCGATAACCTTTTTTTAGTGTAACCACCACTCTTCTATAAGGTTCATCACCTTCGCTATGAGTATCCACATACTTATCTGCCTGAAGTGCTGAATGAATAATTCTTCTTTCGTATGGATTCATAGGTTCCAATGAAACCGGGTGTTTTGTACGTTTCACTTTATAAGCAATATTCTTTGCCAGATTTTCTAACGTCTCTTTACGTCTTTCTCGGTAATTTTCTGTATCTAACTTTACTTTTAAATAGCAAGTTGTCTCCTTATTAATTACAAGACTTGTTAAATACTGAAGTGAATCTAGAGTTTGTCCCCTTTTACCGATTAAGATTCCCATATCATCTCCTTCGATATTGATAGAAACAACTCCTTCCTCAAAATCAAAAGATACTGTAACGGTCGCTTCAATCTTCATTGCATCCAAAACTTCTTTTAAAAATTTCTTTGCAACAGCTTCCACGTTTGCCTGATTGATTGGTTCCTTATTTACACTCACTGTTTTTTTGATAATGCTTTCTTCTTTAACTTCGTTTCTTACTTCTTTCTTTATAGATTCCACTTTTTTAGGTTCCGCTTTTATAAACTCTTCCTTTTTCGTTTCCTCCACTTTTACTCTGGCTTTAATTTTTGCTGGTTTACTAAATAAACCTAAAAGACCACTTTTTTGTTCTTCTATTACTTCATATTCAACCATTGAACTTGGAACCTGCAAAAAAACCGAGGCTTCTGTCAATGCATCATTCACTGTTTTTGCTGTAAACTCTTCCCAATTACCCATATTATTTCTCCTCCTTGTCCTTCTGGTTCCGATTCAACATTTTAGCATAGCCTGCTATGCTCCCACTCTCATATTCTGTTTGATCATCATTAGTATTATCAGAAGAAATTGTATTTTTTGAATTAACCGATGCTTTATCTTTTAAAGAACCCGTCCTTCTCTTAGCGTATTCTTCCATAGAAGCATTTGGGTCAATTCCCATTTTAATTTTTTTCTTATTTTGCTTTTCTTTATTCTTTTCAATTAATTCATCAATATCAATCTTTTCAAGATGCTTATCAATAATTAATTGCTGACCAATTCTAAATACAGCACCAGCAATCCAATAAATACCTAGACCAACTGGAAGTGTTAAACAGATTGCTCCTGAAAAGAATGGCATAATTGTATTCATTGATTTCATAGTTGCTGCAGTTGTATCATTACCATTTGCTTGTGGTGTATTACGAGTCATTAATTTTGTCTGAATCATCTGCGTAATAATTGATAATGCAGGAACACATAAATAACAAATCTTTGTTAAGATAGAAGTTGACGATGTAAACTGCCCCATCGGTGTTTCTGCTATATTAAGACCAAAAGCAAAATTATTAATATCCATAATCTTATCTGAATTTTTTGTAATGACATCCGAAATAGATACAAATGTTGGATTTGAAGTTAATTCTGCCCAGTTTGTTGATTTGAATTGTGCTAATATATCAACCAAATGATTTATAGAAATACTCTGGCTAATATCTCCCCAACTTTTTACTTTTAATACAGTAAAACTATTCGCAAAGTCAGTCATAACTGGTAGATAACCGTTAACTCCTTGAATTGCCTCTGCAATGTCACTGTAAATATTATAAATAGCAGGAACATATGCTGGAATATTATAAATTACACGATACAATGCAAAAAGAATCGGAAATGTAATCAACATTGGTAAGCAGCCACTTGTTGGACTTGCTCCATATTTTTGATATACAGCCTGTGTTTCTAATTGCGATTTACGCATAGAATCTTCGTCTTTTTTCCCTTTATATTTTTCCTGAATTTTTGATAATTCAGGGCTCATTTTCGCTGAAAGCTTTGTAAATTTTTGTTGTTTTATTGTCATTGGTATCATCAGTGCATTGACAAAAAACGTAAAGATAATAATACAAACCCCTGCATTTTCTATTCCAAAATTACTTAAAAATGAATAAATACCGTTTAATATCCAACCGAGTACCACTGCGATTGGCCCTAATATAGCACCATCGTATTTTGTTAAAACAGCTATTAACACTTTTTTTCCTCCTTATAATTCCCCATATATTTAAGGTACTGGGTCATATCCTCCTTTATGAAAAGGATGACAACGCAAAATTCTCCTTATAGCAAGGTAAGAACCCTTAATCAAACCATACTTTTCCAATGCTTCAATGGCATAAGAAGAGCAGGTAGGCGTATAGATACAAGTAGGCCTTCCTTTTAAAGGAGAAATATATTTACGATATAGATTTAATAAAAATATTAAAAACCGTTTCACGATTCAATCATCTCTTTTATAATTCTATGAAGTTTACCTAAATGTAACAACGCACTACAAATATCTTGATACTTTTTGTCTTTTGCCGTAGCTCTTGCTATAACGACAATGTCCCAACCACTATGGAACTTTTCATCATTTAATCTGTAACTTTCTCGAATTAATCTAGTCAATCTGTGTCTGACAACACTATTTCCTACTTTTTTACTAACGGAAATACCAAGTCTGTTCTCTTTTTTTTCATTTTCTAATACATACATTACCAAATAACGATTGGCATAAGATTTTCCTCTTCTGTAAACCTTTTGAAAATCCTGATTACTTTTTATTGATTCTGACAATTTCAAAATCCCCAATCAATTCATAAGTACGAAACCTAAAATCATGCTAAGAAGAAAAGGTCACAATAATGCGACCTATGCAGATAATTTGTTTCTTCCTTTTGCTCTTCTAGCTGCTAAAACTTTTCTTCCGTTTTTCGTGCTCATTCTTTTTCTGAAACCATGAACCTTAGATCTTGATCTCTTTTTAGGTTGGAATGTCATTTTCATGTCATATACACCTCCTTCTTAATTTACCAAACTATCTATATTATAGTAGGCACATTTCTGCTATTTTATAAAAAAATATCAGACTTTATTATAAAGGCTAGAAAGACTTCCGTCAAGTAAAATCTTATCGCTTATTGTTTTTTTTGTTAACTAACAATTCACCCACTGTATACATTCTACAGTTGTGTTATCCACAAAAAGTGGATAGATTGTGGATAACTTGTTATTTTTTTTGAAATTATTCGAATAAAATATTGTTAATAGCCTTTTATTTCACAGAATTTTTAATGTTATCAACTTTTAATAACTTTATACACATTGATGTTAATAAGTCAAGGCAAAGTTTTATTATTAACATCATTCACAATTGTTTGTCCACATTAATCACATCTCAATTTAACTTAAAAATAAGTCAAATTGTTTTAATCATTGAAAAATATTTCACTTTGATATATTATGTATATGTATGCTTATTTCATGGGGAGGTCTAGATGAAAGAATTAATTGAAGAAAAATGGGAAGAAATTCTGGAATATATGAAAATTGAACATGGAATTTCCGATGTTTCTTTTAAAACATGGATTCTGCCATTAAAAATATATTCAATTGTTGGTAGTGTTATTACCATTTCAATTGATGATGGTAAACTTGGAAATAGTAAGAAATTTATTGTTAATAAATTTTCACTTCCATTAAAAGTTTCAATAGAAGAAATTACAGGACAGGAATTTGATTTGGAATTTCAATTATCCAGTGAATTAGAAGAATTACCAAATGAACCTATCGCCCCAGCTGTCATTAATAAGGAAGAAGTAAAAAAAGAAACCAATCAGTATCCATTTTTAAATCCAAGATATACATTTGATACCTTTGTAGTTGGTAATAATAATACATTTGCTCATGCTGCTTCTTTGGCAGTTGCCGAATCACCGGGTGAAATTTATAATCCACTCTTTATATATGGAGGGGTAGGTCTTGGAAAGACTCATCTTATGCATTCAATTGCTCATTATATATTAGAACAAAATCCATCCGCAAAAGTAATCTATGTTACAAGTGAAAAATTTACAAATGAACTTATTGAAGCAATTCGTAATAAAGCAGATACGAACTCCATTGCTGAATTTCGCAAGAAATATCGAAATATCGATGTTTTATTAATTGACGATATTCAATTTATTATTGGTAAAGAAAGTACCCAGGAAGAATTCTTCCATACTTTTAATACATTACATGAATCAAAAAAACAGATTATCATATCTTCTGATAAACCACCAAAAGATATGGAAATCTTGGAAGAGCGTCTCCGTTCACGTTTCGAATGGGGCTTAAATGTTGACATTAAATCTCCAGATTATGAAACTAGAATGGCAATTCTTAAGAAAAAAGAAGAATTAGATGGTTTATCCATTGATAATGAAGTAATGAAATACATTGCTACTAATATCAAATCAAATATCCGTGAGTTAGAGGGGGCTTTGACTCAAATTGTTGCGCGTTCTCGCCTTATTAATAAAGAAGTAGATGTAGCACTTGCAGAAGAAGCATTAAAAGATCTAATTTCTCCAAACAATAAACGTGATATCACAATTGAATTAATTACAGGTATCGTTGCGGAGCATTATAATATTAATGTATCCGATCTTATTTCTGCAAAGAAAAGTAGAAACATAGCCTTTCCACGTCAAATCTGTATGTATTTATGTCGTGATTTAACAGAAATATCATTTCAGGATATTGGCCATTATTTTGGAAATAGGGATCATACTACAATTATTCATGGTTGTGATAAAGTACAAAAAGACTTGGACATGGACTTAAATTTAAAGAATACTATTGAAGTTTTGAAGAAGAAGATTAATCCTCAATAGGATGTTAATACTTTGTTTGATTCATGTGTATAACCTTAAAATTAACTTAGCAGCTAATTTTTGATACACACATGGCTAACATTTCATTTTTCATTAAACCACATAGTTATTAAACTCTGTAAGCCTTGATTTTAAAAGCTTAGAGGTACTTATTCACAAACTAACAGCCCCTATTACGATTACTACGAAGTATTTTATTATATTTATATACCAAAATTTCTGGAAGGAGTTATACACATTTATGAAAATTATATGTAAAAAAACCGATTTGTTAAATGGTGTAAATATCGTTTTAAAAGCTGTCCCTGCAAAATCAACTATGCCAATACTTGAATGTATTGTGATTGAAGTCAAAGGTGATTTTGTTAAACTAATTAGTAATGATATGGAATTAGCAATTGAAACTTTAGTAATGGGAGACATTTTACAAGAGGGAACGATAGCGATTAATGCAAAAGTATTTTCAGAAATTATTCGTAAGCTTCCAGATAACGATGTAACGATAGAAACCGATGATAATTATTCATGCTTAATTACCTGTGAAAAAGCAAAATTTAATATTTCAGGCAAATCCAACGAAGAATTTCCATCGATTCCAAGTATAGAACGCGATAAATCAATTGTTATTTCACAATTTAGCTTAAAAGAAATTATCCGCCAAACCGTATTTTCCATTTCAGACAATGAAAGTAACAAAATTATGACGGGTGAATTATTTGAAATTAATCAGGATGAATTTAAAGTAGTTTCTTTGGATGGTCATAGAATATCGATTCGTAAAATTAAATTAAAAGAATCATATGATTCCTTAAAAGTAATTGTTCCAGGTAAGACATTAAATGAAATCAGTAAAATTTTATCTGGCGAAATGAATGAAGATGTAAAAATATTCTTTACAAATAAACACATTGTTTTTGAATTTAATGATACAATGGTGCTTTCTCGTTTAATAGAGGGAGAGTACTATAAAATAAATCAAATGTTATCCAGTGATTACGAAACAAAGATCACGATAAACAAAAAAGAATTTCTAAGTTGTATTGATCGTGCTACCCTTTTGATCAAAGAATCAGAAAAAAAACCAATCATAATCAATATTACGGATGACACCATGGAACTTAAAATTAATTCAGCAATTGGTTCCATGAATGAAGAAGTTGATATCGTAAAAGAGGGAAAAGATATTTTAATTGGATTTAATCCAAAGTTTTTGATGGATGCATTAAGAGTAATTGATGAAGAGGAAGTTGATATTTATTTATTCAATCCAAAAGCACCATGTTTTATCAAAGACAAAGAAGAAAATTATATCTATTTAATCTTGCCTATTAATTTTAATACAAGTGCAAATTAAAAAATATTTTGCGTAAATGCGCAGACAGGAGTATCATGAATGGATACATTGCAAATTAAAGATGAATTTATTAAATTAGGTCAAGCTTTAAAATTAGCTAATTTAGTAGAATCAGGAATTGATGCCAAACTTGTAATAAAGGATGGATTAGTAAAAGTTAATGGACAGACAGAATTACAACGTGGAAAAAAACTATATGATGGAGATATCTTTTTATTTGATGGACAAGAGTTTAAGATAAAAGGTAAATAGTTATGATTATAAATTCCATTGAACTAAGTAATTTTCGTAATTATGAAACTTTGTCGATGCAATTTCATCCAAAAACGAATATTTTATATGGCGATAATGCTCAGGGGAAAACAAATATTCTAGAAGCAATTTATGTTGCAGCCACAACAAAATCCCATAAGGGGAGTAAAGATAAAGAACTCATAAAGATGGATCAGAGTGAATCTCACATTCGTTTACGAAATGAAAAAGACGATATGATTCATATTATTGACATGCATATAAAAAAAAATAAATCAAAAGGCATTGCAATTAATGGTATTCCAATTCGTAAATCGAGTGAATTAGTTGGGCTTGTACATGTTGTTTTCTTCTCCCCAGAAGATTTAGGTATTATCAAAAATGGACCTGGTGAGAGAAGAAGATTTATTGACATGGAATTGTGTCAGATTGATAAGATTTATCTTTATAATTTAACCAAATACAATAAAATATTAATGCAGCGAAATAATTTATTAAAACAGATTCGTTTTAATGCAGAATTATTGGATACACTAAGTATATGGGATAAACAACTGGTAATATATGGAAAAAATGTAATAGACAGAAGAATTGAATTTATAAATCAACTTAATTCTATTATTTTTAATATACATAAAAAGCTATCTGGTGGTAAGGAAGAATTAGTAATTCAGTATGATAGCAATGTTTCCTCCGAGTTATTTGAAAAAAAATTAGAGGATTCGATTGATCGAGATATTAGTTTGAAAATGACAAATGTTGGTCCTCACCGTGATGATATATTATTTTTAGTAAAAGATATTGATATTCGTAAATTTGGATCACAAGGTCAGCAAAGAACAGCAGCTTTATCTCTAAAACTTGCAGAAATTGAGTTATTAAAACGAATCACAAGGCAAAGTCCAATTTTATTATTGGATGATGTTTTATCTGAGCTCGATCGAAACAGACAAAATTATCTTTTGGATAGCATAAAAGATATACAGACGATTATTACGTGCACCGGTTTGGAGGAATTTGTAAATAACAGAATTGAAATAAATAAGATTTTTAGAGTAGTTGAGGGAACTGTAACAGAAGAGAATGATTTGAATAAAGTTTAGGAGGAAGTTTATGAGTCAAGAGTATGGTGCAGACCAAATTCAAATATTGGAAGGCTTGGAAGCTGTAAGAAAAAGACCAGGAATGTATATTGGAAGTACTTCAATTAAAGGACTTCATCATTTGGTTTACGAAATTGTAGATAATGCAATTGACGAGGCATTGGCTGGATTTTGTAATGAAATTGAAGTAACCATAAATGAGGATAATTCCATTACTGTCGTTGATAATGGTCGTGGCATTCCAGTTGGTATCAACCATAAATCTGGACTTCCTGCAGTACAGGTAGTTTTTACGATTCTTCATGCCGGTGGTAAATTTGGCGGTGGAGGATACAAAGTATCTGGAGGACTTCATGGTGTTGGTGCTTCTGTTGTAAATGCTTTATCCGAATGGTTGGAAGTAACCGTTCATGCAGATGGAAAGATTTACAAGCAAAGATATGAAAGAGGAAAAGTAATGACCCCTCTTGAAGAAGTTGGTGTTACAGATAAATCAGGTACTACAGTTAGCTTTTTACCAGATAAACAAATTTTTGAAGAAACTGTTTTTGACTATGATACCTTACGCCAAAGACTTCGCGAAATGGCCTTTTTAACGAAAGGCATTAAAATTGTTTTAGATGATATAAGACCAGAAGATCCAAAAAGAAGAGAATTCCATTATGAAGGCGGTATCAAAGAATATGTTGCATACCTTAACCGTCACAAAGACCCAATATATGATAGTATCATTTATTGTGAGGGTGAAAAAAATGGAGTTTACGTTGAAGTTGCAATGCAGCACAATAGTTCTTACACCGAAGGATGTTATAGCTTTGTAAATAATATTACAACACCAGAAGGTGGTACACATCTGATTGGTTTTAAAAATGCATTGACCAAAACATTCAATGATTATTCTAGAAGCCAGAAATATCTAAAAGAGAATGAGCAGAATTTGACAGGTGAAGACATTCGAGAAGGTATTTCTGCAATTATAAGTATAAAAATAGCAGAACCACAATTTGAAGGACAAACAAAGCAAAAATTAGGAAATAGTGAAGCAAGAGGAGCTGTTGAAAGTATAGTATCCGAACAGCTTACTTATTTTCTGGAGCAAAATCCTTCTGTATCAAAAATGATATGTGAAAAAGCTGTATTAGCGCAACGTGCAAGAGATGCAGCACGAAAGGCAAGAGATTTAACCAGAAGAAAAACAGCACTTGAAGGAATGAGTCTTCCAGGTAAATTAGCAGACTGTTCGGATAAAAATCCAGAAAACTGTGAAATTTATATTGTCGAAGGAGATTCTGCTGGTGGTAGTGCAAAAACGGCTCGTTCCAGAGCAACACAGGCTATTTTACCATTACGTGGAAAAATTCTTAACGTAGAAAAAGCAAGACTAGATAAAATTTTGGTAAATAATGAAATTAAAGCAATGATTACTGCATTTGGTACTGGTATTTCAGACGATTTTGATATTTCAAAGTTAAGATATCATAAAATAATTATCATGACGGATGCCGATGTTGATGGTGCACATATTAGTACACTGTTACTCACATTCCTTTATCGCTTTATGCCTGAATTAATTAAGCAAGGCTATGTATATCTGGCACAGCCACCACTTTATAAAGTCGAGAAAAATAAAAAAGAGTGGTATGCATATAGCGATGAAGAATTAAATAATATATTAGTCGAAATTGGTCGTGATACCAATAACAAAATACAGCGTTACAAAGGTCTTGGAGAAATGGATGCGGAACAGCTATGGGAAACAACCATGGATCCGGAAAGAAGAATTCTGCTACGTGTAACCATGGATGAAGAGTTTGAATCGGAAGTGGATTTAACATTTACGACCTTAATGGGTGATAAAGTAGAGCCAAGGCGTGAATTCATCGAAGAAAATGCAAAATACGTAAGAAATCTAGATATCTAATGGAAAATTGTAAAATAAATTACATTCCTTGAATATAAATGCTGCAAAAGCAGCGGATAGGAGCAAAATAAATGGATGAACATATCTTTGATAAGGTACATGAAGTAGACCTTAGAAAAACCATGGAAACATCATATATTGATTATGCCATGTCAGTAATTGCTTCTCGTGCCTTACCAGATGTAAGAGATGGTTTAAAACCGGTACAAAGAAGAATTTTATATGCAATGATAGAGCTTAACAATGGTCCGGACAAACCTCATCGTAAATGTGCACGTATTGTTGGTGATACTATGGGTAAATATCACCCTCACGGTGATAGTTCTATTTATGGTGCATTGGTTAATCTTGCTCAGGATTGGTCAACACGATATCCATTGGTAGATGGACATGGAAATTTCGGATCCGTTGACGGTGATGGGGCAGCTGCAATGCGTTATACGGAAGCACGCCTTAGTAAAATATCAATGGAAATGATATCGGATATCAATAAAAATACCGTTGATTTTATACCAAACTTTGACGAGACGGAAAGAGAACCAGTTGTATTACCTTCTCGCTATCCAAACCTTTTGGTAAATGGAACCTCCGGTATTGCTGTAGGTATGGCTACCAATATTCCACCTCACAATTTGCGTGAGGTTATTAATGCTGTTGTTAAAATTATTGATAACACAGTGGAAGAAGAAAGAGAAACGTCACTCGAAGAAATTTTACCAATTATCAAAGGACCTGATTTTCCAACAGGTGCTACTATTTTAGGTACTCGCGGTATTGAAGAAGCATATCGTACGGGAAGAGGTAAGATACGAGTAAGAGCAGTAACCGATATTGAGGCTATGCCAAATGGAAAGAATCGTATTGTTGTTACGGAACTTCCATACATGGTAAATAAGGCTCGTTTGATCGAAAAAATTGCAGAATTACATAAAGATAAAAAGATTGATGGTATTACAGAACTTCGTGATGAATCAGATCGTCAAGGAATGCGTATCTGTATTGAGTTAAGACGAGATGCAAATGCAAATGTTATTTTAAATCAATTATATAAACATACACAACTACAAGATACATTTGGCGTTATTATGCTTGCTTTAGTGAATAACGAACCATTGGTTATGAATCTTTTACAGATGCTTCAGTTTTATTTAAAACATCAAGAAGAAGTAGTAACCAGAAGAACACAGTATGATTTAAATAAAGCGCAAGAGCGAGCTCACATTTTAGAAGGTTTATTAATTGCATTAGATAATATTGACCGTATTATTAAAATTATTCGTGGCTCCAAAAATGTACAAATAGCAAAAGAAAGCTTAATCGAAGAATTCAATCTTAGCGAGGTTCAGGCTCAAGCAATTGTTGATATGAGACTTCGTGCATTAACAGGTCTGGAACGTGAAAAATTAGAAGCAGAGTACGCTGAATTAGAGAAAAAAATTCAAGAATTTATTGCAATTCTTGGGGATAGAAAACTCTTACTTGGTGTAATTAAAGAAGAAATTTCCGTTATTCGTGATAAATTTGGAGATGATAGAAGAACTTCGATTGGTTTTGATGAATTTGATATTTCGATGGAAGACTTAATTCCAGTTGAAAACACTATAATTGCCATGACAAAATTAGGTTATATCAAGCGTATGACAATTGATAATTTCAAGAGTCAAAACCGTGGTGGTAAAGGAATTAAAGGAATGCAAACCATTGATGAGGATTATATTGAAGATTTATTTATGACAACGACCCATCATTATGTTATGTTCTTTACGAATAAGGGTAGAGTTTATCGCCTAAAAGCTTATGAAATTCCGGAATCTAGCCGCACAGCCAGAGGAACAGCAATCGTAAATCTTCTTCAGTTATTACCAGAAGAAAAAATAACTGCTGTTATTACTACAAAAGAATTTGAAGAGGAAAAATACCTCTTTATGGCAACGAAAAATGGAATCGTTAAGAAAACACCATTGGAAGAATATGCAAATATTAGAAAAACGGGACTTCAGGCAATTAATCTTAGAGAAGAGGATGAATTAATTGAAGTTAAAGTAACCGATAAAGAAAAAGATATATTCCTTGTTACAAAACTTGGACAATGTATTCGTTTTGATGAGAATGATGTACGTCCAACCGGTAGAACTTCTATGGGTGTTATTGGTATGAATTTATCCTATGATGATGAAATTATTGGAATGCAGCTTAATACGCAGGGGGACTATCTATTATTAGTTTCAGAATATGGATTAGGAAAACGTACAAAAATAAGTGAATTTAGTGTACAACGTCGTGGTGGTAAAGGTGTTAAGTGTTATAAAATTACCGATAAAACTGGAAATGTAGTTGGCGTTAAAGCAGTAGATGAACAAAATGAAATTATGATGATTACAACAGAAGGAATTATTATTCGCATTCTTTGTAGTCAAATTTCTGAAATAGGTCGTATTACTTCTGGAGTAAAACTAATGAACCTAGATCATAAAAAAGCAATTAAAATTGCGAGCATTGCAAAAGTTCGTGAAAGTGAAGCCGATATCTCGGAAGAAGTATTCGATAAAATGCTTCAAGAAGAGAATACTATAATAATTGAAGAAATTAGTAATATAGAAGAATAAGAAAAAGAATCAGGATAAGAATTAGCTTGTCCTGATTCTTTTTTTTATGCTATTATAATGTAAGCTTACTTAGGTAAAATTATATAAAAATAATATGTTTAATTATAGAAACAAACTGCCTATGCATTAAAATATGCGTAGGATTGAGGTGGAAAATGCATGAAATGATTGAAGCAATAAAAAAATATGTACCATACTGCGAGCAAGAGTCAAAAGATAAAGAAATTATTTTGAATCTAATCAATGAAAAGAACGAGAAGATTTTAAAAAGAGATTGTGAAATATGTCATATTACAAGTTCAGGGTTTGTAATTAATGAAGGTAGAGATAAATTTCTAATCGTTCATCATAATATATATGATACTTGGTCGTGGATAGGTGGACATGCAGATGGAGAATCGGACTTATTTTCAGTAGCTTGTCACGAAATAAAAGAAGAAAGTGGAATCGTTCATATTAAACCAGATAAAAATGAAATCGTAAGTTTGGACATTTTAACTACGAGTTCTCATTACCGAAAAAATGAGTATGTACCAGCACATTTACATTTAAATATATCTTATCTATTTATTGTTGATGTAAATGACCCTCTAATAATAAAACCAGATGAAAATAGTGCAGTTTCCTGGGTCAGTGTAAAAGATATTGATCGGTATATAACAGAGAAAGAAATGAGTAGAGTATTTCAAAAAATGAAACGGTACCTTTAATATATAACGGGATGAAAAGAAAGGCGGCTAAAATGAAAAATATTCATACAGATATTATTATAAAAAATATAAAAGAGATGTGTATCGAAGCAAATGTAAAATTAACAAGTGATGTTAAGAATAAAATTGATGAGGCTTTAATAAATGAAGAAGCAAGTTTAGGAAAGCAAATATTAGAACAGTTAGAAACCAATATGCAAATTGCAAGAGATGAGTTTATTCCAATATGCCAAGATACCGGAATGGCAATTGTATTTATTGAACTAGGACAAGATGTTCATATAGAAGGTATAGGGTTAGAAGATGCAATTAATGAAGGTATTCGTCAAGGATATCAAGAGGGATATCTTCGGAAATCAGTTGTAGGGGATCCAATTATACGTGAGAATACAAAGGATAATACACCTGGAATCATACATTATCAAATTGTAGCTGGTGAAGAAATGAAAATAACAGTAGCTCCAAAAGGCTTTGGTAGTGAAAATATGAGTCGGGTTTATATGTTAAAACCAGCAGATGGTATTGAAGGAGTAAAGAATGCAGTCATAGAAACCGTTTCAATGGCTGGGCCAAATGCATGTCCACCAATGGTAGTGGGAGTAGGAATTGGTGGCAGTTTCGAAAAGTGCACACTTCTTGCCAAAAAAGCATTAACAAGAGAGTTACATTATCATTCGAATATTAAATATGTCAAAGATTTAGAAATTGAATTACTTGAGAAAATAAATAAACTTGGAATTGGACCAGGCGGATTAGGTGGAACTACAACAGCACTAGGAGTAAATATTGAAACATATCCGACACATATTGCCGGTCTGCCAGTAGCTATAAATATTTGCTGTCATGTGAATCGACATGTTAGTAGAGTATTATAATTTGTAACATAAAGATACTTAATAAATGATAGATTCGAAAATTAAAAACAGAAATAATATTATAGTTTCTGAAAAAAAGGGAAAGAGGTAATTTATGACAAAATATATTGAAACTCCCATCAATGAATCAATTACAAGCGAATTAAAAGCAGGTGATTATGTATATATTACAGGAACAATATATACTGCTAGAGATGCTGCCCATAAAAGACTGTATGAAGCGATGTTAGAGAAAAAGGAAGTGCCATTTCCTTTAAAAAATAGTATCGTTTATTATTTAGGGCCAACTCCGGCCAAAGAAGGCCAGGTTATTGGATCAGCGGGTCCAACTACAAGTAGTCGAATGGATAAGTATACTCCATTACTTTTGGATAATGGATTAATTGGTATGATTGGAAAGGGAAAACGTAGCAAAGAAGTTATAACTGCAATGAAAAAGAATAAAGCAGTTTATTTTGCTGCGATTGGTGGTGCAGGAGCATTGCTTTCAAAATGTATAAAAAAGTCAGAAGTAATTGCTTATGATGATTTAGGAACAGAGGCAATTCGTGAATTATATGTAGAAGAATTTCCTGTAATCGTTGTTATTGATAGCGAGGGCAATAATTTATATGAAACAGAACCACAAAAATACAGTAAATAGAATTATTTAAAGCAGGACAAGATATAGTATTGAACAAAATTAAATAAAGTAATTTCCACTATATATAGAAGAAAAAAATTCTAAATTGTTTAAATTAAATATAAAATTTAAAATATATCTATTCTGGGGTTGACAAAACCATTTTACATTGATATACTAGGTAATGCGTCAAAGAGACGTACTTAAGAAAATATCGAACAATAAGTTCAGCATTATGGAGAAATACTCAAGAGGCTGAAGAGGCGCCCCTGCTAAGGGTGTAGGTCGTTTGCGCGGCGCGAGGGTTCAAATCCCTCTTTCTCCGTTCATTTTCTTAAAAAATGAAGTTAAAAACTTTTGAAAAAAAGTGTTGACAAACAGAATTCAATCTGTTAGAATGTATCTTGCTGACGCGGTAACAAACGACAGCAAAACAAGCAAAGAACCTTGATAATTGAACAGTGA
>DIGJ01000032.1 GCA_002419585.1 Lachnoclostridium sp. UBA5725
TCGCATAAAAATCCCCCTTAAGCAGATTTTGGTTATTTACCTTGTCTACTTAAGGGTAATCATATCACATAAGAGCTCATTATCGCTTGCTTAGAGGTTCTGCCGAATGTTCAATGCGCCTGCTTTTAAGGACAGCTCCTGTGCTCCATTCGAATTTCGAAAACCCTAAACCCACCGCACCTTTTGCGTGACTTCCCCAAATCCCACCGCGTCCGTCTTTCATTGTTAATCCAGAATTTAACGTAAAAAACCCATCTTGCATTGTGGTTTGAAATATGATACTATGAAAAATGAAAGCTTTTTTTAAAGTAGTAAAGGAGTTAGTTATGGGTAAATATTTCGGGACGGATGGTTTCCGTGGAGAAGCAAATGTAGACTTAAATGTGATGCATGCTTACAAAGTAGGGAGATTCTTGGGAAACTATTATGGCAAGGATCATAAAGCAAGAGTTGTTATTGGTAAAGACACCAGACTTTCCAGCTATATGTTCGAGGACGCCTTATCTGCAGGATTAACAGCGAGTGGAGCTGATGTCTATTTGTTACATGTTACAACAACACCAAGCGTTTCCTATGTAATAAGAAGTGAAGAATTTGATTGTGGAATTATGATTTCTGCAAGTCATAATCCTTATTATGACAATGGCCTTAAAGTATTGAATGGAAGTGGCCATAAATTAGAAGCAGAAGTTGAAGATATGATTGAACAATATATTGATAGCCCGGAAGATGATTTTTCTTTTGCAACAAGAGAAAATATTGGTAAGGTAACGGATTATTCTGTGGGAAGACATCGCTATATTGGTTATCTGATGTCGTTAGCAACACGTTCCTTTAAGGACATTAAGGTAGGACTTGATTGTGCGAATGGGTCTGCAACTTCCGTAGCAAAAGGTGTTTTTGATGCATTAGGGGCAAGAACGTATGTGATTCATAATGAACCAGACGGAACCAACATTAACCGTGATTGCGGATCGACACATATTGAAGTTTTACAACAGTTCGTGAAAGAAAAGGGACTTGACGTAGGATTTGCGTATGATGGAGATGCAGACCGCTGTTTAGCGGTGGATGATAAAGGTAATATTATTGATGGTGACCTTATTCTTTATATATGCGGATGCTATTTAAAAGAAAGAGGCGAACTGAAAAACGATACAGTTGTTACTACGATTATGTCAAACTTAGGGTTATACAAAGCCTTTGATAAAAAGGGCATTTCCTATGAAAAGACATCCGTTGGCGATAAGTATGTTTACGAAAACATGATGAACAATGGACATATCCTGGGTGGTGAACAATCAGGACATATTATTTTCCGTAAATATGCAGCAACAGGAGATGGTGTGCTTACGTCTTTAATGTTAATGGAAGTTATCTTGGAAAAGAAGATGCTCCTTTCTGAACTAACGAAGGATATTACGATTTATCCACAGTTATTAAACAATGTAAAGGTTGCAAGTAAACCAGCAGCAAGACAGGATGAAGAGGTTATAGCCGCAGTAGAGGCAGTGGAAAAAGAACTTGGCGAGGATGGTCGCATTCTTCTTCGTGAAAGTGGTACCGAACCACTTATCCGTGTAATGGTAGAAGCAAAAACAGATGAAATGTGCAAAAAACATGTAGACAGCGTGATTGAGGTGTTAAAACGCCGAGGACACGTTGTTTTATAGATTTTTGTTTATAAAAAAAATATGGAAATAATTTATGACTCATGATATACTGTTATGAGTCGCAATCAGAATGATATTTTAGGAGGAAATTTTTAATGAGTTTACAGGTAGAAAATTTAGAAAAAAATATGGCAAAGCTTACAATAGAGGTGAGTGCAGAAGAATTTGAAGCAGCAATTGAAAAAGCATATCAGAAAAACAAAGGTAAAATCAATGTTCAGGGATTCCGTAAAGGAAAAGCTCCTCGTGCAATGATTGAAAAAATGTATGGTGCTAGTATGTTCTATGAAGATGCAGCAAATTTACTCATTCCAGAAGCATATGAAAAAGCTGCAGAAGAAAGTGGATTAGACATCGTATCTCAGCCAGACATTGATGTTACACAGATTGAAAAAGGAAAAGCTTTTATTTTTACGGCTGAAGTTGCAGTAAAACCAGAAGTGACCTTAGGTGATTATAAAGGAATCGAAGTAGAAAAGAAAGCTGCAGAAGTTACTCCAGAAGAAGTAGCAGCTGAACTTGAAAAAGTAAGAGAACAAAATTCAAGAACAATTACAGTAGAAGACAAACCAGCTCAGATGGGTGACATCGTAACCATCGATTTTGAAGGTTTTATTGATGGTGTAGCTTTCGAAGGTGGAAAAGGAGAAGACCATCCTTTAACATTAGGAAGCCATTCTTTTATTGATACATTTGAAGAGCAGTTAGTTGGTAAAAATCTAAATGAGGAAGTAGCAGTTAACGTATCCTTCCCAGAAGAATATCAAGCAGCTGAACTTGCAGGAAAAGCAGCTTTATTTAACGTAACAATCAAAGAAATCAAAACCAAAGAATTACCTGAATTAAATGATGATTTTGCTCAGGATATTTCTGATTTTGAAACCTTAGCAGATTACAAAGCAGACGTTGAAAAAACGATTTTCGAAAGAAAAGAAAAACAAATCAAAGGTGAAAAAGAAGATGCCATCATTGAAAAAATCGTAGAAAATGCAACGATGGATATCCCTGAACCGATGATTGATAGCCAAGTTAGACAGATGGCAGATGATTTTGCACAAAGAGTACAGTCTCAAGGATTATCCATTGAGCAGTATTTCCAGTTTACAGGAATGGATGCTAAGAAATTTTTAGAGCAGATGAAACCACAGGCTGTAAAACGTATCCAGACTAGATTGGTTCTTGAAGCAATCGTAAAAGCAGAAAATATTGTAGCTTCCGATGAAGACATTGAAAAAGAAATTACGGATATGGCAGCGATGTATCAGATGGAAGTTGAAAAATTAAAAGAAATCATTGGCGAAAAAGAAAAAGAACAAATCGCACTTGATATGGCAGTACAAAAAGCAGTTGAACTTGTTGTTGAAACATCAATTGAAAAATAGGAGGCGAATGATACATGAGTTTAGTACCTTATGTCATTGAGCAAACTAGTCGAGGAGAAAGATCCTACGACATTTATAGCAGACTTTTAAAAGATAGAATTATTTTTCTTGGAGAAGAAGTAAATGATACAACGTCCAGTATTGTTGTTGCACAATTACTTTTTCTTGAATCAGAAGATCCTGGAAAAGATATTAACTTATACATCAATAGCCCTGGCGGTTCGATAACCGCTGGTATGGCTATTTATGATACCATGAACTTTATCAAATGTGATGTTTCTACCATCTGTATCGGTATGGCTGCCAGCATGGGAGCTTTCCTTTTAGCTGGTGGTGCGAAAGGTAAAAGACTCGCACTTCCAAATGCAGAAATTATGATACATCAGCCACTTGGTGGTACTCAGGGTCAGGCTACTGATATGATAATAGCAGCAGAACATATCCGTAAGACAAAAGACAAAATGAATACGATATTAAGTGAAAATACCGGTAAGCCATTCGACATAATCAAAGCAGATACAGAAAGAGATAACTGGATGACTGCACAGGAAGCAAAAGAATATGGTCTTATTGATGGAATTATTACTGCTCGTGCTTAAGCACGAAACAGTTTATAGGAGATTAAAATATGGCAAATCGTAGTGACGATAGAAAGCAGCTAAGGTGCTCCTTTTGTAATAAGACACAAGATCAGGTTCGTAAATTGATTGCAGGTCCAAATGTTTATATTTGCGATGAATGTATTGAGATTTGTTCTGAGATTATTGAAGAAGAATTCGAAGAAGCAGAGATCGATGAAAGTACGATTAATTTACTAAAACCAAGAGAAATTAAAGATTTCTTAGATCAATATGTAATCGGACAAGATGAAGCTAAGATGACTTTGGCCGTGTCGGTTTACAATCATTATAAAAGAATTATGGCAGATAAAGACTTAGATGTAGAAATACAGAAAAGTAATATTATTATGGTTGGACCAACTGGATCAGGTAAAACATTTTTAGCGCAAACCCTTGCAAAACTACTCAATGTTCCTTTTGCAATTGCAGATGCGACTGCTCTCACAGAAGCTGGATATGTAGGTGAAGATGTTGAAAATATCTTACTTAAAATTATTCAGGCTGCAGATTATGATATTGAACGCGCAGAACGTGGAATCATCTATATCGATGAAATAGATAAGATTACCAGAAAATCGGAAAATGCTTCTATTACAAGGGATGTATCCGGTGAAGGTGTACAACAAGCCTTGCTCAAAATCCTTGAAGGAACTGTAGCAAGTGTTCCTCCACAAGGTGGTAGAAAACATCCACATCAAGAGTTTATTCAGATTGATACTACCAATATTTTATTTATCTGCGGTGGAGCGTTTGATGGTTTAGAAAAGATTATTGAAGCAAGAATTGGTGAGAAGTCAATCGGATTTGGAGCCAAAATTGTTGAAAAAAATAAAGAAAATGTGGGAGAACTCTTCAAAAAGGTACTTCCTCAGGATTTCGTCAAATATGGATTAATACCAGAATTTGTTGGACGTGTTCCAGTAAGTGTTGGACTTGACATTTTGGATGAAGATGCATTGGTTCGTATTTTAACAGAACCAAAAAATGCAATTACAAAGCAGTATAAAAAACTCTTTGAACTAGATGGTGTAGAACTTGAGTTTGAAGAGGATGCAATTCGCGAGATTGCAAAGCGCTCCGTAGAACGAAAAACGGGTGCCAGAGGTTTGCGTGCAATCATGGAATCGGTTATGATGGAATCCATGTATCAAATTCCTTCTGATGAAACGGTTGTAAAATGTCTGATTACAAAAGATGCCGTTGATAAAACAACGGGAGCCGATTTGATCTATTCTGAAGATAATCAGCCTAGAAAAATAGTTGGCAAAAAAGCATCAAAGAAAGCAAATGATGATGAAATTGCATAATTAAAGTATATTTGGCGGTTCGAAAGGATTGCCTATTACAGGGGACTGTTGTGAAACTTTTATTTTGCAACGGTCTCTTGTTTTACTCATGGATTTTGGTTAGGGGGGAACAAAGGATGAAAGATGACAAACGAGTGTTACCAGTAATAGCGCTTCGCGGAATGACTGTTTTACCAGGAATGATGCTTCATTTTGATATAAAACGAAAAATTTCGATTGCAGCGATGGAAGAATCCATGCTCACAGATCAAATGATGTTTGTTGTAATGCAAAAAGATGAAACCATCGAAATTCCTACACGAGAAGACTTACACGAAGTGGGTACCATTGCTATGGTAAAACAGATTATTCGTCTTCCTGAAGATGCGATAAGAGTTATGATTGTAGGCCTTCAAAGAGCTGTGTTGCAAGACATTGTTATGATGGATCCTTATATAAAGGCAGAAGTATCGGTCTATGAAGACCAGAGTCTGGAAATGATCAGCGAGGTAGAAAAGCAGGCAATGCTTCGTGGCCTAAAAGATTTAGTAACGGTCTATGAAACTGCAGTCGGAAAAATGCCAAATGCAGCAATTCAAAGAATCCATGAAGTCGAGAATGTTGAAAAGCTGATGGAGGATATCATTAATAATATTTCGGTATCACCAGCTCAAAAACAAGCAATTTTGAATGAATTAGAGGTTATTCCTCGCTATACGAATTTATCGGTATTATTAAGCAGTGAAATAGAAATCCTTCGAATAAAAAAAGAATTTCAGGAAAAAGTAAAAGAGCATGTGGATAAAAATCAAAAAGAGTATCTTTTACGGGAACAATTGAAGGTAATTCAAGAAGAACTTGGTGAGTCAAACATCGAAAGTGATGTTGAAGCTTTTTATCATAAATTAAATAAATTAAATGCTACAAAAGAAGTCAAAGATAAAATTAAAAAAGAAATTGACCGATTTAAGAATATTGGTTCCAATTCCTCTGAAAGCAGTGTGTCTCGAGGATACATTGAGACCTTACTTGCGCTTCCTTGGGATAACATGAGCGTAGATAATGAAGATATCAAGCATGCAAAAAAAATATTAAATGAAGAACACTATGGCCTCGAAAAAGTAAAGGAGAGAGTGCTTGAGTTTTTGGCAGTTCGTGCCTTAAATGGTGGAGGCGAAAGCCCTATTATTTGTCTGGTTGGACCTCCGGGTACTGGAAAGACTTCAATAGCAAGAAGTATTGCAAGTGCGCTCAATAAGCAATATGTAAGAATATGCCTAGGCGGTATCCGGGATGAAGCAGAGATTCGCGGACATCGTAGGACCTATGTTGGAGCGATGCCTGGACGGATTGCAACAGGTCTAAAAAATGCAAAAGTAAAAAATCCATTGATATTACTCGATGAAATTGATAAGGTAAGCAGTGATTATAAGGGAGATACCTCTTCGGCTCTTTTGGAGGTACTTGATTCCGAGCAAAACAACCGGTTTGCAGATCACTATGTAGAAATTCCGCTTGATTTATCCGAAGTAATGTTTATTGCAACAGCCAATACCACACAGACGATACCTAGACCATTGTTGGATCGTATGGAAGTGATTGAAGTGAGCAGCTATACAGAAAATGAAAAGCTGCACATAGCAAAAGAGCATTTATTACCAAAAGTGATTGGTACAAATGGACTTACAAAAAAACAGATTTCTATTACAACAAAGGCATTGGAAAAGATGATTAATAGTTATACAAGGGAGGCAGGGGTGCGTAACTTGGAGCGCCGTCTGGGAGAAATATCAAGAAAAGCAGCAAAAGAAATACTAGAAGACAAAAAAACAGTGATCAAAGTAAATGAAAAAAACCTGGAGTCTTATTTGGGAAAGGAAAAATATACTATCCAGGAAGCAAATAAGGAAGATGAAGTTGGAATTGTCAGGGGACTTGCGTGGACAAGCGTTGGTGGTGATACCCTGATCATTGAAGTAAATGCAATGCCAGGGAAAGGCGAAGTCCAACTTACTGGGCAGCTCGGCGACGTTATGAAAGAGTCGGCAAGAGCCGGTATCAGTTATATTCGCTCTGTAAGTGAAAATTATGGAGTAAAGAGAAATTTCTTTGAAAAGCATGATATTCATATTCATATACCAGAGGGTGCTGTACCAAAGGACGGTCCATCGGCTGGTATTACGATGGCAACTGCGATGTTATCAGCAATTCTTGATACAAAGGTAAGAGCAGATATTGCAATGACCGGAGAAATAACGCTTCGAGGAAGAGTGCTTCCGATTGGTGGTCTCAAAGAAAAGATTATAGCGGCAAAAAAAGCAAAGATGAAAGAGGTTCTCGTACCAAAGCAAAATGAAAAGGATATTCACGAGTTAGAAGATGAAATTTTAGAAGGAATAACCATTACCTTTGTTGAACATATGGAACAAGTTATTTCTAAGGCTTTTTTAAGAGAGGAAAATTAGGAAATGCATGTAAAATCAGTGAATTTAGAAACTGTGTGCGGTATTACCAGCACACTTCCAGAGAATGATAAAATGGAGATTGCATTTGCGGGTAAATCAAATGTTGGGAAATCTTCGTTGATTAATAGCCTTATGAATCGAAAATCATATGCTAGAACCTCACAACAGCCTGGAAAGACACAAACCATTAACTTTTATAATATCAATGAATGCTTGTATTTTGTGGATTTGCCTGGTTATGGATACGCGAAGGTCTCCGTAGAGACCAAAGAAAAATGGGGCAAAATGATTGATAACTATTTGAAGAATGCAAAACAACTTCGTATTTTGTTTCTTTTGGTAGATATTCGTCATGAACCAGGACAACATGATGTAGATATGTATAATTGGAGTGTGAATTATGGATATAATCCAATTATTATTGCTACAAAGTCGGATAAGATAAGCAGGGGTGCAATACCAAAGCATACTGCAGTTATTCGTAAAAAGCTAAACTGTATTGAAGGCACTCCAATCATACCTTTTTCTTCTCTTAATAAATCGGGAAAAGAGGAAATATGGGAGTACATCGAAGATATGCTAGAGTATTATGAAAATGAGGATTAATGTAACGTGATTGGATTGGGAACTATAGTAAACGCAGCTGCCGTAATTGCAGGAGGGTTACTCGGATTATTAATAAAAGGTGGATTAAAGCAATGCTATTACACTTTTGGTAAGATATATTGAACCATTTCTTACGGATACAGTTATTTCCAACTTATTGGTTGTTGGTTCCATGTTAATATTTTGTGTTGGTGTTAATCTAATGTTTCCTACAAAAATAAAAGTAGCAAACATGTTGCCATGTTTGCTCTTTGTAATCATCGGTAGTCTATTCTGCATTGGATTATAACAAATTTGACATAAGATAGGCATAGATTTCCTGACTTTTATCTTTCCAGTTGTTACATATCGAGGCGGCTTCTTCTTCTGAAGTCACATTTAAGCTTACTTCCATAATTTTGCTTCCGCGCTCTTGTACATAACAATGAGCAATGTATTCACCCTTCTTTGCTTCAAAATACTCGGACAAAGTGGAAACTTCTTCTCTAAGCTCATATTTGTTTTCTTTTAAATATTCGATAATTTCAGCTTTTATGGTATCACCAATTTCTTTGTTAAAGAATTCAAGTGTTTCTCTACCGTTATCTGTAATTACAAAATATGAGCTATTGCGGATGGTTTCTCCTTTTAACAGAGAAGAAGCATCTAATTCTTTGATCGCTTGTTGAATTGTAAAATAATTCGTATAGCCTCGTTCTAGTATGAAATTTGACATTTGGGCATTTGTCAATGGGAAGTCTACTTTATCTAAAATAAAAAGAATTATTAATTTATAGAGCGTCATTGAATCTGAATTCATAAAATTACCATTCCTTTCCCTGCCAAGAGTTTTTTAAAGTTAACGTTCGATTTATTTCATTCATTACATGTTTTTTTTGCATGCTCCAAGTTGGAGCTAATAAAAGCTCTTTCGGACCATCACCAGTAATTCGGTGGATTACAATGTCTGGAGGTAGCTGCTCTAAACATTGTATTACGAGATCAACATACTCGTCGAGTGTTAATAGTTTCAACTGGTTTAAATAATCCGCCAGGTCGGTTCCTTTTAGTACATGTAGAAGCTGAAGTTTGATACCCTGAATCGGAAGTCTTCCGACATAGCGAACCGATTCTAATATATCGGCATTTGTTTCGAACGGAAGTCCTAGTATCAGATGTACAATAATATCAATATTACGTTTATTAAGATTCGTAACGGCCTCATCAAATACAGAAAGTGGATAACCACGACGAATAAAATTGGCTGTTTTTTCATGAATTGTCTGAAGACCAAGTTCTACCCAGACTGGTTTTATTTGATTTAGGCTTTCTAAGAGATCCAGTACCTCATTGGATAGGCAATCTGGTCTCGTTCCAATGGATAAAGCGACAATCGAAGGATGTGAAATTGCCTCTGTAAACAAGTCTCTTAGATATGAGATCGGTGCATACGTATTCGTATAAGATTGGAAATAAGCGATGAATTTATTACATACAAGCGACTTTTGGCTTTTTTGTTTGGAAGCACGAATGCCTTCTATGGCTAAATCGATCTGCTCAGTTACAGAAGATGTAAGGGGAGCAGCAAAGTCACCACTTCCACCGGCACTACAAAAAATACAACCATTGTCGCCTAGTGTGCCATCTCGGTTTGGGCAAGTCATTCCCCCATCCAATGCAACTTTATAGACTTTTTCACCATACTGCTGTTTTGCATAGTAATCCAATGAAAAATATCGCTTATCATTCCACATTCTAGCTACATGTTTTTTCATGGTTCTCCTTACTTTATATGAGCTTTTACCGCTTCACTCACAACTTTTGCTACTTCTGGGTTAAATGCTTCTGGCAAAATGTTGTCTTCGGTTAAATCTTCTTCTTTTACAAGACTTGCAATAGCGAGTGCAGTAGCAAGCTTCATCTCTTGTGTTATCAAAGAGGCACGTCCCTCTAAAGCCCCCTTAAAGATTCCTGGGAAGGCAACTACATTGTTAACCTGATTTGGAAAATCAGAACGTCCGGTACCCACTACGCGTGCACCTGCGGCCTTTGCTACATCTGGCATGATTTCGGGTACAGGATTTGCCATTGCAAAAATAATAGAATCCTTGTTCATGGAAGCTACCATTTCGGAAGTAACAATATTTGGTGCAGAAACCCCGATAAAGATATCAGCTCCTACTAGAGCATCTGCCAGAGTGCCTTGTCTTTCCTTCAAATTTGTATAGGAAAGCATTTCTTGTTGCATCCAATTTAAATCAGGGGTAGATTTCGTTAAAATTCCCACACGGTCACAAAGTATGATATGCTTAAAACCATAAGCGAGTAATAATTTTGTAATGGCAATTCCTGCGGAACCTGCTCCATTTACGACAACGTTACAGGATTCTTTTTCTTTTCCCACGACTTTCAGTGCATTGATAATTCCGGCGAGAACAACAATAGCCGTTCCATGCTGATCATCATGAAAAACAGGAATATTTAAAAGTGTTTGAAGTCTGGTTTCGATTTCAAAGCAACGTGGTGCTGAAATGTCTTCTAAATTGATTCCGCCAAAAGCTGGAGCTATGTTTACGATTGTTTTAATAATTTCTTCGGTATCTTGTGTATCTAAACAAATAGGAAATGCATTTACACCGCCGAACTCTTTAAAAAGAACACATTTTCCTTCCATTACTGGCATAGCGGCTAGTGGACCAATGTTACCTAGACCAAGCACAGCACTACCATCGGAAATAACAGCAACGGTGTTTGACTTGATGGTATATTTGTAAGCAGCATCACTGTCATTTGCAATTACCTTACATGGTTCTGCTACACCAGGAGTATAGGAAAGGGCTAAATCTTCTCTGGTTTTCACCTGACATTTTGGTGTTGTATCTAGCTTTCCATTCCATTTTTCATGAAGCTCAAGTGCCTTTTCAAATGTTGTCATTTTTTGCATTCTCCTATCTTTTTTATCATCGTTTTTATTGGACATCATTGTTAATCATAACATTATGAAATATGTAAATCAAGGAAAAAAACGTTGCATTTTGCTTTGTTCCGTGTATAATTAAACCTATCAGAAAATTTTTCGAAAATACTTGTCAGATATTCTTTTGCAGATCTGCAAAACGAATCCAAATAAAGGAGAACATATGAGTAGTAATTACGAAACCCTGTCTTTGACAGAGCTAAAGGTAATTGCCAAAGAAAAAGGAGTAAAGAATATTTCTATGCTTAGAAAGCAGGAATTAATTGAAGAACTCCAAGGCATAGCAGAAAAATCAGTTAAAAAAGAGGAATTAGTAAAAAACACCCAGGAATTGGCTCCGAAAAAGGATGTTAAAGAAAAAGAAACATCTACGGATATCGAGCAACTAGATAGTGGAGAAGTAAAGGAAGGAATTCTAGAAGTACTCCCAGATGGCTATGGTTTTATACGTTGTGATAATTATTTGCCTGGAGAAAATGATGTGTATGTTTCACCTGCTCAAATTCGCCGATTCAATTTAAAAACGGGGGATATTGTAGTTGGAAATATTCGAGTAAAAAGTCAAAATGAAAAATTTAGTGCATTACTTTTTGTGAAAAGTGTAAATGGATTTCATCCAGCAGAGGCACAAAAACGTAAAAAGTTTGAAGAATTAACTCCAATTTTTCCCAATAGTCGTATTCATCTTGAGACACCAGGATGCAGTGTAGGCATGCGTATGATGGACTTAGTCTCACCAATTGGTAAAGGGCAGCGAGGTATGATTGTATCTCCACCAAAAGCTGGTAAGACAACTCTTTTAAAACAGGTAGCGAAGGCAATCACAAGGAATCATCCTGATATGAATCTTATCATTTTGTTAATCGATGAACGACCAGAAGAAGTTACCGATATCAAAGAATCCATTGAAGGAAAAAATGTAGAAGTTATTTATTCAACCTTTGATGAATTACCAGAAAATCATAAACGTGTATCCGAAATGGTAATTGAACGTGCCAGACGTTTAGTGGAACATAAAAAGGATGTCGTTATTTTATTAGATAGTATTACAAGACTCGCCAGAGCATATAACCTAACGGTGCAGGCAAGTGGAAGAACCTTATCCGGTGGTCTTGATCCAGCAGCTCTACATATGCCAAAGAAATTCTTTGGTGCAGCACGAAATATGAGAGAGGGCGGAAGCTTGACGATACTGGCAACTGCTTTGGTTGAAACAGGAAGTCGTATGGATGATGTTGTATTTGAAGAATTCAAAGGTACCGGTAATATGGAGTTGGTGCTCGATCGTAGCCTTTCTGAAAAACGAATTTTTCCAGCGATTGATTTGATGAAGTCTAGTACCCGTAGAGATGATTTGCTTCTAAATCAAGAGGAATCAGAAGCAAACTTGCTGATTCATAAGGCACTTAGTGGTTTACGTTCCGAAGAAGCATTGGAGCGAATCATTGATATGTATGTAAAAACGAAGAACAACGACGAATTTATACAAATGATACGTAAAGTAAAGATTATTGGCTAATATGCTTGCTTTTTATGGAAATGTGTGGTATAGTAAAAAAGCTGTTTATACAGATAAACGACACAATCGGTTGGGACCGATAAACTATCAGTGAGGTGAAAAATATGAAACAAGGAATACATCCAGATTATTATCAAGCAAAAGTTACTTGCAACTGCGGTAACGAATTTGTAACAGGATCTACAAACAAAGAAATCCATACAGAAATCTGTTCAAAGTGTCATTCATTCTACACAGGACAACAAAAAGCTGCTAAGGCTCGTGGTGCTATTGACAAGTTCAATCGTAGATATGGTATGAAACAGGACAACGAATAAGATGAATTTAGGTTGAGGTTGTGATTAATCTCAACCTTTTTCTTCATTATATAGAAGGGGGCATACTATGAAATCTTCAGGAATTGGGGGACAGGCAGTCATCGAGGGAGTTATGATGAAAAACCAAGATGTCTATGCCATTGCAGTTCGTAAACCAGATAAAAAAATCGAAGTAAAAAACGAAGAATATAAAAGTATTCAAAAAAAATATCCAATGTTAAAACTTCCAATTATTCGAGGTATGGTCTCTTTTGCAGAATCAATGGTCATTGGAATGAAAACATTAACATATTCTGCAAGCTTTTATGAGGAAGAGGAAGTAAAACCTACGAAGATGGAAGAAACATTGGGTAAGGTTTTTAAAGGAAAGACAGAGTCGATTGTGATGGGTGCAACGATTGTATTTTCTATTATCTTAGCAGTTGCTATTTTTATGATTACTCCTTTCTTTATTGCAGAAGTTTTTAAAAAAATAGTTTCAAACACCACAGTTCTTGCTTTGATTGAAGGACTCATTCGTATCACAATTTTTATTGCGTATGTAGTTGCAATATCTTTTATGAACGACATAAAGAGAGTATTTATGTATCATGGTGCCGAACACAAAACGATTAACTGTATCGAAAATGGCTTGCCTTTAACGGTTAAAAATGTAAGAAAGCAATCAAAGGCTCATAAACGTTGTGGCACAAGTTTCTTATTTATCGTTATGTTTGTAAGTATTATTTTCTTTTTGTTTATTCGTGTAGACAATATATGGCTTAGAATGGTATTTCGCATTTTGTTAGTACCAGTAATTGCAGGAGTATCTTATGAATTTATCCGCTTGGCAGGAAACAGTGAATCAAAGGTAGTAGATCTTTTAAGTAAACCAGGATTATGGTTGCAGGCTTTAACGACAAGAGAGCCAGATGATTCGATGATCGAGGTTGCAATTGCATCGGTAGAAGCAGTCTTTGACTGGAAGAAGTATCAAGAAGAAGCAAAGAATGAAAAAACGTTCGAAAAGAATGCCAAAGAAGAAGAAAAAAAAGTAGTTGCCATTCAGGCAGACTCGGAAACAGCAGCAACGAAAGAAGTTAAGATTACAGCAAAAGAACGGGCGAAAGCAATCGAGCCTTATCATATAGTACCAGGTGTTTTAGATGAAGATGAAGAAGATGAAATACTTAGTGCCCTTGATAAATACTTCGTTTTTGAAGAAGAGAAAAAGGAACCATGATGAATATGGAACAACTACTTCAGGCTGGGGAGAAAGTGCTTTCCCAGTCTGAAATCACGGAATCAAAAATAGATGCTTGGTATCTCATGGAGTATTATTTCCATTTGAATCGGGTGTCTTTTTGGGTTAATAAATCTAAATTGGTTAAAAAGGAGCAGGAGAAAGAATATCTTGCATTGATTAAACGAAGAAGTGAACACATCCCACTTCAATATATCACAGGTGAACAAGAATTTATGGGATTGTCATTTAAAGTAAATGAACATGTTTTAATCCCTAGACAAGATACAGAGTGTCTGGTTGAAAAAGTGTTATCATTATGTAAAGATAAAAGAGTATTGGATATGTGTACCGGTTCTGGCTGTATTGCAATTAGTCTTCAAAAATTGGGACAGGCAAGCAAAACCTGTGGAGTAGACATATCAGAAAAGGCATTAGCGGTTGCAAAAGAAAATGCGAAAGGGAACGAAGCCAATGTAGAATGGATACAAAGTGATTTGTTTGAGTCAGTTTCTGAAAAATATGATATAATTGTATCAAATCCTCCCTATATAGAGAGTGAAGAAGTAAGGAATCTTATGCCAGAGGTGCGGATTCATGAACCTAGGATAGCGCTTGATGGAAAAGAAGATGGATTATTTTTTTATCGATCCATTGTTGGAGTGGCAAAAGATTATCTTTTGGAAGATGGATGGTTATTTTTTGAAATTGGATATAATCAAGGTGAATCAGTAAAACAATTATTAGCAAATGCTAATTTTAAAGAAATAGAAGTAATAAAAGATTTAAGCGGTCTAGACCGAGTAGTTTTTGGTAAATGTTAAAGGATAACGGAGGACAACTATGTTTGATATGTTAGAAGATATAGTCATTCGGTTTGAGGAAATTCTCAATGAGCTTCAAGAACCGAGTTGCATTAATAATCAGGATCGATTTCGTAAGCTCATGAAAGAGCAGACGGATTTGAGTCCAATTGTTGAAAAGTATAAAGAATATAAGGCGGCGAAAACAGGAATCGAAGATAGCCTTGCTATTTTGGAGGAAGAAAGCGATGAAGAAATGCGTGAGCTTGCCAAAGAAGAATTAAATGAATGTAAGTCCAATTTAGTACAAATTGAAACGGATTTGAAAATTTTATTGCTGCCAAAAGACCCGAATGATGAGAAAAACGTTATTGTCGAAATACGCGGAGGAGCAGGTGGAGATGAGGCGGCGCTATTTGCAGCCGAGTTGTTCCGTATGTATTCTAGATATGCAGAACGAAATCGTTGGAAGGTAGATATGATGAATCTCAACGAAAATGGTATTGGCGGATTTAAAGAAGTAGTATTTATGATAGCTGGAAATGGCTCCTATTCTAAGCTAAAATATGAAAGCGGTGTGCACCGAGTACAGCGTATTCCAGTCACAGAATCAGGTGGACGTATTCATACATCAACAGCAACGGTTGCAATCATGCCAGAAGCGGAAGAAGTGGATGTACAGCTTGATATGAATGATTGTAAGTTTGATGTGTTCCGTGCCTCTGGAAATGGTGGACAGTGTGTAAATACAACGGACTCAGCCGTTCGATTGACTCATATCCCAACGGGTATTGTAATTTCTTGTCAGGATGAAAAATCACAGCTTAAAAATAAAGACAAAGCACTTAAGATTCTTCGTTCGAAGTTGTTTGAATTAGAACAACAAAAAGCACATGATGCAGAAGCGGAAGCTAGAAAAAGTCAGGTAGGAACGGGAGATCGTTCTGAAAAGATTCGTACCTATAACTTCCCACAAGGAAGAGTGACGGATCACCGTATTAAATTTACATCTCATCGTTTAGAAGATATCTTAGATGGGGATATAACGGAAGTAATTGATAGTTTAACTGCGGCCGATCAGGCAGCAAAACTTAGCAATATGCAAAATAATGACTAGGGTATATCAGGAGGCGTAAGATAGGTATGTTTCGTTTCGTAAAGAGGACACTGACTACAACGCAGATTATAGCAGCAGGATTCCTCATAGCAATTATCATTGGTACTTTTTTACTTTGTTTACCAATATCTTCCCAAACAAGAACATGGACACCAGTTATTGATGCAATGTTTATGGCAACAACTTCCCTGTGTGTTACTGGATTGGTAACAGTCACTACAGTGGAATATTGGAGCTTATTTGGTCAGGTAGTTATCTTGTTTTTGATTCAGTTTGGTGGTCTTGGTGTTGTTACCTTTACAACTACGATGTTACTTGTTTTACGCAAAAGAATAACATTAAAGGAACGTATTTTAATCCAGGATGCATACAACTTAGATACCTTGCGAGGCTTAGTACGTCTTACAAAGAGAATATTAAAGGCTACGCTTATTGTTGAAGGGATAGGCGCTGCTTTTTTAGCAATTCAATTTATACAAGATTATGGATTCTTTTCTGGAATATGGAAATCAATTTTTATCTCCGTATCTGCAATGTGCAATGCTGGTATTGATTTAATTGGTGCATATAGTCTGATGCCATATCAAGGGAATGTTTTAATCAACTTTACAATCATGACGCTTATCGTTCTTGGTGGTATCGGCTTCCCTGTTTGGTGGGATGTGGTGGGACAGGTAAAAGAGCTTCGACAGAAAAAGTTTAAAAGTTCCCCTAGAAAGTTTTTTTCAAAGTTAACACTCCATACAAAAATAGTAATTACCGTGACATTTATATTAATATTTGGTGGTATGATTCTTATTTTTCTGCTTGAGTATACCAATCCAAATACGATCGGTAAGATGCCTTTGTGGGAAAAACTAATGGCATCCCTTTTTCAATCGGTAACAACAAGAACTGCTGGATTTTTAACAATTCCACAAGAATGCTTAAAAGATACTTCTGCATTTCTTTCCATCATCTTAATGTTTATTGGTGGTTCGCCATCTGGTACTGCCGGCGGTGTAAAAACGGTGACAATAGCAATGATGATTCTTTCAGCTTATTGCATTATGAAAGGAAAAGAAGATACTGAAGTATTTCATCGTAAGATACCAAGTACTATAGTAAGAAAGGGTCTTGCTGTTGTTATGGTTAGTTTGGGAGTTTTAATTTCTTCAACCATATTACTTTCCATAACTGAGAAGGCACCATTTTTAGATGTCTTTTTTGAAACCACCTCTGCACTTGCCACTGTTGGTTTGTCACGTGGCCTAACTGGTAACTTAACTTTTCTAGGTAAAGTCATCATTATAACCACAATGTATATTGGACGTATCGGCCCAATTTCACTTGCACTATTTTTTAATTCAAGTAAAAAAACAACACACAGAGGCCTGCCAGAAGGTAAAATAATGGTAGGATAGAAAAGAGGATATGAAATGAAGAATAAAGAATTTGTAGTTTTTGGATTGGGAAGATTTGGAAAGAGCGTTGCCATAACGTTAGCAGAAAGTGGATGTGAGGTTCTTGTTGTTGATAACAATGAAGATAAGATTCATGATATAGCAGATTCCGTTACTTATGCGGTAAAAGCAGATGTGACCGATGCAGAGACATTGTCTTCTCTTGGTATTGGTAATTTCGATGGTGCTGTTATAGCAATTGGAGAACACTTAGAAGCAAGTGTTCTAGGTACCATTTTAGTAAAGGAAATGGGTATTCCGTTTGTACTTGCAAAGGTTCAGACAGAAACGCAGGCAAAAGTACTTATGAAAGTAGGAGCCGATAAGGTTGTATTTCCTGAGAAAGAGACAGGAATTCGCATTGCAAATAAATTAATTCATGGCAATTTCTTTGATGCAGTTGAATTATCCTCCACTTATAGTTTGATGGAAATTAGCTCAAAACCAGAGTGGGATGGACATACATTAAAGGAACTGGATTTTAGAAAGAAATACGATATCAACGTGATTGGTATAAAAAATGCTGGTAAACTGAATATTAATCCATTGGCAGAGCAGGTTTTGTCTCGCGAAGATGTATTGGTAGTAATTGGAGAAAATGAACAATTAACGAGATTACAGAGTAATAAATAGAGGAAATTTATGATTAGCAGTACGAGCAATGCCCAAATAAAAGAAATTGAGAAGCTTCAAAGAAAGCCAAAGATTCGTAAAGAAACAAAAACATTTGTTGTCGAAGGCAAAAAGATGGTGGAAGAAGCGAGAGAGCGAATTGTGAAAGTCTATATTTCGGAACGTTATTATGAAGAAGGTGGACTAACGACAGAACTTGCAACCATGCATGAATATGAAGTGGTAACCGATAAAGTTTTTAAAGAAATATCGGACACTATGACTCCGCAGGGAATTTTGGCGATAGTAAAAATGCCAGAGTATACATTAGAAGAACTTCTCTTAAACACAAAGCCAAATTTTATCTTATTAGAAGATTTACGTGATCCAGGCAATTTAGGTACAATTATGCGAACGGCGGAAGGTGCAGGAGTGACTGGAGTCATCTTAAGCAAAGACTGCGTTGACCTTTTTAATCCGAAGGTAGTTCGCGCTACAATGGGATCAATTTTTAGAATTCCTTTTGTATATGTAGACGATTTTGAAGAAACACTCTCGTTTCTTCAAAAAAGAGGAGTTATACTCTATGCGACGCATTTAAAAGGTGTGAATGATTACGACAGGGAAAATTATGCCGATGCATGTGGCATTATCATTGGAAACGAGGCAAATGGAATTACGCAGGAGACTGCAAATCGTGCAGACTGCCTGGTGAAAATTCCAATGGAAGGTAAGGTTGAGTCTTTGAATGCAGCAATTGCATCTGGGCTCATGATGTATGAAGTATATCGTCAACGAAGAGTAAAATAAACAAATTCAAAAAATGCACCGTTATGTTTGGGATAATAGAAAGAACATTTCGGTGTATTTTAGTAGGAGGAGTCTGAATGAATACAGGAGTCGTTTTAGTAGCTGCAAATATGCAATCAAAAGAAAAAGGATTTGTTCCCTTGATGGAGGTTGGATCAATAAGCGTAGTTGAACGAGTAGTTGCAACGTTCTATCAGGCAGGAGTCAATAAAATCGTATTAGTAAGCGGAGAAAATGCGCAAGAGGTAGAAAAGCAGATTCCACATATGGGTGTAATTTGCCTTCGTGACGAAAATTATGAAACATCAGATATGCTAAAGACGGCGCAAATCGGCTTTTCCTACTTGGAGTCAATTTGTGATCGTATTGCTTTTTGCCCAGTTGATATACCGATGTTTACCGTCGATACCGTAAAAAAACTCATGGAGAGTAAGGAATTGATCCTTAGCCCATCCTATCAAGGAAAAGGAGGACATCCACTTGTCATCGATACCTCAATTGTTCCTTATATACTTAAATTTAGGGGGGAGGGTGGAATCGAGGCGGCAATTCGAAGCAGCGGTATTGAAAAAAAATGGCTCGAAGTTCAGGATGAGGGGACATTACTTGATATAACCAAAAAGTCGGTTTCCTCCGAATTAGTCGAAGCTCATAAGCTGCAAATGCTCCATCCTTCTCTCAAAATTTCAATTGCGAAGGAGCAAAACTTCTTTGGACCAGGTACTGATCAGTTACTTGAATTAATTGAAAGTACCGGATCTGTTCGAAATGCCTGTCAATTGATGAATATTTCATATAGCAAAGGGTGGAAAATGATACGCTTAATGGAGGATCAATGGGGACATCCAATCGTAGAGCGAAAACAAGGTGGTGTAACTGGCGGTAGTTCTTATTTGACGGAAGAAGGAAAAGATCTGATTGAACGATATCGGTCGTTCCAAGCGGAAATCAAAGAGCAGGCAAATAAAATATTTGCAAAGTATTTTTCGGATCACAAGTAAGTGAAATGAATTTGCTATTACTAAAATATTTTTAGTGGTAGCAAATTTTATTATACAACGACTTGTTTTGAAATACAACTCGATGTATAATGATTAATATAAAATAAAAGGAGAAAACGTATGAAGAAAAAAAGAGTATCCATAATAGTAAGCTTTGTATTGCTTCTGGCAATTATGTTAACAGCTTGCGGAAGTAAAACAACACAAACGAAGGAAAATAATGATGCAAATGTAACTCCATTACCAAAAGATCAAACGGAAACGGAGGCAACTGCCACACCATCAGCTGAGGAAGTGACCATTTTAGTTGCAGCAGCATCCAGCCTAGAATATTCCTATACCCAGGAATTAATTCCGATGTTTCAGGAAAAATATCCGAACATTACGGTAGATGGCACTTATGACAGTTCAGGAAAATTGCAGACACAGATTGAAGAAGGATTGGATGCAGATGTATTCATGTCAGCAGCAAAAGCACAGATGACGGCGTTAACAGATGAAAGATTAATTGATAGTGATTCTGTTGTTGATTTATTAGAAAACAAAATTGTATTAATAACTGGAAAAGATAACAACGATTCGTTGGCAGCTTTTGAAGATATTGCGAAGGCCCAGACGGTAGCAATTGGTGATCCTGAAAGCGTTCCAGCTGGTCAGTATGCAAAAGAAGCATTGACAAGTCTTGGTTTATGGGATACCGTAGAAGCGAAAGCAAGTCTTGGAACCAATGTTACAGAAGTACTTAACTGGGTATCTGCAGGAAGTGCAGATGCCGGTGTTGTATATGCAACGGATGCAGCAACCACCCAGGATGTTAAGGTAATAGCAGAAGCGCCAGAAGGAGCATTAGCACAACCAGTTCTATATCCAATTGGCATTGTTACCAATTCAACCAAGAAAGATACAGCCAAACTTTTTACCGAATTTCTTCAATCGGATGAAGCACTTGCTATATTTGAAAAATATGGGTTTACTATAAATAAATAGCGAATCGAGGACGGAAAGTGGATATATCAGCAATACTTATATCAATGAAAACAGCTACGCTGTCCATTCTTATTACCTTTTTTCTTGGAATTTTAGCAGCGAAGCTTGTTATAACAATCAAAAGAGAAGGAATAAAGAGTATACTGGATGGATTACTGACCATGCCGTTGGTTTTACCACCGACGGTAGCAGGGTTCTTCTTGTTATACCTCTTTGGGGTGAAACGACCGATTGGCCAATTTTTTGTTGATTTTTTCAGCATAAAAATTGCTTTTTCCTGGGGAGCAACGGTATTAGCGGCGGTGGTAATTTCTTTCCCACTCATGTATCGATCTGCAAGAGCGGCATTTGAGCAGGTGGATGAAAATATATTAGCAGCAGCAAGAACTTTAGGAATATCAGAATGGAATATCTTTTGGAAAATTCAACTTCCAAATGCGCTTCCTGGAGTTGTATCTGGCGGAATCCTGGCTTTTTCAAGAGGCCTAGGGGAATTTGGAGCAACGGCAATGATTGCTGGAAATATGGCAGGGAAAACGAGAACGCTTCCGCTTGCTGTATATTCTGCAGTTGCTTCTGGTGATATGGAAACGGCATATACTTATGTATGGATTATTGTTGGAATATCTTTTACAGTAGTTGTACTTATGAATTATTTCGGAGCAAAAGAACGAAAGAAGAGGTAAGCCTAGATGGGACTGACAGTTGATATAAAAAAACAAATAAAAGATTTTAATTTGGATGTTTTTTTTGATGCACCGATTGGATGCACTGGAATATTAGGTGCTTCTGGTTGCGGAAAGAGTATGACACTGAAAGCAATTGCGGGAATTATTACACCAGATTCCGGTAGAATTCTTCATAATGAGGCTGTTTTGTTTGACCATACTAAAAAAATCATTCAAAAACCACAAAATCGTAAGGTGGGTTTTTTGTTTCAAAATTATGCCTTGTTTCCGAATATGACGGTGGAGGATAATATATATTCTGGACTTTTGAAAAAGACACCAGAGCATACAAAGCAGGTAAAAGATGCCATTGAACGTTTTCATCTTCAAGGCTTAGAAAAAAGATATCCTAAGATGTTATCTGGAGGCCAACAGCAAAGAGTAGCACTTGCAAGGATATTAGTGTGTAATCCTCAAATTTTACTTTTGGATGAACCTTTTTCCGCATTGGATGCTTATCTAAAAGAAGAGCTGCAGCTTGAGTTGAGGGAACTTTTGAAAGGGTTTAAAGGCAGTGCGATTTTAGTTACCCATGATAGAGATGAAGCTTACAAATTATGCGACAATCTTATGATAATGGAACATGGAACCGTGATAGCACAAGGTAATACAAAGGAAATGTTTGCTTTTCCAACAAACTATCAAACAGCCAGACTTACCGGATGCAAAAATATTTCGAAAGCTGTAAAATTGGGTGAACATAGGGTAAAAGCGACCGATTGGGATATGGAACTCACAATTTCAATGTCGGTGCCAGATGATATACAATACGTAGGAATTCGTGCACATAATTTTAATCCGGTATTCGGAAAATTGGAAGAGTTACCGAACGTATTTGAAATTGTGCACCCTGAGACGGTGTATGGTCCATTTGAAGAAAACCTAATCTTTGATGCTCGAAGCGGAGCACATATTTGGTGGAAAATTGGTAGAGATCAAAAGGGGATACAAAGTGATTTGCCAAAGTATCTATCCGTTGATCCGAAAAACATTATGATATTAAATTAGTTGTGACTATAGGCAATCTTTCGCTTTTTGCCAAAGCGCATTGGAATCAATAATTTTATATCGGGTACGGGAACATTTTTGTAAAATGTTATGCTCGCAAAGCAAGGCCATGCTCCGTAGAAGGTGGCGATAACTAGTCCCTAAAAGTTCGGCTATTTCTGTTAGATTTTCATGGAAGTATCCATTTTCATTTGTCGCCTCAATATAGGCACATAAGCGATTTTCAATCGTATAGAGCATATTCGTAGCATTTCGCTTTGAACTTATCATAAATTTTTCTGCTATCGTTTCGGATGTGCATTTTAAAAAGGTTAGATTTTCATTCAATGCCAGCTTGCATAGCTTCATAGGAATACCAATGCAGTATACAGGAGTAATTGCAGTAGCAGTGGCCGTACTAATATTATGAAGCATTAGCTCGACATCACCAAGTACGGTTCCTGGATAGTAAAAGCTCAGGAGTAAAGTCTTACCATTTGCGGCTGTAATACAAACCTTTACTTTTCCAACAATTAGGAATAGAAGATAGGAGAACGATTCCCCTTCTTTACATAGAAGTTCATTTTTCTGATACGACAGAAGAACGGCTTCTTTTTTTATTGCATCCGGGATATGATACAAGTCCAATTTGTCCAATTGTTTTTTTGTTAAATTAGCCAGCTTCAATGAAAAGCCCTCCTTTCTATATGTATAAAGTGTACCACAATAATTTTTAATTTAACATGACATAAGTCATATTTGTTGGAGACATTGATTTAGTATGCTTAAAGAAAGAAAGGGAGGGCACATATGTATTATTTGTTATCAATTGTATGTGGTGTATTTATCGCTTCAATGATTGTTTTTAATGGAAGTCTTACTTCATGCTATGGAGTCTATAGTGCAGCGGTACTCATCCATCTTATCGGTTTGATTCCACTTAGTATCATAATGGCGATAAAGCATATAAAAATTAGACTGCCAAAAGGATTACCATTTTACTATATGTTAGGAGGAACGATCGGTGTTGCAACTACAGTATTTAATAATATTTCATTTGGTGTCATAAGCATTTCTGCAATATTAGCACTTAGCTTATTAGGTCAAAGTATTACTTCTATTTTAATTGATCAATACGGATGGCTTGGTATGGAGAAAAGACCGTTTAATCAGAAAAAAATAATTGGGCTAATCTTTGTATTGATAGGAATTGTATTATTAATCTCGCTTTCGTAGAAAGAGAGAAAGAAATTTGAAGAAAGGAAAAATAAAATATGATGATTGCTATCATTGTATCACTACTGGCAGGATCCACAATTGTGATATCCCGAACAGTAAATGCAAAACTTGCATTGGAAACAAGTCTTATGACAAGTACCTTTTATAATTATCTAACTGGTTTTTTCGTTTCGCTAGTTGCTTTATTTTCGATTGGGAGAAGTGAACTTACAAATTTTCCAGTCCAAATATCAGCAAAAAGCTGGATTTATTTTGGTGGAATTGTTGGTATATTGGTCGTTCTTATTTTGAATTATACCGTAACAAATATCCCAGCCTTATATATGACTTTGCTCATTTTTACCGGACAGATATTTACCGGTATTTTATTAGATGTATGGATATCACACTCTTTTTCAGTCAAGCAGATGTTAGGAGGTGCATTTGTTGCATTCGGGCTTTCTGTAAACCTATACATTGATTGGAGAGAATCACAAAAAATAAAAAAGGGTTAGTAAGCTTTCTTGACACACAGAAAAATTGTATTATTATAATAGGAAGATAGCATGCAAAAAGCAGCACTGAAAAGAGGAAAAATATGTTAGATTATCTTATTAAAAATGGAACAATTGTGGATGGAACAGGAAAACGAGCATTTACTGGTGACATCGGAATCCTTAATGGAAAAATAGCTTGTCTTGGTAGTCTTATTAATCAAGAAGCAAAAAATGTGATTGAAGCAGATGGTAAATATATAACACCGGGATTTATTGATATACATCGGCATGCCGATGCAAATGTATTTTTACCAGAGTTTGGAGAACTGGAAATACGTCAAGGACTGACAACAATTGTAAATGGTAACTGTGGACTTAGTATTATTCCTTGTCCACAAAAACAAAAAGCCCAGATCTTTGACTTTTTGAAAGCGATTATTGGAGAAGTAAAATGCAGAGAAGAATTTGAGGATTATGCATCCTATATGAAGGTACTTCAATCACAGAAGCTCCCGATCAACGTTGGAATGCTTCTTGGAGACGGAACGGTAAGAGCCGCTGTAAAGGGTTATGCCACTGGAAAACTGACAAAAGAAGAATTAGATAAGGCACGAGAGTACATTCGAAGTTCTCTGCAAGCAGGTGCGCTGGGGGTTAGTCTTGGTATCGTTTATGCGCCAGAATACAACTATGATTTAGAGGATTTCGTAGAAGTATTGCAACCAATGAAAGATTATAAAGTTCCACTCGTTACCCATATCCGTGGAGAAGGAGACATATTCAAAGAATCGGTGGAAGAAGTCATCGAGATTGCAAGAAGACTTGACGTGCCACTACATATCAGTCATTTAAAGTGTATTGGAAAGAGAAACTGGGGACATGGAGTGGATACGGTTCTATCTTTAATCAATAAAGCTAGAAATGAGGGCATGGACGTAACATGCGATGTTTATCCTTATACTGCTGGATCTACTCAGTTGATACAAGTGTTGCCACCAGATTATTTAGAGGGTGGTTTTGCTAAAATAGTAAAGAGACTTGAGAATGTAGAAAAAAGAAAAGAGCTGACACAGCGATTAAAAACCCCTTCTGATTCTTTTGAGAATCTGGTATCCTCGATAGGGTGGGGAAATATTCGAGTTACCACCGTTCAAACGAAAAAGAATAAACCATATGTAGGAAAGTCAATCGAAGAGATTGCAAATCTGCAAAACAAAGATCCTTACGATTGTGCTTATGATATGTTAATCGAAGAAAATTGTAACATAGCAATGGTTGATTTTATCACATCCGAAGAAGATATACAGAAAATATTAAAATACCCACATACCAATGTTATTTCTGACACCGTATATCCAACCGGCGGAGTACCACACCCAAGGATGTATGGAACCTTTCCACGTATTTTGGAAAAATACGTAAAAGAAGAAAATGTACTTACCATAGAAGAAGCCGTTTACAAAATGACCTCCCTTCCAGCAGCCCTTTACCAGATGAACCAAAAAGGAATACTAAAAGAAGGAATGGATGCGGATATCCTAATCTTTGATCTAAACAAAGTATCAACAAAAGCCACCTACGACAATCCAAGATGCCTAGCAACCGGCTTTTCTCATGTTTTTGTGAATGGCACTCTATCTGTCAAGGATGATGTATATTTATCTACAAAAACTGGAAAAGTACTAGATGCATTAAAATAAGTGTTTGATTCGTTTCATTCAAAAAACTATAAATCTGGATGACAGGAACAAAAAGCGTGGTTCAAAGCCATTTTCGCATAATGAAACTGAGATTCTGCTAAAATGAACTTCCAAAAGTTCATTTTCAGCCGCCCAGAAGCTCAGTGTAATGTCTTATGCGACTGGCTTTGAACTACGCTTTTTTGTTCCTGTCATCCAGTACACAGTCTTCCACTACAAACACTCACTTTCACAAGAATCCATTGCCCGTCCGCTGATTTTGTAATATAATGAAACTACATATAAAATGAGAAAGCATGGAGGATAACATGGGCGATGTATTAAAAGAGATTTTTAAACCAACCAATTGCAGAAAATGCAAAGAACGATACGTTTATAAAGCTTTTGGGGAATACGAATGTCCAAAGTGCGGCTACATTGAATTGGATGAGTATGGAAAAATAAGAAAATATTTAGAAGAAAATGGTCCCCAACCTGCTATTAATATCTCAACTGCAACAAAGATTCCAGTTTCTGCAATTGACCAATACCTTAGGGAAGGAAGACTTGAAATTCCAGAGGACTCTGAGATTTTCATAAAATGCGAACTTTGTGAAACTGCGATTCGTTATGGAAGATATTGTCCTTCTTGTGCTGCAAATCTATCAAAAAAGTTTTTAAGTGTTTTGATGCCGTCTGAAGTTGGTGAGGTGCCGAAAAAGATGAAGGGTAAGATGCGCTTTCTTGAGAATGACAAATCAGCCAAAATTAGTACACGTAAATGAGGTTAAGTTTTATGAAAAACGAACAGGATAACGAAAAATTAGAAATAAAAGAAATAAAAGAAGCAAAAATGGAAGCAGCAGCAATTGTCAAAGAAGCAGAAGAGTATGCACGAGAAATACATGGTGCATCGCTTGAATACGTGGATGATATGCTTGCCGAAGTTAGTCTTGCGGCTAAAAGAGCAAAAGAAAGTATTCGAATTATCATGGAACAGGTAATGGAAGATATAGAACAAAAGATTAATATAATCGAAGCAAATCAAAAAGAAATATTAGAAGATTTAAGAGATTTTTCTGAGAATGGGTCACGGCCAATCAAAAGAGCGAATTATGAAATAAAAATAGATGAAAATTATATACCAAAGCAGGCATATCAGATAAAAATAAAAGATGGAAAAGAAGAAAAAGTGGAGACGGTGAAGCCAGCAAAACAGCCATTTGAAATAAAAATAGCAGATGACTGGAAAGATCGTATTGAACATATGTTAGAGGAGCAAAACAAACTTTATAGTGATCCTGAAATAAAACAAGAAGAGAAAGATTCAGAAGAGGACAGTTATAAGGCAAGTGATTTTGATTTAGATCGTGAATATTTTAATTGGTTAGAAGATAATAAGCAATCATAAACAAACTATAATAAGCCATAAGCAAACGAAAATCCAATGTCTAATAGATACTTGATTTTTCACTGCTTATGGCTTATTTAAATATAGATATATAAACCTATGTTATTTATTGATTGTTTTTCTCTTTTGGCAAAAGAATATTTAATAAAATAGCTACCAGTGCAGCAGGAACGATACCAGAGCCACCAAAGATTAATTGAATAGCTTGTGGAGCACTTGCAATTGCTGCAGTATTCGAACCAATTCCATAACCTAATCCAAGTGCAACTGAAATTATAGTTATATTTCTTGGAGTAATGGCTTCTTTTGTAACAAGTTGGATACCACTGACAACGATGGAAGCAAACATCATAACAGCTGCACCGCCAAGTACGCTCTGTGGCATAATGGAGATAATAGAAGCTAATTTAGGAAATAGTCCGCATGCAATTAAGAATATTGCACCAGTTGAAATAGAAAACAAGTTTACTACCTTTGTCATACCAACAAGACCTACATTCTGACTGAATGACGTATTTGGCAATACTCCAAATATAGCAGCAAATGAAGAACCTATTCCATCACAGATAACACCACCGGATAATTCACGGTCTGTTGCTTCACGTGAAAGCCCTCCTTCCGTAATACCAGAAATATCACCGATTGTTTCTACAGCTGTTACAATAAACATAATACCAATTGGTAAAATTGCTCTCATATCAAAGACCGGTTTAACTGGGAATAGCTTAGGAATCGAAAACCAAGATGAATCAGCAACTTTTGTCCAATTTAAAACCCATGCTTTTGTTAATACGGATACTTCAGAAGTAGCTGGGTCTGTATATTCAAACGTTGTAGGTAATACTAATCCCATAATAGCAGCTACGATATAGCCAACAATAATACCGATTAAGATAGAAGAAAAACTTGTTATTCCTTTCGTACAATGCTTTAGTACGATAATAGTGATTAAAACGACTGCTCCGAGAAATAAATTCTCCATAGATCCAAAGTCTTTTGCCTTATTACCACCTCCAAAGGAATTAATTCCAACGGAGATTAAGGAAAGACCAATGGTTAAAACTACAGTGCCAGTAACAACGGATGGAAAAAATTTACGTAAAGGTTTCAGAAATAAACCTAATACACCTTCAAATAATCCGCCGATAATTGAAGCACCCATGATTGCACCATAGGCTAAAATTCCACCGCCCATAACAGTTACAACAGAACTGCATACACCGATAAAACCAGAACTTGTACCCATAACGATTGGTAGCCTTGCGCCAACAGGTCCAATTGTGAATAATTGAACAAGTGTTACAATTCCAGCAATCAACATTGCATTTTGTAGCAAAGATATCTGAAGATCAGATCCAGATTCAATACCGCACGCAGCGGTGATGATAAGAAGAGGTGTTAGGTTACCGACAAACATAGCTAAAACATGTTGTAGACCAAGTGGAATTGCTTGACTAAGTGGTAATTTTCCTTCCAAAGTCTGTGGGGTTACGTATTCTTTTTCTTTACTCATTTGATAGCCCTCCAAAGATTGTCTAATAGTTACAAAATAATTATAAAAGAAAGTTAAAATTTGGTCAAATAAAAACGCATAAAATGCAAAAATTTTGCATCTTATGCGTTTTTATCACTTATTTATCCAAGTAATTGTAATTATTTACCAGCGTATTTGATGACAGAAGCAATATCAAATCCTTTTAATTTATCACGGCCGTTTAATCCTTCTAATTCCATTAAGAAAACAATCTTAACTACTTCGCCGCCCAACTGAGCAACTAATTTTGTGATTGCTTCGATTGTTCCACCAGTAGCAATTAAATCATCGATAATAACTACTTTTTGACCTGGCTTAATGGAGTCTCTATGCATTTCGATGGTTGCAGTGCCATATTCTAAGTCATATTCCATTTCCACTGTTTCACAAGGCAATTTACCCTTTTTACGAACAGGAACAAATGATTTTTTTAAGTTATATGCAATTGGCACACCAAAAATAAAACCTCTAGACTCAGGGCCTAAAACGACATCAAAGTCAACATCTTTTAACGTTTCTTGCATAGAATCAATCGCTAATTGTAAACCATCTTTGTCTTGTAATATACTTGTTACATCCCTAAAAATAATTCCCTCTTCTGGAAAATCGGGAATACTTCTTACATATTCTTCTATTTTTTTCATTGCATTTACCCTTCCTATGTGTCTGGTTCGTTAATACGGACATTCCGCTGACTTGTATATTATACCATTTTAATCAAAAATAGCAAGAGAATATGAAGCTTTCTGTTGAAAAAGAGAATTTTAGATTGATTTTTTTTCTGAAAAAAACTATAATAATACACAATTATATGCATAAGACGGAATAGGGTGGTGATTGTATGGAATATCAGACAAATGAAGGAGATGCTGGATCAATTGAAATTATTGAAAATGGTTTTCAACAGCCAACAAGACCAGAGGATTTTACCAATCCTCAGATTTTGTATGATGAATTGATTGCAGCAATACGTAGGTATCACCCTTCTGCGGATCTGTCTTTAATTGAACAAGCTTACCAGCTTGCATACAACGCACACAAAGATCAAAAACGTAAATCGGGCGAACCTTATATCATTCATCCTTTGTGTGTTTGCCTTATTCTTGCAAGTTTGGAATTAGATAAAGAAACAATTGTTGCGGGACTTTTACATGATGTGGTAGAAGACACGATTATTACCTCGCAAGAGGTAGCGAAGTTGTTTGGAGATGAAGTTGCCCTCTTAGTGGATGGGGTAACAAAACTGACGCAGTTAAATTATGATGCGGATAAGATTGAGATACAGGCAGAAAACCTAAGAAAGATGTTTCTTGCCATGGCAAAGGATATTCGCGTTATCTTAATTAAACTGGCAGACCGATTGCATAATATGCGTACCCTTCAGTATATGCGTCCAGAAAAGCAAAAAGAAAAAGCAAGAGAGACCATGGACATTTATGCGCCAATCGCACAAAGACTTGGTATTTCAAAGATTAAAATAGAACTGGATGATTTGTCCTTAAAATATTTGGAACCAGAAGTTTATGCTGATTTAACCGAAAAAATAGCTGCAAGACGATCGGATCGCGAGGAATTTATACAAGGAATTGTAAATGAAGTTTCTACGCATATAGAGAATGCAGGAATTGAAGCAAAAATTGATGGGCGAGTAAAGCATTTCTTTAGTATTTATAAGAAAATGGTGAATCAAAATAAAACGCTGGATCAGATTTATGATTTGTTCGCAGTTCGTATTGTCGTGGATTCCGTAAAAGACTGTTATGCAGCACTTGGTGTGATTCATGAAATGTATAAGCCGATACCTGGACGGTTCAAAGATTATATTGCAATGCCGAAACCAAACATGTATCAGTCACTTCATACTACTTTAATCGGCCCAACTGGTCAGCCTTTTGAAATTCAGATTCGTACGTTTGAGATGCATCGTACAGCCGAATATGGTATCGCTGCACATTGGAAATATAAAGAAGGTGCAGACGGTAGAAAGTCTGCAAATAGTGAAGAAGAAAAACTAAATTGGTTAAAACAGATTCTGGAATGGCAAAGAGATATGTCGGATAATAAAGAATTCCTGAGTCTTTTAAAGAGTGACCTCGATTTATTTGCAGACAATGTATATTGCTTTACGCCATCCGGAGATGTCAAGAATCTTCCGAATGGATCAACACCAATTGACTTTGCATACAGCATTCATAGTGCCGTAGGTAATAAAATGGTTGGAGCACGTGTAAATGGAAGATTAGTAACCATTGACTATGTGATTCAAAATGGCGACCGAATCGATATTATGACTTCCCAGAACTCAAAGGGACCAAGCAGAGACTGGTTGTCCCTCGTTAAGAGTACACAGGCGAAAAACAAGATTAACCAATGGTTTAAAACAGAGCTAAAAGAAGATAATATAACAAGAGGAAAAGAACTTTTGCTTGCGTATTGCAAATCAAAAGGAATTGTTCTAAGTGATTACTTAAAGCCAGATTACATGGAAGTATGTATGAGAAAGTATGGTTTTCGAGATTGGGAATCTGTACTCGCGGCAATTGGTCATGGTGGCTTAAAAGAAGGCCAGATTATGAACCGTTTGATTGAGGAATACAATAAAACGGTTCGTAGAAAAATTACAGATGAAAAGGTTCTTGAGACAATTTCTGAAGTAAGAGAAGCAAGGCAGCCAGCAACGATTGCAAAATCAAAAAGTGGTATTACAGTAGAGGGAATCAATGATGTGGCGGTACGATTTTCGAAATGCTGCAGTCCGGTTCCTGGAGATGAAATTATTGGGTTTGTTACAAGGGGACGAGGAGTCTCCATTCACCGAACGGATTGCATCAATGTGATTAATTTACCAGGGGAAGACAGAGCACGTCTTATCGATGCGGAGTGGAGTGTTCCTGTTGATGCAAAGAATGAATTATATGAAGCAGAAATTAAAATCTATGCAATTAATCGATTGGGAATGTTAGCGGATTTATCGAAGACCTTTACCGAAAATAAAATTGATGTAACTTCGATGAATGTTAGAACGAATAAACAGGATTTAGCAACGATATCCATAGGATTTGAAATTCATGGAGTAGAACAGCTTCGTACACTGGTGAAGAAGCTTCGAAATATTGAAGGAGTAATGGATATAGAAAGGACGTCTGGTTGATGAAAATAGATAGTTTAATACTGGGAATGGTTTCTACGAATTGTTATATTGTAAGTGATGAAATCACAAAAGAAGCAATTGTAATTGACCCTGCAGATCAGGCAGATAAAATTATTGAATTTTTAGAACATGAACAATTATCTTTACAGGCTATTTTACTAACACATGGTCATTTTGATCATATCATGGGTGTAGAAGAACTTAAAAAACATTTTGGGGTAAAGGTATATGCAAGCATGGCGGAAGAAAAATTACTTTTAAATCCCGGTTGGAACTGTTCCATACAAATCGCCAAAAATGTATCAATCATTGCGGATGAGTGGGTAGAGGAAGGAAATCAACTGGTTTTTGGACCCCTCCACTTAAAAGTAATTGAAACACCGGGGCATACTAGGGGCTCGATTTGTTATTACTTTGAATCGGAGCATGTTTTGTTTAGCGGTGATACGTTGTTTTTAGAAAGTGTTGGAAGATGTGATTTACCTACTGGAAATGCACAAAGACTTGTTGAATCCGTTGTAAATAAGTTAATGATATTGCCCGATGAAACAATCGTTTACCCGGGACATGGAAAGGAAACCTCCATTGGATATGAAAAGAGAAATAATGCATATATAAATGGGAATGGCTGGGATTAAGTTACGATGGTAGAAATTTTTATAAAACAATGTTCCTATGCATATGAGGTGCAAGCGCTTGTCAAAAGCTTTTATCCTCATCAATACATTTACAAAAAAGACCCTGAATTATTTGGACATACATTACTTGATGCAGCGACAGAAGATGTAGTACAAATTAAAATTGAACTAGAGGAAGCGCAGATAGGTATTTCATTGTTACAAAATGAAATACCTATATTAGAGAAAAGAAGTGCGGTTTCCAAAGATAAAACGTATAAAAATCAATTGAAAATCTTGCTATACCAAATCGCATCAAAGCACACAGGACGACATTTAGACTGGGGGACCTTGACTGGGGTTCGTCCAACGAAGGTTTTTATGTCAATTATGGAAAATGTGCATACCTTCGATGAAGTAAAAGCGATTATGAAGAGCAATTATTTATGCTCGGATGAAAAAATAGAACTTGGGTATCAGATTGCGAAAAAAGAAATGGATCTTTTAGAGCAGATTGATTATAAGAAGGGATACAGCATTTACATAGGGATTCCATTTTGCCCGACCACTTGCTTGTATTGTTCGTTTACCTCTTTTTCAGCGAAAAAGTATGCAAATTATATCGATGATTATTTAGATGCATTATTTAAAGAAATTGACTATGCGAAAGATTGCATCACGGATAAAAAACTAACCACTATTTATATCGGTGGTGGTACTCCAACAGCACTCAATGAAGAACAATTGGAGCGGTTGTTGATAAAGGTCACACAGACCTTTGATTTTTCCGATATAAAAGAATTTACAGTAGAAGCTGGAAGACCAGACAGTATAACCTTTGAAAAACTTTGCTTGTTAAAAGCATATGGAGTGGATCGTATTTCCATCAATCCACAGACTATGAAGGAGGAAACTTTGGTACGGATTGGTCGAAGTCATACAGTATCCCAGGTAAAAGAGGCGTTTTTATTGGCAAGAAAAGCAGGACATGAAAATATTAATATGGATTTGATTGCTGGACTGCCGGGTGAAACGTTACAGGAGATGAAAGAAACCCTCGAAGAAATAAAAGTCTTGAATCCCGATAGCATTACGGTTCATTCATTAGTAACCAAACGGGCAGCGAGACTCAATTGGGAAGATGACATCGAAATCCCGCAAAATGTAGATGAAATGACAGATTTGGCAAGACACTTTGCAGCTACGAATGATTATGTGCCTTATTATATGTATCGTCAGAAAAATGCGCAAGGAAGTGGAACAGGAGCAAATCAAGAAAACATCGGATATGCACGCCCAGCAAAATATGGAATCTATAATATTATCATTATGGAAGAAAAACACACGATTCTAGCCCTTGGAGCAGGAGCGACTTCGAAGTTTGTATTTGAAGATGAGAATCGTATGGAACGCGTGGAAAATGTAAAAAGCCTGGTGGACTATATTGGAAGAGTCGATGAGATGATTGAACGAAAAGCTGCTTTTTTGAGAAAGGAAGGGCTTCATGAACAGTAATTTTAGTATTTACTCGTTGGATGGTGAGGAATTATTAGATGCAATCGAAGAGGATTTATCCGACGCGATCCGGCATGGAGTGTTAGTTAGCAATTTGGCCTCTTCCCTTGCTAGAGAACTAGGAGAATCGGAAGAGTTTGTTTCTCAGATGGCAATGGCTGGAATGCTTCATGATATAGGAAAACTTCGATTAAGTAAGTACTTGTATGGACGCAAGAAAGATATTTTGGCAATTGAAGAAATGAAATATGTGAGAATGCATCCTACTTTTAGTTTTGAAATACTAAAATCAAATGGGTTTGAAGAGCAGATACAAGAAATGGTGTATCATCACCATGAAAATTATGATGGTACCGGATATCCGAACAACTTAAAAGGAAGAGCGATTCCATGGGGAGCCAGGATCCTTCGAACTTGTGATGTATTTGCAGCGCTGGTTTCAAAGCGTCCATATCGTGATGCCTTTGATGTAGAAACGGCAATGGATCTTATGATTGATGAGGTGAAAAACTTTGATATGAAGATATTTTTAGCATTTCAAAGAGTTGTCTTTTCGAGCAATTTTGCAGATATACAAAAAGTGATAGAACGCAACAATCAAAACGATTTAATACAAGGTGAATGGATGGAATTATTTCAGGCTGTCTTTGAAATTTAAGGAGATTCACATAGAAGGAAAACGGGAAAAGTGTAAAAAAGCACGTTCACGCACCTTATTTTGAGTGTCGCAAAAGCGACAGAAGGGAGAATTTATGATTACACAAAGACCAAAAGGAACGCAGGACTGGTATGGTGAATCCATGCATAAAAGAACGATTATTGAAGGTCTTGCAAGAAAACTTTGCAAAACTTATAACATAAAGGAAATTATTACTCCGGTATTTGAACATACTGTATTGTTCCAGCGTGGTGTAGGAGAAACTACAGATGTAGTTCAAAAAGAAATGTATACCTTCGAAGACAAGGGAAATCGTAGTATTACATTGAAGCCAGAAGGAACGGCAGGTGCCATTCGTGCTTACTTAGAAAATAATTTATATGCACAAACACAACCAACCAAGCTATTTTATGTGACACCAGCGTTTCGTTATGAACAGCCACAAAGCGGAAGACTAAGACAACATCATCAATTTGGTGTTGAATTTGTTGGTTCAAAAAGTCCACTTGCGGAAGTGGAGTTGATTACATTAATTACTACCTTTATTAAAGAAATTGGATTGAAGAACGCTAAACTGCATATTAACAGCATTGGTTGCTCCAATTGTAGGAAGACTTATAATGAGGCGTTGCTTCAATATTTACAAAAACACGAAGCGAATTTGTGCCCAACTTGTCGCGAACGTATGAAAAAGAATCCACTTCGCGTCATCGACTGTAAGGTGCCAACCTGTAAAGAAATCGTGAAGGATGCACCTAGAACGATTGAATACTTGGATGAAGAGTGCAGTGAGCATTTTGAAGAGTTAAAGAGTCTTTTAGAACAGCTTAATATTCCATTTGAAATTGATACGGGTATTGTACGTGGACTGGATTACTATACAAAAACAGTATTTGAGTTTGTCAATGAAGAAGGATTTACTTTGTGTGGTGGTGGACGCTATGACAATCTGGTTCATGAAATTGATGAAAAACAAGATATCCCTTCCGTTGGATTTGGTATGGGAATTGAACGTATCATCTATTTCCTTGAAAAAGAAGGAACTCAAATAGAGCCGGAACCAGAAATCGAACTATATGTTGGTATTCTTGGCAAGGAAGCAAAAGCAAAGGCCTATTCCATTGTAAATACACTTCGTAGTGCAGGTATTGTCGTAGAGACCGATTACATGGATCGTAGTGTAAAAGCGCAAATGAAATTTGCAAATAAGATTGGTGCAAAAAATACCATAATTCTTGGGGCTGATGAACTTGAAAAAGGAAAGGTCACAATAAAGAACATGGAAAACCATGATGAAGTAGAAGTTGACTTAGACAAAATTACAGAGTATTTTATATAGTAGTATATAACGGAGGAAAAAGAAATGGCAGAATCAATGACAGGCTTAAAAAGAAGCCACCGATGCGCAGAACTATCAAGCAGTAGTGTTGGGGAAGAAGTTACTGTAATGGGATGGGTACAAAAAAGTAGAAACAAGGGTGGAATTATTTTTGTCGATTTAAGAGATCGCTCTGGATTGCTTCAGATTATTTTTGAAGAGAGTGATTGTGGATTGGAAAATTTCCAAAAGGCAGAGAAATTAAGAAGCGAATTTGTAGTAGCAATCGTAGGACAAGTATGTAGAAGAGAGGGTAATGTGAACGAAAATCTTGCAACCGGCGAGATTGAAATTCGTGCAACCCAGATCCGAATTCTCTCCGAAGCAGAGACGCCTCCTTTTCCAATTGAAGAAGATAGTAAAACAAAAGAAGAATTACGATTAAAATATCGTTATTTGGATCTTAGAAGACCAGATTTGCAGAAAAATCTGATTATGAGAAGCAAAGTAGCTACCTTGACTCGTCAGTTTTTATCCGAAGAAGGATTTTTAGAAATTGAAACTCCGATGTTAACTAAGAGTACACCGGAAGGCGCAAGAGACTATTTAGTACCTAGCCGTGTTCACCCTGGCAATTTCTATGCATTACCACAGTCTCCTCAGATTTTTAAGCAGTTACTTATGTGCTCTGGTTATGATCGCTATTTCCAAATCGTAAAGTGCTTCCGTGATGAGGATTTACGTGCAGACCGTCAACCTGAATTTACACAGATTGATATGGAATTATCCTTTGTTGATGTAGATGATGTTATTGATGTAAATGAAAGATTGCTACAAAGAATGTTTAAAGAAACATTAGGCGTTGATGTAAAACTTCCAATCCAGAGAATGACCTGGCAGGAAGCAATGGATCGATTTGGATCGGATAAACCAGACCTTCGTTTTGGTATGGAATTACAAGATGTTTCCGAAGTTGTGAAGGATTGTGAGTTTGCTGTATTTACAGGAGCATTAGCAAATGGAGGAAGTGTTCGAGGAATCAATGCAAAAGGACAGGGTGCTATGCCAAGAAAGAAAATTGATGCTTTGGTAGAGTTTGCAAAAGGATATGGTGCAAAAGGGCTTGCTTACATTTGCATCAATGAAGATGGAACTTATAAATCTTCCTTCCAAAAATTCATGACCGAAGAACAATTAGAAGCTTTGGTAAAAGCAATGAACGGTGAAGCAGGTGACTTATTGCTATTTGCAGCAGATAAAAATACAGTGGTTTATAATGTACTTGGTGCGCTTCGTATCGAAATTGCAAATCAACTAGGATTGTTAGACAAAAAGGAGTTCCGTTTCCTTTGGGTTACCGAGTTCCCATTATTAGAATGGTCAGAAGAGCAAAATCGCTTTACTGCTATGCACCATCCGTTTACAATGCCGATGGAAGAAGATTTGCATTTACTTGAAACCGATCCTGGTAAAGTACGTGCAAAAGCTTACGATATTGTATTAAATGGTACCGAATTAGGTGGCGGTTCCGTTCGTATCTTCCAAAATCAAATACAGGAAAAAATGTTTGAAACCCTTGGATTTACGAAGGAAGAAGCTTATGACCGTTTTGGATTCTTATTGAATGCATTTAAATATGGTGTTCCACCACATGCAGGACTTGCTTTTGGCTTAGATCGTTTGATTATGCTCATGACAGGACAAGATAGCATTCGTGACGTAATTGCCTTTCCGAAAGTGAAAGATGCTTCTTGCTTAATGACGGATGCACCGAATGTAGTGGACGAAAAACAATTGCAAGAACTGGGTATTGAATTAGTGAAACAAAAATAAATAGTAATTGACATATTCCACTAATAATGCTATCATAAAGTTGTTACATTATAGTAACGATTTTATATAATTTTGGAGGAACAACACAATGAGTAAAGGTACTGTAAAATGGTTTAACAACCAAAAAGGTTACGGATTTATTTCTGATGAAGCTGGAAACGATGTATTTGTTCATTTCTCAGGTCTTAACATGGATGGCTACAAGAGTTTAAATGAAGGTGAAGAAGTTCAATTTGACGTAGTTGAAGGTAACAAAGGACCTCAGGCAGCTAACGTAACTAGAGCTTAATTTCAATCAGATTTTTACAGTGTACCTTCTTCTGATATAGATTTTGAATTGTAGTAGAAATAGTTATATAGAGAATGGGTTATATTGTACGAAACGAGATTAAAAAAGATGGAGTGTGTATCACGCTCCATCTTTTTTTCTTGGCTCTTTGTCAAGAGTTGGGGT
>DIGJ01000040.1 GCA_002419585.1 Lachnoclostridium sp. UBA5725
TCACTGTTCAATTATCAAGGTTCTTGTCGTTCTTTGTCGTCGCCGACAACTTTTATAGTGTATCATATCAGCTTGTCTTTGTCAACAACTTTTTTATTTATTTTTGTTAGTCAATGTCGTATCAAAAGTACTCAAACTATTTGATTTTACGGCATTTCTTTGTTGTCTCAGTCCGCTTAGAAGTGATGCAACGTTGACTAGTATATAACGGTTTTCGACAAAAGTCAACACTATTTTTTATATTTTTTGAATTATTTAAAATTTATATAATAATTACTAATTTATTACAATTTGTGCCGTCATATCTTCTTTTGTAATATATAGAGAATATCCATTTCTATCGGCATCTTTTGGAATTTCAAAGAGAATAACCGCGTTCTGCGTTTTACCCGATTTAATTTCAATATCAAGATATTGCAAATCGTTTGTAAGCGCAGTAAGTAATGGTTTACTTGTATTACCTTGTGAATCTTTCAAACTATATGTTATCCCTGAATTTATTAAACTGAAATTTTTTGTCTTAGTACCTTCGTTCATTACATTAAATGTTAGAACCAGTAATTTCTTATTCTTATTTGCTTCCAATAAAAAATAGCTTTTATCAGAAGCTTTGGGATAACTTTGGTACTCTTGTGCACTAGCATAACTAACTGTACATCCTTCACTTTTATACAATTCAGCTAAATTTTGATATGTCGGTTGTGTCGTTGGTTCCACGGCATCACCGGTTGCCGCTGTATTGTCAGATGGTTGCGGAGATGGAGATGGAGATTCCTTAACTAAGGAGTCTTCCGTTGTATTTGTGTCCACATTTTCTAGTTCCGTGTCATATAACAGTTTTTGATCATACCGCAGGTCATGCTTTAATAAAGTACCGGCAATATATTCTGCTATCATATCATTTTCTTCTTGAGTTAATTGGGTTTGGCTTGCACCGCATCCGGTACTTAATAATGACATTATTAAAACTAAAGCCACTAAGCTCTTTCGTTTCAATCTCTACTCCTCCAAACTATTTTTTCTTTAGAATTATTTGATAATTTTAACACGAAATGTCTTTATATTCAACTTATTCTTAATTTTTGCAGTCCAATTCAAACCAGAATTCAACTCCAGTCTCATGATTTATAACTCCAAATTTCTGATTCATTGAAGTCATAATTGCCTTAACTATAGAAAGACCGATTCCACTTCCTCCATATTCACGCGTTCTCGCCTTGTCCACTTTATAAAACTTGTCCCAAATTTTATCGATGTCTGCTTCTGGAATTTTTTCTCCCGTGTTAAATACGGCAATACGGACAGTCCCATCATCTTTAATCAGCTTTACTTCTACGATACGTTTGCCGTCCACATGATTTAGAGCATTACTAACATAATTGGTAACTACTTCTTCTACCATATATTCATCTGCCCATACATATATTGGCTCATATTCATCAAAATATAAGGTTGCTTCTTTTTGCTGAAATAGTATTTCGGTAGAAGTTAACACTGATTTTACTACTTCAACGATATCAAAACGATCAAATGTTATTGGATTTTCACCAAATTCAATATGATTTAGACTTAATAATTTTTTTACCATTTTATTCATTTTGATTGCTTCGTCTGTAATCACTTCACAATAAAACCTACGGCTTTCTTCATCCTCATTAATATTTTCCATTAATCCTTCCGCATAGCCTTGTATCAACGCAATCGGCGTTTTTAACTCATGGGATACATTGGATAAAAATTCTGTTCTCATTTCATCAATTTGCGTTTTTTGTTCGATATCTTTTTGTAATTCATTATTCGCGCTTTTTAATTCCGAGATGGTTTCCTCTAATTTTTCAGAAAGTACATTAATACTGCTTCCTAATGTTCCAATCTCGTCCTTACGATCAATTTTGTATTTGATATCAAAATTTAGATTTGACATCCGAGTGGCAATCTCTGAAAGTTCTAGTATCGGTTTTGTAAAACTCTTACTTACCATATACATAATGAAAATTCCAAGGATTGTAACCAATATTCCGATATACGCAAGAAACTGATTGGAAATGGCAACACTTTCCATCATGCTTTGATAGTTACTACGTGCGTATATCCAGGTTGTGTCGTCAATTACACCGAGCAATTCCAAGTAATACGATCCCACTCTATTATCATAAACTTTTACGATTTGATATTTTTCTGTTTCCGATAGAATTTCACGCTTATCCCCTGGCTTATTTGAATCTGCAGAAGCCGAAAAAGATGTAATCTGATCCATAACCTGATTTTTTCGCATTACATCCATAGACGGATATAAAAAGTTCGCATAGATTCCAACTTGATTTTGATACAATTGAAACATATATAAGCTCATACTCTGATTCGCTCCTAGACTTTCCAGCGTCGTAGAGATTTCACTATCCAATGCATCTTCTGATTGTTGGTTGTCTGCATTATCATTTCCGGACGCTTTCGTATCATCCAATTCTTGTGTTTTTGCATACTTTTCATAGATTGAGCAGGCATTTTCATACGCTTTACCGAGCATATTTACTTTATAACTTTGATAGTATCTTGGCAAAAATGTTTTATTCATTCCCCAGCATAATAAAAGGGAACAACCAATTAATACTGCGAGCGTGATGACCAGCCTTATCCTTATCGAATGTTTCATTATTCTACCTCAAATTTATAACCCATACCCCATATGGTCTTTATAAAATTTCCTTTTTCGCCCATTTTACTTCTCAGCTTCTTGACATGCGTATCTATCGTTCTCGCATCTCCAAAATAGTCATAGTTCCATACATTATTCAATATATTTTCACGTGATAATGCAACCCCTTGATTTTTAATAAAGTAGGTTAACAATTCAAATTCCTTATAACTTAAATCAATAGTAGCTCCATCAATTTTTACTTCATGAGCAGCTTGATTTAAGATAATACCTCCAATATCAATTAACTGAGTATCCACAACATTGGTTCTTCTTATAATTGCTTCCACTCTTGCGACTAATATTTTAGGACTGAAAGGCTTTGAAATATATTCATCTACCCCCAGCTCAAACCCGAGTAATTCATCACGCTCATCACTTTTTGCCGTAAGCATAATAATTGGAACTTTTGAAAACTGTCTAATTTCTCTGCATACCTGCCATCCATCCAGTTTTGGCATCATAACATCGAGTAAAATTAAATCAATATTCTTGTCCGCAAAAAAGCAATCGATTGCTTCTTCTCCATCTGCCGCTTCAACAACATCATAATTACTGCGTGTCAAAAAGTCTTTGACTAATTTTCTCATCCTGCTTTCATCATCAACCACTAATATTTTCATCTTTTTCATAGGTTTCTCCCCATCATTTGGTGTAATACTTTTAATTTCTGAATCAACTATATCATATATATATGTTTACTTTGTGAAATAGGTGGAAGTATTTACTGCTCTTTATCTAGCAGTGCCTGTTCTCTTTGTTCTAATTGTGCTTCCTTTTGTTCTAAATCCTTTTGCCAGTTTTCATATTTATTTATTATTTTATCTTCATAATTCGTAAATAATGAATACGGGGTAAACTGAGCAGCCACTAACATTCCGATAATGATACATACCAAAAAGCCTATCACAATCTTTGTGCTTATTTTTTTCACCTTCTCCTTTTCATACAATTCCTGAAACATATCTGCGCGTTTTGCTTCTGCACAACGATCCTCTTCTTTTTCTCTTATTTTTGCAGGTTCACTGAACTTTATAGGTATGGAGCGCACTTTTCCTTTTGATATCGTACTATCTTCCAAGATAGTCTCTCTCAATTCTTTTAAAAACATATATCCAACGACAGTCTGAAAAGTTCCTTTATCTAACAATTTGTCATATATTTTAAGAACAAGTGTTGCATTATTTAAATCGGAATTACTGCGAATGTAAGCAATCGCTTCTAATTCTTTTTTTGCTTTTGCAAATTCATTCCGATTTTGAAACACAAAACCATCTAGTTCAAATCGATTGTTCAATAATACACCTCCCAATTTAATTTCATCTACCAAAATAATATCATAGCTGCGTTTTAAAATCTACAATTACAATCTTATAAAAAAATGCTCCTTATACTGTTTCCCATTGCAAAATAACGAACTACAGTATAAGGAGCATTTCTTGTATTCTGTTTTAATTTTACAATATAGTTATCACTTTCCTATATTTTATAAGATTATCTACTGTTATAGATAAAATTAATCTTCATAGGACCTAAACGGTTCTTCTTTTGATGGATAATTTTCTGGTTTAATATATAAACCCATTTTTTTCTTTTCATGATTCAATTCAATATATAAAGAGACAATTATAAGCAAGATCACTATGGAAAAAGGTAATGCAACAATAATTAAAATATTTTGTAGCGCTTTTAAGCCACCAGCCATTAATAAAACGACGGAAATAGCAGAGATTAATATTCCCCATACAACCTTTACTTTATTGTGTGGATATAAACTGCCGTTTTCAGATAGCATCCCTAGTACAAATGTAGCTGAATCAGCTGATGTAATGAAAAATATAAAAACCAATAACAATGCAATTATCGAAAGCACCATTCCCAATGGATAATGATTAAAAGTGCCGAACAATACTTCTTCTGTAGATAATATTGTTAACTCTGCGCCTTGATTTTGGGCATTTGTTGACAATATACCAAATGCAGAGAACCACAAAAAGCAGAATATAGTCGGAATCAGTAAAACATTGGTTAAAAACTCTCGAATCGTACGTCCTTTGGAAATGCGGGCAATAAAAACGCCTACAAACGGAGACCAAGAGATCCACCAAGCCCAATAAAATATTGTCCATGTTTGAATCCACATTTGCTGCTCCGGATCAAATGCAGCAGTTCTAAAGCTCATTTTTAAGAATTCTTGCAGATACCGGCCTAATGTCTCTACGAAAGTATTCATAATTGCCAAGGAGGGTCCTACCAGTATGGCTATGGCTAACAACCCAACTGCCAGAATCGCATTTATATTAGATAAAATCTTTACGCCTTTTCCTATACCAGATAAAGCCGACATAATGAAAAAGAGTGTTGTAATGGTAATAATCAGTATCTGTACATACATATTCATTGGTACGCCAAATAAGTATTTCAAACCACCATTAATCTGCACAGCACCAAATCCCAAGGTCGTTGCAACACCTACAACTGTGGCAAAGATGGTAATACTATCGATTATTTTACCCAAAAATCCATCTGTTTTTTTACCGAAAATAGGCTTAAGCGTAACCGATATCAACGACTTCTCTTTCTTCCTAAACTTAAAGTATGCTAATGCTAATGCAACCACAGCATAAACTGCCCACGCATGAATGCCCCAATGGAAAAAAGTAAATTTGAAAGCATCGATCATTGCTTGTTGAGAACCGACCTGACCTTGTGGTGTAGAAATAGCATAATGGGATAATGGTTCCGCTGCCCCCCAGAACACAAGCCCAATTCCCATACCTGCGGAAAACAACATGGCAATCCATGAAAGTTTCGAATACTCAGGTTTGGAATCCGGATCTCCCAAGCGAATTTGACTTACCGGGCTTATGATAATAGCCAAACAAAAGAATACAATCCCAGTTACTAAAAGAAGGTAATACCACCCCAAATAGTTACTGATGAAGTTTCTTAATCGTTCTGTAATCAATTGAAATTCTGTCGAAAAAACAGATCCCCAAAATACAACAATGATAACCATACTTATGGATATCCAAAATACCGAAGTTACATATTTTCCAATTCTTTTTTCCAATTTTACACATCTTTTCCCTTCAACTTATTAATTTATGTATGCATAATGAATTACACCCTGATAAATATCTCATATTGTAAATTCTATTCACAAATCACTATACGAAAAGGAAATATTCATATATTTTATCATTTTTAACGCAATACATATACTTCTAGGCTATCATATTATTTTTTTGTTGTCAAATTTGCAACCTATTGTTTTTACAGTATACCTTGCTGCTCGCTTCCATTGTTGCGGTTGATGTATTTATGCAACAAAAAACACCCACATTATATGAGTGTTTTTTTTCGGCAATTTTGTTTGATTACCGTTTTGATTACCTTGTAGAATCTAGTATGCAAAAATTTCCTTTCTACAAGTGATTTTAATGGAGATGACGGGAGTCGAACCCGTGTCCAAAACCCCGCATCAAAGCTTTCTACATGTTTATCTTATTTTTATTACCACTCAGATGTTGAAATAAGCAAACCTATCTTTGTGGACTGTATTAAATTGTCGGCTTGCCTGTATAACAGTTTTTACAGACTCGCTTATCTACTTTAGGTGACCCTTATGTTTTAGTAGTAGAGAACATTTCATAAGAGTTGAACCAGATTTCTCTGGTAGTAGACTTAGGCTGCTACTGGAGCACTATAATTGTTGTTAATTATTTTTTGTGAGAAATTTTAAAGTAGTTTCCTCAGCTACTACATGCTTACACTTTGAATATAAAGCCCTGTCGAAACCTTTACACCCCCGTAGGATATAATGTAAAAGGTTGTATTCAAAACAGATATTCAATGTTTTTGATACATTAATGATTAATTAAGTAAAATCACATACTTGTAAATCAAGTAAACTTCTTAACGAGCAAGAATTACTTCTATCAATCAGTTTATTGATTTAGCAAGATTTATGGTAACATAATTTATCATTTACGTCAAGTGTAATGGATTTCCATTTATTTACGATAAATTTCTGACTTTAAAATTCTTCTCTGCTTCTCTTCTCTGGTCTTTCTTTGCAATATCTTCTCGTTTGTCATATATTTTTTTACCTTTTGCCAAACCGATTTCCACTTTTACTAAAGATCCATTCAAATATACTTGAAGAGGTACTATGGTATATCCTTTTTGTTTCATTTGACCGGCAAGTTTGTTAATCTCATGCTTATGCAGTAGCAATTTACGTACCCGCAACGGATCTTTATTGAAAATATTTCCTTTTTCATATGGACTAATGTGCATATTGTAAATATACACTTCGCCCTTTTCGATTCGTATAAAGGATTCCTTTACACTACATTTCCCCGTACGAAGGGATTTCACCTCGGTACCTGCAAGTGAAATGCCAGCTTCATAGGTATCCTCAATAAAATAGTCAAATCTAGCCTTCTTGTTGTTCGCTATTAACTTCTTTCCTTCCGCCTTCATTATCCTGCTCCTTAACTAATTCAAAATCAATCGTACGTAGTACCTTATCCACGCCTACTACTTCTATATTTACCCGCTCTCCGAGCTTATACGTTTTTTTTGTGTTTTCCCCTACCATCGTATAATGTTCTTCATCATAAAAATAATAATCATCTTTTAAGGACGTCACTCGAATCATACCTTCTACTGTGTTTGGAAGTTCCACATAAATACCCCAGGATGTAATCCCAGATATAACACCTTCAAAGGTCTGACCAATAAACTGTTTCATATATTCCGCTTTTTTAAGTTTTTCTACTTCACGCTCTGCTTCATCTGCTCTTCTTTCCATAGCACTTGATTGTGCTGCAATATCTGGCAGAATCTGTTCATAGTGTTTTGTTCTCTTTTCCGATAATCCACTTCTCAAATTTTCTTTGATAATACGATGAATCTGCAAATCCGGATATCGACGAATTGGAGAAGTGAAATGGCAGTAATATTTTGTTGCAAGTCCAAAATGCCCTTCGTTTGTCGTTGTATATTTTGCCTGTTTCATTGAACGTAAGGTTAAACGGCTAATCAACGGTTCTTCCGGTGTGTTTTCAATCTTTTCAATCAATTTCTGCAATTCTTTTGGATGAATTTCATCTTGACCGATTTTTATGCTATAGCCGAAATTGTTAATAAAGATGCCCAGTTTCATAATTTTTTCCGGGTCCGGATTTTCATGTGTACGATACACGAAAGGCACCTCTTGCCAAAAGAAGTCTTCGGCAACAGTTTCATTTGCAATTAACATAAAATCTTCGATAATTTTTGTTGCTTTGTTTCTTTCATAAGCTTTTACATCGATTGGCTTACCTGTCTTGTCTAATGTTATTTTACTTTCTGGAAAGTCAAAATCAATCGAACCACGCGTTTTACGTTTCTCTCTTAGAAGATCAGCAAGTTCTTGCATGCGTTGAAACATAGGAACTAAGGTTTCATATTCTTCGATTTCTTCTTTATCTTTGTCCTCTAAAATCTTTTTAACGCTCGTATAAGTCATACGTCGATTGACATTAATCACACTTTCCACTATTTTATGGCTGATTACATTTCCTTTTGCATCGATATCCATCAAACAGCTCAGTGCCAAACGATCCACCCCTGCATTTAAGGAACAGATTCCATTGGATAATTTGTGTGGTAACATTGGGATCACGCGATCTACTAAATAAACACTCGTACCTCGTTTTATTGCTTCTTCATCCAACGGAGATTTTTCAGTTACATAGTTTGATACATCCGCTATGTGAACTCCTAATTTGTATATATCCCCTTCTTTGGTAAGTGATACTGCGTCATCTAGATCTTTTGCATCTTCTCCATCAATGGTAACCATTTCCATGTTACGAAGATCCGTTCGTCCTGCGATGGCAGATGAGTCTACCTCATCTGCTGTTTTGTCCACCTGATTCATAACACCATCTGGGAATTCTTCTGGCAGCCCATACCCTCTAACAATCGATATAATGTCAACGCCAGGGTCATTTACATGTCCCAAAATTTCGATTACTTTTCCTTCTGGATTCTTTTTATTATCACCGTAGGAGGTGATTTCAACCACCACCTTGTGTCCATTTACTGCTCCCTTTGAGCGTTCCAACGGTATAAAAATATCACTTCCAAGCTTTTGATTATCTGCCACAACAAATCCAAAGGATTTATTCTTCGTGAAGGTTCCTACAACGGTATTTGTTGTATGCTCTATTACTCGTACAATACGGCCTTCTTTTCTTCTTCCACCTTTAAAGTCGGATAGTTCCACTTGTACTCTATCTCCATTTAAAGCGCCTTTTGTCGCACGATCCGGAATAAAAATATCCTCTTTTTCTCCTTCAATCATGACGAACCCAAATCCCTTTTGCGTTCCTGAAAAAGTTCCTACTAAAAGATCGGCAGAAAGAGGATGAATCTTTCCTTTTTCATCGATCGTTACTTTCCCTTCGCTCGTCAAACTATCTAAAACCTGTCTCAAATCATCTTTCTCATTGCGAGGGACCTGCAATATACCAACCATCTCTTTAAATTTCATCGGTTTATATTCTTTACTCGTAATATAATCAAAAATAATTTCTTTTTTATCGTCTAATGCATGTTTATCTAACATATTAAACACCCCACTTTCTTGTATATATTAAGTATACACTATTTCGTAAAAAAAAACACCCTTCATGGAAGAGTGTTTTTTGAATGGTAGCATCCTACCAATTTAAATTCAAAACGATAGAAAATACAAAAAAGCCAACACATAATAATTTTGTACCCTTTTCAAGAGCGCCTTCCATAGAACGGCCTTTATTTTTTCCCCAATATGTCTCAGCTACGCCGCTAATGGAACCAGAAAGTCCTGCCTGTTTTCCTTCCTGCATTAAAACGATTACGGTTAAAGCCACACAAATAAGTATATATACAATCGTTAAAATTGTTCTAAGTACTGCCATCATTTCCACCTCCTAATTTCACTGTGCCCAATTCACCTTGGTACACTCACTAAATTATTGTAGCATAATTAATTCCTTATTTCAAGAATTATTTTTTGATCAACAAAGACTCTCCCGTCATTTGGGCTGGCTTGTCTAAATTCATCATTTCTAATAGAGTTGGAGCAATATCTGCTAATTTTCCACCTTGCTTTAGCGTATAACTTGGATCATAATTTACTAAAATAAATGGTACTGGATTTGTTGTATGAGCAGTAAACGGATCCCCTGTGGTATAATCTAGCAATTGTTCTGCATTTCCGTGATCTGCACAGATAAACATTTGTCCATCAACCTCTAATAAAGCATCGACTGCCATTCCAACGCATGCATCCACTGCTTCAATTGCTTTTATTGCAGCTGCTTCAATTCCAGTATGTCCTACCATGTCTGGATTTGCAAAGTTAACAATAATTACATCGTATTTATCAGATTTGATTGCTTCCACCAAATTTTCAGCTACCTGATATGCACTCATCTCTGGCTGTAAATCATAAGTTGCAACTTTTGGTGATTTTACTAAGATGCGTTCTTCCCCTTTGTAAGGTTCTTCTTTGCCACCATTAAAGAAAAAGGTAACATGTGCATATTTTTCTGTTTCAGCTGTCCTAAGCTGAGTTTTACCACATGCAGCAAGATATTCTCCAAATGTATTTGTAATCTCTACCTTATGGAAAGCAACAATTTTATTTGGAATCGTAACATCATATTCAGAAAATGTGACAAACGTCGTTTTTACTCTTCCGCCTTTTCTTTCAAAACCATCAAAATCATCACAGCAAAATGTTCTTGAAATTTCTCTTGCGCGGTCTGGTCTAAAATTAAAGAATATAACGGAATCATTATCCTTTACCGTTGCAACAGGTTTTCCATTTTCCGTGATTACGGTAGGAAGTACAAACTCATCATTTTGACCGTTCTCATAAGATTGTTGAACCGCTTCTACTGCACCATTAGCGAATATTCCTTCACCCTCTACCATAGCTTTATAGGCCAATTCTACACGATCCCAGCGATTATCACGATCCATTACATAATAACGGCCGATTACAGTTGCTACCTTACCAACACCGAGTTCTTCCATTCTCTTTACCGCTGCTTCTACAAAACTTTTTCCTGAAGCTGGTGGAGTATCGCGGCCATCTAAAAATGCATGTAAATATACATTTTTAATACCTTCTCTTTTTGCAAGTTCTAATATACCATACATGTGCGTAATGTGACTATGAACACCACCATCGGACAATAAGCCAAATAAATGCAGGTCAGATTTATTTTTCTTACAATTTTCCACACCCTTTAACAATGCTTCATTTTTAAAGAAGTCACCATCACTAATTTCTTTCGTGATTCTGGTAAGTTCCTGATATACCACTCTGCCGGCACCCATATTAAGATGTCCCACTTCGGAGTTACCCATCTGACCATCTGGAAGTCCTACCGCCATACCACTAGCATAACCTTCCACAAATGGATAGTCTCTCATTAATTTATCCAAAACAGGCTTTTTTGCTTCTGATACAGCATTTGCCTTTGTTTCCTTATTCAATCCGTAACCATCAAGAATCATTAAAACGGTTGGTTTTTTACTCATAAATTATCTCCTTTTATCTTACTATAAATTCATTAGTTCGCAGTTGGCAGATTCCAACGGTATCGCTTAGCTAGTAAACGAATGATAACAGTTATAAAAATACTAGAAAACATCGTAACCTCAAACGGAACATTGCAGTTCCATAGAATGTAATATACGACACTTCCTATAATGGCAGCAATTGCATAGATTCTTTTTTTCAAAATAAGCGGAATTTCATTTGACATCATATCTCTTAAAACACCACCACCTACTGCCGTGACCGTTCCCATAAAAACGCTTAGAAATATTCCCGCATGCTCATAGTTTGTCAAAACCATATTCACACTGGTTGCTGCAAATACACCAAGTCCTATCGCATCTAAGAAATTAATAATACTGGCATAAAGTTCTTTTTGTTTTCCTTTAACCTCTCCAACAATACAAGCAAATACAAAGGTTGCTACAGCAAATATTGTTGCAAGAATTGCATAAATTGGTTTCTGAAACATCATTGGCGGTACTCTTCCTAAGAGCAAATCTCGAATAACACCACCACCTAATGCGGTTGTTATTCCAAGAACAATAACACCAAATATATCCAGTTTCTTTTGAATTGCAACCATAGCACCCGAGATAGCAAATGCCACAATTCCAATTAATTCAATCATACTTACTATTTTTTCTACAAACTGCAAAATAAAGGCCCTCTCAGAATCCACATTGTATTAAAACCATTCCTATTTTATCACTGAGTTCGCCAATTTTCAACGTTTTCTTTTATAAGTTGGGGCAAGGTTCCAACAGAAACCTCGCCCCACCCTTTATAAAAAGACATATTCGAATTATTTATTATAGTTTACAATCTTACCGAAATCAGGTTTTAAAGATGCTCCACCTACTAAGCCACCATCAATATCTGCCTGTGCAAATAATTCAGCTGCGCTATCAGCAGAAACAGAACCACCATACTGAATACGAATCGCTGCTGCAGTTGCTTGATCATAGATTTCACCAATGCACACACGAATTGCTGCACAAACTTCCTGTGCTTGCTGTGTTGTTGCAACTTTACCAGTTCCGATTGCCCAAATTGGTTCGTATGCGATAACCGCTGTCTTAGCCTGCTCTGCTGTTACATTTAAGAAAGCAATTTTGATTTGCTGACGAATCCAATCAATTGTAATTCCTTGTTCTCTTTGTTTTAAAGATTCTCCGCAACAAACGATTGGAGTAATTCCATGTTCAAATGCTTTTAATACTTTCTTATTAACGGTCTCATCGGATTCTGCAAAGTATTCTCTTCTTTCAGAATGTCCAATAATAACATATTTTACTCCAATATCGGTTAACATATTTGGAGCGATTTCTCCAGTATATGCTCCACTTTCTTCATAGTACATATTTTCTGCACCGATTTCAATGTTAGATCCTTTTGCTGCTTCGATTGCAGTTGTTAAGCTGATCGCTGGTACACAAAATACAACATCTACCTCTTCATTTGCAACCAATGGTTTTAATTCATTAATTAAGGTAACTGTCTCACTTGGAGTTTTGTTCATTTTCCAGTTACCAGCAATAATTTTTTTACGCATAAGATTATTTCTCCTTTTTATTCGTCGATTCTACAAAGTCAACACAATTATTTGTCGTTTGCTGCTGCAACTCCTGGTAACTCTTTTCCTTCTAAGAATTCTAAGGAAGCTCCACCACCAGTAGAAATATGTGTCATCTTATCGCCAAAACCTAATTGGTTAACAGCAGCTGCTGAATCTCCACCACCAATAATAGTTGTTGCATCAAGCTGCGCTAATTCTTTTGCTACTGCGACTGTACCTGCAGCAAAGTTTGACATTTCAAACGCACCCATAGGTCCATTCCAAACAACTGTCTTAGCATCTTTTAATGCATTGGTATATAACTGCTGAGTCTTTGGTCCGATGTCAAGTCCTAACCAGCCATCAGGAATCGCATCCTGTCCTACTGTCTGGATGTTTGCATCATTTGAGAAGCTATCAGCGATTACATTATCAATAGGGATTAATAATTTTACACCCTTTTCTTCTGCTTTCTTTAACATATCAAGTGCATATTGTTTGTAATCTTCTTCTAATAAAGAATTACCAACTTTTTCACCAAGTGCTGATAAGAAGGTATATGCCATACCACCACCAATGATCAAAGTATCTACTTTTTCAAGCAAGTTATTGATAACAGAAATTTTAGAAGAAACTTTTGATCCTCCAAGAATTGCAACAAAAGGTCTCTCTGGCTTATCTACTGCATTTCCTAAGAAATCAATTTCTTTTTGCATTAAGTATCCAACAACAGCGGTATCTACATATTGCGTAATACCAACATTGGAGCAATGTGCTCTGTGAGCAGTTCCAAATGCATCGTTTACAAAAACATCTGCTAAAGAAGCAAGATCTTTGCTAAATGCTTCACCGTTCTTTGTTTCTTCTGCTCTGTAACGTGTATTTTCAAGAAGAACAATTTCTCCGTCTTTCATCGCTTCTACTGCTGCTTTTGCATTAGGTCCAACAACTTCAGGATCTGCAGCAAATTTTACTTCCTGTCCTAAAAGGTCAGTTAATCTTTTTGCAACTGGTTCTAATGATAATTCTGGCTTTGGTTCTCCCTTAGGTTTTCCTAAATGAGAGCAAAGGATAATCTTTCCTCCATCTGCAACTAATTTTTTGATTGTAGGAAGCGCTGCAACTAAACGATTTTCGTCTGTAATTTTGCCCTCCTGCAAAGGCACATTAAAATCACAACGTACCAATACTCTTTTGCCTTTTACATTAATATCATCTACTGATTTTTTGTTTAACATAGTAATACCCCTTTCTTTTCATCCTGTATCATGAAAATTTCGAATTTTATATGAAGTTAAAAAGGGTCCGGTCCTAAAATGACCGGACCCTGATAGGTCTATTATGAATCGAATGCATGCAATTGCAATCGCATATATTATGCTAATTCAGCAAAATATTTGATTGTTCTAACCATCTGGCTAGTATATGAATTTTCATTGTCATACCAAGAAACAACCTGTACTTGATATAAATCATCTCCAACTTTAGAAACCATAGTCTGAGTTGCATCAAATAATGAACCATAACGGATTCCTACGATATCAGAAGAAACGATTTGATCTGTGTTGTATCCGAAAGATTCACTGGAAGCTGCTTTCATAGCTGCATTGATACCATCAGCTGTTACATCAGTTCCTTTTACAACTGCTGTTAAGATAGTTGTAGAACCTGTAGGTACTGGAACACGTTGAGCGGATCCAATTAATTTTCCGTTTAATTCAGGAATAACTAAACCGATTGCTTTTGCAGCTCCAGTTGAGTTAGGAACGATATTTACAGCGCCTGCACGAGCTCTTCTTAAATCTCCACCTCTGTGTGGTCCGTCAAGGATCATCTGATCACCTGTGTAAGCATGAATAGTAGCCATGATACCAGACTGGATAGGTGCGAAATCATTTAATGCTTTTGCCATTGGAGCTAAGCAGTTTGTTGTACAAGAAGCTGCAGAGATAATGTTATCTTCTTTTGTTAATGTATCTTCGTTAACACTAAATACAACAGTCTTTAAGTCATTTCCAGCTGGAGCAGAAATAACTACTTTTTTAGCACCTGCATCGATATGTGCCTGAGATTTTTCTTTTGAGCAGTAGAAACCTGTACACTCAAGTACAACATCTACTCCGATTTTTCCCCAAGGAAGATCAGCTGCTTTAGGCTCTTTATAAATAACGATTTTTTTACCATCTACTGTGATAGAATCTTCACCAGCTTCAACGGTATGTCCATCATATCTACCCTGTGATGAGTCATATTTTAATAAGTGAGCTAACATTTTAGGATCTGTTAAATCGTTGATTGCTACTACTTCATATCCTTCAGCTCCGAACATTTGTCTGAAAGCAAGACGTCCAATACGTCCAAAACCATTAATTGCTACTTTTACTGCCATGATATAATTCCTCCTAAGAATAATATAATATTTTTGCAAATGAATTTATTCGCAAACTTACTTGTATTTTAACCAATACTAAATTAAATTTCAAGTGTATTTTGCCATTTTTTTAACAAAACCAAGGAACTAGAAAATATTTAACAAGAAAGCCTCGATTCGGTCAATGTTTTTAGTAGTATTTACCGATTTCTCATTTTATATGATTACATTTTCAAATTTTATGATATAGAAACTTAAACCCAATCAATTCAACTCTAAATTTTCTATTTGAGCACTATAATTCCAGTAAATCGTAGTATTTTCTGGAAGTGTAGAAATATTAACGCTTGTAGCATTATAAATTTGCAGCTTTTTGCACTGATAAACTGGCATATATACCGCAGCACTCATAATCATATCCAGTTCTTTAGAAACTAATTTACATCTTTCATCAAAATCAAGAGTCTTTACGATTTCACTTTGAATGATATCAACATCGTCGTTGTAATAATGTTGAAAATTTGATCCTCCCCTACTGCCAAATATTTGTGTTAAATCACAATCTAAAAAGTTTCCCCAGGCCATGACCCACATATCCGTTTCACCATTTTGTACCATTGTATTCAGTACAGTTCCTTCAACATCATGAATAATGAGTTCTGCACCCATCTTTTCCATATCATCCGCCATCTGCATTAAGATCGGAGTAGCTGGATGCGTTTTTGCATCTGCAATGCTAACATTGATAATTAATGGTTCGCCATCTTCTTTTACTAATTTACCATCTACTTGTTTATATCCAGCCTTTTTAAAGTACTTCAATGCTTTATGTGTATCATACCCATAGTATTCTTTGGCATTCTTTGGGTATTCCGCTAAGGTTGGTGTCAATGGCCGTTCAATTAAGGTTCCGAGCTCTCCATAATAAGAAGAAATTGCTGATTCTCTCTTCATTACGTACATTAAGGCTTTACGAACATAAATATCCGGAACCCTTTCTGCATTTATCCCAATGTATCCATAACCAGGATTATCTACGATTGATTTTTCAATTTCATTACTTTCATCAATTTTTTCAATTACTTCCAAAGATGCAGTTGGCTCAGTAATATCAATTTCTCCATTTAATACCTTATCTACTTTATCCTCTTCGTCTACAACTTGAAATTTCAAATTTGAGATTTTGGGTTCCCCCATAAAATAAGTTGGATTCTTTTCCATAGATACACAAGAATTTTTGTATGATTTAAATATATAAGGCCCACTACCAACAGGCGAATGATTTAAGGCTTTTATAGAAGACAAATCTCCTTTCATCCATTCCTTACCGTAGTAATGCTTCGGTATAATCGGCTGCCAAGCAACTAATTTAGTTCCCGAAATGTTTGGTGAGTCACAAAGAATCGTACATGAATAATCATCGATTCTTTCAATACCTGAAATAGAATCTACGTCAATACCATCGGCTAAGTTGCCTTGAACTGCAAGCTTCATATAGTAAGTTAGGGGATCATATTTGTTAGCATGACGTTCATATTCACAGCCAGCTAACATAAGTAACATCGTATCCGGTGTTTTAATTTTTGATGCATCATATCCTTCCTTGGCTAAATACTCAGCCCAAGTTTCATCTTCGTCTGCATTCCCCTCAAGTTCTCCATCAAACCAACCTTCACAGTTCGTTGCAATTAAGTAAGAAACAAATTCTTCTTTTGTGATGGTGGAAGGAGAATATTTTTGATTGATTTCATCCATCATTTGTGCATAATTTGGCGAATCATAATAATACTCTTTCATTCCTACGATATCGAGCGTCGAAAATGTAGAGGGACCATCATATGTCGGATCCGAAACGACATAGTAATAAAATATTACATCATCAATGGTGATTGGTTCTCCATCTGTAAATGTCATATCTTTATTTAATGTAACGGTATATTTTACCTGCGTATGACCATCCTTGGCAGTTAATTCCTGCGTATCTAGATGTCCTGCCCAGTCTATCAGTTCACCCTCTTCATTTAAACGACAAATCGAAGTAAATATCATGTCATTTACCTGCGCATCACACGCTGTCGAATTAAATAATGGATTGAATATTTCGTCTAATGAGGAAATTCCAATTACCATAGTATCCTTTTTACTGGAGGAATCTGCAACAGTTTCCTTTGTTTCTGTCGTTTCATTCGTTTCTTTTTTTGTTCCACATCCAGAAATTGCTATTGCTAGTAAAACTCCAGTTAATAATAAGACGCTATACTTTTTCATTTGTACTCCCATCTGCTCCTTTACATGTAGCGTAAGAAAAGGACCGAATCCTCGGTCCTTTTCTCAATATAATAAACTTCACGCATTTCACTTACCAAGTAATCTATCATAAAGTTCTTCATACTTTCTTGCTGAATTATTCCAAGAAAAATCTTGTTCCATTCCACGATCGATTATCTTGTTCCATTCTCTTTTCTTTTTGAAGAAAATCGTTTTCGCATATTGTATGGTATTTAACATTTCATGTGCATTGTAATTACAGAAAGAAAATCCAGTCCCAGTACCTTCATAATCATTATAAGGTTCCACGGTATCTTTTAGACCTCCAGTTTCACGAACAATAGGCACTGTTCCGTATCGAAGGCTCATAAGCTGACTCAAACCACAAGGTTCAAATAACGATGGCATTAAAAACGCGTCACATCCTGCATAAATCTTATGAGACATATCATTGGCATAAAATATATTAGCAGATACTCTGTCGCTATACTTCCATGCATAATGGCGAAAGAGGTTTTCATACTTTTCTTCACCGCATCCCAATACAATAAGCTGTGTATCTTCTTTACAAATCTCTTCCATCATATAATCGATTAAATCAAATCCCTTTTGATCCGTCAAGCGTGAAACAATTCCAATTACAAACTTTTTATCGTCTGCCGCTAAGCCAAGTTCTTGCTGTAGAGCTCTCTTGTTTTTAATTTTTTCCTTCCGAAATGTCTCTTTTGAATAATTTTTATGGATGTAAGAATCCGTTTCCGGATTGTATTCATCATAGTCAAGTCCGTTCACAATTCCATAAAGCGAATTACTACGTGCATTGATTAGCCCATCCAATCCCTCTCCATAAAATGGCATCTTAATCTCCTGCGCATAGGTCTCACTTACTGTTGTTACATAATCTGCAAATACAATTCCACCCTTCAAATAGTTTGCATCCCCATATGCCTCTAATTTGTCCGGAGTAAAATAATATTCATTCAGACCAGTTATATCCTTGATTGTTTTCATATCCCAAATACCTTGAAATTTCAAATTATGTATTGTCATAATTGATTTAATCCCATGATAAAACTCATTTTCCTGGAACGAGTCTTTGAGGTATACCGGAATCAAACCCGTCTGCCAATCGTGACAATGTATAATGTCAGGCCGAAAGCCAATGAGTGGTAACGCTGATAAAGCAGCTTTTGAAAAGAAAGCAAATCGTTCAATATCTTCATGTATCCTTCCATATGGCTTTGAACCCGAAAAATAGTATTCATTATCAACAAAGTAAAATGTAACTCCATTATATTCTAATTTTAATATTCCAACATATTGCTTTCTCCATGCTAAATCCATATAAAAATGGGAGCAATATGCCATCTGATTTTTAAATTCTTCCGGTATCGTTTGATATTTTGGGAGAATTACACGTACATCATATTCTTTCTTGTTAAAATATTTGGGCAGGGATCCCGCTACATCAGCCAGCCCACCTGTTTTTAAAAACGGTACTACTTCAGACGCTACAAAAAGAATTTTTTTCATATAAGTTCCTCCCCCAATTATGCTAAATTACATATATTATACACTAGGAAGTTGTATTGTCAAAGAGGAATTTATCATACACCTGTCTGTAATTTACGCTCTGATTTTGTATTCCAAACGAATCTTATCTGCAATCAATGCAACAAATTCCGAATTAGTTGGTTTCCCTTTTCCATTACTTACCGTGTAGCCAAATAAATCATCAATGGTATCCATCTTTCCACGGCTCCATGCCACCTCGATAGCATGCCGTATTGCCCGTTCAACACGACTTGGTGTCGTTTTATGTTGTTTTGCAATCGATGGATATAAGAGTTTCGTAATTGAATTTAACATTTCGCCATCGTTTACTGACATCATAATCGCATCACGTAGATACTGATATCCTTTAATATGTGCTGGCACACCAATCTCATGAATAATGTTGGTTACATCACTCTCTAAATTATGTTCTAAGTAATAATTATTCACTTTATTTCCAGTTTCCTTTTTTGTTTCTATAACTCTTTCCTTCTCCATTCCCATTCGTCGAATCTGTTTTACACGATTAATTAAAATCTGATTGTCGAATGGTTTCATCATGAAGTAATCCGCTCCTAAAGAAAAAGCTTTCTCAGTCACCCCTTCTTGACCGATTGCTGTAATCACAATAAAAGTTGGAAGTTTTTCGGTTTCTGTATGATATTTGAAATGTTCAAGCACTCCTAACCCGTCCAGTTTAGGCATTACCAAATCCAAAAGAACCACATCTGGATGCTCCTCATTCACGACCTTGATTGCATCCAAGCCATTATATGCAACCCCGACAACTTCAATTTCTGGATCATTCTCCATTACTTCCACCAAAAGACCCACAATCCTTTCGTTGTCATCGGCAATTGCAACACTAATTTTTGACATTCCTTCACCCTCCTAATCAATTATAACGCATTTATATTCACATTTTGTGTATACAAAATGTTGAATACGTCCCCAATTTTGCTATAACTCCTTTAATGATAAGATTTTCCCCAAACTTTCTCAATTTGTAATTTGTAAATTATTGCCATATTCGCATTATATCTTTTTTTACTCTACATTTCAATTGTTTTTTGACGCAGAAATTGACAATACTACTTTTTTAACATATTTTCTATGAAAATTCCGTAACCTTTTGTTGAATCTTGTATAAATACGTGGGTTATTGCGCCTATTAACTTACCATTTTGCAAAATTGGGCTTCCACTCATACCTTGAATAATTCCATTTGTCTTATTTAGTAATTTTTCATCTGTTATTTTTATAATCATACCTTTTGAATCCATTGTCGAATTCCACTTTATTTTTTCGATTTCAATCTCATATTCTTCTATATTTCCATCCAATTGACATAAAATACTAGCTTTTCCCTTTTGCACTTCCTGCTTTAAACCAATTGGAACGGCATCTTTTTGTTCCCATAACTTGTTATTTTCCTGAATGGATCCAAAAATACCACATTCTGTATTTTTACTTATATTACCCATTTTCATAGCTTCGCTGCTACGGATAATACCAACCACCTCACCAGGACTTCCCTGTTTTCCCTTTATAATATCAATTATTTCCGTATCAAAAATATTTCCTTTGTCGATATCCATCAAAAGACCAGTATCACTATCTGTTATTCCATGTCCTAACGCACCAAATTCTCCATTTAATGTTCGATATGTTAGTGTGCCTACACCCTGCGTATCATCTCTAACCCAAATACCCAGCTTGTACTCTCCCTCATTTGTTTCGATCGCCAGAATTGATAATGATTGTTTCTGATTATTGCGCACAACATTAAGCACAATTTTATCCGTTCCATATTCATCAACTAAAGCAGTCATTTCTTCAATCGTGGAAACAGAAATTCCATTTACGGCGGTAATATAATCTCCAGTTTTTATAATATTTTCAGCAGGACTATGCTTCATTCCATCCATTCCGGTAACCGTTCCATTTCCAAGTACCATGACTCCTTTTGTTTCAATATATATGCCTATGTTTTCTCCTCCAGGTATTACTTTTTGTGTTTCTACAACATTTACGGCAATATTTTTAAGATGAAATACCCCAAAAAGTTGAAGTTTCACCGCATAAATTCCCGTATTATCTATCGTTAAGGAAAAAGGCTTTGCAAAATCAAAATAAATTTCTTGATTTGTTGCTTGGTTATTCCCTGAAAATACACCAACCACTGGAGTATCAAAATCTAATTTTTCTTCTTGACCAACAAACATCATAATTTCATCCGGTATCCTTGTTTCAACGAACCAAAGATAGGAAGCTAACACTGCAACTATATTAATAAATAAGGTGAAACATAGAATTTTTTTGTATTGTTTTTTTCTGTCTCTTTTCAAAAGAATCTTCCTCCAAAACAAACGTAATAAAATAAAAGAAGATACAAGTCAAGGCTTATATCTTCCCTTTATTATATACAAAAAAATTATTTTCACTCTCTTGTTTTTGTTATCCTTGCCAATTCTTTCATCTCTTTTGCACTTGCAATCACAGATGCTGTGATTGATACTCCTCCAAGCATACGAGCTAGCTCCATTACGGATTTTTCAGTATCTAATATCTCTATGCTTGTCTTCGTTGATAATCCATCGGTTGTTTTTTCAATGATAAAATGTTCATCTGCCATGGAAGCAATCTGTGGCAAATGTGTAATTGAAATTACCTGATGTGATTTTGCTATTAATGCAAGTCGCTCCGATACTTTCTGTGCAGTTCTTCCACTTATTCCAGTATCGATCTCATCAAAGATAAGGGTATCAACTTCATCCTTATCTGCTAATACTGATTTTATAGCAAGCATAATTCTGGATAATTCTCCTCCAGAAGCAACCTTTCCTAGCGGCTTTAAATCTTCCCCTGGATTTGTCGAAATCAAAAACTCTACTTCATCATATCCTTTTGCTGTATAGTTTGTTAGCATTTTAAAATCTATTTTAAACTGTACTTCAAAAAAATTAAGTTCGATTAATGCTTCTTTAATTTTTGCTTCTAAAATAACCGCATTACTTTTTCGGATCATGGATAATTGCGTGGAATAATCTTCTAAGTCTACCTCAAGTTTATCCAAGGTTTTATTCAATTCCTTCATGTATAAATCATAATCTTCAAATCTTTGTAATTTATCCTCTAATTTTTCTAAATAATCAAAAATTTGCTCATAACTATTTCCATATTTCGCTTTTAGTGAATGTATCGTATTGAGTCGGTCTTCTATTTTCGTAAATTCAGACCGATCGAATTCAAAATCTGTCATATAATCGGATAAATCACGATTAAAATCATTCAAAAGTGCATCAATATTATTCAGTTGCTCCTCAAATCCTGCAATGGACTCATCAAGAGCAGTAAGATGTGCAAAATGCCTTAGTGCTCTACTAATGGTATCACTAACAGACCCCTCCTCACCTGTCAATTGATATATTTTAGTGAGTTCATCGCTAATCGTAGTAGCATTGGACATCTTGCGATATAAAACGGAAAGCTCTTCTTCTTCACCCTTTTTGAGTCTTGCATCTAGAATCTCCTGCTTTTCATACTGCATAAAGGATAATTCACGTAGTCTTTCTTCTTCTGGCATGGAAGATTCTTCCATGCGTTTCTTACAGTCTATATAGGAACGATAAGTTTCCTTTAAATGCTCCATTATTTCTAATGCATTCTCTTTTCCAAATCGATCAAGAATCTCTAAATGTTTACTCTTATAGAGCAGTGACTGGTGTTCATGTTGTCCATGAATATCAATCAGTAATCCTGCAATCGTTTTTAACGTAGAATTTGTAACGGATACATCATTAACCTTGCTGATACTTCGTCCGCTTCGAATGCGTCTTGATACAATTACCATATTATCTTCTACTGGAATTTCAAGTGCTTCTAACTTATTTATAGTATGGGAATCTTGAATGTGAAAGGTTAATTGTACAAATGCAGACTCTTCTCCCTTACGAATCATATCTGCTGAAACTTTTTGCCCCAATGCAATATTTATAGAATCAATAAGAATGGATTTACCTGCACCAGTCTCACCAGTAAGTATATTAAGATTATCCGCAAAATCTACATCGATTTCATCAATTAAAGCTAAATTCTTTACATGCAAGTTAACAAGCATTATTTACCTCCCTATCTCCAAAAAGAAAACGTATGTTCTGTATTTTTCATTGTATCATATTGTACTTTTTTTGACAAGTGGTCTTCCAAATTCTTATTTGCCAAAATCTTATTCGACTTTAGAAATATATTCGGTCTTACAGTGAATAATGACCACCGTGTATCTTGCTGATTTTGATAAACGGTCCCGCTGTACTCTGTAATGTTATAATAAATAGCAGAACGTAAACCCAATCGAAGAATAGGCTCCCCTATGAGCCTATTCTTCGATATTTTGAGGTTACGTGGAATGTTTATGCGTCTGATATAAAATCCTAGCATGGGAGCCTTGTAAATTGTAGTAAGACTAAGATGCTCAGCCTTTCCTGGCGTCCGGGGCACCGCAAAGACTCGCGTCCTTCGTGAATCCTTAAACCTGAATTGAGATGGAATTAGGAAAAAATCAATTTCAGTTATTTACGTCAGTTTGTTTTTCTTCTTTACAATTTATAAATTCTGCTACTCGTTGGTTAATATAATCAGGCTTGCTTACACAGAGCAAGTGAGAGGTACCCTCGACGATTTCCAGTTCCAAGCTGCTTATTACTAATCTAGCACGTTTTACCGCTTTAGGAACAGAGAATGCGAACTCATTTTCTCCAAACATTACAAGCACAGGCATTTTTAATTTTTGCAAGTAATCCTTCTTTATCCATTTTGGGAAGTTAACATTCGAATTCATATTCATTACCGAAATAGTAAACTGTTCGATTATGCTGTCAGGTAAAGGTGCTTCTTTTGCGCTTCCCCAACCGATATAGTTTTCCACGTTCTCCCTTGTCGGATGAAAGCCCATCTTCATTATTTTAACGAAATATGAGGTATACATCTTTGCAAAAGTCTGCACTGGGCTTAAAAGTATTAGCTTCAATACCCGATTTGGGAAAGAACCAGCATAGTTTGCAGCAGTCCAACCGCCAATGGAAAGTCCGCAAAGGAACACCTGATCAAGATTTAAGCCGTTTATCGTTTCATCAAGCCACATTGCGTTGTCAAAAGGTGTTTTCATTTTCTTTGTAAGAATACTTTTGGAGGATTCGCCAATTAAATCGACCGCATATACACAATATTCTTTACCCCAAAAAGGTATGTTCGGATACCAGATTGGTGAGCCACAACTTGCCGCATGAAGCAGCACCAAAGGTGGTTTTTTATCATCTCCACAGCAAATCACATGACTTTTTCCATATGAAGTTGTAACATATTTTTCAGTAATGGGCACGGATATAAGCTTAAGGGATTTGTCATATGTATCAAAATATTTATTTTGACTTTCAATGGTTCTGAAATTTAATCCTTTTTCCATCTTCAATCTCCTTGTTTAGATTATATAAATCTACTCTTCCAACTTAAGGTTTTCTTAACATAAATACATTTTTCATATCATATCATAGATACCATAATTTTACAATTTCAATTTAGCCATCACTGAATACCGGTAAATTTGGTTTAACTACAAAGGACAGACGCGGGAGCTTTTGTGAAAGCAGCCCTTCTGTTGTCTGTAATGTTACAGTAAATAACAGCGTTTATAATAGAAATAGTAAAAAGCATATGCAGCTTGATTGAAATGCAAAAAGTCACACTAATTCTGGATTTGGTTTATGAAACACCGAAAAAACAGCGAGTCCGTATTTCGTAGTCAGCCATGAAAGGCTGAGCTCATAATCATCCTTCAATTTACACGACTCCCATGCTAGGATTTTATATCATTTGAGCATATGGAACGTAAACTCAATCGAAGAATTGGCTCCCCTAAGAGCTAATTGTTCGATGTTTTGAGGTTACGTGGAATGTTTATGCGACTGATATAAAATCCTAACATGGGAGCCGTGTAAATTGTAGAAAGACAAAAAGGCTCAGCCTTTTATGGCATCACTTATCAAAAAGATTCGCGTCCGTCCTGCATTACTAAACAGAACTTATCGCTTTATGAAATTGAAGTGACTCTGACATAGCAGGATAAGATGACCCCGTTTACTCTTGCTTTTATGGTCGTTGATCCTGCTTTTCTACCAACTACCTTTCCACCTGATACCGTAGCTACACTTGGATTTTCGGAATACCATGTAATACCAGTACTTACTCCATCCACAACTAAAGTTTCCGTATCATATTGCTCTAACGAAAGAGAGGTTTTATTCAAACCAATTACGGTCACGCTAACAGTGGCTTGTTTTCCACTTGCACTCGTTACTGTAATTGTGGCTGCACCTGTTCGTCTAGCATAAATCTTACCAGAGCTACTAATATTGGCCACTGCCTTATTATCACTTGCAAAATAAATCTTATCGGTATGCGTCGATGGTGTTACCGTATAAGAAAGCATTTGTGATTGCCCTTTAATCATAACTAAATCTTTTGCTGCTAAAAGTATCGAGGAAGTCGGAATTGCCGCAATAACATTGACATAGCAAATAGCTGACTTATTACTGCTATCGTTTGCTGTCGCTTTCACGGTACAAGTTCCAATGGTTAATCCAGTTACATTACCTCTGGAATCAACGGCTGCAACTGCCTTATTAGAAGAAGTCCATTTCACACTCTTATAGGTTGCATTCGAAGGTTTAACCGTTGCTTTTAGTCTTTTTGTATTATTTGCAACAATGGTTAAGACCGATTTATTTAACGTAATTCCAGTTACCTGACGAACTACTCGTATTTTACAGGTTGCTTTCTTTCCTGTTCCATCCGTTGCTTTTGCAGTAATTGTACAGGTTCCTAATTTTCTAGCTTTGACAACTCCTGTCGTACTTACTGTCGCTATCGTTGTATTGGAAGTTGACCATTTCACTTTATTATTTGTTGAGGAGTTGCTGGTAAGTGTGGCTTTTAACGTGACGGACTTACCTAATCCAAGTTTATAATAAGAATGATTTAATGTAATTTTCGTGATCGGTTCCACTACCGTAATCAGGCAAGTTGCTAAATAGCCACCGTCATCTGCAGTACAGGTAATAACTGCTGCTCCACCTTTAAGGGCTGTAACTTTACCCGCGGATGTTATGGACGCAATCGTTGGATTCAAAGATTTCCAGGTAACCGTGGTGTTCGTTACATTTGCTGGTGTAAAGATTGGTTTTAAGGTGACCGTAGCTTTTTTTGCTAATTCCTTATTTGAATAGTTTAAGGTCATAGCAGTGGCTTTGTCATATACCGTAACATATAAGTAGGCTACTTCACCACTCTTCGTTTTAACCAAAACAACCGTAGAGCCAGAAGATACACCAGTTACAATACCATTACTTACCGTTGCTATCTTTGTATCCTTTGATGTCCAGCTAAACGTAGTCTCTGTGCTGGTTGTCGGATTAGGTGCTGCCGTTATCGTTGTTTTATCACCAACTGCTAGTTTAATATTATAGCTACTCAATGTAATTGCACTCGCTTTTTGCGTTACTGTGACAAGGCAGTTTGCAACAAAGCCTTCTTTCGTTGTCGCTATAATATAGGTCTGTCCTGCTGAAATTGCAGTCACAACTCCTTCATTTACTGAAGCAATGGCGGTATTCATTGATTTCCACGTTATCGTCGTCGTCGAATTTGTCGCCGTCAAAATTGGTTTTATTGTGGATGTATCACCTGCTTCTAGCGTAATCAACGTTTTATCAAGCGCAAATGCCGTCGGCGAGGAAAGAATCGTCAATTGACACTGGGCCATGACAAAATTTTCATTCCATTCTGGTTGTACTGTAATAAGTACGGAACCAGGAGCTTTGAATGTTACCAAACCATCTACTACCGTTGCAATACTTGAATCACTTGTGCTCCAAATAAGATTCGTTTGTGTAGCATCTGTTGGGGTGTAAGTTGCACGCAATTTCAATACTTCCTGGCTCAGCGTCATCGTTCTTTGCGTATAATTTAACGAAATTGTTTTAATGGCTGAACTTACGGTAATGGTACAATATGCAGTGATGTAGTTGTCCGTGTTCACTGCTGTTAAAATGGTTGTACCTGCTTTTTTTGCTGTTACTACTACACTTTTATCTGAGCTCTTTGATATACTAACAACGGAGTCATCCGTTAGCAACCACTGCAAATCAACCGATGTTGTTGTTTTTGGCTCATAACTTGCCGTAATCGTTGATGTTGCACCTATTTTCATTGTTAAGTTCGTTTCATTCAGCGTAATTTTAGTAGCTGTCGTACTAACTTTCACATTACAGCTGGCCGTAAGTGTTCGTCCATCCTCCAAGGTCATAGATGCTATAATCTTTACCGTTTTATCCCCAGTTGCTTTCACTCCTGTTATCACGGCATTCGCATCGTTTCCTTGCACCGTAACATAAGCAGGATCTGCTGAAACCCACTCAATTTTACCCTTGTTGGCTCCATATACGGTAGAAAGTTTGAGTGAACCACCTACATAGATAGAGGCTTCGGAACGATCCAATGTAAATCCTTTGTATATATTTACAGAAATGGTGTATGGGAAAGCCGATGTATCATGCAAGAACGTTTCAAATGTACCGACACTTATGCCATCCTTTAATTTAATATTCAAATTAGCCGCACCCGTTATCTTAGCCGTAAATACACCGTTTACAAAATCACCTGCTGTTGCTGGTGTACAACTGTAATCAAAATAGGTATTAAAATCCGCAACGGTCATATTGAAAATATCAGCCACATCATAGGTGTCACCTACTTGCAGAGAAACTGGATTTGCTGTATTACTTTGTGGTTGAGGTAAAACATGTAATTCAATTGTCTTTTTTAGGTATAGATTGATGTCATTACTTGAGAAACTATCGGTATCATCAAAAGCATTCGCTGTAAATACATAAAGATAATAATACCCTGCTCTTCCTGTTATTCCTAATTGCGAGCTATATGGGCTAGTGGATAAATATTGTTTTTTTTCTGTGGTCGATTTTTCCAAAACATTTTGATTTTTATCGGTTAGCACCCAGGTAACTTTATCACTAATCGTACCATTATTAATTGTCGTATTTGCACCAAGGTCAATGAAATCTGCTTCTTTTGCATAAATCTGTGAAGATTCCGTACCGCCGACTGTAACCTTTGGTCCAACATAGACATCCACGGAAGAAGTAACTAACTTACCATTATCCGTATAAGATACGGTAATCTTAGTCTTACCGGTACCGGTTGCTCTGAAATAGCCCGTATTATTCGTAGCCAAATAAGCAGAGGCGTCCATGGAAACAACATATGGATTTGATGATGTCCATGTTACGGTTACTCCACTTGATACATTATATAAAAGTCCCAACGTCCCCGAAACTCGATTGGTCAAATCTAAAACCATTACGCTTTCCGTAGATTTGGTGGAATTGACCTTATCAAAATAAGCAGAGTCTTCTTTGATTGCACTCGGTACCGAAATTACACGCGTCAAAACCTGATTGATATTATTCGCATCTACATACTCCGCCGTCAAAGTCGCAGTACCGATTCCTACTGCCTGAAGAGTGGCTGATGGGGTACTGTTTGTTATTACGGTATCTGAAGTACTATTATTAATTCGAAATATACTAGTATCGGACGTCTTCCATGTTACATTAGTACCAGCTTTTAAATCTGTAACAAATGCTGGCAGGTTCTGCCTTCTTAAGTTATAGGTACCGCTTCCAGCATCATTGTCAATGGTTATGACTCCCGTTGCTGCCTTTACGATTTCATTGCTATAATACTTCCAAGAAAATACAATTGTAAACATAAGGATGAATACGGCACATATCCCATACTTTCGCATTTTACTATTTTTCTTTTCCATTGTACTCCTCCAAGCTGTATCGATTGTAAAATAAATTATATTGTTTATGTATCGTCATTTTCGGTTGAAAACTTTACTTCACTACTATTTTAACTGTTTTCATAAGGCCCGTTCCATCTGTTGTTCTCACGGTTATATAACAGGTTCCTGCTTTCTTTGCTATCACTTTTCCACTGGAAGACACACTTGCTATCGACTTTTTAGAGGAAGTATATTTTAGTTTTGAAACACTGACATTGCTTGGTGAAATCGTCGTTTTGATTGTAAATGTATCACCGACTTTAAGTGTTTTTCCTGTCACATTGGTTTTAATCTTAGTTGCCGGATGCTTTGTACTTACGGTTACTTTACATTTAAGCAAGCTATCATCCGGTGCAACAACATAAATCGTTGCCGTTCCATATTTTAATCCTGTGACACGACCCGTTTTGTCTACCTTCACAACGGAAGGTTTGCTACTTTCATAAGTAATGTAATTTTGGTCATCTTTATTGTAAGATCCAACGATCACATTATCCTCTTCATATAGGTTAAGAGATATCGTTGAATGATCCAGTGTATATTCAACAGGATCATCTCCAACCTTATCTTTTTCCCATTTCGCATAGATATACATATTATAGGTAACTGGTGTTGTCGCAGTAAACTCGAGTGTTAAGCTGGAATCTTGATACCAACCTTTAAAGGTATACCCGCTCCGAGTCGTCTTAGGAAGTATTATGGTATCCCCTGTTAATACTCCAGTTATTGTATCTACATTGGAACCTCCGTTTGGAACAAAGGTGACCGTATAATATTGTTTCGCAATACCAACAACATTAAAATATGCCGTACAATTTTCATAAGTAACAATAAAAGTGTTCGAGTATAGCGTAGAAACTTTTAGATTTGTTATCGTAAAATCTGTAACTTTTGCCACGGTTCCGTTTGAGTAGATTGCTGTAACCGTAATCTTAGAACGATCGAGTGTACTATCAATTGTTGCTGTCGTAGTTGGGTATGTTGCAGTAATACTAGTAACACTGATTTTGGTCCATTTTGCAAATAAAATCAAAGTGGAATCCGTATTCATTACTGATATGTAATAAGACGAACTTATTAAAGTTGTAAGCGTATCATTGGTATACCATCCTGCAAAGGTATATCCTTCTCTGGTAGGTGTTGGCAGTGATGTAAGATAAGTTCCTTGGCTCACCGACTGCGTCGGAACCGAATTACCACCATTACTTATGTACACCACGGTACAAGTATACGGTGATGCTGCTTTTACAATATCTGGTTGCAAAACAAATGTTACCATTATTAATAAAAATCCAATTGAAAAAATTGCTCTTTGTATCGCCTTTTTTTCCTTCATATCCTCACCCTCATTTACAAGAAAATAACTGAAAGTTACTTATCTACTTTCAGTTATTTTAGTTTTCATTTTTGTCAAAGTAATGGCATAAATGTCAAGAAATATAACGTCTTTCCAATGTCTTTACCATATTCATATAATTATCTTTACATAGAGAATCTTGTCCATTTTCAATGTTATTCAGGCATACCAAAAGATGATTGTTCCAAATATCTTGATATATCTCATTTTTGGCTGGCTTTAAGTCAATCGCAGCAAGAATGCGTGGTGCTAATTCATAATATTCTTCAACAAGAGCTCTTCCTTCTTCCTCTTTCATGAGATACTTGTCACGAAAACCTCGGAACATCATTAATTCGTAGCAGTCATCTGGTTTATTTTGAACCTCACATACTGCTGTCGTAATGTAACAAAATCCCTTTTTTTCAAATCCTTGTAACAAGCTTTCGTAAGTCCCTTTATGAAAAGTATACTTTGGATAACGCTCCATCCATTTTTCAATGAAACGATCCACATACGCTTCACTAGTATCCATTTTTTGTTCAAGAATCATTGGTATGGTAAAGAGTGCAAGCACCATCTTACAATTCTCTAGATACGAATTTTTCTTACCTTTACCCATGTTTTGCATACTTACTTCAAAATCTGACAAAGCACGATCAATACATGCTTCAATAATCGCTTCTTTTTCTTCTTCTTTCACGGTACAGGCACGATCAATTGCTTCGAATGTTGCTTTTGACGCATCTTTATACTCGAGTAACGCATCTTTATAAAGCTTTTTCTTGAACTGATCCATTAACTTTGTATTGTCTAGTAATATTCCCCCAATATGCTCTAATGCAAACTGCATATTTTCGTCATAATCAAATGTGTGTTCCATTTTGATTTCCTTTCCTACTTCATTTTATCCTATTTATTAAAATTCAAAGTCAACGCAAGCTCTTGATTTCTTAACGCTTCCAATAAATTGTCCTACCTTTACATGTTCCGGGTGCGTTGCATATGCTTTGAGTCCTTCAAAATCAGTGTGCTGCGTAATTAATACCAAATCAAAGTTTGCCTGATCCGCTTTTGGTGAATTCAGTTTTACCTCAACTGATAATAATGATGGTACTAACCCAACTAAACGTTCTAACATTTGTTTTGCAATTTCAGCATTTTCTCTCTTGCTTTTTCCTTCTGCTTCGTCTAAAAACTCGAACATCACAATATGTCTAACCACGCTTTGTCTCCTTTCAATCTTGCTCTTTTTTCATTATAATATACTTCATCTTTCATGTCTACCGCACAATTCTATAAAAATGGTTCCGGTTTACTTCAATCCGGAACCATTTTTATTATAATATAGATATGATTTCTTGGTTGTAAAAGATGTTAACTTTTTCTTAAATTAAACTGACCCACCAAATCATTTAGCGCACATGCCTGAGCTGAAAGTTCTTCACTTGTTGCTGAGCTTTCTTGTGCCATTGCAGAATTTCCTTCCACTACATTTGCAATCTGTTCGAGTGCAAGCCTTACTTGTTCCATTGATTCTGCCTGTTGTGTGGACGAGTTTGATACGTTTTGTATGGATATTTCAACTTTACCCAGCGACTCAATAATATGTGTTAAAAATTCTGCGGTACGATCTACGGTTTCGTTTCCATTTTCAACTTCTCTTAACGCCGACTCTATAAGCTCTCTTGTATCTATCACTGCTTTTGCAGACTGGTTTGCCAATTCTCGTATTTCATCTGCAACTACAGCAAACCCCTTACCGGCATCACCCGCTCTTGCCGCTTCTATTGCCGCATTTAAAGATAAAAGATTTGTTTGTGCTGCAATGTCTTCAATACTCTTAATAATATTTCTAATTTGCTTGGAGTTATCACTGATTTTACTCATTGCATCGGTCATCTCCCGAATCTTTTCTGTGCTTTCCTTTGCTTTATTACTGATAGCAATAACCTCCTGACTCGTACTCAAAGAAGTATCTGCATTATCATTTACCTGTTCCGTTACATTCCCAACCATAGCAAATAATTCTTCAACTGCTCCAGCCTGATCGGTAGCGCCCTCGGCAAGGTTTTGTGCTCCTTGTGCTAATTGCTCTGAGCCTTGCGATACCTGATTTGCGGATTCATTAATCTGTGTCAAAGTGCTACTTAATGAGCGATTAATTTTCCGTATAGAGAGTAAAATTTCGCGAAAATCGCCAATATAGCTTTCCTCTGCCGTAGTCTTTATATTGAAATCGCCCTCCGCCATTTTTCCTAGTAGGTAGCGAATATCTCCAATCATTGTATTCATTCCATTTACAATTCCCTTCGTTGAATCTGCTAACGTTCCGATTTCATTCTTGGTCGTAATTTCAGGCACTGCACTTTGCAAATCGCCTTCAGCTAACAAATTAAGCCTTGATGCGCATTGAATAATCGGATTTCCTATCGAATTTGCAATTTTAGTAGCACTGTAAATAGAAGTGAAAACAGCAACTATGATCAAGCTGCAAATGATAACGACAGCTATTATCGTCCGTCCCATAAAATCCGATACAGGTGCATTAATACCAATACTCCACCCGTCCGTATTTTTTATAGGTGCGTACGCCAAAAACTTATTTACCCTTTGAAAACGATATGTGTCAAATCCAGACTCTCCCTTGATCATTTTCTTTTCCAATTTAGCGATTCCATTAAATTTTCTATCTATTTTTGCATTTTCAATATTAGAATTTCGTTTCAGCACATAATCATTATTATAATCAGCGACTGTTGCTCCGTTCTTATCAATAATATACGCTGCTCCATTTTTACTAATCCGAATCGACAGTACAATATCATTTAAAAGAGTATCTGGTGCTATCAACACAACGACTCCCATTATGGTGGAATTTGGGATTCCATTTTCCCAGACAGGAGCCGAAATCATAACATTCATTTTACCGGATATTCGGTTTTCAAGTGGTTCGGTGATACAAAGTTCTCCATTCATTGTTTTTTTGAAATACTCTCGATCACTGCAATCAACATTACCACGATAAGTCCTTCCGTCTGTTCCAATTAATTCACCAGAAACCAACTTATAATCAGTTACCTTTTGATCAACGATTGCTAGCTTTTGTTCTATCGTATAACTATCCGATGTTAGTCTAGCAACACATCCTAATTCCCTTGCTAAATTACAATTTGCAATTAGTTCTTCTTCTACTCTTTCTGACGCGATTGTAGCTAATTCGCTCATCGTTTGCTCAATCGATGAATAAGTACTTTGATAAATAAGGTAGATGGATGCTACCCCTAATACAATAAGTGGAATAGTTACCATTAAAAGTGTGGCACGTACTATTTTCTTTTTAATACTTTTTCTTTTTAATTTTTTTTTGGTTTTTTCATCTTTCATAGTATTCTCCCTCTCTTATTGTGAATAATTTTTATTTATTTCGTTTTATTGCTATACCACTTATTATATTTGTATTTTACGAATTTAGCAATATTTATTCCACTATTTTTATCTTTTCGTTTTATTGTTGTACATTTCATTTCATTTCGTGTTATTTACTGATTTTCAATTGTAATACTCTTTATTACAAAAAAATCGTCAATGTGGTTTTCTATCACATTGACGACAAAGATTATAATTATTCTTTTATTGATTTTCTTTTACAAAATATCATTACCATTAAAGTCTGCTCACGCTATGAACTCTACCATACTTATGTAAGGTTTACAATATGTTGCTCGATATTGAAATTTGCTATAGAATTATTCACAGCGTTATCTATATTTACATACTATAGTTTATAACATATTTAAGGAGAATTTTTCATGTTATCAAGGCGTGAATTTGTTCGGCAATCGCTAGAATTACATTTGTTCTTTGGAAGGATAATGAAAGAGCATTCCTTTTTCTTAGAACTAGGATTTACCCCAAGAGACAGTAATTACATGCAACAAGCAGATGCTTTTCGTAAGAAATTTGATCGTTTGTTATTTGAAGTAGCTTCTATGTCAAATGGAGTAGTTAGCCCAGATGTGCTTGAATCTGGGGAAGTTTATACACAATATACATTAAAGGCTGAGACGGCCTCTTCCTATTTCACTGGAGTACTCATACCAACTAATTTGACCCAGGCAGAAATGAATATATCAGCTGGAAAAAATGTCACATTAAATCAAAGAGCAGAACAAAAGGTTTATGAAATTAACCAAAGAGCAATCCGTCTTATATCGGACCTGATAAAATATAAATCTACACTATTAACGAATGTATTGACATGCAAAATGTTTACTGTGAATTACCCATTATTAATTGACCATATCATGCGTGAAGCCAAGCTTTATTTACTGATGGTTCAAACATTACAACGTGGGGACGAATTTGATATGGAGCACGATGCGCTAGAGCAAGAAATGTTTTGGAATACCATAATGGCAGAGCATTCAAAATTTATTCGAGGATTATTAGACCCAACCGAAGATGATCTAATTAATGCAGCAAATAATTTCGGCAATGAATTTGACCAGTTGGTAGACGAATCAAAAGATGCTATGGACAATGCACTTCCAGCTTTCCAGGTAACTGCTGACAGTTTGGATGCAACAAAAGCGATTCGTGACTTCAAAGCACAAGGAACTGCTGGTATCTTAGATTGCAAAGTAAAATCCATTATTATCCCATTACTTGCTGACCATACCTTACGTGAAGCAAATCATTATTTAAGATTATTAAATATGTTTAAACGATAGGAAAAAGCCTGTTGGATTCTATATGACCAGCAGGCTTTTCTTGGTTGTGATAAGATGTTCTTTGTTACATTTTGATCTCTTCATCTATCATTTTTGCTTTCTCTTCATCATCTGTAACTGTTATTTCTAAAATTGCAATCTCTTCACCATCCTCAGTCGTAACGAATGGGGTTATCTTTGTCACATATGCATCGTTTAATTTGTTTATAGCATCCGGTGTATGCACATCAAAATCAGCAATTACATCCCAGTCCTCTATTACTTTTTCTAGCTCTTTAAATTTAATCAATTGTTTTTTCCTCCATTTAAAAAATGATATAACATCAATTTTTCAACATAAGTGTTTTGCGTTATTATACATTACTTTTTACAAAAATACTATCATAGAAAAGCTACATTCTTTTAATTGGATGTTTCCCATATTCAATATTTCTTATTACATTGCAATATGAAATAAATTACAAGTAATTTAAACGGAATTTCAACATATATTATTATAAAAATCATAATAGAGGTTCTATGGATATATATGTTGTTCAACCAGGTGATAACATTGAATCAATAGCTGCTAAATATGACATAACAGTTGAAAGACTGATAAGTGATAATGGTTTGATTAATCCCTTTTCTTTGGTTGTTGGTCAAACAATAGTAATCCTTTCTCCTAAAAAGACTTATACTGTTATGCAAGGAGATACCCTAGCTAGTATTGCTGATTCTAATGGAATCTCTGTCGTGCAGTTGATGAGAAATAACCCCTTTTTGTATAGTAGAGAATTTATCTATCCTGGTGACTCCTTGGTTATAAGTTATAATACAATAAAGGATTTACAGGTAATTGGTTATACATATCTATTTTTGAGTCAAGATATACTCGCTAGAGCTTTAACTTATTTGACATACCTTTCTATTTTTAATTATAGAATTGCTGAGAATGCCGAAATAATTAATTATGGTGATGATACTGCGATTATTAGAATGGCAAAAGCGTATGATACAATTCCTCTATTAATGATTTCATCATTTTCTCCAACAGGAGAACTTAATGTAGAGTTTGTTTACCAATTATTATTAGTGAAGGAGCAGCAAGATAGCTTAATAAATAGCATGCTGCAAATCATAAGGTCAAAAGGATTTAAAGGAATTAATTTTCTTATTAGTTATATTACTGAATACAATCAGAGTTTATATTTGAACTTTTTTACCAAGCTATCAAAGGCACTAAAAAATGAAGGATATGTCTTTATGATTACCATTAGCCCAAATTATTTATCAGATAATATACATTTAGATTATCATAGTCTTAGCTTATTGGTAGATAGGATAATCTTTCTACAAAATATTTGGGGAATGAATAAACAGCCTCCAGCACCAATAAGTAACATTTCATTAATAAGACCTTTTATTGAAGATGCTACAAGTCAAGTTTCATCCAAATATTTTTCCCTAGGAAAGCCTCTAATTGGATATGATTGGAAACTTCCATATACCCCCGACGCAACCGTTGCAAATATAATGTCACTCAATTCATGCATAGCGTTAGCCTATGACCAAAGAGCGCTAATCCAACTGGATGAAGAATCTCAAACACCATATTTTAATTATACAAGATCTACAGTAGGGGCTCCTGAAAAACATATTGTATGGTTTATTGATGCTCGAAGTATAAAGGCTTTGGATGATATTATTATTGATTATGATTTGTCAAGCACAGGTTTATGGTATTTAACAAGTTATAACCAACAATTATATTCTATCATTAATGCACTTTTCAATATTATTAAGTTACCAATTACATTATCTTAACTCACCTACTTTAATATTTATTTTTATCGGTTACGTATTTTTAATATTTAATTAAAGATACTATAAATACAAGTTTCATATTGATTTATATATTTTGAAACTTTATTATTTATAGTATAGGAGGAATATAATGCCAAAAGATAGTCAGCCGGATAATAAAGCCGCAAGAATAGCAAAATGCAATGGTCAGACCCCTATCACAAAGGAAAATCAAAATAAAAATAAGAATGCGAAACACAAATCAATCAAGCACAATGATGTTTAGGTCAGACCGTTAAGAGTTTTATATAAACTCATAATTGGCAATCAAATATTCACAAATTTAAAAAGGGTAGAGCACCAAAAGTGACTCTACCCTTTTACTTGTAATCCACTATACTATTATTCTATTTCTGGTGCTTAATTATTGATAAAATAATATTGCTCTTATTCATCCCAGTTGTGATAAACTTCCTGCACATCATCATCTTCGTTCAGTAAGTCTAACGTACGATTGATATTCTTAATGTCTTGTTCATCGGTTAATTCTACATAAGTTTGTGGTATCATGGTAACTTCTGCTTGTGCCATTGGAATATTTTGGGCTTCCAGAGCTTCACGAACCGCACTGAAATTATCTGGATCGATAAGAATTTCGAAACTATCTTCTTCTTCCGCAAAATCCTCTGCACCTGCATCCAGTGCAATCATCATTAAATCGTCTGCGTCCATGCTGCATTCTTCTTTATCAATGATAATCTGCCCTTTCTTATCAAACATAAAGGACACACAACCTTGTGTTCCAATACTTCCGCTTCCCTTTGTAAATGCACTTCTTACATTTGCAGCCGTACGGTTTTTATTATCTGTAAGTGCAACTACGATGATTGCAGTACCACTTGGTCCATAACCTTCGTATGTAATCGTTTCATAGTTAACGGAGTTTGCATCACCCGCTGCTTTTTTAATACCACGATCGATGGTATCATTTGGCATATTGTTCGATTTTGCTTTCGCAATTACATCACGAAGTCTTGAGTTATTAGCTGGATCAGCTCCACCTTCTTTTACTGCTACTGCTATTTCTCTACCAATGATGGTAAAAATCTTGCCCTTTGTTGCATCGTTTTTTTCTTTTTTATGTTTAATATTTGCAAATTTTGAATGTCCTGACATACCAAATCTCCTTTTTATAAAAATATCGAAAGCATGTAATAAATGCCATGCCCTGTCCATAATACCATGGATTTCCTATTCTTTCAATACCCATTTTCCTTACATGTCTCGGTTTAATTTCTGCCGCATGCGTTTAAAAAAACTGAAGCCTGATAACTTTATAATCTTTGCATCATTTTCAGAGCGTGTTACTTCAATGCTTTCTCCCGTTTTAAGATACACGATTTCATTTCCATCGGAAATAGCTACCGCTTCATCATCCGTTATCTCTTTGATCTTTCCAATGCGAATTAAGATTTTACTACTAGAATCTACTACTAAGCTTCTTTTATTTAATGAGTGAGGACAAATAGGTGTAATTATCATAGCCTGCACAGCAGGCGCAAGAACTGGTCCTCCGGCAGATAGATTGTAACCCGTCGAACCGGTCGGAGTGGAAATGATAATACCATCTGCGACATAAGTTTCGATAAATTCATCATCCACATATACTTCCAATTCAATCAAACGACAACCTCCTGATTTGCTGATTACAAAATCATTGAGTGCAGTCCCCTCATATCCATGCTTTACGATGCTTCCTTTTAACATAATTCGATTTTCAACTTTATAGTGATTTTCAAATAGTTCTTCTAACGAAGATTCGATATCCTGCTTTTCAACTTCCGTCAAAAAACCAAGTGTTCCTAAGTTCACTCCCAAAATAGGAATCTCCATCTTATGCAAATCATTTGCTACCTGAATCATGGTTCCATCGCCACCCAGTACGATGATGCACTGCGTATCTTTTGGGATATCTTCAATTTCAGCATACTTTCCAATATCGTCTTCAATAAAGCGGTCTCGAATTAAAAGACATGATTTGCCTTTTGAAGTAAGAAAATTAAAAATGTACTTTGCTGTTTTATAATCACGATCTTTGTCCGCGTTAGTTATCACACAAAACTTTTCCATATATTCCCCATTCTTACCTTTTACTTACTATACATCCAAATTATCATGGGCTTTTTCTACCAGTTCATGAATGTAGCTTTGTAAGTCTTCTGGTATCTTTGTATCATGTATTCCTTTTTTTATTTCCATTAAGTATTCAATATTTCCCTCAGGTCCTTTGATTGGTGAAAAATCCAAGTTTTTAATTGTAAATCCAATATTTTTAGCAAAGGCCGTCACCATAATAACAACTTCACGATGTACGCTTTGTTCACGTACAACACCTTTTTTACCAACTTTTTCTCTGCCAGCTTCAAATTGTGGCTTAATCAGGCAAACGACTGTTCCATTTTCTCCCAAAAGTTCACGAACTGGTTCGAGCACTTTTGTTAATGAAATAAACGCAACATCGATGGAAGCAAATTCAATATCGTCTTGTATCTGATCTCTGGTAAGATAGCGAATATTGGTTTTTTCCATAGAAACCACCCGTTCATCCTGTCTTAATTTCCATACTAGCTGGTTGGTTCCAACATCAACTGCATATACCTTCTTTGCACCATTTTGCAACATACAGTCAGTAAATCCACCCGTTGACGATCCAACATCCATACATATTTTATCCATCACATCAACCTTAAATTCAGCGATTGCTTTCTCAAGTTTGTAACCACCACGGCTGACATATTTCATAGCATTTCCCTTCACTTGGATTTCTACCGTATCCTCGAAGGTACTACCAGCCTTATCTTCTCTTTGGTTTGCTACAAAAACATTCCCTGACATAATAATAGCTTTTGCTTTTTCTCTGGATTCTACCAATCCACGCTTTACTAAAAGCACATCCAAGCGTTCTTTCATAATGATTCCATAATCCTTTCCACAATGGAATCTGCATCAAGACCCAATTTTATTTTGAGAATATCGGTACTTCCATGCTCCACAAATCTATCTGGTATGGATATATTTAGTACTTTTGCATTTGTTCCATTCTTTTTTGTCATTAAGTAATCGGATACCATCTGCCCATATCCTCCAATTTGAACATTATCTTCTAATGTAACAAAAAGTTCATGTTCCTTTAATAATTCATCCAGTATTACGGTATCCATAGGTTTTATAAAACGCACATTAACATGTGAAGCTTCATAACCTTTTTCCTGTAAATGTGCAACAACTGAATCAGCCGTCTCATTCATCGATCCGACTGCTAATAATACAATCTGTTTTCCTCTCTGGATGCATTCACTTTTTTGATATTCCACCGGTGCGTGATATTCGCTAAGACCAGTATAGATTTCACCTCTTGGATAACGAACCGCAGTTGGACCTTGATGATGGAAGGAAAACTTTAGCATCTCTATAAATTCCTGCTTATTTTTTGGTGCCATTACGGTTAAATTCGGTATATTCGATAAATAAGAAAGGTCAAATACGCCCTGATGTGTTTCTCCGTCACTTCCAACGATACCAGCACGATCAATCGCAAAGGTTACAGGCAGATTATCTAAGCAAACATCATGTAATATCTGATCATACGCTCTTTGTAAAAAGGTAGAATAAATTGCCACTACCGGGTGCATTCCACCCGCTGCAAGCCCAGCTGCAAAGGTAACAGCATGTTCTTCTGCTATACCAACATCAAAATAACGCTCCGGAAACATATTTTGAAACTGCACAAGTCCCGTACCAGAAGGCATAGCCGCACATACTGCTGCAATATTTTGATTTTCTTTTGCTTCCTTTAATAGCGTATTTCCAAAGACAGAGGTATACGTTTCCGTTTTTGCCTTACATACCGTCTCCCCACTTTTTATATCGAAGGGATCAATTCCATGATATTTCGAAGGAATCCGTTCTGCGTAAGAATAGCCTTTTCCCTTTTTTGTCACAACATGAACCAAAACGGCCTTTTTTGCACGCTGCGCACTCTTAAATGCTTTTACCATTTCAGATATATCATGTCCGTCAATCGGCCCAATGTAGGTAATCCCCATATCTTCAAATAACATGCCCGGAATAAACAAACGCTTCAAGCTATCCTTGGATCGTTTTATTTTATCCGCGACGGTGTCTCCAACGATAGGCACACTGCGAAGAGCACCTTCCACACCACCTTTCAAATTCTGGTAGCTTGTTCCGGTTCGTATTTTTCCTAAATAATTCGCCATACCACCAACATTTTCCGTGATTGACATATTATTATCATTTAATACGATGATCATATTCGACTTAAGTCTTGCCGCATTATTTAGCGCTTCAAATGCCATTCCTCCAGATAATGCACCGTCTCCAATGACTGCATACACTTTATTCGTCTCGTTTTTAATATCTCTTGCTTTGGCAAGACCCAGCGCTGCTGAAATCGAAGTTGAGCTATGACCCGTATCGAATGCATCACAATCGCTTTCTTTTGTTTTCGGGAATCCACTCAGGCCACCATATTGACGAAGTGTCGGAAAATTATCTTTTCGCCCGGTCAATATTTTATGCGTGTAAGCCTGATGTCCTACATCCCATACGACTTTATCTTCCGGTAAATTAAGACTTAAATGAATGGCCATCGTAAGCTCAACCGTACCTAGATTGGACGCTAAATGTCCCCCTGTCTTACTGATGGATTGCATCAGAAAAGTCCGGATTTCTTTGGCTAATTCATTTAAATTAGTTTTATCTATTTTTTTTATATCGTTTGGTCCCTTTATTTGGTCTAAAATTTTAGGCAAATTAACACCTTCCTTACTTCTTTCTATCAATCAAGTCAGAAATCAGCTCATCTAAAAATTCATTATTACCATGTAATCCTTGAATCAATGCGATTGCTTCTTTCGAATATTTTTCCACATCAAGTTTAGCCTGCTCTAACCCCACTAACGTAACATATGTCATCTTATTATTTTTTTCATCGCTATGGGTAGGTTTTCCAAGTACTTCTTTTGTACTAATGACATCTAACACATCATCTTGTATCTGGAAAGCAAATCCAATGAGGCCTGCTGCCTTTTCAATCACATTGATTTCCTGTTTTGATGCGCCCGCCAATATGGCTCCGATCATCATAGAAGCTTCAATCAACGCACTTGTTTTTAACCGATGAATAAACTCTATCTTATCAAGTGTAAGTTCAGCATCGGTTGATAAAACATCTACAACCTGTCCACCTATCATGCCATAAATTCCAGCTTTTTTAGACATTACTTTCAAAGCCTCAGCAACCAAATAAGTGTCATCGGATCGATCAAACGCTTTGCATGCTGTTTCAAATGCATAATTTAACAAAGCATCCCCGGCTAGAATTCCCATTGCTTCGCCGTATACTGCATGTGTTGTCTTTCTACCTCTTCGATATTCATCATTATCCATGGCTGGCAAATCATCATGTACCAAAGAATACGTATGAATCATTTCCATTGCTGCCATAAATGGTTCTACCGTAGAAAAATTATCACCACCGAAAAACTGATAGGTTTCACGAATAAACATCGGCCGCAAACGCTTTCCACCGGCCAGTACACTATAATTCATTGCTTCCATAATAATTCTTTGATGATTTTCTTCTTTTGGTAAAAAAGTTTGGATGACCTTTTCGATATCTTCCACCCTGCTTTTTAATTCCTTATTGAATTCCATTGATAGCTCCTCTTACTCTTTTCCTTTTTCATTCAAAATAATCATTTTCTTTTCTACTTTGTCAATCGAATCATTGCATTCTTTCAAAAGCTTCATACCGTCTTGGTAAAGTGTAAACGATTTTTCTAAACTAATATCCTCTTTTTCGAGTTCTTCTAATATTTGATCGAGTGCCTCCATCGAAGTTTCCAAATTGTTTTGTTTTGCCATAATTAGCACATCCTCTTAATATTTTCTATCTGGTCTACGGTTGCTTTTAATACTCCATCCGCTAAATCAATGGATATTTTATCTCCAACTTGTACTTCATTTATAGAACGTAATGCTTTTTTGTTTTCATCCGTTACATAACTGTAACCCTGATTTAAACGCTCGAGTGGAGATAATCCACGCATTCTTTCTATGTAAATTCCCAGCATGTGTCGCTTGTTCCTGATTTTTGTCTCCATCAAAGCTTCCAGTTTTATTTGCATATCGACTAAATATTGCCGTTTTTGACGAATTTGATAAAACGGCTCTGCATGTGTTAATCGAATTTGATACTTTTCGAAGTTACTGCGCATCATACCAATCTTTTGGTTCATATGTCGATTTAACAAATATCGTATATTCTCTAGTTCCTGCATGTATTCATAGACATTAACCACTGCCAATTCCGCCGCTGCGGAAGGTGTTGGAGCGCGAAGATCTGCTACATAATCTGCTATCGTCGTATCTGTTTCATGTCCTACCGCAGATATCACTGGAGTCTTCGAATTAAAGATTGCCCATGCAACTTCTTCTTCATTAAACGCCCACAAATCCTCAATGGACCCGCCTCCACGCCCAACAATAATAACGTCTACACCCAGCTGATCTAAATACTCAATACCCGCTACAATCGTTTCTTTCGCGCCATCGCCCTGCACTTTGGCCGGATATAGAATTAGCTGGGCATATGGGTTTCTTCGGTTTGCAATGTTACAAATATCTTGAATGGCAGCACCTGTACTTGCGGTTACGATTCCAATTGTTTTGTTAAATCGCTTAATTGGTCTTTTATAGGCAGCATCAAAAAGTCCCTCTTCTTTTAATTTCTCCTTCTGACGTTCATATTGTTCGTAAAGTGCACCAACACCATCCAACAAAATGTCAGTAGCGTACATCTGATACTTCCCATCCCGTTCATAAACACTAATGGTTCCTAAGACAATGACGCTTTGACCTTCAGACATACGAAAAGAAAGGCCATCTCTTTGACCTGCAAACATAACACAAGTCATCTGCCCTTTACTGTCTTTTAATGTAAAATAAATATGCCCCGAACTATGGTATTTGCAATTGGATACTTCCCCTTTTACATAAATGTGTTGAAGTATCGCTTCTCTTGCAAACATGTTTTTAATGTATAAGTTTACTTGGGAAACAGAATAAATCTGTTCTTTCATTGCATTAACCTAACTTTCTTCGTCCGTTAATTTTGCCAATATTCCATTTACGAATCCTGGTGAATTATCTTCTCCGAATTTTTTAGCAAGTTCTACTGCTTCATTAATTGCAACCCCGGTAGGAATTTCTTTATCATAATCCATTTCAAAGGTAGCCAAACGAATAATCGTAAGCTCTACCTTACCCATACGATTTAACTTCCATCCTACACTTGCCTTCTCAATCTTTGCATCTATTTCATCTAATTTATCTATTACATCTGCAAAACGATGTTCCAAGTAAATGGTTTCTTCTTCGGTTGGTATTCTTAATGAATTTTCTTCCTCAATTTTAAGATTTTCTAATGCATTCAAATACAGGGAAGCCTGTTCATTTAGTTCTTCCTTCGGATGAAAATCCTTTCGAAATAGCATTAAAAAAAGGTGTTCTCTAAGTTCACTTCGTTTCATTCTTTATCTCCTTGTTCATCTATTACATCACTTTTACACATAAGAAACAACCCTTATAAGAATTATAAGGGTTGTTTTTACTACTTCTGTCCTTCTAATTTTACACCAGCGATTCTTATGTTTACTTCATCCACTGGTAATCCTGTCATATTTTCGATTGCTTGTTTGACTCTCTCTTGTACCTGACTTGACGTCTTTGGAATACTATAGCCATATTCCATATTTAATGCTATATCAACCGAAACAGCCTTGGAATCCACCAACACTTTAACCCCTTTGGAAAGATTTTTCATGCCAAGCTTTCCAACCAGTTCGTTGGTTACATTTCCCGCCATTGAGTTTACACCCTCAACTTCCGTTGCCGCAAGACCTGCAATGATTGCTATCACTTCATCTGCAATTTGTACTTCGCCAATCTTACTATTTTCAAGCACTTTATAAGAATTTTTATTTTCAATTTCCTTGCTCACTGTCATTACCTCCTAGCTTTAGTATACCACATTCTATATTCATTATATCAAAATTCATTTGATTTGCAATTAGTTTTTTGTTACCCCTACTGGATTGATGACAATGTTCTCTGCCGAAATTTCAGTTTTTCTCTTTACGATATCCTCGATTTGAGCCATTTGCTGTTCACTCAAATCATTTGCACTAACAATTACATCAACGCTTTCACCCTCAATTGTTACTACAACATCAGGAAAACCTTTTGCTTTTAATAAAAGCTCCGTTGCTGCTTCTTTTTCTGCTGCACTTGCTAACTTCTCAATACCATCCACAGCATCTGCTTTTTGTTCATTGGATAAATTCTCATTATTTACGATTTCCAAAAATAATTCATTGCTCTTTGCTCTTGTCTGCTCCCTTGTAAGTCTTGCAGATGCAAAAAAGTCCGCTGAGATGTTGTTGCTAACCATAACTGCTTCTCCTACATTGGCATCATTTGCATCCGCTACATTTTCAGTTGCTTGTGCAGTTTGAGCAGATTCATTTACTACATCTTTACTAGCAGTTTCTTCACTTGCTAAATCTTGTGCTTCTAAAACTTCACCGGTATCACTTACTGCCAGTTCATCTTGCGTTAAACCATCCTTAGCTAAATCTTCTTCTGATAAATCGAGGAGTCCAAATTCCTCTGAGCTATTCTCAGAATATGTAGCGGAATCCTTTGTTTCATTCAATGTATTCACAACATCTTCTTTTGAGAAATTAAGGTACCCTGCAACGGCAAGCATAATTGCCAGAGCAGTAATAATAATCTGGTTTTTCTTAAATATATTCTTCAATGCTATGCTCCTTCTATCCGGTTACTTTGACCGAGATTCCATTTTCATTACTTTAATTTTATGTGCGGGTACATCAAATAATACCTGTACTGCATCAACTATTTCTGTTATTATTTCACTGTTTGTCGCGCCCTCAGCTAGAACAAGCACTCCCTCCACTTCAGGTTCGATTTCTTTTATAATATAAGGAGTTGACTCACCACTTCCCACCGAAATCATTACCGTTTTATCTTCTTTTGTTTCGCTGGAACTGATACGACTTCCATCGCTTCCATCATTTTCGGAGGAATTGTCCTGTGAATAAGGAGCATCTTTTAATGCAATCTTTTCACTGGATTCTTTTAACGTAATCATAACCTTGATTTGCCCAATTCCATCTACCTGACTTAGTGTATCTGCCAATCGATTTTCTGTCCATTCTATGTATTTTGAATTATCACTGCTTGCATTACCTACACTTGTTTGGTTCGTTTTCGTTGTTGTTGTATTCACTTTCGATGTTTCATTCTCATTTTTTTGAAAACTAGGCATTGATAGAATCAAAAGAAACACGCCGGTACAAAATATAATGATAATCTTATCCTTTCCTATTTCTTTTAACGTTAATTTCTTTTTTTCCATGTTTCACCTCAATTCTGCGCATTCTTTCTGCGCGTAGCATTTTTTGTACTAGCTTTCATAAATAAATATTGCTTCTTCCTCAATCCCATATAGCTCTTTTAATTGCTTCACAAAGTCTGAAAACTTATCTTTTTCATTTTTCTGCTTTCGAAGACTTATTTTTTGGATGGCGATTTTTTTTTCATCATGACTAAGCCAAAGCTCTATTTTTTTTATTTGTCCAAAGGATTCTTCTTCACTCGATAACATAATATTGCACTGCTTTACATAAATTCCGTCCTCCTTTGCCAAAGATTCAATTTGTTCTTTAAACTTAACTTTTGCAGCTTCAAGAACTGCTTCATCAACTATTTCATCGCCCTCGAACAGCTCATTTTTTGCCTCTTTCATATCATAATTGATCTGATTAAAATTTATGAAATTTTCGAGATTCCCATTCATTTTTAATAATTTCCCAACCGGTCCAATCAAAATAAGTATCATAATAAGTCCCATAAAAAACTCTGCGTATTTTGAATAGCTTGTATTTCCAATAAAATTTTTGATAACGGTTGCAAATATAAGATAGATCGCCAGATTTTTTACGGTTTCTGTAATCAGTTCCATTTATACTCTCCCATTTGTGGTTGCCATAACAACTAGAATCGTCAATAAGAATAAAATACCTGTTACAAAAGTTGCATACAACAAAAGGCTTGCTGCTTTAGAACATCCACTCAAGCACTCTACCATACGTTTATCCGAAATTGGCTGAACTAAAGCTGCTGCAAACTTATAAATAAAGACATGAAATGCAATGCGTATAATCGGAATGCTAAGGATAATAATCAATGCACAAATTCCTGCAGCACCAATCGCATTTTTAAGCACAATGCCAGCACCAAGTATCGTTTCAGCTGCGGATCCCAAAAGAGTACCAACCCCCGGAAGTGCATTTACCACCCTTACTGTAACCCGATTTTTTAGGTTATCTGTTACCGGAACAACCAATCCTTGGATTACGTTATATCCAGTAATTAATCCGAGCAAACTCTTTAGCGTCCACTTAATAATGTTTTCAAAAAGTTCCAAAGCTTTCGAAAGCATATCTTCTTCCGTCAGATTGCTTACCAGTGATAAAATAAAATAGATGCGAATCAGTGGTACAATGCCATTCATAATCAAAAGTTCCACTACATGTATCAAAATCAAAGTACCCTGATAAAAAAGACTTGAAGTTGTGACTCCTGACGAAAACATAATGGCCATGTAATACGCCGGGATCAAGGATCTCATAAATTCTAGTATATTTTCAAGGGTTCCTACTGCAACCTGTGTTATGGAATAAAAGGAAACGCAGGCTAAGGTAAACACAATCAAATAGGTCACATAAAATCCCATTTCTGAAACATGATTGTTACGAAACACTTTTGAAAAATTGGTGAAGACAGCTCCCAATATCGTAATACCAACAAATCGAAAAATCAGACTTCGATCGCTAACAAGTTGTCCCTTTACACCGTCTACTATTATAGTAAAGATTTTGGTAATGGAAAAACCTTCTCCGCTTTTCATTGTTTCATAGACATAATCCTTAAAATCAAATTCTTCCTGCCCCATGATTTCATCAATGGAAGCTTGTACGCCATCGTAGTCTATGTTATTTTCATATGGAATTTCTAACTCTTGAGCTTGTACTTGTAGTGGAGCAACAAACCACAAACTTGCTAACAAGAACAGTACACGATATTTTAAATAATTTTTCAAGACTGCCTCCTACCTATAAAAAACTCTGAATCGATTCTAGCAAAGAAATAAGTACTGGCATGCTTATGCTTAAAATACTAAGTTTTCCTACAAACTCAATTTGCCCTGCTATTGCACCATACCCGGCATCCTTGCATAAATCTGAGGAAAACTCTGCAATATAGGTAATTCCAATGATTTTTAGTAATATAAAAATATAAGTATCACTGATTGTAATATAATTTTGCAACGTTCCCAAGCTACTAAGAATCATTTCCAGTTTATGTATTCCATATAAAAATATGATGAGACATCCTGCAAATCCAATGTATATTCCATATTCCGTTTTACCGGATTTGAATTGAACTGCAAGCAAAACAGTAACCAAGCCCAATGCTGCAACTTTTATCATTGTGACACCCCTATAACGCAAAAAGACTTTTAATTGTCATAAACAGTTCCGATATATACGGTATAATCCAAAGAAGTACTAATACAAGACCTGCTAGGCTTGTAAGAAATGCCTGTTCTTCTCTTCCTGAATGTTTGAGAACCTGCGTCAGCACAGATACTAGTATTCCAACTGCAGCAATTTTAAAAATCAAATTAATACTCACACTTCTTCTCCTCTATTTTCAAAGCATCACAATTGTCACAAATATTCCACTTAACACTCCTAACAATTGATATAAGCGTATTTTTTCTTGCTGAGATTTGCTTTCTATCATTATTTCTTCTTCTAATCCTTCTATATATAAGTCAATATTTCGAATCTGCATTTCCTGATCCAAATAACCAAGATTTTCTCCTAATGAGATTAGTTTTACTTTATCTGATTTATTAAGTGAGGTAGCTTTCAGTTTTTCTTCAATCCCTTTTTTCCAAATACTATAGAAGGAATTGCCTTCAAAGTTTTTCAATTGCACTTCCATCGAAAGAAAGAAATCAGAAAAAACGGTTTCATTTCTTCCGCCTAAACTTCCCATCGCTTCTGGTAAGGGTGTATATCCATATTGTATTTCTCCTCGAAGTTGATAAAGAATTTTCTTTAAGGTTCTTAATTGCATTAAACGATTGATTTTTTCTTTTCCCATCAAATAACCAAATACCGAAGTGGATGCAATTACAAAAACACTTCCGATCATCTTTAATAGCATAAATTCTCACCGCTTTCATTATAAATGCCGGATACATGTCCGATTCCGTGCATACGATCTAATACTATAATGCGCTCAAATACAGATCCAAACGGCTTTTTTGCCACATCTTCCAAGGAATCACCATGAATGGTGGCAATTACTTTGCATCCACAATGAAGTACCTGTAAAATTGCTTGATAATCTTCCATTGTTCCGATCTCATCCACTGCAATGATATCTGGTGACATTGATCGAATGAGTAGCATCATGCCTTCTGTCTTTGGACAGCAATCCAAGATATCGGTTCGTATTCCCAAATCATTTTGTGGAACACCCATATAACAAGCTCCAATTTCAGAACGTTCATCTACTACTCCGACATTAAAATCATTTGAAAGATGCAGTATCATATCGCGTAATAAAGTTGTTTTGCCACATCGTGGAGGAGAAACAATCAGCGTATGATAAATATCTTGTCCGTTTTTTATGTAAGGCAGTACATTTTTTGAACATCCTATCACCTCATGTGCAAATCGAATATTAACAAAAGATATGTATTTAATTGTCTTGATAGAACCTTTTTCTAAAATGACTTTTCCTGCAATCCCAACCCGGTGTCCACCTTGAATCGTGATAAATCCCTGTCTTAATTCATCTTCATAGGCATACAATGAATAATTACTAATGTATTCCATGGTTTCCCGGATCTCTTTTCCGGTAACAATAAAGCCTTCCTTAGCGCACTTGGTTAGCTTGCTGTTTTCACCAAGAAAATACTCTTCATTTTCATAGACCAATAGTATCGGCCGACTGATTCGAAGGCGCACTTCCTGCAAATTATAAAAATCAAGGTTCAAATCTAAAAACAGCTTTCGCAGCCGAATCGAAAATATACGAAGTATTTCTTCCTTCTTGTCCATAATTTCCTCCACTTCTTGGCATCCTAAGTATGTCCCATTGGTTACACAGACACAACCTTCTTGATTACTTGTTTAATGTATATGTAAACCTGTCTTAAATATGCAAAAAAATGATATCCTTTTTTGATACATATTTAAACGTAATTTGAACATTATAATATCGAGGTGATAAGAGTGAAAGAAAAACATTTCACTCAGCAAGTTTGTGTTTGCGCTGCGCACGCAAACTTGTTATGCGCAAAAAGCAGCGCAGAAACGGGGATAAAAATGATTCAAAATGAAGAACTCCCAATTGGCTTTACAATGGCGCTAGCACAACATTCCGATGCACTCAATCACTTTTCCCATTTATCACAAGAGCAACAAGACCGTGTGGTAGAAGGCGCAAAGAAAGTAGAGAGTAAGCAAGAAATGCGTTCCTATGTTGAAAATATGTTTCATAATGATTTTCATTAAAGCATAATTATGGCACACAAATAGCATGCACTCAAACCATATGTGGTTAGAGTGCATGCTATTTGTGCGCCATAAATGCAATGTGTATACTATCTATTATAACTGTCATTCTATTTAGTTCTTAAATCCAGTACCTCCATTTTGTCTGCTGGCATCACACTACCATCCTTTAAACTGATAAATGGTGTGAATGTGGTACTTTCATCATTATACTCGATCGTAATCATTACATTCGAGTATAGATCACTTTCGTTACATTGGATGATAATTGGTTGATCCGTAGTAACTAATGTTTCTTTCGCCACAAGCTCGCCCTGTTCACTTAGTTCGGAACGTTTTACGGTTATCTCGCTGCCCACATAATGAGGAATGATGCAAAAAAATTCTGGTCCTCCATAGTTATAAAAAGGAAGTTCTTTTACGCCTATTAAATATGCGTCAATCACTTGTTGTTTTTTTTGTTCAAGTTCTTTCTCTTTTAGTCCTCCTCCCAAAAAAGCCAACGCTCCTAAATTATTACTATCCGTCTCTACATATATATCGTCTGCATCATCTTCATTTTCTGTATCTGTTGAGACTTCTGGCTCTTTTGATGTCACTGTTGGATTTATCGATGCAGGTGTCATTGTTTGTGAAGTTTCGTTCTCTTGATTATTATTGTCATCAGCCAGCGACGTATTTGACTGATTCGTATTAGTGCATCCAACGATAATCGTCATTATTATCATCGCAAGAACTAAAAATATATTTCGTTTTATACTACGATTTCCTATCTTCAATTGATTCATCCTTTCTATTGGTTAAATAATTGTATTTACTAATTGTTATATCATTCCCGTATTATCTTCTTTATATCATGAAATACCTGCTGTCAATCATAAAAATTTCTATAAAAAAAGCACAATTCATAAACAATATGTTTGATGAATTGTGCCATTTATTCATAATAAATTATTATACACGTTTTAAGTATTCACTTGTTCTTGTGTCGATACTGATTCTATCACCAGTTTCAACAAACAATGGAACTAATACGGTAGCTCCAGTTTCAACTGTGGCAGGTTTTGTTGCTCCTGTTGCAGTATCTCCTTTGAAGCCTGGTTCTGTATCAATGATTTCTAATTCTGCAAACATAGGTGGTTCGATTGCGAATACTTCACCATTGTGTGACATCATTTTTACCATGTCGTTTTCTTTAACAAATTTCAAAGAATCACCAATTGCTGATTCATTTAAGCCAAACTGATCATATGTTTCAACATCCATGAAGTGATATAACTCACCATCATTGTATAAATATTGCATATCTTTTTTCTCAATATGAGCCTGAGGGAATTTTTCAGTTGGACGGAATGTTTTTTCAACAACTCCACCATTTTTAATATTTCTTAATTTTGTTCTAACAAAAGCAGCACCTTTACCTGGTTTAACATGTTGAAATTCGATTACTTGGTATACATTGTTCTCTATTTCAATCGTAAGACCGTTTCTAAAATCGCCTGATGATACCATACTTGATATTCCTCCTTATAAATGTACGGCGAACGATTATTTTAAAAGTTCGCATTAATATAATTATTTTATAATAAAGCACGACATTTTTCAACTATTATTTTAACTGGTTTTGTTTTCTACGATAAAAGTATAGCACAATATGTTCAAGATAGCGCTTTAATACAATTTGAATTTCCTCTTTCTTATCAATTGGCTCCACTAAAATGTTGTGCATTCCACAACGTTTTGCTCCCCATACATCGGTAAACAGCTGATCTCCTACAAACAAAGTATTGGATACTGTAGTTCCCATTTGATTACATGCTTTCATATAATTTCTTCTGTATGGTTTTTGCGCTTTAAAAATATAATCCGATTGTATCGGCTGATTAAACCGTTTTACTCTTTCTTCTTTATTATTTGACAAAAGGCATGTTTTGAATCCTATACTTTTCAATTTTTTAAATAATTCGATGGAAGCTTGCGAAGCATCGGTTCCATGCTCTACTAATGTATTATCAATATCAAATATAATACCTCGATAACCTTTTTGATAATACTCTTCAAAATCTATATGATACGTTGATTTCGCACATTCGTCTGGAAAAAACGTTTGAAACATAAGGTATCCTCCTCATTAAAAATTCTTTTCTATTTTACTCTATGATTTACATATAAGCAAGAAAAGAAACAAGTTTTTTAAAATTTTCTTCTTTATATTAATTTATTTGATTTAAATTTCTATATTGTGGTATAATAGTTAATGTATCGTGTACTTTATATGTCGAATTATCTGTTTTGTGATTACAAATGTCGAAACAGCAACATTCTATTTCTTATACAGAAAGGGTGATATCTTGAATATTAATACTGTCAAGAAACTAATTTCAGAAAGCAATCGTATTGTTGTATTTAGTGGTATTGGGCTCTCTACAGAAAGTCATATTCCTAGTTTTTTAAGCGAAGAGGAATCCTATAAAACAGAAAGTGAATTTGGTTATTCACCCGAAGACTTATATAGCAGTGTTTTTTTCAATACACGACCTGAACTTTTTTTTCAATATTATAAAAAATATATATTACATTTAAATCATACCCCTTCTTTCTCACATTATGCAATTGCAAAACTGGAAAGAGAAGGTAAATTAACCGGGATTCTAACCCGCAGTATTTACAGCCTACATCAATTTGTGGGGACAAAAAATGTAATAGAGCTTCACGGTTCCATACATAAAAATGTTTGTACAAAATGTGGTGCCCAATACTGTGCCTCTTATATCAAATCAACTCCAGGAATCCCTGTCTGTGAAAAATGCAAAGCGATTATCCGTCCAAAAGTTGGCTTATTTGGAGAAAAAATTGACAACGGTAAACTTACTGCTGCATGCAATGCAGTTTCCAACGCTGATTTATTTCTGATTGTCGGAACAAACCTTCATTCCAATTTTACGGAACCATTCTTATCTCACTTCCATGGAACAAATGTTATTGTCATCAATGAAGAGGCGCATTACACCGACAAACAAGCAACCGTTGCAATTCATGATAAGCCTTCCTTTGTATTACAAAAAATTATATTCTAACTCATAAGAGGGAATGTTGCATATTCAAAAAACTATATCCCAATTTGCATTCCCACGCAAAAATAGCATGTGCTCTAACCGAATTATACGATTATTTTAATAAGACAATACGGAAAAAGGAGTGACCTATTCACTCCTTTTTCCGTGCCTATGGCTTATTAAAATTGGTAATCGTATTGAGGTTAGAGCACATGCTATTTTTGCGTGGGGATGCAAATTGAACACAGTCTACTATTTTTTTGCCACATCCCCTACTTATTCCTTAAGCTGTTTGTTCAAATTGAGAATTATAAAGCTGTGCATAGAATCCTTCCTGCATGATTAATTCTTCATGATTTCCTTGCTCGATAATATCTCCATCTTTCATAACCAGAATCAAATCTGCATCCTTAATGGTAGACAAACGGTGTGCTATTACAAAGCTGGTTCGTCCCTTCATTAGATTATCCATTGCTTTTTGAATCCGGACTTCCGTTCTGGTGTCAACTGAACTTGTTGCTTCATCCAAAATAAGGATTTTGTTATCCGCTAATATGGCTCTCGCTATTGTCAACAACTGTTTTTGTCCTTGTGAGACATTCGTGGCATCTTCATTTAATTCCATGTCATAGCCGCCTGGTAATGTCTGTATATAGTGATGGGCATGCGCCGCTTTTGCAGCTTCGATTACTTCTTCGTCTGTAGCATCCAAACGTCCATAACGTATATTTTCCATGATACTGCCTTTAAAAAGCCAGGTGTCTTGTAATACCATACCAAATGCTTCTCGAAGCTCACTTCGATCAAAGTCGGTGATATTGTATCCATCGATTTTAATTTCTCCAGAAGTCACATCATAAAAACGCATTAATAGTTTTACCATGGTCGTTTTTCCAGCACCAGTCGGTCCGACAATTGCAATCTTTTGCCCTTCTTTTATCTTTGCGCTAAAATCACCAATAATAATTTTATCAAAACTATAACCAAATCGAACATTTTTGAATTCCACATTTCCTTCCAGATCACGTACAGAAACATCTTGGTGCTCCTTCGCAAACTGTTCTTCTTCCTCTTCTTCTAAGAATTCAAAAACTCGTTCTGCTGCTGCAATCGTAGACTGTAGCATATTGGATACCTGAGCAATCTGTGCAATTGGTTGTGTAAACTGTCTAACATACTGGATAAAGGACTGTATATCTCCTACTTCTATTACCTTTTTAATATTAAGGTATCCACCAACTACCGCTACCGCTACATATCCAACATTTCCGACAAATCCCATAATTGGCTGCATCATTCCAGAAAAGAATTGAGACTTCCATGCAGAATCATATAAAACATCATTGGTCTTTTGAAATTCTTTGATTGACGCTTCTTCTCTGTTAAATAATTTAACAACATTATGTCCGCCAAATACTTCTTCTACCTGACCATTTACATGTCCTAAGTATTCTTGTTGTGATTTAAAGTACTTTTGTGAGTGTTTAATAACAAAACCAATCAAAATTGCAGATACTGGTAATAAAAGAATCGCAATTAAGGTCATTAATGGACTTATTGTTAGCATCATAATTGTGATACCGATTATGGTTGCTACCGAAGAAATCAACTGTGTCAAGGTTTGATTCAAACTCATTCCCAAGGTATCTACATCATTGGTTATCCTTGATAGAATTTCTCCATAGGTTTTGGTATCATAATAATTCATAGGAATCTTATTCATCTTAACGGAAATTTCTTTTCTCATTTGAAAGGAAATTTTTTGAGAAATTCCAGTCATAATAAAGCCTTGAATATAACCAAATATTGCACTTAATACATAAAGTCCAATTAAAAGAAGTAAAATAAGAGCAATTTTATCAAAATTGATTCCTTCTCCACCTTGTATTTTACTGGTCAAACCATTAAAAATTTCTGTCGTTGCTTTACCTAAAACTTTTGGACCAACAATGTTAAATACGGTACTACCTATTGTAAAAATAATAACTACAATCATAGCAAAATGGTATTTTTTCATATAATTTACTAATTTCTTCAACGTACCTTTAAAATCTTTTGCCTTTTCAACTGGCATACCTGGGCCACCATGTCCCATTGGTCCTCTTCTAGGAGGTCTGTTTTTTTGAGTTTCTTCCATTGTTAAGCCTCCTTTCCTTGTGCTTTTCCTTCCAGTTCTTCCTTGGATAACTGGCTAGCTGCAATTTGTTGGTATACTTCGTTATTTGCAAGTAATTCTTCATGAGTTCCAATACCTGCAATTTTTCCGTCATCTAATACAACAATCTTATCTGCATGAATAATCGTGCTGATTCGCTGCGCAACGATTATAACTGCTGCATCTCCCACTTTTTGACTAATTGCCTTACGAAGAGCAATATCAGTCTTATAATCAAGTGCAGAAAAGCTATCATCAAAAACATATACATCTGGTCTCTTCGCGATTGCTCTAGCGATTGCAAGACGCTGTTTTTGTCCACCTGAGACATTTCCTCCACCCTGTGCAATTGGCTCATCAAAGCCGTCAGGTTTTGAATCAATAAATTCGCTTGCTTGTGCGATTTGTGCTGCTTCTACCATTACATCATTGGAGGGTTCATTGACACCAAAGTTAATATTGGAAGCAATCGTACCAGAGAATAGGACACCTTTTTGTGGAACAAAGCCAATGCGTTCGCGCAAATCATAGATGTCAATATCTCGAATATCATTTCCATCAATGGTAATCTTTCCTGAAGTGACATCATAGAGCCTTGGAAGTAAATTAACCAGGGTAGTCTTCCCACAACCAGTACTTCCGATAATTGCCGTTGTCTCCCCTTTGTTTGCTGTAAAATCAATATCTTCTAAGACATCTTCCTTGGCTTTACTATATCGGAAATTAACATGTTCAAAACGAACCCCTTTTTCTATCTTTTTCAAAACAATCGGTTTCTGTGCATTTTGAATGGAACTATTACAATTAAGAATCTCATCGATACGATTCGCTGCAACGGAGGCTCTTGGAAGCATTACCGAAACTATGGTAATCATAAGGAACGATATTACAATCTGCATTGTGTAAGTAATAAATGCCATCATATCACCGACTTGCAAATTTCCCACATCAATGCCTTGTGCACCTACCCATATTATAAGAATCGTAATAGCATTCATAATAAACATCATGGTTGGCATCATAAATGCCATGACACGGTTCGTAAACAACTGTGTCTGCATCAGGTCACGGCTTGCATGATCAAATCGTTCTTCTTCATGCTTTTCACGACCAAAGGCTCGAATGACTGGAATTCCAGTTAAAATTTCCCTGGAAATCAGATTTAACTGATCGACCAGATTTTGCATCATCTTAAATTTCGGCATTGCTACTGCCATTAAGACTGCAACGATGCATAGGATTGCTCCAACTGCTATTGCTATAATCCATGTCATCGAGGTATTTGTATTTAATACTTTTATAATACCACCGATTCCCATGATTGGTGCATACACTACAATACGGAATATCATGGTAAGCGCCATCTGTACCTGCTGAATATCGTTGGTTGACCTTGTGATTAAAGACGCCGTCGAAAACTGGTTCATTTCTTCATTGGAAAAGCCGATAACCTTCTGGAACACATCATTTCTGATTTTGCGACTCGTCTTTGCTGCAAGTCTGGCGGAGTAAAATGCAACTGCAATTGACATTGCCATACCCAGTAAGGCAAGCATGAGCATCTTTATTCCGGCATTTTTAATATAATTCATCTGAAGTGCATGTAAATCAATTCCTATGGCACTATATTCTTCTTGAACAAATGTAACCGCCATGGATTCACCAATCAAATCAGACATATCGCCTAGATCTTCCGACATCCGCATCGTAATCTGAGTGATTGCTTCTTTTGGCATTGCTTCAAAAACAGCTAAAACATCCTCTACCTTTTCTGGGTCCATACCCATTCCAGTAAGCATTTGATTCCGAATTTTCACATATTCTTTTCCATCCGATGTTAATATAGTCAAAATACTCTCTGCCGGAATAAATGCATCTTTTATTTCCTGCATCACTTCTTCTTCGCTATCTTTGGTTATCTTGTCATATTGAAAATGATAGTATCCATCCTCCTTACCAACTTCATAATAAGTAGTTAGTAAATCATTTCCTTTCTCGGATAAAAAGAGCTGTAAATGTTTATAAGTATCCTCGCTCATTGTATCTGGTATTGGAGATTCGATTCCTCCATATTGAATTCCGACATCTACTATGTTTGACGTATACCCTGGCAAAGCTAACTCACAATTTACCTGAATAAATAACAGTAATATGATAAGCAGCATAATATACCACGATTCTTTTGCAAATTTTATGATTTTAATCATGTTCCTTTGTTTCCTCCATTTCTTCTTTTACTATTTGATACAACCTCTGCAACTGAGCCAATAGAATCTCCATATTTTCTTCTCCCATTTTTAATACAATATCCTCCATCATTTCATCACGTGCTTGCACTTGTTGTTTTAATATTTGATTTCCTTTATCCGATAGTCTTAAATAGGTTACTCTTCGATCCTGCGTATTTGCGATTCGCTCAATCAATCCTTTCTGTTCTACATTTCGAAGAAGTTTCGAGCCCGCCGGTAATGTAGTACCTAATTCCTCCACAAGCTCTGATACCGTAATTCCCGGTATTTCCTTATTTTGTCTTTGTTCATTACACTTAGCAATTGAAATAATCATGCAAAATTCAGCATGAGGTAGATCTATTGCCATCGAATGTTTCTTTCTTGTTAAAAGTTTCATACGATACATAATTGACAAAAATTCACTTGTCAATTTTCTTGTTTTATTTGTATCCATAAATTCTCCCATCATCTAGAGCCAAATGACTTAATATCTTTTGGCGCAAAAAAATTAACCAAGTCAATAGTTGATTAAGTTAACTATTGACTTGGTTAATTATATGCTTTCTATCTTAAATGTCAATATAATTTTTAAAAATTTATTGTTTTTCTTCCTCTTGCAGTTTCTTTGCACTTTCTTCAATTACTTTCGCTTGGACATCCGATGGTGCTGGCTCATAGCGTTCAAAGACAAATGTGAACTCTCCTATACCACCAGTCATAGAACGTAAATCAGTGGAATATCCAATCGTTTCAGAAATCGGAATGTCAGCAACAATTTCCTGTTTGCCGCCTTGCACTGGATTCATACCAAGAACTCTTCCTCTACGCTTATTTAAATCACCCATAATATCACCAGTGAACTTATCTGGAACGGTAACCTTCAACGAACCAATTGGCTCTAACAGGATTGGAGTTGCTTCCATAATACCTTGTTTAAAAGCTTGGATCGTAGCCATCTTAAACGCCATTTCAGAAGAATCCACTGGATGGTAAGAACCATCTACTAATGTAGCTTTAACTCCTACTACTGGATAACCGGCTAATGGTCCTTTTAAAACGCTTTCTGCAAGACCCTTTTCAACTGCTGGGAAATAGTTCTTTGGAACTGCCCCGCCAAATATTTTCTCTTCAAAAATAAAAGGCGTTTCCAAATCACCAGATGGCTCAAATTCAATATGAACATCCCCGAATTGTCCATGACCACCAGATTGTTTCTTATGACGGCCTTGTACTCTTACTTTCTTTCGAATGGTTTCACGATATGGAACCTTTGGCTTTTTCAATTCGATTTCTACTTTGTAGCGATTTAACAACTTCGATACCACTACTTCAAGTTGCTGATCGCCTAATCCATACAATAAAGTTTGTCTGTTTTCTTTATCATTTACGACTTTTAAGGTTAAATCTTCATCCATAATCTTAGCAAGTGCCTGGGATACCTTATCATCATCGCCTTTATTTTTTGTCTTAAAGCGAAGATAGGTATATGGCTCGGACACTTTAATCGGATCAAACTTGATTTGGCAAGCCTTTGTCGATAGTGTATCACCTGTTTGTGCATCACTAAGTTTTGCGATGGCTCCAATATCACCTGCATACAATTCTTTTACTTCGATTTGTTCCTTTCCACGAAGGATATATAAGCGAGATAATTTTTCTTCATCACCGGTTCTTGAGTTGAAAATGACTGCATCGGATTTAAGGATACCAGAACAAACTTTAATCAGTGAGAATTTTCCAATAAATGGATCTGCAATGGTCTTAAATATACGTGCAGACATTGCTTTATTTGCATCATAATCTGCACTAAATGTTGTATTGTCTTTTGTGTTGATACCCGTAATTACACTACGGTTTGGAGCCGGAAAATATTTTTCAATTGCCTCAAGTAACATCTTTGCTCCTTGTGCATTTAGACCTGATCCCATAAGTACAGGAACGATACTTCCGTCGGATACGCCACTTCTAAGAGCAGTTGACAATTCAATTTTCGAAAATTCTTCGCCATTGAAATACTTATCCATCAATTCTTCACTGGTCTCTGCAACGGCTTCCATAAGATTTTCTCTATATTTTTCAAGATATTCCATCGAATAATCTGGAACTTCACATTCATTATAATCGCTTGCTGTTGTAAATCTACGACCTTTCATTTTTACAACATTAACATATCCAACAAACTTTTCATTTTCACGAATTGGTAAATGGAATGGTGCAATCTTTTTGCCAAATCGCTCAATTAAGCTTTCCACAACTTCACGATAACTAGCATTATCATCATCCATATCTGTGACAAAAAAGATTCTAGGAAGCTTATACTTTTCGCATAAATCCCATGCTTTCATTGTACCAACTTCTACCCCGGCTTTTGCCGAAATTACAATGACTACTGCATCGACAGCTTGCAATGCTTCCTCTACTTCTCCCACAAAATCAAAATAACCAGGAGTATCTAGGATGTTTATTTTTGTATCTTCCCAAATAATTGGAACAACTGAGGTGGTAATTGAGAATTTTCTTTTTACTTCTTCCTTATCAAAGTCACTGATGGTATTCCCCTCTTCTACTTTGCCTTGTCGGTTCGTAATTCCTGTTGTAAACGCCATGGCTTCGACCAATGTGGTCTTGCCACAGCCCCCGTGCCCTAAAACAGCAACATTACGGATTTTCTCATACTTAAATGTTTCCATAATAAACTCCTCCAATTCAAATTATTTATCATGTCTATATTTTACTAAAATATTTCTGATAATACAACTATTATATCCAGTTTTACCAAATTATTTCAATTATTGCGTTGAAGCGTTAAAGTTTAAAGCGACGCAGTATTGACATCTTTCTCTACCTATAGTACAATCTATATTGTTTATAGATAATAAATATATTATAAAATGGCGTAAAATGCAGAAATAAAGGAGATAAAAGATATGATTATCGTAATGAAACCGGGAGCAAAAGAAAGCTCAATCCGTCAGATTTTAAATATAATTCAAAGCAATCAATTAGAAGCACATCTTTCCAATGGAAAAGAAGTTACAATAATTGGTGTCGTTGGTGACAAAACCGTTTTGTGTGATAAAAATCTTGAATTATTTGAGGATGTAGAAAAAATAGTCGAGGTAACCGAAAGCTATAAGCTTGCAAATAAAAAATTCCATCCGTTGCCTAGTATTGTAAAAGTAGGAAATACGTCGATTGGCGGTGAAGAATTCGTCATAATGTCTGGACCATGCGCAGTCGAAAGTGAAGATCAAGTCATGGAAACTGCAAAGGCGATCAAAGCATCTGGAGCACAGATTCTTCGTGGTGGTGCTTACAAACCAAGAACCTCTCCTTATTCTTTCCAAGGTCTTGAAGAAGATGGTCTTAAATTAATGAAGGAAGCCAGAGAAGAAACTGGATTAGCTATTGTTTGTGAAGTCACCAGCCTAGAAGCCATAGAGGCTGCTTCAAAATATGTTGATATGCTACAAATCGGTGCACGAAACATGCAAAACTTCTACCTATTAAAGGAAGCCGGCAAAACAGGACTGCCGGTTTTATTAAAACGTGGTTTGTCTGCTACGATTGAGGAATGGTTAAATGCAGCCGAATATGTAATGGCAGAAGGAAATCCGAATGTAGTTCTATGCGAACGAGGCATTCGTACGTTTGAAAATTCAACCAGAAATACATTAGATATCAGTGCCGTTCCAGTCATTAAAGAAAAAAGCCACTTACCAATTATCGTAGATCCTAGTCATGCCACCGGTGTTCGTGGTTACGTTGCTCCACTTTCAAAGGCCGCCATTGCATGTGGTGCAGATGGACTCATGATTGAAACACACCCAAATCCAACCAAAGCCCTCTCAGATGGACCGCAGTCTCTGACTTTTAAGCAGTTTGATGACCTTTGCTATGAACTTCGACCATTTATTCAGCTTATGAACAAACGATTTTAGATTTCTACACATAGATTGTGCATTCATCATGCGCAGGAACGGAGAATATTATGTTACAATCACTTACCATCGGATTTATCGGCTTTGGACTTATTGGTGGTTCTATTGCACGTGCGCTACGCCTCTCTGACAACGATTACCGTATGATTGCATACAATTACCATACTAAACCAAATGATTCTTTGCTAGAGGCAAAAAAAGATCAAGTCCTTGATTTTGTTGACGATGATCTTTCCCTTCATTTTAAGGAATGTGATATCATCTTTTTATGTGGTCCGGTTTTAGAAAATATAAAATACTTACACGAATTAAAAGAACGGATAAAGCCTACGTGCCTCATCACAGATGTAGGTAGTGTAAAAGGAAATATCAATGAAGCAGTGAGAAGTCTAGACCTTTCAAAGAATTTTATCGGTGGGCATCCAATGGCTGGTTCGGAACGGACTGGATATCAAAATTCAAGTTCCCGTCTTTTGGAAAATGCCTACTATATTCTAACTCCAAATGAAGAAACTCCTGATTTTATGATGAAACACATGCTGCAAATCGTATCGGATGTTCATGCAATTCCAGTTACACTTGACTGCAAGCGCCACGATGATATTGTTGCAGCAATCAGTCATGTTCCGCATATTATAGCTTCTTCCTTAGTAAATTTGGTACAAAACAACGATGATGCTTCCAACCAGATGCTTTCATTAGCCGCAGGCGGGTTTAAAGATATCACGCGAATTGCATCCTCCTCCCCTACTATGTGGCAAAATATTTGTTTAACGAATCAAGAAAGTATCTTAAAATTTTTGAATTTATACCAGTCAACATTAGATCAGGTTATAACAGCCATTCAGGATAAAAACGAAACTGCAATCTATGATTATTTTGAATCTGCCAAAAATTATCGTGATTCCATTCCAAACACAAAAGGCGGTATTATTGACCGTACGTTTGAGATTTATCTGGATATTGTCGACGAGACCGGTGCCATTGCTTCCATTGCAACGCTTTTAGCAAACAACGGTATCAGCATAAAAAATATTGGAATCATTCACAATCGGGAATTTGCTGAAGGTGTGTTACGTATTGAATTATATGATCAGACCTCTTGTGACATGGGAATCGAACTAATGAAAAAACAACACTATACAATCTATGAACGCTGAAAGGAGCACTTTTGATGAACCGAAATAAAGTTTCTTCCCTCAACGGGGAAATTACCATTCCAGGCGATAAATCCATTTCGCATCGTGCCATTATGCTTGGAGCAATATCAGAAGGGCTCACGGAAGTAACCAACTTTTTACGTGGTGCCGATTGTCTTTCTACAATAGACTGTTTTCGAAAAATGGGTGTTTCGATTGACGACGAAATAGATATCATCCGCATTCATGGAAGAGGGCTTCATGGTTTATGCGCACCAAATGAACTGCTTGATGTAGGAAATAGCGGAACGACCACACGTTTAATTTCTGGAATCTTGGCCGGTCAGTCTTTTACAAGTACACTAAATGGGGATGATTCCATTCAAAGACGTCCGATGAATCGTATTATCACTCCACTTTCGCAGATGGGTGCAACTATTGAAAGTATAAAGGAGAATGGTTGCGCACCATTAAAAATAAGCCCTTCCAAGCTCCATGGCATTCACTACCAATCAAACGTTGCTTCCGCACAAGTCAAATCCGCGGTATTGCTTGCCGGACTCTATTCCGAAGGGACTACTTCCGTCACCGAACCTACACGTTCCAGAAATCACACCGAGCTTATGCTAAACTATTTTGGAGGATCGGTTACGATAGAGGACACCACTGCAACTTTACTTCCAGTTTCCGAACTATATGGTCAAAAAGTGGAGGTACCAGGAGACATCTCTTCGGCTGCTTACTTTATGGCAGCAGCCGCCATTGTACCAAATTCTGAAGTGCTTATAAAAAATGTTGGCATCAATGATACCAGAGATGGCATGATACATGTCATGAATTCAATGGGCGCTGATCTAACACTTCAAAACAAACGTAATTTAAGTGGCGAACCTGTTGCAGATATTTTAGTTAAGACTTCGAACCTTCATGGCATTACAATCGGTGGAAGTCTAATACCAACCTTAATTGATGAACTACCAATCATCGCCATATTAGCCGCCTGTGCCAACGGAACTACCATTATCAAGGATGCACAGGAATTAAAAGTCAAAGAATCCAATCGTATCGATGTCATGGCAAAAAACCTCTCCTTAATGGGAGTTAATGTTACCGCTACAGAAGATGGTATGATAATTGAAGGTGGCAATCCCTTGACAGGTGCCACCATCCAAACAAAATTAGACCACCGAATCGCCATGTCCTTTGCCGTAGCAAGCTTAATCGCAGAAGGTACCACCACCCTAATCGATGGTGAATGCGTTAACATCTCCTATCCAAACTTTTATGAAGACTTAGACAAACTAATAAATAACTAGTCAAAATCAAGAAGGGAATGTTACACAATATAAACTTTTATCTCGATTTGCAATCATTAGCGCATATAACAGGTGTTCTACCGAATTTTTTCGATAAGACTAAGTTAGTTGTAAAAATAGTAACCTATATCCCAATTTTCATATCGGGGCACAAAGAGCAGGTGCTCGAACCGAATGATACGATTATTTTAATAAGACATAGTAAAATCAAGTGCCAATCACTTGATTTTCACTGGTTATGGCTTATTAAAATTGACAATCGTATTGAGGTTCGAGCACCTGCTCTTTGTGCCCCGATATGAAAATTGAACACAACCTATTTTTTTAATGCAACATCCCTTATCCTATTTCTTTTTGCCTCTAATATAGCTAATCGCCTTCTTATGATTGATGATCTCCGCCAAATGATACGTTCCCCCGTATTCTCCATCAATCGTCCATGAAATTTCTTCCTGAGAAGTCAGGATAATATGATTGGAGGCAAATGAATGAATATACTTAGGATTTGCTTCTCTTGTTAACAACGAATTGATGATTGCCTGTAATTCTACAGCATTCTGCGGACACTTAATCAGCGTTACCTCAAACAAACCATCATCGAGTTTCACATTTCTTCCCGTGATTCCTTTGAAACCACCAACTGATTTCGAGTTTGTTATCATTCCAAAAATAATCTCATCTTCAAAAGATTCTGTTTCGTCATCGAGCTCTACTCTTATATGATACGACTTAAGAGTCGGCAATCGTTTAACTCCATCTAAGAAATAAGCTAATTTGCCAAAAATATTTTTTATTTCCTGTGATGTCTGATATGCAACTTCCGTAAATGCACCAAATGCTGCCACATAATTAAAATAGTCTCCATTTAAAGAACCAATATCACAGGGAAAACATTCTCCTTCAATTACATTATTGGCGGCCATTATAATATTTTTAGGAATATGGTGAGTGGTTGCAAAATCGTTTACCGTTCCAGTCGGAATATACCCACATGGTGGTCGGTGCTCTAATTTCATGAAACCATCGGTCACTTCATTCAGCGTCCCATCACCTCCAGAACAAACAATAAAATCGAAATCATCACCACGAGAGCTTACAATATTAGTCGCATCTTTTGCCTGCTTTGTCGCATAGACAGTAACTTCATAATCTGCATCCATAAAAATTTCCAATACATCGGAAAGCTTACTTTTTAATGCTTCCTTGCCCGCGTGCGGATTATAAATGAATAACATCTTTTTCTTCATAAATAACTCCTTGCTCCTATTTCTTTTGTATCATATAGTCTAATCTTTATTTACGGATGTCAGTAATAAACATCGCATCGCCAAAGCTAAAGAAACGATATTTCTCACGTACTGCTTCTTCATAAGCTGCCATAATATGTTCTTTTCCAGCCAAAGCAGATACTAACATTAGTAATGTTGATTCTGGTAAATGGAAATTGGTAATCAGTCCATCAAGTACTTTAAACTGATATCCTGGATAAATAAATATCTGTGTATCTGCACTACCTGGTAGTACCCTTCCATTTTCATCTACTGCAGACTCAATCGTACGACAACTTGTGGTTCCAACACAGATAATTCGATTACCCATTGCTTTTGCATCGTTGATTTTCTTCGCTTCCTCCGGTTCGATCTGATAAAACTCAGAATGCATATGGTGATTGGTTACATCCTCTACCTTTACTGGTCGAAACGTACCTAAACCAACGTGTAAAGTAACATTTGCAACCGTTACGCCCATCGCTTCAATTTCTCGAAATAATTCTTCGGTAAAATGAAGTCCTGCTGTTGGAGCTGCCGCGGATCCTTCATACTTTGCATAAACGGTCTGATAACGGTTTTTATCCTTTAATTCATGCGTGATATACGGTGGCAGTGGCATCTGTCCAAGCTGATCTAATATTTCCTCAAAAATACCTTGATACGTAAATTTGATATGACGATTCCCTTCCTCTACGATATCCATCACTTCACCAACTAAAAGTCCGTTGCCAAATGATATTTTTGAACCTATTCTTGCTTTTTTCCCTGGTTTTACTAGTGTTTCCCAGATATCATTTTCTTTTCGCTTTAATAAAAGTACTTCAATATGTGCACCGGTATCTTCTTTTTCTCCAATTAATCTTGCAGGAATTACTTTTGTATTGTTACGCACGAGACAATCTCCTGGTCTCAAATATTTTGTAATATGCTTAAATATATCATGTGTACGTTCACCGGTTTCTTTGTCTATTACTAAAAGTCTTGAACTGGATCGGTCATCTAAGGGGTCTTGTGCAATCAGTTCTTCTGGTAAATAAAAGTCAAAATCACTTGTTTTCATTCATTTTCTCCATTCCCATATATGTCTTTTCTATATAAATGGTTATTTTTTCTATTTACATACATCAAGAGATTTTAACACAAAGTGTTCAATCGCACAAGCCACTCCGTCCTCTTCATTTGATGTTGTTACAAAATCTGCGACTTCCAATACATCCGGTGTTGCATTTCCCATGGCAACTCCAAGACCTACTGTCCTAAGCATCTCTCGGTCATTTCCACTATCCCCGCAAGCCATGATGCTATCTTTCTCAATGCCTAACAGCTTACCTAATACCAAAAGTCCGTTTCCTTTTGTTGCCGTGTGCTTCGTGACCTCTAAATTTGTTGGCATTCCGGAGACAACCGACAGCTGCGTATATGAAGCTAACACATTCAATACTGCTTCTTTTCCACATAAAGTGCCATCTTCCATGGTTCGAAAGTTTATTGTCATTTTCTGAATGGGTTGCTTTTTGCTTGCTACAAACGAAAGGAGGTCATCAACTGGATTTCTTGTCTTTAGTAAATACTCCCGTAATTCCTCACTTGGCGCATATTGAATATTATAAGCAAGAATTTCTCGCTCAACATAGCCAACGCCTTCAATAAATACATCCGCCATGATGTCTATTTCTTTTAGCTTACTTAAAATCGATAACACCATCTCAAAATCCATACAGTCTTCATATAGTTTCTTTTCTTCTAATATATCATAAATAACCGCGCCATTTGCACTTAATGCATATCGTACGCCTTCCAGCTCCAAAAATTCTTTTGGAATTCCTGCCAGAGGTCTTCCAGTAGCAGGTAGGACAACAATCCCCTTTTTAATAGCCTCTTTGATTGCATTTTTATTCCGTATCGAAAATTCTTTTTTATTATTAAGAACGGTTCCGTCAAGATCGAGACCAATCATCTTAATTTCTCTCTTTTGATTCATGTATTTCCTTTCTTTTGTACCGTAAAAAGCACGGTCACAACCACAAAAATTTATGTTGTAACCGTACTAAACATCTTATTCTACAATTTTTCCAGCCAGATAATTTATAAACTGTTGCGCGGTTCGACCAGAGATACCACCATGGCTTAATTCCCACATATTTGCCTTTGTACACAGTTCTTCCTCCGACATTGGAATGTTTTGCTTTTTTGCAAGTTCTTTTACAATTTCAAAATATTCTTTTTGTGACGGTTTCGAAAAGTTAATCGTAATACCAAAACGATTTACCAAGGATAGTTTTTCCTGCATCGTATCGGATTTGTGCATACCTTCATCATTCGTAACATCCGAACGATCACTCCATGTCTCGCGGATCAAGTGTCTTCGGTTCGAGGTCGCATAGATTAATACATTATCCGGCTTCGTTTCAAGACCACCCTCAATTACTGCCTTCAGATATTTGTATTCAATTTCAAATTCTTCAAATGACAAATCATCCATATAGATAATAAAACGGTAATTTCGATTTTTGATTAAAGATATTACAGTAGATAAATCCTGAAATTGATGTTTATATATCTCGATGATTCGAAGTCCTCTGTCATAATACTCATTCAAAATTGCCTTTATACTCGTGGATTTACCTGTGCCACTATCTCCAAATAAAAGTGCATTGTTTGCTTTTCTTCCTTCGACAAAAGCTTCCGTGTTGTCAATCAATTTTTGTTTTTGAATCTCATAGCCAATTAAATCGGACAAACGGATTTCTTCCGTATTTGTAATTGGACGAATGAGTTCGCCTTCTCCATCACGATAAATGCGAAATGCCTTATTTAGTCCAAATTTACCCACTCCGTAGGCTTTATAGAAGTTGGTTACAATATCAAAAATCTCGTTTTCATCCAACGCCTTTTCAATCTGCTCGCTCAGTAGCTTCACCTTATCGCTTACGCTTTTATTATAACGTCTTTCCGGCTTCACAATCGATTTATAGTCAAGGATAATATCAAAACAGTTAATCGAAAGAGCCTCCTCCAATGGTTTAAAATCATAATCAAACAAAGCCTTGAAAATCCGGTAATCACTCTTTGCAAATTGATTTACCGTTCCGTCATTTGCTCCAACTTTTTCACAAGTAATACTAAATGGATTTTCATTCGTAGCAAGTATAAATGCAAGATAATTATGCCATAAATTCTTATCAAATCCATATTTTGTTGCCACATCAAGCAACCGATTTATTTGTACATAAATTCGAGTAATCAGATTTTCCTTTACATAATTTCCGCTAAAAAACTCTTCGCATATACCTGCCATTTGAAACAAAATACAATCTTCTTCAAGGCCTCGGTAAATTACTAATTTTGATGTCTCATGAAACATTCTCATTCCTTCTTTTCTTCGTTTTATCGATATGATTCTTGATTTTATAAATCTTCCAAATCTGTCAAAACAAGATTATCCATTCCCTTTGCCATAACTTCCAACGGATTGGTAAATCCATTTTTTGAAAACAAATAATAATGATCCGGCTCCACCTGCGCTTGCTTTACCAGTTCCAATAAGGTTTCAAAATCAGTCTCATCCAGTGGTTTGTTGCCCCATTTACTCTTCCCTACAAAATAAGTGTTTTGGGAAGTGACACCGATAAAGTCAATGGTTCCCTCTTTCCCAAACCATTGTCCCATACGCACGATTTCAAAATCCAGTTTTTTGAAATCACTCATCAGCATCAGATATTCCTGACAAACATTTGTGAAATACGTACTAATATGATCCTCAAGGACAGGCGCTATCTTTCCTTGATAAACTTCTTCCATCTTTCGATTTTCCAGTTTGGAAAGGTTTGGAAATACAAAACGATACCAAAAATGGATAAATCGGTCCTTAATTCGATACAGTCCCTTTTTCGTATTATCTTTCCCATCGGTATCATAGGAAAAGACTTTTTCTACAACATCCAGTTCAATGAGATTTTTAAGATAGACACTAATCTTTGCACGGCTAAAGCCGGTTCTATCGTATATATCATTTAATTTGAGTTTTCCTTCGGAAAGACAAGCTAAGATGGTATTATACAAGGCAAGTTCTCGCAGCTCTGTTTTCAAAAAGTTTTGGGCTTCCTGATATAATTTACCATCTTTGTATAAAAATAGAGCCATAATATTTTCTTTTATACTACGCTTTTCATTCCATACATTTAAATATCCTGGCACTCCTCCAAGGATTCCATATACCTGAATGCAGTCTTCTACGGAATAATTCGGAAAACGTGTCACGATATCTGGAAACGTTAATTCTTTTATTTTTTGAAAGGCTGATATGAAAAGAGCGTCCGCACCGATTGTACTTACCATATCATTTTCTACCCAGTTTACAGAAGAACTACAAAGAACAATCATTAATTTCTTTTCGGGATACGATTGCTTCAAGGCGTTTACAATTCCTGCCATAAAGGTATTCGAATTTTTCAAAATTAGATTAAATTCATCAAAGATGATTAGAGAATAATGCTGCGCTGCTTCCATTAATAAAGCATGAAAGGATACTTCCTCTCCTGATAAGGCATTGTCTTCTCTCCATTCTTTTTGCATGGTAAGAAGCTGTTCTTTTTCAGAACATTCCCTTGCTGTGTAATATAAGCACGATATATCTTTCGAAAAGCCACGAAGTAACTCCGTTTTTCCGATTCCACGCCTTCCATACACAACGATCAAATCATTTTTGTTCCGATTATAATAATCCTCTAGAAATTTCATCTCCTGTTTTCTTCCAATAAACAAGGTACTCTTCCTCTCCTACATACGTTCTGGTGCTTCGATTGCAAGCAACTCGGTGCATTGTTTCAGCATAGCTAAGGTATACTCGATTAACGCAATCCAAGAAGCCTGTATTGCTTCATCTTCTTGTGCAATGATTTTATTTTCATGATAGAAACGGTTAAACGCATTTGCCAAATCATATACATACTGACACACCTTATGAGGGGCATTTTCGTTAAATGCTGTTTCTACAACTTCATTAAACTTGACCAGTTCAAGCATAAGTTCATTTTCGCTACTTGTAACTGCCGGTGCAATCACAACATCTGACTTGATTGCTCCTTTTAATTCTTTGTATTTATTTAAGATGGATTTAATTCGAACGATGGTATATAAAATATAAGGACCTGTATTTCCTTCAAATGAAGTAAATCGTTCAATGTCAAAGATGTAATCTTTTGAAGCCTGATTGGAAAGATCACCATACTTAATTGCAGCAATTCCAACTTTCTTTGCAATTTCTCTTGCTTCTTCTTCCTCTATATTACGATTTTCACGAATTTTATTGTAAACCGCTTCCGTAACATCTGCAATTAAGTACTCAAGGCGAAGCACTCCACCTTCTCTTGTTTTAAACGGTTTTCCATCTTTTCCATTCATGGTACCAAAACCTAAAAAGGTTAATTCTACATTATCCTCTACAAGTTTCGTTTTTCTAGCGCAACGGAATACCTGTTCAAAATATAATCCCTGTCTTTTATCTACAATATATTTAATTGCGCCTGGATTATAATGTTTGACACGATCAACAATGGTTGCAAGGTCTGTCGTATTATAAAGGGAAGAACCATCTGATTTTACAATCATACATGGTGGCATTTCTTTGGTATCGGTTTCTTCTTTTACATCAACGACCAAAGCTCCCTCACTAATATAGGCATATCCACCATCTTTCATATACTGAACCATTTCAGGAATTACGTTTTCTACATCACTTTCCCCATTCCACAGTTCAAAGCTGACATTTAAATTTTGATAATTTTTCTTAAGATCTTCGATGGAAACATTGCAAATATGCTTCCAAAGTGCGGTAAACCCTCTGTCTCCTTTTTGAAGACGGAATGTATTGTTTCTTGCTTCTTCTTTATAATCATCGTGTTCCTTGGAATATCCACTTGCAAACGGATAGATTTCTTCTAATTCTGCCATTGTAAATGGTGCTTCTTTTGGATATTGTCCGGTAAAATCTTCATTAAAATATGGAAGGTTTGGATTACGACGTTTTAATTCGGTAATTATGAGACCCATCTGTAGACCCCAGTCGCCAAGATGTGCATCTCCGATCATATTGTGTCCCATAAACTTACCAATACGTTTTATACTTTCACCAATTACTGCGGAACGAAGGTGTCCTACATGCAATGGTTTTGCAATGTTAGGTCCGCCGTAATCTATGATTATAGACATCGGATTTTCAGGAGTATCGGTACCAAAGTGATTTCCACTTCTCATCTCGTTTACATAATCCGCAATATATGCTTCACTCAAAGTGATATTGATAAATCCTGGATTGATTGCGACTACTTCTTTAAAACTCTTGCTTTCTTTTAAAATATCAACCAATTTATTTGCGATCATAATAGGAGCACATTTATATTCTTTAGCTGCCGCTAAAGCCCCATTACACTGATACTGGCAGAGGTCTGGTCGATCTGAAAGTTTTACCATCGCGTACTTTTTATCATAACCTGCCTGTATAAAAGCTTCGATTACTTCGTCTTTTATGCATTCAATAATTTTTTTCATTCTATAAATCCTTTCTCTACTTGTAAGCCTTCCAAGCTACTATGGTTTTTATCATATAACATTCGACTTTATTTGTCTACCTTACGCTCCAAAAAAGTGGCAATATACTCATTTCCCCAGACTTCTAGCTCCATTAAAACTGGCTTGCACTTCTGACCAATTTCACTCAAGGAATCTTGCAACAATCGAGGGAGATCAGCAAATGCTCAACAACGCAATTAATATAATCCTTCTGATTCGGTTTGAACGTATGGTATTTGAACATTGGTATTTAGCATGGATTTTATAGACTAAGATTTCTTCAAAATTCTTTGAATAGCAAATTTTCCCATAACAGCTGCCGTAGGAAGCCCACCTGGACTCATAAGCCATTGACTTGCTAAAAACACATTATCAAGGCCCTTAATATTTCCGGAAAAGGAAGTATACTTACTTCTTTTTGTTGTTATAAAACTCATATATGCGCCGTGATAGGCATTGCAATATTTATGATAGGTAGCAGGAGTCCAAACATCTATAACGTGTATCTTACCCATATAGTTTGGAAACCTCGCTTCTAGACGCTTTTGCGCTTCTTTTGCCAGTCTTTCTTTTTCCTGATTGTATACTTTCTTATTATAGAGTTGTTTCCAATATTCAAAGTCTGCTTCATATTGAACAAAATTACTTTGTAATACTGTTTTTCCTTCTGGCGCAATATTTTTACCATAATTCCGGTAATTCTTAATGCTCATTCGATTTACTGTCTGTGTTGCAATCTGCATCGGTTCACAATCAAATACTATAGTATCTTTAAGCTCACGCGCCTCATCATCTACTGAAAATGCGATTTGAAATCCGCTCATTAATGGATTCTCTTTCCGTTCTTGATAGGTTTTTTGAAGTTTTTTATCCATGTAAGATTCATTTAGTAATTGATGGAACGTATAGTCTGTATCACAAGCTGGAATCACATAATCCGCCCCGATAAATCTTCCATCTACCAAGGTAATTCCAGTTGCATGTTTTTTTTCAATTACGATTTTTGAAACATCACGATTCGTAAATACGATACCCCCTAAGTTCTCAAAGCGCTGCTTCATTCGCTGTATCATATCGAGCGATCCACCTTCTGGCACGCCTCCATTTCCAGATGTAAAAGTGGCATACGACACGATAAAAGAATAAGCCAAATACTCTTTTGCCATATATGCAGTTATCATAAGTTGTAGCAGTGGATGTTTAAACCGCTTTGCAAGTTCCTCCACCGTTATCTTGCCGTACTCTTTCATAACTTTTCCCATATCTGCCATAGACATTCCCAGCTTTATATACTCTAGCACATTCATCTGATCAAATGGTTTATCAACCGGCATCTCCATCGTTTCCGCAAGTTTTATGTAGTGAATTAATTTTTTAATTTCTTTTTCATCCTCAGGAGAAAGTAAAAGCATTTCCTTTTTTGTTCGCTCTAAATCTCTCCATAAGGTGATAGAATCTCCATTTAGTTCTGTCGTGTAAAATGCATCTGCATGCAACACATTCACATCTTTCGATAGTACAGATAGATTCTCCCAAATATCATAAAGCTTAGTTCCTTTTCTTGTTCCGGTCAACCAATGAACACAGTTATCAATGAGATACTCCTTGCGTTTCCATGCGGTACACTCACCCCCACAGATGCTATGTTTTTCGTAAATTTCTACTGAAAAATCATGTTGCAATCCATAAATTCCTGCACTTAAACCGGCTACGCCACCGCCAATAATTACTATCTTTTTCTTCATCCCTATTCTCCCCTATGCTTTTATCATATCAATTAACCACTCTGGTTCTGGTAATGGAATTTCAGGATGGCAGGCATAATTTTCTGCTATTCCCTGAATTGAGCACCAATATGCATTTGAAATTGCCAATGCATCCCCCTCTCGTATCGATCCATTTTTCTGACCTTCTTTTATTATCTTTGTGGTTTGCTCTATCGTATCAACCTGCAATGCAATCTTTCTTATATAATCTGGTATTCCCTCCGATCGTTGCGCCTGTGACATTAAAGCAAACATTTTTGCGCTATACGGCTGTTCCTTCATATGAGAAATAAGCTGTTTCAAAAATGTTTCAAAAAAATCGAGGGGTTCCTTTACTTCCATTGTTAATGGCATTTTTGTACCTTCAAGACCGATTATCACTAAGGTTTCTAAAAGCTTTTCCTTTGATTCGAAATAGTGGAATAATAGGCCCACACTCATATTCGCTTCTTTTGCTATATCTGCTACTTTTGTTGCCGAATATCCTTTTTTTACAAATAAATCAAGCGCTGTAAATAAGATCTGGTTTCTTCGTTGTTCTTTTTGTTCTTCACGCGTCATGCAAATTCTCCTTGATAAAACATGAATTTCTTTTATTGTATTGAATATATATTCAATGAGTATTTATTCAATTATTGTAATGAAAAAGAGATACTTTTGTCAAGTATCCCTTTGAACAACTTTTATTTTATTTGAAATAATTGCTTTAAGTGCTCTGCCAAGTCAACTGAGTTTTGAACGGTCGCTGATAATTCCTCCATAGCAGCTGATTGATCTTCCGTCACTGCTAATGTATTTTTAGCATCATTAATGGTATCCTTTATACTTGCTCCAATTTGTGAATTCAATTCATTAATCTGCATTGCTGTTCTCTTTGAATTTTCTGATAAACTCTGTATCTCTTTCGCAACAACGGAAAATCCTCTTCCTTCATTGCCTAATCTGGCTGCTTCAATGGACGCATTCAAACCAATCAACTTCGTTTTATCTGCCACTTTACTAATGGCAATGAGTACTTGCGATATTTCATTGGTAACTTGTCCGATATCGCCAATTTTTTGCGATAGCGTGTGTTGATTATATGTAATATTTTGCGCGGATTCTGCTAGCATTTCTACTGTTTGTGAAATCTGTATAAAATTATCAACTAAATCTTTCGATAGCATTTCTGTTTCTAAACGTTTATATCCTTCCTGAGCAAGTGTGTTTGCAACGATGTGCAAAACCTCAGCAGAAGCATTGATATTTTTTCGATCTACGATATCTATTTTTTGTGCGGATGCCCAAAGTTCATCTTCTGGTAAATGAAGCTCTTGCGCAACTCTTCTAAATTTATCTTCCTCAGGTTCCTTATCTAAAATCTGACCGCCAAGTACCGTTCCAAGATGTTCACCATTCACGATGATTGGTGCACTAAAATCAATAAGACCAGCATGACATGGCCCTATAAATGCGCCTCCACTTCGAATTGCGTCTTCACCCATTTGATTATGACAGGTAGCACAGCGGCTATCACCAAGACTTGACTTATGTATATAATTACTGCAAAATTGACGATAATAACTTGGTTTTGTAATTTCCTCGCCCTTCCGATTAACTGCTACTGCAGCACAATTCATTCCGAGAGCAAAGTTGTCAAGAAACTTCTGTAAAACAGCAATGTCAATAATATCCTCTACTTCCAAACTTTGTAAGTCTATTTTTCCATTCTTTTGTATAACCATAATATGCTCCTTTCAAATTACCAATGATATATATTATATTACACAAAAATATCAGAATTTTCAATCTTTTTATTTGTTTACAAGTAATATTTTTTATTTTAACTATCTATTTACAAATAATGGATGCATTTCCATATAATTGTTTAACTTTTCTCAAAGTATTTTCCATTAATTTCTACTATGGTTTTTCATATAAACAATCTATCCTTATATGTTTTGGCACAACTGCAACACTTTTACATATTATTTATGCGAGCCAGCTCGTAAGATGGGTGATATAATCCAGTCGGCGCGTAAAAATTGTCACCAATATAAACAAAAGAAAGACTTGTCAAAAGTTTCCTTGATCCATCATTTTTTGGATGATGCCCTGCAAACAGTTTTTCCACTTTTCTTTCCTGAAAGCAGTATTGAATGACCGCCTTCAATGCCTCGCTTCCAATTCCTCTCCGCCAAAATTCTTGTCTAAGATGTACACCAATTTCCAGACTATTTTTTTCTTTATCAAATGGCCTTGCCCCACAACAGCCAATTAGCTCGCCAGTACTCTTTTCAAAAATTGGCCAGTACTGAACACCCTTTGTTTCTTGATTTTTTATTTCCAATAATAAGCGGTCGGCTATCTCTTGTTTTGTTAGTTTCCCCTTCGCACAGATATAACGTGTCACATCTGGCTCTCCCCACAGTAGATTAGCTAAGGGTAAGTCCTCACTCGTCCAGTTCGAAAAACCGATTCGATCGGTTTGCATAAAATACGATCTCATATAGCCTCCTCAAAATGCTAATATTTGAAATTTACCTAGGCAAAAGTGATTGCATTCCTGGTAAATTTCTTACTACTCCAAATATAATTAGTACAACTACCAATACTTTCCATACGACTGATTCCCATTTACTCATTTGCCACTTTACACCCCTTATATAATTAACAGCCTGGCGTATAAAGTAAAAAACCAGCAGCGGTAACATAAGAAATAGCATTGGATTATAGAAAAAAGCGCGTTGAAAGTCGCCTTGTAAAATAGAAAGACACATCCTTGACACTCCACACCCAGGACAGTATAATCCAGTAATCAGATGAAACATACAGGGTATTGCAATCCCTGTTTTTACGAAAAAAAAGGCATAACCCATGCCCAATCCAAAGATTAGACAAAGGGCTATGACTAGTTTACATACTCGTTTTTTCATAATTAAAAATAAATATGATTGATTTCATTTTGCATCAAGGCCAGATTGATGATGTTGAAACCAAACAATTGTAGGATTAAATAGCCAACTGACATATCACTTCCTGCAGGCATATTGTGCTTCATCTTTGCTGTCTGAATGAACTGTCCCATCTTGTAAGCCCAGTAGATTCCATAAATTCCACAGGTGATGACGGTAAATAAAAAGCAAAAGATTCCCGACGTAAAGTTTTCCTCACTTGCGGTAATGATATCATCAGTCAATACAATAAACCAATAAATACCATAAACCCCACAGGTGATAAGTGTTAAAATAATAGCAACTGCTATATCTCTTTGTTTCATTTGTTTCCTCCCATTTTCCTATCTTTTTGTTAAGATTATCACAATATCATAGTACTGTAAATACATATTTCCTATAATTTATAAAAAAGAAAGCAAAATTTTTATTTAAAATGAATCCATTATGATAAACTTCAAGCTATGACAAACTATCCATGAAACGCAGAAAGGCTTTCTTTCCACTTTCGTCTCTTTTATAAACTCCTGCATGCTCTAACACGGTGCAAAATACTAAACCGATTTCTTGTTGTAAGATTTCATCTACGTTATCTTTACGAATAGCTAGATACTTCGCTTTTATTTCCTCCGCCCATTCAGCATGTTTTTGAAGAATCTCATTGTTTCTTATGTCTTTTCCTTCCAACATGTATTCAGCCAGTAATTCCATTTCATCTTTCAATCTTGCAGGGAGCACCGCAAGCCCCATAACTTCAATCAATCCTATATTTTCCTTCTTAATATGGTGAAGTTCTAAGTGAGGATGATAAAGCCCGAGTGGATGTTCTTTTGTCGTAAGATTATTTCGAAGCACCAAATCCAGTTCATAGTTATCTCCTACTTTTCTTGCAATTGGTGTAATGGTATTGTGAGGTTCTCCATCCGTCTGAGAAAAGATCATAGCATCTTCATCGGTATAAGCTCTCCAACGTTTTAAGATGAGATCTCCAAGTTCTATCAAACGGCATTCATCCGCTGCGCGAAGTCGTATTACCGACATTGGCCACTTTACGATACCCGCTTCTACATCTTCAAACCCTTTGACCAACACTTGCGTTTCTATTTCTGCCTTCGCCATTGCAAATTGATAATTTCCACCTTGAAAATGGTCATGACTAAGGATGGAACCGCCTACGATCGGTAAATCTGCGTTGGAACCAACAAAATAATGGGGAAACTGTTTCACGAAGTCAAACAGTTTACGAAATGCTGCCCGATCAATCTTCATTGGGGTATGTTCCCCATTAAATATGATACAGTGTTCATTGTAATATACATATGGAGAATATTGAAATCCCCAATCCTGTTCATTAATAACAACAGGAACGATACGGTGATTTTGTCTTGCTGGATGGTTCATTCGACCTGCATAGCCTTCATTTTCCTTACATAAAAGACATTTTGGATAACCGCTTTGCTTTGCATTTTTTGCTGCAGCAATGGCTTTTGGGTCTTTTTCAGGTTTGGAGAGATTGATTGTAATATCAATCACGCCATACTCTGTATCAACGGTCCATTTGCGATCTTTTTCAATACGGTAGCGACGGATGTAGTCACTATCCTGACTTAGTTTAAAATAATAATCCGTTGCCTCTTTTGGAGAAATCTCAAGACGACGTCCAAACTCTTTGATTACTTCACTTGGTTTTGGCATCAGTACATTCATAAGTCTGGTATCAAATAAATCACGTGCTGTAATATTATCTTCTGTTATGCCTTTTTCGCAGGCATAATTTAGTAGTATATTTAATATTTCTTCCAAAGGTTTTTTGCTTGTGGTGTGAGTCTCTTCATATTCATCGAATTGAAGAAGTTCTAATATCTGATTGGTTACATAGATTGTATCTTCTTTTTCCACCAGTCCACAGTCGATACCATAGGTTACCAGCGCACCAATGTTTTCATAAATTGTAGTTAATTCCATGTTATACCTTCCTTCTAGCGATATCCGTTTGGATGATTTTTATGCCATTTCCAAGCAGAAGAAATGATTTCTTCCAAATCATCGTGTTCTGGGTTCCAACCAAGTATGGTTTTCGCCTTTTCACTGGATGCGATTAGCTGTGCAGGATCTCCCGCTCTTCTAGGTGTAGCAACTGCTGGAATGGCATGTTCCGTCACCTTTCTAGCTGTCTCAATAACTTCGTTTACCGTAAATCCAATGCCATTACCTAGGTTAAAGATATTACTTTCATTTCCTTTTTTTAAGTATTCCACTGCTAAAATGTGCGCATTTGCAAGATCCGTTACATGAATGTAGTCACGAACACAAGTACCATCTTTTGTCGCATAATCATCTCCGAATACTAGTATCGATTCTCTTTGATTGTTTGGTACTTGTAAAATCAATGGAATCAGATGAGACTCCGGATTATGGGCTTCTCCAATTTCTCCACTCACATGAGCTCCGCATGCATTAAAGTATCTTAGCGATACAAAGCGAAGTTCATGTGCATTTCCCACCCATTGAAACATTTTTTCCATGGATAACTTGGTTTCTCCGTAAGGATTGGTTGGTAATGTACGATCTGTTTCCAAAATCGGGATACGCTCTGGTTCTCCATAAGTAGCTGCTGTTGAGGAAAATACAATTTTATCAATGCCGTGGGCAACAATGGCATCTAATAATACTTTTGTAGCACATAAGTTGTTATCATAATATTTTAGTGGATTTGTTACACTCTCTCCTACCAAAGAACTTGCTGCAAAATGAATCACTGCTTCAATTTTTTCTTTATCAAACACAGAATCAAGAAATGCTCGATCTTTAATATCTCCCTCGTAAAACCTTGCTTTTGGATGAACGGCCTCCCGATATCCAGTTTGTAAGTTATCAATAATAACAACGTCTTCTCCTCGATCAATTAATTCATATACCGTGTGTGAACCAATATATCCTGCACCGCCTAATACTAAAATAGCCATTTTGTTTCCTCACTTTCTTATTATAATTATCTATTTACAAGTCTTTTTCACTTCCTACAAAACAGATGGACCATTTCCTACCGAGACAACATAAAAATCAGCTGCATATCCCATTTTTTCTTTATATGCCTTACCAACATTTTGGATAAAAGCATCTACTTCTTCAGCGTCCACGATACTAACTGCACAACCACCAAATCCAGCACCTGTCATTCTTGCACCTAGAACACCCTTTTGCTTTAAGGCTTCTTCTACGAGAGTGTCTAATTCAATTCCAGTTACTTCATAATCATCTCGAAGTGAATTGTGGGAAGCAATCATGAGTTCTCCAAATAAGGTAAGGTCTCCTTTTTTAAGAGCTGCAACGGCCTGAATGGTTCTTTGGTTTTCATATACTGCATGTTTTGCGCGCTTTTTGCATACATCACGCGTAATTGCATGCTTATGCTCTTCAAACTGTGCTTCACTTAGTTCGCCCAAAGATTGAATCTTAACGACAGACTGAAGATCGTTTAAGGCCTCTTCACATTCGCTTCTTCTTTCATTGTACTTCGAATCACCAAGTCCACGTTTTTTATTGGTATTTAAAATAACAATTTTCTTATTTTCTAAAACAATTGGTGCGTATTCATAGCTTAAATCTGCAGTATCTAAGAAAATTGCATTGTTTTCTTTACCCATTGCAATTGCAAACTGATCCATGATACCACAATTGACTCCGTTAAAATGGTTTTCAGAGAATTGACCGATTAGTGCGATCTGAATCATATCAATATCCAAAGCAAATAAATTCTTTAGCACAAATCCGGTTAATACCTCCAAAGATGCAGAAGAAGATAATCCCGAACCATTTGGGATATTTCCAAAAATGACAATATCCATACCAGTATCAATTGAGTAGCCTTTTTCTTGCATTGCCCAGATAACACCCTTTGGGTAATTCGTCCAGTTATCTTCATTTTTGTAAGTAATATTTTCGATAGAGGAAGTTATCACCCCTAGTGATTCAAAGTTCATGGAATAGAAACGAAGAAGTTTATCCTCTCTCTTTCTTACCATGGCATAGGTACCAATTGTCAATGCACATGGAAAAACGTGACCTCCATTGTAATCTGTATGTTCACCAATTAAATTTACACGTCCTGGGGCAAAAAATACCTTCGTTTCGCCTTCTGCTCCAAAAATCTCCTGGAACTTCTTTAATAATGTCTGTTTCATTTGACTCCTCCTTAATGAGTAATTATTTTTTAATTTGTTTGTTCTATCATTTATGTTATATTACATATTTATTGTTTCTTTTCTTAATCCTACCACGAATACAAAAAAAAGTAAAGAATTTAATATAAATTCTTTACTTTTTTCCAGACCTGCTTTCTCATATTCACTTATTGATTTTATCATTCATAAGAAATTCGCATCACTAGATTTTGCGCATAATCTCCAAAGCATTCACCAAATAGATTGACGCCGCCCACATACTTTGCGTCTTCTTTTATTCCTATTCGTACCGAGATGTACTCTTTTTGATACAGTTGATACGCATCAATTGGATGATTACTCACCTTTTCTTCATCAATAAAAGTTCCCTTTTCATTGGTTTTCCAGGTTTTTAGGACTCCATATTGCGTATTTTTATCAGGCCACCATTCTGGATTCAAGGTACCCCTTCTTCCACCAAAATCACTTGGGCTAATCCATGTACCAGCGTCCACTCCATTAATCCATACCGTTATTTCGGATGGACAATCAAGGTTGTATTCATGGTCTTCGGAGCACAGCTCTGCTGATATTTCCAGCTGTTTTTCATTCTTTCCTTTCAGAAAATGATTGGGAAAACGGTATTCTACATAACCTTTTCCAAACCACAAAAGCTTTGTATCCAGGCGGTCTGGATGAAAGAAACTATGAGGTTCATCTTCCTCTCCTATCGGACCTTTTGCACCAACCAGACCACAAGTAGGTTCTGCCTTATAGTCGACATAACTTCCAATTGGCATTCGGATAATTTCTGTTTCCATTCCTAAAATATCTGCCGTGTTGACTTCCACATAAAGATGGTCAATTGCAATACTACACACCTTCATAGAACCTCGAACCCCGGGCTGAAGCTCGGTCTTTATCAATCCTGCTTCCTCTAGCACTTTTACATGAAGCGCAGCAGAAGATGCCGGAATACATAACGCTTCTGCTAATTCATTGATATTTAGTTCCTTATGTCTTAGTTTTTTTAATATTTCCACTCTGGTTTCTACAGAAAGTGCCTTTGCAATCATCGCAAGTTCTTTCGAATCATCCAGATTCATTTTTACAGTTTGTACCATTGGAACCTCCTACCAACTACGTCTAATCTATTGTTTTAATACATCTTTTGTGTCTTATTGTAGCAAATCTTTTTGGGATTTACAAGTATTGGGATTGAAAAGAGGTTGGTACATAACATGATAAAATCATACTTATGTATCAACCTCTTTGTATTTCTTCTATACTATATTTCGAAACTAAATTACAAATTACAAAAATTTCTTAATCTGATTGTAAATGCCTTGTGCATCCAATTCATATTTCTTGATCAATTCTACCGCTGGACCAGATTCACCAAAGATATCCTGCATACCAATTTTATGAACCTCGGTTGGAGCTTTTTCGCTTAAGCAGTCACAAACTGCGCTTCCAAGTCCACCAATTACAGAATGCTCTTCTACCGTAAATACTTTCTTTGTTTCTTTTGCTGCTGCAACAATTAACTCTTCATCCAATGGTTTGATTGTATGAATATTGATTACTTTTGCATCAACTCCGTCTTTTGCAAGTAAATCGGCTGCTGCAAGTGACTCTGCTACACATAATCCAGTTGCAACAATGGTGATATCCTTGCCTTCTCTTAGAACAACACCTTTACCTAATTCAAATTTATACGCTGAATTTTCATTGATAACAGGAGTTGCTAATCTTCCGAAACGTAGATATACAGGTCCTTCATGCTTGATTGCTGCTTCTACTGCAGCTTTTGCTTCTACATCATCGGATGGGTTAATAATAACCATACCTGGGATTGTTCTCATTAATGCAATATCTTCGTTACACTGATGAGTCGCTCCATCTTCACCAACAGAGATTCCAGCATGTGTTGCTCCGATTTTAACATTTAATTTAGGATATCCAATTGCATTACGAACCTGCTCAAATGCACGTCCTGCAGCAAACATTGCAAACGTACTTGCAAATGGGATTTTCCCTGTTGTAGCAAGACCTGCTGCAATACCCATCATGTTACATTCTGCAATACCACAGTCGATATGTCTATCTGGAAAAACTTTTTTAAATACTCCGGTTTTTGTAGCCGCTGCCAAGTCAGCATCTAATACGACTAATTCTGGATATTTTTCACCAAGTTCAGCTAAAGCATTACCATAGCTATCTCTTGTTGCAATTTTCTTTATTTCTGACATAATGCTTCACCTACTTTCTCTAAATCTTTCATCGCAACATCAAATTGTTCATCATTTGGAGCAGCGCCATGCCAAGATGCCTGATTCTCCATAAAGGAAACGCCTCTACCTTTTACACTCTTAGCAATAATTGCAGTTGGCTGTCCTTTGGTTTCTTTTGCTTCTTTGAATGCTCTTTCAAGATCATCAAAATCATGTGCATCTACATTGATTACATGGAAATTAAACGCTTCAAATTTCTTATCAATTGGATATGGAGAACATACATCATCTACATTACCATCAATTTGTAATCCATTATTATCAACGATAACAACAAGGTTATCTAATTTACGATGTCCGGCAAACATAGCCGCTTCCCAGATTTGTCCTTCTTGGATTTCACCATCTCCAGCAAGGGTATACACACGATATTTTTTATTATCCATTTTTGCAGAAAGTGCCATACCTACTGCAACAGAAACACCCTGTCCTAAGGAACCACTTGACATATCAACACCTGGAATATGCTTCATGTCTGGATGTCCTTGAAGGTAAGAACCTACATGACGTAATGTTTTTAAATCTTCAACAGGAAAATAACCTCTATTAGCAAGCGTTGAATATAATCCTGGCGCAACGTGGCCTTTGGATAATACAAAACGATCTCTATCCTCTTTCTTTGGGTCCTTAGGATCAATGTTCAATTCTTCAAAATACAGATATGTAAAAATATCTGATGCTGAAAGTGAACCGCCTGGATGGCCTGATTTTGCACTGTGAACAGCTGTAACAACGCCTTTACGTATTTCATTGGCAGTTTTTTGTAATTCCAATTTGTTCATAAATTAAAAAACCTTCCTTTCGTAATCATAATAAAGCTATTATATGTTATATAAATAACAATAGCAAGTTTTCTGTCTAGGAAAACCAAAAATTCTTAAAGTCTTCCTTAAACACTCTATAAGTAAACGTTTCAACGTTATACTTCAATTCCTGGATTAAACCTCCATCGGTATCATACTCACCAACCGAACAATCCGTACCTGAATTTACAATTATGTTTCCTGCATATTCGTAGGCACTGCTTTCATACGTAGAATAAGGTATTTCAAAAGATTTTGCAAGGTCATACGTACCTGCTACTTCATCTACATAAAATTTATAGAAATAAGAAGTTTTTGCTTTTTCTTTGTTATAGTTATTGTTGAACATAGTCAGATAATATTGCGAATCATTGGATGGATATTGTTCATCAACGAAGGAACGAGTTACCGTACTTTGTCCGTATTGGCTTATAAATGGTTCTGTTGTCAATGCATCTGTATTTGTATCTGCTACATATTTCGGAAGTATCTTTTTACTTTTTACTTTCCCCTTCCAAAGTAAGGCATCTCCAATTACATACTGAATCGATGGTTTTACACTTGATATATTCCGGATTTTGATAATACCCGATAAATCCCTCGAACTTACAATAACCGAATCTTTTCCTGCCCAAATAATTGAATTTAATCCAATCCAGTCTGAAGTATTCTTGGATTTTTGCTTCACTTTTTTTAATAAATCACTCATACGAACCAAAGGAGTCGTTTTTCCCGTCTCCAAATTTAGGGAAACAATTTGATCTTCCACTGTTTTTGTATTTGTCTTTGTAGCTATGGTTAAGATATTGCCAAAGCCATCATAGGTATAATCATTGACTGTTTTATATCCTTTTAAACGGTATATCTTTAAAACTTGTCCAAATGCATTAACGCGAGCAAAGTTTGCTTCACTAAAATTATAAAATATGTCACCATCCATAAATAATACTCGATTTGCCTGATTATTTTTAATCGGAATTGCTCCCCTTAAGATTCCCGTATTGTCGTAGATATAAATTGACCGGTCCATTTTTTTATTTTTGGTGTCATGTCCAAAGAAAAGGTAAAGTCCATTTGAAAGACTGGTCAAACTTGGACCATCAATTACCGTTAGCTGTTTTTGCACTGCACCCTTTACCTTTGGTGGCGTAATGGAATAAACGACACGTTTTACAACAGTACCGCTATCGTCTTGAAGCTTTAAAACAATAAAATTCTCAATTCCAGGTACTAAACCTGAAATTGTGCATTCGATTTCTTTTTTTCCAACCTCCCCTACCGCAGCACTTCTTGTGAAATCAGGAATATCTTCATCCTCAACATGGACCGTATAACGTAGCGTTGTTACTTCCTTGGTTCTAAAATATAAATAAATGGAAAGCTCATGCGTCCCAAAAGGATTATACGCCCATAGACAGTTGTCCACCGTATACTTATTTTTTCTCTTTAAATCTTCTAAAGAAGCTTTTACGTTCTTTGAATTCCCTACATTATAAATATCATCCGCGTTTTGATATGAGTATGTCTCTACATTTTTTTTATCTGTGGATAAATAGAGAGGAATCACCGTATCTGCGCTTACATCTTCTTTGGAAATTCCATACACTTTCATATCGAGTTCTTCCTTGGAAGCTTCTTTTTTTGCTTTTTCTTCCTGACTATAGCTTCGATACGCGAAAAAAGCTGCCACTCCCAGTAGTAATATCATAATGAAACTAGTTATGGCAAATATTTTTAATATTTTTTTCATAAAGATCACCTTATCTTTTGCTCTTGGACAGCATCCTTGCAAAGCCTTTTTTTATTGATTACTTTAATTATATCGGATTTACCTTTATTTTAATATAGCAAACTTTAAAAAATCTTTTATATTTATCATTATAAACAATGAAAAAGCGAGTAATTGATTGAATCACTCGCTCTTCATTGCTCATTACATATTAAAATTATAGGTCAAATTCGGTTTATATTAGCAAACACCCTGCGCGAGCATAGCATCTACTACTTTTTCAAATCCAGCAATATTAGCGCCTACTACATAATCGCCATCTTTTCCATAGCGTTTTGCAGCATCATCCAAATTACGGAATATATGAACCATGATATCTTTCAATCTTCCATCTACTTCTTCGAATGTCCAGCTTAAGCGCTCACTGTTTTGTGACATTTCAAGAGCAGAGGTAGCAACACCGCCAGCATTTGCAGCTTTACCAGGTGCAAACAATACTTTATTATCCTGGAGATATTTGGTTGCTTCTAATGTAGTAGGCATATTAGCGCCTTCGGCTACCGCTATTACTCCATTTGCAACTAAAGTCTTAGCATCTTCTAAGTCAAGTTCATTTTGCGTTGCGCAAGGTAATGCAATATCAACTTTAACACTCCAAACACCTTTGCCTTCATGATATTCAGCATTTGGTCTAGCTGCTGCATATTCTGTTAATCTAGCACGTTTCACTTCTTTGATTTCTTTTAATAACGCAACATCGATACCATCTTTATCATATACCCATCCGGTAGAATCTGACACGGTCACTACGTTAGCACCAAGCTGCTGCGCTTTTTGTGTAGCATAAATCGCCACATTTCCAGACCCTGAAACAGAAACCGTTTTGCCTTTGATATCATGTCCATTGCATTTTAACATTTCTTCGGTTAAATATAATAAACCGTATCCAGTTGCCTCTGTTCTAGCTAAAGATCCACCATAAGATAGGCCTTTTCCTGTAAGTACTCCTTCATACAAACCAGTTAATTTCTTATACTGACCATACATAAATCCAATTTCTCTACCACCAGTACCAATATCACCAGCAGGTACGTCGGTATCTGCTCCAATATATTTGTGTAATTCATTCATAAAGCTTTGGCAGAAAGCCATTACTTCACGGTCTGATTTTCCTTTTGGATCAAAGTCAGAACCACCTTTACCTCCACCAATTGGCAATCCGGTCAAAGAATTTTTGAAAATCTGTTCAAATCCTAAGAATTTGATAATGCCAAAATATACCGATGGATGTAAACGCAAGCCACCCTTATATGGTCCAATGCTATTATTAAACTGTACACGATATCCAGTATTTACCTGAACCTGCCCTTTATCATCTACCCAAGGCACACGAAAACGAAACTGTCTATCTGGCTCAACCAAACGCTCCAAAACTGCTTCTTTTCTGTAGCGTTCTTCGTTTGCTTCAATAATAGGTCTTAATGAATCCAATACTTCCTCTACAGCCTGATGAAATTCAGGTTCTGCAGGGTTCTTTTGTACAACTAGTTTGATTACCTCATCAACGTATCCCATACTTAAAAAATCTCCTTTTTAATTTATCCTTGAATTTTTGAATCAATAAGATTATATTTTAGCTTTTTACGCTTCAATACTTCACTCTATTAACTCGTTCAATCATTTATATTTTATAGCATAATTTTACAACTTACAATATATTTTTTTGTTTTGAAAAACTTTTTCTATAACTTCTTTTTTAAATAATCGTTACAATACAGGATTAAAAGGTAGCAATCAATGCGTCCACACTATTCTTCGTAGTAGCCCAAGAAGTAACAAAACGAATTGCTACTCTTCCATCTGGGAGGATTTTCTCAATATTGTATGCAAAATCATTTTGTGTTTTATCAATATACGCCTTACTTACGATTGGAAATAATTGATTGCTACATGGTGTAGCATAGAATTCATACCCTTTTTCCTTTAATGCCTTTTCTATAAGGCGTGCCAATTCATTTGCATCTCTTCCTAGTTCATAGTAAAGATCATCTTCGAATAAAGCCTCAAACTGAATGCCCGTAACAAATCCTTTTGCAAGCATTGCACCGCGATTTTTAATCATAAAACGGAAGTCTTTTTTTAGTGAATCGTTACAAATTACTAATGCTTCTCCAAATAGTGCTCCATTTTTGGTCCCCCCAATATAAAATATATCGGTAAACTGCGCGTAGTCTGAAAGCTCTAAGTCATTGACTGTACTGGTTAAAGCAGATGCTATTCTAGCTCCATCTAAGAACAATAGCAATCCAAGCCGTTTACAAGTCCTTGAAATTTCGGACAATTCTGCCTTTGAATACACAGTACCAAGTTCGGTGGTATTTGATATATATACCATCGCTGGCTTAACCATATGCTCCGTTTCATGTGCTCCAAACGCCTGTAATATACCCTCCTTCGTTAGTTTTCCATCCTGATGTGGAACCGTGACTACCTTATGTCCTGTAGCCTCTATTGCTCCCGTCTCATGTACATTAACATGCCCTGTATCTGCTGAAATTACACATTCAAACGGTCTTAAAAAAGATGATATTGTCAAAAGATTGGTCTGTGTACCGCCTGGTATAAAGTGAATATCAACGTCTTCTCTCTTTAATCGCTTTTTTATATAGTTCGCTGCGTTTCGACTATGTTTATCCAACCCATATCCGTCACTTTGTTCTAAATTTGTTTTCATTAACATTTCTAAAATACGTGGGTGTGCCCCTTCACTGTAATCATTACGAAAACTATACATGCATGCTTCCTCCATTTAGTTTTATCTTTATTATTATACTATGATATCCTCAACATTTGCTCCAACTAATTCAATTAATTCTTTTGGATTCATTTCAATTTGCGTGCCAATTCTCCCACCACTAAACACAATTTTTTCTTGTTCCAGTGCACTCCTATGAAGAATCGTCTGAAATTGCTTTTTCATACCAAGTGGACTACAACCACCGCGTACATAACCACTCACTTTTGTAATATCCTTCACGGGAATTAATTCCACTGCTTTCTCGGATACCGCCCTAGCAGCCTTCTTTAAGTCCAATTCCATGGCAACTGGAATTACATAGACATAATAATTTTTTGATTTTCCTTGTGCAATTAAGGTCTTAAACGTAGTCTCCAAAGATTGTCCTAACTTTGTCGCAACCGAAACTCCATCTAAAAATCCATCACATTCATATTGATACATTTTATAATCTATTTTATTTTTTTCCAAAAGACGCATTGCATTTGTTTTTACTTCCTTTGCCATATTCATGCCATCCTTTCCCCAAATATAGATTATAATACCACTTTATTACATCAAAGTGCAAGATTTTATCCTTGTATATTCAAATTGTTCGTACTATAATACTAAAATTGAAAGGACGTGAACATATGATAAAAGACATGACAAAAGGTAATCCTTCAAACATACTATGGAAATTTACAATTCCTCTATTTTTTAGTATCGTTTTTCAGCAGCTTTATAGCATCGCAGATAGTGTGATTGCTGGTCGTTTTGCTGGTACATCTGCTCTTGCAGCCGTAGGTGCTTCTTATCCAATCACGATGATTTATATGGCAATTGCTACCGGATTTAATATTGGTTGTTCCGTTATCATTTCTCAACTATTTGGTCAAAAAGATTATACAAATATGAAAACCGCAATTAATACTTCCCTGCTGGCAACGTTAATTCTAAGTATTTTATTAACAATCTTTGGTATCATTACCTGTAACCCCTTTATACGATTGCTGGGTACTCCCGAAAATATTTTTTCAAATTCTGCACTCTATCTTCGCATTTATATATTTGGTTTACTTTTCTTATTTTTATACAATATCTGCACGGGAATTTTTACAGCGCTTGGTGATTCAAAAACCCCTTTGGTCTTTTTAATTATTTCTTCGATCGGAAATATCATTCTTGATTTATTATTTGTAATTCGATTCCAGATGGGAGTTTCCGGTGTTGCCTGGGCCACCTTCATCGCACAAGGGTTCTCTTCAATCATGGCAATCTGTGTGTTACTGAATCGAATCAGACAAATAAAAACAACCGATTCGCCGAAAGTCTTTTCCACTAAAATGTTTAAAAAGATTTGTCTGATTGCAATACCCAGCATTTTACAACAAAGCTTTGTATCGGTTGGCAACCTATTCATCCAAAATCTAGTCAATGGTTTTGGCTCCGACGTCATCGCCGGCTATTCAGCCGCAATTAAATTAAACACCTTTACCTTGACTTCCATTGCTACAATTGGAAATGGGCTTTCCAGTTTTTCTGCACAAAACATTGGTGCCGAAAAGAATGAACGAGTACGAGAAGGTTTTCGCTCAGGAATTAAGATGGCATTTTGCATCTGTTTATTCTTCACTGTTAGCTATTTTGTATTTCGCGATTTCTTCATCAACATCTTTTTAGCAGATGGACAGGCAAATGCCTTAAAAGCAGGAACTGATTTTCTAAAAATCGTAACTCCTTTTTATCTTTTTGTAGGAATAAAAATCACCTCCGACGCAGTCATTCGTGGCGGTGGTGCAATGAAAGAGTTTATGATTGCAACCTTTTCCGATTTAATCCTTCGTGTAATCCTTTCCTATATTTTAGTAATCCCCTTTGAATCCACCGGAATATGGCTCTCCTGGCCACTCGGCTGGCTCGTCGGTTCCCTACTTTCCTACAGCTTCTACAAAAAAGGAGTCTGGATACATACAACCAAAACTTGATCCTTCTTAATTGACAAGATGTGATTAAAATAAAGGAATTTTACAAAACAAAAACATTATCCCAATAGCATATATGAACACAAAAAGCACGCGTTCTAACAAAATATACAATTATTCCAATAAGACAATTAGCTTATTACAAATCAGCAACTGTTATCCCAATTTGCAATTCGAGGCTCAAAGAGCATGCGTTAAAACCGAATTTAAACGATTATTTTAATAAGACAATAGCGAAAAAACGGGTGCCTAATCACCCGTTTTTTCGCTGTTTATGGCTTATTAAAATTGATAAATCGTTTTGAGGTTTTAACGCATGCTCTTTGAGCCTCAAATTGCAAATTGTACACAACCTACCGTTTGCAAGTTTTTTTATCTTTATTTTAAGAGAATCGATCCATCTCCGGTCCACTCTTTTGGAAAACGGTCCACTCCCCAATGTTTACAGCATGGTCTCCGATTCGCTCTAAATATTTCGCTATCATAAGTACATCGACACAATAGTCAGGAGAAATTTCACCTTCTTGTAATAAAACTACGATTTCACCCTTAATATCATTGAATAACTCATCCACTATATCATCATCATTCATTACTTCCGTTGCTGCCTTGACATCACGATTTATGAAAGAATCTACCGAATCATGAACCATTTTTTTTGCTGCTTCCACCATTGGTGGTATCTTTTTTGTTATGTGATAGAAATCCGCATGTTCAAATCGTAATATAATTTCACCAATATCAGCTGCATGGTCTCCAATTCGTTCAATATCTGTTACGACTTTAAGTGCTGCAGAAACAATTCGCAAGTCTCTTGCTACCGGCTGCTGTCTCGTAATCAAAGAAAGACATTGTGATTCAATTGTTTTTTCTAAATCATTGACATATTGATCTCCTACCATAATTTCCTTTGCAAGTGCTGTATCATGGTTTTCTAAAGCTGTTACAATACGATCAATTTGATTTTCTACTAAACGTCCCATTTTTACCAGGTTATCATTCAATTCTGCTAACTGATGTTCAAAGCTAATTCTAGCTGTCATTTTAACCTCCTCTTCTACGCAGGGTATCTGCGCAACCGGATTTCGTGACGAGGATTCCTAGTCACAAAAATTGTTACACTGTATCAACCAAAACGTCCTGTAATATAATCCTCGGTTCGTTTATCCTTTGGTCTCGAGAATATGGTATCGGTCTCATCAAACTCTACCACTTCTCCCAACAAGAAAAATGCGGTATCATCGGATACTCTGGCTGCTTGTTGCATATTGTGTGTTACTACAACAACAGTATACTTTTCTTTTAATTCCCCCATTAAATCTTCTACTTTTAAAGTAGATATTGGGTCGAGCGCAGAAGTTGGTTCATCCATTAATAAGATTTCCGGTTCTACTGCTAAAGCCCTTGCAATACAAAGTCGTTGCTGCTGTCCACCTGATAGGCCAAGCGCTGATTTTTTCAAGCGGTCTTTTACTTCATCAAAAATCGCGGCACCTTTTAAGCTCATTTCTACGAGTTCATCCAAACGTTTTTTATCTTTAATACCATGAATACGGGGACCATATGCTACATTATCGTAAATACTCATCGGAAATGGATTCGGTTGCTGGAATACCATGCCCACTTTCTTGCGTAATCTTGTCGTATCTACTCTAGGATCAAAGACATTTTCATCATCAATTAAAATATCTCCCTCAATTCGAATATTTGGAACCAAATCATTCATACGATTCAGTGTCTTTAAGAACGTGGATTTTCCGCAACCTGATGGTCCTATTAATGCCGTAATGCTATTGCTTTTTATTGCCAAGCTGATATCCTTCAGAGCATGATTTTGGCCATAATAAAGATTTAATTTCTTTGTTTCAATTTTTGCGTTTGCCATTTATAAAATATCCTCCACAGCTTTAGTTTCTCCGATTGACATCAAAACGTTTGCTTAAGTGCTTTGTTAATAAGTTTATCATAAATACAATAATAATCAAGACTACAGCGATACCAAATGCATTGTCATATTGACCTTTTGACATACATAAATAAAGCTGAATTGTTAATGTACCACCTGGTTGTAGAATCTTTTCAAATAATCCGCTGCCATATTCTCCAAAGGTAGGCAATAGGAATCCACTACCTGCAGTGAATAATAAAGCTGCCGACTCTCCAACAATTCGACCTACTGCCAGAATGATTCCGGTAATGATACCCGGCATTGCAGATGGTAAAAGAATGGTTCGAATCATATACCACTTCGTTGCGCCCATTCCTAACGCTCCAGAGCGATATGTAGCTGGAACTGTCTTTAATGCTTCCTGTGTATTTCTTGTGATTAATGGAAGAATCATAAGTGTCATGGTTAGTGCTCCGGTTAAAATAGAATAACCCAACTGAAATACCGTTCCAAAAAGAGCCAGACCAAACAGTCCGAAAAGAATGGATGGTAATCCTGCTAATATTTCCGTTGTGCTCTCAATTAAAGATACCAGTCTTCCTCTTTTTGCATATTCATTTAAATAGATTGCCGCACCAATTCCAATCGGAGTTGCAAACAATAAAGTAATTAAAATCAAGTACAAGGTATTTACAATATTTCCTAGTATACCAAATGTCTCTTTTGCAGAGCTTTGTACCGTAGTTAAGAAGGTCCAGTTAATTACACCGATTCCTTTTACAAACACATAGGCCATAATACCAAGTAAGAGGAAAACAGAGGAAAATGCACTCAGATAAATCAAAACTTTAAGTACAACATCATAGGTTCGAACTCTTTTTCCATATATAGCAGTTGTTTCATGCATCTTCATTTCCTCCTTTTTTCAATAGTCTCGTCAGAATCATATTAATTATCATAATAAATGCAAATAAGACGAGTCCAATGGTAAATAGTACTTTTCGGTGCATATCTGCCGCATATCCCATTTCACTAACAATTGCAGTTGTTAGGAATCGAACGGAATTAAATGGAAGTGGCATGTTTACAGAACTTCCCGACACTAAACTGATAGCCATTGCTTCTCCGAGCGCACGACCAACACCAAGCACAATCGCGGTCACAATACCAGAACGTGCAGCAGGCAAAATAACCTTAAATATCGTTTGTATATGAGATGCGCCTAACGCAAGTGATCCAGTCTTTAAATAGGTTGGTACTGCTTTGATTGCTGATTCACTAATATTAATCACGGTTGGAAGTATCATGATAGAAAGTACCAGTACTGCCGAAATCAAGTTTGATCCTCCAGTAAACTGGTGTGTTGTTGAATCTTTAAAAAGAACCAATTCCACTTCATACATTAATGGATTCAAAACCATCAAACCAAGAAGTCCATATACTACCGATGGGATTCCAGCTAATAATTCAACCGCTGGCTTAACAATAGCTGCCATCGACTTTGGTGCTGTTTCCGCTAAGAATACTGCTGTAAGCACACCAATTGGCACACCAATTAAAATAGCAAACCCTGTGCCTACGATTGATGTAAGAATTACACTTAAGATACCATATTGCGGTTGTGTTCCGGTTGGATTCCAATCGCTGGAAAACAATATTTCTTTGATTCCCACTTGAAAAAGAGCAGGTGTTCCACTTATAATCATATAAATGGTAATGGACGCAACTGCTAAAACTGCAGTTAATCCGCACACAACAAAAATAATCTGCGCGACTTGCTCAACGATGGAGCGATTCTTGTAACTTCTTTTTATCGAAAATAATTGTTCCATATGAATTCCTTTTCCTATTCCTATTCTGCTGTAGATAAGCCTACCGATTCGATCAAAGCCTGGCCTTTATCTGATTTAATATAATCTTTATATTTTACAAGATTAGTGTAATTCATTCGTATGTAAAGTTATATCACACAGATGCTAAGATTATGTAAAGTCAATGTAAACTAGCAATTAATAATAACCCTTATCTATTTTGCAGATAAGAGCTATTATTAATTGTACTATTCTTCTTATTATTCTTTATTCTGCTGTGAATAATCCTACAGATTCAATTAAAGCTTTCCCTTCCTCTGATTTGATAAAATCGAATAACGCCTGTACTTCTTTTGGCTGTGCACTGATTTCTCCCATCGTTGCCATAATAAATGGACGACTTAATGTGTACTCTCCGGATTTAATGGTATCTTCACTTGGAGTAACTCCATCTAAGTTCATTGCAATTACGGTGTCATCTAATACATCGAGGGATACATATCCGATTGCACCTCTTGTTGAAGCAACTTTTGCTAATACAGCACCTGTACTGTCAAGTTCGTTTGCATATGCACATTGATCTTCAATTCCAAGTAATTCTTCAAAAGCTCCTCTTGTTCCAGATCCAGCTTCTCTACCGATTACGATGATTGGCATGTTATCTCCGCCAAGTTCACTCCAGTTTTTCACTTCACCTTTATAAATTTTTGTTAAATCCGCAGTGGTTATATCAGTAACTTTATTGTTTGCATCGGTAATAACTGCAATTCCATCAGTCGCAACGATATTTGCAACTGCTCCAGCACTTACTTCTGTATCTTTTAGTTCTCGTGAGGCATTACCAATTTCTACATTTCCAGCAATTAAGGATTCTATACCTGCACTAGAACCAATGTATTCTGCATTCACAGTAACTCCACTGTTTTTTCCCATAAATGCTTCTGCTAAAGCTGTAGCAAATTTTTCCATTGATGTAGATCCAGCCATAGTAATTGAGCCACTAAGTCCAGAATCATCTGTTTTTGTGGTATCCGTTGTTTCTGTAGTCGTTGTATCACCAGCTGGTGTAGTATTTTCTGCATTCTTATTTCCACATCCTACTAATGTAGATAAACTTAAAACGGTTGCTAATGTTATACCTAAAAGTTTCTTCCTGTTTCTTTTCATAATCATTCTCCTTTAATCTTTTCAATTATTTTTTACAAGATTAGTGTAGTTCATTCATTTGTAAAGTTATATCATACTAATAATAATCTTTTGTAAAAACTAAGTAATTCCATTTTTTACAAAAAAAAACAAGAACGGCATCCATAAATAAAAAAAGGACTTCTATCCGTTAATCGAATAAAAATCCTTTTTCTCTATCAAGAATGAATACATATACAAATTTAATATGTATCCACAAATTAGACCCTTTGCGAATGGGTATACATTCATTTATTTTACAATAACAGTACCTGTTTTACCCTGAATACCATCTTTTGCTTTTTCAAGCAATGTAATTAAGGAGCGACGTCCTGCTTTCGAGTCAGCGAAGTCGATTGCAGCCTGAACCTTCGGCAACATAGAACCTGGTGCAAAATGTCCTTCTGCGCAGTACTGATTCATTTCTTCAACGCTAACTTCTCCCAACCATTTTTGGTCTGGTTTACCATAATTAACCGCTGCCTTTTCTACTGCTGTTAAAATGATAAGATAATCTGCATCTAATTCTTTTGCTAATAAACAACTTACATGGTCCTTATCAATTACAGCTCCTACTCCTGATAAATGGTTTCCATTTAATGTTACAGGGATACCACCACCACCTCCGGCAATTACAACACTTCCAGATTCTACTAATGTACGAATCGCACCAATTTCTACAATTTCTTGTGGCTTTGGAGAAGCTACAACACGACGATATCCTCTGCCGGAATCTTCTTTTGTAATATAGCCATATTTCTTTTCTGCTTCCTCAGCTTCTTCTTTTGACATGAATTGTCCAATTGGTTTTGTAGGATTTTCAAATGCAGGATCCTTTGCATCGACTCTTACTTGTGTGATCATAGTAGTAACTGGCATATCCTTGATACCACGATTAATAAGTTCTTCACGAAGTGCATTCTGTAAATCATATCCGATATAAGCCTGGCTCATAGCTACACATACAGAAAGTGGGGTATTTGGTACGTTGCTATCTTCACGATGAAGTGCTGACATAGCATTGTTAATCATACCTACCTGTGGTCCATTACCATGTGTTACGATAACTTCATTGCCTTCTTGAATTAAATCTACAATTGCTTTTGCTGTTGTTTTCACTGCTACCATTTGTTCTGGAAGTGAATTTCCCAATGCATTTCCACCTAATGCGATTACTACTCTTTTTTTACTCATATACGTTTCCTCCAATAGAGATTAGTGTTCGTTTCTTTTAATATAATTTCATCATATACCAAAATTATTTTTTATGCAACAATTTTTTTTAGGTTTTGACATAAAAATTTGCTCATGGTATCCTTTTTAATAGATAATCAAAGGAGAACCCTTATAATGGAATTATATGAAGAAATTAAAGAATTAGTAAATAAAAAGGAATTTATTCTAGCAGACGAAAAAATGTCATATCTTTTATCCATGCTTACACCAAAGTATAAGGAACAAATAGGAAAACAGTTTAGTTTCAATCACATATTAGAGGTTTATTATTATGATTACTTTTTGAATCATGAGGAAGATATTTTGCATACTGATATCAACTTAAATGCTTATTATCGTCTCTTTGGATTTTTAAAGATGCAATTAAAGAAGTATGAAGGAGCTGTAACAGCATATGAAATAGCCATAAATTGGAACCCAGTTGATTTAGATTCTATGTTTCAATTAGGTGAACTATATAAAAGCCTTGGTAATTTGGATGCGTGTAAAAAGATTACCGATCGTGCTTACAATTTCTGTTGTACGAGAGTAACCCTTGCCAGATACTATCGCAACCTAGGATTTTATTACTTAGAAAAATATCAACCTCAAATTGCTACTGCTCTTTATCAATACAGCAATATCTATTCCTCATCCAAGCAGGCAGATAACGAACTTTATTACTTACAAAAAGCGTTGAAGAGACCTACCCCGAATTTATCCATTCAAGATATGCAGATAATATTAGCAAAAGAAAATATCCCAGTTGGTCCAAACTCTGATACAATTGGAATTGCGTACCGCGTTGGACAATTAGAACTAGAAAAAGGAAATAAAGACAATGCAAGAGATTGTTTTACCATGGTTTATGACCTGACTTTAGATGATGAAGTAAACTTCATACTTCAAAAATTACAGTAAGACAAATAGTTGGAGGCTGATGCAAGATTGCATCAGCCTCCAACTATTTGTTCGTATTAGCTTTATTTCTCTTATTATCTATACATCCCTTTATTTCCATTACATTCCCATAAATAAATTGATGTCATCCTCTACTTCGCCAATGCCTGCTATGCCAAACGTTTCTACTAATATTTTTGCAACATTTGGTGAGAGGAATCCAGGTAATGTTGGTCCAAGGTGAATATTTTTCACACCTAGATAAAGAAGTGCTAAAAGAACGATGACTGCCTTTTGCTCATACCATGCGATATTAAAAGCAATTGGTAGCTTATTGATATCATCCAGTTCAAATACTTCTTTTAATTTGAGTGCAATGAGCGCAAGGGAATAGGAGTCATTACATTGTCCAGCATCTAATACTCTTGGTATACCACCGATATCTCCAAGGTTTAATTTATTGTAGCGGTATTTTGCACAACCTGCAGTAAGGATAACCGTATCTTTTGGAAGCTTATTTGCGAATTCGGTGTAATACTTACGAGATTTCATTCTTCCATCGCATCCAGCCATAACGAAGAATTTCTTTATGGCACCGGTTTTCACTGCATCTACCACTTTATCTGCAAGCGCAAATACCTGATTATGTGCAAATCCACCCACGATGCTTCCTGTTTCGATTTCAACAGGAGCCTTACATTTCTTCGCCATTTCAATAATCGAAGAAAAATCTTTTTTGCCATCTTTGTCCGCCTCAATATGGATACATCCAGGGTAACCAGAAGCACCGGAAGTAAAAGTTCGATCTTTTATTTCATCACTTTTTGGAGGTACGATACAGTTTGTCGTAAACAAAATTGGTCCATTGAAAGATTCAAATTCCGTTATCTGTTGCCACCAAGCACCACCATAGTTTCCTACAAAATTATCATAGTTCTTAAACGCTGGATAATAATGCGCCGGAAGCATCTCACTATGTGTATAAACATCAACACCAGTACCTTTGGTTTGTTCTAATAACTGCTCCAAATCCGTCAGATCATGACCTGAAATGAGTATACCTGGGTTGTTTCGAACTCCAATATCCACACTGGTAATCTCAGGATTACCATATCTGGAAGTATTCGCTTCATCTAACAGTGCCATAGCACTTACTCCATACTCCCCTGTCTTTAATGTTAGCGTAACAAGATCTCCAGCTGACAAAGAATCATCCAAAGTGGCTGCCAATGCTTCATAGATAAAGGAATAGATTTCCAGATTTTCTTTGCCAATATTAAGTGCATGCTTTGTATATGCCGCCATACCTTTTAATCCATAGGTGATCATTTCTCGCAAAGAACGAATGTCTTCATTTTCTGTTGCTAGTACTCCTACCATGGTTGCTTTTGAAAGCATAGAAGCTCTGTCACTTACCTCAAATGAAACCGCATCACCAAAGGTTACTGACGTAACTTTTTTCCTTAATTCATCTCTAAGTGCAATCATTTTGTTGATTTGCCCTTCGATGGCATCTTCATCAAAATTTGCATTTGTAATAGTGATGAAAAGACTTTTTAGCATTTCATGGTTTACATCAGGAATGGAAGCTACTTCTAAATTACCTTTCACAACTACTTGTGAAATGCCTTTTGACACATAAATCAGTAAATCCTGTAGTTTAGCAACTTCTTCCTTTTTGCCACAGACTCCTTTGATTTCACAACCAGTTCCTTTTGCAGTTTCTTGACATTGAAAACAGAACATACTCATACTTCTTTTCCTCCTTTGATTGACTTACTCTTATATTTTTAAAATATATTATAGCCGACCATATTACGTAGTAATGGGTTTGTTTTATTCAATAATCTTTCCATCGGTTGTAATCGTAACGATTTGCCAAGGAATAAATTTTCCACTATTTTGTAATGCTCGCTTCGCTGCATTTTCTATACCACCGCAGCAAGGAACTTCCATTCTGACTACTGTTATGCTTTTTATATCATTGTTTTCAATAATAGCCGTCAATTTTTCTGCATAATCACCTTCATCAAGCTTTGGACATCCGATTAGGGTAATTCTATTCTTGATAAATTTATTATGAAAATCTCCATAGGCATATGCCGTACAGTCTGCAGCAATCAATAGATTTGCTTGATTAAAATAAGGTGCATTCACTGGTGCTAATTTTATCTGAACCGGCCACTGTGTCAGCTTTGAAGTTATGCTCTTGCTTTCAGAAACCTCTACTTCTACGTCATGATGTATCGCTTTTGAATGTGTTCCAGGGCAACCACATGGTGCATTTTCAGCTTGTTTCTTCATCTGATTTTTCTTTACCTCTGCCTCGTTATATTCTGCTGCTTCTCTATTTTCAAATGTAATCGCACCAGTAGGGCACGTTGGCAAACAATCACCCAGACCATCGCAATAGTCATCTCTTAATAACTTAGCTTTACCATCTACCATACCAATGGCGTCCTCATGGCAAGCTGCTGCACATGCACCACATCCGTTACATTTTTCTTCATCAATTCTTATAATTCTACGTATCATAAATTTATCCTCCTAAAGGTATTCAAAACAATCATTGAGTTTATGAGCATACTATACTATAATTATTGTATTATGTATGTTGTATTTACAACGAAAGTGAGATCTTTATGGAAAACGATACTACTTTATTAAAATCCGTTTCTTTATTTTCCGGAATCGAAACACATGATCTAGAATCTTTATGTGATTGTCTATCTGCTAAAATCAGGAACTATAAAGCAAATGCAACCATTTTTTCAGAAGGTGATGCTGCCGAATTCGTAGGCGTTGTATTGTCAGGAGAAGTTCAAGTTGTGAAAGATGATTTCTATGGTAATCGAAACATTTTAGCATTTATCAGCGAAGGCCAATTATTTGGGGAGGCATTCGCATGTGCTGATATTACCATACTACCAGTGAGTGTTATAGCAACAAGTAAATGTACCATTATGCTTATAAATTACAGAAAAATTTTAACTACTTGTTCAAATTGTTGCGAGTTCCATAGTAAACTAATCTTCAACATGCTCCGAGTGGTAGCTAATAAAAATGTAATACTCAATCAAAAGATAGAATTTATATCCAAAAGAACGACAAAAGAAAAACTGATGGCATACCTTGCAAGTGAAGCAAAAAAAGCGGGAAGCAACTCATTTTCCATTCCTTTTAATCGCCAGGAACTTGCAGATTATTTATATGTTGATCGAAGTGCCATGTCAAACGAGTTAAGTAAACTCAGAAATGAAGGGGTCCTCGAGTTTAACAAAGATAAATTCAAGTTATTATAGATTTTATTCACAATATGTAATGGCTGTTTTTGTATTTCATGAATATTTGTTATCATTATATCATCCATGAATATTTGTTGCAATATTTTGTTTATGAAATACTTATTTTCTAAAATTTGTTATAATGTCCTTGCGAATTCAAAAAGCATGGATTAAAACTGATGTTTTATCCATGCTTTTTCTTATTAATGTATTGATTAAAATTACTTACTTTCTAATATTTTATTTACGCTTACAAGTTTTACACATAGAACGAATAACTTTGCTGTAACCGTTAATTCTTCTGGTGTTGGGAAGGAAGGTGCTATACGGATATTGGAATCATGCGGATCGATACCATATGGATACGTTGCTCCTGCATTTGTCATAATAACCCCTGCGTCCTTACATAGCTCGACTATCTTCTTTGCACAACCGTCGAGCGCTTCAAATGATATAAAGTACCCACCCTTTGGTGCAATCCAGCTACCGATACCTTTTCCACCAAGTTCTTGTTCCAGAATTTCCAAAACAGCCTCAAACTTAGGTCTTAATATAGCAGCTTGTTTCTTCATATGTTCTTCCATACCAGCCAAATCTTTAAAATAACGCACATGACGAAGTTGATTTACTTTATCATGTCCGATTGTCTGTATCGTTAGCTGCTTTCTGATCTCATCCAAATTGGCTTTCGAAGCGACAATTGCAGCGACGCCAGAACCAGGGAAGCAAATTTTTGATGTAGAGCAGAACTTATAAACCATATCTGGTTTTCCAGCTCTTTCGCATTCTCCTAATATTTCAATTAAATGATCTTGATTTTCATCATACAAATGATGAATACAATAAGCATTATCCCAGTAAATTCGAAAATCTTTTGCAGCTGGTTCCAGTTTTGCAAATCGTCTTACACACTCATCCGAAAAAGTAATTCCTTGTGGATTTGAATATTTTGGTACGCACCAAATTCCTTTGATTGACTCATCTTCCTTTACCAGTTTTTCAACTACATCCATATCTGGTCCTTCTGGTGTCATAGGAACATTAATCATTTCAATTCCAAAGTATTCGGTAATTGCAAAGTGTCTATCATACCCTGGAACAGGACACAAAAACTTTACCTTATCAAGCTTCGCCCATGGTGTACTTCCTAGTACTCCATGTGTCATAGCACGGGAAACGGTATCATACATAACATTCAAACTAGAATTACCATAAATGATAACATTCCCTGGTTCTACTTCCATCATATCTGCAAGAAGCTGCTTTGCTTCTTTAATTCCATCTAAAATACCGTAATTTCTGCAGTCTACGCCTTCTTCACCTTTTAAATTCGTCTTGCTATTTAAAACATCCATCATTTCCATGGATATATCAAGCTGAGCTGCAGCAGGTTTACCTCTTGACATATCAAGTTTTAAACCTTTTTTCTTTACTTCTTGGTATTCTTTTTCCAGTGCTACTTTCTCTTTCAAAAGTTCTTCTTGCGACATTTCTACATATGGTGTCATATATGGCCTCCTCATTCCGATTTTTCTTACTAATTTTAGAGTATTCACTTTCATTTGTCAACAATTTATTGTATTAACTTGTTAAATTATTCAATTCATTTATGTTTCTTCTGCACAAAACGTTCTTTCATTTCTTTTGCACATTTTTCCAATCAAGCGCACTGGATGATCACCTTCATAAATTGTAGTAAACAATGCTCTCGAATATTTTATTGTTCCATCTTTATCTTCATACGGAAATTCAACATAATCTCTTTTTTTACCATAAATGAGTTCTTTGTAGACATTAATTGATTCCTTAACATCAATACGAACCGACACATGGTATTGATGCTTCAATTTTTCAATATAATTGTAGATCAATTTTGTTTCATTGCTGCTCCCATTTGTAATCTTCATCGTATCTTCCTTAAAATTATATTCAAAAATTGTCTCTTGTGTTAAGCTTTGTAAAATGGAAAAGCGCTCATTTTGCAGATTCAACTCGTTCACCGTAGTTTTCAATCGCAAATCCATGACAGCCAAACGAACAAATTCAACATATAAAATTCGCCCAATCAAAAATGCTCCAAAAAGAGAAAGGAAACTGATTTGATACTTGGTAGGGCTAGCGTCTGTTATAAGTAGCATCATAAGCTGAATCAAGAATAGAGCGGTCGAACAACCTAGATGGATTTTCGTTTTCATTAATAAAACGACCGAAATCATGCCATTCAAAATAAAAAATTCATAGAATAGGCCATTTTTTGTTGCATCAATGACAAGAAAAATAACCATTACCAGCGAAACACAAACATACCAGGAGATTACATATCGAATCCCTATGATTTTATTCTTTTTTAATTTTTTTATCCAAAGGTTATAAACAAACTCATGCAAAACAATCACTACTATCATCGCTACTTCTGAACCAAGGTACCATTTTGCATAATAGGAAAAATCTTTCGTAATGAGATTAGCAATAAGATGCAACAACTGAACTGCAATCACAAGAATAGAAATTAATTGAATTCGTATAATATTGGTTTCTAGTTTCCTTGATTCTACATATTGTATTTCTTCTGTAGAATACTTTCTCATCTCAGCTTCTACTTCCACAATTTTCGAAAAATAATTTTTTACATAGCTAATCTTATTCACCGAATATCTCCCCTATTTATCTGGCAACTCATCCTCATCAAATGCAACAATTACGTAGTATCCCGTCTCGGTCTGTTTGATCTGTTTTACAATTCCACTGGTAGATTTTAGGCGTTCGCGTTCAAAATAGCATCCCGACATAGCCACTGCCGGCTCTATAATATAGTGGTAATTAACCGGTGAGCTTCTTTCTAATATTTCAACCGTATCTCCTTCCACTACCAGGCCAGGACGTTCCATTTTAAATTCCATTGTACGCATAAAATACCTCCTATATAACGATTAATTCATATTCATCCGTACCAATTCCCAGTTTTTTTGCATGTTCAATACAGCTTCTCCAATTTGTAGTTGGATGATTGTTATGGAAATGATCATGGTTCTCATGATCGGAATGTTCCTGATTATATTCATCCAGACGACTTCCTGGCATAATCGGCTGTTTATTCACCGCATCTGCACAGGCAACATCAAGTGCAACTGGATCAAATGAAGCAAACATACCAATGTTTGGTACGATTGGCACATCATTTTCTGCATGGCAATCACAAAATGGAGATACATCTACTACAATGCTGATATGGAAATTAGGTCTTCCATCTAGTACTGCCCAACTATATTCTGCAATCTTTTTGTTTAAAATATCATTTGTTTCATCTCCAGCAGCATCCACAGCGTCCATAGGACATACTCCAATACAGCGTCCACAACCTACACATTTGTTTTGGTCAATGCTTGCTTTTTTATTTGTAATACTTGGAGCATCATGCGCACAAATTTTTATACAACGTCCACAGCCAATGCACAGATCTTCGATTACATGTGGTTTCCCTGCACTATGCATTTCCATTTTTCCAGCTCTAGAGCCACAACCCATACCAATATTTTTCAGTGCTCCACCAAAACCAGTTGCTTCATGACCTTTAAAGTGATTCAGCGTAATAAATACATCTGCATCCATAATTGCCTGGCCTATTTTCGCTTCCTTTACATATTCACCATTTTTCACTGGAACAAGTGCTTCGTCTGTTCCCTTTAAACCATCTGCAATAATAACATGGCACCCTGTTTGTAATGGTGAAAATCCATTCTGATAAGCCGCATCTATGTGATCTAGCGCATTTTTTCTACCACCTACATAAAGCGTATTACAGTCTGTCAAAAAAGCCTTACCTCCAAGATCTTGTACTGCCTTTACCAGTACCTTCGCATAATTAGGTCGTAGAAATGCAAGATTTCCTGGTTCTCCAAAATGGATTTTGATTGCTGCATACTTTTTTTCAAAATCAATTTCTGAAAGCCCTGCTGTTTTTATTAAACGAGCAAGCTTTTGTGGAAGATTTTCATTAAAAGAGGTTCTCATATCTGTAAAATAAACGGTTGCTTTTTCCATAGTTTATCTCCTTATCGTTCTATCGACTAGTTAAATTTTTATCTATCATTTTGAACAGTATAACATATTTGAGGATAATTTTAAAATATAGTTTCACGTACTTTTACGTTCCATTTGTTTTTTGCCTAAATATAGGTAAGAATTCCACCGAGTGAATCTGCAACACCGTACAAAACAGCCTGTAATTTGGTATCTGGTTTAGTCAGATCTGGCACCATAATTGTGCGAATTCCGGCTCTGGTCGCTGCGAGTATACCATTGGGAGAATCCTCAATTGCAAGACAATCCTCTTCTCTTTCTTCAATCATACGGCATGCATATTGATAGATATCCGGCATGGGTTTTCCGTTTTCAACCATGTTCGCACAAACCACATAATCAATTTTATCATAGATACCAATTTCAGTTAAATATAACTTGGCACGATTTTCATCGCTTGCAGTTGCTACCGCCGTCTTTATTCCTCTAATTCGTAATTCCTCCAATATAAAATCGACTTCCGGTTTCTTATCAATACCACACTTTGATAACTCCTCCTTCATCAATTCCATTCTCTTAGCTCGAATGTTTGCATAATCAAAGCTTTCACCAAATATCTCTTTTAAATAAGGTCCTGCATATTTTCCAGCAAGGCTTCTTATAGTTAGTGCATGCTCACGTTTCATATCAAATCCGAATGCTTTTGCTGCCTGACACCAAGCATTGACCAAATGTTTTTCGGTATCGATTAAGACCCCATCCATATCAAAGATAACTGCTTTTACCATGTCATAATTCCGTCCTTTATCTGAATATACTATGATAATAATACAGTAAACACCGTTCTTTGACAAGAAGCTTCATAAATATGGTTTTGTAAGGTATCTTCATACAGATTCGAAAATTTGTATAAAGATTTGTAACATCGCCATTTTACTGCATATTTTTTCTTGTCGAAATTAGGGTTATATTGTAGAAAAGAAAATCAATCAAAAAAGGGGGAAAATTAAGAGTCTATGAATTTGATTGAAATAATCATGGTTTCTGCTGGACTCTCCTTAGATGTTTTTGCAGTCATGATATGTAAAGGGTCCCTAATTTCAAAGATAGATAAGAAAAATATTTTGAAAGCATGTCTGATCTTTGCAATCTGGCAAATCTTTGCTCTGCTTGTCGGTAATTTAGTAACCGAAATTCCAGTATTTCATGATGCAAGTCAAACTGTATCAAATATGTGGTACACGGCATCGGTCTTTATCTTTGCTATTTTGGGCGTATACATGATATGTAAGGCAAGAGAAAATAAACCCTTCGAGGAACGATTGCAAAATGATTATCCAACAAAGGTCATTTGCATATGGGCCTGTCTGACCAGTTTGGACGCGTTTTTTGCTGGGATTGGATTCGGATTTCTCAATACACAAGTCTTGATTGAAGCAGTTTGTCTTCTAATCATTACCGTGCTTTTTGTATTCCTGGGAGCCTATACCGGTTATCATTTTGGTTTTAAGCACAAGAAAAATGCGTATATGTTCGGTGGCATTATATTAATTGCTGCTGCACTCGACGTAGTGATTCGATATTTTTAAGGAGGTAAATAGAATGGGATCATTGACACACAAAGCGGAACGTGCTACATTTAACGTTGCAATCGATGCCGCAATCAAGTATGTAAACAAAGACCGTGAGAAGGGACTTTTAAAGCTTGTAGATATGGCGGAACGTTACATGGGTGACAACTTTTCACCAAATAGTTATGAAGCAACCAGGAAGTTAATCCAAACTCCCGACTCAAAGTGGATGCAGTTTACCAACCGTCTTCTCGATGAAGTCGATCCACACGTTGCAAAAATGACAGCTTTAAACTTAGGGTTTGAATCTGCCTTTCATGGTACGAAAACCATTCGTAAGATGAGAGAAATACATAATTGCAGTATTCCATGGTTAATTCTAATGGATCCAACCAGCGCTTGTAATTTACACTGCACAGGCTGTTGGGCTGCCGAGTATGGTCACAAATTAAGTTTATCCTTTGAAGATTTAGACCGCGTCGTAACTGAGGGAAAAGAACTCGGAATCTATTTTTACATGTTCACTGGTGGCGAGCCGTTGGTTCGAAAGCGTGATTTGATTCGTCTTTGTGAAAAGCACAACGATTGTGCCTTCCATTCTTTCACAAATGGCACCTTAGTCGATGAAGAATTCTGCGAGGAAATGAAGCGTGTCGGAAATCTTTCGCTATCGATTAGCTTAGAAGGGTTTGAAAAAGTCAATGATTTTCGCCGTGGAAACGGTGTTTTTGATCAGGTAATGCATGCAATGGATTTATTGAAAGCAAGTGGACAAATATTTGGTACTTCCATTTGCTATACCAGGAATAATGTAGAAACAGTAACCTCGGATGAATTTTTGGATATGATTATAGAAAAAGGATGCCGTTTTACCTGGTACTTCCACTATATGCCAGTAGGAAATGAAGCCGATGTTGACTTAATGCCAACAAATGAACAAAGAATATATATGTATCACCGTGTTCGCGAAATCCGTGGTCTCGAAGGTGGAAAACAGATCTTTGCTATGGACTTTCAAAATGATGGCGAATATGTCGGTGGATGTATCGCAGGTGGTAGAAATTATTGCCATATCAATGCAAATGGAGATGTTGAACCATGTGTATTCGTTCATTACTCTGATGCTAATATCAAAGAAGTAAGCTTATTAGAAGCACTAAAACAGCCTCTGTTTATGGCTTACCGAGACAACCAACCATTTAACAACAATCACTTAAGACCTTGCCCAATGCTTGAAAACCCTGAATATTTGGAACGTATGATAAAAGATACCGGTGCGAAATCAACCGATTTACAATCACCCGAATCGGTTGAGCATCTTTGCGGAAAATGCAGGGAGTACGCTGACACTTGGTCACCAAACGCACAAGTTTTGTGGAACTTAAAAACACATAAAAAACCAGTCTATGAAAATTACAAAAATAAATAAGAAACAAATCTTCAAAATTTTCGTTCTACTTGCTATGATAGGCATTGCCTGTTTCTTATGCAAAGATTCACTTGTTCCTGTATTCCTTAAGGTGAAGGAGACGAAAATTTCAACAATCGCAATGATATGTATTATATCGTTAGGATATTTTGTATTTGAAGGGATAAACCTATGGCGTTTATCCCTAATATATACTCCAAGCTTTACCATGGCACAAGGTGTAAGCTGTTCTTTTTATGCGTGTTTTTATCGAACGCTCACAATGGGAAGTGCTTCTTTTGCAGCAGGTATGTACTATCTGAACAAAAAAAAGGTCCCACTTGCAAATACACTAAGTTTGATTACACTCCAGTATGTCTCTTTTAAAATTGCGATTGCTCTTTTTTGTGGTATTTGTGTATTTTCAGACTACCAATATATGCACACAATGTATGGTGACTATTTTTCCTTCATTTTAATCGGATTTTTACTCACAATACTGATAACGACTGTATTAATATTAATCTGTGTATGCACTCCTTTCCATAAGCTAATTCTCTGGGTTTGCTCAAAATTGAATCGAAGTGGAAAATATACAGAACAGATAAATAAAATGAATGCAGAATTTGTATCCCTTCGGGAAGGAACTTATTTTTTGATGAAAGACAAGGTTGCGATGGCATCCTTAGTTTTTCGGAATTTGATACGGCTTATTTTTTGGTATTGCCTTCCTTGCTTTTTATTTGGAACAACTACGCTTTCGCAAATTCGTCATACGATTAGTATTTCCTCCCTTATAACTGCCCTCGCCGGTGTTCTTCCATCACCTGCAGGTATTGGTTCCACTGAGTTTTTATTTACTGCCTTTTTCTCTCGAATTTATGGTACGACGTTAGCCGCATCTTCCATGCTTTTATATCGCTTTGCTACCTTTATTTTTCCATTTTTTGTTGGAATTTTGGTCGTAATGTGTTATGATGACAAGAAAAAATTGTGATTTGGGGAGTTGAATTGAATGGAAATCAAACGGGAGATTACCAAGGAATTACTTACGGAAAGCTTTCATACGTTACTTCTAACTCATGATTTCGATAAAATTACGATAAAAATGATAACCGATGAGGCTGGGGTGATTCGTCCTACTTTTTATTATTATTTTGAAGACAAATATGATTTATTATCCTTTATCTTATACAAAAACGTGTTTTCCAGAGTAAAAGAATTAAATGCGCTTGATATGGACGTAGAAGGCGTAAAGAGTATTTTTATTTCCATTGAAAAAGACAAAAAATTTTATCAGCGTGCATTTGAGGTTACTGGGCAGAATTCGTTTGAACATATGTTTTATAACTATTCTTATGAACTTTTCCTAGAACGACTAAACCACTACGCACTGCGTGATATTCCAAATTATCATCTACTTACGAAAGATGTCGTAGCTAAATATTATAGCATCGGATTTGTTAACATTATAAAAGAATGGCTACAAAACACCTTTCAATGTTCTTATAATGAAAATCCTACCGCAGAAGAGATTTTTGGAGCCTATGAATTTTTGAATTCTCATTCTATTTTGGATCTTTTAAAAAAGGAATAAAAAATGCCCTATGAAGATGTTCTCCAATATGGATTGGAAAAATCTCATAGGGTATTTTTTTCGCATTCTTATCTTTCATTTGGATCTGATGACCAAATCTTATCTAAACTATTTCCCTTTTGTTGAAAGCCCTAATTCATCCATCCAAAGATATTCGTCCGCTAGTTTCTCTGTATTATAAACTTTCATTCGATATTTTCCTTTTTTTGATATACATGATTACAATGTCCTTATAACCTTGATTTGAAATCTTCGTAACCAAATGTTTTTATTAGGTTCCATGCTTTATTTGTTTTATAAATAATATCTGGAAGATTCATTCCGTTAAACGTATTCGTTTTTACCATGGAGTAGATTGCCATGTCACAAAAAATGACACGGTCACCAATTTGTAGCGGCTTATCGAAGATATAATCTCCAATCACATCTCCTGCCAAGCAAGTCGGGCCTGCAAGACGATATAAGGTTTCGCAATTATGATTTAAGGCTTCTTCGTCGGCAACGTTAGCCCCAATGATATTCGGTGTATATGGCATTTCTAATACATCGGGCATATGACAGGCGGCGGAAGCATCAAGGATTGCTATTTTTCGTCCATTTTCAATTATATCCAGCACAGTGGATACTAAGAATCCGGCATTCAATGCCACCGCTTCTCCCGGTTCCAAATAAATGGTCAAGCCATACGTTTCCTGCATATGTTTAATGCAAGTAATCAAGGTATCTATATCATAATCTTTCCTTGTGATATGATGGCCCCCACCAAAATTTAACCACTTCATTTTCGGTAGAATAAAACCAAACTTCTCTTCTACGGCGTTGAGTGTTGTGAGTAAGTCATCCGAGTTTTGCTCACATAATGTATGGAAATGAAGGCCAGATATTCCTTCTAATTCCTCTTCCTTAAAGTTTTGCCTAGTAATACCCATCCTGGAATGTGGTGCACAAGGATCATAGATGGCATGTCCTTCTTGCGTGGAACATTCAGGATTGATACGAAGACCACACTCCACTCTTGAGGCTATCGCCTTATCCTTAAATCGATTCCACTGCGAAAAAGAATTAAATACAACATGGTCGCAAATCGATAAAAGTTCATCGATTTCATCGTCACGGTATGCAGCTGCATACACATGATTCTCTTTTTTCATGTATTCGAATCCTAGCTTTGCCTCATGAAGACCACTTGCCGTTGTCCCATCCAGATATTCTCCAATCAGTGGGTAGGTTTCATACATCGAAAAGCATTTCTGCGCTAATAAAATATGACACCCTGTTTCTTGTTTGATTCGATTTAAAATCGCTAAGTTTTTCATGAGTAATTCTTCTTCTACAACAAACGCAGGTGTTTTGATGGTATTATAGTCCATTCTTTACTCCATTCCTACGCATTTGTCTTGCGCATTTTAAAGTATTGGCAGTGATTAATCTACAAGTGTAGGATTAAAGTCTTCTTGCCAAGGAAGTCCCCATTTATTGAGTGCTTCCATGAATGGATCTGGATCAAATTCCTCGATATTAAAAACGCCTGGCTTATTCCAGGTCTTATCCATAATAAGCATTGCACCAATCATAGCTGGTACTCCTGTGGTATAGCTGATTGCCTGGGAACCTACTTCTTTATAGCATTCCTGGTGATCACAAATATTATAAAGATAATAAGTCTTATCTTTTCCATCTTTTTTACCTTGGAAGATACATCCAATGTTTGTCTTTCCAACCGTACGCGGTCCTAAGCTTGCAGGATCTGGTAATACCGCTTTTAAAAACTGAAGAGGTACGATTTGTTTTCCTTCAAATTCGATTGGCTCAATGGAGGTCATACCAACGTTTTCCAAACATTTTAAATGTGTGATGTAGCTTTGCCCAAATGTCATAAAGAATCGAATACGTTTGATACCTGGTATGTTAATACCAAGTGACTCTAATTCCTCGTGATGAAGCAGGTACATATCCTTTTTGCCAACACCTTCAAAGTCATACTCTCTTTTAATTTCCATCGGCTTCGTTTCTACCCATTGTCCATTTTCCCAATAACTTCCGTTCGCAGATACTTCTCGAATATTAATTTCTGGATTGAAGTTTGTTGCGAATGGGTATCCATGATCACCACCGTTACAGTCTAAGATATCAATATAATTAATTTCATCAAATTCATGTTTTAATGCATATGCACTAAATACACCCGTTACTCCAGGATCAAATCCGCTACCAAGTAAAGCCGTGATTCCAGCTTCTTCAAAACGTTCTCTGTATTCCCACTGCCATTTATATTCAAATTTTGCGGTATCAAGTGGTTCATAGTTTGCAGTATCCACATAATTTGTCTTGGTTGCAAGGCAGGCATCCATAATCGTTAAATCCTGATAAGGAAGTGCTAAATTCAGTACAACATCTGGTTTAAATCCATTGATCAGCGTAACAAGCTCGTCCACATTATCTGCATCTACTTGTGCCGTATGAATGATCGTTTTTGTCTTTCCTTCTAATTCTTCTTTTAATTTATCACATTTACTTTTCGTACGGCTTGCGATCAGTATTTCTTCAAAAGCTTCACTGTTTTGGCAACATTTGTGAATTGCCACTCCTGCAACTCCACCGCATCCGATGATTAACGCTTTTCCCATAGTTTATTCCTCTTTTCTGCGCTGCTCTTTGTGCATATCAAGTTTATGTGTACAGCGCTAACACAAACTTGCGAGTGAATCGATTTTCTTCACCCTCTCCTCAAGTATCGTATTTTATTTCTTTATATTTACTTGGAAACTGCTAACAGCAATTCTCTTAAAATCTTGCATGCAACTGCAGTTGATGCACCTGATGCATCATATCCTGGTGACAATTCATTGATGTCCATTCCCACAATATCAAGTGATGATACCGAACGAATTGCATCTAATAATTGTAAAAAGGTGACGCCTCCCGCTTCTGGGGTACCAGTACCCGGAAATACGGATGGATCCAGTACATCTAAATCTATCGTAAAGTATACTGGGTGTCCCTTACAGCTTTCAATCGCCTCTTCTAATCCATTAAAATTAAACTTGTTTAGGTTTGTATGCTCGTTTGCCCAATAAAATTCACTGCGTTCACCGCTTCGTATTCCAAATTGATGAATTTTTCCATCGCCTACCAAATCCCAAACCCGGCGAATAACCGTTGCATGGGATAGTGTTTCTTCCAAATAGTCTTCCCGAAGATCCGTATGCGCATCAAAATGTATCACATGCAAATCTGGATATTTGGAAATCACCGCTTCCACAGCACCAAGGGTAACTAGGTGCTCTCCTCCTATCATACAAGGAAGCTTTCCTGCTTCTAAAATAGTCAGACAGGTATCTTTAATCTCATCAAGGGCTCTTCTTGTATTTCCAAAAGGGAGTTCCAAGTCACCACCATCAAAGACATGGATTTCTTCCATGTCTTTATCTTGGTAAGGACTATATGTCTCTAAACCATAAGACTCTGCACGCATGGTACGGCTTGCAAAGCGGGTACCTGGTCGATAAGAAGTCGTTGAGTCAAACGGAGCTCCAAAAATCACTGTATTTGCTTCTTCAAACGAACTCTCACAGCCAATAAACATTTCTATATTTTTATTCCACATCACGTAATAACTCCTCTACATAATTTGGTAATGCAAATGCACCTTCATGCAATCTTGTATTATAGTATTTGGTCTGCATTCCCAGTGTATTCCATTTTGCCGCATTAAAATCTCGGATTGGATGATATTTTTTCGAGGAAAATCCAAATAACCAATGCCCCGAAGGATACGTAGGAATATGCGCCTGATACACTTTACTGATTGCAAAACTTTCCACAATCCGTTTATGGGCTCTTTGCATTGCTAAGGCATCCTCATGATAAAATGGACTCTCATGCTGATTTACGATGATTCCATCCTCCTTCAACGCCTTATAGCAGTTACCATAAAATTCTTTGGTAAAGAGTCCTTCACCAGGACCAAATGGATCGGTGGAATCTACAATAATCAAGTCATATTCGTTCTCTTTGGATCGAATGTATTTTAAACCATCCTGATACGTAATATGCACTCTTGGATCATCCAGACTGCAGGCAGTAAGTGGCAGAAACTTTTTACAAACTTCGACGACTAATTCATCGATTTCCACCATATCAATGTGTTCTACGCTTTCATAACGCGTCAATTCACGAATGACTCCACCATCACCAGCACCAATTACCAATACTTTCTTAGCATTTGGATGAACTGCCATTGGAACATGTACAATCATTTCATGATAAATAAACTCATCTTTTTCCGTCAGCATCATATAACCATCGAGTGTCAAGAAACATCCAAATTCCTTGGAATCAAAGACATCAATTCTTTGGTAATCACTTTGTGCAGTAAATAGCTGACGATTGACTTTAATTGAAAAATTAACCTCTGGCGTATGCTGCTCTGTAAACCATAATTCCATACTTTGCTCCCTTCCGCCGCTTTAACGGCACTTAAAATCAGGGCGTGTGAAATCTTTATCTTTCACACTTGCTCCCTTCATTATTGCAAAACATTCAAATGTTCAATCTTCATATCTTCTGGACCGGTCATAAAACAGCCCTTTGTCTTTGCATATTGAATATATTCTAAAATATCTTTTGTAATCATCTCTCCTGGTGCCAAGATTGGGATTCCTGGTGGATAGCACATAACAAATTCGCTACAAATTCTTCCTGCACTTTCCATTATTGGAAGTGATACCTTTTCACCGTAAAAAGCCTGTTGCGGTGACTTCATTACCTGTGGGTTTATATACTCATGATCAAGCATTCCCGCTCTTTCTTTTTTAAAACGACGCCGAATTTCCGCGAGTGCACTCACGAGTCGCTCGATTTCTCGCTCTCTGTCACCAACGGAGATATAGGCTAATATATTTCCAATATCGCCAAATTCAATCTGTATATCATATTCATCGCGTAGTAAATCATATACCTCAATACCGGCAAGTCCTACATCTAACGTATTAACAGATAATTTAGTTACATCAAAATCATAAATCGAATCTCCATTGACTAATTCACTCGAGTATGCATAATAATCGCCAATCTGGTTGATTTCATCTCTTGCATATTTCGCAAGTCCTCGCACTCTTTCAAAAATTTCTTCACCATGAAGCGCTAGATTCTTTCTTGAAATATCAAGGCTTGATAACAATAAATAGCTTCCACTGGTTGTCTGTGTCAGATTAATAATCTGTCTGACATAATCTGCATTCACATTCGGCCCCGCTAATAAAAATGAACTTTGTGTCAGGCTGCCACCTGATTTATGCATACTAATGGATGCCATGTCAGCACCTGCTTCCATTGCCGCCATTGGAAGATTCTTGTCAAAGTAAAAATGAGTACCATGAGCCTCATCTGCCAGCACTTTGATACCATGCCGATGGGCAAGCTCGGTAATCGCCTTTATATTCGAGCAAATACCATAGTAGGTTGGATTATTTACTAGCACTGCCTTTGCATCCGGATTTTTTAGAATCACTTCCTCGAGTTCTTTTAAAGACATTCCCAGTGCAATACCAAGACGCTTGTCCACGTCAGGATTCACATAAATTGGCGTAGCTCCACTTAAAATCAACGCATTGATTGCACTTCGATGCACATTTCTTGGCATGATAATCTTATCCCCTGCTTTACAAGTGGCAAGTATCATAGCCTGTACTGCACTCGTTGTTCCTCCTACCATGAAAAAAGCATGTGCAGCACCAAATGCATCCGCTGCCAGTTCTTCCGCTTCTCTAATGATGGATACTGGATGACACAAATTATCAAGCGGCTTCATCGAATTTACATCGACCGTCATGCACTTTTCCCCTAGAAATTCCGTTAGTTCTAGGTTTCCCTTACCTCTTTTATGTCCAGGTACATCAAAAGGAACAATTCGCTCTTTTTTAAATTTATTTAAAGCCTCGTAAATCGGAATACGTTGTTGATTCAATTCCATCTACTTTCCTCCTGCCATCTAAAATATATTACTACCACTAAAAATCTCAATCATCTCCTGGCGAAGATTTTTCGTTATCTCCAAGCGTGTTTTTGGTGGAAGTTCGTAAACATCCGTTTTGAATAAATAATTTTGCAAATCAATTTCTTTGATTAACATCTTGGTATGAAAAATATTGGACTGATACATATTAACATCAATCGCATCATATTTTCTAAGCGTCTCATCTGCAATGTAATCTTGAATGGATGTAATTTTATGATCCATAAACAGTTTTCTGCCATCCATCTGTCTTGTAAATCCACGGACCCTGTAATCCATCGTGATGATATCCGAATCAAAGCTTCCAATCAGATAATCCAACGTGGAAAGCGGTGTGATTTCACCACACGTTGCGACATCAATATCCACACGAAAAGTCGCAATACTGGTTTCCGGATGATATTCTGGATACGTATGCACCGTGACATGGCTTTTATCAAGATGAGCCACCGTCGTATCGCCTCTAGTAATTATCTCTCTACGCATATCCCCGCTTCTTGCTTCAAACATCTGCTCTTCTGCAAGTAAAAGAGTTGCGCTTGCACCCTGTGGTTCATAATCCTGTTTCGAAACACTTAAAACGTGCGCTCCAATCATCTCGGTTACGTTACATAATATATTAACCAATCGATTGGAATTATATTGTTCATCAATATAAGAAATATAATCTTTTTGTTCCCGCTGTGTCTTTGCATAGCAAACATCATAAATATTAAAACTTAATGCTTTCGTTAAATTATTAAACCCATATAGTGTTAAATTCTCGCTCATCTTCCCACATTTCCTCCATTCCTGATATAAACCCATTAAGGAATTTCCTTTATTTGCACAAAAAAAGAACCCAAGCGTATCACACAGTCACTACATTACACTTGAATTCATTACTAATTGTATTATTTATATTTGAACTTACATTCGCATTTTATTTATCCAATATAGCGTTATAGAGTCTATATAGCAAGAATTTACTTTTACTACTCTTATTGATTGTTTCACAAGTGTGATGTGCCGACAAGACACACGGTTGTTAGTCACCAACTCAATGTTAAATCCAATTAACATCAACTTATAAAATTTGAGTCTCTCACTCAATCAATAGGGTAACTTGCGTTACCTATGTTTTAATAAAATTCCTGCAAAATCTATTACGCTTTTGCTTAATTCTGCTATGATTATATTAGAATTAAGACTCAATGTCAATGCTAATTTAAGGAATGACCGATTATTTTTTGTGAGAACTTTTTTGTGAGAGCATCCAAAAGTATCCACTTGACACAAAAAAAATTGCTTCTAAATTTTACCTGCAAAATGGAATGCGACCTTAACAAGCAAGTTTCGAAGCAATGAAACATCAAATATCATATAAAATATGTTCAAATTTCTGGATAAAATTCAAAGTCCGATCAAAGGCTTTCATCATAATAAGTTTTCTTTGTATTTTTGAATCTCTTCCAAATATTTCTTGCCAAGAATACTAAGTGGAACTCCTTTTCTTGCAATGTATCCGATGGTCATGACTTCGTCACTTTCAAGAGGTACTGCCCTATATTCATCCCCGTTTAATTCTTCACATATTATCCCGGAACACAACGTATAACCATTGAGACCAATCATCAGATTAAGTACGGTTCCTCTGTCGTTTGCTTTGATGATACGCTTATATTCATACGTACTTAAGACTTCTTCTGCAAAATAAAATGAGTTATTCATGCCCTGTTCAAAGGACAGGCAAGGATAGGGATCCAAGTCGTTCATTGCAATTACTTTCTGATTGGCTAACGGATGGCCTGACCATAAATATACAAAGGTACTGCACTCAAATAATTGCTGAAATTCCAGATTATTTTCCTTTAGTAACTTTGTGATTACTTTTTCATTAAAATCGTTGATATAAAGAATACCAAGTTCACTCTTAAAATTCTTTACATCTTCAATCACTTCGTAGGTCTTCGTTTCGTGGACTGCAAATTCATATTCATCCATACCAAACTGCTTCACCATTTCCACAAAAGCCTTTACCGCAAATGTATAGTGCTGCGTAGAAACACTAAACTTCTTTTTGACATTCGTTTTATCTACATAACGATGCAAAATGAGCCGATACTGTTCCACCACTTGCCTCGCATATCCTAGAAACTCAACCCCCTCTGGTGTTACAGTAATTCCACGATTCGTCCGTCGAAATATTTCAAAACCGATTTCCGTTTCCAAGTCCTTAATCGAAGTCGAGAGACTTGGCTGTGACAAGAATAACTCGTTTGCTGCTTGGTTCATTGAGCTTTTGTCCGCAATGGTTATGGCATATTTTAATTGCTGTAATGTCATTTTCTTGTCTCCAATCTTTTTATGTTTAAGTTTAATTCTTTTAATGTACAAGCAAGAATGAATTCTTCCACTCCTGATATGCTAGCAATGATACATAAAAGAGTTCCCAAAACCGTCTGATTTATCACTCCAAAAAATAATGGTGCAATAAAAAGTGTAAACCCAGTAACCTTATTTGCATAAGTATGTAATCCCGCTACTACATGAAATTTATGAAACAGTAGAACTATAGCTGTTATTCTTACACCTGCAATCACTATAATCCAAAGAAGAAGCATTTTTGATAAATGAAAACTAGGTATAATTTTTAAAAGTACCACTCCAATAAAGATAAAATCTGCAATGCTATCTAATTTTGCACCAAATTGAGTCTGTAGCTTCCATTTTCTAGAAATCCATCCATCCAAAATATCGGAAATACCACATAGAATATATACCCAAATAAACAAATTGGATGGATATATCACAAATAAAAGCAGAATGGACCCTAGGATGCGAAACATTGTTATTATATTGGGTATATTCTTTTGAATTCTTACTCCTCCTTCATCAAAATTCCTCCACTTAAATTACAGAAAAATTTCATTCCCTTTTTTAGGTTCAGTGAAATTAGTTTCAAGCCAGATTCTTAGATTTAAAAATGCCTCTTGAGGAAAGTTCTTTGCCAATACTGGGCACCGCTTCACGCATCGACGATTAGGGATTTACTCATACAAATAGAATCCGGCATATCTGCGTACTGTCCGTAATTCGAGATCCGTTCATATCCTAATTTCTCATATAGTTTTCCTGCCGCAACCAAAGGTTTTCCCGTCTCTAAAATCATGGTTTCAAACCCGTTACATCTCGCATTTTCTTCTAACTTTGCAATCAGTTTCCCCGCTAATCCCATACCACGGCATTCTTTTTTCAAAAACACACGCTTTAATTCTGCTGTCTTGTCATCATATTTTTTGAAAGACCCACAGGCAATTGCCTCATTATTGTGATAAATGAGAATAACATCATGAATATTATCCCTAAGATTGAAATTCGCGTATGCCGACCTTTGGAATTTTTTTCCCACAAGTTCATCCAGATTTTCATCCAGCATAGTACACAGCTTTTCAAAATCAGGATTTTCACCATCTGTTACTATAAAATCAAATTCATTCATTTTATTATTTTCAAACGCTTCACAAGACATAACATTTCCTTCCCTTTTTTATTCATTTTGTATTTTAGTTTGTCTTTTTTACCTTTCGAACTTTTCCTTTTACCGGTTTCGTTTGTAATGTGTCTAATACGGTATTACCTTTTCCATTCAATATTTCAACATAGGTAATACTATCTCTCACATCTATGATTCCGATATCCTCTGCCGTAAGTCCTTCAATCCCACAAATTGTACCAACGATATCACTCGCACGAATCTTTGATTTCTTGCCGCCACCAATGGTAAGTTTTAGAATGGATTTTTGAAATACTGCTCCTTTTTCTTCTTTTAACGTTATTTTTTCTTTTTGCCGGCTTATAAACTTTGCTTTATTTGCAGCATCTGCTACGTTAACAACCTCACAGTATGGGATATCTATTTGTGCATATTGCTCCACTGCTTCTTTCATTCTGCCTTCTGTATTCGATAGAAAACTAATTGCCTTTCCACTTTTTCCATTTCTGGCAGTACGTCCAATGCGATGTACATAGTTTTCTTTGTTGGTTGGAAAATCATAATTAATTACATGCGTAATATTCGGAAAGTCAATCCCTCTTGCCGCTACATCCGTTGTAATAAAAACATGAAATTTCCCCTTTCGAAAATCATTGATCGCATACAGACGCTCTCGTTGTTCCATACCACCATGCAACATTCCACATCGGATTCTTTTTCGTTTCAATTGCTGATATAGAGCATTGACCATTTCTCTGGTCGCACAAAAGATCATACATTCTTCCGGGTTTTCCTGATAAAAAATCTTTAGTAAAAGGTCGAATTTCTCTTCGTTTTCTACAACAAATGCAATCTGCTCTACATTTTTTGCCGTTTGCGTATCGGATTCTACCTCAATATAGGTAGCATCCTTCATGTATTCGTTCACAAGATTTGATATTTCCTCTCCTAGTGTCGCTGAAAATAGAGAAATACCTATTTGCTTATTCTGACTTGTCGCTTTTATGATTGATTCCACTTCTTCTAAAAATCCCATGTCGAGCATTAAATCGGCTTCATCAATCACAAGATAATCAATTTTTTCAAGAATTAAACTGCCTCTTCGAATATGATCCATTACGCGTCCTGGTGTACCTACTACGATATGAGACTTTTGTTTTAATGAAAGCAGTTCCTTATCAATCGGCATTCCACCAAATACAACTGGTATTTTAATTCTCTTTTTGCGCCCTATCTGAAACAATTCATCTTTCACCTGTACTGCCAGTTCTCTGGTGGGTTCTAAAATTAGTACCTGGGGGAGATTCTCTTCCCAGATAATCTCACTTAGCAACGGGATACCAAAGGCTGCTGTCTTTCCAGTTCCTGTCTGAGATTTTCCGACTATACTGCCCTTTTCTAAAATAAGCGGAATTGCTTTCTCCTGTATTTGCGTTGGCTTATTATATCCGAGCAAAGAAAGTGCTTCTATAATATCGGTCGATAAATTGTATTGACTAAATTTGTTACTGATTAATTTATTATCCATTGTTCTCCTATCGATTGCTATGCTAATCCTTTATATTTGTTTATTATATATAAAAAGTATCCATAAAACAATAAATCAAATTCAATTTATTGTTTTATGGATACTTTGTTGTCGAACCGATTCCGCTCATTATAACTGCATATAGTTTATATTTGCCCTCTTCCAATTAATAACGGAAAACCATGCATTAATATAATCTGCTCTCACATTGTAATACTTTAAATAATAGGCATGTTCCCAAACATCAATGCATACAATTGAATTTAGATTTTGAGAAAGCGGTGTATTTTGATTCGGCGTAGTAAGTATATGAAGTCTCTTTTTTCGATCTGCTACCAGCCACGCATAACCAGAACCAATAACAGATAGTGCTGACTGTGTAAATTTGTCACGAAATTCAAAATAGCTGCCGAATGTATTGTCAATTTGGTTTGCCAAACCGCCCACCGGCTTTATATCACCCGAATTTACTAGATTTGCAAAATAGAATTGATGGTTATAAACTCCTCCCGCATTTTGAAGGATAGCGTGTTGTATCTGACTTGGATAGCAAGGAGCATTTACAATCAATTCCTCCAATGACAGCTTTTGTAATCCTTTATAATCTTTTAAAATGTTATTTAGGTTATCAATGTATTTCTGTAGGTGCTTATCATGATGAAGATGCATTGTTTTTTCATCAATAAAAGGTTCCATTGCATCATATGCATACGGCAACGGTGTATTTACAAATGGATAATGCTCGTTCATTTATTTCTCCCCTTTTTTCTATATTATGAAAAACATAGGGCGATTAAGTACCACTACGCAAAAATAAGGACATCTTTCTATAAAAAAAGATATCCTTATTTACAGGGTTATATTTGAGCTTAAGCTTCTTCGATCGCATCTACAGGGCAAGACTCAATTGCCTCTGCAACATTATCATCTGTCTCATCCGTACCAGGTGCATATGCTTCTGCCTTTCCGTTTTCTTTCATTTTAAATACGGAAGGTTCTATATCTATACACATACCACATCCAATGCAAACATCGTCTTTTACAAATGCTCTCATTTTAATTCTCCTTTTTCATAAAATTCATCATCGTAATCGTTATGATATTTTATATTAATGCCTTCTGTTTTATTATAAACCATTCTTATTTATAATAAACATATTTGATGCATTTTTTTAAAGGGGACTTAAATAGTTTTGATTAGGATGCCTTCATACGATACTTTTGTGGTGTCGTTCCGTATTTTCTTTTAAACGACATAAAGAAATGATTGCAGCTGATAAAACCTACCATCTCGGCAATTGATTTCACTGTATAATCAGTATCATCTAGTAGTTCACAAGCACGTTCCAAACGAATCGTATTTACATATTCGCGGATTGATTCACCTTTTTCTAATTTGAAAATGGTTCCCAAATAATATGGTGTGATTCCTATTTCATCCGATAACATTTGATAGGAAAAATTCGGATCGGAAAAACTTTCCAAAACACATCGTTCACATAGATTCACATAGGTTCTAATTCTTTTTGTCCTTTTTTCTGCATTTAATTCCATTGTATCATCTCCCTTACCTTTTATTCTTATTAAATATCCACCTGTGGAAGATGAATAATCAAATTTAAAACCAATGCTTCATACAAGTCCATATCGACCTTGCCTTCTTTGGTTGCTTTTACTCGAAGTGCCTCGTCATAGGTTTCTAGCACAATGCTAAGCGCCTTTTTATTACCTTTCGCTGCCAGTGTTCGTATCTTTTTATCTAACATCATATACTCCTCCTATTTTTACCACTTCCTTGGTGACATACCATAGAGTTTTTTATAATTTTTACTTAAATGTGATGCAGAAGAATATCCATAGCGATTCGCTATTTCTTCTAACGAAAGGTTTGTTTCTGTTAAGCACTTTGATACTAGATGAAGCTTATATTGAGATAAGAACTGACTTGGTCCCATACTTGCTACTTCTTTAAATGCCTTATATAATGTATTGGTACCGATGAAATTCTCTTTTGCAATCTTTTCAATGGAAATCGGTTCTTTTAAATGCTTTTCCACATAGCAGATTGAAATATTGACCAGATTCTCCGCACGCGTATTTTTCCCTTGAACGGTTTCTTTCTTTTCTTTTATGCTATTACGAGCCATTAATATAATTAATTCCCATAAATAAACTTCCAGTGCCTTATAATACCCTGGCTGATTTTCATAATTTTCGATTTCATCCACAATTTGCTGATATGCCCTTTTGAAGGAAGATCCTAGACGAAATTCCTGATCCAGATTTTCGATGGTATGAAAAAAGTTATTTCTCTTCGTATATGGTGTCATGTCAAATGCGAGATAATAAAATACAAGTGGTTCACTTCCAACTGCTTCCATGGAATACCTTGTAAATGGTTCAAAAAGATAAATCTCATTTTCAGTATGTATAATGGATTCTTTCTGACTTTCAATCTTTACACTTCCTTGTGTGATGAAAATGTATTGAAAATTCGATAAAATAAAATTAATCGAGTGCCGATAGTCATTTCCTTTCCATTTCGATGCGCCGATGATCTCTAATTCAATACTATCTAACAGGATGGAAATATCGTCTTTCTTAACTTTTTTTAATTCATTTGTAATACTGTCATTCATATAGACCTACCCCCTACAATTTGCATTATACCCATATAATTTTCCTCATTTTTAACCATTTACCCTACTCTTTTTATAAAAAAAATCAACTTCGACGCATACTTGCTACATTCGAAGTTGATTTGATTCATGTTTATCTCTTCATTGCAGCTGGCTACCATTCCATATGGATCAGGCCCTATAGTTTTGCGTCATTGCTTTTCAACAATTTTGCTGATATTTTATTCATTTTTAGTTGTATAATTTTGCGTCATAACCCTGTTAACAAGGCAAATTTTAGCAAATAATGTCGTTTGGTGACATATCCAATTCCTTATTTTTCATATACATTTCGCTCTATTTGGTAATTTTTCAAATCTCGCAAACCCTTATATAGTGCGTATTTCCTAGTTTTCCTTACATTTAATTACATTGATTTACATTAAACGACATTCTCCGTTTTTTTCATTACTTATTTTGCACCACAAATGATTATATTCAACTATAAAAATAATGTCAATTAAAATATACTTGACATTATTTACCAATTAATTTTCATCGAATGAAACATTTGAAATACCTAAATATTCCCCTTCAAATTCCGAACATTTATGGTATAATAGTATCATATTTGGAGGTGTACTCATGAAACATAAACACATTCGTGCTATTTTATTAAAGGCAACCATACTTTTTAGTTCCCTATATTCATTGGTACTCCTTTTTTTTATGCATTTTCTTCCTAATTCAAAATTTACAGCCGTTATCCTTATTCCTATTCTTTTGATATTTATGATTCTCTTGTTATTATTTGAGAGTCATAAGATAGCTCCATTGTTGGCAGAAAAAGAAAGCAATGCCAATATGAATCGAATTCTATATCATCTGTTATATAAATCAGTACATGCCAATAATAAAGAAGAATTATATCAACATATTTTAGATAGCGCCATCGAAGCAATTCCAATCGCTCAAAAAGGTAGCATTATGCTACTTAACGAAGAGACTGGACTGCTCCATTTTGTTGCGGCAAAAGGTTATGATTTTGATAAACTCAAAAACACATACATTCGCTTAGAACAAACTTATCTTTATCTTGAATCGAAAGGTGTAATCAACCGCACCGTTGTGATTCATGACCCCTTTGGTTATGATCGAAAAAAATTCGGTGAAAAAAACATCGAACAGATCCTTGATGCGGGAACTGAAAATGTTATGTCAACGCTAAGTTCGCCTATTATTTTCAACAATAAACTTCATGGCATGATTAATATTGAAAGCAAGTATGTGAACGCTTTTACCAGTTCAGACCAAACGACGAGCGAACTATTTGCTCTTGAAATCATCAATGTAATCAAACTTTTTACCTTTAAGGAACAACTTACCTATGTTTCGAATCATGATTCCCTAACAAAAACCTATAATCGGAATTATTTTAATGAAATCATACCTGATCAATTGTTACTTGCCAAAGAAAAACATTATCCATTGACACTTGTTTCGATTGATTTAAACAATTTAAAGAGATCCAATGATTGTTACGGACATGAATGCGGTGATATGCTCCTCGCTCATTTTACGTCCTACATTCAAGAAAACTTACCAAAAAATACATATTTTTTTCGATATGGCGGGGATGAATTCTTCTTGCTTCTTCCAGACTATACCAAAGATGCAGCTGAAAACTTAATAACCTCTTTGTCTGATATATTAAAAAAGAATTCATTAAAATATAATGAACAGTCGATCGAACTTTCATTTTGTTACGGTATGTCTATGTTTCCAACGGAGCATACGGATATTGATGGATTGATGCGATTAGCTGATGAGAGAATGTATCAGCAAAAAAGGCAATACCATTTTTCATTGCATTAATGTTTAATAAATATATAGCGCATCTGCTAACGTTTGAAATTGGGAAATACTTTGTGAGTATTTTTTTATGTCCTTCCCCATCATATTCTTAGCATCATCCAAAGTTACTGTCTTTGTGACAATTTCTTTGCCATTATCATATGTCCAAGAAATTTCGCTCAGATTATCAATAAGCGCTAACATTACATAACCATATTGAGTCATTCTACTATTGAATAAATCTTCCTTTGCAATGACAGTTTCAAACTCCAAGGTCCAACCATAGGGTTCTGCCTTTGTCTGTAGTGAATTCTTAAAATTGCCAAACTTATCTACTAGTTTTAATGCTCCTACTACACTTCCATTGGCAGACATATCTCCAATATAGGCATGCTTGGTTTTATAAAGATCATTTACTTCTTTGGTAATTAACGCGCCATTTTCCCAAATGGTATTATCATAAAGATAAACTGCATTTATACCCTCTGGTATTTGATAACCGACATAAAAGTCATTCTTATCTTCCGAAGGATAAGCCACACGCTCTGACAATGAAAGATATGCCTTATCTCCATCTATTCTCACATCATAATCCTTATAAACCATTGAACTGCTTTCCAACTCTCCTTGCACTATTAGGCAATACTTTTCTTTTTCTGCTTGAACTGGAGAATACAATAATTCATAATCCGAAATCCCTTTTGATTGAAATCCGATTATATAGCATTTCATGAATATGATTGATAGAAAAAGTAAGGTTGTAGCAACGATACCCATCATCATATTTCTGTTTGAACGAAGTTTTATTTTCTTTAAATAATCCACTTCTTTTGTTGGCATCGTCGATTCCATAGGCATTTTCATCTTTTCAAGCACATTGCGACATTCATCGCATGATGATAAATGCTCCTCTATCTCATTATTTGTGACCTCACTGGTTAATCCATCCAAAAAAGATGGAAGCAGATCTCGCACAATTTCACATTTTAATGAATCACTCATTTTTCATTACCTCCTCTAATAATCTTTCTTTCCCTCTATAATAGGTTACCCTTGCCCAATTTTCACTCTGCCCTAAAATCTCTCCAATTTCACGAAAGGATAAATCGGCTGATAACCTTAGATATATCACCTCACGCTGTGGTTCTTTCAGATTATGCAAAGCTTTCATAATCTGTATCTTATTCATATCTGACAATACCGATTCTTCTGGCGATGGCATTTGAAGAAATTGTTTATCCTCATCCAGACTTTCTTCCAAATGAAACTTTTTACAATGATTTCGCCATAGATTTTTTGCTATTGCACATAACCAGGTAGATATTTTACAGCTTCCGTCATATTTTGAAATACATCGCATTGCCTGATAGAACGTTTCCTGCATCAAATCCTGTGCAGTATCTTCATCATGCGACATGGAAATGAGGTATCGGTATACTGTTTTTGAATGTTCCATATATATTTTCTCCATTGCTTTCTGCCTATCTTCCAACGTTTTTATATTCCTCCTTTCTCCTAATTTTGAATGCATTCCTATGTTAATAGCAGTTTTTTTGATTTCGTTACAAAAAACTTACAATTTTTTTCCTCAATATTTTTACTCATAATAAAAAATACTTCTCTAGAATTGTACCATACTGATACAACAATAGAGAAGTATATCATTCTCAAATGCGTTTTTTCACTGCCATCATTTCTATATAACCTCGTTTGCCGATTGGTTCCAATTGAATCCTTGGATTCGATTTATCCCATTCATATCCTACCATTTGAGGATTGTACTTACCAATGGATTCCTGTACTTCATCAATTGCCTGGCAATAGTCTTCTTCCAAAAATGGCTCTCCCTGAAACATCATATAATCCGCTTCCGGTAATGTAATCACATCAAACCCATCCGGGACATCTCCTGTATAATCAATTGCTACTTCTACACCCTGTACATATTCCGAAGTTTGAGGCGTACGATACTGCTCTGGGAGCCATAAACACACGGGCTCTCCACTGATTGTCTGCATACTTGTCAGCAATCCCCACACATCACATCCAACTTCCTCACAATAGGAAAAATACTCATTAGCCGTTATTCCTCGTTTGATTAGAACTTTTCTCGCTGGTTTATGAATAATCTGTATAAATACATTTTTTACGTCTCTCATTTTATGCTCCTTTCGAATCTCATTGTATATCACACCATAAGGTATGAATAAACTGATTGGCACAGGATTTTTCGCATATTCGGCTGGATTGTATCCAAATTCACGTCGAAACGCTCTTTGATATCCATCCACGCTCGAAAAACCCATGTCAAAGGCTACATCTATCACTTTACAATTCTCACTTTTCAGCTGTAATGCCGATCTTGACAATCGAAACCGTCTCATATAATCTGCCGGTGTGTAATTGGTATATTCCTTGAATAATCGATAGGAATACCAAGGAGAGAATAAGGATACATTTGCAAGATCTGCTAATGTAATATTCTCATAAATATGTTTTTCGATATAATCTTGCATTCTTTGAACCGCCAGTGCCTGCTCCTGCATCCTCTTCACCTCCTGATAACACTATCATACATCATCGTAACCATTTTTTCCCGACTTATTTTGCTATTTTATATATCCCATGATTTAAAATTATTCCCAACGGAAATATTGAATGGAACAAGCAATGCAAACAGTCGCAATGATAACCATAACTATGACCGGTATGAAAGTACTCTCAACTTCGATTCCAAGCGTCGCTGCTTTTAATACTTTAATACCCTGTGTAAGTGGCATAAAATCCACCACTTTTTGCATTGGTACCGGCATTACCTCATATGGCAAGGTTGCCCCGGAAAAAACAAGCATTGGAAAGTATAGTAAAGATGCTATGATAGAAGCACTCTTACTGTTCTTTGCCACACCTCCAACTAGCATTCCAATACTAAACATGGATAATAAAACCAACGACCATCCTACCAAAAAGGTAAACAAAGAACCACGTATCTGCACCTTCCATGCCAGCTTTGCAACGATCCAGAGTATTACAACTGATACTAGTGAATATAAAATATAGATCACAAGATGAACGAATAGAAGTATGCCAGGACTAATAGGCGTTACCTGAAACCGTTTTAGTATTTTACGTTCTCGATACTCTGAAATCATGATTGGCAATCCCATTAACCCGCCCGCGCAAATTGCAATCGTTGAAACAGCTCCAAAGGATTGTTCCAGGAATGTATATTGAGCACCGTTAAATGCTGGCTTATTCCCGTAAATCACTCCAAGGATAATCAACACAACAACGGGCATAATGATTGCGAATATCACCATATTCATATCACGAATCGATAGTTTTCCTTCTATCTTTAACATTTTCCGAAAGGTATTCATTCTATTTGCCCTCCTCATCTGCATACCAAAGATACGCATCTTCAAATTTGTCATAAGGACTTGCCTTGATTGCTTCTTCTACTGTTCCATAAAATACGGTATTTCCTTTATTTAGAATGCAAATCACATCACACAATGCTTCCACCTCATCCATAAAGTGAGAGGTCAGTACAATGGTCAAACCATTTTTCTTTAAATTTTCTAATGTCAACCATACTTCACGCCTTGCCTTTACGTCCAATCCTGTTGTCAGCTCATCTAAAAATACAATTTGTGGATTACCTATCAATGCCAGGACAATAAACAATCTTTGACGTTCTCCACCGGATAGGTCTTTTACAAGACTTTTTTCTTTGTCCAAGATATGAAACTCTTTTAATAATTTATGCCAATCCATGCTTTCCTTATAAAGAGACGCCGTTTCTTCACATAACTCGTTCACTTTTATTTCTCTTTGATAATTGGATTCCTGGAACTGAACGCTTACCTTTTGAAACAATTGTTTTCTCTGTGTAATTGCGTTCATACCTAGAATCGATACCTTGCCTGAATTTGCTTTCTTTGTTCCTAAGATACATTCAATACTTGTACTTTTTCCCGCTCCATTCGCGCCTAATAATCCGAGAACCATTCCTTTCTTTACCGTCAGATTCAGATTGTTTACTGCTATTTTCGTGCCATACGATTTTGAAAGTTGCCTTACATTTACTACTTCTTCCATGTCTTTTCCTCCAATCTTTTACGAACTTTATCATATCGCATCGGCACTCTATACTCTCGACTTTTCTTGCTATCATAAAAAATCCTTCGTGTATTAACTCTTTTGAGTTTAATATACGAAGGATAATCATGCTTTCTTTCTTATATTTCTTAAATCTGGCCAAAGTCATTCGATAATCGAAAGAAATGAAAGGTTTATTATAAAAATCTTTCCCACATAAATTTCTTTAAAAGAATAATTTCGTATCAACACCGTCTCGTAGCTCACTCTCCATCTGAATGCTTCCGCCATGCTTTTTCATGATTTCACTTGCAATTGCAAGACCTAATCCCACTCCACCTTTTTTACTATTTCTTGCATGGTCACTTCGGTAAAACTGCTCCAATGCGTGTTCTAAACTTTCTTTGGTCATGCCTACGCCAAAATCCCGGATTTCAATCACCGTCCAATTTGTTTCGCGACTGATTCGAACATAGAGTTTTCTTCCATCCATACCATACTTAATTGAGTTATCAATCACATTACGCACGGCTCTTCCAAGACGTTCCTTATCCCAGTTTCCTATATATTTTTCATCCTGGATATCGAAAATCAGTTCATACTTATTATCTTCAAAAAAAGCATAATACTCAATCAAAATCTCTCGGAGCATCTCAGCGGCATCAAACGTTGTTCGGTGAAGCTCATAATTTCCCATGTCAAGTCTGGAAAAATCGAGCAGTTCCGTTAAGATTTGATTCATATACACTGCTTTTCTATGTATGATATCAACATATGTTTTCTGCTCCTGCTCATTGTCAAAAATGCCATCTTGAATCATTTCTGAATAACCCATAATAGACGACATTGGTGTTCGTAAATCATGCGCCAAGTTTGATACTAGCATTTTCCGATTTTGTTCATAGTGATTTCGAATCGTAAGTTGATGATTCAGATTTTCCGCCATCTGATCAAAACGATCAGCTAACTCCCCGATTTCATCCTTTCTACAATCACCGATACGAATATTTGGATTATCAAAATTGTAGTTACGCATCACGGAATATATCTTTTCCAACCTAGTTCTGCTTTTTTTCGTAAAAAGGAATAAAATGATACTAGTAATAACAACGGTAATAAAAAATCCCACCAGACCTATTTTCCCTAGTATTCCTGTTCCTCGTGAAAAATTAAATTCATATGTCATGGCTTCAAAATATTTCTTGTCCACATAGCAAATAATGATATATGTCTGGTCGCTTATTGCAAAGGAAGACGCAGCAACTTCATACTTTTGGTTTACTTCACTCGTTCCTTGCACTTCGTCCAAAAGTTCTGCCTCATTCTTTGGAACAGGTAGTTTTCCAGTACTCTGAGCCGCCTCAACACCATCGCGAAGTAGCAAAAATTCCATTTCCTCATACTTATGTGCTAACTTCAAAAACCTTGGTTTAATATTCTCATCATTTTCTGCTTGCATCGAATCTTTTATTTCTTTCACAGCACTTAACATATCTGCTTGTTTGACTCCGCTAAAATATCCATAATTGACTAGATAATAGGTACTGAACAAAAATAGCAGGACCGACATTGCAATTGAAATCCAAAAGGTTAACAATATTTTTGTTTTTATTTTCATCCGAATCGATACCCAATCCCTCTTATTGTGTTAATGATTTTTGGTTCCTTTGTATTTTCTTCGATTTTATCCCGTAAATGACTGATATATACCATGACGGTATTATCGTCTTCAAAACCATCCTCCCAAACCTGGTGATAAATCTGACTCTTAGTAAAAACACGTTTTGGATTTTCCAAAAATAACTTTAATAGTAACAGTTCTTTTCCTGTCAGTTCAACAACAGTTCCCCTTACTTCCACTACATAACTGGTTAGATTCATACGAATTCCTTCGTACTCCAAAAAATCCGCTTTTTGCTCCATACTCTTTTGTCTTCGTAACTGTGATTTAACACGTGCCATAAATTCGCCAGGGCTGAAGGGTTTGGTCACATAATCATTTGCTCCTAGTCCCAATCCCAAGACCTTGTCATATTCCTCTCCTCTGGCACTTAATAATATAACTGGAAGGTTTTCCCTCATTTGACGAATTCGCTTGATCGTCTCAAATCCATCCATTCCTTCCATCATAATATCTAAGATAACCAAACTGACGGTCTCATTCTCTAGAATCGCTAATGCCTTCTCCCCCGTGTCGCAAGGAATGCCTGCTATTCCATCACGAATGAGATATTTTAAGATAATTTCCCGAATTTCTTCTTCGTCATCTACAATCAAGACCTTATCTTTTTCTATATATTCTGCCATACGTTCCTCCAAGCGCTCTTTGTGTTTGTGTAATTACTACTATTCTAGCATAGAATTTAGCAAAACTCACTTCTTCTGTCTGGCTTTTTGATAAAATCTGCCATGTAATGTCCATAATACAAGGAAAATCAATAGTTCAATATTAACCCATATAAATTCTTTGGGTAGAAATGTGAAAGCATAATAATTATCGAAATGGTAGCATATTTTAAACGGAAGTCTTGTATAGAACAATACGATATAAGCGATAGCAAATAGTATCGAAAGAATACTTCGAACGATGATTCTTTTCCCTTTTCTAGCTTCGATTTTACCTACTTTTTTCTGATAAGAAAAGATACCTGCATAGATTAATAGTAGGATACTTTCCACTGCTATTATCCATTGAACTAGTTTATGAATCCTTTGCATCTGGGAATCACGGACCGGCTCACCTAGTACAACTTTCCCCCACTTTTCCATCAGTTCATAGGTCATATAATAGGCTTTATCGGAATTTGTTAACACAACCATTCCATTCTGACTGGCAGGTTCAAATGCAAACTGGGCATTCCAACCGGTCAAAGTCCCATTATGCTCATAGACCGTTTTTCCATTTTTCAGTTCTCTTGGAATAATCCCAAGCGCATAAACACCACCTGCATTCTGCGTATTTTCTTGTACCTGAAACATGATTTGATTGCCTTCGTTGTGATATCGAATTAACTCTTTCACGAAAATAGCCAAATCATTTGAGGTCGTTGTCACTCCACCAGCGCCATTCATCACAATTGGTGTCACATTTATCGCAGTCGCTAATCCAGCATAAGGCGTCGCTAATCCCTTCGCTTCATTTGCATAATCGGTATCATACATTCCTAACGATTCAAATACATGTTGCTTCATATACGTTTCAAACTTGATACCGGTAACATCTTCAATCACCAGCTGACATATTCCAAATCCAGAAAACTCCGAATATTCAAATTGTTGTCCTGGATTTCTTTTGAGGTGAATATTCCTCTCTTTTAACGCCTGCGCTATTGTTGGTAAAGGTTCTTTATATCCATTTTCATCGCTGCCTGAAATTCCACTTGTATGGCTCATTAACGTTCGTAATGTCACTTTATCTACATCGTATCCATTCTCTGGAATCTTCCATGAACTTAAGTATTGATTCACTGGTGTATCTAAATCAAGTGTTCCATCGTCCACTAACTGCATGACTGCATAAGCCGTAACTGTTTTGGAAATCGATGCAATCTTAAACTTTGTATGTTGGCTCACTTCTACCTTTGACTTCTTATTTGCGTAGCCATAATTTTTTACTTCTGAGATCTGCCCATTTTGTATTAATATGACTGCTGCCCCTTGGGGAGCGTACTTATTAACGGTCTGATCTACAAAGTCGCCTTTGTTTTTGGTAATTACGAAAATGGCAATTATTAAAGCAAATATTAATAAAACGATTATCGCAATTATCTTTTTTACATTTTGGGGGTTCCTATTTCTTTGCTTCAGGTCTCTTTGCTGCATATCTCATTTCCTACTCTCATTTTATTAGCACTATAAAATTCTATTTTTCTTTGTGCAAGTAAAATATTACAAGATTGGATTTAAATAGAGCATAATGGATTCTTAAAATTGTCATAAAATTTACGGATTATATTTTTACGACTACCTTTTCTATAACAAACTGAAAAAATGCCAGAATAAGTTCTAGTAATATTACTGAGAGCTTACTCTGGCTATTCGTATCTTGACTGCTATAAAATTTGGTTTTAAAAAAATCTAAAGCTTTACTAAATAATAAAGGAGCAAACAATTACAATTACTGTACTGATTAACGTCCCCAACAAATAATATTCTGCAAAATCCTTTTCCTTCGATATCCTGTCGTATCTAGCGATTGACTTTGCTGTTAACACGAGCCCTATTGATGCATATTGCCCAATCGATATAAAAATCAACATGATGATTCGTTCTACCGTACCTATAAATCTTCCAGCATTGTTGTCTTTCTTTTTATTTTGATCCCGACTCTCTGGTTTGTAAATCATCAACAGCTTTTGTATTACTATGTTGGCAGGCTTATGTATTACGAATAATGCAAGAATCCATGATAGCATTAACCCTTCTGACACTCCTATAATATCAAAAAAATCTTTGAATCGTTTCCACTCAATGATTGGAACCTTACTTCCTATTATCCAATACGTAATTCCAAATAGGCATATACAGTGCGCGATTTGATCCACAAAAAACACATTTCTTTTTACTGTCAGTGTCATTTTGCCTTTCTTGACTTTCCATGATTTATACGCAAACTTAATCACATCAATTATCAAGTGTAATATTGTTGCCACTGTTGCAGCAAATGCAATTTTCCATGATAGGATTGGCAAACTAATCAGCAACATCATGGCCCAATAGCAGAAACAATGAATGAGTACCCATCTCAAACTCTTTTCTTTCTTTTCGGCCATCTTTCCAGTTTGTATATAAAAATCTCCTAACACATGTCCTAAAAGAAGCAATAAAAAATATTCTTTAAACATCTTCTCTCCTTATTTCTCCAAGTGCTTTTTCTATTGTATCGAGTGCATCTTTGTAGGCATAATACTTTCCTTTTGCTAAACTTTTTTGAACCGTCGGTTGTTGTATATTCAATCTTTTCGCTACATCAACCTGACTATCTTGGTGTTCTAACATATTCCAGATGATTTCCCTTTGCCGATCACTCCAGAAATCCTTAATGACGGTTAATAATGACAATATTGTATTTATCATGATTGTTGTTGTTTGATTTTCACTATCAACCTCAAGTCTTATATCTGCTGCATTTGTCTGATTTCTCTTTTCATTATTTTTTAAATATTCAATCGCACTTCTTGCTTTATAGTATCCTGGTCCATCTGCCCCTAGAGACATTTCCTTGTTGACCTCTGTTGTTATGGCTCCTACTCCTACTCCAAATCTTATTTTAATTGGGTACATCTTTCTCTCGATTTCTGATATTATATTCATTGTACTTGCGCCATTACATAATAAACCTTGGAATTCATCACCTAACGTGATAATAAATTTAGATGAAATCGTATTACCATATTTTTCATTGATTTCTTCTAATACATATTTTAATTTTTTTTGTACTTCACTTCTATTATCAATTTTTTTTGACTCTTTGATATCACCTATAATTGCAACATATGGATCGTTAAAGGAAAAGAAAAACATAATTTCACCTCCCAGTTTTTATATGTCTATTATATAACCTTATATATGAATATTCAAGAATTATTCACTAAATAGGCTATAGTTGTTAAATATAACCTATAGAACGAATAATATGTAATTAAACATTCTTCTAAATATGTATTTTATCCTCATCTTCAACTTCCAATATTGTCAATAAAGAGCTGAAATATTTCTTGACATTTTTTGAATTTAAATAATATAATACAGAATGTAACCAAATATATGTGCGTATAATTGATCAGCACAAGACGATAACAGTCTTGTGCTGTTTTTTTATGCCTATTAACATTTAAAGGAGAATATTATCAATGGAATTTGCTATGAAACTACACAAAACAAAAAGGAATTTGCTTTATTTTTAGGAATTATATCAATCATTTCTGTTAATATCATTGCCCCCCTGATTACCTGCTTGAAATGGGATTTCATTTGTATATCTAGGCTGACACGCTTACTGTCCTCCCATTTATATGGTTATCCGTAATAATTCTTGTGCTATTGACTTACAAGCCCGCTGATTGGCTCACAGCAAAACTTGTTGAAAAGGACGATAGTTTTAATTCCCACATCATAATCAATATTCTTTGCACGGTATTTTTGATGTCTATCTGCCTAACAATCATTGGTACATGGATTGGCACTCGTTCCATAAGCATGGAACCGATTCGAACGTTCTTTTATAAATGGCCTAGGAATTTTGCGATTTCTTTTTTTGTGGAGTCATGCATTGCTCAGCCTATTGCACGGGTTGTTATGGTTAGAATGCATCAGAGATCAGTGGATAGTGCTGAAGTTGCGAAGGACTAGATTAGATGCGCTGATTAGGTTATTTGTATTATATATGACAGATAACCTAGTTAGGTTCATCTTACAAATTTCTAGAAGAAAAAATATATCAGAATAAAATCTTAATGTGTTCAATAAATTTCAAACAAAAAAATAGAGCGCCGTCGCAACGCCGCTCATACAAAAACACATAGTGTTTTTTGATTATCTAAATAATAATCCATATTGCCTTTAACGTCAATATCTTTCTATCTCCTATAATATTTGACTTGCCGCACCTTTTATTTCATATGCTTTATCCGATCATCTTTGTTATATTATCCGTTCAATTTTTTCAATCAAAGTAATATCAGCAGGCAACCATTCCACACTGTAGAGTTGTTTCTTTGAAAGCCATTTTGCAGCTTTGTGTTCTTTCAATTCCAGACTGCCTGATTTCACAAAACTCCAATAACAATGCATTGTCAGGTGAAAGTCTGGATAATCATATTCAATCGTATCAATGAGCTCGCCCACCTCTATTTCCGTATCTAACTCCTCCATGATTTCTCTTTTTAACGCTGTTACTGGTGTTTCTCCCTGTTCAATCTTACCACCTGGAAATTCCCATCCATTCTTAAACTCTCCATATCCCCGTTGCGTTGCAAAAATCCTATCTTCTTCCCGAATAATTGCTGCAACAACGTTGACCGTTTTTCTCTCCGTCATAATGTGTCCTCTAATCTGTTTTTATTCTCTATTTTCTTAAACGCCAGTACTACAATAAATAACTTAATCAGAAGTATGTTTAAAACTCTCGCTCAACTTTCAACTAACTTTTACTTCCTCTTCTTTTATTGCACTTTGAAGATAACGCAATAAATCATCATGTACAGCATGATGTAGTCTCATCTGGAATTTCGTAATGTCACGTTCTTTTCCATTATTATCTTTCTTACGAGCCGCCTCAACATCAATTACATCAAACTGTCCCATATAGTAAAAACTCACCTCTGCATCGCTCTTTTTTACAAGCAAATGTTTACTCTTTGCCTCCATAACATCCTGAACATAAGTGCTATCAATACCTCTCCCCATCTGAGAATCCCATCTAAATATCATATTATCTTCGAATGCATCAGCATAATCCGGCTTACCGTCGACATAACTTTTCTCATCATCTTCGTTCTCCACTTTATGATATGTAACAAAAATAAAAACGTCATCCTTGATTCGTTTCATACCATACATGATAGAAGAGAGGTCTTTTTCACAGTTCATTAGAAGACTAACATCACGTCTCGAATATTTTTCATACAAAACAAATGGACTATTTTCCACTCTTCCTGTAGAATATTTTTCTTTATATCTCCTGAGACCTACTGCTATAATGTCCTTAATCTGTCTACGAAACTCAATATGTTGTAATCGATCTGCAAAACTCTTCATTCTCTGTAGTATAAGATTATCATCATATTTTAAGATTTCAATATGACTATACTTTACGTACTCCTCTTCCTTGCTGACAAACCGCCCCTGTAATACACTGATTGCATTTTCCAAAGAGTTTATATCAATATATTTGTACTGATTTTGGAATTCCTGTTTCATCATATTTAGAGAAATCTCTTCTTGATTAAGAAAGCGATTCAAGATTTCAAGCTCATATGGTCTTGCTCCGCTAAGAACTGTTTTTGACAAATATTCCAGCGTCAGTCTCTCTTGCTCCGTGACTTTACCGCTATATAGTTCATTTTCTACAGTTTCTAAAAATGCCTGATAGGTCTTGTATTCTCGTATAATAACTAACGGCTCAATTTCGCCATTTTCATAAAAATCAATAAGATATGGTACACGTCCGATACGATTTTTTAACGATATATAGCTTTCTCTAATAATTGCTTTCATGCCCTTGATCTTACCAATGGATTCAAAAATTCTCTCCTGCGAAATCATATCAAAATGAACAGTCGACGCTCCAGGAATTGTACTATTTCCACTGATTACATATTTTCGAATTGTATCCGGATTATAAGTTCGATCTCCTGACAAGGCAATTGGAATCATAAAATTATTGCTATAATTCCCAATAAAATCAAGGATGACAACGTATTCTTTTCCATCTGCCTTACGCAAACCTCGTCCCAACTGCTGAATAAATACAATAGGTGATTCAGTTGGGCGAAGCATGATAACTTGATTCACTTCAACAATATCTACACCTTCATTCAAAATTTCAACTGAGAAAATATAATCTAGCGGTTGCATCTCATCTGTTGCATCTTCTTCATTCATGGCAAGTTGATCAAACGCCCTTATCCTTTCATCTTCCGATGCATCACCATTTAATGCTATCGTTCTAAAACCAGCAGTGTTGAATTTTGCTGAAAGTTCTTTTGACTCATCAATTCTGCTACAGAAAATCAGACCCTTTACTCTATCTCCACTGTAACCGTAATAGACTGCCTGATCAATGATATGTTTTACGCGTTCATCGCTTATCAGCTGATTGAATTTATTGGCAGATATTTTCTTTGATCTGATTTCTTTATCCTCTATCATGGAAATATCACAGATTCCAAAATAATGGAATGGGCATAATAGGTTTTCTTCCATTGCCTGCTGTAAGCGAATCTCATATGCAATCTGGTGATTAAAAATTTCATATATATTCCTACCACTCACATTGTCATCACGCTTATCAGGAGTTGCAGTCATACCAAGCCAAAATTTTGGAGTAAAATAATGCATTACTTTCTGATAGGTATCTGCAGAACTATGATGTGCTTCATCCAAAATAATACAATCAAAACTATCTGGTCTATACTGTCGTAAATGCTCATCTCGATTTAATGTTTGAACAGTGGCAAATACATAGTCTTTATCATATTCATGGTAACCAGCTCCAACCAAACCTAAAGAAATAGAGTTAGCAAATACTTTTGAATAAGATTTTATTGTCTGCCTAGCTAATTGCCCTCTGTGAACTAAAAATAGCACTCTCCTAAATCCAAGTTCTCTCATCGCAAATGCTGAAGCATAGGTTTTTCCGGTTCCCGTACTTGAAATTAGTAAGGCTTTTTCTACTTTTTCTTCTCTCATTTTCTTCAAATTATCTATGAAGTCTACCTGCATTTTATTTGGTTTTAATGTATACCTTTCCAAGTCAACAATCTGATCTTGCAATGCGATTTTTTGCTGTTCCTTTATAAGTTGATTTTTCAAATACTCATTTTGATAATCATTGATAAAATCATCGTAATCTAAAGAATGCTCATCTATCCAAAGCTCATTAAATTCACGTAAAATATCTTGCGCAACCTGACCTTCTTCTGTAGACACTATTTTCGTATTCCATTCACGATTTTTGGTTATAGCGCTCGAGGTCAGATTCGAACTTCCAATAATAATACGATAAACCTCTTCTTTCCTAAAAATATAGCCTTTTGTATGAAACCCACCGACTTGGGAACTTGTTCTAAACATCTTCAATTTTATGTTTTTTAATGATGCAATACATTTTAATGCCTTTGGTTCACTAAAAGTTAAATAATCCGTTGTCAGAATTTTGCCTGGGATATTTCTTTTTTCTAATTCCTTTAACGTCATAAGTAATGGTTCAATTCCACTTTGTTTTATAAACGCAACACTAATACAAAACTCATCACAGTTTTGTAATTCTTGCTCAATAGATGATAATACTTTCTTTCCTTTTTTATGATCATTAGAAATAAATTCTGGTCTGTATGCAAGGTTAGAATTATAACTTCTATTAATAAATGCGGACTTTAATCCATCCTGTAATTCTTTAATTTTATCCAAAGTAAACACCCTCCAACTCTCTTTCTAGTCTCATTAATCATTTATATCATCTTACTTATCCCTCAATTTAACATTGAATATAATAAATTACCTTCTAAATTATACTTTATAATTAAAATCAACTTCCTTCATCTTATCTCCTCCATTCATTCTTACTTCCATTATAATTCAATCATCTCAGAAACACAAAATTTTCATAAAAATAAAAAAGCAAATCCACTTCTCATCATAGCGAATTTGCTTTATATCATTACACTATATTATTTCCCTACATACTTACATCAATTCCTTCTTACCATTTCTTCCACTTCCTCCACCATCGGCATCACCCGCAGCGCGCCCTTTCGCGTCGTAACAATCGAAGCAGCAGCATTCGCAAACGTAAGCATTTCCATTAACTGTCCCTGTGTCAAATCAGTGAGTCCATTTTCCAGCACAAAGTGTAAACAACTTCCACCAAACGTATCCCCAGCACCGGTTGTTTCTATGGTGCTTTCCTGAATAAAAGCAGGTACCTCTACCACCATATCTTTATAATACGCACGGCTTCCATCTTTGCCCAAAGAAAGGAGAATCAAAGAAATATCAAACTCCTTTTGAAGCTTCTCAATTCCCTTTGCATAATCCACTTCTTCCGTCAGCCATTGTAGCTCATTGTCTGCAATTTTCAGGATATCACACTGGCTTAGCCCATAGCGCACCTGTTCTTCCGCCTCATCAAGTGATTTCCACAAAGGTTCTCTGATATTAGGATCAAAAGATATCAATGCTCCATTTTCTTTTGCAATTTGGATTGCCCTCTTTGTCGCTTTACGTACTTCTTCATGAGTCATGGAAAGAGTTCCAAAGTGAAAGATTTTGGTATCTGCTAATAGTTCTTCGTTAAGTTCATCTTCCCTTAACATCATATCGGCACCAGGATTTCGATAAAAAGAAAAATCACGATCCCCACCCTCGAATGTCTGTACAAATGCTAATGTAGTTCGAATATCGTTGTCAATCAACAAATTTGTAGTATCAATCGACAAGTCTTCTAAGGTCTTTTTCAATTTCACTCCAAAAATATCAGCTCCAACTTTACCAACAAAAGCTGTTTTGTGCCCAAATCGGTTCAGCATAGCAAGTACATTGCATGGGGCACCACCTGGATTTGCTTCAAACAGCGTATTTCCCTGCTCACTCATCCCATTATCCGTAAAATCAATCAATAATTCTCCCAAAGCAACCACATCAAATTTCTTTTCCACGATACACCTCCTGTTATCTATAAATATAACATATACAAATAAAAGACTTTAACCTACATGACTTTTTGTAGGTTTTTAACTTCCGTCCATCTACACACAGTTCATTTGTCTGAACGCTTGTCCTATAATGACTGCGAATGTGCATATATTTTTCTTATGTTCCAAAGTTTGCTGTTTGTTTAAAAAGTGAAGCTGTCTGACGAGCGCATTATGCGAGGAGTTCTTCACTTTTTAAACAGCACTTAAGCAAACTTTGAAACATTAGAAAAATAATGCAGATGAGTTTGGAATTATAGGATAAGCGTTCAAACAAATGAACGTCCGTATATTGGCAGTTAAAAAAAACAAATATATTCTACTAGCACTTCACAAAATGCACCTGCCAAGCCTCATATTCATTATCCATCTTCGGAATCGGTATGCCACCATACATAAGCCCGCTACCGCTATATACCTTATCTTCACCCTCAATACGATACTCCCACTCTGGATTGAGTCCTTTTAGCTTCACATAGGAAACCGGAGCATTGCAATGCGTGTCCAACATGACCACATTTAACAAAGCTTCGCTCTGATCGTGTGCAGCAAATTCCCAAGCACCAAATTCTGCACGATCAAAAGGATTATTCAGTCTAAAATAGAGTCCGTCATGAATCAGTGACCAATATTTTTTAAAATCAACAATCTGCTGTTTTACTGCAAGTTTCTCTTCCTCAGTAATGGTATTCAGATCCAGTTCATAGCCAAAGCTTCCCGCCATTGCAACGACACCACGCGTATGAATGTTGGTAGTTCTGCCAGTTTGATGATTTGGCACGGCTGATACATGGGATCCAACCGAAGAGACCGGATAGCCAAAGGAAGTTCCGTATTGAATCTTTATTCTCTCAATCGCATCGGTATTGTCACTGCACCATATTTGCGGCGTATAGTAAAGCATACCTGCATCAAATCTTCCACCACCACCACAGCAGCCTTCAATTAACAGATTTGGATATCTGCTTAGTAATCGTTCCAGGAAATCATACACTCCGAGTACATAGTTGTGAAGGATCTGTCCCTGATTTTGATGTTTCGCCGTAGCGGAATAAATATCGGTAATGCTACGGTTCATATCCATTTTGATATATTCAATATTCGCTGTATCAATGACCTTTGTGATTTGGTCAAAGATGTAATCAACTACTTCTTTTCTTGAAAAATCAAGTACTAGCTGATATCTTCCACGGATTGGCTGTCTTCGGGGAATTATGAAGGTCCAATCCTTGTGGTCTTTATAAAGTTTGCTGTTTTCTGAGATCATTTCTGGTTCAATCCAAAGTCCAAACTTCATGCCAAGTGCATTTACTTGTTCTACCACGTTTGACAGTGGACCTCCCATTTTCGTTTCATTTACGAACCAGTCACCAAGACTGGACATATCAGAATCTCGCTCGCCAAACCAGCCATCATCCAGTACAAGCATCTCCACTCCAAGTTCAGCTGCCTGTTTTGCTATATTGATAATCTTCTCACCGTTAAAGTCAAAATAAGTCGCTTCCCAGTTATTAATCAAGATCGGACGAGGTGTAGTTTTATACTTTCCTCTACAGATATGTTGACGAATCAATGCATGATATTGCTGTGATAAGTCTCCCAGACCTTTATCCGAATAACCAAAGACTACTTCTGGCGCATAGAAAGTCTCTCCTTGCTTTAATTCGTAAGAAAACATCTCATTGGAAATACCCATCAAAATTCTGCTCTGACCTAGTTGATCAACTTCTGCCTCCGCTTTAAAATTCCCGCTATAAAGTAAAGACATAGCATAACAGTTTCCAGCCTCTTCGCTCGTGCCTTTTTCAGCCACAATCAAGAATGGATTTTGCTGATGACTGGAGGCGCCTCGTATACTTCCAAAGGTCTGAATACCGTGCATCATCGGTGTACGTTCCGTGATGCGTTCCATTCCATGACGTCCATGAAAATGAATGAGATCAAAATCGCCTGACACAAAATCAAGGCAACCACTTACTACCTTTTCAAGATATACCGTATCTGTTCCTTCATTTTTGACACGAACCGTTCTGGTAATCATGTCAGACTCCATCAAGGTTCCATAGTATAACGTAACGATCAGACCAGATGTCTTATCTTTTAATTCAATTTCAAGTGTCATTGCACCAGTTTCTGCATATACCGCTGGCAATCCCGGAATGTTATACTTTCCCTCTATTATTTTATGTGACTGATAACGTAGATCACAGCTATACGTGCCATCGGCATTCGCTACATTGATACTAGGAGTACGAAAATCTCCAGTTCCATAGCTTGGATACTCCTGAGGGAGTGCATCCAAAGAAAAGGTTCGGTCCGTTTCGGTATCATACGGATTCTCGATAAATCCACGGTCAAAGTAGGTAAGCAGGTAGCTCATATCCCCTTTGATTTTCTTTCCATAGTACAGGTGTAACAGGTATCCATATTTTCCGATACCCATCTGATAGGTCGTATTTTTTGTATGGATGGAAAAGATCTGCTGTTTTTCATCAAATAAAATATTCACGTTAGTCTCCATTTCTGCGCATCTGCCACTTAAATTTCTGCTATTTTTTAAATACTTTTGCTTCGTAAGGTCTTAGGATCATTTTATTCCCATGTTGCATTAGGTCTTCGTAATTACTGATTACGATTTCTTCGTTTCCATGAAATCCTGCTTCAAAAGAAACTTCAGTTTCCTTGTCTGTAAAGTTACACACAATCAGTAATATATCATGATTTAAGGTCCTTGTATAGGCAAAAATATCTTCGCTATCTGGTAATAAAAGCTGATAAACGCCGTAAACCATTACTTCCAAAGTTCGTCTAAGTGCAATCAGTTTTTTATAATAATGATAAACGGAGTATGGATTCTCTCGTTGCGATGCTGCATTGATCGTTTTATAATTTTCATTCACTCCAATCCATGGAGTTCCTGTTGTAAATCCTGCATTTGTGGCATACTCCCACTGCATTGGAAATCTTGCATTGTCACGTCCTACTGCATTGACAAACTCGAGCATCTTATCATGCGTCAGGATATTATTTTCTACAAATTCATAATACGCATTCTTTATCTCGATATCTCGAAACTCATCAAAACTGTCACATTTGCGATTTATCATTCCCAGTTCTTCGCCTTGGTATATGTAAGGCGTACCCTTCATGAAATGAAGACAGGTTGCTAGCATTTTTGCCGATACTTCACGGTATTCCTCGCTGTCATTTCCAAATCTTGATACCGCTCTTGGTTGGTCATGATTGTCCCAATACAGGCTATTCCACGCCTTTCCTTCTAGACCAACCTGCCATTTTGTAAATACCTTTTTTAGGTCCACTAGGTTTACTTTACCATCGCTCCATTTTCCATAGACGGACCTGCCAAGGTCAACATGTTCAAATGTAAATATCATGTTTAGTTCATTCTCATCAAATCCGGTATACAAAAGTGCATCTTGAACGTTTGCCCCAGCACCTTCTCCGACGGTAAGCCAGTCAAACTTTGATATTACTTCCCGGTTCATTTCTTTTAGATATTCATGAACTCTAGGACCGTTATTTACATGCGGTGAAAAATCACCATACGGAAGATTCTCCATTAATTTCCCATCCGGATAGGACTGATCTTTTGAAATCATGGTTATGACATCCATGCGGAACCCATCAATACCAATGTTTCCCCACCATGTCATCATATCGTAGATTTCGCTTCGAAGTTTCGGATTCTCCCAATTTAGATCTGGCTGTTTTTTGGAGAACATATGAAGATAATACATATCAGTCTGCGCATCATACTCCCATGCAGAGCCGCCAAAACATGCCCCCCAGTTGTTAGGCTCCCTTCCGTCTCTACCTTCCTTCCAGATGTAGTAATCACGATAAGGATTCTCTTTGCTTTTTCTGCTTTCCATAAACCATGGATGTTCATCGGAACTATGATTTACCACCAAATCCATGACAATTTTAATTCCCAGATTATGAGCTTCGCTTAGCATGGTTTCAAAGTCTTTCATGGTTCCAAACTCTGTCATGATATCCCGATAATTGCTAATATCATATCCGTTGTCATCATTTGGTGATTGATAGACAGGAGACAACCATATCACGTTGATTCCAAGGTCTGCTAAATATGGCAATCGCATCCGGATACCATTGATATCTCCAATCCCGTCCCCATTGCTATCTTGAAAACTTCTTGGGTAAATCTGATATACGACCGCTTCTTTCCACCATGTTTTTGCTTCCATCCTTTTTTCTCCGTTCCATTATATTTCTTTGTAGTCTTTGTAGTCTTTACATCGTATTTATGTTATTTCGCGTATTATATTGTTTCGTAGACTTATGTTGTTTCGCAGACTTATGTTGTTTCGCAGATTTATGTTGTTTCGCAGACTTATATTGTTTCACATATTTATGTTGTTTCGCGTTTTACCAAGGTTACAGGAAGGGTGGTTCGGCTTGCTACCAATGCTCCCTCACTGGCATGAATCAAAAGCTCAATGGACATTTTTGCCATTTCTTTGATTGGCTGATGAATGGTTGAGATTCTTGGCGTAGTCAAGGAGGCAATATTCACATCATCAAATCCAACTATTTTTAGCTGATCTGGGATTGATATTCCCATCTTGTAACATACTTGTATAATCTGTGCAGCAATCAGATCACTGCTGGCAAAGATACCATCCGTCTTTGGATTTTCCAGTAGTAAATTCTCGATAAAATCATGATACTCCAGTGTATTATATTGAAATGCACTGGTTGCGATTTCTTTATAATGAATGCCTTTTGCAATACAGGTTTCTCGAAAGCCAGCCGCTCTGGAATCCGCCGGCATGGCAGTTTCATGTACACCACTCAAATGAATCAGATTCTTGCAGCCTTGTTCGATCAAATGTTTTGCAGCCAGACGACCTCCTTGCAAGTTATCACACTCCACCGTAGCGGTTCCATTCTCTAAATATCGCTCAATGGTAATCAATGGTACATTTAATCCGCTAAATTCCTCTACCGCTACATTTCCACTACAAAGAATGACTCCTGACACACGATTGCTCGTGCACATCTCTAGATATTCCAATTCTTTTTCATTCTTTTCCTGTGAATTCATAAGAATGATTTTATATTTATGATGATACGCCTCATTTTCCAAATTACTGATTAATTCGGCAAAATAAGGATGCCGGATATGCGGAACAATGACTCCAATGGTATTGGTTGTCTGCTTCGAAAGAGAACGTGCTACCTCATTTGGATGGTAATTCAGTTTTTTCATTGCTGCGTATACATTCTTTCTCGTTTCTTCACTGATATATCCTCTATTATTCAACACGCGGGAAACGGTACTTACCGTCAATCCAGTTTCTTTCGCTACGTCCTTTAATGTTGCCACTTAATTCTCCTCCATCATACACTTTTCCTTTTTCTATCATTGAATCGTATAGCTTTCCCACTCCTCAAAGGCATCCCTCTTTGCTTGTATATAAGGTAGGGTCCGATTCAGTTCAAAGACTCCAACTATTATACCACGATTGGCAGTTACTTCCAATATAGTATCATCCACAACAAAGGAAAAATCTTTTATATTTGCGCCTACGTTATAGCTATCTCCTCCTATTTGGAATAAGCCTGCGCCGCTATCATAAGTAACTTTCGTTCCACATAGATTCCATGCTACGATTCCTTTTTCGCTTCCATTCAGCTGCATATTAATTTCTGTTACATTGGAAACGATTATAATATACGAACCATGTTCTACTTTACTGCAAATTTGTTTTTTTGCCTCATGAAATTCCCTCACTATTTTCTGGGAAAGATACGGCTTACCATCAATTTCGATTACAGATAATTCACGTGGAAGTCCCATCGCACCGGTATATAATCTGCCTTCTTGTTTCGTTCGAATCCAGGAAAGCGAAACCACACGATCTGGCGTTCCATGAAAAGACTGCGCCGCATAAGGCAACTTGTTCATGTAGGCATGATGGCGCACACCATCTGTCTTAAATTGATACCCATCAAAGTCTCCAAAATAATAAAATCCGTCTGCTGTCCAAAACACCCACTGCTCCTGCCCATTCTGTGTTGGAACCTTCATCAAATCAGGACATTCCCATGCCTCTTCGAGTGTCAGTTGATCTGTTATTTCAAACCGTTCCAAATCGGTTGAGCGAAGGATTGCAAAATCATTCGCTTCTAACCAAAGACACATGATATAAGCCTTGCTCTCTTCATGCCAAAATACCTTTGGATCACGGTTTTCCTTACAAATTGCTTCTATTTTTCCAAGCTCCGTTTTCATCAACGTTTCGCCGTTATCGAGACTATAGGCTATTTTTTGAGTAAATTGTTTCTCCTTAGCCCATTCATTACTTCCGCCTGCTGCGGTATAAAAAAATAGTAAAGCCTCCTTTGGAAGCTGTAATAACCCTTTTTCATTTACAATTCCACTTCCAGAAAACATCATTCCATCTTCATCCGGAAACAGTACGGTGTCTTTTTGTGTCCAATGCAACAAATCCAAGCTTTCCGCATGTCCCCAGCACATATTGTTCCAGCTTGTATTAAAAGGATTGTATTGAAAATAAAGATGGTAAACACCATCTTTATAGAGTAATCCATTGGGATCATTGATCCATCCTGTTTGTGCAGTAAAATGGATCGAAGGGCGTTCCATCGGCTCGTTTTCAAGAAAAGAAGTATTGCGCACTTCTTTCCAAAAAGCCTCTGGAACATCTCCCTTCAGGTATAGGGTTTTATCGGTAAATTGCTTTACCGGAAAACGGGCAAGATAATCATAGGAATAAACACCATCCGCTACTTCTCCAATTGGAATCATGCATTCCATTATTTTTAAGTTCGCACCTGCTTCCTCGTGGCAAAAGATTTCAATTAATCGTTCTTCTTTTCCAGCTTGGATTGGTAGATATAGATAACTTTCACGAATCGGTTGCATTTTTTCCATATCAGTCTCCTAATATCTGCATTACTCCTTCATTGGAGTATGTAATCGTCATTTTTTTTGTCACAAAATTTGCTTTTAATTCGGCGAGGTGTTCTCCATTGGTTCGAACAATATGAAGTTCTTGTTCACTGCATGTTCTCAGTTCAAACTCGCCCGAAAATGCAGGATGTGTATTACGAAACTCCATCAGATGGATTAATTTTTTTACGACTGGTCGTTCTACTTCAAGGTCAATTTCCTCGAGTGAATAATAATGTCGGTTGATATTACGGCCTACCTTTGTTTCTTCGAGTAATTTCAGATCGTTTACACCAGCCAGAAGTCCTACATAATATACCTGTGGGATTCCTGGCGCAAAGAACTGAACGGCACGGGATAACAAATAGGAAGCATCGTCATTTCCAAGTGCTGAATAATAGGAACAATTCACCTGATAAATATCAAGATTGTGATAAGCCGCTGTATTATAAATTTTCTTTACGTTAGCCCCATATTTAAAGATGTCCTCTTTGGTACGTTCGATTTCTTCATCTGGTAACAAATCTTTTACATCCACGACTCCAATTCCATCATGGGTATCTAAGGTAGTAAATTGTTTGCTTGGGCAGATCTTCAGCCAGTTTTTCAGATACGTTGTTTCTCCATAATAAATGGCATGTATCAATAACATTGGAAGTGCAAAGTCATATACATAGTAATCTTTTTCTGCTATTTTTTGCTGCATGGTATAATGCTCATGAATCTCAGGTAATAACTCCACGTTATATGGTCGAATGATTTCCTCACACGCATGCAGAAAATCCCAAACTTCTGGTTCAATAAAGAAACAACTGGTTCCTGCTTTTTTGGTCGCATAAGCAAATGCATCGAGACGAATCATTGCAGCCCCGTGTTTGCATAGATTAGTTAAGTTATCTCGTATAAATTCTTTTGCCACCTCGGTCCTACAATCAATATCAATCTGTTCCTCATCAAAGGTGCACCATACTTTTTCCCATGTTCCATCGGCAAAATGTGCTTCTACATAAGGTGCTCTTGGTTTTCTTTTATAGATTACATCAACCTGATCCTGCGTCGGTTCGCCATTTTCCCAAAAGTTTTTATATCGTAGGAATAAGTCCTTGTATTTGGATTCTTCTTTGTTTTTCAAAAAATCTTTATAATATTCACTCTGTGCCGATATATGATTAATCATATAATCAAACATTAGGTAATACTTTTCTGCCAGTTTTTCGATATCACTCCAATCACCAAATGCTGGATCAACCTTATGATAATCCATCGGTGCAAATCCCCGGTCTCCGGAGGATGGGAAAAATGGTAATACATGGACTCCGCCAATTGCTTTGCTAAAGTATTTTTCTAACACATAATTAAGATCCTTTAAATTATTACCAACCGAATCTGCATATGTAATTAGCATACATTTGTTTTCTAATTTCTTCATAAAACTCTCCTAGCCTAAGATTTAACTGCTCCTGATACAACGCCACTGATGATCTGTTTTTGTAAGAATAAATATAATATCAGAATCGGTGCCACGGTTAAAAGTAATGCTGCCATAATTACTCCATAATCTGCGGAATACGTTCCGTAAAAGGCATACGTAGATAATGGCAATGTAAATATTTGTTTTCTTCCTAATACGAGGGAAGGTAACAGATAATCGTTCCAAAATGCAAGAACATTGAGTATTACCAACGTTGAAGTGGTTGGCTTTAATAATGGAAATACGACTTTGAAAAAAGTCTGAAGCTTTGTGCATCCATCCAGATAAGCCGCTTCTTCGAGTGCGATTGGAATATTACTCTTTATAAAGCCTTGATAGATAAATACGGACATACTCATTGCAAAGCCAGTATGCATAAATATCAGCGTCAATCTGCTATTTAAGATATTTAATCCTGCTCCATAAATGGAAACCAAAGGTATCATAATTGCCTGAAATGGTATAATCATAGAGGCTGCCATCATCGCAAAGAAAACCTTTGAGAATGTATTTTTTGATCTGGTAAAATAGTACGCAACCATGGATGCTAAAATAATAACTATAATTGTGCTAAGTCCTGTAACAAAGAGTGAATTTCCAAATGCCTTTAAAAAATCCATTTTTATAAACGCTGTGATATAGTTCTCAAACGTATACCCCTTCACCGTTCTAAGCGAAAAAGGATTTTTAATAATGTCCCTTTTTTGTTTGAACGAGTTTAATAAAATGAGAGCAAATGGAACCATATATAAGAGAAACAAAATGAAAACCGCAATGACCCCTACTCCATCGATAATTTTTCGTTTGACTCCGCCAACTTTTTGTTTTCGTTCCATTATGCTTCCACCTCCTTCTTCTTACCGATATAAATCTGGATTCCACTGATTGCTGCTACAATCAAAAATAAGAACAATGCTTCTGCCTGACCTACTCCATAATTTCTCGAAGTAAATGCTTTTTCATAAACATGCATCGCAACGAGTCTTGTCGTTCCATATGGTTCTCCACCTGTTAATGTCAAGTTGACATCGTACACCATAAATGCACGTGACAAAGTTAAAAACAAACAGATTACGAAAGAAGGCACCATCAGTGGTAAAATAATATTTTTTAATCTTTGGAACCCTGTAGCTCCATCTATACTGGCTGCTTCTAATACATCAGAAGATAGCCCTGTAAAACCTGCAATATAAATCAACATCATATAGCCGGATAATTGCCAAACTGTTACAATTACTAATGACCAAAATGCTTTATTCGGATCCGATAACCATGAGGTAGAAAAGATTCCCCATCCGGTATCATGCCCAAAATTTACCAAAACTCTGGATAATACAAACTGCCAGATAAATCCAAGTACAACACCTCCTATTAAATTCGGTGTAAAAAATCCTGTTCGAAAAAAATTCTGTCCCTTCAGTCCATTTGTAAGGGCATATGCCAATATAAACGCAATTCCATTTACTAAAATAAGAGAAAACAAAACATACTTTAATGTAAGTGCCATAGACAGCCAGAACTCTTTATCCTGAAAAACAGAAATATAATTTGAAAATCCAATCAAATTTTTCGTCTGACTCACACCATTCCAATCGGTCAGTGTCAGGTAAAACCCATAAATAAATGGAACAATTACAACAGCACAAAAAATCAAACATCCTGGCAATGCAAAAATGCATAAATTTTTCAGTTTTTCTCCTGGTTTTCTTCCCATGGTACCCATAAACTTCATTCCTTTCTTCTTAAAACCCTATCCTATTTGACCCTGTTCTTTCAATACAATGGGTGCTGCAACCGTTCGATTTCTTTTGAATTTGCAACACCCGTGTTATCTAACTAATCTTATTTATTCTGTGATGTCCAGTAAGTATCAATTTCCGTAGCAAGTTCTTCTTTGCTTGATTGTCCTGCAATATATTTTTGCATTGCAGCTCCTAATACACTCCAGTGATCGGAAGGTGCGATGAAAGAAGAAGAAAATGTCTTGCCCTCAGCCATCTTGCTCTGGATATCTTTTCCAAGTGGATCCAATGCTGCATTGGTGTTGTTACCACAAGCAGGAATAATTGCTGCATCTTCTACCAACATTTTTTGTCCAGTTTCCGAATATACGATCCAATTTAAGAATTCTTTTGCTGCTGCAATTTCTGTTTCGGTTGCCTGAGTCGCATCAATCATCACCTGTTTGGAAGCTGCTGCTTGAATACCATTGTTTGCAAAGTCTGCTGTATCATTTCCTAACACATAAGGTAAGAAACCATATTCATCCTCTGCAGATGCACCTGAGTCTGCAATGTTTGGCCATGCCCAACATCCATTTGCCCAGATAGCAGCATCTCCATCTGCTAAGAAGATTGGATCTTGTTCATATAAAGCACCAAGTGGGTCTTTCCCATTGATATTGTATTGTAATAATAAATCTAATGTATCAGTAAACTGATTAAATCTTTCATAATCTTCTACTTTTAAAGTACCAGCTTCTAACTGACTGATTAAATCTGCGCTACCTGCTGTTGTTCCATCGTAGGTATCATAAATGAAACCAAGCTGATGTGCTCCAAGGGACCAGTCTTCTTTTGAGATAACAACTGGGTTTTCCATTCCTTTTGCTCTCAAGCTTTCTAACAGTTGTTTTAAAGCATCATAGGAATTGATACTAGCTGGATCAAATTCAGTTCCCAAGGTATCTTCAATTGCTGCTTTGCTGTAAATAAGACCTCTTCCTTCGACACAGAATGGGAAGCTATATACTTTATCCTCAATTTTTGTTACCTGATTCTCACACTCACTTACCCATTTTTCACTGGATAAATCAATTGCATGATCTTTTGCTAACGCTACGATATCTGTAGTATCTAACATTGCCATAGTAGGTGCTGTTCCTGAATTATAAGCACTTGTAATCTTTGTGTATGGTGATTCACCAGCTCCACATGCAATAATTTCTACCGTAATTCCTGTTTCATCTTGAAATGATACTGCCATTTTTTCTAATGCTGTCTGAATTTCACCTTTACTATTTAAGAATGAGATTTCTGTACCAGATAAATCTGTTCCTGCATCCGTAGTACTTTCTGTCGTTGTTGATGTTGATGATTCTGTCGATTTTTCGGTTGCTGCATTCTCTTTATTTCCACATCCTGCAAGCATACCAACCGTCATAGCTGTTACTGTTAACAATGCTACTATTTTTTTTGCTTTCATGTTTTCTCCTCCGATACTAAATCAAAAAGTTATTTTTCCCTTTTTCCGATAAACCCATTCCCGATCCAAACAACCTTGCGCTTTGTTGTAAGTTCACTATATCATTTCGCATTCAATATGTCAACCGGTTGATATACGATTTGTATGTTATACTCAATTATATCTCAATTCTTTTGTTTGTATTGCACAAATTCTTTTGACTTATTTGTTGTTTATCTTTATTTTTCTATGAATGTACGAAAGATTTTGTTGTCATTATGCTAGATTAACTTATTCTTCATATGTCAATCGGTTATTATATCAATCAAGCAAGTTAATTTAAAAAATAAGTTTCATCGCTTGACATTACACATCGTGTAACGTTATAATGTGTGTAACGTTAATACAAAAAAATATGGATTAGTAAAGGATGCGATTATATCATGAACCCAATTCAATTAACCTCAAAAGAGGACTTAACAATTTATATGAATCCAATACGCCAGAAATTGTTGCGTGAGCTTACTCTTAGCAAACTTCCAATGACTCCAAAAATGCTAGCTAGCAAACTTTCCATCTCTCCTTCTAGCGTACAGCATCACATCAAAAAGCTGATGCCTTTGGGTGTTATCGAGCTAGATCATCAGGAATTAATCAATGGAATCACTGCCAGTTACTATAAAGCAACGAATGTTTCTGTGCAGATTGGATTAGATAAATCAGATGATACTATGATGCAAAAACACGTATTTATGCAAAATTCATTGGCTAATGTATACGATGGATTTCGTTCCCGAATGAGCAAACGTGCAGAAATTATGGTCGATATTGAGCCACAGCAGCTAGCAAAATGGGGTGATATTATGACCGGGGTTGTTCATATGAAAGAACAAGATTCAATCGAGCTTCTAAAACTAATCTCCACCTATATTGAAGAACACGCCCTTCCATCTGCCGATACGAACGCCTGGGAATTTGCTCTTATTTTGTATAATACACAGGAGGAAGAAGATGAGTAAAATAGCACATGTAATTATTGCATTGGGCAACTTTTCAATTGGTCTTTTGTTACCTCTAATGAATTTGATTTTGTTAGATAAAGGTGCCAGCCTTCAGACACTGCCTCTATTGCTTGCTGTATATTCAAGTACGGTGTTAGTGTTTGAATTACCGAGTGGAATTATGGCCGATTTATTAGGAAGAAAGGTCATTTATTTGATAAGTAGCGTCCTTAAACTTTTATCACTTACCCTTTTGCTTTTGACTTTTCATCCCATCTGGTTAATATTTGTTATGTTTCTAAATGGATTAAGCCGTGCATTTTCTTCTGGCAGTCTGGATGCATTATTTATCGATCAGGCGATTGCTAAATGTGGTGAGGGTATTTTATCAAAAGTTACTTCTGCTTTGTCTGTGTTAGAAGGAATCGGTCTTGCATTAGGAACCGTTGCAGGTGGATTTCTAGCAACGATATGCGGAAGTTATTCTGCCGTGATCACAGTATGTTTGTTACTAAATATCCTGCTGTTTACTCTTAATTTATTGTTTGTGAAAGAAGTTCGAGAATCTAACAAAACCAAAAGAGAATTACCTTCTTTTTCAAGAATAAAGCTTGAACTAAGAAGTCTTTCTTCTCCAAAACGATTTAGCTATATACTGGCAGGGCTCTTTCTTACTGGTTTTTTCCTATGCTCCGTCGAAACGTACTGGCAGCCAGCCTTCCAATCCATGTCAAACTCTACCAACCAAAGCTGGCTATATGGAATGATTTCCTTTTTTAGTTTTGCTTCTATCACTTTAGGTAATTTATTGATTGGAAAATTATTATTTCGATTTCAGAACAAATGGTGGGAACTATTTAGTTTGACTCGTATTCTCTTTGCAATTTTGATTCTCGTATTCGCATTGCAAAACAGTAAACTTGGTTTTATTCTTTTGTATACTCTGGTTTATTTTAGCCTAGGCACCAGTAATGTAGCGGAGAGTTCAATCATGAATAAACTGATACCAACTAATCTAAGGTCAAGTTTCTTGTCCCTAGGATCATTGGTAGTGCAAATTGGTGCGTTATTTGCTTCAATACTAAGTAGTATCTTGATTAATTATCTTCATATTACAGGATTATGGCTGCTTAGTGGCACTCTGATTTTCCTGTATGCCGTGGCAAGTATCTATATCAGTATAAGCCAATCACAAAAGCAATCAATAAATACACTTGATACAACAGAGTGACAAAACTTATGATATAATAAGTCAGCTGGATGATTGGCAAAAAAATAGCAGGACAAAGTGTACTGATTCAGTACAGATTTGTCCTGCTTTTATATTGTTAATTAAAGTTTAAAATTTAAATTTGCTGATGATGACCTGAAGATTTTCTGCTAATTTTGCTAAATCCTCACTTGAATTTGCAATTTCCTCTACGGAAGCAGTTTGTTCTTCCATCGATGCAGTTACTTCTTCGGTTGAAGCAGAATTTTCTTCTGCGATTGCCGATAGGTTTTGTAAGGAATCCATTATTTCCACCTTCATCGTCTGCATCTGTGATCCAGATACATTCAATTTTTCAACAGCGCTGATTGCATTCTGGATGGCGGATTCAATGGACTTATAATTGTCCTTGTTTCGATTCACACTCTCGGTCTGCTCTTTTATCACTTCTGTCATCTCAGTGATTGTATTTACTGCTTCTTTTGAGTTCGCTAATAGTTCGGATACCGTTGCATCAATTTCTCTCGTTGAGCTAGCTGACTGCTCTGCCAGTTTACGGATTTCTTCTGCAACGACAGCAAATCCTTTACCCGCTTCCCCAGCTCTTGCTGCTTCAATCGCAGCATTCAGTGCCAAAAGATTTGTCTGCTCTGCAATGGAAGCAATCACATTACTTGCTTCTGCAATTCTTTGAGAGCTTTCATCCGTTTTCATAACCACGGAGTAAATTTTTCTGCTTGCCTGGTTGTTTTCTTCTGTTTTAACAGAGAGATATTCAATATCTTTCATGCCCTGATTTACTACATTACCAACTTCATTGGAAGCTTTGTTCATATCCTGTAAGTACAAATGATCCTGTTCAATAACGGCTCCCATTTTCTCTGCTTTCTCAGCTCCTTCTTGGGTATACTCAGCCTGATCTACTGCACCTCTGGCAATTTCAGTAATTGTATGTGCAATTTCTTCTGCTGTATTGGCAGATAATTCAGTTGTTGCTGTTAATTCTTCTGAAGCTGCTGCTAGTTGTTGGGAGGAATTATTGATTTCGCCAACGATTTCACGGATGCTATCTGTGATATCTTGTAACGAACGAGCCAAAATACCAATTTCATCTTTTTTCTTAAGATATTTTTCTTCTATATTATCCGTAATATCTAATTTTGCAATTTTACCAGCCTGCTTCACTGTACGGATAATTGGTTTGGAAATTGATGTTCCGATAATATAGACAACTACGATGCTCAGTAGCAATATCATCGGTATCGCCATTAACATAAACGTTTTCAACTCATCTGCAGCTTTCAGCACCTCATGTTTATCAGCAGTAATGACCAAAATCCAATCCGTACCTTCTATTTCATGATAACCAGCATAATAGCTTTTACCTTTATATGTATATGAATCAATTCCATCGTCCTTTTGAATCATTCTTGAAAATAGTTCAGCCGAAGACTTTAATGATGCGTCTTTTTCTGCCTCTGTAATAGGGGAAAACTGACTCAGAACTTTTTCTTTATCTGGATGCGCCACTACGATACCCTTTCGGTTTATAATATATCCATAACCATCTTTTCCATAACCTTGATCTGCTACGATATCACTAAGCGCATTTCCATCCCTTCTTCCAATCAAGGCTCCGACCACTTCCTTTTTGTCATTGTGGATAGGTACTGCTACCATGATAACAGGTTCTCCAGTAACGGAGCTGATTATTACATCGGATATGTTTGCTTCTCCTGCTAATGCTTTTTTTACATAATCCCGGTCACTTAAATCGGCCGTTGAATCATCAATATAATTGGCATTACCGTTCATATCAACAACAGCCAATGCCATGTAATCTGTTCCAGATATCTGTAAACCTAGCATTCTTTTTTGAATATCCCAATTCATACCTCTCATACTTTCGTTAAGAGCAAGCATTTCCAAAGTCCGTATCTGAGTCTCCATACGACTCTGTGTTACTTTTGCTCCTTCTGCTACCAACGAAGAGATGGCATCTTCTGACTCATGAATCAGGGAATTTTGTGAATTCACATACGAAATAAGTCCTAAAGCCAAGGTTGATACAAGAATGAGTGTCGAAAAGCTGATAATTAATTTTGTTCTTATACTTTTCATAATTTCCTCCATTGTAAAATTATTTAAACAAAAACCCCTTCATAAAAAGGGGTTTTTGTCTGCAACTGGCTGCCATCTCGGGTGTAGTAATTTTATATTACGAATCCGAGGAAGGTCCTTAGCTTTGCGTCCTTACCTTTCGATAAGTTTGCCCACTTTAAATGTTCGAATGCCTTTGCTTTTTCTATATATTTATTTTACCTTGAATTCCTAAATATGACAACAGGTATTTATTTTTTCTTAAAAAAGTACTTATTTTCAATCCTATTCGTCATATTCTCCATATTCACATCCTACATGACTCATAGCTATTTCGTCAATCAATATCTTTCCGTTCTTACCTTTCTTATAAAGCTTGATTCTACCGTATCCAGTGCCGCCATTCCATAGGTTATTATGGAGTTTTTTTCCATTTGGAGCTTCATAGTTTATCCGTAGCATCTCTTCTTTTGGACATTTTAAAATCACTTCCATGACGGAATCCATGTTACTTGCTTTTACTTTCCATGTATTAAACACTTCCCCTTCTTGGAAGATAAAATCCATTTTGGCTTTTGTCCATATTTTAGAAAAATTATAATCATACATTTTCCCTTCATAATAGATACCACCAAGTAGTTTTCGGTTCAATGCAACACCCAATACTTTCGGTCTTCCTCCACCAATTTCTAGAGCTGAATTAAAAAGTCTCTTACCTGTAACCAAACTTTTCATATTGCAGCTACTAATCCAAAGCCATGGGGATGTGAAGTCCTTTCCCCAGTTTTTATCGGCGTAACCAAAGGATTTATCGGCAATCACATCATATATTTCACCATCAAGCACCACTTCTCCGCTATACTCTGTTTGAATGCCTTCTGCATGCCAAAACATTTCGAACGCGTTTAATCGTCGAAATAGTTTCGAAGCTCCGTATCCGACATTATATGCAATTTTCTTATGGATGGACAAATCCCAGCTCATACTGCCTGCATCACACATATACTCAGGGTGACGGATTGCATCTTCAAAAAAGACCTGACATTCTCCCTTCATGAAAGTTTCCGTCAAGCGGCAGTCTCCAATATTGACATCCAAACGATTCGTTGGACATGAAAATTGTGAGATTGGATAAAAGTTGTGGATTTGTTTTGCATCTTTTCCCCAACAACCAGCTTTAACTAATGCATAGGAGGGCTTTATTCCTTTTTTCTGATTTTGAGAAAGTTGCCCCAATATAGCATCCTTACCACCAAGATTTGGATTACACACATAATATTCAATAAAAAATGCTTTCTTTTTACCGGTTTGTCTATGTATGCCAGTAAAGTTATGCCACCACCAGTCATACCCTTCTTTTGCTAATTTTCCATGAAGCATAAACAGGTTTCTACTAAGATCACTTTTATTCACGAGATTTCTCCATTTCTGCGCATATACTTGCGCGTTTTACTTGTTGATTTTGTTAAATCTCCTCACGTAAAATAGAATACATACAGTAGCTAAAAATCTGTCCTTCTTTGCATACTCCATTTCTCATCGTACCTTCATAAGTAAATCCTGCCTTTTCCAGTGCTCTTTTCGAGCCGGCATTATATTCAAATGGTTCTGCATAAATTCGAACAATATCATATATTTTAAATGCTTCCTTGCATATGATTTTGGCTGCCTTTGACACAATACCATTTCCCCAATACTCCTCGGCCAACCAATATCCAAGCTCCGCGCTTTTTTCATACACATCTTCTTTTAAAAAGATTCCGATACTTCCTACTACTTCATCATTCACTACAATCGCATATAAAAGCTGACGCTCATCTCCCTTTTCGATACAGTCGTTAACGAACCATTCTGCATCTTCATAGGTATAAGGACTTGGAAATGTATTTCTAAGATTTTTTGCTATATTCTTATTATTTGCCAAAATGGCAAGCCGTGTTGCATCTTCCTTTTTCCATTTTCGAAGTTCAAATTCCATCAATATTTCCCCCTTTTCGTTTACTGATTCGTATCTTCCATAATTATTTTAAGAAATCTTTTTTACTATTTTTTTAACACGCCTTAGCTGAGCATCACTTAATTCATGTGTTCTGCTATTTATTACATCAACTATTTTCGCATAGTTATCCAAATTAAAACAATTTGAAATCCGTTCAAAATGCTGTGGAATTTCTTTCGTACGACATGTTTGAAAATGCTCAATTAGGATTAGGAAAATCATCGTTTGATTCTTTGGATTGGCAAGGCACAATTTTGCAAATATAGTCATACTGTTATCAATGGTAATTTCCGCTTTTGTACGTCCCTTTTACAAATATTATAGGAAACACCCATACTAAAGTCAATAAATGGAAGATAGAAAAAAGGCTGCTGGCAATGAGTAACTTACTCTCATTTCCAACAACCTCATGAAATCCTTTATTATATCGTAAGTCCATTTTGTTTACAATATACTTCAATTGCTTTTGTCGTAAATCCCGCTGTTCCTACGCCACCCATTTTGTCAATATTTTCAGTCATATCACCACCAGCAGAATACATCTGCCCTAATCCATTTAATATTTCTAAAGTACAGGTGTAAAAGTTTTCGGTAATCGAATCCTGCAATTTCTTTACCAAACCTTGTACATCCGCATTGTCAACAGGCAAAGAACGCGCACCACCAAACTCAGCAAATATACTCATAAAGTCTGTATATATCTTAGCCGAGTCCTCCTTGCTCCTTGCTTTATTTTTTTCTTCAAACTCCTTATATGCCTTAGTTTCTCCCCAGGTAGCTTTTGCCGAAGCTGTATATTCCTCTATTTTACTTGTATCAAATGCTGTAAAATCCAATTTTGTCACTCCATTCGTTTTTATTTCACGAGCAAGGTCGATTAAATTTTCAAGATGTTCCTTTTTAAGCTGTAAAAGAGTAATTTGCTGATCCAACGCCTTATCGCGGTCAAAAAAAGGATTTTCCATAATCGCTTTAATCTCTTTCAATGGAAACTCTAATTCCCGAAAAAGTAAAATACGCTGCAAGCGCTCCAAGGCTATATCGTCATATAACCGGTAGTTTGATTCCGTTGTCGTTGTAGGTTGTAGCAAACCAATGGAATCATAATAGTGAAGTGTGCGTATACTCACACCCGACAATTTACTTACTTCATTTACTGTTTTCATCGCTTAACTCCTCTCGTGTAAGTATACTATAATCTATGACGTAGCGTAAGAGTCAATAAAAATTTGAACTTCGATGCATTTCGGTTGAATTTCAGTGTATCAGATTTCATACTTTCAGATTTCAGATTGAAATACAATCACCGCATTTCCTGAAATTCTTACAGCAGATGGTTCTCCATTTACAATATCCACTTCCACATCCATGACACCGGTTCGTCCGATTGCTTCGCCTTGCTTTATCTTAAATTTGAAAGAAGAATCGTTATGGTTAACCAGTTTGTGATGAACCAAATATGCTCCTAGTGGTCCATTTGCATTACCCGTCACTGGATCTTCATTGATGCCAATTGCAGGAGCAAACATTCTGCCATGTACTAAGATATCATCTTCTTCGGAGTTCATGGTATAAACATAATATCCGTTGCACTGTATGTCTTCACTTAACTTTACCAAGGCATCATTATTTGGTCTCAGTCGATCTAGCATCCCTTTACTTTTCATTCCTATCATGACCTTTGAATGGCCCGTGGATACGATTTGAATCTTATGGTTTTCAAGTAAATCATCTTGTGTGATTCCCAATGCATTCAATATAACTTCTTGATTTTTCTGGCTAAAATAAGCTCCAAATGCTATCTTTCCCTGCGTCATTACAATCTTAATATCATCTTCTTCTTTTACTATATCAATTGGCAGAATTCCTGCACCAGTTTTTTGATATATTCTTGATGGCTTCAGGTTATTTTCCATTGCTCTGGCATAATGAGCCGCAATTGTAGCATGTCCACAGATAGGGACTTCCTTCGTTGGCGTAAAAAATCGTACTTCTACATCATACTCACTGCAATCGGAGGAAAAGATAAAAGCCGTTTCCGAATTATTAAGTTCCCTGGCTATCTTTTGCATATGAACTTCTGTTAAGCCATCTGCATTTGTTATTACACCGGCTGGGTTGCCAGTAAATCTTTCTTTCGTAAATGAATCAATTTGATAAAAACGATATTTTTTCACTGTGTTATTCCTCCCTCAAACAATCAAATAGGATATGTCATCTCTTATTTGATTGTTTTCCATGTTGCTATATTATATAATTTATTATAAATTTTCAAACAAATAATACAAGTAGGCACTTTTTACTTCGTTACTTACCATTTAGTTAGAAAGAAGGATACCCATGAGTCAGCAACTTACCGAAGAATTCCCAGATCAAAAGAAAAGGCAAAAGGACTTTACCTGCTCCATTGGATTTGCAATGACCGTAATTGGAAGCAAATGGAGAGCAATTATATTATGGCATATCATAAAATCACAGCCTATCCGATATGGAGAATTAAAGAAGGCCGTTCCTAATATCAGTCATAAAGTTTTAGCGCAAGAACTAAAAAAGCTTGAATCAGATGGATTGATTGACCGGATTGCTTATGCAACCATTCCACCAAAGGTTGAATATATTTCAACCGAAAGAGGAACAACCTTAGCGCCGATTTTGACAGAATTGTGTATTTGGGGCAAGAAGTATATAAACCACTGACCACTGATGGTTATAAAAGAAATTACAAAATAACCCCCTTTGCTGGGCAATACCAGTAAAGGGGGTACATATCAATCCTTATGAATTTGAAGGATTGCTTTGATTTATCTCATTTAATGTTTCTCTTACCTTTTCAGGGTTTCCATCGGATTCTTGAATGATTTCACTTACCTTGTCATATCCCAATGAATTGGTATATGCGGTTGCAAAGGCATATGAGTGTTCCAAGAGCTCCTGACATCTTTTAATATTCGGTTTCAACGTTTCAATGCATTTTGTACGAAAAAGCTGCGTGGCATTCGTTAAAAGCGTCAGATTATCTAACAAAGAGTCTGCAATCAAAGGAAAGAATGCATTTAATTCAAATTCCCCGCGGGATGCTGCCATGGTTATTGCATAATCATTTGCCATTACCTTCATCGAAATCTGCATTACCATTTCCGGTAACACTGGATTTACCTTTCCTGGCATAATCGTACTTCCCATCTGAAGTGGTTGAAGTGTAATTTCCGATAATCCGCCGTTCGGTCCAGAATTCATTAGTCGTAAATCATTTGCTATTTTCGTAAGATTAACAGAAAGTGCTTTTAACAATCCAGACACTTCAACAAATACATCATTGTTTTGTGTGATATCCATTGGGTATTCCGCTGTAGCAAGTCCGATTCCCGTCAGTTCGCGAAGTTCTTCAATCACCCCAATGCGATATTTTCGATTTGCATTATCACCACATCCTACTGCAGTTCCTCCGATGTTTACCTGTCGTAGACGCTCCTCCACTTTGTATATTCGCCATCGGTCTCTTGCAATTGCCTGTGCATATGCTCCAAATTCCCGACCTAAGGTTATCGGAACCGCATCCATAAGCTCCGTTCTTCCAAGCTTTTTTATATCCTCAAATTCGTTCTCTTTGATCTGCAACGCCTGTTGCAGACTGGCACAATTATCACTGAGGGCTCGAAGCTTTTTGATCGCAGCAATACGAAGTGCGGTCGGATAGACATCGTTTGTTGATTGTCCACGGTTGACATCGTCAAGAGGATGAATGATATCGTATCTGCCACGCGAAAAACCAAGTTTTTGAAGTGATAGATTTGTGATTACTTCGTTGACATTCATATTGGTAGAAGTTCCGGCACCACCTTGAAGCGCATTGGTCACAAAAGAATCATCCACTTTTCCAGATAAAATCGTATCACAGGCATCGCAAATTGCTTCATAAACGCCCTCTTTACCGATTCCAAGTTTCTTATACGTCGAAGCAGCCGCCTTTTTTATCGTTACGATTGCATATACAAGCTGCAGATCTGTCCGTTTATAATCCAATGCAAAATTCTCCGCCGCCCTGGCTGTCTGAATGCCATATAGTTTATCGTCCTCGAGATTCATTTCCCCGATTTTATCTTTTTCCGTACGCATATTTAGTCCTCGATTTCTGCCAGAATATGTGGGAACATGGCAACACTTCGCTTTAAGATTCCTTGCATATAAGCGATTAATATACCATAATTCGTAATTGGAATCTGTTGATCGATTGCACATTTCTGGCGATATTTCATTTCTCTTTCATTTAGCATACAACCGCCACAATGCACAATTAACTTGTACTTAGATAGATCATCTGGAAACTGAGTTCCTGATGTAAACTCGATATTAATTTGCTTTTCCGTATAATTTTTTATCCATCTTGGAAGTTTTACCGTACCGATGTCATCACACTGTCTGTGGTGCGTACACCCTTCGGAAATAAGAATGGTATCACCATCTTGTAACGTGTCTAAAACAACAGCTCCCTTAACCGCTGTTTCAAGGATTCCTTTGTGACGAGCAAACAAAATGGAAAAGGAGGTAAGCCATACATCGGTCGGGGTATCCGCCGAAACTTTTGCAAACACCTGGCTGTCTGTTATCACTAGTTTTGGCTTTTTCCCTAGATTTTCTAATGTTTCTCTTAATTCAAACTCCTTTACTACAATCGCACACGCATCCGCTTCTAAAATATCACGTATGGTCTGCTGCTGTGGCAGAATAAGACGTCCCTTTGGTGCAGCCTTATCAATTGGAGTAACCAGTACAACAAAATCCGATGGTGCGATCAAGTCTCCAACTATTTTTAACTTGGTCTCCTCATAAACTGCTAAAGAGGCAATCTTTTCTTTCAGTGCTTCAATGTTATAGCCGGATTTCGCACTTACATACAATTCATTCTCACTTTCTGCTTGTATGTTGTCCACCAAATCGGACTTATTATAAACAATAATATAATTGATATTTTTTGCTTTAAAAAGTGCGATGAGTTCTTCCTCTTCCTTCGTTTTTCCGCATTCCGAGTCAACCACTAGTACAGCAACATCAGTTTTATTCAGTACCTGCCGACTTTTCTTCACGCGAAGTTCTCCTAAAGACCCTTCATCATCAATACCTGGTGTATCGATAATCATGACTGGACCCATAGGAAGCAGCTCCATTGCTTTATATACAGGATCTGTCGTTGTTCCTTTCACGTTAGAAACAACGGCAATATCCTGACCTGTAACAGCATTTAAAAGACTTGATTTTCCTACATTTCTTCTGCCAAAAAAACCGATATGAATTCGGTTTGAAGACGGTGTATCATTTAATCCCATTTTGGCTCACCTTTCTAAAATCTAAAATCTCTGCTACCCTTACTTATATTTTCAAGATTATCAATAACGATATTTCGAACTTTTTCCTTTGGTACATTTGCGATCTCTTTTTGAATCAACGCTTCTCCAATTTCTTTTGTATCAGGACAGGCATAATCTTCCAGATATTCTTTCAGCGTCATCAATGCATTTGGATGACAGCAATTTTGTATCTGTCCACTTTTACATAGACTCATAAAACGATCGCCAGTTCTTCCTTCACGGTAACATGCGGTACAAAAACTTGGAATATATCCTAACTCCATGAGCCATTTTACGATTTCATCCAGTGTTCTAGTATCACTTACGTCAAACTGTGCTGAATTTTCTTCTTCTGGTTCTGGTTCGGAATAACCACCCACACTTGTCTTTGATCCACCGCTAAGCTGTGAAATTCCAAGACGGAGCATACGCTCTCTACAATTCTTACTTTCTCTTGTGGAAACAATCATACCAGTGTATGGTACAGATATACGAATACATGCTACGATTTTTTCAAAAATTTCATCTTTGATACCGTTATCAAAGCTTGTTGGATCAATATCATCCGCTGGGCAAATTCTAGGTACGCTAATTGTGTGAGGCCCTACTCCAAATGCTGCTTCCAGATGTTCTGCATGCATCAGTAATGCAGCAAATTCATAACGGTATAACTCAAGTCCAAACAATACTCCAAGACCTACATCATCAATACCACCTTGCATTGCTCTATCCATAGCTTCGGTGTGGTAATTGTAATCATGCTTTGGACCGGTTGGATGCAATTTTTCATAACTTTCTTTATGATAGGTTTCCTGAAAAAGGATATACGTACCGATTCCGGCATCCTTTAGTTTTTTATAGTTTTCTACGGTTGTTGCAGCAATATTTACATTGACACGGCGGATTGCACCGTTTTTATGTTTAATGCTATAAATTGTGTTTATGGATTCTAAAATATATTCAATTGGATTGTTTACTGGGTCTTCGCCAGCTTCCAAAGCAAGTCGTTTGTGTCCCATATCCTGAAGTGCAATTACTTCCTTACGGATTTCATCCTGCGTCATTTTCTTTCTTGCAATGTGTTTATTCTTCAGATGATATGGACAGTATACGCAGCCGTTGATACAATAGTTAGATAGGTATAACGGTGCAAACATTACGATACGATTACCATAAAAGTCTTTTTTGATTTGCTCTGCCAGAGCATAGATTTCTTTGTTTTTTTCTTCAATTTCACAATCTAGTAAAACCGCAGCCTCTTTGTGTGTTAACCCTTTACGAAGTTTCGCCTTTTCAATAATTTGATCAATCAGTGCGATATTATTTTTGTTCTCCTGCGCATATTTTAGCGTATCAAGAACCTCTTCATGTGAAATAAATTCCTCTGCGTTTGCCGATTTTGGATCGTACATAATAAATCTCCCTTCTTATGTGGGTCAGAAACATCTTCCCCTTCAGTGTTGGATTTCCCTTAACAATTGATTCGTGGTTAAGATAAAAAAATGCGTCTTTTAAAGACGCAGTATTATCATTAAACTAACGAATCCATATGATGATGCTGAATCTTCCGCCTTATAACTTGTATTCGGTGTCAGAAACAAATATTTTTTTATGCTTTGTCGAAAGAAACTCTTATGACTTAGCAATTTTACTATAGTATAATTTTGTCGAATTGTCAATGTTGACGAGCCATCTAACCAGTTCAATATCTGGTCAATGGCTCGCCTATTCAGTCATTATTTGAAATTGTATTCTGTTACAATCGGTTCCCGATTGCTTAATTTATCATTGTAGTATTCATAGAAAGATACCCCAAGAAAACTTCCTGTTATATTGTAAACATTCTGATATCCCACATTTTGAAGCGCACGAACTGCGTTGTAGCTTCTTTGTCCTGTCCTGCAATGAAGGTATACCGGCTTGTCCATTGGAATTTCACTGATTCTGCCTCGAAGTTCACTTAATGGAATATTGATTGCTTCTTTTAGATGTCCTCTTTCGTATTCGTATCGTTCTCTTACATCTACAATATAGCTATCGTTTTCAACAAGTTCTCTGACTTTATCTACATTTACCTGTTTAAAATCTCCATTCAAAAGATTCGAGCCAACATATCCTGCATAATTTACGATATCCTTTGCCGTTGAAAATGGTGGTGCATAACTTAATTCCAAATCCTTTAAGTCTTCTACGGTTCCACCAAACTTGATGGCGGTAGCAATCACATCAATTCGTTTGATTGCATCCCCTTTACCAATTGCCTGCGCTCCCAATATCTTTCCAGTTGGCACTTCAAACAACAACTTGAAATGCATTGGTGTTGCATCCGGCATGATTCCGACTTTGTCAGATAATATAATTCGTACCACTTGATAGTTGATTTTCAGATTTAATGCCTGAATTAAAGATTCATTTAATCCGGTAGAAGCCCCATTGTATTCAAATATTTTAATGGCAGAGGAACCGATATATCCTTTATTTAAGGTACTTCGATTATTAATATGGTCTGCAACGCTTCTTGCCTGCTTTAGTGCTGGACCTGCTAATGATAGTTTTGTCACCGAATGCGTTAACGCATGATACACTTCAATCGCATCACCCACTGCATAGATGTCAGAATCGCTTGTCTGATAATTCTTATCGACCTTAATTGCACCGGTATCACCAATCTCTAATCCTGCCTCTTTTGCCAGATGCGTTTCTGGTGCAACGCCAATTGCCATAACTACCGCATCTGCTTTTACTACTCTACCCGAGGATAGAACTACTTTATTTTCTTCAAATTTTTCAACTTTATCACCAACAATAAGGTTTACTTCATTATCCATTAATACTTTATGAAAGATCTGAACCATATCATAGTCAAATGGACGCAGTATCTGGTTGGTTGCTTCGATCAAGGATACCTGGTATCCTCCTTTTCTAAGATTTTCAGCAGCTTCTACACCAACATATCCGCCACCAATCACGGTAACTTCATTCGTTTCCAGTTGTTTTACAAATTGATTCAATCGATCAATATCAACAACATTTCGAATGGTAAACACATTAACCTTTTCAATACCCGGAATAGCTGGGACGATTGGTGTTGCTCCCGGAGATAGTATCAATTTGTCATACGTTTCCGTATAGACTTCACCAGTTCCCAGATTTTTCACCGTTACTACTTTTTTTGTTCGGTCGATTGCAATTACTTCACTATTTACACGTGCATCTATGTTATACTGCTTTAAAAACAGTTCTGGATTCATTAGTACCAAATGGTCTGCTTCCTTAATTACTCCGCTTAAATGGTAAGGAAGTGCACAGTTTGAAAAGGATACATGTGGTCCTTTTTCAAACATAATAATCTGATCTTCTTCACTATTTCTTCTAAGTCTGGCAGCTGCCGTTGCTCCACCAGCAACTCCACCAATAATTACTATCTTTCGTTTCATACGGTTTCCTCCTAAACAAAGTGTTTATTTTCTCTTGGTTCCTACATAGGAGCCCATTCCACCAGCAACATTGATCACATCATACCCTTGCTTTGCTAAAGTTCTTGTTGCATTCCTACTTCTTGCCCCAGATTGGCACATGATATAGTATGTCTTATCTTTTCGTAAATATTTACCTGGTTCTGCCAATAAATTGCCCATTGGAATGTTTTTCGCAGTTCGAATAGTTCCACTTTTGTACTCATAAGGTTCTCTTATATCAATTAATTCTACAGTTCCAATCAAATTATCAATATCATTTATATGGACTACTTTGCTATTATCCGTCTTAAATAAACTAAACATTTTAATTCCTCCTAAGTTCTTTTGTATTTTACCCATATTGTTTCCTCTTTTGATAGTTTTATTGTAGCATTGTTTGTTATAATATCTGTGACCTTGTCACATGCCAGTATTATTCATAAAAATAGGGTTGCTACAAACTTGAATTTTACTCAAAATTTGTAGCAACCCTGACTGTAATGACAAAGGATTTCTATCCTAATATAAATTTTTTCACTTTCTTTGCATCCGCATTTGGATTTAGCTGATATATCTGTGTTTCAATTTTATGATAAGCCTCTTCGAAGCTCAAATTTTGGGCCAAATTCAATACATCTTTATCAAAAAAATCTTCTACCAGACAAAATACCGTTGATGACCATCCATATGCATCCCCGATCTTTGATATTTTTCTTGCCCTACCACACATGGTGATATAAAATTTCATTTGAAGTTCTGTTATGGCATTGTCAAACTTTGTTTTATCGTCTTTTGCAAATCCTCCATATTGCTTGATCAGATGAAGTGGAATTTCTTTGTGTTCTTGCACCAATTCATAAATTCGTTTCGCATATAAACTTATTTTCCCATCTTCAAACTCTTCCTCAAGTTCCTTCTTCCCACGTCTGACAGCGTAAAAATATGGGTACCAGTCTTTTGTGATGTATCCACTTTTCTTGAAGAAAAATTTGCTATAAGCGATATCGGTGCACTCGTTTAATACACGCATTCTCCATTCCCATGGATCCGTCTCGATATTGGTGGTATGCCATGAAATATTATCTGCAAACATATCACATAAGGAGAATATACCCTCATTGTTTTCGCCGCCTACACTCATACCAGTTAAGGTTAGGTTTTCTAAAAAATCTTCAAACTTTCGTATTTCTTTCATTGAGTTCTCTCCTACAATATTATCATATCATTTTCATCAAACTTCCAGAATGGATTGTAAGCTACTTCCCAGTAATAACCATTTAGATCCATGAAATATCCGCTAAATCCTCCCCAAAATACCTTTTGTGGTTCCTTTGCTATGGTTGCCCCTGCACGTTTTGCAAGTTCCATTATTTCACATACTTCTTGCTCACTTTTTGCATTGTATGCTAAGGTTATTCCTGCAAAACCTTGTGCTAACTTAGGCGGATTTTCATGATTAATATCTTCTGCTAATTCATCTATCCTGTATAGTTCAAATATCGTACCTCTTGTATTAAAAAATGCAACCTTTGCATTATTCTCCGTTAAATCGGTCTGAAATCCTAATCCGTCCCGATAAAATGCAATTGATTTTTCCATATCTTTTACTCCAAGGCATATTACATTGATTCGATTCATATTGTCCTCCATCTTAGCTTGTTTTAGTAAAATATATAAAACCAATAACGACAACTGTATGTCATGTTCATATATTTTTTGGATTCAATATAAAATCAAATTATTCACGATATCCTAATTATAGTTCACAAATAATAACTTTTCAAATAATTATTGAGGAAAGTAAAATGTCTTCTTTCCACCGGATGCTAGTTCATTTTCGTTCATCTTGTTCTCTTTCGAATCAATAAATAAATTAAAATATTTTATAAAACATCTGAATATTCAATTCTTCACGCCTAATAAGTTTCGTATTCTTGTTGAATATATTTTCTTTCTCTGTAAATACTACTTACGAAAGGAGTGTTCAATATGAATCATAAAAAAAATGATACAACGGATTCGATAAAAATTACTAGCACTCAGGACAAAATCAATCTCGATTACGATTGGAATAGTGAATATGGAGATGGTGACATCCCTGATATTGATAAGCCAAGAAATGCATCTAAAAATGGACGAAAAGATGATCTTGATTATTAAAAAGGAAGCTTTTATGCTTCCTTTTTTAGCTCACTTTATTAAGGAGTTGGTAAAATGTACTACATTGTATTTGATTTGGAATTCAATCAAGATATTTCTTCCCCATTCTTTACTGATAAAGATTCATACCGTTGTCCTTTTGAAATCATTCAAATTGGTGCCATCAAAATAGACTCGTCGTTAAATACGGTCGCTACTTTTAATCGTTATGTAACACCAACCATCTATCCACATGTAAATCCTTTTATTACCGAATTGACTGGTATTACCACTGAACAACTCCTATTAGAAGCGTCATTTCCCAATATATTTGACAATTTTATCGAGTTTATAGAAGACGATGAGGATGATTGTGTTTTTTGCACCTGGGGTATGTCAGACATGAAAGAACTTTTCCGAAATGTTACTTATCATCAGCTGGATATTAATCGTCTGCCCAAGCTTTTTATTAATTTACAACCCTATGTTTCCACTCATGTGGGTTTATCGCATTCAAAATTATTAAATCTGAAAACTGCGGTTGAATCACTGCAAATTTCAATGCCTTATCCCTTTCATAATGCTCTTTATGATGCCTATTATACCGCAGAATTGTTTAAAAAGATTCAATGCCCATCTCTACACCCAAAACGATACGATCCATATTATGTAAAAATCCGACCAAAACAAACCAAAAAGATAATTGATTTTGAACAGCTGATTCTGCAATTTGAAAAAATGTATGCCAGAGAATTAAACAAGGAAGAAAAAGATATGATAAAGCTTGCATATAAAATGGGCAAAACACATCAGTTTCTAAAATAAAGAAAGGACCAAATCGTATCTGATTTGATCCTTTCTTTATTTGTATCGCTTTTCTAATTTTATCTTTACCTATTTTAGAAATTCAATTTTTTCTAATCCATTCCTTTTATTCATCAAATAGTGGTGTACTGAAATATCGTTCTGCGGTATCTGGTAAAATAGTTACCACCGTTTTTCCCTTACCAAGCTTTTTCGCTAATGCTAATGCTGCTGCCACATTTGTACCACTTGAGATTCCACACATAAGTCCTTCTTTTCTTGCCAAATCTTTCGAAGTTTGAATTGCTTCCTCATCGGTAACAATATAAAGATTGTTATAAATATTCTGATTCAAGTTTATTGGAATAATTCCATCCCCTATACCCATTTGAAGGTGCGTTCCGATGGTTCCTCCTGCTAGTATTGCTGCATTTTTTGGTTCAACTGCCCAAATTTCAATCTCCGGATTCTGCGCCTTCAACACCTCACCAATTCCAGATATTGTGCCTCCAGTACCAATCCCTGAACAAAATCCATGAATTGGACCCGCTATCTGTTCCAATATTTCAATTCCGGTATGATGTTTATGAACCATAGGATTTGCAGGATTTTCAAATTGTTGCGGAACAAAAACATTCGGGTTTTCGTTTTGCATCGCTATTGCTGTACTTAGACATTCTTCAATGCATCGTCCAATATCACCGGCATCATGAACTAAAACGACCTCGGCTCCATAATGCTTTACAAGTTTTCTTCGTTCCTCACTTACCGAATCTGGCATAATGATGATAGTACGATAGCCTTTTACCGCGCCAATTAGTGCAAGCCCTATCCCTTGATTTCCACTGGTAGGCTCAACTATGATGGTATCTTGATTGATAAGTCCTTCGTGTTCTGCTTGAAGAATCATATTATAAGCCGTTCTCGTTTTGATGGACCCTCCTACATTTAGGCCCTCAAATTTCACGAAAACGTCCGCTCCATTTGGATCCGGCAAATGAGCTAATCGTATCATTGGTGTATGCCCAATCGCATCCAGTATATTGTTATATATCATATAAAAACCTCGTTCATATTTTTTTGTTACTTATATCATTATAGTATTTGGAATACTCTGGCATGATACCATTTTTTAATCACAATTTTTTGACTTGGATCTACTATCATTTATCTTTTGTTTTCATTGATTACAAACTGGATAAATACTACTGGTGCTTGTGCCGTTTTTATTTTTAATACGGCTGCTCCACTTTTTCCGGTTGTCTTTACATAGGTACCTGCCATTCCACCTTTTAAGGATATGATTTTTGGTCCAATGATCTCAATCGGACCTTCTGCCTCTAAAGTAACCGGTTCGTTATAATATGTTAAAATATTCTGATATTCATCCATTGCCTGAATCCGAATCCCCGCAACATCATAGGTATCTCCTTCTAGCAATTGTGTATGATCCACATCGACATTTAGATGCATTGCTTTCATTGGCTCCTTATGCACGGTTTTTACGACCTGACCATTTTTGACCGCTTCAAAACGATATGCCGTAACACTACCACCCCAGTCTCCAATATAACGGTTATATAGAACAACCGCATCCTCAGGTTTCATGTGATATAGCAATACCATTTTCACTGCAATGAATTTGATGGAGAGTGGTAAATTACCAATCCCATTTTTGGCTGCGGTATTTAATGCAAGGGAAATCTGCTCCGCTTGTCTTTTCGTGAATTTTTCATTCTTTATAATCTGCTCTCCGATAAAATCATCGATTAAAATTGGTCCATGTTTTAAAAACTTGAATTTTGAATCCTTTGCATAGAACTCTTTGATAAATAAATCATTTTTATACATGCGAACACTATCGGCATTTGTAAAAATATAGGTGTCCCCACGGTTGCACCCTGGATGCTCCCCAATATCCATGCTAGAGCTAATCTCAAGGAAGTCTGTTTCCTCGCTTTGACTTGCATAAACAGCTGCTGCAAGCTTTGGATTACGAAACATATCCATTACACCATGGTAGCAAATTCGGTCTCCACTACCAAAATCTTTATGCGTATTATAATCAAACATACACCAACCAAAGCTTCCAGCAATATCCTCTTGTTCGCAAACTGCATTTAAAACATTTACATGACGCATAGCATGTTCCAAGCGATGCTCTTCACAATCGTAACTTTTCGTTGGAAACATATGACCGTTATATTCAGACACCAGATACGGCTTATCCATGTTGGAGGTTACATCCTTTTTCATGTCGCATCCTTTTGTCTTTCCATCGTGGACAAAATCGTTATAGGTATAAACATCTTCCAGCAAATTACTTCTTTTATTTGCACGCACTCCACCAGTTGGTCTGCTATCATCCAATGCATGGGCCGCTTCATTGGTACGCTTATAAAATGCATCATCATCTTGTGATTCATTAATTCGCACTCCCCAAAGAACGATTGAGGTATGATTTCGATATTGTAATATCATCTCTTTTACATTTTCGACCGCTTGGTCTTTCCATTTTGCATCCCCAATATGCTGCCATCCCGGAATCTCCGTAAATACAAGTAGTCCGATTTCATCACAACGATCAATAAAATAGTGTGACTGCGGATAGTGAGACGTACGTACCGCATTTAGTCCCAATTCCGATTTGAGGATATCGGCATCTTTCATTTGTTGATATTTTGGCATTGCATAACCAACATATGGATAGCTTTGATGGCGATTGAGACCACGGAGTTTTAATTTACGTCCATTTAAATAAAATCCATCGACTCTAAATTCTGCCTTACGGAAGCCAAATCGAATGGTATTCCTATCAATTACATTACCATCTTTTATCAGTTCAGTGGTAATTTCATATAACACTGGATTTATTACATCCCATAATGCAATATTTTCCACTTGATATTCCGTGGTTTGCACTCCTGAAATATTTGTTTCACCAAGTGTTACGGGTTCTTTGTACAGATCCTTTTTAATCTCAACACCGTCTTTGCACCAGATTCTCATGCTCTGTCTTAGCATTAAATGTTCCGAATTTTTATTCAGCGTCACTTGGGTAAAAATTCTCGCAAACGTATGATACTTCTTAATTTCTTCTTCTAAAACGGAAAGGTCCTCCGGAAGTTTCGTTTTAACAAACACGTCCTCTATGTAAACATCATTTTTAATATCAAGATAAACATCACGGTAAATACCACCATATGTCATATAATCAACAACAAATCCAAAGGGAGGTATATTGATATCTTCCTTACTATTGACACGTACAACCAAAACATTTTCCGAACCATAAATTAGTTTTTCACTGATATTAATCACAAAAGCAGTATAACCACATCGATGCTCTCCGATTTTTTCACCATTCAAAAAGACTTCTGCTTCATGTGCTACGCCATCAAACGTTAGCAAGACTTGTTTTCCGATCCATTCTTCTTTGGCATTTATTACTTTTCGATAACCGCTATTCATTTGATATATGTGCTCATCAAAGTAATTAAACGGTGTTTCCATACAGGTATGTGGAAGGCGTATGCTTTGCATTTTTTTCGTATCGTAATCTCTTTTTAATAATTCCTTTGCAAATTCTTCTGTAAAATTCCAGTCATTGTTTAGATAAATTCTTTTCCCCATATCTGCAACCTTTCCTTTTGCTTTTATTATTTCTATTTCTGATAATCTAATTATATTATAAAACTCTAATGCCGTCTATTAGTTTTTTCAGTTTTCTTAGTGAACGTTTTTAATAAAAAAATAGGAAAAGACGTGCGTCTTTTCCTATTTTAATCTTTATTATTTACTGAACTTACGTTGTATAAATTTTACGATTTCAACAATTGGAATAACGGAGAATGCCATACCAAGTGCTGTAAAATATTCTACCAAAGAAATTTCCTCAAATCCAAATGCCGCTGACAGTACTGGAACATAAATAACTGCTGTTGTTAAGATAAGAGAAAGAATCATTGCTCCTGTAAGGAACTTGTTGTTACGTTTCAAACTAAATAAAGAAGCTCTTTGAGAACGCATGTTAAATGAATGGAAGATTTCTGCCATTGACATGGTTAAAAACGCCATTGTCATACCATCTGGACTGTTTGCAATTTCCCATACTCCAGCTTCCATATAATGTCCAACAAAGTATGCCAATGTTGTTATCACAGTAACAATTACACCTTGATATAAAGTATCCACACCAAGTCCGCCTGAGAAAATACCATCTTTCGAATCTCTTGGCTTACGTTTCATGATGGTAGGCTCCGCTTCTTCCATACCAAGTGCAAGTGCAGGGAAACAATCGGTAATTAAATTGATCCATAACAAATGAACTGGTTTTAATATTACAAATCCCATTAAGGTAGCAAAGAATATGGATAATACTTCACTTAAGTTAGATCCCAATAAAAACTGAATTGACTTTCTTATATTGTCATAAATACGACGACCTTCTTCTACTGCTGATACAATTGTTGCAAAGTTATCATCGGCCAACACCATATCTGCAACATTCTTTGTTACATCAGTACCAGTAATACCCATACCAACACCAATGTCTGCGCTCTTAATGGAAGGTGCATCATTTACACCATCTCCGGTCATAGCCGTAATCATGCCCTTTGATTTCCATGCATTTACAATTCTCACCTTATGTTCTGGCTGAACACGGGCATATACAGAATATTCTTCCACCTTATCTTTAAACTCTTCATCACTGATTTCATTTAATTGTGCTCCTGTTATAGCATGAGAAGCATCGGTAATAATTCCTAACTGAATTGCAATTGCAACTGCAGTATCCTTATGATCTCCCGTAATCATGACTGGTCTAATTCCAGATTCTTTACATTCTTTAATCGCGTCTACTACTTCTGGACGAATTGGATCAATCATACCGGTTAAACCAATAAAAATCAATTCGTTTTCCAAAGCTTGTGCTGTATGTTCTACTGGCTTTTCCTGATACTCTTTATAAGAAGCTGCTAGTACACGAAGAGCTTTATCCGCCATCGCTTTGTTAGCGTTTAGGATTTCGGTTCTATCTGCGTCGGTAAGTACTTCTACCTTGTCATTTTTCAATATCTTTGTACATTGTTTTAATATTTCATCTGGAGCACCCTTTGTATATTGGATAAATGTGCCATCTTTCTTTTCATGAATGGTAGACATCATTTTTCTCATAGAGTCAAATGGTACTTCCCCTACTCTAGGCATTTCTTTTTTCAAATCATTCTTATTTAAATTAAGACTACTTGCATAATTAACAAGTGCACACTCGGTTGGTTCTCCCTTTGCTGTCTTTTCTGTCTCATACTCAGCGTCACTACACAATGCCATTGCAGTTGCAAGTGTTTTGGCATCTTTTCCAAAATATTCTTCCACAACGGTCATTTTATTCTGTGTTAATGTTCCAGTTTTATCGGAGCAAATAATCTGAGCACATCCAAGTGTTTCTACTGCGGTTAGTTTACGAATAACGGCATTACGGCGAGACATATTGGTAACACCAATGGATAGTACAATCGTAACAACCGTTGCAAGACCTTCTGGTATTGCTGCTACCGCAAGACTTACGGCAACCATAAAGGTATCCAGCATAATTTTTCCGGAAAAATCACCGGAACGAATCAGGCTAAACGCAAAAATAAAGATACAAATACCAATAACAAGATAACTTAATACTTTACTGAGCTGATTTAACTTAATCTGAAGTGGTGTTTCACCTTCCTGTGCATTTGCAAGTGCATCGGCTATTTTACCCATTTCTGTATCCATACCAGTCGCTACAACAACAGCTGATCCACGACCATACACAACAGCACTTCCCATATATACCATGTTCTTTCTGTCTCCGAGTGGTACATCTTTTTCCTTTTCCAGCTTTAATAAAGAAGTAATCTTGTTTACAGGAACGGATTCTCCTGTTAACGCTGCTTCTTCAATTTTAAGACTTGCACTTTCTAAAATTCTGCAATCTGCTGGTACTGCATCTCCAGCCTCTAATAAAACCACATCTCCAACAACAAGATCTTCACTCTTGATGTTGGCAACCTTTCCATCACGAAGTACCTTCGATGTGGCGGCTGCCATCTCCTGTAATGCTTCAATTGCCTTTTCTGCTTTGCTTTCTTGATATACACCAAGGATCGCATTTATTATAACAACTGTCATAATAATAAATACATCAGCAAATGATTCACCAGAGTAAGCTGCTGTAACACCAGATATTACTGCTGCAACCAGCAAAATAATAGTCATCGGATCTCTAAACTGCATTAAAAAGCGAATAAATGTAGATACTTTCTTGCCTTCTGCAAGCTTATTTTTCCCATTTTCCTCTAATCTTTTTGATGCCTGCGATGATGACAACCCTTCCTTTGTACTTTTTACTTCATTCAGTACGTCAGATGCTTCTTTCAAATAGTATTGCATTTTTACATCTCCTTTTAATATTTTTATAGTGAACATCTAATATATTACTTCGATGTTAAAAAAAACTCATGCACAGTTTTAAAAACCGTACATGAGTCTTGTTCTTTAAGGCAAGCCAGGCCCTTGGCCACGATGTTGACTTGACACATGCCAAATGGCATGCAAACTACTCCCTCATGGGATATTACAATAGCATTAGTATATAGAACAAAATGATTCAAGTCAAGAAAAAGGTATAAAATCTTCCATATTTTGTCGTCTACTCAAAGAAAAGACACCATGTTATACTATAATTAATACAATAAAGGGAGGAAACAAAGATGAAAAACCGCATGACTCAAACAACGTTACTTGCTTTTGCTTTAATCATTCTCACCATCTTCAGCAGCTCCTTTGAAAATTTTGCCTTTGCTGCGAAGCCTGATCGTACCGCTCCAACTGCACCCACTAATTTGAAAGCGATTAGTATCGCGGACACTTCCACTACCTTATCCTGGAGTGCATCGACTGACAATGTTTCAGTAAAAGGATATGATATTTACCGCAATAACATTTATCTTGCTTCATCATCAACCACTACATATACAGTAAATGGTTTATTGCCTGCTACGAATTATCAGTTTTATGTAAAAGCGAAGGATGCAAAAAGAAATGTTTCTGCAGCAAGCAATATCATTTCTATAACAACAACTTCAACTTCACCAACACCTTCACCTTCACCGTCAGCTTCGCCATCTCCGTCACCATCGCCAGCTCCTACTCCTTCACGTAAAATGGTTGGATATTACGCTGCATGGGCGGCTTATATGGGTTATTATCCAAATCAGATTGACGCTAATAAACTGACACATATTAATTATGCTTTTGCTAATATAAGTTCTGATTTAAAGATTACACTCGGATATCCTGATGTTGATCCGAATAATATTGCGCAACTGAATTCCCTAAAAAAGACCAATCCGAATTTGAAAACTTTAATCTCGGTTGGTGGATGGAGCTGGTCCGGTAAGTTCTCTGATGTTGCTTTAACCGATGCTTCCAGAACTACCTTTGCGGATAGCTGTGTAGCCTTCATTACCCAATATGGATTTGACGGGATAGATCTTGACTGGGAATATCCAGTAAGTGGAGGTATGTCAACCAATACAAAGCGTCCAGAGGACAAACAAAACTTCACGCTGCTTCTTCAAAAAATACGAGAAAAGCTGGATGCAAGAGGGGCCATCGATAATAAACATTATCTTCTTACGATTGCAGGTGGAGCTGGTAGTTCTTATGTCAATAACGTAGAGCTGGCAAAATTGCCTCAGTATCTAGATTATGCAACCGTCATGACCTATGATTTGCATGGAATCTGGGATGCATACACCGACCTTCATGCACCTCTTTATAACAACACCGATTCCTCTCCTCAATACAAAGCTAGTGTAGATTCTTCGATTGCTGCATGGACAAATGCTTCTTTCCCAGCAGATAAGTTGGTACTCGGCGTTCCATTTTATGGATATTTGTTCTCTTTAGTACCAAATGTGAATAATGGTTTGTATCAGACCTATGGTGGTGCCAACTCCATCAGTTATCAAGCCATTGTAAATAACTATTTAAATAAACCAGGATTTACAAGGTTCTTCCACTCCCAGTCTCTGACTCCTTGGTTATTTAATGGCTCTACTTTTATCACATATGAAGATTCTCAGTCTATAGGATACAAAACAGACTATATTAAATCAAAAAATTTAGCTGGTGCGATGATTTGGGAGCTAAGTCAGGACCCAAATGGAGTTCTTCTTAATACACTATATAATGGAATAAAATAATAGTGAGGAGAACTATTTATGGCACAATCGTTATATGTAGATCAAGATACGTATCATACTATGACGTTAACTGGCCAAGGGCATGTTATGGCAGCTCCTGATGTAGCGGTTATCCGATTAGGAGTTCAATCAACAGGCACGGATTTGGCACAAATTCAAAACGAAAATGCACAAATCAGCCAGGATATCATTCAATCCCTTATGCAATCTGGAAATACCGATATAAAAACAATTGAATATACGGTTGATAAATCATATGAATATGATAACGGCAAGCAAATTGACAAAGGCTATTCCGTTCGACATATCCTTGAAATAAGAACGGATCAGATCAATGAAGTTGGAACAATTGTTGATGCTTTAGTGAAAGCAGGTTCCAATGTTGTTTCATCCATTTCTTTTGAATTATCTGACCCAAATTACTATTATCAGCAAGCTCTAAATTTAGCCGTAGATAATGCAATACAAAAAGCAAAATCGATTTCAGCAAACTTTCATTTAAGATTAAACTCTGTTCCTGTTAAAATTATGGAAGGAAACATCTCACCGATTCCTATCGTGCGGTTTCAACGCGAGGCTGCAGCGACTCCAATCCTTGCTGGTGAATTAAAAATTGAAGCCTTTGTTACTACCGATTTCTTGTATACAGACTAGTATAATATGAATAAGGGGGCTGTCGCAAAATTCAAATTTTGTGACAGCCCCTAATCCTTATTTTCTAGCAGGTATAATTTCTAACCAGTATCCATCTGGATCCGTAATAAAGTAAATCCCCATCTTCTCATTTTCATAGCAGATGCAACCCATTTTTTCATGTAATAAGTGGGCTTCTTCATAGTTTTCCGTCTTAAAAGCTAGATGAAATTCATTGTCTCCCAAATTGTATGATTTCTCCCAATCTCTTAACCAGGTAAGTTCTAACTCAAAATCTGATGTATCATTTCCGATATAAACGATAATATAAGAGCCATCCTCTGCTACTTTTCTCCTAATTTCAGTAAGTCCCAGCGCTTCTTCATAAAAAGCCAAGGATTTTTCAAGATTTATTACATTATAATTTTCATGTATCATTTCAAATTTCATAATTTTCTCCATTTCTATTTTTTTCTTCTCTTGATACTAGATTTCTATGTTCCAATTCTGCCCATCTTCATATATATCCATTATATTAGTACTTGAATTCGTAAGCTTCGTAGCTCTATCTTTTTTAAATTGCGAAATGATAGATGGCTTCTCCCAAAAATGCATCGGGAATACATATTTAATATTTGCAGTATCCAAAAGGCTTTCCATGCCCATATAATAATACTCTTCCTGCCTTGGGTCCAGTGGAACAAAGGCTATATCAATGCGAACATCCTTTAACTTATTCATTTCCTTGTTATAATTTGCTGTCATATTATTATTATATTGTTTTGATTCTCCCTTCCATACCCATAGGTTAAGATCACCGGCATGATAAATCACCTTATCCTGATAATATAGTAGAAATGCCACTCCGCAGTCTGTCGAATTCAGTGTTTGTAGGATAATACGTTCGTCGTCTTTCACATACATCTCATATTGATTCGATGGCTTGACCGATACTATGTTCTCAAGTATCTCATTCGCCACACCCATCTTTTCCTTTGACAACTTTATATCGGAAGACAATATAAATTGAATATTTTTATATTTATCATATAATTCAAATATTTTTGGATTATAATGATCCCCATGTTTATGACTTGCAAATACAAATATCTTCTTTTCCGTGTTCATTGTAGGTATATTACCTTTATAATAATCAAATAACCAGTAACAGGTTTCCCATTCTATCAAAAAGCCGCTGTGTCCTAGATAAGTAATCTCCATTTTTCATCCTCAACTTTCTAAACTATATTTATTTCCTCCTTTTTGTTTTGCGTGATACATCGCTTTATCTGCATTTTCTATTACTTTCCTTACCTCATTTTCATTAACATATTTTGCAATACCAATACTCAATCTAACTTCTACTAACGTATCCCGTTCTATTAATTTAGGTGTTGTGTCGATTATTCTTTGAGCTATCAATTGTGCCTCTTCGAATCCTGTCTTAGGTAATATCACTAAGAATTCATCCCCTCCATATCTACCCACAATATCTGTTTTTCGAATGCTCTCTAAGATATTCTGCGCAACTTGATGCAACACTTTATCTCCAAAACCATGACCAAACGTATCATTAATCCATTTAAATTTATCAATATCCATCATCATAACGATGAAATCCGTATGCTCCGACCTCGCCTTTTGGAATTCATAATCAAGTAAATATTCCAAATAATTACGGTTATAAATGCCTGTTAATTGATCATTATGTGCCATTTGAGTCAGCTTTTTACCTTCAACTTTCTCCGTTACATCCATACAACTTCCTATATAACCGACAAAATCTCCATTCTCTTCAAAAAACGGAACGCCTCTGTCATTGATCCAGCGCCACTGTCCATCATAGCGTTTGAGCCTGTATTCCATTTCGAACCGTTCCTGTTTTTTAAATGCTTCTAAATATGTAGTTACGCAAAATTCAATGTCTTCTGGATGTACGCCTTCTATCCATCCATCACCAATCTCATCATTCATTTCTCTGCCAGTAAACTTTAACCATGTATTATTAAAGTAATTACATTTCGTATCTGTCCCAGCACGCCAAATCATATTAGGTGAGGATTCTACAATTGCTTTGTATTCAGAAAAATTTAAATTCATATTAATTTCTCCTCTCCGTAAAAAAACTGACTATTTATTTCTCCAACTGTTATTTTAACATTAACAACTGTAAAGTCCTATATTTTTTTATAATAAAATTAAAAAGATATAGAAGAAAGAAGGTTCGCGCATTTTTTTTATTATTTTCAATGACCTTTTCGCATACAAAAAATGCCTTACAATCAATCGGTTTATTCATTGCAAGGCATTCTCATTCATTCTGTTGATAAGTTAAGTTGATAAGTTAAACACTTAAGCCTAAGCCTTTTCTTTTACTGATGATATGCGCTTCTATATTGTTTGCAACTTCAACTGGATCATCACCCAAAGCCACTTTACCACCGGTCAGTCCCTCTACATCCTCTGTCATAAGCTTTACAAGATTAGGAGCTCCCGTTAAAAATGGAGTTGGTGACAAGTGTGTATATGCACCATAAGCGACTGCAAAAATACCGTCTATTGTGGCCTTTTGTTCCATCCATTCCGGTGCTGTTACGGCAATAGGAAGTTGTGGTATATCCACTCCAAGATGATCTGCAAGTGCAGTAACAAGCATTGATATTCTACCCGTATCCGTACAAGTACCAAAACTTAATACTGGAGGGATTTTTAATAAGTTACATACCGCTTTTAGACCTTCCCCTGCCAATTCCACTGCTTCCATATTGCACAATCCTGCAATTTCAAGTCCATGATTACCACAACCTGCGGCAACCACCAAAATATCTTTTTTGATTAATTCCTTCGTCAGATTTACCGTGTTCCAATCATGTGGGCCATTTCTTAGCGTAGAGCAATTAGCAAGAGCAACGACTCCCTTTATTTTACCATCCGCTATTACACTTACCAGTGGATCAAGGGAATTTCCCAATGCACGAAGTACAGCCTCTGTAGAAAATCCTGCAATTGCTTTTTTTACATGTTTTGGAATGTGTGTTCTTACTTTACCGTGTCTTTTTTTAAAGTTTTCAAGACCAATTTGAATAAGCTGCTCCGACATCTCTTCTGCCTTTGCAGGATTATACGGCATTTTCTCTTGTATTCTTGGCACTCCAATTATGGTACTGATGGCAACTAGCGCCACCTGATATTTTTCTGCATAAGAGTCAATTGCTGGTGGTGAGCAGTTTTCTTCCATTGCAAGTACATCGACTGCTCCTGTCGCAAGCATTGGTTCGATAGCAAGCCAGTTGCCCATCAATCCGACAAATACATCATCCATTGGATATCTTTGTAATAGTTCTTGTCCTGTTTCAATGGATCCAATAACGCGTATTCCTTTTGCTCCAACTTCTTTTGCTTTGTCCTGATACGACGAATTATGAAGCTTTTCTATCGTCAAAGCTCCAATCCAAGGCTGATGTCCATTAAATACAATATTGATATAATCTGGGTCTAAGATTCCCAAATCCGTATCGACTTCATGAGGCATAGGGGTTCCAAAAATAATATCCTGAACCATTTCAAGGCCAATCTGTGAATTGTAAATGGTCGCCAAGCCTAAGCGTAATGCTTTTATTGCAAGAGAAGCATAATCACCATCCACATTGGTAAGAGAACTTGCAACGCAAGTTTGTTCTTCATGAACTGTTCCACCTGGGTATAGATTAAGTTTTCTCCATACCTCAAGTCGTTTCTTCGGTGCAAACGCTTCTACCATAAGATTCTTGTCGCCAGCCCCTATATGCTGTTGTGCTTCTAGCAGATCAGCTAGCTGAATTGCCATCTGATTCTTGTCCTGGTTTGTATCAATTCCAAGTTTTTCGCACATCCATTTCAATTTTTTCTCATCGCGTATCTGAAATTTAGACGTTCCTTCGCCAATTGATTTCAACGTGCGATACGCTTCATAGGCATGATGACTATATGTTCCAGCACCAAGGGTATTTTGTATGAGAAGCTTTCTCATCGCATTTCCATCTGGACCAATACCGCACACACCTTTGTCAATTCCCATGTCCACATTCCATCTACATGGACCATGGGAACACAACTGGCAGCTTAATCCTTCAAGGCAGAATTTGCAACGTATCTTCTCTTGTTGCGCATAACGATCAAAAACATTTGTCATACCATCATCTCTTATGACTTTTACCATTTCTTCTACAGAATCGTGGTAGCTAACACGACCTTGCGTTTTTTCTAACACTGTTTCGGGCATAAAAAATCCTCTCTTTCGGTTATTCTTTCATTTAAGAAGTATTTCCCAAAAGAAAGGAAATATTTATCGTATACTATATTTATCGTATACTATTTTTTCCGATGCAAAGAATCGAAAATCTAATTTTTTTCATCTATTGCAGATAGAGACTTTGTTTCGTATCAAAATCCATTTTATTAAACTCAGACCAAAGGAACTCGATTCTATCAATATTTATTTTAATTAAATTCAAAGCAACTGGTAGTGATGTGATTCTTTCCAATTTTAAATTCTTCTTATTCAATAATAAAATGTATTCATAGCTTCCTATATCTATTATTTGTGCAGAACCTGATATCTGCATCCCGGCTAATTGATTCATACTCTTATATTCATCAAAAATACTGATTGAAACATTTGAATTTAATAAAATGTTAGCAAATTTTTCTCCTCCTTCACTTAGCATATAAATAGATTCTTCCATATATATATACTCAATTGGTGTCGCCCTAGTTCTATCACCGAAGCCGGTTGCAAGCGTACAAGTATTGTGCCTATTTATAAAATCTTCCATGAACGCCTTCAACCTTTGTACTTCCATTACTTTTTGGCCCTGATCTTTTATCTTTTTCATATTGAGCGCCAATTCCACAAATTCCTCTTTATTAAGCGCTTCTCTTGCAACTACAGCTCGATAAACGATACTTCTTTCCAATATGTCATTCACTGGTTTCATGCAATGTTCTATATTTTTTTCTGTGAAACAAGTGCACACAAGTATCACCTTTTTTTCCTTAATCCAGTCTGCATTTTGTGATAAATATTCAATTACGTTCTTGTCAATCTTTTCGCTGCAAATTGGAATACACAAAACAATCACATCATATTCTACTTTGTTATTCTCAAAGTCTGACATCCTAACATATTTTGCAGGTCCTAAAATAAGGGATAATTCTTGTGCTATCCTTTCTGTGAAACCATATTTACTATCATACAAAATTAGAGTTTTTACCATACACGACCTCCCTGTTACGTTACTTATTATATATTCCTAGTATTCCCTGTTTAGTAATGTTAGTTTCATAAAATGAGAGCCAACACTGATTTATATTATTTATATTGGTTATTTCGGTTTTCAATGTCACAGTTTTGTCACGGTTTTGTTGCATTTTGAATAATATTAAGGATTCTCACACCTGTGGTTTGTGTATTGTATTTATAACGAAGTAAATTATTAACAAAATTATTTACAATGTTAAATAATTAATAAACGCAGTGAGTTGCCTTTACAAAATCAGAATATAGTGGTAAAATAAATGTCGATTATTAGGGCAAAATGCCTGTTAATAATAAAAGGAGGATAAAAATGTCTAGATCTAAACAATCAATGGATGGAAATACAGCAGCTGCACATGTAGCCTATGCTTATACCGATGTAGCTGGTATCTATCCTATCACACCATCAAGTCCAATGGCTGATAGCGTTGACCAGTGGGCTGCAGCGGGACAAGAAAACATTTTCGGCAACCAGGTTAAAGTTGTTGAAATGCAATCCGAAGCAGGAGCTGCAGGAACTGTTCATGGTTCCCTTGCTGCTGGAGCACTTACTACTACATTTACAGCTTCTCAGGGTCTTCTTTTGATGATCCCTAATATGTACAAGATTGCTGGTGAACAGCTTCCTTGCGTATTTGATGTATCTGCTCGTACTGTAGCTACACATTCACTAAATATCTTCGGTGATCATAGTGACGTATATGCCTGTCGCCAGACAGGTTTCGCTATGTTAGCTGAAACAAATCCACAAGAAGTTATGGACTTAAGTCCTGTAGCACATCTTGCTTCCATCGAAGGAAAAGTTCCATTTATTAATTTCTTTGACGGATTCCGTACCTCTCATGAAATTCAAAAAATCGAAAAATGGGATTATGCTGATTTAAAAGAAATGTGCAATATGGATGCTGTGAAAGCATTCCGTGAGCATGCATTAAATCCAGAACGCCCAGCTATGCGTGGTTCTCACGAAAATGGAGACGTATTCTTCCAGCATCGTGAAGCCTGTAACACCGTTTACAACGAATTACCAGCGGTTGTTGAAAAATACATGGCTAAAGTAAATGAAAAATTAGGTACCGATTATGATTTATTCAACTACTACGGAGCTCCTGATGCTGACCGTGTCATCGTTGCTATGGGTTCTTTCTGTGACGTAGTAGAAGAAGTTGTTGATTATTTAACCGCTGCAGGCGAAAAAGTAGGACTTATTAAAGTTCGTTTATATCGTCCATGGGCTTCTAACAGCCTTCTTAAAGTTCTTCCTAAGACAGTTAAGAAAATCGCTGTACTCGACCGTACAAAAGAGCCAGGCGCATTGGCTGAACCTTTATACCTTGATGTAGCTACTACACTTCGTGAAGCAGGATTAAACGATATCATTCTTTCAAATGGTCGTTATGGTCTTGGTTCAAAGGATACTCCTCCTTCATCTGCTTTTGCTGTATTTGAAGAGTTGAAGAAAGATGCTCCTAAGACACGTTTCACGCTTGGTATCAATGATGATGTTACATACTTAAGCTTACCAGAAGTTAAACCAGCTCCTATCACTTCTGCTCCAGGTACTGTAGAATGTAAATTCTGGGGACTTGGTGGTGATGGTACCGTAGGTGCTAATAAAAACTCTACAAAAATCATCGGTGATCACACAGATAAAAATATTCAGGCATACTTCCAGTATGACTCTAAAAAAACTGGTGGTATCACAATTTCCCATCTTCGTTTTGGTGACAAAGCAATTAGAAGCCCTTATTACATCAATCAGGCTGACTTTGTTGCATGCCACAATCCATCTTATGTTGTGAAAGGATTCAAGATGGTTCAAGACGTTAAGCCAGGCGGAATCTTCATGATTAACTGCCAGTGGTCTGACGAGGAACTGGATTCTAAATTAAACGCTGCTGCAAAAAAATACATCGCAGATAACAATATTCAATTATATACAATCAATGCAATTGACAAAGCAGTTGAAATTGGTATGGGTAAACGTACCAATACAATTCTTCAGTCTGCATTCTTTAAATTAGCAAATGTTATGCCAATCGATGAAGCAATTGATTTTATGAAATCTGCTGCTAAGAAATCTTATGGCAAAAAAGGCGATGCTATCGTAGAAATGAACTACAAAGCGATTGATGCTGGTGTAGATGCTCTACATAAAGTTGAGGTTCCAGCATCTTGGTCTAACCCAGAAGCAGATGCTAAAGAAGCAGATCTTGTTGGACGTCCAGAAACCGTTGCTATGGTTAAAAATATCATGAATCCTATCGCATTAATGGATGGTGACAGCCTTCCTGTTTCTGCATTCAAAGATATCGCGGATGGACAGTTTGAACTTGGAGCTGCTGCATATGAAAAACGTGGTACTGCTGTATTAGTTCCAGAGTGGGATGCTGCGAAATGTATTCAGTGTAACAACTGTTCCTTTGTATGTTCACATGCAACCATTCGTCCATTCATGCTTAGCGAAGATGAAGTAAAAGCAGCTCCTTCAAATATCAAGCTTGCAGATACAAAGCCAAAAGCTAGCGAATACAGATTTACAATGAGTGTAACTCCACTTGATTGTATGGGTTGTGGCGAATGTGTTACTGTATGTCCTGCTAGTGCTATCACTATGGTACCACAGGAAACTCAGTTACATGAGCAACCAGTATTTGATTACTTAGTAGCTAACGTAGGTAAGAAACCTGGCATGCCAGCAGATACTACAGTAAAAGGTTCTCAGTTCAATCAGCCACTTCTCGAGTTCTCAGGAAGCTGTGCAGGATGTGCTGAAACATCTTATGCTCGTTTACTTACACAGCTCTTTGGTGAGCATATGTATATTTCAAATGCTACAGGATGTTCCTCTATCTGGGGTGGTCCTGCTGCAACTTGTCCATATACAGTAAACAAAGATTCCAAGATGGGTCCTGCATGGGCTAACTCATTATTCGAAGACAATGCAGAGCACGGCTTTGGTATGCATTTAGGACAGAAAGTTCTTCGTGAACAAGCAATCGCTAAAGCTGAAAAAGTTGCTACATCTGAAAAGGCATCTGCTGAACTCAAAGCTGCTTTCGCTAAATTTGTAGAAACACAAGAAAATACAAGAGAAAATACTGCTCATGCAGAAGCATTAATCAATGAACTTGAAAAAGCTGCTACTGCAGGTTGTCCAGACGCAAAAGAAGTTCTTGAAAAGAAACAGTACCTTGCTAAGAAATCCGTATGGATCCTTGGTGGTGACGGATGGGCATATGACATCGGATTCGGTGGACTTGACCATGTACTTGCTTCCGGAGAAAATGTAAACGTTATGGTATTCGATACAGAAATGTATTCAAATACAGGTGGACAGGCATCAAAAGCTTCTAACCTTGGTGAAGTTTGTCAGTTTGCTGCTGCTGGTAAAGATATTGGTAAGAAGAGTCTTGCTGAAATCGCTATGAGCTATGGCTATGTATATGTAGCTCAGATCGCTCTTGGTGCTAACCCAGCTCAGACCATTAAGGTAATTGCGGAAGCAGAAGCTTATAACGGACCATCCTTAATCATCGGATATGCTCCATGTGAACTTCACGGAGTAAAAGGTGGTATGAACCACTGTCAAGATGAAATGAAAGCTGCTGTTAAATCTGGTTACTGGAATCTGTTCTCCTTCAATCCTGCTCTTAAGGCAGAAGGAAAGAACCCATTCACATTGACATCCAAGCCAGGTGATGGATCTTACCAAGATTTCTTAAATAATGAGACTCGTTATACTCGTTTAGCTCGTTCCTTCCCAGACCGTGCAGAAACACTCTTCACTGCATCTGAGAATGCTGCTAATGAGCGTTACGAACATCTTTTAAGATTAGTAGACCTTTATAAATAATACTTGCATTTATTACAATGCTCGTAAAAAAAGAGGAATCACAATTACGTGATTCCTCTTTTTTATTATGTTTCAGGCAAAAGCTTTTGAATATGGAAGGTAGAGTTAAGAATAAGCCAAAGTTGTGGACAATAGCTCATGATATTCCATACTCCAGCACCACCTAACTCCTCCTCTATTACTAAATTGACAATCGCGTTAAATGTTCTGGCATCTACAAACCATACGATATGCTGAATTAGATTTTTATCCGATTGTATAGAATACTCAAAATATGGTGTTTCTGAAACCTCATCAAAAAAGATGGTTGATTCCGTTGACTTTGCCAGATCAATCGCAACCTCCAATTTGATGGCATTCGCTTGTGAAAAACCCTTAATGTATGGAAGCGTCCAGTCATACCCTAAAAGTGGAAAACCAACACTAATTTTCTTAGGATCAATCATTTGTTTGATATAATCTACATATAACGAAATATTTTTGACTGAACTGACCGGCATTGGCGGGCCATATTGCGTCCCCCAGAAAAATCTCATTATATAGGTATCTTCAACTAGTTCGTTATATTGTGAAAAATCTACTTTTTCAAATACTACTTGATTATCTTCTTCCACAAAATTTGGATCTATGGTAATAAATACAGGATATCCTTCTTTGTTAAGGCGAGCAGTAATTCGTTTGAAATAATTTAGATAAAGCTCCTGGTTCGTCTCATTTAAAAATGTAACTGTAATATTTACACCATAATACCCTTTTTCTTTTAATATCTTAAGCATATTATCTGCATGCTTATCCTGATAATCCGGGCTTAGGAGAATTTCATAAATTGTTTCTGGGTTGCGTTCACCTTGTAATGTCAGACTGCTAAGAAGCATTAATGGTACCACTCCAAATTGCTTTGCAGTCTCAATCAAATCAGACTCATCATCCAAAGATTCAATCTCACCTTTTCGTAATGTTTTATAATTTAATATCGAAAGATAAGTTAAATACGGCAATGTCTTTTTTAAAATATCCTTATCAACAAACGAAAACGCATACGCATTTGTTTTGATAGTTCCTTTCGTATCATAACGAATTACGAGTTCTTCCCCCGGATATATATATTCACTTTCCCATAAGAATGGATTGTTTCGATATAACTGCATGATGGTTATTCCATGATCCATTGCAATTTGAGAAAGGTTATCTCCTTCTTTCACAAGATAAGTCTCTTGTGGATCAGTAATTACAATAGCTTGCCCAATTACCAGATTCATTGGGTTTGTTATACCATTTTCAAGTATTAATCTTGTCTGTGATACTCCAAATTTATTTGCAATTGATGCAATCGTATCACCAACTTGCACAACATAAATTTCCATAACGATACCCAATGTCTCAAGTTTTTATATTATATGTTTAAGTAATTCAAATCATTACTTTACTCTTGCACAACGTCCATATCGTTTGATATGCTATCTTTCTGCAAAAATTCTTCTGTCAAATCAGCAATGGTATTTGCCTGTGTCCAGTGCAGGTAATGCTGCCCTTCTAAATATGTTATCTTTTGAATCTCGGGATTCGAAATAACTTCTTCATGCAATCCTTCCCATGATGCTTCATATCCCAGTTTTTTCGATTCTTCTTTCAATTGTTTGCATGTACCATCACTTAGAATAAACAAAACTGGTTTATCCGCTGGATATTTCACATCATATAATGACTTCAGATTCTCAGGCAAAGATCTGCTTTCATTTAATAGCGCTCTGGTTACCTGTTTCCGATTGTATAAAGCAGTTACGATTTTCATCTCTTTTTTTGAATAACTTCCACCCGCTTCCATATCCTTTAGAAATGCTGCACGTGATAAATTAGACAGTCTGGTAAGCCCTGTAAAATCCATAAAACGAACCAAATAATAAAGTCCATTAGAAATCTTCTCATTCTCTTCATATTTACCTTGATTTGGTACAGAAGAATCAATACCAATCATTGCTTCTACTTCTTTTGGATACGATTTCATGTATTGCAGACAATACACTCCCGATATCGAATGAGGCATAAGAATATAAGGTGGTTTGATATGCAATTGATTTAATGTTTCCCTGATTTCTTCAACGATTGCTTTATTACTTTTGTCTACATTGGCATCTTCGCTTAGCCCATATCCGGTATATTCTAATGTCACGACGCGATAAGAAGTACTCAATTTTTCTGCAAGCGGCTTAAAATCAATGATTGGGCTGGGGGTTCCCAATCCACTTAACAATACAATGGTCTTTTCCCCATTCCCGGTAACACAAGTTCTTATGTTGACACCATTTGCATCAACCTTAGTACCTACCTGATTTAATATTTTATCTTCCTGTAAACATATCGCTTTGTTCCATATTGTGGTTCCAATCAAAAAGATGATTACTAGTAAAACGATTGCTAGTAAAGCGTTTCTAATTATTTTTGCAATTTTTATTAATCCCTTTTTCATTTTATTTTCAGAAAAAGTAGTTTTTTCTATTCTTTGATTATTGGTATCCGTATAATTATTCTGGCTCCTTGAGTCTTTTGATCATTCGTAAGTTCCAACGATCCAAAATGTTGTTTCACAATCGAATTGGAAATAAATAGTCCCAATCCATAATGATTTTTTCTGCTTCTGCTTGTATCACCCATGTAAAACTGTTCGGTTCCATGTTTTAAAGTATTGTCGCTAAATCCAACACCAGAATCTGCTATAACGATAACAGCATTCTCTTGGGTTCGATTAAGAATTACCTGGATGATCCCATTTGGCGGGGTAAAATCAAATGCATTGGTTATAAGGTTATGAATCACACGTTCAAATAGTATTCTATCCGCCAACACGAATATCCCCTGGTCTCTAAATTCCGTTAAAATGGTAATTTCCTTTTTCTTCGCTATCCTTACTAATGGGGATACTGCTTCCTCAATCAGTTTGCCAAGCTCTTCTTTCACCATATGTAATGTATAACCTCTTTCTGCACGTGTCATCTCTAGAAGTTGATTTAGATATATCTCCATCTGTTCAAGACTGCCCTTTGCATCTTTTAAATAATCTTTGCTCATGTTATCTTGTTCACGAACCTGCAACAAGTCTAAATTGCCCTTCAATATGGTAACCGGAGTTTTAAAATCATGCGCCAGTGCGGATATCTGTTCTTTTCGATTTTGCTCCATACGCCATTGTGACTCAAGAGACTGTTTTAAAGCAATCCTCATTTGATCCATACTATTTAGTATTTGATCAATTTCCTTTACTCCACTTGGACAAATATCAAAATCCAGATCCTGTGATTTGATCTTTTCTGCTACATCTAAAATCGATTGCCCCTTCTTTTTTATCTTCCTTGCTGCTAAAAAAGGAAAGAAAATCGTTAAAGTAAACACAATCACGAGATATCCTAATACAATTACATTCATCACACTCGTGTATATTTCCGGCGTAAGTAACTTTTTATCGGCCGATACAGACAAAAACACAAGAATACCTACGGTTAATCCTAAAACACAGAACCCGAAACCATAAATTGCTCCTACAACAATAGAGGTAAGGGTTTTCTTATGCTTCCTTCTATTCTTCATAGTTCCCATTTATACCCGATCCCCCATACCGTCTGTATTGGTGAAACACCAGCTTCATTAAGCTTATTTCGAATATTCATGACATGGGTTGCAATCGTATTATCATTGCTTTCTCCATCATACCCAAAAACCGCTTCATAAATCTGCTCTCTGGAAAACACTTGACCTTTGTTCTTTACAAGAAACTCACATATTTGATATTCGCCTTTTGTCAGATTCATCGTTTCATTGGCAATCATTAGCTTCATCCCCTGTAAGTCAAAGCGGATATCTCCCGTTTGTATTGCTACACTGTGATTGCGTTTTTCTCTTCGAAGATGTGCATTTACCCTAGCTTTTAGTTCTTCCATGCCAAACGGTTTTTTAATATAATCGTCCGCACCCAATCCAAACCCATAGACCATATCTTCTTCCTCAGTTTTCGCTGTGATAAACAAAATTGGACAATCTACTTTATCGCGTATTCTTCTACAGACTTCAAATCCATCTGTTCCTGGCATCATAACATCGAGCAGAATCAAATCATACCAAGGCAGCTTACCTACTTCAATCTCATCATAATTAGAACATAAGGTAATCGTATGCTCTTCTAGAAGCAGAATATTTTTGATTAGTTTTAAGATTTTCTCTTCATCATCAAGAACAAGTATTTTAGCCATATAATCATTATTCTCCGTATCCTACTTTTTTCTATGCTCCTTTCATAGAGCATTCTATTATTTAATTATAAAGATTTTTTAAAGATTTTCAAATTATACTTTGAATTTGCAAATTTCTTTGAAGTGCCCTTTCAATGTCAATATTTTAAACCGTACCCCACTGGAAACATAATATCGTCCGTCCTGATATCTTTAACCTTTATGTAGTATGGCATCGATAAGGTTCCTTTAAAATTACTCTTTTCTGTAAGCACATTTGCTACGCCATCGCCCTCACTTCCAGGCAGATAGCACATAACAATACCATCCCATTGCTTCATATAATCACTAATGATTACGTTTCTACCTGCTACAATACAAGCTACCGTCGGATGCCCAAGGCTTTTGGCGAGATCAATCGCTTTGGCATTATCATCGAGACCAATGTCACCAGTAATGCTAATATCTGCACTATCACCTTTCCATTCAGCATAAGTTTTTTCTCCCAGACACAATAGTGTCATATTGGCATCCTGTGCTTTTTCCGGGTCAGTGATAATTGTCAAATCATATTCATTCGCAAGTTCATTTAGTCCGTCAAGAATGGTCGTGCCCTCCGGTATCCACTTATTACCGCCGTTATCTGCGTCCGAACTGCCAAGCCAAGTAATCGTCCAACCACCGCACTGTACTCCAACATCATTTGCAGCGGGACCTGTTACGAATATCTTGGTTCCTTTCTTAATTGGCAATACCCCGTTTTCATTCTTTAACAATACAAGGCTTTCTTCTACCAACGTTTTTGCTAAATCCCGGTACTCCTTTGAACCAGTACTACTTTCCTTGGAGATGACTTTCTCCATCATTGGGTCGTCTAGAACTCCCATCTCTTTCTTTACCGTAAGGATTCTACTGACTGCATCATTTACACGGTTCATCGAGATTTTACCTTCATTTACTGCTTCAACGATATACTTTCGGCATTCCTCAAATTGAGAATCCTCCATCAGCATATCAATACCTGCATTGATTGCAGTAATCGTCTGGTCTTTTCGGTTTGCACCCGGTATATTATGTATGGAATTCCAATCGCTGACGATAAAGCCCTTAAATCCCATATCCTTCTTTAACATTGATATATATTTCTCATTTGCATGCATCTTATTTCCATTTAAACTGCTATGGCTGATCATGATAGTCTTAACCCCGGCATCAATCATAGACTGGTAAACGTTCAATAAATCGGCTATTTCTGCGTCAGACAGCTGCGCATCACCTCGGTCAATCAACCTATTTTCCCCATCCATGGTTTCACCTGTTCCATACAAAACATTTCCATCTGCAAAGAAATGTTTTGCACAAGGTAGGATTCCGCCTTCGATTAACCCCTTCGCAAAGGATGTGCCAAGTTCCGTTACAATACCAGTCTCCGAAGAATAGCTTTCATAGGTGCGACCCCACCTTGGATCCTGCGCTGCAGATAGGCACGGTGAAAAGCTCCATAACATGCCTGTTAACTTTGCTTCATCCGCTACAGCCAGCCCCATCTGATAGGTTAGCTCCTTATCATTCGCAGCACCAATACCTATATTATGTGGAAATATAACCGTTCCTTCACAAGTATTAACCCCGTGAACCGCATCATTTCCGTAAAGGTATGGAACACCTGCCTTCGAACTTGTGGTATCTTTCTGATATTTCAGGATTAGATTCTTCCATTCAGACGCATTCATGGAACTTTCACCATAGGTAGAAAGAATACTGCCATAGCAGTTGTTCTTCATAGCAATATCCGTTATATTATATATTGCTCCCTGCACCATCTGCGCCGCTTTTTGGTCCAAGGTCAATCTTTTGAGAATGTCTTCTACCGAAGTACTGTTTACGACGGTATCTGATATTGCAGCCGTATTTCCACTTATTTTATCTGAGGCACCAGACTTACTCCCATTGCAGCCTGATAAAACCAGAACTAATATTAAAAGTATACCAAATAATCTATGTTTCAACATGAAAGCTCCCCCATCACACTAAAATACGTTTTTAATTAATCATCGTGCTAACTTCTTCTCTTGTTTATTCCGGTACATTACCTGATCCGCAGTTGCTAAAAAAGTATCCATCTTATCTTCATTTTCAAAAACAGAATAACCCATGCTAGGTAGTAAAAAATATTCTGCCTGCTTGCGCTTATTATATGCAAGGCAACTTGCATATATTTTGTTCATCAACTGTTTAATCTCAGCTGTTTCTCTTCGCTCTCCCACAACGATAAACTCATCACCCCCCATTCTACCAATAAAATCATCCCCACCCTTACAAGCTTGCCGAAGCAATTCTGCCATCTTCACAAGCGCACTGTCCCCAACAGCATGTCCGAATTGATCATTAATATTCTTAAAATTATCCAAATCCAGCATGATTGCAAACAACTGATACTCTTTTCTACGCATCTTTAGTCTGCGATGGAGATACTCGTCAAGGCGACGACGATTATAAAGACCTTTCTACTCATTTATTACATTTCCATATACTTGCCTCATATGGCCGTAAGAATAGCGCTGCGCCCTCTGCATAATTCGATAGCAAACGAATCCCCTCAGGATATTTCGTTCGTTTCTTATTGGATGAACTTAAATTCACCTCAATATACAAAGTTTCTGTTCCATCCTTACGGTAATATGTGAATAAATCTTTTTCTTTTTGATTGATAAATACCACATCTCCATAATAAATAACGCTATGCTCCTTACGAAAAGCAATCAATTGCTGATAAAAACGAAGGATAGAATTCTCATCCTGACGCTGCGTTTCAACATTACATTCCTTATAATCCTCATCCATCATAATCCACGGCTTTTCAGTAGAAAAGCCTGCATATTGCTGATTGGTCCACTGCATCGGTGTTCTGGCGTGGTCTCTTGAACCTGCCATTATCTTTGCAAATGCTTCTTCTTTTTTCATGGTGTTACATAACTCATCATAAAGATTCAATGACTCCACGTCACGAAAATCTGCAATGGATTTAAAGCTTTGATTGATCATTCCAAGCTCTTGCCCTTGAAAAATAAATGGTGTCCCTCGTAGTGTAAGCTGTATTACAGCTAGAAGCTTACCTAGGACGTTCCGATATTGTGGGTCTTGATTTATTTTCGATATCATGCGTGGATTATCATGGTTTTCATAAAACAGTGATGGCTGACAATGATCTCCATAATTTTCCATCCAGTTCATCAGAAAGCTTTTCAGATAATTAAGGTCATATTGGTAATCATCAAAACGGGTATGTCCTGGTGTTTCCAGATGATCAAAAGAGAACACCATGTCCAGCTCCTTACGATAATTCGCAGTTAATAGCTTGCTCATTTCCATTCCTATTCCGGGCGTTTCTCCAACGGAAAACGCATGATACGGGGTAAACACCTTCTCTTTCATCTCATGCAGATATTCGTGAAGGCGAGGTCCATAGAAATAATGTTCAATCCCATAATATTCCATCAGCTTACCGATGCTATCATTGCCCTCCGGCAAGCCACTGCTCTTAGAGATATAATTAATAACATCCAAGCGAAATCCATCTACACCCTTTTCCAGCCACCACTTTATCATATCATGAATCTCATGACGAAGGGTCTCATTTTCCCAGTTTAAATCCATCTGCTTTTTTGAGAATAGATGCAGTGCATATTTCCCTCGTTCTTCTACAAAGTTCCACGCACTACCGCTAAAAAATGATGTCCAGTTGTTCGGCTTCTCCTTAAAAATATAATAATCTCCATACACAGAATCCGGTTCATGGATGGCTTTTTGATACCACATATGTTCATCGGAGGTATGGTTCACTACAAGATCCATAATAAGCCTCATATCACGATTATGAACCTGCATTAATAACGTATCGAAGTCTTCCATTGTTCCAAATTCGGCCATGATTTTATGATAATCTCTTATGTCATAACCATTGTCATCATTCGGAGAATCATAAATTGGGGAAAGCCAAATCGCATCGATACCCAACTCTTTTATGTAATCCAGTTTACTTATGATACCCTGCAGATCGCCAATGCCATCTCCATTGCTATCTTTAAAGCTTCTAGGGTAAATCTGATAAAATACAGCTTCCTTCCACCAAGCTTTTAAAGCTATCTCATCCGTTCCCTTTGCTGTTTCATGATGTGTATTTAAAAGTGTAAGCAAAGTATCCACGAAACCCGCATCCAATTGGCTTTTCGGTAGCTTCGGTAAGCCCTTTACCTTTAGATTACCTACCACTGGATTGGTAACTAATTTTTTACTTACATTCATTTGTAACAATATTTTATCAATAATATCCCGTCCAATTGGATTTTCATACACATCTTTGATACGACTATTTTTTGTTAGCATAGAACATCACTCCTGTTCTCTATTGATTTCACCACGGGCAGCCAATTCCGAAATTATGTTATCATACATCTGCTTATCGATCTTGAACTTCTTATCATAAATGATGTAACCAATCACAATAAAGATCAGTGGCAAAATTAACATCGCCAATTTCATAATCAACAGACCGGAATCCGTAACATCCTCTGGAGTCTTGGCAGCATTAATACCGGAAACAATCAACGTCACTCCAACGATTCCATTCGCAATTGCTCCTCCAATTTTATTGATAAACGGCTGTACCGAGAACGTAATGCTTTCGTTGCGACGTCCTAGCTTCCACTGTCCGTATTCTACCGTATCGGTCAAAAACATCAGCATTAATAGCTGTATGAACGCCTGACCAGTAAAAAGAAGGATTCCAGCTACGCCGATAAACAGCATATTCATTGGTGAAAGGAAGAATATTACATACCCAGCTACTACCAATATCGTTGCCGATGCATATAACGTTTTTCTGCTACATTTTTTTGAAAATAGAGGAAACAAAGATAAAGCTACCAGCTGTGAGACTCCAAGAATCGCAGCAAACACCGAGTACATTCCCTCATTTTTAAAAGCGTATTTAAAGAAATAGACACCAAACGCTGTGGTTGTACAATAACCTATCATAAATAACGCCATTGATATCGCTGTAAATAATAGCTGATCATTCTGGAATAAAATCTGGAACATTTCCTTTAACGAAGTGGACTCTTGCTTCATATTAATCGTTTTATCCTCTTTCACTCCAAATACCGTAAACATAAGAAATGCCCATGTAATGAATACGATTGCGAATACTGTAATCTGCCAAGCTCTTTTATCTCCACCCAAGGCGTTGGTAATAGGCAAAATAGCAACTACAGTTGTAAATAATCCAATATTTGCACATATTCTGGCAAAGGAACCAGTTTTCTCGCGTTCCTTCTGGTCAAGGGTCAAGGAAGGTAGCATAGACCAATAAGCAATATCATTGGCTCCATAGGTTACGTCCCAGAGAAGATATATTATTACAAACATGGTTACATATCCTGCTCCATATAGCCCAAAATTCTGAAACAAAAGCGCCGTAAAAATACCACCTAAAATACCTCCGATCACAATCCAAGGTTTAAATTTGCCAAATCGTGAATGCGTATTATCGACTAAAAATCCCATGATTGGGTCATTTACCGCATCAAATATACGAAGTATAGTCATTGCCCCTGTCATCCACCACATCGTGGAATCTGGCAAATTCAAAATATCCGTCAGGAAAAATAGAAGATACATGCTTACAACGGTATAAAGCATATCCCTACCAACCGTTCCAAGACCAAACATATAACGATTATGATTTCTTTTTGTTTTTGTTTCCATAATTATCCCCTTTTCTATGAAAATTGTTGAAATATAATTGCTACTTTGACTGTTCAATTTCCTTCTCAATAACATACATATTTGATCCAAAATCTCCAAGCATTCGTACCCTATCATTGTAACCGGTCCCGATAAACTGGTCGGTTAATGGTATTCCTGCTGTAAGTGCCTTCGAAGAACAGGTATAGGTTTCCACGCAATCTTTGAGACTATAATGGCGATTGGCTACCCGCATAATTACACCATCTGGATTTACCTCCACAGGTGTAACGTGTTTTATTAATCCTCCAAAACGATCAATATAAAGCCTTTGCGCTCTTGTTTGAATTGTAAATCTTGCATTTTTCAGACCAATCACCCTTAGCTTGTCACTACTTTCTGCCGCGGTAGCTAAGGTTTGAAAAAAGCCAGTGAGCGCAGTTTCCTTGTCCTCGCTTACCGTTTCCCATATCACTTTATTGGATTTATAGGATTTAATCCGATAAAATCTTCCATATTGAAAAATCTTACGATACTGCTTATAAAATGCAATTTGCTCTGCAATATCTTTTCTTTCCTCTGGTGACAGATACTTTAAATCCAGCTCATACCCCAGGCATCCAAAGCAAGCTGCATGGAAGCGGGTTGCAAGAGGTGTTTCACGTAAGGTTTGTTGATGGGGAACAGCTGAAACATGAGCCCCCATGGTGGACTGTGGGTAAAAATAGGATAAGCCTGTCTGAATTTTTAACCGTTCTATGGGATCCGTATCATCTGAAGCCCAAATCTGCGGGCTATAGCAAAGCATTCCTAAATCGAATCGATTGCCACCGCTAGAACAGCTCTCCAGCAAAATATGCGGTCTGGGCTCGAATATCCTGGTCAACACCTCATAGAGACCTAGAATGTAACGATGATAAAATTCCCCTTGGTTTTTTATAACGGTAGAAAATGCTTCCGCAATATGACGGTTCATATCCCATTTCACATAAGAAATTTTTGCCTCATCCAAAATGTTACTAACCTGTTTTACAACATATTCCCGGACTTCTTTTTTACAAAGATCTAGCACCAATTGATTTCTTCCGTAAACCGAAGGACGATTTGGCAGTTGAATTGCATATTCTGGATGACTCCGATACAACTGGCTATCCTCATTCACCATCTCCGGTTCAAACCAAAGGCCAAAATCTAAGCCAATGTTTCTTATTTTATCTGCAAAATCCTTCATTCCGTTCGGTAATTTCTTCGTGTTTACATGATAATCGCCAAGCCCTGCTTTATCATGATTGCGGTCGCCAAACCAGCCGTCATCAAGTACAAATAGTTCTATTCCTAGTTTTTTTGCATCCTTTGCAAGCCGCAATAATTTTCCTTCATTAAAATTAAAAAAGTGTGCCTCCCAATTATTAAGCAGAATTGGCCTATCCTTCTTCTTATAGCCACCTCTTACGATATGCTCATGAATGAAATCATGCATATTATGGCTTGTACCATTAAATCCCTGACTGCTATAGCTCATCACGCATTCCGGTGTTTCAAACTTCTCCATTGGTGATACGATCCATTCAAATAAGTGAGGGTTAATCCCCATACATACGCGGACATAATCCCGTTCATTTTTTTCAACGATACTAAAATGGTTACCACTATAAATCATATTGAAGGCATATACGTTTCCATAGTCTTCATTTGCATCCGCTTCGGCTAATAAAAACGCAGGATTATGACGATTACTACTTGCTCCTGTTGTGGAAGAATTGATTGTAATCCCATAGGAAACCGGTCGTTTATGTAAGTTTGCTTCTTTGATCCATCCCCCATCTAAGGTGTACATTTGAAAGCACTCATCCGCAAGATCCATAGAAAAACTCATAATTCGGCGGATTGTGACCGGTGCATTCCCTTCATTCCTTACAACTGTTCTTCTGCTAATCACGTTTGTTTTCTGAAATACGGTATAATATAGGTCAATAAAAATCGGATATGCCTTATCCTTTAATGTTATGATTAGCGTCTGATTGCCACCATAGGCGGTAGGCAAGGACTCCATTGCAACACTGCCATCCAGTACTTCATGACAATCATAGATAAAATCGGTAACAAAGCTACCATCCGGCATTTTAAATTCCGTCGGACTGTAACGATAATCTCCTCTTCCGTTGTCCGACCATTCCAAACACATGTTATCCAGACTATATACATCATCTTCCTTACTGTAGCGAACATTGCTACCAACCATAATGGACCTTTTATGAGCTAGCACATTCAGTCCATCCTCTTTACTTAATTGGTTTCCGTAATAAATGTGCTCCAAATGCCCGTACTTTGTTTTGCCAATAAGATAGGTGGTACAATCTGTATCGAATCGAAAGCTTGTTTCATCAATTGTAATCAAAACACATTCTCTCCTTTAAGACTTTTTTTAGAATACCGTTTACTTTAATCATACTTCTATGGCTATGTCAATTTAAATACATTATATCATACAATTATCCAAATGGAAATTTTATCCATATCTTTCTTAATCCTATAAATAGAAAAAACCAATATAAAAATTATCCCTTGATATATTCACAAACGCATATCGAGGGATAAATAATTTGCCATATTTAATTGTATTGTTGCATGCTCAAATCCAGTTATTCAATGGGCTCAGTATCAGCTATGTTTCATAGGAGGGAGTGCTTTTCCGCTTTTCTTCCATTCTCTAAATTCTGCAGCACACGTAAATAATACATCAGTAGAAGAGTTTAATGCAGTTTCACAGGAATCTTGAACAACACCAATGATAAATCCAATTCCAACGACCTGCATTGCGATATCATTCGAAATACCAAACAAACTACATGCCAAAGGAATTAACATTAATGAGCCACCTGCAACACCAGAAGTACCTGCTGCTGATACACTTGCTACTAAACTTAATACAACCATAGTCGGTATATCAACAGAAATGTTAAGGGTATTTACTGCTGCCAAAGTCATGGTTGTAATCGTAATAGCTGCACCTGCCATATTAACGGTAGCTCCAAGCGGAATACTTACAGAATACGTATCCTCGTCTAATCCAAACGATTTACATAGTTCCATATTTACAGGAATATTTGCGGCTGAACTTCGCGTAAAAAAAGCGGTAATTGCACTTTCTTTCAGGCATTTGAATACCAGCGGATAAGGATTTTGCTTAATACAAAAGAACACTATGAGTGGATTTAAAACAAGTGCAACACCAAACATACAACTTACAAGTACAATCAGTACTTTTCCATATGTTGCAAAACCTTCAATACCTGTTTCTGCGACTGTTTTAAATACCAGACCAAGAACACCAAATGGAGCAAAAGTGATAACCCACTTTACGACCATTGATACCACATCTGAAATTTCTATTAATCCCTTTTTTATTCCTTCCGAAGTAAACTTAAATGCAATACCAAAAATGATTGCCCAAGATAGTATGCCAATATAATTTGCATTATATAATGCAGCTACTGGATTACTAACTGTATTCAACAAAAGTGTTTTTAAAACTTGACCGATATTCGTTGTAACTTCTGCTCCTGTAACAGCCAAATTGGAATTCAATGCTAAGGTAACAGGATAAACTACGTTGACTGCCACCGCTACTAGAGCAGACGCTACTGTTCCCAATAAGTAAAGGACAAGAACGTTTTTCATATTATGAGCAGTACCAGATTTTGCTGACGCAAGCGAAGCCATTACAAGAACAAAAACTAAAATAGGTGCAATCGCTTTTAAGGCACCTACAAACATATCACCTAAAATACCGATCACAGTAAACTGTGGCACTACCAACCCTAAAATAAGACCAACTACCATGCCAAGTAAAATTCTTTGAATCAAGCCCAATTTCTTTAATGCTTTCATTTTGATTTCCTCCATATTCCTCACTATTCGTATTGTTATGTCAGCCTATATAACTGTACTGATTAATATTTGCAATATTTTATCTTTTAAACTTGTTTTATATATCAATTGCTGTTTTGTTACAAAATTTTCATTAGAGGTGGCACATCCACACCTTCATACTGAAAGCTTCATTATATTTGCATAATACTTTAAATCCTTATACTTTCATTATAAATATCTTTTATTCTTGTATTATCACAAAGAAAAGAGGATTTTTATATGGAAAACATATTAACTACAAAAGATTTATGTAAAAAATTCAAGAAACAAAACGCGAATAATAATATTTCAATTACCGTTAGAAAAAACAGTATTTATGGTTTGCTTGGCCCTAATGGTGCTGGTAAATCTACATTACTTAAAATGATAACTGGTATGATAAATCCGTCATCGGGTGAAATTTATTTTAACGGTAAGAATTGGAATAGAAAAGATTTAGAAAATATTGGTGCTTTAATTGAAACTCCACCTATTTATGAAAATTTAACAGCATTTGAAAATCTGAAAGTTAGAGCATTACTTTACAATTTGCCTAACAGTAGAATAAAAGAAGTTCTTGAAATTGTAGAGCTAACAAATACAGGTAAGAAAAAAACAGGACAATTTTCAATGGGTATGAAGCAGAGACTGGGTATTGCTATGGCCCTTTTAAACAACCCAACACTGTTAATCCTTGATGAACCAACAAATGGACTTGACCCTATTGGCATACAGGATTTAAGAGAACTTATTTTGTCCTTCCCACAAAATGACATAACGGTTATTTTATCAAGCCATATATTGTCTGAGGTGAAGCAAATTGCAGATGATATTGGTATCATAGCTAACGGAATGCTTTGGTATGAAGATTCCATCCATAAAAACGAAGATTTGGAAAGTCTATTTATGGAGGTTGTAAGAAAGTCAGGTGCTTATAATGGTTAATTACTTAAAATCTGAATTTCTAAAACAAAGGCATCGTTTTAATCTAAAATTACTATGGTTAAGTCCATTTATTGCAGTGACTCTTGTACTTATTCTTATGGGTGGACGTTTCTTTATGGAAGGTGCATTTAACTGGTGGTATACCATGATTTTACCGGGTACACTTTCTATGATTGTATCATTTACTGTGTCAGCGGAAAAAAAACACAATCGCCATGGATTATTTGCTGTTTCAACTAGCAAAATAAAGCTGTGGATTTCACAGCTTGTAATGAACACAATTTTGTTACTTATTACAAATTTAATCTTTTTTATCGTTATGTCAACAGTTGGAACAACACTTGGTGTGTCAATACCATTTCTTAGTAGTTTCATAGCAAGTTTTGTTTTATTTTTAACTTTAGCTTGGCAAATACCTTTATTCATGTTTATCAGTGAGAAAATGGGTTCTTTTTTCTCACTGATGATAAGTTTGTTTTGCAATATGGGTTTTGGTATTTTTTTTGCTGCAACAAGATTGTGGTATGTTCCATTTGCAATTCCTGCAAGACTAATGTGCCCTATTATTAAAGTTTTACCAAATGGTTTACCTCTTGAAGCAGGGAATCATTTAGGTGACTCCTCCGTTATTTTTATCGGTATTATAATAACGGTGGCATTGTATTTTATTTTCTCTCTTATCACTACAATGTGGTTTCATCATAGGGAGGTAAAGTAAATGTGTTTTTATAACAATCTAAAATCCGATTTATATAAATTATGTCATTCTCCCTTATTGCTGATTCATTTCATTGTACCTGTGGTTGGAATTATCCTCTTTGTATGGTATTATTCCTTTTCTCCTTGGAATGAATCAGATAAACTGTCTGCATATATACAAATATTATGTGTTTCTTTTCCTGTTTTAATTGGAATAATGACTTCAATTTTAGCTGAATCCGAACAAAAATCAGGGGGTTTTCAAATGCTTTTATCCACTGCAACTCCAAAATACATTCCGCACATCACAAAACTGATTTGGCTTATTTTATTTGGCTTTTGTTCTTCTTTACTTGCGTTAGTTGGTTTTGGAATTGGTTTTAGCTTATTAGGGTACACAACTTTTAAAGTTTTGTTTTATATAAAAACTGCTATTCTTTTGTCAATTAGTGTTGTTCCTTTATATTTACTACACTACATAATCAGTTTTCTTGCGGGCAAAGGCTACAGTTTGGGTTTAGGAATTATAGGAAGCCTGTTGTCTGCACTATTTTTAACAGGATTGGGGGATGGCATTTGGACTATTCTTCCTTGGGGGATATGTGCAAGATTTTCCGAAACATTGTTGGTATCGAATTTAATGAATATTGATTTTCTAAAGTTTAATGGTATTATACAAAGTATGATATTTATTATAATTTTTATTTTTGTTTTTCTGATAACCCTTATCTTATTAACTAATAAATGGGAGGGCAGAAAATCTGAAGATTAACAGTTAGCACAGCCTTACTTGTTCTTTTTTTGTTGTTAATTTTTCTTAGAGTGAGGAGTTCTCCTGCACGGTTCACCACGAGCCCTGGCACATTCCATGAAGTCAAAAGCAGACCATTCTCCTAACGGAATGATCTGCTTTTGACTTCATGAGTATCTGATATTATGTTCCTTATCCCAGTGAGATGTGTTGGTATCAATACAATGGTTTACTTTTCATAATAGAATTTCTTCGGTTTATTATCATTCTTGTTATAGTATACAATGCATTTATGTTTTCGATCTAATTTATAATCTATGCAGCTACGAAATAGCGAGAAGCGGTCATCTGAATCCAAGTATTCTTCAACCTCTAAACCATTCACATCGCCATACTGTGAAGTACCAAGGTTGAATCCACCAATTTCTTCTCTTTCCTTCTTGCTCATCCCAAAATACAGTAACCCTTTTCCATCACTACCTTTAGACCCCACCTCATAGGTAGGATCCATAAAATAATCTTTACCATACAAATGGACGATATTCCATCTATGTCCACCACTTTTTTTACTAAACCCACCATTCGTTATTGCATCAACTCCAGCTTGTAATAGCAGATGACAATAAGCAGCTGAAAAGCTAGTACATTTCCCAGTACCTATCATAAGAGCATGATATGCACTAGTATCATCCACATTTTTATCATATTTCATCCGACTATTGAATTCACCATATATTGCGATGGCTTTTTCAAAATCAGTATCACCTTTTTGTAGACAACGCATATAGGATGCCACTTGATTTTCAAACTCTTCTATTTTATTGTCATGCTCTATCTTCGTATTCGACTCATATTTCCAATGAATTGTCTTTGTCTTCTTATCATATTTAATACTTTCATAATCAGGAAGAACATCTACATTAAACAGCAAAAAATTACTTTCTGTAAGAAACTCTACTTCATAAGAATATTCTTCTTTAGGACAAGGACAACTTGTTTCATAATTAATATATGCATCTACGAAGTTTTTATAAAATTCCACATACCCCTTCCCATATTTTATTAAAAAGTCTTTCGATAATACATAAGGATTATATTCAAAATTGTAAACTATATCCTTCACATTCTCTGTTTGACCTTTGTCTATATTGGAAGTAATTTCCTCTTTCCCTGATTTTGATTTAGAATCTACCTTTATCTTCTCATCCATGTGCATGGATGAATTTTTGTTTTCTTCAGTTCCTTTACTACAACCATTTATTGTAATTACCACACACATCATGTATATAATTAAAAATATTTTTTTTATCATTAGTCTCCAATTCAATTCTACTTCACCTTATATAGCAGACAGCACGTCTCCACATGACCTGTCATCGGAAACATATCCACTGGTTGAATCTCTTTTACCACATAACCATTCTTGGTTAAATATGCGAGATCTCTAGCCTGTGTCTCTGGATTACAAGAAACATATACCACCTTCTTTGGCGAAAGTTTAATAAGTGAACTTAAAAATGCTTCATCACTGCCTGCTCTTGGTGGATCCATAAATACAACATCCGCTTTTTCTCCATCTGCGGCCATCTGTGTCATAAAAATACCGGCATCCTGTTGATAAAAGCAGATATTTTTGACTTCATTTCGCTTTGCATTGATGATTGCATCCTTAACAGCGTCTTTATTCAGCTCTACCCCGATTACTTCTTTTGCCTCTTTACTTGCAATCAAACCAATCGTACCAATACCACAGTAAGCATCAATAACACGTTCTTTGCCTGTAAGTCCTGCCATTTTTATTGCTTTTCGATATAGAATTTCAGTTTGAACTGGGTTTACCTGATAAAAAGATTTTGGTGAAATACGGAATACGCAGCCACATAACGTATCTTCAATATAGCCTTTTCCATAAAGAGTGGTCTCTCGCTCCCCAAGTATCATGCTTGTCTTTTTATCATTTATATTAATCACAACGGTTGTAATTTCAGGATGAATCTTTCGAAGGGCTTTTACGAAATTATTTTTTGATGGTAAGATTGGTGATCCGAGCACCAATACGACCATAATCTCCCCGCTTTTATAGCCCGTACGGATTAACACATGGCGAAGCAATCCATAGCCGGTATCCTCGTCATAGGTTTTAATTTTAAACGATTTTAATAGACCACGAATATCACATATAATAGCATCCGCTTTTTTGTTTTCTATCTGACAAGAATCAATTGGTACGATGAAATGAGTTCCTTCCTGATAAACACCAGAAATAATGGTTCCATTTCTTAGACGACCAAAAACAGCATGTACCTTATTTCGGTAATGATAAGGATCCGTCATGCCTATAATTGGGCTCACTTTTCCATAAATGCCAAGGGCTTCATTCACTCGCTTTTGCTTTTTTTCCAATTGTTTAGGATAAGGCATTCCCTGAAGCTGGCATCCACCACATTTCTCGGCTACGGTACAAAAGTTATTATTCACCGAGATATTTTTTCTCTTTGATTCAAGATTTTTCTCATTTAAACTTTTTCCATTACCACTTTTCGATTCATTCCATTTTGATTTTGTATTTGTATTATTTTTTGAACTTCGATTATCTTGACTTTTTCTTTTATTATTTCCCTGTTTATCTTGATTGCTTCTTTTATCTTTATTTACCGGTTTATCTTGATAGCTTCTCTTATCTTTATTTACTGGCTTATTTTGATAACTACGTTTGTCTTTCGCTATCTGCCTATCCTTGTTTGTTTTCTTTTCAGTACTTGATCTTTTATCTTGCGATTTTTTCTTTCCTTGATTTTCGCGTATCTTATTTTCTAGTTCTTTTTTAGCACTTAGTTTCATCGTTCTCTCCATATTATCTTTCAGAGGGTTGCAATCACTTGCAATTCCCTATATTTTTCCATATTTCCGCGTTGCTTTTTGCGCATAACAAGTTTGCGTGCGCAGCGCAGACACAAACTTGCTGAGTGAAATGTTTTTCTTCACTCTTTCTTATTTAGCCTTTCTAGATTGTAGCATAAAATCCATATCTTGTATAATATTTCTTTTTTTATACGACGATATATATAGTGTAAACCAATAAAATGTGTCATAGTCAAGGAGGATGATTGTCGCAAAAACAGCTGGTGGTTTTAAAATCGAAAAGATAGAAAAAATCTCTTCACTACACGATTTTTCTACTAGTAATCATCGTAATCCAAAGAATACAAACTTTGAAACCATTCTTACCACCGTATTGTATCCTAAGGCAGGGAGCACGGAGGCACCAATCGACTCTAGTGATACAATCTATGAAAGTTACAACAAAAAGGCACGTAGTTTTTATACTAGTTCAAAACACATTACCGATTTGCGCTGTTAACAAGCAATCGAAAAAACCGTGCATCAAGCAATCCATTTACAAAATGATTTGCTCGGTGCACGGTTTATTTACGGAATATATGTATTACAATAGAATCTACTATAATGCCAGAAATCCTTTTACAATTTCTTGTTTTTCAAACAAAACACAGCCTCCTTGATGTTCTTCCATTAATACATTTCCATCCACTAGTTTTCGAAAAAGCTGAGATTTTAATGCCTCTTTTAATGACACGTCTCGCAAATTCGTGTCAGAATATGGGCTAAATGGACAAGGTTCTGCTCCACCATGTGCGTTAATATGGAAAAATCCTCTCCCTGCTGCTAGGCAGCCTCCGGATGTTTTTTCATCGCCTGGAAACGAAATCAGTATCATCGGATCTTCTTTTTGCCTCAAGAAAAGCAATCTGTTGTTCATCCATTCTCTTTCCTCATCCCCAAATGCCATATCTTTTGTACTTTTATCAACGGGCACATATTCCACATAGATTACTGCCTTACAGCCTCGACGACTCAATTCATCTAAAAATAGGTTACTCGTCACCTCTTCCTTATTCTGCTTTGTCACTGTAACCGAGGCTCCATACAAGATTCCGTCCTTATTCAAATGCTCCATTCCATCCATCAAGTGATCATAAGTACCCTCACCACGTCTTTGATCGGTTCCTTCTTTATGACCCTCTATACTTAGTATCGGAACAAGATTTCTATATTTTTCAAAAATCTTCCGGTCCTCTTTTTCTAGCATTGTGCCGTTCGTAAAGATAGGAAATAATATTTCAGGAATTTTACCCGCTTCCAAAAGAACATCTTTTCGCATCATAGGCTCTCCACCAGCTAGCAAAATAAAACCGATACCCATATTCTTTGCCTGCTCGAAAATGTGAAACCACTCTTCCTGTCTTAGCTGATTTTGTGCTTCTGTATCACTACAGGCGTGATTTTCTCTGGAATAACAGCCTTTGCAATGTAAATTACACTTTGTCGTAATACTTGCAATCAAAAATGGTGGAATATGCTCCTGTCTTTTCTCGGCTTCCTGCCTTAATTTTCTAGCCTCTTTACTATAGGAAGCATATTTCATCATGTATATACTCTCTTTTGGATTGACGAGCGATGCCTTTAAGGCTCCTTTTACTATGTTCTCAACCCCATTACTTAAGTACTTTTCTAGATTAAAATTTTCCATATGTACTCCACTCCTTACATCCATAAACAATTGTCTTCTAAAATTTACCACTCTTTTTACTTATTTTCAATAGAAATACTCCTATTTGCTTATTTTAAAGCGTTAATTTTTCGAACACTCCATTAATATCAATTTTTCCGTAGCCCCAGATATTATTTGGATAAGTAATCCCCTCATCCCGTGAAGCACCTCGTATCAAAAATCTGCTAATATCCATTCCTGTAATCGAAGTGTAATTTCCTTTTACCACCGCCCATTCAAGAATCATTGCAACAATTCCAGTTGCATAGGCGGTGGCTGCACCCGATCCAGTAATTGTTCCATATCCCCCATTTACGGTTGCACAGGTAAGATTGAACCCGGGAGCTGCAAAATCTGGTTTTATTTCATTTCTCCTATTATAACCTCTTCCCGATTCGATTAAAATACTATCATCCTCCTGATTATATGCCGTTACGGTCATCGGATTCAAAGCATTTCCTGGAGAGGTTAATGTAGTGTCTGGCGTTGACTGTAAAAAGAAGGTTTCTGTAGAAATCAAATCACTAGATGGAAGCCATGCATGAAAGGAAGAAACAACATTTTCAATATTATGTAACTTAAAATGCCAGTTGCCTTCGGATGGATTTTGCATGCGTATGAGTAACATCTGATCTCCGGTTTGTTCTTCTACAATATTGTTATTCACCCAAATTAAAGAGGGTTCATATATAAAATTATATCTGCGGCATTGATTAAAACGAGGAAAAATTTCTGGTATAATTTCCCCCCCTGGAGTCGTTATTTCAATGGAAAACCGGCTTAATGCATCACACCATATTTCAAATGAAAATTTTTTATCTTGACTGCTCACCTTTAAATCAAATTCATTTGTAAACGTTTTGCTATCCACCGTTCCAAAATAATGTCTTTGCTTATTCCCTTCATTTCCACCGCCAACAGTAACACCGATTTGCGCCAATTGTGATATATTACTCAAATAACTGCTGGTAGCGCCAAGTGAATCATGTCCTCCCTGACTTGTTCCAAACGCAATACATAGAGCAAGTGAGCGCCGTAATTGTCTAGCAACATTCACTAGATATCGAATTCCCAACATTACATCTGTTTCTTGAAAGCATACTGCATCATCTGGTAATAAAAAGATATCACGTATTTTTTGTTTCGGTTGTTTTAATTTAACAACAGCTAATCCAGAAAAGGGTACGATACCAGTAAATGATTTTTCCGTATTTTCCGATCCAGCAACAATACTGGCAATCGCTGTTCCATGTCCGTTTTCATCCACAGATGGAACAACAGCAAGTGGATTTTCACTTTTTAGTGCAAGATTAATCATATCTCTATCATATTCCGTACCATAAGGAAATCCTTCTGGTGGTTTACCATCTTGTATGGTTTGGTCCCAAATCGATAAAATTCGAGAAGTCCCATCACTGTATCGGAACGCCTGATGCTGATAATCGATTCCGGTGTCAATAATACCAATCACAACACCTAGACCAAAAAGTGCCAAATTGGGATTTCTTTGTACTTTTCCAATTCCAGATTTTTCGAGATTAACATTTGCACCCAAGGTAAAAACAGACGGAAAAACGCGATATGGATACGTTCCAAGTGTGCAAATATCCGTTTCGGCGCTTGGAATATAAATAATAGAACTTTTTTCGTTAATTGGAGTCATGTTATCTCCACTATCATATAAGTCTGCCAAAGCGTTATCTATAATAAAATCATAATAGCCTTCATCCATAATTTTTGATATACGAACACCCCCTCACTGTTGAAATATGTTAGAAATCATCGACTTAGCAACGCACGAAACAATCCATCAATATTAATTTTTCCATAACCCCATATATTATTTGGGTAAGTGGTCCCGGGATCTCGATCGGCACCTCTTATCAAAAGATTCTTAATGTTGGTGCCGGTAATGGTTATATAATATTCTCTCAATATTGCCCATTCCATTACCATTGCAACGATTCCCGTGGCATAGGCAGTTGCTGCTCCGGTTCCAGTCAAATTACCATAGTCCCCATTTGGTACTGCACAGGTTAGATTATATCCTGGAGCTGCAAGGTCTGGTACTACATGTGGTGTGCTTCTTGTGTATCCTCTCCCTGATTGGATAAGAATGCTATCATCATTTTGGTTATATGCAGTCATCGTCATTGTTTTCATTGCATTTCCCGGTGAAAGTATCGTAGTATCTGGGTTCGACTGCAAAAAAATGGTATCTTTTGAGATAAAGTCACCCGCCGGAAGCCATGCATGAAAGGAAGACACTGCATTTTCTATGTTTCGAACACGAAGCTTCCAGATTCCTTCTGTGGCATTTTCCATTCGCACCAGTATCAACTGATCACCCGTCGACGATTCTGTGATAATATTATTTACATAAACTACAGTGGAATCATAGACAAAGGTAAATTTACGACATTCATTTAATCGTGGAAAAACCTCCTGTGTAGATTCTCCATTTGGAGTAATGATTTCTATTGTCATGCGACTTGGAGAATATGGCCATACTTCAAGTCCAAATTTTTTATCGATACTGCTCACCTTTAATTCAAATTCTCTGCGATATGTCCGGGCATCTAGCGTTCCAAAATAGTGTCTTTGATTATTTCCCTCATTCCCGGCAGTAATCGCAACACCTATTTGTGGTATCTCATTAATATACGACAGATACGTACTGGTAGCTCCGATTCCATCATGTCCGGCCTGACTTGTTCCAAGGGCAATACATAAAGCAAGCGGTTGACGAAGGATTCTTGCAGTATCAAATAAATAGCGAGCTGCAAACAAAATATCCGTATCCTGATAACAAACAGGACCTTCTGGAACGAAATTGATGGCTCGTATATTTTTCTTTGCCTGCTTTAATTTAACTACAATTAAACTAGAAGCAGGTACAACACCCGTAAAAGAATTTTGTGTATCTTCCGTTCCTGCTATTATGCTGGCAATTGCAGTTCCATGGCCATTTTCATCAATCGATGGAACAATAGAAAGTGGATTATCACTTTTTAATGCAAGATTTATTTGTTCGTTATTGTATAATGTTCCATACGTAAATCCTTCTGGTGGATCACCATCTTGTATTGTTTGATCCCAAATAGCAACAATGCGGGAAGTACCATCTTGGTTTAAAAACGCCTTGTGCTGGTAATCAATTCCAGTATCAATAATACCAACTAAAATACCATTACCAAAAAGCGCTAGATTTGGATTCCTCTGCACTTTACTTACTCCAGTTTTTTCAAAGTCAAGCTTTGCAGTCAGACAAAATGCAGATGGAAAATAATCGTAAGGATAGATTCCTAGGTCGCAGGGATTTGGATCTAAAGCTAAAACATTAACAAGTGAATCTCTAAAATTTATTGGCGTAATGCTATCTCCACTTCCATATGCACTTGCAAGTGCCTTATTAATCATTAAATCATAATAATTTTCGTCAAGGATTTTATTTATACGAAAACCTCCTTATTACATTAAATACGTAGTTTTTCAAATACTCCATTTATATCAATCTTTCCATATCCCCATATATTGTTCGGGTAGACGAGCTCATCGTCTCGATTGGCACCACGAGTCAGCATACTTCTTATATCGATTCCTGTGATGGATCTATAATTTCCTCGTACCGCAGCCCATTCAAGAAGCATTGCAACAATTCCTGCAGTATAAGCACTCGCCGCTCCGGTTCCTGTTGCCGTGCCATATCCTCCATTTAATGCTGCGCATGCAAGATTGTATCCTGGAGCTGCAAAATCTGGTTTTATGGTATTGATTCTTGTATATCCTCTTCCAGATTCTATTAAGATACTATTATCATTTTGATTATATGCAGTTACCGTCATTGGATTAATAGAATTTCCAGGCGAGGTAATAGTTGTATCTGGACTCGATTGTAGGAAAAAGGTTTCGTTTGAAATCAAGTCACCAGATGGAAGCCATGCATGAAACGAAGATACTGAGTTTTCAGTATTACGAACTCGAATTCGCCAAACACCTTCGGTAGGGTTCTCCATCCGTATCATGGTCATCTGATCTCCGGATTCTTCTTCGATGATAACGTTGTTTACCCAAACTGCCGAAGCTTCGAAAATAAAGGTATATTTATTACATTCATTAATGCGTGCAAATATTTCACGCGTAGACTCTCCTGTTGGCGTAATTATTTCAACAGTAAGACGTGCTGGTGCATAGGACCAAATCTGAAATGCAAATTTCTTATCGTTACTACTCACCTTTAACTCAAACTCTTTCGTAAAGGTATTGGCGGCGACTGTTCCAAAAAAGTGTCTTTGATTGTTTCCTTCATTCCCAGCCGAAACAACGATCCCAAACTGAGGTGTATTAGAGATAAATGATATATACGCACTAGCATCTCCATTTCCATCATGTCCTCCCTGGCTAGATCCAAGGGCTAAACATATAACAATTGGGCGATTGATTATACTTGTCATTCGATGGAAATATCGAATTGCTAATATTATGTCCGTTTCCTGATAGCAAATCGGCCCATCTGGAACAAAAAATATATTTCGTATGTTTTGCTTTGCCTCCTTTAATTTTACTACGATCAAGTCGGAGGATGGTGCAATTCCGGTAAATGCGTTTTCTATATCTGTAGAGCCTGCAGCAATACTGGCTATGGCTGTTCCATGTCCATTTTCATCTACAGATGGAACAATAGAAAGTGGATTATCACTTTTTAAGGCAAGATTGATTTGTTCTTTTGTGTATTCCGTACCATATGTAAACTCCTCCGGTGGCAGACCATCTTGTATTGTCTGATCCCAGATTGACAAAATGCGGGAGGTTCCATCCTGATTCAAAAATGCCTTATGCTGATAATCGATACCAGTGTCAATAATACCAACAATGACGCCTTGACCAAAAAGTGCTAGACTGGGATTTCGTTGTACTTTCGATACTCCTGACTTTTCAAGATCAACAAGAGAAGACAACGTATAAATAAACGGGAACGAATGCAAAGGATAAGTTCCTAAATCACAAGGATTTGCTTCCACAATTTGAATATGTAATATCGAATCCCTCTGGTTCATTGGAGTAATATATTCAGAGTTAGCATACAAATACGCCACTTCCCTATTTATAATTAAGTCATAATAATTTTCATCCAGAATTTTATTGATAAGAATCCCCCTACCTTATTAGGATTTTGAGTAATCGTTATATCTTATGATTGAGTAATGAAAATATTGATTAATTTAGTGCAATTCCAATAAAATAGGCTATCGCAAATATTTAGTGATAGCCATTTTATAATTATTTTACTGTAATTGTATATACTTTGAACATTCATTGTTTTAAGTTGGCTACATAATCATGGTTTTTATTATCATACCTTTCAATACAGAATATGGAATTACAAATTCTTGTATACCTGCAGCGTATGGAAAGTATTCATATTGCTGAAAGTAGAACACGATTCCTTCTTCTGCTAGATAAAAAGCTGGATTCTTTCCAATACTTTTAAACGTTACCAACTCAAAAAGATCACCCGTTGCAACTTTTTTATCAATTTCATTTCTTATCATAGAGTCAATGTAAGTGGTATAGTTTTTATCGTCATCTAGTATCTTACTTAATGTCAAATCCTCCCCAGTTTGTAAATCAAACGTATAGGAGCTTTGCAACGTCGAGCCATGCGCCCCACCAGCAAACTGGTAATCCGAAAAAACAACGCTTAAAAGTCCATTTTGATTGTATCCTATTTTATAATCCAGATAAGATTCACAAAGTTTAGTCCCTTCGTATTCAGCCTTTGAGAGTACAACGGCACATTTAAGACCTTGCTTTTTTGCATGGATCGCTTTTTGCTCAAATAATACATTTAATTCGTTTTGTATTTTTTGGTCAGCCATTCCAGATATTTTTGGATACTTAAGTGTTATTTTCAGATTATCTCCAGTGATATATTTTTCCACGGTACTAATCGCTATGTTATTTCTGCTATTATCTGCACCCGTTACCTCATTTGTAGCATTCTCCTTTTCCGTTATTTTTTCTCCCCTATCATTGTATTCACTTTTATCATATGCTTCATACGCTTTCGTATTAACCCATTCTCCAACAAAAAGATTCCATATCAGCTACTCCTTTCACTGATATGGAATCTTTTTTTATATTCATTGTATTTTTCATTGTGTAATGAGGATTTTGTTATTTCGCTTTTGCTTTTTGATATGTGATAAATTCCTCTGTTGTCAGGAATACCTCATCATAACCTAAGCTTTGACAAAGCTTTGTTACGTTTGGCTGTTCCAAATATGCTTCTTTCAATATATCTTCTTTTGCAAAAACATCTCTCGTTGTACCATCAAGCAAAATATTACCTTTTGCAAAAACAATGGCACGTTCGAAGGTATCCGCAACAAAATCCATATCATGTATAATTGTAATCACTGTTTTACCTTCGAAACGCAGTTTACGAATCACAGATTTTATCAGTTCTTTTCCATGATAGTCTTGTGCAATAGTCGGTTCATCAAAAATAATAACTTTTGTATCCATAGCGATAATAGAAGCAATGGCAACCAATTTACGACTAGATAAACCTAAATCGTATGGATTTTTCTCTGCTAGATCCTTTAATCCAACCAGTTCTAATGCCTCATCGGCTTTTTGTTTTGCAACGGATTCTGCCATACCTATTTTTAAAGGTCCAAACATAACCTCATCAATCACTCGATTTTTAAAGATCTGATCATTTGGATTTTGAAATACCATACCAATGTGCTTTGCTAACTGAGCTACCGTCATATTGGCAATATCATTTCCTTCAAAATGAATCGAACCACTCGTTGGACGCAAAAGTCCTTTTAACAATTTAACAAACGTAGTTTTTCCTGCACCGTTTTGTCCGATGATTGCAGTGGAACGTTCATCAATTACAAAATCAAGTCCCTTTAGGATTTCATCACCCTCCGTATAAGAAAAATGTAAAGCTTTCATTTCAAGTATTTTATTGTTGTCCATTTACATTTCCCCCTTATCTTTTTTCAGCAAATCATTTGCTTCTTCTAGTGTCACCGGATAACATCCCGTTACTGGATTCTTTTTGCCTAATTCACGACAGATTTTAGTAAATGCAGGTGCTTCGATACCATACTCATCCAAATCATCTCTAGAAAAGATCTTTTGTGGTGTATCATATGCAATCTGCTTTCCGTCATCAATGATAAGTACACGGTCACTGTAAGAAGCAATCTTTTCCATGTTGTGTTCCACCATGAATATGGTAATTCCCTTTTTGCTTAATTTTTGTACTGCCTGATAAACTTCTTCTCTTCCTTGTGGATCTAACTGGGAAGTTGGTTCATCTAATACAATGACTTCTGGCTGCATAGCAATAATGCTGGCAATCGCCATACGCTGCATCTGTCCTCCTGAAAGGTCAAATGGATTTCTATCCTTATATTTCGTAATATCCAAAAGCTCCATTGCTTCATCAATGCGCTGTATCATTTCCTCCTTTGGAATTCCTAAGTTTTCAAGGCCAAACGATATTTCTTCGTAAACCGTTAATTTCGAGCCTGTTACCTGATTAAAGGGATTTTGAAATACCGTCCCCACTTTTTCACAAAGATCACTAATGTCTACATTTTTTACTTCGATGTCATCCACCATCACTTTTCCGCCATAAGAACCTTTGTAAAAGTTAGGTACCAAACCTGCAATTGCTTGACACAATGTACTTTTTCCAGAGCCATTTTTTCCGATAATTCCGATAAATTCTCCTGCCTTTGCAGAAAATGATATTCCATCTAATGCCAAAAAATCCGTTGCAGGATATTTATACTTTAAATTTTCAACTACTATTTTAGACATCCTACAACCCTCCAGACAATTCCAGCTATTAATAAAAGTATCATTGTAATCTGTATATATTTATCAGCACTTGATTTCTTTTCGTCATTTAAAAATGTTTTCTTGTTTTTAGCGTTAAATCCTCTTACTTCCAATGCAAGTGCACGCTCTTTTGTATTAATCAATGAACTCATAACAACTGGTGATATAAGAGGAAGAAATGCCTTGATTCGAACGAGCAGATTTCCTTCTGTCTCCATTCCTCTGCTTCGCTGTGCATCCGTAATGGTCGCCATGGTTTCCGTCATCTGCGGAATAATTTGAAAAACAGAGATAAATACATAACCAAATCTTGGTGAAAATCCTTTGCGCACAAAGTTCTCTATCATATCGGAAGGTTTGGTTGCTAAAATCAGTACACAAAAACTGAGCAATATATTTAATACGTTTACTACAATATTAAATGCAAATAGCAATCCTTCTTTATAGAATATAACAGGTCCAAGCGTAAGTAATGGTGTTACATTTCCAGCTCGAAATAATCCTTGAATGATAACAACGGTCAATAAAACAAAGCCAGATACACCTAAAATTGGTATTGTCTTCTTTAATACTTTCGAAAATAGCAACAGACCAATACTTATCGCAATAAATACAACACTTACCATTTTACTTCCAACAATGGCAGGAAGTACTAATGCTAAAATAATATATAGGATTTTGCTCTCTGGTGCTAATTTGTTTAAAATGGAGCCTTTTTCCTCATACAAGCTGATACTTTTCATTTTGTGTTCCTTTCAGTCACTTATCAATTTTGCCTAGAATAATAATTTGCCCGCATAGAGGGCAAATTGTTGTTCTATCGAAATACCTTAATTATCAAGACTATCGATGGTATCACCACTTTGATATAATGCAACGAGACTCTTTGGAAGGCTCTTGCTAATTGCAAATACAATCAATAATACGGCGATTTTATCTGGAAGATCTACAATAAGTTCATCAATAAATGATGCAAAAAATACTGGTAAATTGTTAGCGATTGCCCAAGCATAAACAGCATCACCCCAAACATTTCCTGTGGTACCACCCCAGAATGCCATGTTGAGTGGAGTAGATACTACAACAGCAACCAAACCAGCTACAATGGCTGTTACTAAGGAAAGTTTGATATTTTTCATAAATCCCTTATGTGCTAAGATACCAACTGCTAAACCGATTGCAATGTTTGTTAATGCATAAACGGTGGAAATTGGGTCCATCGTAAGACCATAAATAATGTTATTTGCAGCACCACAAATTGCTCCTACGATTGGTCCTGCAAGTACTGCTGCAAGACATGTACCAATGGAGTCTAACCATAATGGTAATTTTAGTACTCCTGCAAACAATTTCCCCAGATAGTTGATTCCGATTGCTGCTGGAATCAATACCAATGTTGCTGTGTTAAAATTCAGTGACCATAAACTCTTCCCTTTCTTGCTCATAACCTTACCTCCATTTATTTTGTTTTATTTTCTATCACAAAGGCTTCCAGCGCAGTAATGATTTCATTCGCCTCGCCTTGTTTTACAACGCAATCGCCATCCACATAATCGTTGATGTTTTTTTCTAAATCCGCTTCGTATTCTACGACTGTGTTTAAGATAGAGGCACATTTTACACCTCTTAATGCTCCAATCGTAAATAACGCTGCTGTTTCCATATCTGCCCCAAGTATGCCGTGCTTTGACCAATAGGCATCGATTTCTTCTTCTCGATCCGTATAAAAGCTATCATGACTTCTTCCTCGTCCGATATGAAATGGAAATTTCATATCTTCTGCTGCCTTTATCGTTGCCATTAATAATCGTGTATCTGGTATTGCTGGATAAATTGCTTCTATGTACGTTTTGGATGCTCCATCATCGCGAACCGCACCGTTAATTAAAATCAAGTCTCCAAGGTGAATGGAACGATCCAGTGCTCCACAACTTCCGATTCGTATCATATACTCCACCCCGATATTATGAAGTTCTTCTACTGCGATTCCGGTAGAAGCGCCTCCCATTCCAGTGGATACAGCTAGTACTTTGATTCCTTTGTAATAACCGCTGATACTTCGCATTTCTCGATTGTACGCAAGTTCTGTTACATCGGTCAAATATTCCTTGATATGATCAATTCTTCCTGGATCGCCAGGTAAAATTGCATACTTCGCGCTGTCTTGCTTTGATAGTCTGATGTGAGCCTGTTTTTCTTCCATATTACATTCCTCTTCTCGTTATTAATTAAAAGCACTAATTTTCTTTTTCTATCTGCAAAACCAGCCCATCTAGATCATTTACAATAATTTTTTTCTTCGTTATCTCAATCATTTCTGCCTCGCGAAGTTTTTGCAAAACACGATTTACGCTTCGCTGCGTTACCGCCATCCGCTCTGCTAGTTCTTCGGAAGATATTTCTACAAAGTTTTCAGATTTCGTCGTTGCACCAACGCTGCTGACCAAATACTGGCAGATTCTCTGTGTTAAAGAGTATAACGTATTGTTTCCCATATTTCTGCATAAAGCATACGAACTTTCGCAAAGTGTTTTTATAAAATAATCATTCATGTTTCGATCGGTTTGTACCCAACGGATAAAATCTTCTTTCTCAATTTCCAACAATCTTACATCGGTTTTTGCTTCTACACGGCTTACATAGGGACGATTTTCAAACATCTCCAATTCACCAATATAGCAGCCCTTTCGGTAGGTATTGAGGTAATATTTTTTCCCATTCTCCGATTCGACATAAATATCTAATTCACCGCCTAATACAATAAACATGGTTTGATATATTTCATCCTGGTTTCGAACAAATTCATTGGCTTTAAATTCACGGAGTTTCATCTTACGCAACAATTCATAAGGACATGATTTCATAATTTCATATATTTTTGAATCCTTTTCAATGTATTCACAAATTTGCGTAATGTTTGCAATGATTTCACTAGTCTTTGCAACATTATTTAGATTCATATATTACTTTTTTCCTTTCCTTTATGTATTTTGCTCAAATCACCCTGCATTTAAGTCACTTCTTTTGTTAGTATTTATTATATTATTTCGCTACTATAACTACAAGGTAATTTGTCTCAAAAATGTACATAATTCATTTATTTTACGATAGATACCTTACTATTTTAGGACTTATGTCCAGACCTACTCATTCTCGATTTGAATCTGACAGGTTTTCATCGATTCTAACGCGCGCGCATGGCTTTTCGGTGTGACACCAGCGCAACAAGCAGCATCCACAATAATTGGCACTTCCGGCAACACTGCTTTGATTAAAAAGGCATTGGAAATAACGCAAATATCCGTGCATAGCCCGATCAAAGTGATGGAATCAATTTTTTCTTTCTCATTCATTTCTTTCAATACTTGTCCTAACTTTGCGCTTCCAAAGGTAGGTTTGTTCACTGGTTCTTCTGTGCACAAAGCCTCAATTTGCGGACAAAGCATCCATCCTTTTGTATTTTTGATACAATGTGGAACCGGAAGATTTCTTCCTTCCTGCGTGTCCAAATAATTTTCCTCATGTGTATCTTTTGTATATATTATATTCCCTGAGAAATTTTTAATTTTTTGGGCTACCTTTGGAACGATGGAAACTGCCTCTTTTGTACCTAATGAGCCATCCACAAAATCATTTTGCATGTCGACTACGATTAAACAATTCATTTTTTTCCTCATTTCTGCGCTACATTTTTGTGCATTCATGTTATTATTTTCCTTTTTATTGTAGCACAATTCTTTATGAAGACAACCACCAAATTGTCTGTGATTAAAAAACTCCAAACCAAAACCATCAACACAAAAAATCGCTTTAAGATTTATTACATCTTAAAGCGATTTTTCACATAGGCCACATTTATCTTACTGAAAAATATAAAAATCAATTCACGAATAAATGAGCTTCACACATATCATTTTTTTGAATTTCCACTGTTTCAAAGCTACCTATAAGTCCATCATAGTTTAACAGTTTCCCATAAAGGACACCTTCCAAACCTAGCAATATTTTTATGCATTCTACCGCTTGTAACGAGCCGATGACTCCAACTACAGCACCTAACGCTGCCGTTGGTGGTTTTAGTTTGGTGTTTCCGTAGCCAATGCACTCAAGACACGGATACTCTTGTTTAATGGCAAATACAAACCCATAGAATCCATTTACGCCACCTTCAACCAAAGGAATATTTTGTTGAAGACACGCACGATTTACTATCATTCTTGTTTCTACATTATCTACACAATCAATAACAACATCCGCATCTTTTATCATTTCAGTAATATTTGTTTTATCTATTTTCTGATAGATAGGATGAAATATTATTTCAGGATTGAATGCGCTTAATACTTCATTTGCTATTTGCACCTTTGGCTTTCCAATATCTTTTTCTTGATATAAAAACTGCCGGTTAAGATTAGAATCGGTTACCGTATCATAATCAATTAGGGACAATGTTCCAACCCCTGCGCAAGCCAAATAAGTAAGCACAGGAGATGCAAGACCTCCGGATCCAATCACACAAACGTTTGAATTTGCTAGAATCTTTTGTCCAGCTTCACTCACTTGTTTTATCAGAATCTGCCGCTCGTATCTCATAATCATCCACCTCCAACCGGTGGAAACAATGCAATAACATCACCGTCCTTAACCGATGAATCTAGTTTGGAATGTCGCCCGTTTATCAAGCAAATAGCTACTTCATCATCTGCTATACGGAAATAATGGATAATCTCTGCTGCTGTATGATAACCTTGCGGTTCGAGATACGAAATCTTATCTCTACCCTCGCGAAATGTTGCGAATAATCTTACTTCAATCATCATTACCTCCAATTAGGATGTCCTTTGATTCTATCCATTTAATTATAATAAATCAAGTCTCTCTAATGTTTCCTTCGTTGGGAATGCATTTTCCCAACCACGTTCTTTGTAGTACTGTGGTAACGTAATTGCAATCTGACTTACCTGACCTTCTGAAAAGCTGTTTGTAATCGGCTCCTCGATGAGACGCTTTGGCAAACAATCATCTTCTGGCTTCATGCCTGCTGCTTTATTAAACAAACGTTCAATGTTATAAATTCTTTCACCTACTAGCAATAATTCTTCCGGCGAATAGTTGGTTCCTGTTCCTGCATTCAGTAATTTTGCATATTCTGGAGCACCCAATGCGAACGAAGTAAATAAACACATTCCCATTGAATCAATAACAGAAGTAAGGTCTTGAAATATTTTAGCCCATAACGCTTTATTTTCAGTTTCTGTACGATCGAGCGCTTGAGGTAAACCAAGAACTTCCGGAGAAATCATATAACCACGAACATGACATCCGCCTCGGTTGCTGGTTGCATAAGTAATACCAATTCCTTGAATACCACGAGCATCATATGCTGGCATTTCTTGTTTTTTAACACTCATTGAAATTTCTGGGTGTCCATAATATTCGCATAAGCGATAGGAACCATCTGCCATAAGTTTAGCCAAAGGAATCTTTGCTTCACCCATACGTTTTGTCCATTCGATAATAACCTTAGGATCTCCCCAAACAAGTGGAATTCCTTCACACTCTTCTTCTTTTATATATCCTTTTTGATACAATTCCATTGCTGCCGCTATTGTGCATGGAGTAGAGATCGCATCCATACCATATTCATTACACCAATAGTTTGCTTCATTGATTGCATTTAAATCATTAATTCCACAGTTACCACCGTATGCCCATAATGGTTCATATTCTGGCCCACCTACTACCTGACCATTCATATTTACAACGCGTCCACAACCAATCGGACATCTATGGCAAAAACTTTGCTTCACAAGGAATTTTTCTTTTAAAGCTTCACCGGATGTACTGTCTGCATCTTCGTAATAAGATTCCTGCCAGTTCTTTGTTGGAAATGATCCGATATTATTCACTATATTTACCAGTACAGCTGTTCCATAAGTAGGAAGGCCGCTTCCGGTTACACCGTTCTCTCTTATTAATTGCGTGCTTGATTTCGTTATTTCTTTTAAAGCTTCAGGGTCAAAGGAGTCAATGGATGATTTTGAGGCAGAAACTGAAATCGCTTTCAAATTCTTGGATCCCATAACAGCACCTACACCACTTCTTCCTGCGGCACGATCTTTGTCATTCATAATCGCTGCTAGTAAAGACAGATGTTCACCTGCAGGTCCAATATTTAATACAGAACAATCCTGATGTAGTTTTTTGAGTTCGCCATCGATTTCTTCACTTTGCATACCTACTAAACATTCTGCAGATAAAAGTTCAATCTTATCGTCAACTACATTAATATAAACTGGTTTTTCTGACTTTCCTTCTACTATAATTGCATCCCAGCCTGCATATTTTAATTTTGCTCCCCATATACCACCTGAATTAGAACATGCTATCATTCCTGTTAACGGTGATTTTGTCACTACCATGTAACGTCCCGTTGTTGGAGCTTTTGTTCCGGTCATCGCACCAGTAATATAAATTAGTTTATTCGCTTCAGATAAAGGATCTACGGTTGCAATTCCTTCATCATAGAGCATCTTCGTTCCAAGACCTCTACCACCGATGAATTTTTTCGCTAATTCCATATTCAGTTGTTCTACCTTAATTTCTCCTGTTGTCAAGTTAATACGAGCCATTTTCCCATTGTAAGCTGTTGTCATAAACCTCACCTTTTCCCTTCAATAATGAAATGAGCACACAACGAACATAAGTGTGCCAACACCTAGTACTAAAACAGAAAAGGTCCTTTCCAAACATGGGAGGCACTAATTCTTAGGTTAGTACCCATCGGCTTTATCTACTCAAGATAAAGCTCGGATCCTTTGCTTTATTATACTATATTAATTTATAAATCTCAATCTTTTTCACTTTTCTTTTGTTTGTTTTGTATATTATGTTTGTTTTTTAATTCTATGTTTTGTTGATATTTACTTATTTTTCCAATGATTTGTAGTTGCAAACCGATGACTTCCATCTAAGTTTTACTTGTCCATATTCGCTCACCCACATGAATCGTTCCTGACTTTAATACTTTTGCAAAGAGTATCCCTTTCTTTAGGTTACATGGTTTTTCATCTCGTACTAGCTCGCACTCAGAAAAGCATCGTTTTGAATATATCGATATTTGCAGGGCTATGCTTTCTGTTTCTATGCATTCTCCACGTTCCAACAGTGAATAATCAATTCCCTGCGTCACCATATTTTCGTGAAATCTTGCCACGCATAACCCGCTAGACGCCTGTGATTCCATCCATTGCTTTGCTTCCAATGAAATCAATGCAACTTGCTTTTCTCCTCCTATGGAATGACAATCTCCAATGATTCCGATTCCCTCTTCCAACTCTAAGGAGGATACCTTTAAAAATGGTAGTTCTTTTTTATTCTGTAATTGCAAATCTATTATATATCCTGACTGCACCGTTCCACCTCATCATTCGTACCATCCTGAACATACTGTATTCTACCTGCACCTGAATAATCATACCCACCAATATCATCCAACATCTTATGGAAATCTTCATTTTTTAATACTTGAATAAAGGATTCTATTTCAGGTAGTTTTAAAAATTTGACAGGGATTGCAAAATCATATTCTTCCTGACCGATTTCTATAAAATCCAGTTGCATAGCTTTAGCAACAGAGTATATTCCCATTCCAACATCAGCACTTTCACTTGCAACAAGCGCAGCAACTGCCATATGGGTAGCTGCCTCGCGTTCGTAACCTGATACTTGAGCAGCCTCTATACCTGCTTGTTTTAACTTATAGTCAAATAGGATTCTTGTTCCTGCTCCTCTTTGACGATTTACATAGCGATGGTTCTTTACATCAGATATATCCTTTAGATTATGAGGATTACCTTTTTGTACTATGAATCCCTGAATTCGTTTTACCCCTTTTATTAATGCCATCGGCTCTTGAAACAGGTTCTTTAAATAAGAAACATTATATTCTCCTGTCTCTTCATCCAATAAATGGATTGGTGCAATATGCGCTTCCCCTCTTTTTAGTGCCATTATCCCCCCCATACTTCCAACATGAGTACTGGACAAATGCATTCCATGATAATAAGTTGTCATAAAATCTGCAATCAAATCTAGAATAAGATCGTGGCTGCCTATGGCTACTACCGTATGTTTTAATTGCTGTAGATTTCTGTATAATTCTACCTTTAGGTTGTCTCCTGCTTCTACTCCCTCACTATTTTGATCAATGACGCAAAAGCCGTCCGCGCGGACAAGGCTCATAGCAGCCCCTGCTCCTCTTGCTAGAGGCGCTGCTACTAATTTATCTCCTACCTGCCCTACTTTTACCCGAACGTACTCTCTGTGCTTGAGTGAAGAAATCATTCGCTTAGATATCACTGCATCCACCACATTATTATGCTGAATTACTTCTCCTGTTAGTAATGATAGTACTGGTTTTACAAAGTTTTCAAACCCAATATAGGCAGAAACTGGATATCCTGGCAACCCAATTACTGGCTTTCCTTTTACAACTGCAAGGATTACTGGTTTTCCAGGTTTGATTGCAACTCCGTGAACTATTACCTCCCCTAATTCTCTCAAAATATGAACCGTAAAATCTTCGGTACCTGCACTTGAGCCAGCATTTATGATTACCATATCAAATTGATCCACCGCCTCATTAATGGAAGCCTTTAATTTATCATAGTTGTCTTCAATGGGGGGAAATCGAACTGCACTTCCCCCATAGTAGGTAACCATCGCTTCAAACATTCTTGAATTTGATTCGATGATATCCCCTTCTTTCGGAATTTCTGTAGGTTCAATAAGTTCGGTTCCAGTTGGAAAAATTGCGATTTGTGGTAACTTTATTACTTCAACTTTTGTGATTCCTCCTGAAAACAACACACCAATATCGATTGGACGTATTTTATGCAAGCTTGAAAGTAACATTTCTCCTGATACAATATCTTCCCCAATTGGTCTTATATGCTGCCATGCAATAGCAGCTTCTAGTATTTGCACGGTAAACTCATCAATTTCTATCACATCTTCTGCCATAATGACTGCATCATAAGGATATTTTATGGGATCTCCCGTATCTACAACGATAAAATCCTCATCTCTTTTTAATACAAGTGGATTCCTTTCTGTAGCACCCTTTGTAATTTCTGCATTAACTGCAATACCATCCATCGCCGCAGCATTATAAAGGGGAGAAGAGTATTTTGCAAATACTGCTTTTCTTGTGATCCTTCCTAAGCTTTTTTCCACTAAAATCTCTTCATACTTCCTTTTTGCACTTCCATTAAGCGCCTCTAGATAAACAGATAATGCTTCATCTGGTGGCGTATTACTCAAATATAAATTTCGTTTTCCCATAATAAGATACCTCATCATAATTTTTGATTCTACTGAAATGAATAAACCCCTAAATTATAGATAAAAGACTTCGACAATCTCATCTTTTTTTAAACCCTCTTTGTTTTGTTCAATTATGATATAGCCCTCTGAACTAGACAAGGATGTAATCAATCCTGATTTCCCATAAATTGGTTCTGCTAGATATTCCATATTATTCTTTATTAGTTTAACAAGCTGACACGTCGTCTTTCCAGGTGCGCCGGCAAGATTTGTAGTAATCTTTGCAAAAACAGATTTTTCCTCCGGTTGTTTCGTAATATACTTCCACAACCATATAATTAATAATTCAAATACTAAAATTGCAGCTGTTGGATGCCCAGGCAGTCCTACTAATAGCACATTTTCTTTGTTATCATAACCTAAGATTGTTGGTTTTCCCGGTTTCAATGCTAATCCATGAGTAAATGCACCTTCACCTGTAAGTTCATCTATAATCTTCTTTGTTGCATCCTTTTTCCCTTGTGAACTCCCACCAGAAATAACTACGATATCACTAACTTTTATAGCATCACTTACCGCTTTTCTTAGTGCTTGTTCATCATCATTTATTACCATTGTTTGCAAAACATCAAAGCCCTGATTTTGAGCCATAGCAGAAATGGAATAAGAGTTTATATCTCTTACCTTACCAATGGATGGCTTATCCTCCAAAGATATAAGTTCATCTCCGGTGGAAATGATTGTGATTTTATATGGTTTATAAACCTGCACTTTTGTAATTCCAAGGCAAGCCATGACACCTATTTCTTTGGAGCAAAGTTTAGTGCCCTGTTTTATTACCAAATCTCCTTTTTTGATATCTTCTCCCTCGTAAACTATGTTCTTTCCAAAGGGTACTGCGTTATAAATTGCGATTTGGTCGCGATCAAACTGTTCACAGTATTCGACCATCACCATAGCATCCGCCCCTTTTGGAATCATTCCACCTGTAGGTACATATGCACATTCGCCCGTGTGAATTTCCTTCTTTGCTGGATTCCCCATTATGACCTCGTCTACTATCTGCATAAAAACAGGCAGACTTTCATTTGCTCCCGCTGTATCACTTGAAATGACAGCATATCCATCAACGCTAGACCTACGAAAATCTGGTACTTGCTCATTTGAATAATGATCTCTTGCCGCAATATAGCCTTGTGCGGATAATAAGTTTAATTCTATTATTTCTGGGTGTTTTTCTGTCATAGCTTGTATCAATTTATCCCTTGCTGCTTCAATCGTATCTACCTTTAATAATTCCATACCGCCTTCGCCTTTCTATTATTCGTTTTTTATCATATAGCTTGACATATATTTTGCAATCGTTGGATTTTTCTTGTTTAGAAGAATATCGTGCGGAGAACCCGAACAAAGAACGCCTCCGTTTTCCATGAAATGGATACAATCACATAGATTAAATATTTGTCCAGGCTGATGGCTAACTATAATCCAAGTAATTGGATCGGTCTTTTGAATATCTAAAATCGTTCGTTCAAAAATTGCAAGGCTGTCCGGATCTAAGTTTGCCATTGTTTCATCTATTATGACTACTTTCGGTTTAAATATCAGCGCCCTTGCAAAAGACAATTTCTGCCTTTCTCCACTTGAAAGGCTCGGTGCAAATTGTTGTTCTTTTCCTAAAAGCCCACATTTATTCAGCCACTCAGAAATTACTTCGTTTGATACTTTTTGATTCCTGATTTTTAATGGATACGTTAAATTGTTAAGAACCGAATCATGAAGCATATAGGGTCTTTGCGCTGTAATGGTAATATCACGCATATTGAATACTCCATAATCTATACTTCCATTGTCTGGTTTCAAAAGACCTGCTATCAGTTTCACAAGGGTTGATTTTCCACTCCCATTGGACCCGATTACTCCATTTATCTTCTTTTCCTCAATGCTAAGTTCATTTACATTAAGATGAAATGTCCCAATTTTTTTTTGTAATTCAATAATTTTCATGTATATTTTCATACCTTCTTAAGAAATCTACAATCCATTGAATGAAAAAGGCAATTGCAAGTAAAACAATTCCAAGTGTAATTGCTTCGCCATAATCGCCTTTATTCCTCATCAAGGAAATTGCCGTTGTCATCGTACGTGTTTTGTATTGTATATTTCCTCCAACTATCATTACAGCTCCAACCTCACTGATAGATCGTCCAAAACCCGTAAAAATAATAAAGTAAATATCATTTTTCATTTCCTTTAATAGTAGCAAAAGTATCTGCCATCGATTGGCTCCCATACTTTTCGCAAAATTTTTTATTTGTGGCGCCATGTTTAAAGCAGTGGTATAAAACATTCCACTCATAATCGGTGTTATAATTATCGTCTGAGCAATTACCATTGCCTGAAAAGTAAACAACAAGTTCCAGCGTCCAAAAATCCCTCTTCGCATGAGAATCAAATACACAAACAAACCAGCCACGACCGGTGGCAATCCCATTAATGTTCGATTTACCCTAAGAATGAAACCTTTACCAAAAAACTGTGTTCTTTCCAGAAAGATACCAAATGGAATTCCAATCAAACAAGATAGAAACGTCGAACAAAAAGCAAGCTTTAATGTTAATACGATAATATCAATTACTTCCTTATTAATTTGAATTCCAATGTTTTGCAAAGATTCCATGAAGCTAGACTCCTATCTCTTATGTTTATTTATTTGCAGATGCATTTGGTGTAAATAAGACTTGTCCATATTCTTCCACTCCATAGCTTCCAATTAATTTCTGCGTTTCATCAGATAATATCCAATCTACAAACGCCTTAGCGCCTTCTGCATTAATATTTTCATTTATTTCGGTATTTACTGCGATAACACCATAATAATTCGTTAATTGCGAATCCTTTTCACAAATAACATCCAAACTAGTCTTATCTTGTGTCGTCAACCAGGTAGCTCGATCCGAAAGTGAATATGCCTTTTTTTCATCTGCCATCAATATAGTTGCACCCATTCCCTGTCCTGAACTAATGTAGTTTGGATTTTTAGTAGGATCAATACCTATATTATCCCATATACTCAATTCTTTGGTGTTAGTACCAGATTCATCACCGCGTGAGATAAATGTATATTGTTTATCAAATATCGTTTGAAATGTGGTTTTTATATCAGAATTCTTTTCCATATCACCATTAGGTCCAATAATCACAAAATCATTATACATGACATCATAACGTTTTAAACCAAACCCCGCCTTAATAAAAGCTTCTTCCTTTGCCTTTGCATGAACAAGCAAAACATCTGCATCACCCGTTTCACCCATTTTCAAAGCCTCTCCAGTTCCAACCGCGATTAAATTTACTTCCCATCCTGTCTTTTTTGTAAATTCAGGAAGCAATACATCCAATAATCCCGAATCCTGTGTACTCGTAGTAGTTGCTAATATAATCGTTCCCTTAGATTCAACCGTTTCCTCCTTGTTATCAGCAGCAGTATTATCCTTGGGTTGCTCTGTTTTTCCACACGCAGTGCTAATAATCAAAATAACAAAAATCAATGCCATGAATAAAACTCTCTTTTTCATAAAAACCCTCCATAAAAATATGAATCATATATTGTGGCGCTTACCTTTTTTATCTACAAATCCTCCTATTTTCTATTATTTTGAATAATTTACTATTTCATACACCAATTTGAGAATAAATAATACATAGAAATATTTTAACATTTTTTCACATAACATTCAACAAAACAACAGTATATTTATACAAATTAAACATATTTTGGTTTAAGTTGTAAATATTTGTATTTTTATTTCATTTTTATACAATTTTCCACAAATTAAAAAAGTACCTTACTCAATAGTAGCATGAGTAAGGTACTTTCATTAAAATTTCAATATTAAGTGAGCCAACAACAACCAAGAAATCCTGCTACTTCTATCATTTACTATACTCCTTTGATTGAATAATCTCTTGCTCATGAAATAGCTTTGTTACTATATCATCATAATCGCATAAGCGTTCCGATTTCTTAATCTTTTTAAAATATTTTTCATGGTTGGAAAACATCTGAATCATGTAAAACCATAATTCTTTCATTTTAAATAAGACATTCCGATCACCAAAAAGTTGTCCTTTATAGTCTTGATAGATTCGATCATGAAACTCTTTTAAAACTGTCTTATCAAGTTTACTATCCTTTGTTATTGCACTGACCAATCCTGGATTCGTCAGCATGCCTCTTCCAAGCATTATCGTATCCACCGACTGGAATTGATTTGAAAATGCGTTGTACCCATCCCTCGAAAAGATATCTCCATTATAACAAACAGGATTTTTACTTAACACCATGGCTTCTCGAAAAATATCATGATTTGGCTTATTTTTATAAAAGTCCGTTTGAATTCTAGGATGGATAATCAGCTCTTCCATTGGATATTGGTTATATATTTCAATCAAATCATAAAACTCATCGGGGCTAACCTTCCCAATTCTGGTTTTTACCGAAATTTTTGTGATTGATGCGGTAAAGATCTCCTCTAAAAATGCATTTAATTCTTCTTTTTTTGCAAGGAATCCAGAACCTTTGCCTTTTGAAACAACGGTTCCTGATGGACAGCCTAAATTCAAGTTTAACTCATTATATCCCAATTGCTTAATTTCTTTTGAAGTTTGTATAAAATGCGTTGCATTATTTGATAGTAATTGTGGAACCAATATCATACCTTTGTTATGTTCCGGCAGTATATCATTTAACTCTTTGTTACTTAGTTTACCATTTTGATTGGTAGAAATAAAAGGTGAAAAGTACTTATCCATAGGATGAAAATAAGTGTGATAAGCATTTCGATATAGGTAACCTGTTATGCCCTCCAAAGGTGCGAAATAAAAATTCATTGTTTATAACTCCTTATCTGGTCAACTTAAGAATCATATCCTTGTGGACTGGATACTTTTCCAACAAGTCACTTTGTTCAAACAATTCAAAATCTTTAAAATCAAATCCTGGCGATACCATACAACCAACAAGTGCATATCCTTCCTTATTCATTGCTGAGCCAAATATGTAATCCTTTGGGACTAATATCTGGGGCTTTTCGCCCTTTTCTACATCAAGTCCAAGTTCCTGCGTTACCAATTCACCTTCTGGATTAATCATATATATGGTAAAAGAAGAACCCGAATGGTAATACCACATTTCATCGGATTTCAGTCTATGAAAATTTGAGACTTCTCCATCACGAAGTAAAAAGTAGATACTCGTCCACAGTTTCCTGGATTCCTGACCTTCTACATTTAATGTATCTTGTGCGATTGTTTCGCTCGAATCAAAGCTTTCCTTATAAAATCCACCTTCTGGATGAGGTATCATACTTAATTTTTCTACAAAATATTCTGCTGTATACATAATATAATGGCAAGAGAATGTTACAAAATTAAAATTCATCTCAGTCGTCATGCAATCTTGCCTCGAATACAAATTCTATATTTCTGCAACATCCTCTTGCTTCCTTTCCATTTACTAATCATTCATTTATGAATCACATCTTTAATAATTGTCTGCCTTAATTTGAAAATGCGCTTGCGGATGTTCGCAAACTGGACAAACTTGCGGAGCAGTCTTTCCTATTACTATATGTCCACAAACGCTACATTGCCAAACCGTATCGCCATCTCTTGAAAACACGAGTCCCCCCTCTATATTTTCAATCAGCTTACGATATCGTTCTTCGTGTTCTTTTTCAATCTTTGCAACCTCCTCGAAGAGAAAGGCAATACGAGTAAATCCTTCTTCCCTTGCATCCTTTGCAAACGAATCATACATATCGGTCCATTCATAATGCTCTCCTGCTGCCGCATCTTCCAGGTTTGTTAAGGTGTCTGCCACTCCATCATGAAGTAACTTAAACCAAATTTTTGCATGTTCCTTTTCATTGTTTGCAGTTTCCTCGAATAATGACGCAATCTGCACATAGCCTTCTTTTTTCGCTTTTGAAGCATAATATGTGTATTTGTTACGTGCCTGTGATTCCCCTGCAAATGCTGCCAACAGATTAGCCTCTGTCTTTGAACCTTTTAAATCTTTCATTGTAATCCTTCCTTTCTTGTAAGTTGTAATTTTTTTCTAACATTTTTTAATTAAATAAACGCAGAACCTGGAATATTATTTCCTAGGATTCCACGTTTTATTCCATTGAATCAATCTACACCTGATATTTGCTTAAGTCTTCCTGGAAGTTCTTAATCATCGCATCAAAGATAGAAATCTGGTTGGTCAATTCGCTGATTTGATCAACATAAACAGCCACATTTGCGCTCGCTTCCTCAGTGGAGGCTGAATTTTCTTCTGCAATTGCAGCAAGACTTTGGATATTATCAAATAAGGAAGAAATATTATCTGCTTCTTTTTCTAATTCCTGTGATGTTTTAATCATTACATTCGAAACACCTTTTAGATTTTCATTGGATTGACTTGAAGTTTCAACCGCCTTAGCCAAGCTTCCATTTTCCTTTTCCAATACATTGTACTGAACATCGATTCCTTCGACTACCTCACCTACACTTGTCAAAAAGCTGGTAAGGCTTCCATTAATCTGCGCAACCGCCTGATTTGTTTCTTCGGAAAGTTTACGTACTTCTTCTGCTACAACTGCAAAACCTTTACCAGCATCACCTGCTCTTGCCGCTTCAATGGAAGCGTTTAAAGCCAAGAGGTTGATCTGTTTTGCAATTCCAGATACGATTGAAACAATCTGCGTAATATTATCTACATTTTCTTTCAATTCATTTCCACTATTTTTAATTTTGCTAAATTTGAAAAGAACATCGCTTATTTGAGATGCTGTATTCTTAACATCATGGAAACTGTTTTCAATGCTATTTACAGCATCTTCAATTCTATCTTTATTTTTCTGGCTCTCACCTGATATTCTGGAGACATTGTTTATGCTGTCATTTAATACAACAACTGCATTTTCTGTATCTTCTGCTTGCTTCGTGGCAGCCATCGCAACTTCATCAAGAACCGTTGTAATGTCATTTGATGCAGCTTGCATCGTACCTGCGATGGATGAAACAGAATGATTAAAGGTATACATTTCATCTACAATACCATGGAATCCGATAAAATCTTTTTGAACATTTTGCTTTATTTCGTTTATGTTTTTCATGATTAACTCATATTCATCCATCGTATGAATATGGGATGCTTCAACAAACTCGCGACTTCCAAGCTTTTGAAGTTCTTTATAAATTAACCGTTTTGGACGATTCATCAAAGCAGAAGTACACACGGAAACTACAAAAGTGATACCACTTAATAGTAAAGTTTTTACCGGACTGGATACAATAAAAAACGATGCAAATGCCATAATAATTGTATTCAAAATAGCTGCCTTAGCCGTTGTATTTTTTATAAATCCAAACGAAAGTAATTGATTGATGCGGTAATTTTTATTATATTCAATCTCTTTTTCAAACGTTAGCTTTAATTGAATTTCTCCGGTTGTCTGGCTTAGCACTTCTGTTTTTATCGTTTCTTTAAAATACTTTGCAACACCAGTGATTAATCCATTTAAATAATCGCCCATCCCTCTTTTGGAACGATACACAAATAAAGCTTCATAAGGTGATATTGGTGTCATATCAAGAATCGGCGGTACGGCACCTTTAAAACGCTTCATAACAATAACATGCACATCATTCATTGATTTTAAAAACTGATAAGCAGTTTCATGTCGAAAAAATCCGGGATAATTTTTACTGAAGGTCTTTATATTCTCTTCTCCCATGGTTTTCCATATTTGTGAATGACTTTTCCCTGCCTCCTTGCCAATATCATCAATTAAGCCCAATGCTATTTTGTCTTCTATGTCTTCTAAAGGAGAAAAAATGTAGTCGATTGGAAACTTATATGATTTTAGAGTCTGTTCAACGATCGCATTTCCAAATAATTCTTTACAAGACTCAATCCATGATGAAACAACTGTACCTTTCATATGTAATTCTTCCTTTCTTATTATCTATTCTTGGTAATTGGAAATTTTACCAAACTAGTAATGATTCTTATTTTAGCATTATTCTTTTCAGATTTCAAGTTAATAATGAAGAATATTTGTTATAAATTTAAAAATAACGACAGTAACCTACTTTTTTCGGTTACTGCCGTTAACTATTTTCTGAATTGTATCTACAATTATTTTCATTTCAACTGAAGCAATCTTAAATATCCAATGCTGCATGATGACCTTGATACACCGCTGTCGTAATTGTAGATGCTTTTACACAATCACCGATTGTCGCCACATATGGCGCTGCATCGATTAATGCATCCACGACATCTCTACGAGGTCTTTGACCCAGTGCACAAATCACAGTTTTTCCTTCGATGAGTGTTTTATTTCCTTGTGTATCTTCGCAGATAACACCTTCTTTTGTCACCTCAACGCCTTTGCACTCGTTATGAACTGTAATATTTTGTTTCTTTATTTCTTCCAATAAAATAGGTCTATGACGAATATTCGCATCTGGAGCAAGTTCTGCTCTCATTTCAACAAGTTGAACTTTTTTTCCTTCCATTGCTAAATGAATGGCTGCTTCGCAACCAGCCAATCCACCGCCTAATACGACTACAGAGTCTTCCACTTTGTCTTTTTTTCGATAATAATCATTTACGATAATAACCTGTTCCCCATCTAAGCCTTTCAGTGGAGGTACTATTGGCTCAGATCCTACGGAAAGGATGACCGCATCCGCGTTAAATGCTTCTACATAATCCTTATCTACGGTTGTATTTAATCGTATGTCTACTCCAGCGTCTTTCACTAGTTTACCTAGTGTACAGCCTAATTGGTACATTTCCTGTTTGAACGATAGTGCCTGTTCACTAACCAAAATACCTCCTAGTTGATCTGCCTTTTCACATAGTGTAACCTGATGACCTCTTTTTGCTGCTGTCAATGCTGCCTGCAAACCACCAGGACCTCCTCCTACGATTAGTACTTTCTTCGGATTTGCTACCGGATGAATTTCCGTACCATCCAGTTCGCGTCCAATCAATGGATTCACCGTACATCTTCTTGTTGATGTCATGGCACGCTCTGCCATACATGTAAAGCACCGTAAACAATGGATGATATCTTCTTCTTTGTTTGCCATTACCTTCTTTGGTAGTTCAGGATCTGCAAGCAATGCTCTTGCCATTTCAACAATATCGGCTTTACCAGATGCAATAATTTCTTCCATCATTTCAGGATCATTCAATGCTCCTACCGTGGCTACTGGAACATTTACATGTTTTTTAATTTCTGCTGCCAGATATACATTGTTTCCATGAGGCAAAAACATCGATGGATGTGTGATTCGAAAACCTCTTTGATAGGTTCCTGCGGATACATGCAACAAGTCGATTCGAGATTCCAGTAATTTAGCAATCTCGACTCCTTCTGTTAAATCATAACCACCTTCAAATAATTCCGAACCACTAAAACGGAATTCAATTGGAAATCCTGGGCCTACCGCTTCACGAATACTATCCAATACTTCCTGTGCGAAACGAACTCGGTTTTCAAGGCTACCGCCATATTCATCGGTTCTTTTATTAAAATATGGGGATAAAAACTGGTTGATTAACCAGCCATGTCCTCCATGAACCATTACCATCTCAAAGCCTGCTCTTTTTGCAATTTCAGCGGCAGTTCCATAGGACTTTACGATATCTTTGATTAAATCCTTGGTAAGTGCTTTTACTGGAAGGCCATCTGGACGCACGCCGTCACTTGGTCCCCACTGATTCAGGCTACCCTTCTTATCTTTATCCGTTAAATAGGTTCCTGCATATTGTCCGGAATGAGATAATTCTACACTTGGAATTGCACCATGACGACGAATGGCATCGGCGGTATATGTAAAACTCGATAATGCACCAACTGTTTTTAAATCCAGATGAAACATATGAGATCCTTCTGTTTCAGGATGTACTACGAGCTCGCTGACTGTTACGGTCGCTGCTCCACCCTTTGCCCTTAATTCATAAAAAGCGGTGGAGGCTCTTCCGATGGTACAATCTGAAGTGATGTCTGTTCCACCCATTGGTGCACCAAACATTCTGTTCCTATAATAAACATTACCTATTTTAATTGGCTTACATAAATTTGGAAATTTTTTTACCATGATTCTTTCCTACTTTCTTTATCAACTTAGATTCAAGATTTTCGAGTGCTAGTCTTTATGCTTTTTTTGTAATTCCTTTGTATATATAGCTTAATACCAAACCTCCAACACTAAAGGCTGCTGCTATGATGAATGCATTCTGATAACTATTATTCGAATTATAAACGGTGTTCATAATGGTTGGACCAAAGTAACCTGCTAATGCGAATCCGATAAACATAATTCCATAATTCACACTATTGTTTTTTACTCCAAATTGGTCTGCAGTAAATCCAGGAAAAACTCCCATGAAGGAACCAAAGCAAACTCCTACGATAGAAATACCGATGTAAAATGCTAAAACTTCGCCTTGTCCTGCATTGTATAAGAAAAGCAAACCAACGATAGAAAGAATGCATGCGCATGCAAGTGTGTTGATTCGACCAATTTTATCAGAAATATATCCAGCAGATATTCTACCGCAAACATTAAACAATGCAAGAATTGAAACTGTACTAATCGCTTGGGCAGGTGTCATACCAATCATCTTTTGAGCCAATGGTGACGCTTGTGAAATACACATCAAGCCAGAAAATGCACCACATATTAATAAAGTAATCATGACATAAAAAATTGGACTTTGTAACATTCCCTTCCAGTCTTTATCATTTTGAATAGCCTTTCCACCGCCTATCATTGGTGGTGTCCATCCTTCTGGGATAAAATCGGCAGGACATTTTTCAATGAGGAAAGAGCATAAGCATACGATAATCAAAAATGCTGCTCCAATAATTTTAAATGCGCTTGTAACGCCTGCTGCTGCAATAATACTTGCAGCAATCGGTGGTATAATAACAGAACTTAATCCAAAAAGTGCTGTTGTTAATCCTCCAACTAATCCACGTTTATCTGGGAAAAACTTAATTGAATTACTTATTGTGCAACCATAAACAAGTCCTAAGCCAAGGCCAGTTACAATGCTGTAACCAAAAATTAAAAATCCGACACTATGTGCAAAACCAGATAATATCATACCGCCACCAAACATGAGTCCTCCAACAAAAATAACCATTTTAGGACCAAGCAAGTCATTGATTCTTCCTCCACAAATCATAGTAATAGGACCGACTGCATTTGCAATAATAAAAACGATTGCTAAATTCGCAGGAGTTAATTCCACTCCTCCAATATTACTTAAGTGCGCTGCCATCGGAGCTGAAAAAACGCTCCATGCATAAAGTGATCCAACGCACAGGTTAATAAAACAACTTGCTAGTAAGATAATCCATCTTTTCTTCGATAAGTTCATTACAATTCCTCCTAAAATTCTATTTGTTATTTATATCACAAAGTATTTATATCATAGTCTGTATGAACATGTCAATATATACATGTTTAATATTTTATGTTTTTACTTACATAATTACTTTTACCTGATAATCTTGATAATAATAACCAATTATGATATCCTAAATTAAGCAAATTTTTTTTGAAAAGAGTGAGAATCAATGAGAAACCTAAAATATGCGATACTGGGGCTTTTAAACAGACATCCCATGACGGGATACGATATAGGAAAAGAATTTAATTATGAATTGTCACAATTTTGGAATGCAAATCATAGCCAGATTTATCCAGAACTAAAAAAACTGGTAGAGGAAGAACTGGTTTATTATGACATACAAATTTCCGGAGATATTTTAGAGAAAAAAAATTACTCCATTACAGAAAAGGGAAAAAAAGAATTTTTAACCTGGCTTCATAAAGATAAACCAATGGAGAAAACACCAAAGGATATTTTCCGATTACGTATGTATTTTGCAAATGATTTGGATGTAGAATCCAGGATTCACTTGTTGGAAAGTCAACTACAGCAACACAAAAAACGTTTGGATTCCTTAAGTATTACAATGGAGCAATATCCTACGGTACCTTCTTTGGGCACTGACCGATTCGGAGATTTCATCGTTTTAGAGGGCGCAATTATGCGTGAACGAAATTATATCCAATGGATAAAACGTTGCATTTGGTATTGTAAAAACAAAAAAAATGAAGAGGAAATCAAACAGTTAGATTATTCTGTTGAATTATAATAAAGGGCTTTGACAATTTTTACGTTTCTACAATTAGTAAGGTGCAAAGATTATAAATGTGCAAAAAATATTAAGGTGAGTCAAAAAGGTCTTCCAAAATCTTAGTTTTAATAAATAAGATTCTGGAAGACCTTTTTGACTCATCCATAAATTAGATTAATCATCCAGTACACAAAGGTTCTTCAATGAAACATCCAAAATAGGTGAAGAATGTGTTAGGGCTCCACAAGAAATGTAATCGACCCCAATCTCCAATAACTCTCTCATACGCTCTTTGGTCACATTGCCTGAGCATTCTGTCTGTGCTTTATCTCCTACTAAATCTACCGCTTCACGCATCATACTTGTACTCATATTATCTAGCATGATAATATCTGCACCTGCTTCAAGTGCTTCTCTTAACATCTCTAAACTTTCTACTTCTACTTCAATTTTACGTACAAAAGGAGCATATTCCTTTGCTAATTCAACTGCCCTTTTCACTCCACCGGCTGCAGCAATATGGTTATCCTTTAGTAAAATGCCATCCGACAGGTTAAATCGATGATTGCAGCCACCCCCTACCTTTACAGCATATTTTTCAAAAATCCTCATATTGGGAGTTGTTTTTCTGGTATCTAATAACTTTGTTTTACTTCCTTTCATCATGTCAGAAATGATGCGGGTGTAAGATGCAATCCCACTCATTCTTTGCAGATAGTTAAGTGCGGTTCGCTCTCCAGATAATAAAGCCTTGACATCTGCGGTCATTACCGCTAGCAGATCGCCATTCGCTACGTTATCCCCATCCTTTACATATGCTTGCATTTTTGCGTTTTGATCAAGTAGTACAAATACTCGATAAAAGATATCCATACCTGCGATTACACCATCCTGCTTACATAGAAGCTCAACCTGGCCATTTTTATTCTCACGCATTACTGCATTGGTAGTAATGTCCTCATTTGTGATATCTTCTCGGAGTGCTTGTAATAATATATCATCCACATTTAATTTTAATGTTATTTCGTTGTTCACTTTGCTTCATCCTCTCTATTTCCCTTAATATTAGCTCCTTGTTGTTCCTTTGCATACATTCAAAGTTTTCATAGTCTGCGAGCGCTACATTCATCGGTATATGATTGGTCTTATGGAAGGTATTTGTGATATGAAGTGCTGCTTCCTTGGCAAAGACCAAGCTTTCCAACAAGGAGTTACTAGCCAGTCGGTTTGCTCCATGCACTCCATTACAACTGGTTTCACCCACTGCATATAGATGCTCCATGGAGGTTTTACTTTGAAGGTTTACCTCAATTCCCCCCATAAAATAATGTTGTGCTGGTGTAACCGGAATGCATTCTTTTGTAATATCAATACCATCCTCTAAACAGCGTTTATATATGTTTGGAAACCGATTTATGATCCGATTACTTTCGAAATGCACTAGGGAAAGCCATACATGCTGGCTGTGCTCATATTGCATCTGTTGGTATATTTTCCTCGTCAGTACATCTCTTGGAAGAAGTTCGTCGACAAAACGTTGCCTTTTTTCATTCAGTAGATATGCTCCTTCTCCTCGAACCGATTCCGAAATTAGGAATCTTCGTCCTGGTTTTACTGAATATAGCGTAGTTGGGTGTATTTGTATATAATCTATATTTTTTATTGCTACATCATGCTTGATGGCCAACGCCAGTGAATCCCCGGTTAAATGAGAATAATTCGTAGAATCTTCATATAAACCTCCGATTCCGCCAGTTGCTAATACGGTATAAGTTGCATCTAGTCTTTTTACTACTCCATCCTTTGAACGAGTAATGACGCCAAAGCAACAATTCTTATAACAAATCAGGTCAATCATCTGCGTATATTCCATAAGAACTACATTCCTTTTCTTCTTTACCTGTTCTAATAATTTTTTAGTAATTTCTTGTCCTGTAATATCCTTATGGTACAAAATCCGTTCGGTAGAATGAGCACCTTCTTTTGTATAAAGTACTTTTCCATCCCTTTGCTCAAATTCAACACCATGCCTAATTAAATCATGAATGACCTCAGGAGATTTCCGTATCATCTGCTGCACTGAGTCCATATTATTCTCATAATGCCCTGCTCTTAACGTATCCTGAAAGAAACTGTCATAATCTTGTTCATCCTTCAAAACACAGATTCCTCCCTGTGCCAAGTACGAATCGCTCTTTTCGAGAGAACTTTTTGTAATAATTATGATTCTTTTATCTTCCGGAAGATTAAGTGCGCAGTATAAACCTGCCACTCCAGTTCCTATGATAACAACATCTGCACTTTCCAACAATTTCATCACCTCTTATTCTGCCAAATCCAACATTTGATCTAACGCTATTCTGGCATTTGCATAGGTTCCATCCTCCAGTTCAACGGTATTCCTCATTGTCTCAAGCTGCTCCAAAACTCCGTCTAAGGTAATACGTTTCATATTCGGACAAAACTGACGATGTCCTACCGAATAGAATTTCTTACTTGGATTCTTTAATTCCAGCTCATATAAAACTCCCATTTCAGTACAAATAAGAAAGACCTGCGCATCACTTTCGGTAGCATAATCAATAATTCCAGATGTACTTCCAACATAGTCTGCCAATTCAAGTACATCCAACGTACATTCTGGATGTGCCAGAACCAAAGCCTTTGGATACAGCTCTTTTGCCTTTTCAACCGCATCTTTCTTGATGCTGGTGTGTACATGGCAAAACCCATCATTTAAAATGAAATGCTTTTCCGGTATTTTATCTGCTACGTATCTGCCTAAATTTCCATCTGGTATAAAATAGATAGTATGGTTTTGCAAGGATTTCACTATCTTAACTGCATTGGATGAAGTGACGCATACGTCAGAATAAGACTTGATTTCAGCCGTTGAATTAATATAGCATACTACCGCAACATCCTCATATTTTTCTCTTACCTCTTTGATCTTATCGACGTCTGCCATATGAGCCATCGGACAATCTGCATACATATCCGGCATAATTACGGTTTTATTTGGATTGAGAATCTTTGCACTCTCCCCCATAAAAGACACGCCGCAAAATAGTATATTGTTCTGAGGAACCTTTGTCGCTATCTTACTAAGGTAATAAGAATCGCCAACGTAATCGGCGATTGCTTGGACCTTGCTATCTGTATAATAATGTGCCAAAATCACAACATCTTTTTCTTTCTTTTGCTCCATGATCCGCTTTTTAACTGGTTCCATTTATGTGTCCTCCTTTGTTGGATTTCATAAATTATAACACATGTAATTACATATGACAAGACAGTTGTTTGGCGAGCATGTTGCTAGACTGTAGTTTGTGTACAATATGCATCCTGGCGCACAAATAGCCGGAGCTCTAACCTCAATACGATTACCAATTTTAATAAGCCATAAACAATGAAAATCAAGTGATGGGCACTTGATTTTCATTATGTCTTATTAAAATAATCGTATAAATTCGGTTAGAGCTCCGGCTATTTGTGCGCCAGTCCGCATATTGGGATAAAGTTTTCCAATTTGGCAGCATGACCCTATTGAGATTCGTATATTTATAAAGACTGTACTGCTTCGTCTTTTTTGAATTTAACTACGGAAAGGAAAATGGTAATTGCCATAAATACTACTAATATAGCACATAATATTCCTCCGTTATATGCTACTTCGCTGGCATTTACACCACTGATGGAGTTTTTAAATAAACCTACTGCATAAGTCATCGGCATAAATGGGTAAAAATGGTCAAACATCTTTGGTACGATTTCCATTGGGAAGGTTCCACCGCAGGAAGTAAGTTGTAAAATCAACAATGCAATTGCTATAAATTTACCTACATCTTTCAAATGTACCAAACAGAATTGAACGATTGCGATATCAACCATGGATACCAGACAACAAGCCAAATAAAACATTGGGACATTGGCAATTTCAAGACCTAATCCAAACTGTACAACAAGTGCAAGTACGACTGCTTGACTTAGCCCAATTACAAGGTAACAAAAACTACGTATTACTTTTTTTTCAGAGGTTCTTGATAATATCTTAAATCTACCATCTGCATCAAGATAGATTCCAAAGAACATGATTAGTGCTCCAACCCATAAAGAAAGGGATAAGAAATATGGGGTGAATGCTGTTCCGTAATTTGGTACCGGATTGATATCTGTTTCTTCAATACTAACTGGTGCTTTTGCAAAATCGGATAAACCATCCAATGCTTTGAGATCAGAATCTGCATCTGTGATGGAATCATCTACACCTGTTTTTGCTTCTTCGATACCGTCATTAAGTTTAACAGAACCTTCACTTAAGTCAGAAGCTCCATCTGCGATTTTATCAGCTGCATTACTAAGTTTACCTGTTGCGCTGTCAATTGTACTTAACCCAGTATAAAGGTTTTTTGATCCTTCTGCCAAAGCTTTTGAGCCTGATTTTGCCTGAGTCAATCCAGCAGATAATTGTTTTAACGCCTCTTTTAACTCTGGTAAGGAAGCGGTTCCTGCTGACAATGTTTCTGCACCTGCAGCAATCTGGCTAGATGCATCTTTTAATTTTGTATTCGCCTCCTGTAATGTTGTAATGCTTGTCGCATTAGCAGGATCAGACATTTTTGTTATAAATGCAGCAAATACTTTATCTTTCATGATTGCTGGATTTACTTTTGTAACATAGTTGGTTAAAAATGTTGATGTACTGTTTACAGTAGTAATCAAGGTATCTACACCAGCTGTATATTGTATCAAACCTTCATTTAACTGTTTTGCACCAGCTGCAAGGTTCTTACTTCCAGTGGTAAGTTGATCAATATTTTCTGTAGAAACAGCAAGTTTATTTGCTCCTTCTAAAAGCTCATTGATACCAGAATCAAGAGTAACCATGCCATCCTTTAAATCTGAGGAGCCGTTCTTTGCTTTAGAAACACCATCTTTATATTCGTCAAATTTATGATTAAAGTTATTTGTTCCATCTGCTAATTCTTTTGCTCCATCACTTAATTCATTTGAACCATCGTATAATTTATTCATTCCATCCTGAAGATCTGCCATTTGATTTGGAACATCTCTTAGTTTATCGGCTAATGAATCAACAAGTTCTGCACTGATGTTGGAACGAGTTTCTTCCTCGATTTCCAATACCGCTCTACCTAAAATCTGACTTGCCAAGAAATTTCTCTTTTGATTTGGTGAATAATTTATGGTTGCTGTTTGCTTGTCCGTTGTACTTGCAGATGCAATATTTTCTGAGAAGTTTTCAGGAATAACGATTTTTGCGTAGTACTCATCTCCCTCAGTTCCTTCATTTGCATCTTCCTCATCGGTAATTATGAATTTAAGAGAACCATCCTCTTTTAGTCGATTACACATTTCCTGTCCAAGATTTCGATCCTCGTCATTAATTGTTGCACCTTTGTCATTATTTACCACTGCTACTGGAAGAGATTCCAGTTTTGAATAAGGATCCCAAAATGCTCCCAAATAAAAATAGCTGTAAAGCAAAGGGATAATAACAACACCAATAATAACGATAAAACACTTTACACTTCTTTTTGTTATTTTACTTTTCATTATGCTTAACTCCTTCTTTCTTTTGTACAGTGGCTAGTATAGCATGCACTATCTAATCTGTAATTAGACAAATTTGAAGTTTTGTCTATATAAAGTTTAAAATAAGAGCGATAAACTATACTAAAGTAAAATGCCTTAATAAGGTAGATTATAATTCAAAAGATTGAAGGTAGAGTGCAACATGATGCTAGAATCAAGACTAAAACAGGCAGCATTAAATACTGCAGTGGATGTTAGCTTAAAAAGAATGAAAAAATCACCCGAACGTTGTGCCAGAAATTTATTAGAGCTAGCAGTAACTGCATATCCAGGCAAAATTTCAAAAAAAGACCGTCCAGACTTCTATCAGAAATTATTAGATATATGTAAAAGAGAAGCCGCAGAAGAAGCAAAATCATTGTTTTCTAATACATTCCAATAAATGATGAGAATATTGCAAAATTAAAACTTTTATCCCAATTTGCAGGTTGGAGTATATGCTATTTGTGCCCCGATCTGCAAATTGTACACAAACTACATTTTTGTAGGATCCTCTTCATTTATTGTACTCTTAAGATAGCGTGCTGTGGCAAATTTCTTTGTACCTTCTGCTAAGCCTTTTAAATGAGAAGCAATATACTCCGGTGGCTCCTTCATTCCTTGTTGTACCCAGGATATAATAATACCAACAATACCAAAAGCATAGAATTGAGCAATGAAATCTTTGTTATCTTCCTCGATTGCATCTTTACTGGAGTCTTTCATAACATCCTGTATGACGTTTTTTTCCACGATCCGATTAATAATAACTGAGAACAATTCACTTGTAACTTGATACAAATATTCTCTAAATTCATTTTCTAAGGAAGCTTTCATGGTACTTTCATAAAAATAATCTTCGGATTTTATTTTCGTCAGCATTTCGAATACTTTCTCATCCCAATTTTCATAAGTTAAATCATTTATAATAATTGAAATTGCATCATTATAATAAATCCAATCTACCAGCTCATATTTATCCTGAAAATGGTAATAAAAAGTTTGCCTGTTAAGACCACAGCTTTCTGTAATATCATGAACTGTAATTTTATCAAAACTCTTCTTTTTTGTAAGTTCTTTAATTCCCCTCGCAATTGCCCTTTTTGTTAATAAAGAATCTGACATTTATGTAGCCTTCCTTTTCTCATAACAGACTCACGTGATAAACAATACGAGCATTATTATAATATAATTAATTAAAATCGTATATAGTAACCTGTATTTTTTTTATTTAATGCTTTGACTCTGGCTATACCACATGCCAGACATGTTTTTATTATACATTTTCCACAAATAAAAAGAAATAAAACAGTAAATATGACATTTTATTTTTACATTATTGCTAAATTTTATTGATTATTCTATAATGGGTATGTTAGAGTTAGAGAATGTATTCTTTTTGGCTGAACCAGATGACTTATTGAATGAAAATAGCCAAAGATACTAAAATGAGAAAGAGGATGAACTATGAGTGAATTAAGACCAAAAATCGTAAAACTGGCAAAAATGATAGGCGGTATTGCCGGTGCCATGAATAAAATCGATGAAAACGCTCCAGAATACTATGCATTGGAATGCGTTGTAACCGATGACATGGCTGACATCGCAATGATTATCGGGCTTCGTAAACCACGTACTTTTGAGTACGTGGCAAAGCGTTCCGGTAAGACAAAAAAAGAAACCAAGGCGCTGTTAGACCAGTTAACCTATACTGGTGTAGCGAAGGTCTACCCTGATAAGGAAGACGGCAAGGATCGTTACTTTGTAAACATCTTTGCTCCTGGTGTATTGGAAATGATGGTTAACAACCGCGAACAACTTGCTGCACATCCACAAATCGGTAAAGCTTTTGAAGAATATACACGTCTTCGTCTAGCTCCTATGGCAGCAAAGTTCCCACAAGGTATGGCAATGATGCGCATTATCCCTGTAGAAAGTGCAATTAAGGATATTCCTGGAACACAGCCTTGGGAACGTCTCTCCTACTATTTAGATAAATATGATACCTTCAGTGTATCTGACTGTTCTTGCCGTCAGTCTCGACGTGTTATTGATGAAGGCTGTGGTCATATGGAACATGAGATTTGTGTACAGATGGGCGAAGGTGCTGAATTCTACATAAAGAGTGGTCGTGGACGCCAGATTACCAGAGAAGAAGCAAAAGAAATTATCAAATTTGCAGAAGACAATGGTTTAATGCACGAAATGCCTCATACAGACGGACTTGGTGAATCAGCAGCAATCTGTAACTGCTGTGGTTGCTCTTGCTTTTCCATGCGTCTTGCAACCTATTTCGACACTCCAGATGCCATCCGTTCCAACTACACTGCAAAAGTGACAAAAGATAACTGTGTAGCCTGTGGCCAATGTGTAGAAAACTGTCCAGTTAATGCATTGAAACTTGGTCAAAAGCTATGTTCCAAGAATCCAGCAGAATCAAAAACAGATCGTACCTGTCGTGATCATGCATGGGGTGAAAAGAACTATAACATCAATTATCGTGAAAACCGCGAAAACGTACTCGAAGAGGGAACATCTCCATGTAAGACTGCCTGTCCAGCTCATATTGGTGTACAAGGTTATATCCAGCTTGCTGCTCAGGGACGTTACCGTGAAGCCCTTGAGTTAATCAAAAAAGAAAATCCATTCCCAGCTGTTTGCGGACGTATCTGCCCTCATGCTTGTGAAAGCGAATGTACTCGTGGAGATATTGACGAACCAATCGCAATCGATGAAATCAAAAAATTCATAGCGGATAAAGAATTAGATGAAGCAACACGCTTCATTCCTCCAATGCGTTACCATCTTGGAAATAAAGTTGCAATCGTTGGTTCTGGCCCTTCTGGTCTTTCTTGTGCTTATTATCTTGCAATTGATGGATATAAAGTTACTGTATTTGAAAAAGAAGAAAAACTTGGTGGTATGTTAACCCTTGGTATTCCTTCTTTCCGTTTGGAAAAAGAAGTTCTTAACGCAGAAATCGATGTCCTTCGCCAGATGGGCGTGGCTTTCAAAACTGGTGTTGAAGTCGGAAAAGATATCACCTTAGACCAACTTCGTAGTGAAGGTTATGAAGCATTCTATCTTGCTATTGGAGCACAAGGCGGAAGAAGCCTTGGCATCGAAGGAGAAGCTTCCGAAGGTGTTATTGCTGGTGTTGATTTCTTACGTAATGTTGCACTTGGAAAAGATGCATCCCTTTCTGGTAATGTAGTTGTTATCGGTGGTGGAAACGTAGCAATCGACGTAGCTCGTACTGCAACACGTGAAGGCGCTTTAGAAGTTAATTTATATTGTCTCGAAAGCCGTGAAGAAATGCCAGCTTTACCAGATGAAATCGAAGAAGCTGAAGTAGATAAAGTAATCTTCAACAATGGTTGGGGACCAAAACGTATCGTTTCAGAAAACGGTAAAGTAACTGGTGTAGAATTCATGCGTTGCATCAGCGTATTTGATAGTGAGCATCGTTTCGCTCCAAAATATGACGAAAACGATACTATCATTGTAAAAGCAGATACCGTACTTCTTTCCATCGGTCAGTCCATTCAATGGGGTGGACTTCTTAACGGAAGTAAAGTTGAGCTTAGACGTGGAAATACTGCCAAAGCAGACGATTTAACCTTACAAACAAAAGAACCTGATGTTTTTGTTGGTGGTGACTGCTTTACTGGTCCTAAATTTGCCATCCATGCCATCGCTTCTGGAAAAGAAGGTGCAATCTCCATCCACCGTTATGTTCAGCCAGGACAGTCACTTGTATACGGACGTGATCGCCGTGAATATCATTCCTTTGATAAGAGCAACGTGGCAGTTGGTTTACAAGACTTCGATACAACTCCTCGTCAGCATGCAGGACATTCTCCTGAAAAGAGAGGTACCTTCTTAGATGATCGTTTAACATTTACCGAAGAACAAATGAAAAAAGAAACCGAACGTTGTTTAAGTTGTGGAGCGGTCGAAGTTGACAGCTATAAGTGCGTAGGCTGCGGTTTGTGTACTACAAAATGTAAGTTTGATGCAATCCACCTTGAGCGTACTTATAATAGTGTTCCTGATACCTATGAAAAGCTTCCAATGAAGATTGCTGCCAATGCAATTGTACGTTCCGGCAAGATTGCTGCTACTTCTGTAAAAGAGATTGGTAAAAAGAAATAATTGTGATACAATAGTTATTATTTCACAATTCGCAGGAAACGAGGAATTTTATGCATGAACTAGGTGTATTAAATTCAATGGTACATACCATTGAACGTATGATAAATGAACAAGATTTTACAAAAGTCCATAAAGTTGTCATTGAAGTTGGTGAACTCTCAGGTATCGTTCCAAGATACCTGGAGGTTAGCTGGCCAGCTGCTACTTATAAGACCTTTATGGAGGGTACGGAACTTGAATTAATTGTCATACCTGGCATTGTAAAATGCAAAGACTGCGGTCGTGTATTTAATGCAGTTTACAGCGATTTAAGCTGCCCAGATTGCTCTAGCGTAGCCATGGAGATTCTGGAAGGCGATGACCTGATGATTAAGCAAATCGAATGTAGCTAAAGTGGGATATTCAAACTAGAAACAAATCCTAATTTGGAGAAAACGCAAATAGCATGCAATCTAACCCCATCGAGGTTAAATTGCATGCTATTTTACTTTCATATGCAAATGCAACATAAACTAAATTGAAGCATCCAATTTCCTATTGACCCACGAATTCTACTCTTTTTTTATCAGATCTTCCATCTTTTGTCTTTCCTCATCCGATAATGTATCCATTAAAAAATTTCGAGATTTTTCATTTCTGTCTTGGTAATCCTGCTGCATTTTTTCATTCGCAAGTTCTATCTCCAATTTTAATTCTCTTGCAGACAGTAGAAAACATCCTGCGCCTCTTACAATAATCTGCTGCAGACCATCGGAGGTTGCAACGATAATATTATATTTTTTTATGTTATCATGCGCAAATTTCTCGATATACTGATCAGCTGTCTGGGCCTCTTTGGTATATACCATGCGAATATTCTGATAATCAATTACTTCTTCTTGATGTCCTTCTAAACGGTAAGCATCAAACACAACCATAATCTGACATTTTTTTATACCCTGATAATTACTTAATGTCTCCAAAAGCTTACTTCTGGCTCCGTCCATATTATCTTTCACATGCTCTTTTAACTCTGGCCATGCGTGGATTATATTATAGCCATCTACCAGTAAATATTCTTCTTTTTTCTCAATCTTGCTGCTAACAGAATGGGCAGGCTCATAATAACTTTCACGTGCTGATTTGTGTTTTTTCCAATCTGACTTTTTTCCTAGATTTGCATAAAATGTTTTGTTAATAATCGCTTCGATCTCATCCACGCCAATCCATGGCTCACCTTTGGATTCGTGCTGCGGCTCTCTTATTTCTACAGGCTTAAGGCTCTTTTCCTTAAGTACACTTTCCACATGCATGTAGGACTTCACTTCATTCCAATTCACTAAAAATCCTGCACCATTTGCGCAAAACACAGATCCTGTTGGATTTTCAAGGTCCCGCTCTGCGTCATATCCAATATATTCAATAATCTCTGCCTGATTATGACATGGTTCATATCCTTTTAAACTACAAAATAGTCGTCCGCCCCCTTTGGTATATGCTATGACCTCTTTTTGATAATTTTGCATAGTAAGAACGGGAGCACTTCCAGTAAGGAGTGCCATATCTCCATCCGACTCTGCTAATTCGCTTTTTCCACACATCTTCTCAATATCATTCATTGCCCTTCCGACCATTTTTTCAGGCAATTCTAGCCAAAAGGAATAATACGGTTCCAACAATATAGACTCTGCTTCTTTTAATCCCTGACGCACCGCACGGTAGGTCGCCTCTCGAAAATCGCCACCTTCTGTATGCTTATTATGAGCTCTTCCTGCAATTAATGTGATTTTTATATCCGTAATGGTTGCGCCTGTTAACACTCCTTTGTGAGCTTTCTCCTTTAGATGTGTTAGGATGAGTCTTTGCCAGTTCTGTTGAAGCATATCCTCATTACATTCGGTATCCAGTATAAGACCGCTTCCTGGGTCCCCTGGTTCTAATTTAAGATGCACCTCCGCATAATGTCTTAGTGGTTCAAAGTGTCCGACTCCTTCTACTATATTGGCTATCGTTTCTTTGTATATGATTCTTCCTTCACCAAAAGTTACCTCCACACCAAAACGACTTTTTATCAGACTTTGCAAGATTTCAAGTTGTATCTCCCCCATAATCTTAACCTGGATTTCTTGTAGTTGTTCATCCCAAATTACATGAAGTTCTGGTTCTTCTTCTTCAATTTGCAAAAGCTTTGCAAGCATGATACGATTATCACAATCACTTGGAAGTAGTATCCGATAGACAAGTACTGGTTCCAATACTGGCATTTTGGAAGCTTTCTCTATTCCAAGTCCAACTCCTGGCTTGCTTTGATTGATTCCGGTTACTGCACAGATAGCCCCTCCACTAATCTCACCTACTGCTTCGTATTTCTGACCAGAATAGATGCGAATTTGATTCACTTTTTCTTCCCAGCCTTGACCAATCAATAGGTCCCTGACTTTTAGTTTTCCTCCGGTAACTTTCATATGTGTAAGACGATTTCCTTGTTCGTCTCTTGTAATTTTAAATATTTTTGCTCCAAATTCCTCTGGATAAGCAGGTGGTATGGATAAGGTTTTAATTGCCTGCATAAATCCTTCAATCCCTTCTAATTTTAGAGCCGATCCAAAAAAACAAGGAAATACCTTTCTCTCTCTAATCGCATACTTTATCTGGTCATCTTCAATCTTTCCAGTTTCCAGGAAGTCTTCCATCATACTTTCATCGCACATGGCAATCTGGTCATAAAAGACTTCCTCTTTTTCTTGTCCAAATTCAATACAACCATCATGCAATTGTTTTTTTATTTCTTGAAGCAATTGGGCCTTATCCGTACCTCTTTGATCCATCTTATTAACGAACAAAAAAACCGGTATCTGATACCGCTCCAAAAGCCTCCATACGGTTTTAGTATGGCCTTGTACTCCATCTGCGGCACTTATCACTAGAATTGCATAATCCAATACCTGTAGTGTTCTCTCCATTTCAGCAGAAAAGTCCACGTGACCCGGAGTATCTAATAAGGTAATCTGTGTCTTTCCAATCTCAAAAATAGCCTGCTTGGAAAAAATGGTGATGCCACGTTTCTTTTCCAGTTCATACGTATCCAAATATGCATCCTTATTATCTACTCTTCCAAGCTTCAATGTTTTACCACTTAGGTAAAGCATACTCTCGGATAACGTTGTTTTACCTGCATCTACATGCGCCAATATTCCAATTACTAAATTATTCATTCATTATAAATCCTTCTGTTTTTTATCTATACCAATCGTGCTTTGCATACTCTCTTTTTTATTCTGTTTGCTTTCATACATCAACAAATCAAGGTATTTTAGAAAGTCTTCCATCTTCATAAATAGATATCGATCATACACCGCATATCCCATACTGAAAAAAAGTTCGTACGGCAGGTTGCTTGTCTCGTTATAGAGGGCAAAGCACCGATTTATTCTTTGAACTACTTCTTCCAATTCTGTTTGCTTTGATATATCCAATACAATACAAAATTCATCTCCACCAAACCGTGCTATAAAATCATTTGATCTTAGGCAGCTTTTCAACAAATTTGTTGATACTTTCAAAGCAGAATCTCCAACATCATGTCCAAACGTGTCATTTATACTTTTAAAATGGTTTAGATCTAGCATAATTGCGGAAAATGTTTTCTCCTGTGTACTGGTCTTAATTTTTTCTTTTAAATATGTATCAAGCTTTTTTCGGTTTGATGCGCCTGTCAGATAATCCGTATGCAAATTACAATTTTGTATGTTAAGAAAAACCAAAAGCAAAGAAAGTACAATGGAGTTTAACATCAATGACATTCCATAAAACAAAACCTGCAAAATGATACCAGTAAATGGTAATACAACGAAAAATGCAAGCGTAAATCCTTGTTTTCGATCCACCTTCTTTATATTCTTAAAGATTATAATATAAGTGGACGCTAATAATGTAATTGCTACTATGACTGGCAATTGAAAGAGTGGACCGCGCTGATAATTATTTTCTTGATCATAATAATAAAGCCATCCTCCAAATTGTGATAGTACCACTAAAATCGCATTTGCTACATTTAGTATGATCAGTGAAGTTCGTAACCGTCTCATTCCAGTATCTTCTTGCAATACTTGTATATACACATAAAGTAACCACAAAGATGGAATCACAAGATTAAAAAAGAACAGTATAAAATCTCCAAAATGACTCAACAGAGAAATTAGCGTACCCTCTTTACTATCAATCCGGCTAAATATATCCATCATTAACAATACTGCTGTAAACTTGATCATCATCATATAAATTTTATACGTTAGCGTTTCTTTTGCTTCCTGTTTTTTTAGTTGAAAATATATCATTAACAAGATAGCCATCGAATATACACTGACTGTTAGGTTCCCAATAAAATTCATGTTATGCTCCTATAATCGCTCACTTATTATATAAATTATATTCATCCATCAAGTAAAGTACTGACTTTACGATTTGCGCCGTCATGCCCCAAATAATCCAATCTTCATATTTATAAAACAAAATCTCATAAGTCCCCTTTGCCCACGGATATTTTACTCCTCCTGGAATCCATTCATACGGGAAATCTTGTGGTGGTTCATTCACCAGTTTACTTTCAAATATTTCTGGGGACTGATTACGCAAGAAATCCAATGGTATTTTTATGATTTCATCTACTTCATCCGTACTAAATGTATTCTGATAATCTTTTATTACACCAACAAACGAATGTATCATTAAATTAAATGGTGAAGCATAGATATCCCCTGGTCCTAGCACTTGTATTTGCCCTGGAACTACTTTTAACTCTTCCATTGTTTCACGTACAGCACATTCTTGCAAGGATTCTCCTGCTTCAAGCTTTCCACCAGGAAAACAAATTTCACCTGGCTGACGCCTTAATTTACTCGATCTTTTTTCAAATAATAAATAAGTAACTCCTGAAATATCTATCATAGGAATTAACACTGCATACTGTCTAATTTTTTCTTCTCCTATAATTCCTGGTCGTCTTGTCGAAAACTGTTCTTTCTTCAAAGGGACTGTCTCCTTTCCATTCCTTTGGATAAGCCAAGCTATCTGGTAATTTTGTATTTGAGTTGCCTTTTGCAGCATTAATCTGCATCTGTGTCAGAAAGACGCTTTGACTTAAATCGGTATTTTTTATATTGACGTCACGCATATCTGCGCCTAAAAAATTAGTCCCCCTCAGGCTGCAGCCTTCTAGATTTGCAGCAATCATAAGTGACATACTAAAATCTTTGCCATCAAGATCCGCTCCTTTAAAGTCTTTTCCAAAAAAATCTCTGTTTTGTTCTTTTTTTGTTGGATTTGCTATCGTGTTGCTGATCTCTTTGAGCAGTTCATTTACTCTCAATCGATATGCATTCACATCCAAGTTTAAAATATCGTCTGGTACTAGCGCTGTCATTCGTTCATTTTCACCTATCAATGCATCAATTTCCGAATTGATTATTTCTCCAAGGTTTAAGGTAGAAGCTTCGATTAAATACCATAGCATTTGATGGAGCCCAAATACAACAAGGAAAACATCAAAGATTTGATTCGCTTTCTTAGGATGCGTATTCCAATTCATTGCCGGAAAGCAATCCTGTGTAACTTTTTGACCAGCACCAAAGCAATCATATGCCAAACAACCTTTCATCTTGGATTGGACTAGTTTCGAATGTATAGCACAGCGAAAATCCGGCATAAGATTCTGGCAAGGCTTACCCGCGATTTTATTTGCAGGAAATCCATCACTTTTCATGCAATATAAAGCGACACAACATAAACCACAACATTTTTCGCAGTCTATGATTAATTTTTTTTTAAAATCTTTATCATTATTTATTTCTTTTTTCATCATTCTATTTTTACCACCATTTTTACGTAAAATAAACTTTTTTTCGCAAAAGTTATAGATTAGTTAATTACATCCCAATCAACAATATTCTAACTCATAAATGCTTTTTTCGCAAATTCATATATTCATTAACAAAAAAACAGGCCTCCAAAAGTTAGATATTTGTCTAACCTTTGGAGGCTATTTTTAAGAATAGCATATTCCAATCTTTTATTCTTTCATTTACTTATCTACCTCAAATGTACAATGTACCACTGCTGTAATTTCTTTCTTTAACGAGGTGGTATCACTGATACCATAATCGGATATCTCATTTGAATAAAGCGGTGTAATCTGCATTACTCCCATATCTGCATATGTTAAGTCGCCCAGTTTACTTCCTGCATTTTCTGCAATCATACCAGCACGCTTTGTAGCATCCTTCGTTGCCTCTGCAAGCATCGTAACTTTCATGTCTGCTAATTTAGTATACATGTACTGAGGTTCATAGGATTGAAACTGAACCCCTTCACTTAAAAGTTCTGTCGCATTTCTTGAAATCTCAGTAACTTTATCAATTTCTCCCGAACTGATCGTAACCGTCTGGCTCAAATCATAATAATCAATTTGGCTCGTTGTTACGCCATATTCGTTTGTAATGTAATACGGAGATGTCGATATCGAGGAAAATACAAGATCCTCTTCATTAATCCCCTGACCGATTAGATAATTACTAACTTTCTCCCTACTTGCTTCTAAATCAGCATAAGCATCTTTTAAATCTGGTGATTGTGTATTGAAATAACCAGTCCATACAATCAAATCAGAAGTGATTTGCTGTTTTGCAGAACCTGTAACAACAATGCTTGTTCTGTTGCTTTTTATCTCAATCAAAGCATTTGATGCAATGATCGCAGATACTACAATGCCTACCGCTAGTATACTAGCAATTAAAATGTTTCCTATGGTTTTCGATTTGTTCTCGTTCACAGTTAGATTCCTTTCATATAAGATAATGGTTAGCGTTATTTGAATTCCTTCTTATAACGTAAGTTATTTTGAATCTATTATAGCATAAATGAATGATAAGGAACAATATACAATTCCATTAATTTCCATTTAACTATAAACACATTATCTTATCATACAAGCCGGTTGTATGTATGCTTTCACCACCGTAAACCAATAATACGCGGGTATTTAATTCCCTCAAACTATACTAACCAATGTATCAGTAGAAAGTAGGGCTATTTTTACCTACTGATATAATCTTTTCATTTTCGATTACTATGATACCAGGATCTACTATTTCTCCCACCATAGTAAACACTTTGCCATTTTTAATAATGATCATATTTTTTTCTTCCAATTATAATTAGGAGCGTTGTTATTTTTGCAAACTCATGACCTTATCAGAAGCAGTCATATCGATTTTGCTTTGTTCCTGTGGATTATATACATTATAATAGCCTTTACTAATCATATAATTTGTTATTTTTTCATGATTTTCAATCGCACAATCAAGCTGTCTGTGTAAGGTTTCCTTTACTTCAGGAGTTACCGTTTCTGTAAGAGCTACCGCGTAATTTTGAATTGCTGCTTTCGAACCTAACAATAAGTCTGTTGCAATTACCTGTTCGGTCATATTTTTCATACCCGCCAAATTTTTTATCATATTTGCCATTATCTCACCTACTTTCTGATTAACAGACGTTATTGAAACTGCTGGATCCTCCAGTCGGCTCTTTTGTCCAATTTACTTTTTGTACCAGTTCTTTCAGTTCCGTAATTTCTGATTGTGCAGTATTATAGTCAGCTTGCAAAAGACACTTTAACTCTTCATCTTTTACCAGTTCTGCCATGGTTGCAGATTTTGTTGCACAAACATTTTTAAACGTAAGTAGTTCATGTAATTCCAAGGCTTCATGAGGTGCAATCGTTGCATTTGCTGTTGTCATTTATATTACCCCCTAAAAATTATTTTCAGTTTATTATCCGCAAAATCAAAAGATATTATTCTTTAAAAAAATAAATTGAATACAAAAAAATGAAGTCAGAGTGCTTATCTCCAACTTCACTTTAATGATCAATAAATTCGAATCAAATCAAATCATTTTGTAATCCATACTTCCAGAACGAAAACCTTCCAAATCGATGGTCACATATGCATAACCCAAATTTTTAAGGTTTGCTACGATATCACCCCTGTGTTCTATTACTTTACCCAAATCCTTAATATCTACTTCGATTCTTGCAATATCTTCATGTACCCGTAGTCTTATATTATAAAAACCTAGTGTCTTTAAATAATCTTCGCCTTTTTCCACTCTTTGCATCTGATCATAGGACAAATTTGTTCCATACGGAAATCTCGTAGCAAGGCAAGGAGCAGAAGGTCTTTGGGCAGACGACAGACCATATTCTTCCGCCATTTTTCTCACATCTGCCTTTGTCATAGCAGCTTCAGCCAGCGGACTTGCAATCAAAAGTTCGTTAAGTGCACGGATTCCTGGCCGATATACATGTAAATCGTCTTCATTCGTACCATCCATTATCGTTTCAACCTCATGTTTTTGAGCCATTTCACGTAATTTTTTAAATAAATACTTTTTACATAGATAGCAACGGTCAACTGGATTCTCCATGATCCCAGCATTTTGTAACTCATCCACATGGATAACTGAGTGGATTGCACCAATCTCCTTTGCTATTTGTTGCGTGACTTGAATTTCATTCATCGGATGAAGCGTTGTATGTATAGTGACAGCATAAACTTTATGATTCTTTTTCGTTGCCACTTCATATGCTGCCTTTAATATCAATGTGCTATCGACGCCTCCGGAAAATGCAACCATAACATCACGTTCGGTATACTTGTTCATTATTTCTAGGAATTTTTGTTTTTTTTCACTATATTGATTCATTTTTTCTCACTTCTACTTTCCAACACTTCACATACCAGATTGCTTTCTTTTCGTTAATCGTCCTACTTTAATTTAAAATCTACTTTTCCTTTTCGACCTTGTCGGTACGGATTATTGTTATTCTTTTTTTCTTTAAGCGTACCATCTGCCGCCATTTTCACTTTTTTCTTTGCAGCGGGATCCTTTTTTGATGCCGCAGTTTTAGAGGATTCTCTCCTTGGTTGCGTCACTTTTACGGTTGGAGTTGTATTAAGCAGTGGGTAAGGATGCTCTTTAACCTCCGTTATTTGTTTTCGAATTGATTTTTCAATATCAAAAAGAAGTGGTTTTTCATCAAAATCACAGAAAGATATGGCTACTCCACCAAGTCCGGCACGTCCCGTTCGTCCAATACGATGCACATAAGTTTCCGGAACATTTGGAAGATCATAATTTATAACATGTGATAGTTCATCGATGTCGATTCCTCTTGCCGCAATATCCGTCGCAACTAATACTCGCAATGTCTTATTTTTAAAGTTACTCAACGCATTTTGACGGGCATTCTGAGACTTATCACCATGAATTGCTTGTGCTGTAATCTTTGATTTCGATAATTGACGCATAATCCGATCCGCACCATGCTTGGTACGTGTAAATACAAGTACCGATGAAATGGATTTATCTTTTAAAATGTGAAGTAATAAGTCCTTTTTGTTTTCCCGGTCTACATAGTATACATATTGATCAATGCTATTAACGGTCGTAGATTCGGGAGTTATCTCTATTTTAACTGGATCATTTAAGATGGCATTTGACATTTTTTCGATGGAAGGTGGCATCGTTGCCGAGAAAAGTAATGTCTGCTTTTTGCTTGGTATCTTAGCTATCACCTTTTTCACATCTTGAATAAATCCCATGTCTAGCATTCGGTCTGCTTCATCCAATATAAATATCTTTATATGTTTTAAACTGATTACCTTTTGATTGATTAAATCATTCAGTCTGCCAGGTGTTGCTACAAGGATATCGACTCCTTTTTGTAATGCTTCTTCTTGTGGTTTTTGAGAAACCCCTCCAAAGATTACACAGCTTTTTAATTTTGTATATTTACCATACGTACAAAAGCTTTCGTATATTTGAAGCGCCAACTCTCTTGTTGGCGTAATTATTAAGGCGCGTATATTTCTTTGGCCTGTTTGAGACATGTTATCTTCACTAAGCAACTGCAAGGTTGGTATTGCAAATGCAGCTGTTTTTCCTGTTCCCGTTTGCGCACATCCAAGTAAATCTTTACCACTTAAAATTGCCGGGATTGCCTCTTGTTGTATCGGTGTAGGCACCGAATAATTTTCTTTTTCCAAAGCCGTTAATATTGCAGGCATAATACTTAATTCTTTAAATTGCATCTTTACTCCTTGATTCTATTGTTATTTTAGATTGTCCATTTCTGAGCCTTTTGTATTATACCATAACCAAAAGCTTTTCGTTAGCTAAAATTCATCATCTTATATAATTTGTTTACACGATATCCTTCTTCCTTCATAAAATACTATATAGAAATCTATCTAGAAGGGATATAATCTTGAATATAAATAATTTAGATGATAATTATTTCGATTCCAATATAATTGGAAATGATGACTCTGGTTCTGAAAGTATATATATAACCCAAAGACCACCAAGACGCCCAGATCGACAAGAACAAGAGCAGCCACAACAATCTGATCAGTTTACTCTTCCTATGCCATCTATGCGACCAATGCGACCTCAACCACCTATGAGACCTCAACCACCTATGCGACCAGAGAGACCGGAACGACCTGAGAGACCGGAACGCCCAGAACGACCGCAACGACCTGAGAGACCGGAACGACCAGAACGACCAGAGCGGCCAGAATTTCCTTTGGATCGCCGTCCTCCTAGGTTTGCACCCCCTACCACTAAACCTTCGTTACCTAGAGGAATCGTAATCCCAATTCAAGGATCAGCTGAATTTAATGCACAGTATGGTAATTTAACAAGAATGAACAATTTAGCAGGTCAATTTAGCTATTGCCAAAATCAGTTCACTTTTGTATGGCTTTGGAATGGCAGATCTTTTTGGTTCTATCCAATTTTTATTGGTTTTCGCTCAGCAGAAGGATTTATATGGAATGGATACACCTGGATTTATGACAGAATCTATCTAAATAATATCTTCTTTTTTAGATGCTTCTAGAAAAATTCAAAAAAGGAAAATGCCCTTTTAAAATTATCTTATCGATAATTCGTGAAAGAGCATTTTTCTTTAACTGTATTCATTTGGCTTACAATAACTATTCTCTTACATCAAATCTGCTACTCCATTTACCGTTGCATGTTCATGTTCATCCATCGGAATGATAATACATTTCTTACCATCAATGATTTGTGATTTGATTTGATCCATTTTTTCCGGTTTCACCTGAAGAACTACATCGTAATTCGCGTTTCTCTCTTGGTTCAGGTCTTCTGCATCCGTGTCAAAAGGCGAAGCACTCGCAGCTTTTGTCGTTTCTTCTAGTTTTTCTTTTAATATATGTACTTGCTCCATAAGTGCTTTTTCAACTTTTCGTTTTTCATTTTCTGCCAACAATTTTTTATCGATTAAATAATCAATCGCAGGTGGTTCCTCACTGAAGTTTTCGGCATAGGATGATTCGATTTTGGCGGTAATCTCTTCTGACAAACCACTTTCCACCAAAATTTCTTGCACCGATTCATTCGTTAATCGTACTGGTTCTTCGTAAGAATCCACAAGATTGGCTTGTTCCTCTTTTAGTCCACTTAGACTTTCTTGAATATCACTAAAAACCTTTTTGCTCATTTCAGAATCATTGATTGCGTTATTTATAATCTTTTGGAACGTGTTCTTTTGTTCAGTTGCCGTACTTTTTGCAGGGCAACCCAGTGCCAACTCCATCAATTCTTTGTGAGGTTCTACTGCATTTTTTGTGTAAAACATAACCGAATGAATATCCGTACTGCGATCGGTAAAGGCCGGAAAAACAAAGCCGGTATCTGGCGCTCCAACTGCCCAGTCTCGGTTACGTGGTCCAATTCTATTTTCATTTTCAAGATATCCAAGCCCAGGTTTTGTCAGTTCTACCGGACAAATCGCACATAATAAATATTCAAACACCTCTTCCGATTCGTCTAATTTCGCATTATCCGTTGTTTTTGTCATGACATCATAAGCATCGTGAAAGACTAAAATAAGATAATTACCAGCATAATCATAGCTATCAATAATCTGCTGATAAAAGGTGTTCAATAACCCCTCATTTTTTAATTTGCTTTCCCTTAGTCCCATTAAAAACTGTTGTCTGCCACCTGCTTTTTCTTCCTCTAATGGAAAATTAAGTTCAATTAAATTATTTCCCATGGTTCCTGATAACGTCTTTTTTGCAATATCTAAATATTTGTAGAATTCCTCTTCTTCCAAATTCAAAAATGTTTCACTAAAGTTTATCAGTATTTCTTTGTCTGCATTTACATAACATCCACACAGTTTTGTAAATGTACAACCAGATTTTTTAAAACGACTTTTTAATTCAAATACTTCTTTTTTATTCATCATTACCTCCATTATCTTTTGTTTTATAGTAGGAAACAAAAGAGCCTAGCCTTTATTATAAAACAAAAAAAAGAGAAATCAAAGAACAAAAATAAAAATTACAGAGGTTACTATCTTAGTGAATCACAAGGATTTTTGCAATTTCTTGCATTTCTTCTTCCTCCACCTTAAGCACGAGTCTGTCATATGTATAAAGACCATTTGTTTCATCCTCCACATCACTTACCTGTGTGTAGATAGAAGCACAGAGTCCCTCCTTAATGGAAGGAGCAATCTCATTTCGATACAAATGATTCAATGCATTTTGAAATTCTGCTTGGTTCTTTAGCATTCGATATCCATATGTTTTATTAAGATTAAACGAATTTCCCTCCACCTTATATGCATATCCTCCAAATTCGGAAACAACAATCGGACGACTGCCGCCACTAATTTTTACCGGTTTGAAATAGACATGTAGGCTTTGTACATCGCTTTTTGTTTGCCAGAACCACCCAGAGGTACTGTCTATAAATCTTGTATCATCTTGCTTTTTTACTTTTTCATACATCACATCACTGTCAAACTGTCCCCATCCCTCATTGAAAATCGTCCAATAACAAATGCAGGGATAATTATACAAATGATGGATTGTCTCTTTCGTAAAGGTTTCGAAATTTTCCTTCACTGCCTTTTTTCGAATAATTTTTGTATCATTTTTCTTGGCACGACCTATCGTAGGTAATATCGTATCAAATAAATACGAATAACGCCCATTATTCACCATATCTTGGAATACTACCATGCCCAATTTATCACACAGATAGTAAAACCATGCCGGTTCCACTTTTATATGCTTGCGAAGTGTGTTAAACCCAAGTACTTTCATCATATGGATATCCTTTTGATATCCCTCGATTCCAGCAGGAAGATAGATTCCATCACTAAAGTATCCTTGATCCAAAAGGCCATGGAAATAATAAGGCTTTCCATTTAAGCACAATCTGGACACTCCATTTACCACTTCTACACTTAACGTTCTCAATGCAAAATAAGAGGTGATTTTATCATGCTCTGTTCTAATTTCAAACTCATATAAATATGGAGTCTCCGGCGTCCAATGCTGTGGATATTCGATTGGAATGTTGATTTCATCCTCCTCAAACGTTTTGCAAATAAGTCCTGACAGCGTTTTAACTGTTATTTCTTTTCGTTTGGCAGTGGAAGTCACCTTTATCTTTACGGATTCCAATGTTGGTGTAATCTGTAGTTCCTGAATATAATCCTCGCTGACACTTTCCAACCATACGGTCTGCCATATTCCTGAAACCGGAGTATACCACATGCCTCCGCGTCGTCTTCGCTGTTTCCCATAAGGCAAATCCTGGTTTAATGGATCTTTGACCTTCAAAACGATGATATTTTCCGCCTTAAGATAAGGTGTAATATCCACATGGAATGGCAAATATCCACCGATGTGAGTTGCTACTTCTTTTCCATTCACATAGAGCACGCAAATCTGATCGACTGCACCAAAATGTAGAAATACCTTATCTTTTCTGAATCCTTCTGGGAGCACTACTTTCTTTTTGTAATAGATAATGGCATGCCTTCCTATGTTTTTACAAATACCAGAAAGGATGGATTCTGGAGGAAATGGTACCAGAATCTGTTCTGAAAACGTGTCTGGAATATGTTCGCTGTGTGTAACTGCAAATTCCCACCTTCCATTCAAATTCAAGTACGAATCTCGTTTTAACTGTGGTCTTGGATATTCCTGCCACGGTGTATCCGTTAAACTTTCTCCCTCTTTTGTTAAAAGATGATGGTATGTTGATTTTCGCAATTTAAAAATAAGTGCCAGTAGCATCCAAATAAAAACAGCTACCACAAAAGCTGCCATAAATATCGTCTCATTTGGAATAAATGACTTTGTACCATCACTGTTTGTAACTGTTTTTGCATTAACCAAAACTGCTGCCCCTATTGCAGGTCCTATCACACCCGGAACAAGCACCTGCCCTATGATTCGAAGTCCCTGAAACAGTCCATTTTTATCTTCCAGCGTATAGTCTCGAATCATTGCGCCAAAGACCGCCATTCCGGTCAGATATCCAGTCATCATAAATAAGGAGCCCATAAATACCATTCCAACATTCTTAAATAAATATAATAAAACATACCCTAGCATCAAGGTAGAGATGGTTGGTATCACTGCTTTTTCAAAGCGCCATTTATCGTAAACTCTTCCATAAAATGCGGTAATCACTGCTGCTATTATAATTGCTGGTGCCATGATCAACACATAATTGCTCATACCAAGAGACTTCTCGTAATATAAAATCAAATATGGCATAAATGTTTGAATGGAAATGCCAAATACCGCAAAGGTAATTAATGTCAGATATAAAATTGGGTTCGCCTTTATAACGGATGGGCGAAATCCATAAAAGATATTACCAAAATACTTCTGATTCTTATCCACTTTCCATTTTTTATCTTCGATTAAAAAAATACCAAGAATGCCGATCCCCATTACAATCAAGCCAATCAAAAGAAAAATAATACTCCAACTGCTCTTCTTTTCAAGATCAAAGAACATAAATCCACCAAATACAGCTAGTATTGCAACGAGCGGCATCATGGAATTAATCCCCTCGACTGACCCACGATTGGTTTTGTCTGTCTTATCCGTAAGCCATGCATTAAAGCATGCATCATTTGCACTGGAACCAAAGAAGGTCATTACACAGTCCATTACTATAACCAGCGTTATACCCACCGGCGCCACCGAAGCGACTGGAACAAATCGGTTCAAAATATCCTCGCGAATCCATGCGAAACTTAAAATTGTAATTCCCCAAATAAGGTAGCCCGTACATATAAATACCTTTCGTCTACTGACCTTATCTGACCATGCTCCAACAAAAAGTGTCGTAAGCGTGGCAACAATAGCACTTACACCAACCATAGTTGAAATATTTCCTGCCGTTGCATGAAACATCTTGTAAATGAAGACATTAAAATACATATTCTCCACTACCCATGCAACTTGTCCAATAAAGCTAAAAATAACCAATGTAACCCAAAATTGTTTTGTAAGCTTTGTTTTCATACAATCCCCCCATATGAATCTGATACCTAATTAAAATTTACCTCTCCTATTGTTCTAATTTTGGCCCCGGCAGGTAGTGCGCCCATAACAACACTTTCCCACCTTGTTCCTATTACATGATCTAGTATGATAATTGCTCCTTGGTCATTCTGTGTCCGTATTAATCTTCCACATCCTTGTTTTAATTTCAGTCCCATTTCCGGATAATCTACGGTTTTCGCTACATCCAATCCCTGTTGCCTTGCCTCTTTTCGCTGCACTTCAATAATAGGATCCCTCGTTGGAAATGGTAGTTGCCAAACAATCAATAAGGTTAATGCCTCACCCGGCACATCGACTCCCTCCCAAAAATTGGAACCAATCAATACCGAAGTTTCCTCCTGTCGAAATGTTCGAACAAGAAATCCTCTCTCTCCCTTATCTTCCCATAAAATCTCAAACGGTAGCTTATATTTTCCTAATCCCTTTCGAATCATTCGAACCTCTTCCATGGAATTGGTAAGGACAAGCGCACGTCCGCCATTTTGATTTAATAACGATACCAATGTTTCAATTTTATGGTTTAAGTCATCTTTTTTACAATTTGAGGACGGATTCATGTAGACAACCACTTGATTTTCCAAATCAAAAGGACTACCCACCGTTGACTTTGTTACATTTTTCAAACCGATTGTTCGAATAAAATAATCAAAGTCACCCTCATTACTTAAGGTTGCAGAGGTAAACACCACGGGTATTTCTTTTTGATATAATTTCTTGTTAAGCAGTTCGCTCAAATTCCTTGGAACAACCCAAAAGCTTCCATCTCCACCGTCTACCCAAGAGATTATATCAACACCTTTATTCCTACAAAATTGTTCCAACGCAATCGTTGCCCTCTCAATTTGTCCTTCATATGCTTGAATTTGATTTGCGGACAAGGATTCCATGTAAAGTTCTTGCTCAATTTGAAAATCCATAAGGAGATGATTCAATGTCTTTTTAAAGGCATTTGCAGTTTTCAGTAAGTCGTCCGATATACGAATGGATAGCCGTTTCGAACAATCATCTTTTATTAAATGCCAATTTAAGTTTGTAAAAAACTCATGAAACGCATGCTCCATGGAAATAGCTGATGATAGGAAGGAATCTCTAGCACCCTGTATTTCTTCAATGGCATCTATCATATGTTCCATTTCCTCTTGATTAATATGTTCCCCTGCCTGCATCGCTGCGGGAAGTAATATCTTATGTCCCTCATCAAAAATGACCGCCGAATAACTTGGAAGGATCGGCAATTGCCCATTTGCAATGCGCTCATCGCGCGTCCATAAGTCATTAAAAAATACCTCATGATCCACAATAATCAAATCTTTTGTTTGCCAATAATGTTCTTTTGCCTTCACTAATTTACAAAAGCCACGACTGGAACAAATATCACAAGCCATTGACTCATCCCATCCAATCCACTTCCACACACGGTCTGGCATGCTTGGTATTTCCGAGCGCTCACCACGATTTGTTTTATTGATCCATTCATTCACCTCATCCGACATCGTACTTACTTCATCTGTGGTATCATTCACTTTTGCATCACAGATATATTGATGGGGATCTTTTGCCATTCGCGCATCTATCTCTAATTCAAGTAGCTTTGATAGGATTGCAATATCACCTTCACTTCCGGCAAGTTGTTCTTGAAGAGCTGTACTAGCACATGCAATTACTACTGGTTTTCCACTAAAACGTGCATAAGCAAATGCTGTTAGTAAATACGCAAATGTTTTCCCTGTACCTAGCCCTGCTTCCGCTAAGTGAATATTGTTATTACAAAATGCATCGGCTGACTGAAACGCCGTATATATTTGTTCCTCACGGACTTCATAGCCATACTCAGGAAGAATGTCGTAAAAAACGTCACCAATCCATTCCAATAGCTTTTCCTTAAATTCTTCTTTGTTATTATATTCAAAAGGTCCTCTTATTCTTGCACACATGTTTTCTTATCTCCTATATTACTATACCTATTTTATCACATAATTGTAGCAGAGAATACGGTTTTTGAATAGTAAACTTCATTCCCATTCCGATTCTTTGGTAATAAGCTTGATTACTATTCAAACTCAAAAAAATAGGCTAAGTCTATAGGTCTTATCATTGACCTAAAACTTAGCCTAACTTTTTAGTTGTAACAACTACAATTTATTTATATCTTGAATTTCTCAATTAATCCTCTTAACTCCTCTGCTATTGTAGCCAAACTCTCTCCCGCGTTTGCAATTTCATCAATCGTAGCAGCCTGCTCTTCCATAGAGGCAGCGGCCTCTTGTGTTGACGCCGCATTCTCCTCAGAAATTGCTGCTAGATTCTGAGTCAATTCTATCACTTTGCTTTTATTACCTGCCATGAGCACTGCAGAATCATTAAGTTTATCAATTATTGTTTTTATGATGTCTATCGCCTCCGCAATGCCCTCAAATCTTTCTTCTGTTACTTTCACGCTCATTGTTTGTTCGGTTACAATCTGCATTGATTGTTGCATTAAATCAACAGCATGTTGAGATTTTTCTTTCAATTCATTTATTACTGTTTTTATATCATTTGTAAATCGATTCGATTGGTCTGCTAACGTACGTATTTCTCCTGCAACTACTGCAAAGCCTTTTCCAGCATCACCAGCTCTTGCGGCTTCGATAGCAGCGTTTAAAGATAAAAGATTTGTCTGTTCTGCTATACTTTGAATCATTGAACTTGCATTATCAATTTTTTCTGCGCTCTCGTTGTTGCTGATAATAATCCGAAAGACATTTTTAGAGGCATCATTATTCTTCTTTGTCTTATCAATCAGCTCTTTAATAGTTGAAAATCCTTCTTCTTTCTGTTTTTCAATCTGTACTGCAGCAGTATTTAATTCCTTTAGATATTGTAAATCCTGTTCCAATAAATTACCCATTCCATCTACATTATCTGCAGCCAACTCCGTATCGTTTGCTTGATCTCCAGCTCCCTTTGCAATTTCTCCAATTGTTGTAGCTATTTCTACTGATGTATTAGCGGCTTGTAAGGAAGTGGCTGTTAATTCTTCTGATGAAGCAGCTACCTGCTCTGCTGCTTCTGACGTATTGGATATAAAATCAGCCACATTATCCCTCATTATCTTTAGTGCTCTCACCATATCTCCAATTTCATCTTTTGCTTTTATGAATTTTTTCATATCAGATTTATTATCATCAGAAAAATCTAAATTTGAAAAATCTTGTACTTTCTTAGTAACTACAAGTATCGGTTTTGATATACTACTTGCGACAAAACTTAAAAGTACAATAGCGAATATTAATATAATAATAGAAGAAACTAAAACTATATTTACTATTTCTTTCGCTCCTGACTCCAATTCCTTTTTTTCCATAAAGGAAGCAAGAATCCATTCAGTCCCTTGAACTTTATATGGATTCACTATATATTTAACATTGTTAATCGTTACTGTAAAATGAGCTAATTCTTTACCCAGAAGTTTATCTAATCCATCTATACCAACTTCATCAATTTTTTTAAAATTATTTTCCTCATTATTACCATCTGCCATGATCAAACCATTACTGTGTACAATCATTGAGAACCCTGTCTCACCGGTTTTCATTTCTTTTAACATTGCACTAATATCAGATTGCTGAACATCAATTCCAATTGCACCCAGAATATTTCCATTCGAGTCAGTAAAAGAACGTGCATTGCTTGTAAGTAACTGCGATTTATACTCATATGGCTCTGTCCTGATTATTTCTCCATTTTTACCTATTGCATCATTAAACCAAGGTCTTTGGGTCGGATCAAATCCCGCCATTGTAGTCTCTTCCGGCCACTGTATATATCCGCCGTCTTTAGTTCCTAAATATACATAACTAGTACCTTCGTGACTAGCTGCATATTGCTCAAATATTTTATATATTTCCTGTTCTATCCCTTTATTGGATGAGGGATGCATTGGTGTGTCTTTTGTAGTATTCTTATATGTAGTGATTTTTTCATCAGCCTTCATTATTACTGAGTTTGTTGCCAACATATCAATATTCTTATCTATTTGCTCATAAAAAATTTTAATAGCTTTAGATACAATTTTCATTTGCTCTGTGGAATTATTATAATAATCATTATAAGATTTTTTATTAATATTATAAATCACAATACCAGACAAAGAAAACATCGTTATAAAAAGTACAATTATTGTAGAGAATACTATCTTTCCTTTTATTCCGCTAAATCTTCTTCTCATAAAATTAATTCCTTTCTTTAGTGGTAATCCACAAAAACTATATCCGTTTATGGAGATTGATAATTATACCTACACCTTCTATTGTTTTAACTATATACCTTTTATTTTTTCTATAATAACACCTCGTTTCATGTTATTGTCAATAGATTGATAATATTATATCTCATTTACTTACAATTTTCTACTATATTTTGTATTTTCAAACAAATAAAATATATCCATTTGAATACTCAAATTCCTCAATAATTTGTATGGGCTCTGTTTCATTAAATGAGATTCTTCTTTTTGTATTGAGATTCTTTTTTATGATTACATAAGTTATAATAAAATACACAAGATATAAGAAAGAAAGGAATCTGCTTATGAAAATAGGATATGCATGTCAGACGATTGGAATTCCAGAAACTGGTTTTAAAAGCTGTACCATGAAAAATGCCAGTGTGGAAACATTGACATCTGTGATCAGTTATAACCTAGATGCACTTGATCATATCATCGATTATAATATTGCAAATCAGATTCAGCTTTTCCGAATAACCTCTGACCTGATTCCGTTTGGAAGCTCACCGATAAACCAACTAAAATGGTGGGAAATCTTTCGAGAGCGGCTAGCATGTATCGGGACAAAAACCAGAGAAAATGGAATACGTATTTCGATGCATCCTGGACAGTACACTGTTTTAAATTCACCCGACGAATTGGTCGTAGAGCGCGCAGTAAAGGATCTGGAATATCATACCCGGTTACTAGAAGCGATAGACCCATGTCAAGGTAATAAGATTATCCTCCATATCGGTGGAGCTTATGGTGATAAGAAAATGGCCATGCATCGATTTGTAAATTATTACCAAAATCTGGATCCCACGATTCGTAAACATCTTGTCATTGAGAATGATGACAAAATATATAATATCGAGGAGGTTATGAAAATTTCCCGACTTACCGGTGCTCCTGTGGTTTTTGATGTACTTCACCATAAAATAAATCCCGATGGTGATGACACTGATATTTACGAATGGATTGCTAAAAGTAAGGATACATGGAAACTAGAAGATGGCAATCAAAAGATACATTATTCACAGCAAAATCCTTTGAAAAAACCTGGATCCCACTCTCAAACGATTTCCCTAGAGACCTTCCATGACTTCATCAAAGGACTGGACGGAATGGATCCAGACATCATGCTGGAAGTCAAAGATAAGAATCTTTCTTCTGTAAAATGCTTGAATCTGACAAAAAAGAACCGCTCTATCCTCAATCTGGAACAAGAATGGTCGAAGTATAAATATCTGATTTTAGAAAAATCCCATGTGGATTATAATAAGATACGTAAGCTTTTGAAGGATAAAAAAGAGTATCCCATCTTCGAATTTTATAACCTGATTGATCACGCCATGCTCATGGAGATATCACAAGGTGGATCAATCAATGCGGCCGATCACGTTTGGGGATATTTTAAGAACTGCGCTAATGAGAAAGAAAAGAAACGGTATGAAACCTTACGCAAAAAATATAGAACAGGTACTCTTGCTCACAAAAAATTCCTATGGCAGATGGCAATGAAATATCAGGAGCCTTATCTCATACAATCCTATTATTTTGAATCCGTTTGCAATGAACATTAAAATGATAAAATTTTTCACACCAAGTTTTTAATTTCATATATTATAGAAATATTTGTTCCAAAGGAAATAATATGTGTACAGCAATGACTTTACAAGCTCAATCAGATGAAGTCTTTTTGGGTAGAACCATGGACTTTTCATATGATATTATCCCTCAAATTTATATCATACCCAGATCTCATATATGGCTTAACCGCTTGAACAATAGACAGATGAAAAACACCTATCGTTTTATCTGTCTTGGTCAAAAGTTAGATGGAATGTTCGGGATTTTCGATGGCGTCAATGAAAATGGTTTTGCGGGGGCTGCCTTATACTTTGCTGGTTATGCTCAGTATAGCACTTCCTTAACTCAAAATGTATCCGAACAGATTGCATCCATTGATTTCCTCCATTATATTCTGGGCAATTGTTCTTCTATAAGGGAATTACCAGCTCTATTAAAAAATATTACCATAAAAGGTATACCGGATCCTATTACAAATACAATAGCGCCGTTACACTGGATTACTACAGATAGAACTGGAGATTGTGTTATCATTGAATCTACCAAAAGGGGATTGGAATTAATACGCAATCCCATTGGTGTAATGTCAAACAGCCCTGACTTTAATTGGCATCTAACAAATCTAAGAAACTATATGAATACTTCTCCAACACAAACAGAGGACGTCTACTGGCATAATATCCAATTGACTCCATTCGGGCAAGCTGGGGCAACCACACCGTTACCAGGTGGCTTCACCTCACCAGAACGCTTCATTAGAGTAGCTTATCTTAAAACACATATACCGAAACCAATGGACAGCCAGGAAGCAATTCCCGCATGCTTTCATATCATGGAAAGTGTTTCCATTCCAAAAGGAGCAGTCATAACGAGTCGAAACGCTGATGATTATACAAAATATACTGCATTTATAAATACAAGTACCTGTGAATACTTCTATAAAACCTATGATGACATAAATGTTAAGAAAGTTAGTCTTTGGCACAACGAAAAAATATAACATATCATACACCAAAAAGACCTGAACCATTTTTATCTTTGGATCAGGTCTTTTTTTCTAATTCAGAATTTCATTACTTTTAAACAACGTTTCACGTTTCCTATAATTTTTCAGTAAAATATTGTTTTCCAAATGAATGTGTTGATGTAGGTCATCCTCAATATCTTCTAACAATTGATACGTTTTCGCAAAGGTCTTGCATGCATCCTCTGGCAGATGGTAATTACCAGAAATAGTACGAAGCTTTTCCAACAATTCACCCGCTGCTTCATGTTCACTCATAATCATTTTTGTTAAATCAATGATTTCCTGTTCATTATTGTCAATCTCATTGAAGTCTGGAAATAGCATTGTCTCTTCCTTTAATAAATGTTGTTCCAAATCTGCCTTCAGTTGACCATAAATACGATACATATCAAACAGCTCTTGATGATTTTTACCATGTACGCGTAAAATTGTTGTTAACAAACCGGCTGTTTCTGGCAAAACGCGTCTGAGATATTCGTGGTGAGTATCTTCAATGTAAGTGACAAGCACTTGAGGGCTCATTTGATCAAATTGACTTTCTTTATTTTCATAACTGGCTTTCCGATTTTCATATAGCTTATCTAGTCTTTCGAACAACGCTGCCCCATCGATTTTTTGTTCTTCTATTACACTAGCAAGATTACGATGTCCTCCACAGCAAAAATCGATTCGAAACTCTTTGAAAACCTCGGTTACTTCTGGCACCTCAACCACAACTTCTCCAATTGTTACATTCTTATCTTTATATTTCATATCACATACCTCCTGGCTCTAGTTATAAATATCAACTACTTCTTTATGAATCCAATTATAACTAGAACTATGAAAAAATTATGTGATTACAATCACTCTTATTTTATTTTTATAACGTTATATACAATCATTCTTTCAATGCAGCTTCATTTAAAATTAAAATGGATTTGTTCGATACAGACCTTATAATACCATCCGTTTCGAGCTGGCTTAATTTACGGCTAACAGTCTCCCTTGCAACCCCCAAATAGTTTGCCATTCCTTCACGACTAAGTGGCAGTCGTATCAGAACCCCTTCTTCCACTCTCTTTCCATACTTTGAAGAAAAATCTAATAGAAAGGAATGAATTCTTAAATCAATATTTCTTACTCCCATGCTTTCCATTACATGTTCTAACCGGAGCATGCGCTCACCTAATTCCTCAATGATTTTAATCCCCATATCTGGATATTGTAATAACAATGTTTCAAAATGTTCTTTTGAGAGCATACATACTTTAACTTCCTCTAAGGCTTGCACGCTATAGGTTGCAATTTTTTTATTTAATAGATACTGTTCCCCAAAAAAGTCTCCTTCTGAAAAAAGATAAAGGATTTGTTCTCTCCCATCAAGCGTATATTTATATGCCTTTGCACTTCCTTCATTCATAATCACAATGGAATCCAAAGTATCACCCTGGGTAAAAATTGATTCACCCTTTTTATAGTTTTTATGTTGAATTAATTCAGCGATTTGAAACAAGTTCTCATGATCTAAATGATTGAACATTGGTACTTTATGCATACACAATTTGTTTTTGCAGTGCGAACACTGATGGCAACGTTCCGACATAGGAAGTTTTCCTTTCTTGGGATTATGGTCTTTAGGTTATGTTAATAGAATCATGCGAATAAGATTTTGCTGATAGGATATTTTGATTGTTGGAATTATATTTAATTATATTTGAAATTATCATTTTAATCAAATGATATTGTGGCATCTTGATGCTGTTTCAAAGCATATGTAATGATACAAAAAAGGATATCACCTTTCCCAATACACTATATATAGGAGAAGCTGTTATCCTTTTTATTTATTATAATTACATTTTGTAGCCTTTTAATTTGAGTTATTTTGTTCCAAGCTGATTGGTAAATTCCTTACCAAAATCACGGCAATTATTTAGCTCTGCTTCGTCTGGAACCCAAAGGGAACGATATCCATTATTGATTACATGGAAACCACCTTTTTCTAGTTCTTCACTTAATTGCTTTACTACCTCACCACTCCAGCCATAACTTCCAAACGCTGCAGCCGATTTATTTTTATACTTTAACCCTTTTATCATTTCCATGATACCACCAATAGAATAAAGGTATCCATTATTAACAGTAGGAGACCCCACTAAGATTGCCTTTGACTTAAACACATCTGTAATAATATCGTTTTTATCTGTTTTTGCAGCATTATGAAGTTTTACTGTAACGGTAGGGTCCACCTCCAAAATACCACGGGCTATCGACTCAGCCATTTTCCTTGTGGCATTCCACATTGTATCATAAATAATTGTAATTTGATTTTCCTGATAATTGTTTGCCCACGCTACGTATTTCTCAATGATTTGTACTGGATTTTCTTTCCATATCACACCATGACTTGGGCAAATCAGATTTACTGGTAAATTGAATCCAAGGACTTCATTAATTTTCTTTGTCACCAGCGCACTAAAAGGAGTTAAAATATTCGCATAATATTTAATTGCTTCTTCAAAAAGTTCACCCTCATCTACGCAATCATTATAAAGTGACTCCGATGCATAATGTTGTCCAAAAGCATCATTACTAAATAAAATATTATCCTCCGTCATATAAGTAAACATTGAATCTGGCCAATGGAGCATTGGAGCTTCTATGAAGATTAATTTACTTTTTCCTAACTCTAATGTATCACCCGTTTTAACTGTGACAAAATTCCAATCTTCATGATAATGCCCTTTCAATATTTGCGCGCCTTTTGCGGTACAATATACCGGTGTATTTGGTATCAGCTCCAACAGTTCTTGTAAAGCTCCACTATGATCGATTTCCCCATGATTTGCAACAATATAATCAATTTCGTTCAAATCAATTTCTTGTTTTAGCTTTGATACAAATTCTTTATCAAAAGTTTGCCATACTGTATCAATTAATACGGTCTTTTTATCACGTATCAAATATGAGTTATAAGAAGACCCTTTTCGAGTGGAATATTCCTCTCCATGAAAGCTCTTTAACTCCCAATCAACTTTTCCAACCCATGTTACCTTTTCGGTTATTTTCTTACCCATTGATATTCCTCCCTTATTTGTAATTGTGTTTTTTGTTTCTTTTATGTTATGTGCTAATTATATAGTTAAGTTTGACCAATAACATTGATTTAAATCACATTTATAGCTAGAATCATGCGCCAGGTTAAGATTATCCCGTGACTGTTACTGTTTCATTAAGCTACTTGAACATAAAAAAACAGAACAGATTTCTCTGCTCTGGTTAACTATTTTAATTGATAGTTTTGCAATACAAATTGCATTGGTCGCCGTTCCAGTACAAATATCCAACACTTTTTCATTTTATTTCGCGGATCAATTGATTCGTTTAAAATTCCATAACCAGACCAACTTTTAGCTGCTTAACCATATCGCCTAGTTCATCCTTTATAATCTGATAGGACTTCTTTCCCGTGCAATGGTCTTTTAGGTAACTTATTGGTAAATAAGAAATCTTAATTTGTTTTTCTCTCTCCTATTGACTATGATAGTTTCTTTTCCAAACAAACTAATTTAACACCTTCCATCCCATTAAATACACTCGGTACAATCGAAACCTCTTTGTATCCAAGTTTTTTATATAGTCTTCGTGCATTTGCATTTCTTTCATTTGTATCCATGCGAAGATACAAACACCCACACTCTAAAGCATACGATTCATAAAAATCTACAAACTTTGATCCATATCCTTTTCCCTTACTATGAGGGGAAACAACTAATGTATGGAGTACCATAACTTGATCTTCTGATACGAGATAATCCCATGCTGCATCGGCATATTCTGGCACCTGCTCCTGATTTATTTTTGCTGCCGCAACGATCTGCCCATTCTCTTCTTCCACAAACATATCGCCTTTTTGAATGGAGTCTTCTGCTGTTTTTCTGGTAGGATAGATGTCTCTATTCCATCCGATTGTTGTATCACCATTCTCTTCCATCCGGTGTATTTCATCATATATTTCCCATATTGCATGCAAATCTTGCATGATTGCTTTTCGAAACATAATCTTCTCCTCACGTATATTTTCCAAGCTTTTTTCTACTGTGCACTGATTGTATCAACGATTGATAGATTGTGAATTCGTTTTGCCGGATTGTGTACAGCTAATATGGATGTGATCAAAACGATTGCGACGATCACTCCAAGTGGTCCGAGCGGAAGGTACCATAGATCACCCCAGTGAGAGGTTATCATCTGCTCAAACAAGAAATTATGCAATGGCAACCCCAAAATGCATCCCACCAAACTACCTATAACGGAATACGTCACCGCCTCCGCTGCAACCATTTTAACCAGCTGATGGTCGCTCATACCAATCGCACGCATCGCGCCATACTGCTTCATGCGAGCGGAAACACTCATAGACACGCTATTTACAATATTAAATATGGTAATCATTGCGATAATCACAAGAAATCCATATATAAACAGTGCCATGGAATAAAAAGCACCCCTTGCTTCATGATTGCCAACACGTCGATCGCTAAATCGTGTGTTGGAGCCAGCCAATGAACGGATTACATTCACATCTTCCTCTGTTGCAGAATTTGAAAGCTTTATATCAATAATAGTATAATCTCTTTTTCCGGTCAACTGTTGGAAGGTCTCTTCGGAACAAATAACAGTCTCAACCCCTTTTTCACGGTCAAATGGGCTCGAAGAAAGTAGTCCTGCCACAGTGACTTCTTTTTGACCAGTCTCACAATTCAATGAAAACGTGTCCCCGACATGCAAATTGGTGGCTGAGTCATAGACAACTAAGACTTTATTATTCCTCTCTATAACATCGTTTATAGATCCCTCTATCAGGTATTTCTTAGCCCAGGAAAATTGATGCTCTTCATAAGAAATAAGATTAATTACCTTATCTTGTCCGTCTATCTTTATAGGAACGTCATAAGCAAACATTCGCCCATATGCCTGTTTTACGTGCGGATTATCTTGTAATGTTTCCATCCGCTTACGGTCGATGGAGCAGGTATTATTCGAACTGATGATGGAAAGATCCGGCGTCCACGGTTTTAATGGTTTGACCGCATGGTGCATAAAATCGACAGCTGTTGAAAAGCAAAGAAACAGTACGATACTAAGCGCATAGGAAGCAACCATTAAAAGAAAATTCTTTTTACTTGCGACTGCGTGATGTATACCAAGGGAGATATCAACTTTGAAAAGGTTTGTATCTGCTGCCGCACGAGTTGTCTGAATAGAATTCGTATTTCCTGACACCGCGGTAAGAGGAGAGACCCTCGCTGCTTTTTTAGCTGGAGATTTTGCTGCTAAAAGAACTGTAAGAATACCAACTGCAATACCAGAGCAAATCCCAATCAAGCTGACACCAAGGGTCGGCATTTCAGCAAAATAGCCGGGGCTTAAAACCTTCAAAATAGCGCATAAAATCCATACGACCACCATCCCCATGGAAATTCCAATTGGAATCGCTGATTTACACCACTGCAATCCCTCGAGACGAACAAAACGCATAATTTGCTTTTTGGTTGAACCCAAACAGCGCATCATGCCAAAAAATTCGGTTCGTTGCGCTACATTACTATTTAGACTGCTTGCAATCATCAAAATACCAGCGAGCAAAACCACCACAAATAAAACGGCTGCGGTACTGTAAAGTGCGAGCATATAATTGTCCTTACTCTGTCCAATCATACCAAGCAGTGCAGTATTTTGGGCTACTTGCTTTGTAGTCAGTTGGTATTTTTGTGTGATGCCGGAAATGACCTTTTGCATATTGCAATATCTGGAAAGCTGTACCATGAATTGGCTTTTGTACAAATCCTTTGGCATTGTCGTACGGAATCCCTCAGTTGTAAGCAGTAGTGTATAGCTATCTTGACTTAGCATCTTTGAAGTTGCTTCCATAAAGCCCACCACCGTAAGTCGTACTGGTTCCACTCCCGAATGTTCTAGTGCGATGGTATCACCTACGTTGATGGCAAGAGCAATTTTCGCGTTTTGTGATAAGACAACTTCCTCTTTTTTGGTTGGATATACTCCTTCCTTCAGCTTCGTTGGGAATATTGATTCAAACACCGCATTATCTACTCCTGCAACACTGACTGGTTTTCCAGAAACCGTATACTTTGCTTTCTCACCAACATAACCATACCACCCAGAAACATTTACCTCCGGTCGGGCAGCTATCATTGCCCCCTCCTCTTCATCAATATCGGTGAATATGGCATGCCAATTTCCATATCCTTTGATAGCCTGCAATTGCTGACTGCGTATTTCCATATCCGCCATACTAAAGATAGCCGTCACAAGAAAAACGGCAAGTACGATGCAAACCTTCGTCATCCTGCTTTGCTTTTTATGAACTTTGGCGGAAATAGGGATGAGATCTAGATAGCTTTTCATTCCCGAATCCCCCCTAAGTCTACAAGCACACCGTCCGTTACCCGAAAGACGCGGTCTACCGAGGACGTCAGGTTCATATTATGCGTAATCATTAAGATGGTCTGTTGATAATGTCTGGATGCTTTCACAAGTAGATCCATGACATCCTGACTATTTTTACTGTCCAAATTTCCGGTTGGTTCGTCGGCTAATATCAGCATCGGCTTCGTAATCAGTGCACGCCCAATCGCCACACGCTGCTGCTGACCACCAGAAAGCTGACTTGGCAGATGATTCCTTCGATCCACTAGCCCTAAAACTTCCAAAACCTCATTTACCAAGGCAGGATCTGGCTTTTGATAATCCAAAAGAATAGGAAAGATAATATTCTGCTCCACGGTCAATTCCGGGATTAACTGAAAGGACTGAAATACAAAACCGATATTTCTACGTCGGAAAACGGTCCGGTTTTGTTCCTTCATAGAAAATAAATCCTTGCCCTCCAAATACACTTTACCAGAGGTTGGGTTATCCAAACCTCCGACACAATTAAGCAGCGTACTTTTCCCCGATCCAGATTCACCGACTACCGCTGCAAATTCACCTTTTTGCATGGTAAAGGATACATCCTTTAATGCATTGACCTGGGTTTCTCCTTTTCCATATGTTTTACAAAGCTTCTCCACTTTTAAAATTTCCATTGTTTATTTCCTCCTTCCATCAAAAGATAACAAATGGAGCTTACATTCAGGTGAATTGTATCTTACAGTTCTGTAAGGAAGGATAGGGTAAAGGTCGTACCCTGATTAGGGTTGCTGCTCACAGATAGAAATCCCCCTTGGCCCTCAACAATCGATTTTGCCAAGGAAAGTCCGAGGCCGACTCCTTGTGCATCCTTGGAGTTTTTACTTCGGTAAAAGCGTTTGAAAATATGATGTATTTCCTCTGGAGCAATCCCCTCTCCATCATCCGTAATTAAAATTCGTGTGATAGCCAGAGAGCGTTCAAAGGAAATACAGATATGACCTCCGGGATTCGTGTGATCCAAAGCGTTCTTTATAATATTTCCGATTGCTTCACATGTCCATTGTCGATCGCAGATAATTTGCTCATCTGGTTCCCCTGTTATGATAATTTGCTTTTCTTCATAGCGAGCCCGTGTTGTCAGTTCCGTGGTCGCGTGGGCAATGATATCCGATATCCGATGTGGCGCTTTTTCAAACATAATATTTTTTGCATCCAGTCGAGTGATCTTTAAAAGTGACTGGATTAAATGTTCCATACGTTCAAGAGCCAACGTCGTTTTTTTCGAAAATTCCATGATTGTTGTTGGATTGTTGGGCTCACTCAAAATAATTTCATTATACATATTGAGAGCAGCAAGTGGCGTTTTTAATTGATGTGAAATATCCGATATCGTATCTTTTAAAAATATTTTCGCCTTGGATTCTGCTTCTTGCTTTGCTTGCAATTGCGATGCAAGGTTATCAATGTACCCAAACAATTGATATAATGTCCCCTCTTCCGCGCAATTCAAATGCGTTGTAAAATCACCTTGCAAAAACATAAGTATGACTTTTTGTGCTTGATGATACAACTGTTCTCTTTTTTTATAGAAACTATAACATAGGGTAAAGATCATACTTATAAAAATTACGATGCCTAAAAGTACGAATAAAAGCGTGGCAATTTCAAATCTGGAGACCATTGGAAGGAAACGAGCTGAGGTTTTTTGGGTAAACCCAAGTTGTGTGAGTAACCGTATCCCTTCCCCATTATCTTGTTCGCATGCAACAGCAGTAGCAATCACATCTGGAGATACCCCATTACTTAAAAGAGAACTGGCAATCGCATAATCGTGAGACAACATCATTTCTTTCACCTTTTGCGTCTGCAACTTAGAAAGAAACGCACCCGTGGCGAATAGTACGATAGAAAGAGTAATCAGGCTTAAAATGAAACGACGTGTCTGCTTTTCTCTTAAAAAACTCATTCCAACACCTCTTTCCATTGGTATCCAAAGCCTCGTACTGTAATCAAATGTTCCGGATGCGACGGATCCTTTTCCAACTTTTCACGCAAACGGCGAACATACACGGATAGTGTATTATCATCAACAAACTCACCTGCTTGATCCCACAATTCATCCAATATTATGCTACGTGAGACAACATGCCCAGCATTTCGAACCAATACGCAAAGTAGCCTATATTCGGCACTTGTTAGTTCCAAGAGCTTTCCTCTTAATAAGACACGGCTAGATAATAAATCGATTGAAATATCTCCACAAACGAGTGCGGTAGAGCTCGTTGGCTTTGGAACACCAACCCGGCGCAGCAATGCCCGGATACGCGAGCATAATTCACCCAACTTAAAAGGCTTCGTAATATAATCATCTCCACCGCTGTCCAATCCACGGATTACATTGACTTCCTCATCCAACGCGGTCAAAAAGATAATCGGTACCTGATTGCCTCTCTTTCGTACTTCCTCACACACCATAAAACCCGTTCCATCTGGCAAGGTAACATCAAGCAACAGCAAATCGTATGTATTTTTTTCGATTAACTCCATGGCTTCTTTCACCGTTCGTCCAATTTCAAGTTCAAACCCATATTTATTCAATGAATATTGCAGACCATCGATCAAACTTAAATCATCTTCTAAAAGTAATAATCTATTTCCCATTGCTCATGCTCCTTGTCTTAATTTCCACACAATCAGTCTTGAATCAAGTCATATCATCCCGAAGTGCATCCATAATATTTTCTTTTTTTATCTTGCGTACGGCATATAACATGGTAATAAACACGATAAAAAATACACTTATCGTACTGATTACCATACTGCCCCACGGGAATACAAAATCAAAATTGTCCATCTTTTCTGCTAATGCCCATCCTTTATAGATCAGCCACGAAGAAATTGCCGATATTGGTAACCCAAATAGCAACGTCCTCATACCATAAAAGGCACACTCGAACGTCATCATCTTATTGAAATCTCGGTCCGACATTCCTACCGAGCGAAGCATAGCAAGTTCCCTTCTTCGCAGCCTAATATTCGTCGAAATTGTGTTGAACACATTCGTAACCGCAATCAACGAAATCATAATGACGAAAACATAGGTGAATACATCCACTACAAAAGTTAAACTACGAAATTGCTCTAGCATTGCATACATATTATATAGGTTATATGCTGACGTAATCCCCACATCCTGAAGCATCTCCTCTATTTCAGAGCCTGACTTCGCAGGATCCTTTGACTCAAAGGTCAGCCCTATCGTCGCAGGGGTATTTGAGGTTCCAAACTTTTCAATAAGCGAATAAGGAGCTATCACCATAAAAACAGTTGGACTTTGCTCATTCGATTGCAGTGGGGGTGGATCGATTGGGTATGTATCGACAAACGTAATGTTTACGCTTTGCCCCTGCTCTTTCCTTGGCAAGTCATTTGTTTTGGGATCAACACGCAGTGTCTTAGAAGGGCTGGCGAATAGATCAAACACTTCCCTCGTTCCGTCTTTTTTGTCAACCCTTTGTTTGGCAATGGCAATCATTCTTGCATCGTTCCCAGTATATTCTTTTGTAGGCAAGCCTAATTCTTTGATAAAACGCATATATTCGCTATCCGGGATAAACTGCATATACATTGGCAAAGGAACCTCTTCGTCCGATGCAGCATTAGCCTCTTTCCCTATGTATTCCAGGTAACGATCCGAATAATCACTTGCCTTACTTTCGCAAATATATTGGAAAATGGCTTGGTAAGAGCTTTTGTATATCCCGTCTGCGGTTTTTAATTTATCGTAAAGCGGTAACATTTTGCCAACTTCCATATCCTGAGACGTAAAAAGGATGTCACCATCTATGTCCACTACATACCTCTCGGAAAGCCTTTTTAGCGTTGTTCCAAAAGCACTTCCCGATACAAACAGGACGACACTTAACGTAAGCGACAACACGATGCTGCGATAACGTCTCTTGTTTCTCTTAAAGTTCTTTAATGCAAGCATACCTTCCAAACCATAGATACGCTGCGCAAGTTTTGACGTTTTCACGGTTTTCGACTCGGTCTTTATTTCATCAGTCTGGCGAATACTCTCCATTACAGGAGTGTTTGCTGCTTTTCTCGCTGGAATATAGGCTGAAATCAAAATGGTAACCAAACTAACCACCGCCGCTACGATAATCGCAGGGAAAGACACGAACAAGGTTAAGGGTGCGCTGCTTTCAAGAATGGTCTTAAAATTATTCGCAATAATAGGAATCACAAGTCCGATACTACCTATGCCGACCAGAACCCCAATCGGTATGCCAATTGCACCGATACAAAGACCTTCAAATAGCACCGAATTTCGAAGTTGCCTTGGCGTGGCGCCCACCGACGAGAGAATGCCAAACTGATGTGTACGTTCATTCAACGAGATATTGAATGAGTTATATATCAGAAAAATTGACCCTACCATGATAATGGCAACCAAAATGCCCCCAACCGAGTACAAAAAGGTATTGAACAGTTTGTTATCCGAAACACCCAGGAAGCGCAGTACATAATCATTTAAGATAGATACCCCTGCGCCTTCCATGCTGCTTACGTAGGTCCTGACATGGCGCGGGTTTTTAAGAGTGACAAATAGGCTAAAGCTGTCCACTGGCGCCTTTGTATCTGCTTTCGTGATCAAAGTGTATCCCGGTGCACTGTGTTCCTCGAACCCAGGTCTTTCGCAAATACCGACAACCGTGTAGGTCTTTTTTGCTTTTGTCAAAAGTGTTTCTTTATCCGTCCCAGCCTTGTCCCCAGATAGGTATGGATCGTGTTGACCAAGATTTTTGTTTCCGGCCATGCGGCAACCGACAGCAAGTGTAACTGTGTCTCCTACCTTAAATCGAACTCCACTCTTTATCGCGACGTGCTCCGGGACAAGGATCTCCTTGCTATTTTCAGGCAGCTTGCCGGAAATCAGTCTTATAGGCAAGGTATCAAACGTATTCTCATTGAATCCGGCTATAAAAAGAAAAGGCTTTTCGGGGCTTTGCCCTCCCTCAAGCGTTGCATAACCGATATTTTCAAACAATGCAGTGTTTACAACTTCTTTGTCATTGCTTCTCTCCTTTATGAAAGAGGAATCAACATCCAAAAACGCAACGTGCCAGCCACCATATTTTACGACAGAACCGTTTATGAGGTAATGTAACAAGGATGTGCCAAAGGTAGCAACTGCCGTAATCATGGCGGCGGACATAGCAACTCCAATAATTGTCGCAATCGTTCGAGTTCGACTTTTTTTCATACTTTGTAAGGTGACTTTGTTAAAAATGTTCATGGTCGCACCTTCTCGTCTCTCACTACTTTACCATCTGATATACCAATAATTCGGTCTGCTTGCAGAGCAATATTTTCGTCATGGGTAACAAGGAGCAGGGTCTGCCCATATTTTTTATTACTTTCTTTGAGCAGTTTGATGATTTCATGTCCATTTCTGCTGTCCAAACTGCCAGTAGGTTCGTCGGCAAGCATGACTGCCGGAGCGTTCATCAAAGCACGACCTATTGAAACGCGCTGTTGCTGTCCACCCGAAAGCTGATTTGGTAAATGTGTTTTACGGTCTTGTAGGCCAAGCATTTCAAGTAGTTCATGTAATCGTTCCTCGTTGACCTTGCGTTTGTCCATCAGGATTGGCAAAGTGATGTTTTCCACCACATTCAGCGTAGGAATCAGGTTATGAAACTGATAAATCAGCCCTACCTGCCGCCTACGGAAAATCGCAAGTTTTTCATTGCTCTGGGCATATACATCCTGGCCGTTCAAATACACCGTTCCGCTTGTCGGTACGTCCACGCCCCCGATGATATGAAGCAAGGTGGATTTGCCAGAACCAGAGGATCCGATGATTGCAGTAAATTCTCCTTTTTCGATGGTTAGCGAAACATGGTCAAGCGCGTTGACTTGGTTTTCACCTTTGCCATATGCTTTGCATAAATTTTCAATTTTTAAAAACTCCATTATGTGAGTCTCCTTTCTCATGGTTTACCCATATAATAGAACCTTCAACTTACATCTAGGTGACTTTTTGGTGAGAGATTCGTCACTTTGGGAAACGAATGGAAAATATGGCACCGCCCTTTTGGTGATTTTTTGCGGTAATCGTTCCGCCCTGCCGTGTTATAATCATCCTACTAAGCGCCAAACCAATCCCGTATCCGGTAGCACCTGCATTTTTCCCGCGGTAAAATCGGTCAAACAGACAGGGTAAATCTTCTTTTTCAAAGCCCGCGCCGCTATCATGAATCGTAATTTCGGTAAACAATGGATTGTTTATGCAAACAATCTCTATCTTTCCATTCTCACCAGCGCTTTCCATGCAATTTTTGAATATATTTTGAAACGCCTGCGAAAGCCAGCATAAATCACCCTGAATGATTATTCCTTTCGGGGCATCTATTTGCAAAGTAATATCATGAAGCTCCATAGGGATTAATAACGGATGAAGAGCATCGGCAATTAAAGTACTCACATCGATTTGCTCACTTTGGAACACCACAATGCCCGCGTCCAAGCGAGATAATCTTAGTAGGGAAGTCAACAGCCAATCCATCTGTACAAATAAATCCTCTGTTTCGCGTATCAATGCTTTTCGTTCATTTTCGTCAGGATTATTCTCTAACAGTGATAGAATAAGGTTCACAGATGTGAGCGGGGTGCGGAGCTGGTGGGCTATATCAGCCAGCGAATCGGCAAGATGTTCTTTTTCTTTTTTCAGTGCGTCATTTTGTTCTCGAATACGAAGCGTCATCTTTTTTATCTCGCTGTGCAAAATGGAAAGTTCACCCTCGTCTGATTCGCCAATATACAGATTGTCTGCATTATGTAGCACAAGGTCGATTTGATTAGAAATCTGTGCAATGCTTTTATATCGAGCTTTGGTAAACACAAAAAACGTTATTCCAAAGGCGACGGCAGAAAAAACAGCAAGGATTCCAGCTTTCGTATCAATTGCAAATCCTATCATCACAGTGGCGACAGCGATTAAGAAAAACAAAATAGCAAACTGCCGAAACTCTCTATTCCGAAGCATAATCGCCCCCCAATCGATATCCAGTCCCGCGAACGGTCAGAATGATTTGTGGGTTTGCTGAGTCGCTCTCTATCTTTTCCCGCAAGCGTTTGATATACACAGTCAATGTATTGTCATTAACAAACTCACCCGCAGCATCCCACAATTCGTCAAGCAGCCTGGTTCTAGTAATAATACTTTTGGGGTTATTAATAAACACTAGCAACAAGCGGTATTCTAAGGCAGAAAGAAAAAGCTCGCTGCAATCCTTTTTCACAATGCCGCTTGCCGTATCAACATGAAGCCCACAAATTTCAAAAGTCGATGGAGAACGCTCACTTTTCCGCAGGGCGGTTCCGATTCGAGCAATCAGTTCACGCGGGCGAAAAGGCTTGGTAATATAGTCATCTGCCCCCATGTTAAGTCCTGTAACAACACTCGCCTCATCGCCGGAAGCCGTCAAAAAGATAACAGGAACCTCCCCCGTTTCTTTGATTTGCGTGCAAACCGTAAAGCCATTTCCATCCGGTAGCGAAATATCAATCAACGCCAAGTCAAATTTATTCCCATCAAGTGCGGCAAGGGCTTCACCACGTGTCGAGGCATGGGTGACTGCAAAGCCCTCCGAGGAGAGCAAAAGTATAAGGTTTTTCGCGATTGCCTTGTCGTCCTCAACCAAAAATATCCGTTTCATTTATTTTCACCATCCCTTACTTTACTGCTTCTATTGTATTTCTTTTGGAAGAAATATACAAGCTGAGAGATCAAATACTCCTTTTAGGAGATGGACAAATAGTAAACTTATGGGCGCTACCTTTGTATTCATAAAGGTAGCGCCCATAAGTTTTTCTTAAGCTTTATTTAAAAACTGTTTTTTCTCGACCAAACCACTACGTTTCTTATACATCTCAATCCCTGCACAGACAAGAAGTGGAACAAAAAAGGCTGATAAAGTAATTATGACAGGATTTACATTCTTCAAACCAAACACTCCATACCAAAAAAACCATAATACAAATATGTGAGTAATGTATACAAATAACGTGCATTTTGAACCCAACCAATTGATAATTGTCCCCTTTCCTACCTCGGGATAATTTAAGCAAACCAACACAACAAGGTACACTAATATTTCCGTGCTAATATAGGGTAAACTTGTTGAATGTCGAATATTATATTCCACAATAACAAGCACCATACAAACAACTGCAGACACATTTACCCAGAAAGGCTTTATATGACTTTGTATTTGATCTTTATAACGCTTTATCATACAGCCCATCATAAAATAAGGCCATGTTACCAGTAGCGCATTACGAATTACATAATATTCTGCTTTGCCTACATAAGATAAATATACATATATTCCAATTAAAATTGGTGAGATATACATTACGTATTTATCAATGTTAAGTTTTGTAACAATCAGCATCAGTATAAGTGCATAAAACAAAGAGCCTAGAAACCAAAGATGTGGTGCAACTGGAGATTCATTATAAACCAATAGATGAATCAGACTTTTCTCCGTTATCAGTGTCTGAATTTTAGCATCTATAAAGCCCAACTTGTTTCCTATCAGATACAGATATCCATATAAAAACCCAGCGCCAGCCGAAATCATAAATATTCTTCCTGCTTGCTTTTTTATACGTCCAATAAAGCAATCAGAATCCCCTGAGTAACAAAAATATCCACTCACTACCAAAAAGAATGGAACTGCTACTTTGCCGAAGCAAAAAATTATCTGCCCGATTTTCCCTTCAAAAGGATAATGAATACAAACCACCAAAAATGCCATAAGCAATCGCATACAGTCAATCAGATGTTCACTTTTTCCCCTCGTTTTTCCTTCCCCTAGTTTATTATTATTGTTTTCCCCGGATATGATCTGTATCAGCTTATGATCCAAAACATGTAGCAAGACCGCCATCGAAATAGACATCACATACACTGATAATATAAAAAGAAAATCATTTTCTATAAGGAAGGCACCTCGTAAATATGTAAGAAACAGGTTGTGAATAATATACAGTTCTAAGGATATTTTTCCAAGAAAAGTAAGTGCCTTGTTTTTGAACTGAACCTTCATTGTGATTAATAAGAAAGTAATGACTATAAAAATAATCATTGGCAACTGACAGGAAAGTGTCTGCACTTTTTCAAGATATCCCGCATAATTTTCCGTTTCGCTCCAGTAGCCTTTTGTTTTAAGCATAATCTCGGTTAAAGCATAAAATACACTACTTCCACAAATTCCAATAGCCAAACAAATCCAATAGGATTTCTGAATCATATTCACCAAGAACGGATAATATCTTGCAAATGTCATACCCACAAAGAATACGAATATACCATTATACCACCATTCACCTTTTAACCACGCACCACCGCTGATTGTATTTGTATCGTGTCCGAGCAATAGACTGAATGTCATGAAGCCAACCACAAAAATACCCATAAACCAAAAAGCCACTGATTCTTTTTTTATAAAACGGAATAAAAAATAAAATACAATGTACAGTATAAAGATATCCACTATATACCATAGTTGTGTATTCATAAGAACCCATCCTGTAAAGGCACTTATTAATTCACTTGGTTTATACTTTGCTCCAAACAAGATGGTTGTGACTACAAAAATTGTATTTCCCACATAAAAGGGAATTAAAATGGCAGATAATCTCTTCCTTAGAAATCCATTTATGTAATTTGGTTTATTTCTAAAACTTGTATATAATCCAAAGCCCGAACAAAAGAAGAATATACCTACAAAAACTACACCAATATCACAAAAAAGATTAAGGAAACCTTTATCCAACTGATTGTTTTGCGTGATGATCTGGGCCATGTGATGCAACATAATGCCAATCGCACAGAATCCTTGCAGACCTTTTGTCTTATCCAAACAAAAAGCATCTTCATAAAATTCTTTGCCTCTTTTCGCTTTTGCATTCCAAAGTAAAATAGCTAAAATTAATATGATAAACAATCCCGTCGTTAAATTATAACTCTTTGAAATGGCATCTTCTTTTACTGGCACTTCTTCCGTTTCAGCTATCGATGTAGGCTCGACAGAAAAACTCTTCATAACATTTTGAAAAATTTCTTTTTTTTCTGCAAGGACTGATTTTGGATCTTGTGACGTTGCCATCATGGTATATACCTTGCCTCCGGTAACTGTTCCAGCAACAGTATATTGATATTTTTCTATTTTCAGTTCAACTACTACAAAATCAAGTGTATCTCCATTGACAATATACGAATCGATATATTTCATATGCGATTCAGCTAGCATAGAATTTTTGAATTTATCCAAAAATTCCGTTTTTTCTTTCTCTGGTAACTCTTTTAATTCTAAAAAATCAGGTTGAAATTTATTTGTATAATCGATTAAGAAAATACTGATAGCCTCTTCATTGTCTAGTGCACCATACTGCGAAGTCAAATCCACATCATTCGTACTAATTGCTTCGAAAATATAATCACCCATGTATTGCTTCCACTTTTCGTATGAATCCAAATGATACATGGTATAAATCCTCTGCAGGTCTTCATTTTCCTCATACATGACATTCCATTTGTTTGGAAAACTTACAGTAAAGTTCTCTATCTTATATACTTTATTGCCTTCCTTTTCCTTTGCGTAGACCAAAGGATTCACCATCCATACGCAAAGAATAATGCCAATGAATAAAAAGCATATTTTTTTTCTATTCAATTGTAACTCCCCCTTTTAATATTCGTTGTCCCTCTCTTCGAAATAAAAATCCTCCTATTCCTTTCTATCTAATACCCATAATTTTATTCGATAGATAAGCATAGCTGCCAAAATAGTTGACAGGATAATAAGTGCAACATACAAAGTAACACTATAGCTAGAAAGGCCTAAAAAGAGATTACTAAAGACACCATTAATAAGAATAATTTCAAATGATAGTTTCCCTAAAAATACCAGCGCCTTATTATAAAATCCAACTTTCATCATAACTAGCAAAATAACCGCCACACAACACACAACCATCGGAAGCTGAAATGCTAATGCTTCAAATTTTTCTAGAAATCCATGATACAATTCTGTTTCTACCCAATATCCTTTATACTTTAGTAAATGATTCGTATAGCTACCAAGCAATATACATCCGACAACACTTAATCCTAACCACAGCAAATAATTATTCTTTATAATGGTGACTATCTTAGTTTTAAAACGAGCTACAAACATTCCTATCATGAAAAGAAAGGAGGTATTATACCACCATTCACCATGAAACCAGTTACTGATACCGTAAGTATTATGATCATGTCCAAGAAACAGACTACCAACCATCATTCCTACCACCAAGCAAGTCATTACTGTATAGGCTACTTTTTCCTGTTTGATAAATCGGAATACCAAGTAAAAGAAAATATACAAAATCATTATTTCCACTGCGAACCACATTTGAGAATTAAGCAATTTCAATCCAAAAAAAGCATAAAATAAATCATCCATTGCATATTTTGTGCCCATTAAAAGAGTGGTTATCATATAAGCATAATTGCAGATAAAAAAAGCTACCAATACCGTTAAAAATCTTTTTTTAATAAATCCCTGCAAATAGTTTTCTTTCTTATGAAGGCTAGTAATCAATCCATATCCCGAGCAAAAAAAGAAAAAGCCAACCACAATCACTCCAACATGTTCAAATATCTGCAATGCTCCGTTATAATTTTTGAAGGAATGTAATATTAAATAAGCATGGTGCATTATTATAGAAATTGACAAAAGTCCCTTCATAGCTTTGCTATTTTTTAAGGAAAATGCATCCTCTATGTAACATCCTCTTGGTGCTGCTTTCATTCCAAAAATCTCAACTATTTTCATACTTTCATCACTCCCTCCATTCCTTCATAGCTTGCGACTCCTGTATTTGGCATATTTCTGCATTTAGCGCTATCTTCTTAGGAGTCTCAGTAAAGGTTATTATGTTAAGTATAATGGATATAAGTAACATTAGACATACAATACAAAACAGCAACACAAACTTATCCCGCGAATGTTTTCTCGTAATTTCCTCATCTGAAATTGCAATGGATTCACTGACTACTTTTTCTGCATCCTCTTTGGTTATATAGAAATGTTCTTCTATCCGTTCACCTTTTAATAATTCCATGACGGACACCTCAAGTATCTCTGCTAGCGGTTCTAAAACTGAAATATCTGGATAATTCAAACCTCTTTCCCATTTTGAAATTGCCTTATCTGTAAGATGCAACTTTTCAGCTAATTCTTTCTGTGTCATATTTTTTTCTTTTCTTAATTCTGCGACAAACTTACCTAATTTGTCTTTTTCCATTCTTTTCTCCTTTCTATCTATAAGTTATCTTAAACGAATCGATAGTAATTACTATCGACTGGTAGGAGAATCCTTGATTTGACAAGTAAACTTTTGGTTTACTTGCCTAAAATGACCGCCAAAATTTATATACCGTTCCATTATACCCCACTCATAAATCATTTCATATTATTATTTTACATTTTTTTACAGAAAAAAACGCACCCTTTTCATTTCAAATTGAGTGCGTTCATCTATTACCTATTCAATTTTTCACTCCACACACACTCCATAATACTCTACTTTTCCCGTTAAGAAATAGTTATACCACCATTTTCTGTTTATATGTACATTTCAAATCTTATGTCGTGCTAATAACCTTTGCCGGACATTTTCCAATCACATCACGAACAATTATCTCTTCTCCGTCTTTTATAAACGCATTCTTTACGATTGCTCTTTTATTTATGAGTTCAAAATAATCAGGCGCAATTTTTGCACATAATCCGCATCCAATGCAATACTCCTGGCTTAGGTGAATACCACCCTTCTCTTCATGATCATTTGATTTCTCTTGCGGAAGATCTTCTTTTTTTATCATCTTTGACATAATAAATCCAAGTAGAAATATTGAAATGGTAGTTAAAATCCATCGAATGATCATAAATTTCGGGCTCAGGAATTTAGCTTCATTCACAAGCATGGGAACTTTAATTACCGCCCATGTGCTGAGTATGACTACTATATTAGAAATACTTGCTCCTTTCGCCAAAAGTGCTTTGCATACCGGAAATGCAGCATAAATCGGACCTGCTGAAAAGCTTCCTAGAAGAAAAGAAAGGATGGACCCTTTTATGCCAGAGCCTTTACCAAAATTGTCCTCAATGGCTTTTCGAGGAACCCATGCTGTAATTAGCGAAGTCAGCAATAGAATGACTGGCATAATCATTAACATTTCTTTTACATAATAAAGACTGTTTTGAAACGCTTGTACCGCTTTCCCAGGAATTAACGCTGTTAATACTATGTATGTTAATAAAACAACAGTAAATAATTTGTTATTGTATATTACCCTCTTTATTTTCATCATATAATCACCCCCATGATTACCGCAATTACGATAGCAAAAATAAAACTTAATGAGTTCCTAAGTAGTGTAAACTTTATGCCGAATTCCTTTTTCTCCAATGGAAATGTGACAATTCCTACCATCGTCAAAGTAGTCAAAAATGCAACAACCGGAACAATATTTGCTCCTGAATCCATAAGAGAGCCCACTAGCGGGAATGCCACAAAGGCCGGTATTAATGTGATACACCCAATGAATGCAAAAATAATTGTAGCTATAAGGATGTTTGATTCTCCCATAAAGCTTTTAATCGTGTTCGGGGGAATAAAAGTTAATATGAGACCAATCAGAAATAAAATAGCAATAATTTCGCTTGCCATCCCCTTCATCATGCCACCAGACATTTTAACTGCGTTCAGCGTCTTTTTCCTGTCTCTTACCATGGATGCAACAAACCAGATAAGCGTAGCAATCCAAAATATGGAGGTAAATATATCCATGTTATATTCCTCCATAATTTCTTGGGTTTGGAGCTTTAATCACAAAAAACTCTAGTATATCCTCATCACAATTCTTAACGTTCATTTTTGTATGATACGGTATGCCGATGATTTGACCGGCATTGTATACATGCTGCTCCTGTTCGTCAAGTGTCAATGACAGGTTCCCCCTGATTACAAGCATATAAATATTGGAGTTGGAATAGTGCTCAGGTAGACCTTCCCCTTTTGGCAGAACCATATGGTTAAGCTGGAGGTTATCGTCATCAATAAGCTTTTCAATATTTTTAACATCTGATACTGAAAAATTGTAGTTTTTTTCTAGCATAAAAAAACTCCTTTCATTTTTTAATATAAGTTAGTATACTTAAAAATAAAAAATAAATAAGTTACCATGGTAACTAATTAGGAGTGTGAGTATCATAAATATTGAAAACTATATTAGTTCTCTATTATGTCATGATTTATTCAAGGGCTTTTGCGTTGATCAACTGAAGCAACTATTTACGTTGGAAAAATATAGTATAAATACATATACAAAAGGACAGATCATTCATCTACAAGATGAAGTCTGTCTCTCAATGGATATTGTACTGGAAGGTGAAATATCTGTCCAGAAAATCGACACTTCCGGTAATATATTAAAAATTACTGTTTTTTCCGGTGAAGAGGTCTTGGGCGCCAATCTTTTGTTCTCCAACCGAAATATTTACCCCATGACAATTATAGCAGAGAGCAAATCCGTCATTCTCCATATCTATAAAGAGCTTGTACTCGAACTTTGCCACGCTGATATCCTCTTTATGAGCAGTCTTATGACCGTTATTGCAGACAAAACTTTGATATTGACCGATAAAATTGATGCTATCTCACTAAAAACAATTAATCAGCGCATCATTGATTACTTAAGGTATCAATATTATTTACAAAATACCTATAAAATCAAACTTACCATATCCAAAAAGGAATTGGCCGAAAGACTTGGAATACAGCGTTCTTCCTTAAGCAGAGAACTACAGAAAATGAGAGAAAAAGGGATGCTTGAATACGATTCTAAGAGTATTACAATTAAGGATCATGAGATTTTGAATCGTCAACTCTAATCTCCTGTCGAGTTCAACATGAAGTTCCTAAAATGAGCTCTTCCTTGAAATTCAAAATATCGCCATTATTGCAAACCATGCAATGGGCACAAATAATGCAGGTAGCATGTTCAACGTATTACAATCCTTGATTTTTAAAATGGAGAGCCCAGAACTCAGAATCATAAATCCACCAATAATTGAAATTTCATCAAGCAAACCATCTGAAAACAACGGTGATAAATATCCTGCGAAGAGATAGATACTGCCTTGCCATAAAAACAATACAGCTGCAGAAAGTGCGATTCCTATTCCATAGGTAGATGCCAGCACCAGTGATGTAACAAAATCTAACGTTGCATTTGTATATAGATACGTGTGGTTGCCATGGAGTGCGCTTTCCATCGGTCCTAAGATTGATAACGTTCCGATACAAAATAACATTATGGCGGTAGAAAGTCCTTGGCCCAATTCACCTTTGGAAAAATGTTTTGTGAGCCTTTGAAATTTATCATTCAAGTTAAGCACCGTTCCAGCTAAACTGCCGGTCGCCAAACTGATGATAAACAATACAGGGAAAGTGCTTTTAGGCATATTTTGGACAATCGTGTTTATTCCAAGACCACATGCAGCAAGTCCCATAGCATTATATAATGCACCTTGATATTTTTCTGCAATTCCTTTTTTTATTCCTCCTCCAATAATACTGCCAATCAGAATAGCAAGCGTATTTACAATAGTTCCAATCATAATAAAACCTCCTTTATCACATAACAATAAACCCTCCAATAGTTGGAGGGTCAAGTTAGTTAAAAAGTTTTTTTATATGGAATTTGAATTTCTGTGATAAATTTTGTGGAATCGTTGGTAAGTCCGTAATCAATCAAAGCAAATTCAAGGGAGTCTCCTGCGGGTGCATATCCTTTTTCTCTCATATATTGAAGGAGTTTAATATAGGAAGGAGCAGCTTCTTTATGTGTACCTTGAAAGCGTAACGTTAGATAATTGCCTCCCGGCAGGTAGTCCATATTTTCACCGCAGTCGTCCTCCGGTTCAATGACAACAAAAACGGCGGAAAATTTCTCAAAATACCCTTCTTTAAGATTAGAACTTGATATAGAAACACCTACTTTTCCAAGAAACATTACCGCGTGAAGAGAATTGTGTTTCGCCAACTCACGGATTGGCTGCTCGAGGTCGTCCGAAATAGAAAGTTCTTTTTTCAGTATTGCTATTTTTCTATCCCCTATCGTACACTCTTTTATTTTGTTAATTTCAGTCTCTATTGCATCTTCAATCTGTATTAATCTGTTTTCAATTTTTCGTTGGATTCGATTTAGTTGCCTAAGTTCTTCCTCTGCCTGTAGTTTTTGTTCTCTAAGGACTTCAAGCATTTTATTCTCGTCACGGTTTTCAAAAAACTCACGGATTTTGGGTAGTGGCATGTTTAAAGAGCGAAGATAATGAATGGTGTTCAGACACTCGAATTGGCGTGTGGAATAATAACGATATCCATTTTCTTCATTGACATACTCTGGTTTTAGCAAAGCTATCTTATCGTAATGGCGAAGAAGACGAACATCTATATTAAAAAGCTTTGAAACTTCTCCTATTGAAAACAATTCATTCATATTAACCTCCGGTTTTAGACTCTCTTAGTGCTAGGTTACTTTCTATTATCTTCATATCCGATAACTGTTCCAGCATCAATGCCTATATTTTTATATTACAATACCTTCACAGTGGTCGATTTCATGTTGTATAATCTGTGCAATCCATCCGGAATACATCTGGCGCTGTTTCTTGAAATTCATATCCTGAAACTCCACCTCGATATCCTTATATCTGGTGGTCCTACGAACTCCAATCAAAGAAAGACACCCTTCCTCCGTCTCGTACGCACCGGACTTCTTTACAATCACTGGGTTAATCATCGGGAGATTACCAAAACCCATACTCACTGCGACTATTCTTTTCTTCACACCAATCATGTTAGCCGCCATTCCTACACAGCCTGCTTCATTGGCTTTTAAACTATCAAGCAAATTATTCTTCCATTATACCCTTCCTCCTATTTATTTTCAAAACATATATATATAATTCTACGAAAAACGCACCACCTATCTCAATCAGCATTTGTCTTACGCTTATAATATATAACTTATTACACACGTAAGAATTCGTCTCAATATCTCTTTTTTGAAATTGACAATTACACATATAACATCTATAATTTTTTTATTACATCTGTAAGATTTAAGGAGGAATTTGAAATGAGCAATTTGCCTCAGATTTCTGAAGCTGAATTTGAAGTTATGAAAATCGTTTGGAAATATGCGCCAATCAGTACCAATGAAATAACGGAGAAATTATTACAGCCTACAAACTGGAGTCCTAAAACGATACAAACCCTAATCAAACGTCTTGTATCGAAAGGCGCACTCACTTACGAAAAGCAATGCCGTGTATTTGTTTATACTCCAGTGGTTAAGGAAAGTGAATACATCGGCCAGGAAAGCAAATATTTTCTGAAGCGTTATTATGACGGGGATATCACTGCCATGCTGTCTGCGTACATAGAAAACGACAGACTGTCTGAAACAGAAATAGACACGCTCCGTTCCCTTCTTTCCAAGAGGTCAGTAAAAGGAGGCAATTAACGTGGCTAATTTTATGATACGCTTTTTAATAAGTAATGTGTTTATCAGCAGTATCATCGGAATTCTTATGATAGCCAAGTGGATATTCAAAAACAATCTGTCTAGCCGGATGCAGTATAATCTGTGGTTTCTGCTGCTTGGGTTGTTGGCCGTTCCCTTTATACCGTTCCGTCTAATCGGATTTTCACAAATTTTCTCACGGCTCGCAAGCCTTTGGAATTCCCCTACATCCATTACAAAAACTGCCATGAGTGAAACTATAGGTGCAAATTCGACCGGGAATGCAAGTTGGATGAATGATTTTACGCTTTCCGTGAATAGTGAAATACCATCCATCGCCGGATACATATTATTAGGGATATGGATTGGGGGCATTCTTGCAATGATTATATTGGTACTAAAATCCTTTCTGCGCCTACGCACTTTGGACAAGTCCGCACTTCCTCTTCAAAACACGGAAGTCCGCAGACTGTATGTTAGTTGCCAGAATGAAATGGGGATCACAAAGGATATTCCTGTCTACAGTACCGCATTTTTGAAATCCCCTATTATCGTGGGACTTTTGAAACCATGTATTTATCTACCGATTCATTTGATTTCAGACTATAAAGAATCAGATTTGAGATATATGCTGTTGCATGAACTGCAGCACTACAGACATAAAGATGCTATTGCAAGTTATCTGATGAACCTTGCCGGAGTCTTTTATTGGTTCAATCCCCTTGTCTGGTACGCACTAAAAGAAATGCGTGATGACAGAGAGGTTGCCTGTGACACTTCTGTTTTAAAGATGCTTGAACAGGATTCCTACGAGGATTATGGCAATACACTGATTAACTTTGCTAAAAAAGTATCTCTTACTCCATTTCCGTTTGCTGCCGGCCTTAGTGGAAACATGAAACAGATGAAGCGACGCATTATCAATATCGCCTCTTATGAAAAGCCGACATTTAGGAAGAGATTAAAAGGTATGACTGCTTTTATTCTCACTACTTTTATTCTTTTAGGACTAGCACCAATATTAACTACATACGCAGCGGATACAAGTCACTACCAATGGAAATCCTCTTCCGTAATACATACTTTTTTGCCACAAACATTGGAGCCGATGGCGATGCTACTGGAAGCAATGCGTCAGAAATAACCATGTCAATACTATCTGACATGAACATCTGGAAATAACAAAAGCGGGTAAATGGTCATCACTTTTCTGACCTTTACTCGCTTTATTTATGATTGGAACCGAAACAACCGCCTATCAGCACAACTGCTGCCAATATTCCCACTACTTTTTATTTATTGATAATGAGCCTCCTTATCGAAGTTTCCTTAGTTTCTTTCACTTATATTGATACGATACTGATAGTCCGGTATGTCCTCAATCCCATCATTTAGAATTTCATTTCCCAGATATTGAAAAGTACCATCCTCTGCAAATCGTACGGTCAGTTCATGGGTTATAACTGCATCATCACAAATTACCATATCACATACAGCTTCTACCGTTAATGTGACCGTCCCATCTTCATTTTCTTTTATATCCGTAACCTCCGGCAAAGAAGTTCCAAAGAAAGTCGGTGCGTAATTGATGCAGCCAAGTCGCTCCCAAACATAAGTCTGATTCTCTTCATTGAATACTGCATATTCTCGTATCTGCTTAGCTGTGACCGGAAGGTATTCCACAATCAAACTCTCGAATTCATCCTTTGGTATTCCGTTTGGGTAGTTTTCGGAATTAAATCGTTCTTCGTATTTCATTCCATACAAATATTCATACATTCCGTTATAGTCCAAATCTTCTATATGGTCTGAGTCCCAGTTTGAACACAATAGATTGTTTCCCTGATACCCTAGCCCAAGCACACATTTTTCGGATAGTTCACGTTGTTCTTCAGTCATTGGTTTTATTCTTAATAAGCAACTTCCATCAACAATCTCAGAAACTTCTGGGGGTTCTGGAACACACAATTTATAGCAAAACCAACCTTTATCCGTATACTTCCATTCCTTTATTCTAATATAGGAAAAATATGAAATTCCGGGTTTTACCTTATTATTCCATATCGCATTTGTACTTAAAACACACATATCAATTCCATCAAATATAAACTTTTGTCTTCCTAATCCACCATCAGTTTGAATTTCGTAAACTATGGTTGAGCCACTTTTACCTTCCCCACATTCCTTAAGAAACTTATCTACGATTTCATAATTTTCCATATTAGAATAGGGCACCAATGTTGATACTGGACATCCTGTTTCTTTCACTTTGTCCTGTATCTTACGAATCGTTTCGTTAGAAAGCACCACATTGGACGACTTGCCTTTGTATGCATTCTCGTAAATGTCAATGTATAGCTCCATCATTTTCTTACAATCCGATTCAGCTTCTTTACTTTCGCTCCTATCCACTTGAAGATTATAGCCTTTTTCTAACTGTTGCGCTGATTCCTCTTGTGCACTTTTCGTATGCTCTTTAGTTCCAGCTTGTCCAGTATCCTCTATATAGGATTCTCCTAGAATTTCTTTTTCTTTCCCACAAGCACAGATTAAGATTCCAAGCATCAGTGCGGTAATTAACAAAACAATTTTACTCTTTATTACCATAACATCATCCTTTCGCTCCTGCTATTGGGGCAGTTACAGTTCTTTTTGTTCTCCCCACGTTCTGCTTAAGTAAGCGTAACTCTCATTTTATCCTTAGAGCATAACTCTGGATTGGAATTAGCATATTTTTGCAATCCTACTTCCGGTGATTTTATTACATGGTAAGAATTTTTAATACTTGCTCACTTTTGTAAATATTACACCTGTAGGAGTTGTAAGTCAAGTTATCTCTATAAAAAAAGGTATCCTACATTTTTACAAAAATTAATACCTTTTAGCAAAAGTCAATATTAAACCCGATTAATCGGCTGTCCATTCGAAAAAGCTCTGACATTTTTTTGGATTAATGAAACTAAACGTTGTCTAGTTTCTAATCCCCGCCATCCCATGTGAGGAGTAACGATAACATTATCCATTGTATACAGTGGACTAGCATCATCTAATGGTTCTACTTCATAGATTACCACTTCAGATGCAATTTGCGTGAAATCAATGTTCCCATCATAATTTACTAAGCTGGCATTTAATACCACAGTTTTATTATTCATATTTTATCTCGTTCCTGTCATTCTAATTTTACCTCAAAATCATCTTAACCCCGTAACTAAATTATATACCTTGCTACCTCCTTGGACAAGTTCATAATATCAGTCAAATTGACTTAAGAAAAATAAAGTCAACAAATTAAACATGAAATGTAGCAAGAATTTAAATTGAAAACTTGCATAAAATTTTAATGGATGCTATAATGATATCATATTTCGATATCGATATTCGATATCTATGAGTAATATTGGAGGGTATTAAAAATGCACGATAAAATTATGAGGAAATTTTTTCTAGGTTTTATTCAAATTCACATACTTCATCATGCTAAGAATGAGCCATTCTATGGCGTATGGATGATTGATGAGCTAAATGAACATGGGTATGAAATGAGTCCGGGAACTCTTTATCCACTTTTACACAGCATGGAATCTAGTGGACTCTTAGAAAAAGAAGAAAAAATTGTTGAGGGAAAAATCAGAAAATATTATAAAATAACGGAACTGGGAATTGTAGTTTTGGTTGAAGCAAAAAAAAGAGCTTATGAATTATTTAAAGAAATCAAAGATTAATGAAAGGGGAAATATTTTTATGTTTACACTAAAAGAAGTGAAGTACAAACACATTCTAAACATTCATGAACTTAATATAGAAAATTCAAAAGTTACGTGTATCGTAGGTGAAAGTGGTAGTGGAAAATCAACACTTTTACGCCTACTGAATAAACTAATCAGTTGCGATAGCGGTGAGATTTTTTATAAAGGGCAACCTTTGAATGAAGTCAATTCAATCGATCTTAGAAAAAATGTTGTAATGTTACCCCAACTTCCAGTAATCTTCCCAGGTACAGTTAGAGAGAATCTACTTATTGGTCTTAAATTTTCAGAAAAACCAGCAGCCGATGATGTAAAACTACGCCATGTTTTAAATATAGTTTGTTTGAATAAGGGCCTTGATGATGCCAGTGATAATTTGTCAGGGGGTGAAAAACAAAGACTTGCTTTAGGAAGAGTTATCTTACTTGAACCAGAAGTCTTTTTATTGGATGAGCCTTCCTCTGCACTGGATGAAGAAACAGAAAGAATTATCATTGAAAAGCTAGTTTCATATACAAAGGATACGAACAAAACATTAATTATGGTTACACATTCAAAAAAAGTCGCACAAACATATTCCGATAATATAATTGAGATTTATCAAGGTAAAGTAATAAATATCTAAGGAGGTAGAGTATGAATAGTGTAATAGATTTGCAGCTATGGCAAACGATTGCCGCTTATGTCTTTGTCTTAATTGTAATGCTTATTCTTAAATTAAAAGGAATTCCAAGAGAAAAGGAATTATTTATTTCTTCCTTAAGAATGACAATTCAGCTTATTCTTACAGGGTATCTATTGGTATACCTTTTTAACACCTCATCGCCTCTGTATACGATTCTGATTTTAGTTGCGATGGAGGTCTTTTCTGTTCACACTATTATAAAAAGGGCGAAAGGTAAGCTTTCTTCAAAACTGAAACAAATAATTGCTTTATCAATGATTGCAGGTACCGTATCTTGCCTACTCTATTTTTTGCTCGTGGTTGTACGAATTAATCCTTGGTATGATCCCCGCTACTTTATTCCAATTGCCGGTATGCTGATCGGAAATTCTATGACAGGTATCTCTTTGGGTGTTAATCGCTTAATTGATGGAATGCAGACACACAAAACTCTTGTCGAAGGAGCTTTAATGCTTGGTGCAACGCCAAAAATAGCCGCAAAACAGATTGTGGATAATGCCTTTGATTCGGCAATACTGCCTACCATCAATTCTATGGTTGGTATGGGCATTGTATTTTTACCTGGTATGATGACAGGTCAAATATTATCCGGCACTTCACCGGTCACAGCTATAGAATATCAAATTGCAATTATGCTTGGGATACTTGGTAGTGTGGCATTAACTGTAATTATATTTGTACAATTAGGATATAAAACATTTTTTAACGCACAAAGCCAACTAAATATTGATGATCTGTAACATATGTCTAATGTCCAAAACCTTCTATTTTCCATCCAGTCTGTGGAGATTCATAAACAATGTTACAATACCAATTTTGCTCTCCACTGCTGACAGTGAAGTCATTCTTGTATTGAAGATCAACCGTTACTCTAAAAACTTTAGTTTGTTTATCCGGCTCATCGATCAGTTCGGCTTTTAACAGTTTTGCAGACTTCAGGTTATCAAAGGGTGATCTTACTCCGATTCCTGCATCCGTTAAAGGTAATCCGATGACCTCATTAAATAATTCTTTATTTGTTATATTCGATGTTAAATTCCCTAACAGAGTTTTTTTTGAGACAACGTATGCCGCGCTCTTGGCATCCTTTTTATCCAGCGATTTGAAATACTCCTCAACAACCTGTTCTGACTCTAATTTCGATAGTCTTTCTTCGTTGCTATCCGCTTTAATCATTTGAGAAAACCACTCGTTAAGCGTTAAGCCCGTCACTTTTTCAAAGCTGTTCCCTTTCAGACTACACGCATTAAAAGTCGTGTGTCGCCCAGCACTGATATACGCACCGATTATTTTGTTGTAGTTTTTTATAACAATACCTCTACAATTTTGTATTGGATAAAATTCCTGAGGCATGCTCTCATGGATTCTGTAAATTTTAACATCCAAGTTGGCGCTATTGGAATATCCGTTCATATCTAACCCTATATCCTTAGACAGCTCATTATTATATGCGTAATAGTATGCGTTCGGATTAAACTCAGATAAGACGCTGATATTGTTAATTTTGTTATTCATAGCGCTGATTTGATAATCGAGCGTCCAGCCATATTCCTTAAACAGCGCCAAAGCATCCGTATCTTCTATATGTATTGCAATGTCTGTGTTCTCCAAAAACGAATCAATATAGCGCGCAAAATCTGTCCCTGTTTCGTAAAGACCACCATCTTTTTCAATATAAGCTTTATCATACAGTGTATTGTAGTAAAGCTTGCAGCTATCTCCACCACTGTCATTAGACAATTTTATCAAATAATGATTGGTATAATTGTTGTTCAAGTTATCCTCTTCCGCGATTGTTTCACTGGTCCGTAGAATTGAATCAATGTAGGTTACTGTTGTTGCATCAGTTATCTCAAATTCATTCGTTGATTTAAAACCTATCATATCAGAGAGAAACTCAATTTTCACCCTATTATACTGGGTATGATACACCTCTTGTGTCGTATCAGAAGGATTTTCTGCCACATTATCTTCTAGCTTTATCGTGTCGCCCTGCTTAGGGACTGTAACAAATGCAATTACAACAATACTTAAGGTTAAAATTGATATTGCAACCACCCAAAAAGTGCGTTTTCTATAGCTCAACATGTTTTTAATCCTCCCATTTACATTCCCTCTCCAAAAGCTAGAAGACTTCCATTTTCGTACCAGTTAACTAGTTTCAAAATGAGTGTGCCTATCGATTAGCTATTCAATTTGTTACTCAACTAATCCATTATTTCAAATTGTCCGATACTTTGATTATTATATAACAACCATGTTTTTGTTTTTTAATCATATAACCCTCTTTTAATTTAAGGCTCCAACCATCTCCAATAATATTTTTACCAGATATCTGTATATTTTTACTAGGGACAAATGCTTCATTCCAATCAGATGAGATTAACATTCCACCTTTTGTCACAACTATTTTTCCAAAATCATCTATGATTTCAGCTGTTTCATATACATTACCATGATCTTTTAATTCCCATATATTATTTGGATTAAAAGATACTTGTGAATGATTCAGATTTAATCGAAGAATAGGACCACGAATAAATTTGTCAGAATATTGAGATGTGATCTTTTCCCTTTCTTGGTTTCTCTTATATTCATATTGATAAATTTCATCAAAGTGATATCCATTTTTACTTTTTTCTACTGATAAATCTGACAGATTTATGTTGTATTCATACCGAAGCATTTCACCTAAATCACTATCATATTTGATTGATTTTCTCCAGTCTTTACTACATTCATCTAGTAACAAACCGTAAAGTACACCAGAATGATATCCAAAAGATCGTATAAAAGTTTGGGTTCTTTTTTCATCCAAATAACGTTCCCAGTCACTTTGCAGTATTTGTCTCATTGAGTCATCCGTTGAATAAACAAGTCTTTCTGATGTATATTCTGCCATCCCTTCTTGTATTTCAAACTTATTTTCGTCTATTGCTGAATGATATTTATTTCTTCTAGTTATACGAAATGCTAACGCATCCGCAATCGCTTTTTCCTTCTCCTTACCCGAACTATCCAGTGCTTTATGTAAGGCTTCCCATTCTAATTTGAGATAGATTCTGGCATCCATTTTATCCATATGACTATTATCATAGCCACCACTGTGACTGCTATCTTGTCCTAATTCTTTTTGCAGATTATGAAACATCTCGTGTACATAGGTAACTACTGTATCTGATAAATCATCACTCTCCGAATAAAGTATCATTGCCCATTGTTTACCGCCATACTTAATGGTTGTATTCGCTATACCTACATCATCGGTAAGCTGACCTTCATATAGGTCACCTATCTTCTTAAATTTCCCCTTATTATCTGCTTCCGTGGCAATTACCTTTCTAGTATCAGGATCTACGACCATTACTCTGGTAGCTAGAGGTATTCCCCACATCGTTCCATTATCTACATCATCGATCGACTTAACTATCTCAAGAATTTTCATAATTCTTGCTATGGACATATTCCCAACTTTATCATCGGATACCTTATCCGTTTTCAAGATTGTTTCTTGCTTTTCATAAGGAATAATCATTGCATAAGATTTCGTACGGACCATTATTACGCTAATAAAAATTATTGCTAATACTACATATTTCTTCATTCATCTCACTCCTAAATATTATTATTATGAACGATTTGTTGAGCTCAACTGTTTGTTCATGAGAATAATATATTAGGTAATTCTATACGAATTCTATACTTATTATTAATATCGTATGTAAATTATTCAGACGGATCTACATTTAATTTTATGGAAAAGGATACGCATGCTCCACTGTTTTCTTTATGCGTGATATCAAGATGACTATCATAGATATCCAGAAGGTACTTAGCAATTGCCAATCCCATTCCAGAATGGCCCCTTGCTTTATCTGTACTATAGAAAATTTCCGTGGCATATTTTACTGCCTCAGGACTAAATCCGTCACCATCATCTTCAACCATAAAGATTAATTCTCTATTATGCAGACTTATTCTAATTGTTATCTTACTCTTTGCAAATCGCAGGGCATTTTCTATCATTTTATCCAATACGAATTGAGTTAGAACAACGTCAAACATACATACTTTATTAAAATTGCATTGAACATCAATTTTTTTACCAGACTTCGCTTCCCAAATCTGACATTGTCGACGCAGATTTTCTTTCAATTCTAGTAAATTGACTTGAACAACTTTTATTTCCCATTGCTCAAGATTTTTATAATTTTTCAATGCTTCTGAATACAACTCTATTCTTTTAATTGCATCATCTGACAACGTAAGCGATTGCTTAATATTTTCTATTTGATCCGTATTATCTAACAGGCATCGGATTACATCATTATTTCCTTTCAGAATTGTTAACGGCGTACGTAAGTCATGTGAAAAAGCACGCATCAGTAGATTTTGTTTCTCTTGTGTATCCCATAACTTTTGAAAGGTATCCTGAAGATTCTCACGCATGAGTTCGAAAGAATTGCATAACATCCCTATTTCATTGTCGCTGTTAGACTTTAATTTAAAATCAAGATCCTGTTTTGAAATCTTATCCATACTATATTGTAACAACTCAAACTGTTTTTTCAATTTTGTTCTATAAAAAATGTAAGCTGTAAGAAAAATACTGAATCCAAAGATTCCTATTGGCATAAAAATTTTAATATGTTTTAAAAGTTGAAACAAATTCTGATTCTCCATAGAAGACATACCCTCATAAGAACCTTCATCACTAAAAATAGTAATAAGCATATTTCCATGCAAAACGAGTGAATCCGGTTTTGGGTTAAGTTGATTGATAAAAGCCCAGTCAATCCATTGGGAAATACAAAGATATGTTGCTTCTGCCACTATTAAGCCAATCCCAAAATACAGGATTAAACTGATAAAAATAGAATGATGTTTTATTTTTTCCATCGATACCCTATCCCCCAGATTGTCTCGATATATTCTATATCTTGTTTGTCAATTTTTTTTCTAATTCTTTTAATATGTTCGGTTATTGCAATATCAGCGTCACCTTCCGCGCAAAAACCCCAAACTCTCTCATAAATACGTTCTTTCGAAAATACCTGCCCCTTGTTAAGAGAAAGCAATTCAATAATTTTATATTCTTTTTTTGTAAGATTGATTGCTTCATTATAATAGCCCACTTGGTTTGCAGAATAATCAATCCACAACTCACCGAAATATTTAACCGTTGCATTCGATATTTGCCGATTTTCTCTACGTAAATGTGCTTCGACACGTGCATAAAGTTCCTCTATGGAAAATGGTTTTATTATGTAATCATCGCCTCCTACAGATAATCCTCTGATTCGGTCTTGTTCCTCTATTTTTGCAGAAAGAAACAAGATCGGGCATGCTACCTTATTTCGTATTAATTGACATAATTCAATTCCATCCATATCTGGCATCATAATATCCATTAAAATAAGATCTGGCTTTTCACATAGTTTCTGTAATGCTTCCTTTCCACTGTTTGCCACTAAAACCTCATATCCTTTATCAACAAAGTATAGTTTTATAAAGTTTAATATTCCCACTTCGTCATCAACGACTAGCATTTTTTTCATTTTCTCACCATTTGTATTTTAGAGCTACTACATACAACCTTATCTTTGGGTTCAACATACATAAACATAGCTTTGCACAGGATGCGCTTATGAGCATACTGTATCAGCTTTGATCCGTATTTTCAAGTAAAGAATTAATTGCTTTTATATAGTACAAAACGCTTCTTGTTCTTGAGATTTCTTAAGTGACTCCGCTTCCCACTGACAGAGAATGGAACGTTCTTCCGGCGTGTGAAACCAGTGCTCACCGCCCTCTATAACTGTTAGTTTGCAGCCAAAACGAGTGCTAAAGGTCTCCACTGTATCTGCGTCAATCTGTTCATCCTTTTCGGCACATAAAATGAAGGTTGGAACATCCCAGGCGTCTATAGTGTGAGCGCGGACATAGGATAGATATTCAAAGGACAGTGTCTGACCAAAATCTGTTGGAATCACTTTCTCACGTTTCAATCGTTCCTCCGTTATACCAGACCAGTGCATCAAATTCCGAATCATCCTCTCCATATCAACCAAAGGAGAGACCAGAAGGCACTGCACCAACGGCTCACCGGAAAATGCCAAAAGGCTAAACCAGCTTCCGATGCTGTTGGCTCGCAGTGCAATCTGCTGCCAGTTGGCTCTTGCATATTGCATTACCTGATGGAGTTCTGGGACAACGTGCCATGGATCAAAGGAAATTGATCCACCAACACGTTCACCATGTTCTGGAAGATCTATACCCAACACCTGCCAACCTATGGGGCAGACTACTGTCGCAAATGCTCTGGCTTCTTCTTTATTACCTCCCTGTCCGTGAACAAACAGGAATAGCTGTTTGGATGCCTCTCCGAACAATATGGCGGGCATCTCTCCAATTATCAAATGTTGCTCTTTCATTATATTCCTCCAATCAAAACTAATCTAATTAGTATTTTAGCTATTCATGTTCATTTTGTCAATTGTAAAACTAATATTATTATTGACAAAACTAATCGGAATAGTTAAACTGACATAAACAATGAAAGGGCATGGTAAAGAAATGCGGATAACAAAAAAACAGATACTCCAGACGGCGTCTGATATTGCGGATCAGGATGGACTTTCCGGAGTTTCCCTAAAAGCCGTGGCTGCGGCGCTCCAAATTCGCACTCCATCCTTATATAATCATATTGACAGTCTGGAAGGTCTTCTGCTTGAGGTAGCTCATTCCGGTATGCGTGAAATAAATCATCAGATAACACAGACTACTGTTGGAATTTCAGGCGATACAGCAATTCAGTCGGCAGGCGAGGCGTACCTTTGCTTTATGATTGCACATCCCGGCGTTTACGAAACGATTCAATGGGCGACGTGGCACCAAAATAATGAGACTGAGCAGATCCTTTCTGACTATCACTGCCTAATGGGAAAGCTAGTGCTGTCCTGTGGGCTGAATATTGCTGAGTTGGACCCGGTAGTCCGTCTGTTGGAGGGGTTTCTCCATGGTTATGCAACCCAGCAACTTGGTAGTGCACTGGCTCAACCAGATGTTGCCTTCGCGGATATGTCATCTGCGTTGGATGTTGTTTTACTCGGCATTCATCAGAAATATCAGTAAGTGGAAATTGATTATTTCCCAAAAAACACCCTTCGTTATGCTCCCACAAACACATTCCGAAGGGTAATCAGCAAGTTCATCTTTATCTATACTTTCTGAAAACACAAGAACCGGCTGATTCAACATAGTGGAGTTATCTTCTCACATTACCATTAAATTAGTTAATGATTCCTTATAAGTTCTTATCCACCATTTCTTTTAGAACAGGTAAAACGTCATTTTCAAACCATGGGTTTTGTTTCAACCAGCCAAGATTTAAAGGAGAAGGATGGACCAATGGAAAATAATCTGGTAAATATTTTTGAAAATTTCTCACTGTTTCAGTTAAACTTTTCTCACGTCTTTTATTTAAATAATATTTCTGTGCATAGCTACCAATTAGAATTATCGTTTCAATATTTGGCATCTCATCTAGTAAACGTGGATGCCATTTTTCTGCAAAGCCTTTTCTAGGTGGGGCATCACCAGTTTTCGCTTTTCCCGGATAATAGAAATCCATGGGCAAATGAGCAATGTAATTTGTATTATAAAATATCTCACGAGATACGCCCATCCACTCTCTTAATCGGTCACCACTTACATCATTCCAAAATAATTGAGTTGCTTCTGCTTTTCGTCCCGGTGCTTGTCCAACAATAGCAATGCGAGCATCTGCAGAAGCTTTAAATAATGGTGAAATTCCCCTTTTTGTATAGGATTCATTCATTGGGTCAGCCATAATTTCTTGTATGATTTTTTCGTATATCATCAGATTTCACTTCCATTCAATTATTATAACATTTTTCGTTACGATACGTGGGTTTATCATAGTTCCCAATAAGTGTCGTAAATATCCTTCTACCATCTATATCGTTCCTTAAATTATTCTTAAAATTCGCCTAATTTTTTTCAATATTCTTTTAAGCCTTGTCATGTAATATTGCATTGCAAACAAAAGAAAGGAGGCACTTTCAAGTTCGTGCCTTGGTTAGGAATCTACCTTATACCGTTACTAAACTACTTAGGGAAGCATAAGCTTTGCCTAGTTGTCATGGTTATACTATTATGTTACAATAACGCAGAATATAATTTATATATATTGGTTTGGGATATGAGGAGGAGACATAAAATGAAAAAAAAATTACTCATAAATGCTATAGGATTGGCAATTATGCTTACAGTTTCTGGCTGTGGAAATATAGTAGATTCTGAAGTACCTATTAATGAGAAAAGCATTTCTAATACTGCAAAGGAAGAGACAGCGGAGACAACAGAGAAATCTGATGAAGCAGTTGATCTTTTAGATCAATTTGTAGCTGGAGAAATTGAAGCCGGTTATTTTGACTCTGATTACAATTTTAAGATTACAGATCTTAACATGAATCCAGAAGAATGGGATGCATATAGTGTTGGTGATCGTCGTGATTTGGATAATGACGGTGAAGAAGAGCTTATTATGAATGGACCTTATGGCGGAATGTATTTAGATGTCAAGGATGGAAAGGTTATGGTACTAGCAGAGGGAGAAGGTACTGCTGGTGAGATGACCTATGTTGAGTACGAAAATGCAATTTGGATTGTTCATAGTGATATATCACATGTAGGTAGAATGCTTTATAACTTCAAGAAATATAAAGGTGCAAATAACATCATTGATGAATTTGATTTAAATGCTGAGTACTACGATAAGGAAGATGACATTTATGATGAAACAAGTAGATTCACATATCGTGGTAAGAAAATAACTATGGAAAAATTTGAGAAGTTACGTAGCGAAATTCTCGGCATAGAATAAGATAAGAAAATCTAATTAACATTAATTCTATTGATTAGTAATTAGTTATTTGGTAAAATTTATTAGATTCAAACAATAGGGAGGAGAGTTAGCATAATAAATAAAATTGTGTTAACGAAAAACAATTATGAATAATATTAAGAGACCTTTAGTTGGAATCTTAGTGATGGCGTTACTAATTTGGACAGGCTTTGCACCAGCAACAAGCGTAAAGGCAAGCTCAAAAGTAGGAGCTCCAACAGTAAAAGTAAAGAACACACCGGTAGGCGCTGATTTAAAAGTAACTTGGACAGCAGTAAGTGATGCAAACGGTTATGTTGTGTATATGGGCAAAACAAAAACAGAATATTATGAGGTTGGAACAACAACAGATACGTCATATACAACTAGTGGCTTGAAAAAAAATGAGACTTATTATTTTAAAGTGTACGCTTACAAAACAGTTGGTAATACAAATTACTATGGCGATAGCTCAAAAACAGTTAGCGGCAAAACAAGCAAATACCCTTTATATCAAGTAATTGATGAAGGTGGGCAAGAAGTATATTTCTACTGGTTATGGGATGGAAATACAACAGTGAAAGATGACCATTATAACAATGTATGGAATGACTGTATATCTATTCTTGAAGAAAGAAGCGCTGATAAAACAGGCGAATATCCTTATGGTTCCAACAAAACGTTTTTCACAGGTTATTCCATAGGTGGAAAAGAAGTGCTTAGGTCAACACCACATGTTAATAAAGGCGCAGGAACTGAACCAACAACCGCCACAAAAGCAAAAATCGGAAAAGCAACATCAGCAAAGGTAAAGAACACAGCAGTAGGCGCAGATTTAAAAGTAACTTGGGAAAAAGTAAGTGGTGCAAACGGTTATGATGTGTATATGTCCACAGGTAAACTTTCTGGCTATAAGAAGGTTGGAACAACAACAGATGCATCATATACAACGAATGGTTTGAAAAAAGATAAGTCTTATTATTTTAAAGTTAAAGCCTATACAGTTGTATCTATCAATAATGACACAACTATTAATAATGACAAAACTGTAAATGTCACTGTTAAGGTTAAAAAATCATATGGTAATAACTCAAAAGTTGTTAGCGGTAAGACATGCAAATATCTTTTAAACACAGTTATTGATGAAGGTGGAAAGGAAGTATATTTTTATTGGTTATGGGATGGTAAGACCGCGGCAAAAGATGAATATTTCTGGAATACATTTCATAAATGTGAAGACATTCTTAGAAAAAGATATGGAAATATCAAAAAGAAGACGATAATTTGTTCCAGTAAAAAGTCAGGTTCTACAACGTACTCTCTGAATGGAAAAATAATATGCTTATCCTCACCATTTCTTGAACTTGGACCGGGTGGAGATGACCAATATTAAGATGATGGATTTATAAAAAGTTGCTTTATCAGAAAAAGGTTAGTGCATATTTGCATTAACCTTTTATTGTTATACGCCCACAGAGCGCACAACAATAATTGGAGTTTACTGTATATCCAACATTATTCCTAATACTTCAACATTTATAATGTCTTCATGAACGCTTACTTTGTATTTTGTTTCATTTTCGAATATGACAACGGAAACATATTTATCATCTCCATAAAAGTCAAGTTCAATATCCAGTTTTTGTAGTAAACGTACCAAATGTCGTATAGAATAAATCATACGTATCATCCGGGTCATATTTCACTGGCTTTTCAATATCAATTCCTAACGACTCCAAGAAATGTGTCAGTTCCGGTAGATACTCAGAAATGCAATCAAACACTCGTGGAGCATTAGAATATGAACTTTCTGTCTTTTCAATATCAATGTCAAATATATAATCATCCACTATTATTTTTTTCATATCACACGCTCCAACAAACTACGATTTACTGCTACAAAAACAGATTCATTTTTATACTAACATTCATTTTATGAATATTGAATTTATTTTTTCTCGGTCATAATCCAATATCCATCTATTAAACTTTTCATATATCGGACGGATAATTTTTTTATCTGCGGCTACTAAATCGGCGCCTCTATCATCATAAAGATGGAACAAAATACAATTGTGCGTATCGGCAAAATAGACATTTGAAACAAATCCATTATAGCCGCCAATGTCAGCTTTGATTACTTCCTGTAATAGCTGGTCTGGCGTAAACCATATTCTCTCTAAGTCCCAGTACAGTTGAAGTTGAGATAAAGTATCATCATCTTCGTCCCACTTAAAACGCCTTACTACTTGTTCATGAGGCTGCGGCATATTACCTGCCTCGCAAATACTTTGTGTTACCTTATGCACACTGCTTTCAACAGGATAACCATCAATTCTTAAAATGTTAGGTTTGTGTGGCAGGTTGGTATAAATGGCTTTCGCTCTATCAAAAGCCGCAGAAATATATGCTGGATTTGCAATAAAATTTTCTGAACTCTTACCATTTAGATAAACACTCTCAGTTCCACCAATTTCAAATCGGATCCCTACAGGAGAATTATAAAAAATGGGGTGTTTGAGTTCATTCATTCCTATTTCGATAACCATTTTAGAAAAACCATCAGATAAAATTCCCATCCAAATCACCCACCTTAGATATCGTCTTCATTATTGATAGGCCAAGTATAAAAAATCGCACCAATTCCACTACTAATGGCCTGTTCAATACATTCAAGAGAGTCTGGTTCATCAATATACCTTTCTCGGTTTGTAACATACATTTCTTCAACATTTAATAGTTCCCATTCTTGAGAATTTATATATTTAATTACATCATCTTTTGCAGTAGTTTCATCATTTGCCTTTACCCAGCAATTTATATATGCCCCGGATACCTCTTTGCTTTCTTCATTATTACTATAAGGCTTACCCTCAAGTAATAAGTAATAAATATCCATAATGTCCTCCACTTAGGCTCAAAATTTTGATTTATTATTTGACAGGCTAATCATCACTACCCTATATTTTAGAAATGTTAATTAGCCTATTTTTTGAGGCAATTTCAAAATTGCCTCAAATTGGCGAATGCCCTTGTTTTCTACACTTTCAAGCCTTTTACTTTTCCACCCTTGACATCAATACTACTGTCTCCACGTGCACCGTCTGCGGGAACATATCCACCGCACAAACCTTTTCCACTTTATATCCCCTCTCCTGTAACATCACCAAATCTCTCGCAAGACTTGTCGGCTTACAAGAAATATACACCATTCGATCCACTCCATAGTCAATAATCTTCTCAAGCGCTTTCGGATGAATACCATCTCTGGGAGGGTCGAGAACAATAAGGTCGGGTCGATCTTTAATCTCATCGATTACCTTAAGTACATCTCCTGCAATGAATTCACAATTATCGAGACCATTTAATTTTGCATTCTCTTTTGCAGCTTCTACCGCTTCTTCCACAATTTCCACACCGATTACTTTTTTGGCCACTGGTGCAAGGATTTGAGCGATAGTCCCAGTCCCACTGTATAAATCAAAAATGAGTTTGTCCTTTGTTTCACCGATAAATTCTCGTGCTGTACTATAAAGGACTTCTGCCCCAAGCGAATTTGTCTGAAAGAAGGAAAAGGTCGATATCTTAAATTTTAGGCCCAATAACTCTTCGAAGAAAGATTCTTTTCCATAGAGCATTTCTGTTTTGTCGCTCTTTACTACATCGGCTAGACTGTCATTCATGATGTGTACAATGCCAACCAAGTTGCCTGAAAGTGGAAGTGCCAGCAACAAATCTTTGAGTTCAGTCAAATTGACTGGCTTTTTCCCCTCAGCCACCACTGGTTCCTGACTCGTCGTAATCAGACTAACTGTCATTTCTCCAGTCTTGGTTGCACGACGTACTAATAAGTGTCGTAAATATCCTTCATGCGTCAATTTATGACAAAAGGATACCTCACGTTCTTTAAAGTAATCGAGCACACAGCTTAAAATTAAAGAATAATCATGATCCACTATTTTACAGCCATCTGCATTTACGATATCATACATGCTTCCTTTTTTATGAAGTCCAAGCGCTAATGGTCCATCTTTATATTCATCTCCAAAGGAAAATTCCATCTTATTTCGGTACTCCCATTCTACTGGGCTGCCTTTAATTCCTACAAATTCATAATCATCGCAGACTTCATCGATGATTTCTTTCACCATCTGACCTTTTAGATTCAGTTGTTCTTCATAGGAAAATTTCTGGAACGTACAGCCTCCACATGGACCAAAGTGCTCACAAAAAGGTTTTCTTGTCTCAAGCGGTGAATCACTTATGACTTCAAGAAGACGTGCTTCACACTTTCCCTTTCTCTTTTTGTTGATTGCAAAACGTACCGTTTGTCCGAGCAAGGCATTCTTTACAATTACTTTGTCTTCTTCTATTTTTACAATTCCTTTATTCGGAAACTTAAATTCGCTTACCTGTCCTTCTAACATATCGCCTTTTTTCATTAATTGCTCCCGTCTGCCGCCTGAGCGGCTCTTCTTAACGTATTTTAACACCTCGTAAATTATATCGGAAAAAGCCATATTTCGCAACCTAATAAAAATGTCATTCAATTTCATATTGTTATTTTAAATCAAGACGCCTATAATATAGGAAGTTGTTTTTTGATCTATTTGATAAAGAAAAGAGGTTTTTTATGAAATACGTTTTAGACACACATACTCATACAATTGCAAGTGGTCATGCCTACAGCACAACATTAGAGATGATCAACTTTGCAAAAGACAAGGGACTTTCTCTTCTTGCGATTACAGAGCATGCCCCAAACATGCCAGGTACTTGCCACCGCTTTTACTTTGATAATTTTCGTGTTTTCAAGGAACATGATTTAGGCATTCAGGTTCTCTTTGGAGTTGAATTGAATATTCTGGATTTTAAAGGTAGCGTTGATATGGATACGGAACATTTACAGCAACTCGACCTTAAGATTGCAAGTATTCATAACCCTTGTATGAAGGTTGGTAGTGCAAAAGATAATACCGACGCTTACATTGGTGCCATGAAAAATCCATGGATTGATATTATCGGTCATCCAGATGATGCCAGAATACCCGTTGACTATGAACGTTTTGTAGAAGCTGCTAAAAAATACAATATAGCCATCGAATTAAATAATAGTTCACTGAATCCAAATGGTTTTCGTGAAAATGCGCGAGGCAATGATTTAAAATATCTAACATTATGTAAAGAATATGAAGTTCCGATTACTCTTGGCAGCGATGCGCATGTGTGTTTCGATGTCGCAAATTTTGAGCTTGCAAAACAAGTTCTTGCAGAAGTTGATTTTCCAGATTCCCTTATATTAAATACATCCGTTGATAAATTAATGAATCATTTAAATAGAAACAAATAGTAAAAATAAAAATAGTTTAAAATTAGTAGTTTATATTTAAATAGCTTAAAAAGCAGATAAAACGAAGTCCACTAATTAGGGTACAACTGGAGACTTCTTTTTATCTGCTTTTTTTATCAACTACTCAATCACAACACAATTTTTTCCTGCTTCTTTTCCTTTATATAAATAATCATCCACCTGCTTGACGATTTCATTCAGCGACTGCTCTTTTCTCGCCTTTGTGACTCCAAACGTCATGGTCAGAGGGATTTCCATCCCCTCATATATGAATTTTTCCTGCATAACTTTTGATCGTAATCGCTCCGCAGTTATCTGTGCTTGTTCCAAAGAACATTCTGGCAAAAAGATTAAAATTTCTTCTCCACCCCAACGACCGACAATATCTTTTTTACAGACATAAGATTTTAAAATATGTGATATATGCATTAATGCCTGATCACCGCATAGATGTCCATAAGTATCATTAATATGTTTAAAATCATCAATATCACACATGATGACGGAAAACTTCGTCTTTTTCATTAAGGCTTTTTCAAAATACTCTTCTGTGCTACGTCTGTTATGTAGCCCTGTTAAAGCATCATACCTTGACATTTTAACAAATTTATTCTTTTGCGCAATTAATTGAAACTCGAAGAATTGTATCTGCTTTAAATAATATCCCATTACACAGCTAAATACACACGTGATCAACAATATTACAAAAATTTGAAAGGCAAGCCTCATCTCGTCACTAATTTCATACATTGCATCTCGGCGAAAAGACCAGCATACGGCAAAAATCATGCCAAATGTTGATAGTAATTGATAGACAAATGTATTTTCTATATTTTCTTTCTCTGATTCTAATAAAATCCCTTTTGTTGTAAAGAAAAGGTAACATGGCAACACGGTTCCAAACATAACAAAGCCACTATTACTTCCTACTGCAATGGTAGCTACTATAAGATGAATTAGAATTTCAAAATAGGTTAAACGAAATACGAGCAGAAACTTATTTTTTTTGATAAAATAAAAGTTACTGATGTAAAGAAGTATGCTTCCAATATTAGCAATGATCATGAAATAGACGTTCGAGTATAAGAACAGAAAAAATAGTATGATATGAATAATAAGAAGCAATGTATTGGTTATGTATTGATTGTTTCGAAAACTAGGAGTTAACGCATCTTCGTCATGTATATCCATAAGCCCTCCATATGTTCATGCGCAATATTTATCGGGTTTCATTTTTTTAGAATTTCTTTTTGATTATAACGGTACCGATATAGGTTGTCAATTTGTTCCTACATTACTCGCTTAAAATCCCTAAATTACGCACTTTCCCAAAATAAAATTTGCCCTTTACTTTACAACTTTATTGTGATAAAATGATTTCATGGAAAGAACAAATTCGACAAAAACGGTCATTTTGTTCTTCGTACGCGGACAAATGTCAATGCCAGAGATTACATAGTAGATTTTCCCTAGCACGTACGTAAGAAAGAATAAGCAAAAATCATGAGGGAGTGATAAATAAATGAACAATAAGATTAAAACACCTGCCGTCGATCATCTATTTGAAGCGATTTTAAGTTTGGAATCTTCCGAAGAATGTTATACATTCTTTGAAGATATCTGTACTATCAATGAATTATTATCGTTATCACAGCGTTTTGAAGTTGCAAAGATGCTACGTGAGCAAAAAACATATTTGGAAATTGCAGAAAAAACAGGTGCTTCTACTGCTACCATTAGCCGTGTAAACCGTTCTTTGAATTATGGTAATGATGGTTATGATATGGTATTTTCAAGAATTAATCCAGACTACAAAAAAACAGAAAAATAATACGTTAGAATTAATATACGAAGTTTTAAGAGTAAAGTCGATATCCAGAACTTTACTCTTTTTTATACTTGTCATATAGTATTAATTACTATATAATGTAACATGAGGTGATTATAATGGGTATGGACAATCATGAATATATCATGCAGATTATTCGAAGCTTACAAAATATTGATTATATTAATCCAAGTGAAATACCAAACATCGACTTGTATATGGATCAGGTGACGACATTTATGGATGAACACCTAAACGCCTCCAAGCGTTATCCAGAGGACAAGCTACTGACAAAGACGATGATTAATAATTATACAAAAAATGCATTACTACCTTCCCCGAATAAAAAGAAATATTCGAAGGAACATATGCTTTTACTGATTTTCATTTACTATTTCAAAAATATATTATCCATCAATGACATCCAAAATCTATTTCATCCGTTAACCGAACGTTTCTACAATTCAAAAGACAGCATCACCCTAGAGCAAATCTATACGCAAGTGTTCGAAATGGAAAAGGATCAGATTGATAATCTAGTAAAAGATGTCGTTCGTAAATACACGAAAGCAAAAGATACCTTTCCGGATGCAGAAAGTGATGAAGACCGTGAGTTTCTTCAAACATTTTCGTTTATCTGCATGTTGAGCTTTGATGTGTATACGAAAAAGATGATAATCGAACGTTTGATTGATAAATCCCTATCCGGTATTACGAAACCATCGGAGAAAGAAAAATCAAATGAAATGACAAAAGAAAAACAAAAAGAGAAGACAAAAAACAAAGAAAAATAACAAAGAAAAATAGCAAGAATGAGTAAGATGTTGTATAATAACCGTAATGTTATTTCACAACATCTTTTTTGTGCGATAAGTACATATAGTAAGGAGTACACATATGAAAGAAATTCTGGCAGGTTTAAATAAAGAACAGGCAAAAGCTGTTATGCATAACAAAGGTCCGCTTCTTATCTTAGCAGGAGCTGGTTCCGGAAAGACACGAGTATTGACTCACCGTATTGCATATTTAATCGATGAATGCGATGTAAATCCATGGAATATTTTAGCTCTCACCTTTACAAATAAAGCCGCAAGTGAAATGCGCGAACGTGTTGACCGAATCGTTGGCTACGGTTCAGAAAATATTTGGGTCAGCACCTTCCATTCAACTTGCGTGCGTATCCTTCGTCGATATATCGATGCGATTGGTTACGATAAAAGTTTTACCATTTACGATTCCGACGACCAAAAAACTTTGATGAAAGATGTCTGCAAGTATTTGAATATCGATACGAAAAATACAAAAGAGCGAACTCTTCTATCCGTTATATCTAGCGCCAAGGACGAACTGATCACACCATCTATTTTTATGCAAAATGCAAAGGGTGACTTCAATCAGGAACGCTATGCCAAAGTTTATGCGGAATATCAAAGGCGTCTAAAACAAAATAATGCGTTGGATTTTGATGATCTGATTTTTAAGACGATTGAATTATTTGAAAACCATCCCGACATTTTAGCTTATTATCACAACCGTTTTAAATACATAATGGTTGACGAATATCAAGATACCAATACGGCTCAATTTCATCTGATCCGACTTTTGGCATCAACGACCAATGAAAACGGCGATAAAGAACATAACCTATGCGTCGTTGGTGATGATGATCAGTCCATTTATAAGTTTCGTGGTGCTAATATTCATAATATATTAAACTTTGAAAAACAGTTTCCTGAAACTTGTGTCATTAAATTAGAGCAAAACTACCGTTCCACAAAGACCATATTAAATGCAGCCAATGAGGTAATCCATAACAACTTCGAGCGTAAGGATAAATCGCTTTGGACGGACAATGAAGAAGGGGATCCAATTGCCTTTACTCAATTTGATAATGAATATGAAGAAGCAGATGCTATCGTAAGTGACATCTACAATGGTGTCATGGAGGAAGGCTATAATTACAATAACTTTGCTATCCTCTATCGTACAAATGCACAATCCCGTATCTTCGAAGAAAAACTGGTACGTAAAAATATTCCCTATAAAATCGTCGGTGCCGTCAACTTCTATGCCCGCAGAGAAGTCAAAGATTTACTCGCATATTTAAAGAGCGTGGACAATGGGCTTGATGATATTGCAGTAAAGCGTATCATTAACGTTCCTCGTCGAGGAATCGGGCTGACCACCATTGATCGCGTATCGGAATATGCAGTTGGTCAAAACATTAGTTTCTATCAGGCACTGCAACGTGCTCCTATGATTCCAGGGATTGGCAGGGGCGTAAGTAAAATTGAATCCTTTGTGGCATTTATTGAAATCTTAAAAGGAAAAATGAATCGAGTGGATTATTCCATCGAAGATTTAATCAATGAAATCATCGAGGCCACCGGTTATGTAGAAGAATTAAAGGCAGAGGAATCCATCGAGTCCCAGACTCGTATTGAAAATATAGAGGAATTCGTAAATAAAATTATTTCATTTGAAAAAGCAGCCGATGAAAAACCTTCCCTGAGCCAATTCTTAGAAGAAGTTGCTCTGGTTGCTGACATTGATAATTTAGAAGACAGTACGAATGTGGTCATACTTATGACGCTTCACAGTGCAAAGGGCCTAGAATTCCCATTTGTATACCTTTGCGGTTTGGAGGATGGAATCTTTCCAAGTTATATGACGATTACTTCAGATGACCCAACTGAAATCGAAGAAGAACGCCGGCTTTGCTATGTTGGTATTACTCGGGCAAAGAAAAAATTATCGATTAGCTGTGCAAGGCAAAGAATGGTACATGGTGAAACCCAGTTTAATAAACCTTCCCGGTTTGTTCGAGAAATCCCACGCTACTTATTAAAGGAAACAAGAGAATCTGCAAAGCCTAGATTTCCAAGAAGTGACGGCACTTCCTTTGGCTCTTCCACTTTCGAAAAAGCCATGAATGGGTACTCTCAAAATATGTCAGCCACAATTAAATCTGGTAGCAACGATATCTTTGGAAATAACCCATTTATTCAAAAAGGATTCTCTAGTAATAAACAAGTTTTTGATAATAACCTATTTGACAAGCCAAAAAAAGTCAGCCCAACACCTGAAAAAACTGGAGCCGCTCCTTCCTACAAAGTAGGCGACCGTATCGAACATGTACGCTTTGGACAAGGTATTGTTACCGATATAAAGCCCGTACCAAATGATTATGAAGTCAGTGTATCCTTTGATACACAAGGTGTTAAGAAGATGCGTGCTTCCTTTGCAAAATTGAGTAAAATCAGCTAAAAGTTATAGTTAAAATTATCCAAAATATTTAATAGTAAAATCATGAAAATAGTGGTATAATAAGTTAAAGCTCTCAATTTTAGCTTATGAATCTTACGATTAGAAAGGATGTGCATAATACAATGTCAAACAAGATTGAAGATTTATTAAATGCAGCAAAGATCAATGAATTCGTCCATAAAAAACAACTAGAAGAAGAAAAGAAATCATGCATCGTTTGGATACTTGCTATTATCGGAGCGGTTGCAGCTGTTGCCGCAATCTCTTATGCAGTATACAAATACTTTATCCCAGATTATTTAGAGGATTTCGAAGATGATTTTGACGAAGACTATGACGATGACTTCTTCGATGATGAAGAAACAGAAGAATAAGAAAAAATAATTTTTTAGAAAGGTTCGACAAAAGTCGGACCTTTTTTATTGTGTTTACATAGAATGATATATAATCATACCAATATTTTTTGGAGGTAATATGTACGATTTTGTACTTTTTGGCGGCGATATTCGTCAAATCTACATGGCGAGGTACATTCAAAGTCTAGGATATTCTGTCATCACATATGGGCTTTCCCATCCGATGATTCAAGATATTTGCAAACAGGCTGCTTCTTTTAGTGAGGTTGTTTCCTCTGGTAATATATTAATTGGTCCTATTCCACTTTCAAAAGATAACACCAGCATCCCTGCATTAACCGCATTATCGGATCTTAATATAGAGACTCTTCTTCAATTTATGCACAAAGATCAAATCCTATTTGCAGGTATGATACCGGAACCCGTTGCACTTTATTGCAATGAACATCAAATCATACTTTATGATTTTATGAAAGAAGATTCCGTCGCTATTCAAAATGGAATTGCTACTGCAGAAGGTGCAATTATGGAAGCAATCTCAAAGAGTAATGGCAATATTCATAGTTCCTCTGTCTTGGTATTGGGATTTGGACGATGTGCAAAAGTACTTGCGCATAAATTATCGGGATTAGATGCCTGCGTCACCATTTGTGCCAGAAAAGATGCCGATTTGGCTTATGCTGATTCCTTTGGATATGAAACATGCTCGTTTCATGATCTTCCTGAGAAAATTGATTCTTTTGATTACATTTTTAATACAATTCCTTATATCGTATTACCAAAGGAACTACTATGCCTAATTCAAGAAGACACTACTATAATTGATATCGCATCCATACCAGGAGGTCTTGATTATCCAGCTGCCAAAGCTCTTAATCTAAATATCTCTCACTCCCTTGGAATTCCTGGAAAAGTAGCTCCTAAAGCCTCCGCCGAAATATTGGCAAACTATTGTCTTAAAAAAACAACTTGTAGAAAGAAGGTATCACCATGACCTTAAATGGTAAAGAAGTAGGCTTCGCTATGACAGGCTCTTTTTGTACCTTTTCCGTTATATTTAAAGAACTGGAACGAATCGTAGCAACTGGGGCAAATGTAACCCCTATCTTTTCATATGCCGTACAAAATATTGACTGCCGCTTTGGAAAATCCAAAGAATTTTATGAAACTGCAAAAAAAATTACGGGAAACAACCCGATTTTAACACTCGAAACAGCAGAGCCAATTGGTCCTAAGTGCTTGTTGGATATTCTAATTATCGCACCTTGTACTGGTAACAGTCTTGCAAAATTAAGCTTAGCTATTACGGATACTCCTGTTTTGATGGCCGCAAAGGCACACCTTAGAAATGACAAACCGATTGTTATCTTTCCATCCACAAATGATGCATTAAGTATGAACTTTAAAAACATCGGATCTCTTCTCAACTGTAAAAATGTCTTTTTTGTACCTTTTTCACAGGATAATCATATTAAGAAACCAAATTCACTGGTTGCAGATCCTAGTTCAATATTAGAAACTGCCGAGATGGCATTGGATGGAAAACAATTACAGCCAATTATTTTACCTCCGAAGTAAAGTTTAGTAAACTTAATCTGAACAAAGAGATTAATGTAAAAATAATATATTTGAATATCCATCAATTTTAAGTACTTTACAAAATAAAAGAAAACGCTGGGGAACCTTGCAAAATTGGAATTCCCTAGCGTTTTCTTTCTTATCAGCTAATTTATTTGTATTGTATATTTTTTTTATAAGTCTCCAATTTTATTAAGTGGCCATAATCGAATTTTAACTTTTCCTTCAATTTTACTTATATGAAAAAGTCCCAAATCTCTGCTATCTAAACTGACCTCCCTATTATCTCCCATGACAAAATATTCTTCCTCGGGTATGGTTATAGGAAATTTCGTGCTATTGGGATAAGTATCTGTAGCGACATACGGTTCTATATATTCTTCGCCGTTTAAATATACTTTACCATCCCTGATATCAATGGTATCGCCAGGAACTCCTATCACTCTTTTTATCAACCGTTTATTGTCATTTTCCGTACTTTTATAGAACGATTCCGCAAATTCTATTGTGTTTGCGATAAATACATTAAAAATTCCTTCTTTACGTTCCTTATTTATGATTACAATATCTCCCCTTTGGGGTTTTGTAAAGCTGTATGTTATCTTATTTTCAATGACACGCTGACCCTCATATAACGTATTTTGCATGGAACTTTGTTTCACTTCAGTTGCTGCAAACACATAACTATGAAAGGATAAGGATATAAAAAGGGCGATAATAACAGCGGATGACCATTGATATATATTTTGCAACACCTTTCGTTCTTTCCATCTTTCTCTCCACTGTCTAAATGGGGTAAACACCTCTTTTAAATCCTTTTGCATATTCCCTGCATCACCAAATCTTTTCAGTGCCATAAGCTCGGCCTCCTCATTAGAATAGCCCTCTTGCATAATTTCATTCTTCGCCGTATTCAGATGATCATATATTTCATCTTCTAATTCTTGCTTTTGAATTTTACTTATAGATACTCCATCTAAAACTGCATCGATGTATTCTCTGAATCTATCCATTTTAATTCCTCCTTACATGAATGAATTAATTCACTCACCTGATTCCATTCTTGCATCTTTTTCATCAGTTTCTTTTTCCCTGAATCGGTAATACTGTAATACTTTCTCCTACCACCTGTTTCAGCATCCCCCCAGTAGGAAGCTACGTCCTTCTTTCGTTCCAGTCTTTGTAATGCCGGATACAATGTTCCTTCACTCATCTTATAGAGATTATTGCTTTTTAACTGCAATTCCTTTACAATCTCAAAGCCATACATATCTTTTCGGGCGATTTGTGAAAGCAATAGAATATCGATACTTCCCTTCATTAATTCCTTATCCATATAAAATCCTCCCTTTTTTACTATTATATAACGATGTACATCGTAATACAAGGTTTATGTCGAAAATATTTGCACTTGCGAGATATCATTACCATAATAAGTCTTACACAATGACTTTAAAATACACCACCAAAGCAAGTACAATATGAGCAAATAAAATTGCCGGCATGCCAATCGTAAATTTGTTATGCTTTGTTTTATGCCGAAACATCTGCATCCCCATAATTGATCCAACGCTACCACCAATCATTGCAATCATAAATAGCGTCTTTTCCGGTATCCTCCATTTATTATGTATCGCCTTCGCCTTATCAATCGCCATAGACATTAACCCTGCAATATTTACAATTACGAAATATCCGATTATTATTGTTGAAAATTTCATTATTATCCTCATTTCTGCGCTGCTCTTTTCACATATCAAGTTTACGTGCGCAACGCAAACGCAAACTTACTGAATAAAAATGTTTTCATTCGTACTTACCATTCTACTACTTCTTCGAATAAATTTTATTATCTTTATATTACCTATTCCCTTTCGTTGGCCAAGGACTGTTGCAAACGAACACCCTCCGTCAATTTACAGCACGTTCCATCTTGGAAAAGCATTCTAAACGGCATTTGCAAGATTATTTTTTTAGACGAAACGATGATGGAGTGCCTACCACGACATTATCGTTGTTCTCGGCTTAAAAAATTGACAATCTTGCTGCCGTTAAGAATGCTTTTCCAAGATGGAACGTGCTGTAAATTGTAGAAACCTACATTCGCAACAGTCACCTCTCCTTTTTAAGAAACATTCTTTCCCCTAGTATACCGAATGCACCACAAAATTTCAAAAGTATTTTTTGCAAGATGCGCCCTATTAGTATATAATTAGAAATCATAAACATGACAGCTCAAAATTGGAGGAAAATCAATTGTTGGATTTAAATAACACAAGGGAAAAAATAGATCGTATTGACCAGGAAATTGTAAAATTATTTGAAGATAGAATGAAACTTTCAAAAGAAGTTGCTGCTTATAAAATCGAAACGGGAAAGGCAGTTCTTGATAAAGAGCGAGAAGAATCAAAATTAAGTGCACTTCAAGATCTCGTAAAGGATCCATATAACAGTTATCTGGTTCGAGAACTTTTCACACAGATTATGTCTATGAGCAGAAAGTATCAATACAGTCTGATACCAACATATGCACAAGATTTAGCTTTTTCACCAATCTCTTCCCTCTCGGTCTCACCAACGACCAAGGTCATCTGTTATGGAGAACCGGCTTCTTATACCGAACAAGCGATGGAGGATTTTTTTGGAGAAAGTATCTCCTGCTATCATGCTACTACCTTTAAGGAAGTAATGGAAAAGGTGCATAGTGGATCTATGGATTTTGGTGTCCTTCCCATTGAAAACAGTTCAACTGGAGGTATCTTAGATACGTATGACTTGCTTCTTTCGTATGACAACTATATAATCGGTGAACACGTTTTAAAAATTGACCAGGCATTAATTGGATTAAATGGAGCTTGTATCGAAGACCTTAGAACGGTCTATTCCCATCCGCAAGGAATTCTTCAATGTGCAACCTTCTTTGAAGAACATCCTTATATACAACCACAAGAGTATATGAGTACATCTGCTAGCGCAAAGAAAGTAAAAGAAGAAAATGATGCATCGAAAGCTGCCATTGCAAGCGAACGTGCTGCAAATTATTATGGATTAGAGGTCTTACAGAGTAAATTAAATTTTGAACAGTTGAATTCCACGCGATTTATTATTATTACAAACAAGAAGCTGTATTTAGAAACAGCAAATAAGATTTCTCTTTGTTTTGAACTTCCTCATGAAAGCGGTACTTTATATAATATGCTTTCCCATTTTATTTATAATAATTTAAGTATGACGAAGATTGAATCCCGCCCGATTTTAGGACGACCTTGGGAGTATCGATTCTTTGTCGATTTTGAAGGCAATTTACAGGAAGCCGGAGTAAAGAATGCAATTAACGGAATTAAAGAGGAAGCCGTTGACTTAAAGATACTAGGTAACTTTTAATCTAATTCAAGAGAAAGGAAGCAGATGTCCATGAAAAAAGCAATCATAATCACCATACTCTTAGCTATTTTTATCGGTTTTATCTGTTTGTCTTATTTTGCCGATCACACCACAGAAAATGACAAAGATGCCATTGGAAATTCTGCAGGAAATCTATTAAATGGTGGACTATTCTGCGAGAATGATGGAAAAATCTACTTTAGTAACCCGAATGACGATAATACACTCTATGTCATGGATTCGGATATGAAAAATGTGAAAAAGCTTTGCAATGATACTTGTTCCTATCTGAATGCAACAAATAAATACATCATTTATGTGCGTGACAATCGTAAACAAAATTCCACTCCTGGTAATTTCTTTAATTTTAATACAGTTGGCCTCTATCGCCTGAACAAAAAAAATGGAAATAATATCAAGCAGCTTTATGAAAAACCTGCAGGACTTACTTCCTTAAAAGGTAACTATGTATATTATCAGCATTATAATGCAGATGAAGGAATGCGTTTTTATCAGGTAAAGATTGATGCTAGCGAGGAACTAGAACTTTCTAAGGAAGCTATCTTTCCTGCTTCTTTTTCAGGCAACAATCTTATTTATAACGGAGTGGCAGACGATCATGATATCCATTCCATGAACTTGAAATCAAAATCCGCTTCGATTGTGTATTCTGGCAATTGCTATCATGTTATTGCGACGAGTAAATATCTTTATTTCTTGTCCTTGTCTGATATGTATGCTATAGCACGCACCGATTTGGATGGCTCAAATTTTACGATTATTGAAAAAGAACGTTGTTCCTTTTTTAATCTAAGTCCAAACGAAAAGTATCTTTACTACCAGGTCGATGGTGGGGACAACAATCGTCTATGTCGGATGAACCTTTCGAACTTCAAGTCGGAAACCTTAAAAGAAGGTGATTTTAACAGTATTCATGTCACAGACCACTACGTATTCTTCCGTGAATTTTACTCCGATAATTTTTATTATTTAATAACAGCAACCGATAAAATTGAACGTTTCAATCCAAAAGTAATAAAGTAATCGATTATTTTACATAAGTATCTTTTAAATTGCGCTTCATTTGGTACACATTCTGCATAAGAAGAGGATGTACCATTTGAGGCGCAATTTCTTCCAGCGGAATTAATACAAAATCACGATTCTGCATATCAATATGTGGAATCGTCAAGCTCTTGGAATGCAACACGATATCATCATAGAAAATAATATCAAGATCAATGGTTCGAGGTCCCCAGTGAATGGTTCGAACTCGTTTTAGCTTTTCTTCAATATCACCAATCAGTTGCAAAAGATCTTCTGGTGTACGAAGAGTCTTGATTTCAACTGCACCATTTAAAAAGTCATCCTGTTCTACCCCACCCATTGGTTTAGTTTTTATAAAGGACGATACTTTTTCCACTGTAGTCCGGCTGTCCTGATTTAAATGATCTATCGCTTGTCGCAGGTTTGATTCTTTGTTACCCATATTTGCACCAATTGCAACATACGCAGTGTGCCAGCTTCGTTCCATCTCTACCGCCACCGTATCAAGTGGTAAAAGGATAGGAGCCCACGGCTTTTTTATTTCAATTTTTATTTTCTCAACGAGGGAAAAATGAAGTAAGATTTCTTCTGCCAGATGCTCCGCTACGGCTTCCAGTAATTTAAAGGTGCGTTCCTTCATAAAGGTATTCACAAAGTGTGCAACGTCAGCATAACTTACAGAATGTTCGATTGCATCGAGTGTTCCAGCCTTTTTAATATCTAAAAATAAAGTCAGGGATACCAAGAATTTCTGACCTAATACATTTTCTTCTTTAAAAACACCATGTTTACAATACACTTCCAAATCCTTAATCTTAATCTTATCCATACGATCCTTTTTATCCCTTTCGTTCGTTCTTGTTTATTTATCCTTCACTTACTATTCAGAATTGCTTCTGTCATTTGAATTGCCCTTTTATTTGCTTTTACATTATGGACACGTACAAACTGGCACCCTTTCATGGCTGCCATAACCGTTGTCGCAAGCGTTCCTTCTTCCCGCTGTGTCACCGGAAGATTGAGTGTTAATCCAATTATTGACTTTCTAGAAGTTCCTAGCAAAAGGGGATAGCCTAGTTTATGAAATATTTCCAAATGATTTACACAAGACAAATTCATCTCCAATGTCTTCGCAAATCCAACACCTGGATCTATCATTATTTTGTCATCCGCGATTCCGGCTTCTTTTGCAATCTGAATCGATTCGTTCAGATCAGTTAACATATTATTTAAGAAATCCGGATACTCTGTATTATCCCGATTATGCATAATGCAGACTGCGACATTTGACTCTTTTATTACACTAGCCATTTTGGAATCATACTTAAGCCCCCAGATATCATTCACCAGATCAGCCCCAGCCACAATTGCTGCTTCTGCTACCTGACTTTTATAGGTATCAATAGATACTGGTATATCATAGGTTTCTTTGATTGCTCGGATGATTGGAACGACACGTGAGATTTCTTCCTCCTCTGCAATCTTTGTGTAGTTGGGACGGGTGGATTCACCACCTACATCAATGATATCCACTCCCTCTTCCACCATTTCTTTTACATGCTTCATTGCCTCATCTAGATGATTGAAACTGCCTCCATCCGAAAAAGAATCTGGTGTTACATTTAAAATTCCCATGACATACGTGTGTCCATTCAAATCAAATTCTTTTTTTCCAATCTTCACGTGGGTCACCTCATTTCACTAATGTAAGGAATCGGTTTACATATGACTCATTCTCTTCAAAACAACCTAGTGTTGCATAACTTACCGTCTTACTCCCTGGTTTTTTTATTCCTCGCATCGTCATACACATATGCTCTGCTTCTATCATTACCATAACACCCTTGGGCTTTAAGTATTTCATGATGTCTTCTGCAATTTCATAAGTCATCTGTTCTTGAATCTGAGCTCTTCTCGCATAAATGTCAACACACCGTGCAAGTTTACTTAAGCCAACTACCTTACCATTTGGGATATAAGCGATATGAACAACTCCGTAAAATGGCAGAAAATGATGTTCGCACACCGAATGAAAGGAAATGTCTTTTTCCAGCACCATTTCATTGCTACTTGCCGTAAATGTTCTAGACAGGGGAACGGATGCGTCTGTACCTATTCCTGCAAACAACTCATTGCACATTGAACTAATTCTCTTTGGTGTGTCCAGTAAGCCTTCCCGAGTGATATCTTCTCCTATTCCTTCTAGAAATAAAAGAACCGCTTCCTGTATTTTCTTCTCGTCAATCATCCATATTCTCCTTTCTCCATACTCACAATTACAAATTTCACTTTATGAGGCATTATATCACTTCATCCCAGTAAAGGCAAATTCTAATCACCAAAAATTTCTTTTGTAATTTTCTTCCCTTGCGTTGTATTTGCAATTCCACCCATTGCCGTCTCCCGCAAAGAAAGAGGAAGCATCTTGCCGACTTTATACATTGCGTCCACTACCTGATCTGGTGGTATCACGCTCTTCATGCCTCCAAGTGCTAAATCTGCACTCAAAAGTCCATTAATTGCCTGTGACGCATTTCTTTGTGCACAAGGTACCTGAACAAGTCCTGCCACTGGATCACACACTAGGCCCATACAGTTCATTAATGAAAACGCAACACTATCCATGACCATTTCATCTGTACCACCCGACAAATATACGACTGCTGCCGCTGCCATAGCTGCTGCCACCCCACATTCTGCCTGACATCCACCTTCCGCTCCTGAGACGGTTGCATTTTTCATAATAACCGCGCCGATCCCAGACGAAATCATCAGTCCTTCTAAAATCTTTCGTTCAGAAAGTGATTTTTCCTCCTGTAAGGTAATTAAAACAGCAGGAATAATTCCGCAAGATCCTGCGGTTGGAGCTGCACAAATCTTTCCCATGGAAGCATTGACTTCACTACAAGAAAGAGCGCGAGCCATTACACTATTGATAAAAGTTCCACATACCGTTTCATCCTTCAATGTATAATCATAATGCTTTTTTGTGATCCCTGATATCAGATTTCCTACGGTTTTTCCTTCTTTCGTAAGTGCCTTTGAGGCAGAATCTTTCATAACCTCAAAGCGCATGGAAAGTTGCTTCCAGACTTCTTCTTCGCTTTTATCGGTCAGCTTCATTTCATTTTCTAAAATAAGCTGATAGAGTGGTATTTGTTGCTCCTTTGACAGACGGAGCATGTCCTCCATATTCTGATACATGCCATTCTCCTTTATTCAACGTTTACTGCTTGTACAGAAGTGATATCACCGAGCTTTTTGAGTTCAGCTACCACGTTCTTTGTCAAATAACTATCGGTTTCGATTGTACAGCAAGCTTCCTCGCCTCTTGCCTTTCGATTCAACGTCATTACTCCAATGTTTATGCCCTCATCTGCCAAAACCTTTGTGATCTCACTAATGATTCCCACTCGATCCAGATGCCGTATCAATAAAGTACTTGAATTCATGGTTAGCTCGGTTTCAAAACCTTGAATCTTACGAATCAGAATTTCTCCTCCACCAATCGAAGAACCAACCACCTCCATTTTTTCTCCGTCCGTATACGTAAAGGTTATTACGACTGTATTTTCGTGTGTATTTTCAAGGTCTAATTCGTAAAAGTCATACGTAACCCCTTGTTCTTTTGCAATCAAAAATGCCCTCTTTAGGCGTTCATCATTCTCTTTGATTCCTAGTGCTCCTGCAACCAACGCAATATCCGTCCCATGCCCCTTATACGTTTTTGCAAACGAACCATAAAGTCCAAACGATACATGGGTAAATGGCTTAGTAAGAAGGCTTCTTGCCGTCAAAGAAAGCTTTGCTGCTCCCGCTGTGTGGGAACTGCTGGGACCAATCATTACTGGTCCCAGTACATTTAAAATACTAATTTCCATCTTTGCTCCCGTCTGCGTGCTTTAGCACGCCTTTCAATTAAGGAAGTGTGATTTCTTCTCTCACACTTTGCTCCCGTCTACCGCTTTCGCGGTGCTCGAATTCAGGGATTGTGAATGAATTTCTCACAATGGGATCCCTTATCGTTTTCGCAATTCTCAATCATGCTTTCTGATTTTGAAGAATGCATAAACTTCATGCAAAAAAGACAAAGACCCATATACAAGAATCACATCCTCTTTGTTAGCCAACTCCATTGCAATCTTTAATGCTTGTGCCACGTTTTCTCCAATAATCACTTTATTGCAGTATTTATTTGCACACATTGCCAGCTTGTCTGAATCCAAACCACGTTCACTATTGGGACGAACGGTTATAACCGTATCCTCACATTGAACCGTATTTGCTAAGATTTTTTCATACTCCTTATCTTTAAATATACCAATAATTCGAATCAAAGGCTTTTCTTTAAAATATAGGGTGGTCGATTCTTGCAGTGCAATTGCAGCATTTTCATTATGTGCACCATCAACAATAATATACGGATGTTTAAGCACCACTGAAAATCTTCCTTCCCATTGTGCCTTCGAAATTCCATGGATTACATGCTCTCTATGAATGCAAAATCCCTTTTGTTTTAATACGCAAGCCGTTTCTACTGCAGTCATAGCATTTTTAATCTGATGGAGGCCTAGCAAACTCGTTTCAAGCTCCAACGTCTCAACAAACGATTCATTTGAATAGAAAAAGACTGTTTTATCCAGTGAAAATGTAACTTTGATTGTATCACTTTGATCGATCACTTTTAATGGAGCATAATTCTTATGACATACTTGCTGTATAATTTGGATTACTTCATGCTTTTGCTCCTGTGAAACCACTGGAACTCCGGTCTTTATAATACCTGCTTTTTCTCTTGCAATCTGCTCTATTGTGTTACCCAGGATTGCCATATGGTCCATACTAATCGATGTGATTACTGCACAAATCGTGGTATTAATCACATTGGTTGCATCCAACCTACCACCTAATCCTACTTCCAAGACTACCAAATCACAGTCTTTCTCTACAAATTCCAAGAAAGCAACTGCCGTTTCGATTTCAAACGCCGTTGGATGTGCAAGTCCATCTTCTACCATGTTATCTACCGCATTTTTTACCTTTCGAAGCTGTCGTACGAAATCCTCTGGTAGTATCCAATCTCCACCTATTTGTATTCGTTCCAGATAATCAAAAACGGTTGGAGAAACATAGCGCCCTACGCTATATCCTGCTTCTTTTAAAATGGAAGCAATGTAAGTACAAGTCGATCCTTTCCCATTTGTACCAGCTACATGTACAAACTTAAGTTTATCCTGTGGATTATCAAGACGCCTCATCAGTTCCTTTGTATTCTCAAGTCCCAGTACACTTCCATATTTTGAAACCTCTTCTATATAAGACATTGCTTCTTCGTAACAAACCATTATTTTTCCTCACAAATTTGAAAAATATAGAATTTTAAATAATAGGATTCATCGGCAGACCAAAGGATTGGATGATCTGCCGATTGTGTGCGGTATTCTACCTGGCGAATACGCTTGTGCACGCTTCTTGCTGCCTGACCTATGGTTTCGGCAAATAATTCTGGTGTCATAAAATGAGAGCAAGAACAGGTTGCAAGATAACCGCCATCTTTTACCAACTTTAATCCACGCATATTAATTTCACGATATCCTTTGATTGCATTCTTTATGGAATTTCTTGATTTTGTAAACGCTGGAGGATCCAAAATGACAACATCAAACCGTTCGCCTTCTTCTTCCAACTTTGGTAATAAATCAAATACATCAGCGCAGGTAAAGTGAACCGTATCTTCTAGTCCATTCAATTTTGCATTCTGCGTCGCCTGGTCAATCCCTAGCTGTGAAGCATCTACTCCAAGTACACTACTTGCACCTGCAATACCTGCGTTTAGGGCAAATGAGCCGGTGTGTGTAAAGCAATCCAGTACTTTTGCATTCTTACAAAGTTTTTGAATTGCTAGACGGTTATATTTTTGGTCAAGGAAGAAGCCCGTTTTTTGACCTTCTTCTACGTCTACTATATATTTTACCCCATTTTCAATGATAGGAACCTTGGTATCGAATGATTCCCCGATAAAGCCCTTAATTCGTTCCATGCCTTCTTGTGTACGAACTTTTGCATCACTTCGTTCATATACGCCATTAATTTCGATACCATCTTCTTTTAAAATTTGTTTTAATAAATCTATTATTTTTTCTTTGAAGCGATCAATTCCAAGTGCTAATGACTGTACCACAAGTACATCGGAGAATTTGTCAATCACGATTCCAGGTAGAAAATCAGCCTCACCAAAAATCACGCGGCAACTGCTTACATCAACCGTCTTTTTTCGATATTCCCAGGCAGCTCGCACACGCATCGAAAGAAATGCATCATCAATTTCCGTATCTTTTTTTCGCGATAACATACGAACTGTTATTTTTGAGTTTGTATTAATAAATCCAGTTCCCATAAAAAATCCATCAAAATCATGCACAAACACTAAATCGCCGTTTGTAAAATCACCATTAATCTTATCTATTTCATTATCAAACACCCAGGCTCCGCCCGCTTTTAAGGTTCGTCCTTCCCCTTTTTTTAGGGTCACAATTGCTTTTTCCATATATTTAAACTCCATTTCTTTGATTTTCACTTTTTCTTACCACGACTATGATACCACAAAATATGATTGACTTCAAAATGAAACATGATAAAATATACATGATGCCGTTTTGTATGCGGTAAATAATCATTTGGTTATCGAGGAAAAACATGACAAAAATAACTGGTTATAAGATAAGAGATTTTTTCTTACTAACATTTAGCACTCTCATTATGGCAATGGGGGTTTACTTTTTTAAGTTTCCTAATAATTTTACCTTTGGCGGTGTCACTGGTATTGCAGTCATAATAGCTAAGCTATTTCGTTTTTCAGCAGGTGATTATACCCTCATTATTAATATGCTTCTACTGGTGATTGGGTTGATTTTTCTTGGCAAACCATTTGCCGTAAAAACTGCCTATACGAGCATACTTTTGTCAGGCAGTATTTCCATTTTTGAAAAAGTCTTACCAATAAATGCTCCTTTGACGGATGAGCCATTTTTGGAACTTATTTTTGCTATTGCTCTTCCTGCGCTTGGTTCTGCTGTTTTATTTAATATGGGAGCTTCGAGTGGTGGAACCGATGTTATAGCAATGATGCTTAAGAAATATTCAAACTGCGATATTGGAAAAGCTCTGTTAATCAGTGATACTTTAGTTGTTCTCGCTTCTTTCTTTGTATTTGATATTAAGACGGGCTTGTTTTCCTGTCTTGGACTCATTATCAAATCCTTAATGGTTGACACGATTATTGAAAATATCAATCTTTGCAAATATTTTAATGTAGTATGTCAGGAACCCGATTTAATCTGTAATTATATTGTAAATGAGCTTCACCGAAGTGCTACTATCTGTGATGCGAAGGGTGCTTTTACCGGAACTCATAAAAATATTATATTTACTGTATTAAATCGAAATGAAGCCTATAAACTTCGTAATTATATCAAATCGGTGGATCCTGCTGCTTTTATTTTAATCACTAATACAAGTGAAATCATTGGAAAAGGATTTCATTCCATATAATTTTTTGTATTTCTTTCAGATTGTCAACCTGCATAATCACAAGGTTGACAATCTGTTTTTTTTGTACTATACTCCTATATGACTGAAACATACATAAAGGGAGATTACTATTATGAAAACAATGAAATCTACAAAAACTTTAGAAATGATTTATATCGCTTTATTTGCTGTTATTATCGCAATTTGCTCCTGGATATCGATTCCTTTTGCGGTACCCTTCACCTTACAGACATTTGCAATATTTGCTGCTGTCGGACTGCTTGGCGGAAAACGAGGAAGCTTCGCTGTTATTGTCTGGATGCTATTAGGAGCGATTGGTGTTCCTGTTTATGCTGGATTTTCGAGTGGCCTTGGTAGCCTTTTCGGTTCCACTGGTGGCTATATTCTTGGATTTTTGCTTATCGGTGTCATATATATGATCATTACTAAAATTTTAGGTACTAGTACCATTGTCATGGTAATCTCCATGCTGATTGGACTGATTGCCTGCTATACCTTTGGGACAATATGGTTTGTGATGGTATATACAAAGACATCTGGTGCGATTGGCATTGCTACTACTCTTAGCTGGTGCGTCCTTCCATTTGTCATTCCTGATTTAATTAAAATGGCACTTGCAATCGTATTAACAAAGAGGTTATCCCGCTATGTCGAATTATAAAATACGGCCACATCATGGCCTTTGCACTTATTTTTTTAAAGGAGACGGTTATAGTGATGCATTTGTTGAAAACATGACTCTTGTTCTGGCAAAATTAAAAGGAAATCCGATAGTCACCCTTGTCAGTGATGAGGATGTCATCTGCGCTGCTTGTCCAAACAACGATCATCATACATGCACCAGCATAGAAAAAGTGAGCCGCTATGATACTGGCGTTTTAACGGCTTTGGGTCTATCGTTTGGAGACAATATCCCATTTCAAGATTTTCAGATGAAAATAAAACAAGAAATCATAGAACAGGATAAACTTTCAACGATTTGTGGTGACTGCGAATGGTTTCCTATTTGTAAATAGTTGCGTATAGTTTCTTGCTTTGCCGTACAAACTAGTGGTATGAAGCATTGTCTACCCATTAATTTTATGATTTGCGGTCTTTGTGGTTGGTGTTTTGAATGTTTTTGGACGGGACTTGGTGCAATAAGAAAAAAGGAGGACAAACGATTTATCTGTAACACTTCCATTTGGATGTTCCCGATCTATGGCATGGCAGCCTTTATTAAACCGGCCCGCCATCTGGTAAAACACTCATCAACATTAACACGTGGTATGATTTATACGATTTTTATTTTTACAACTGAATTTGTAACTGGCTCATGGCTTCGTAAACGAGATGCCTGTCCTTGGGATTACAGTAAATCTCCACTCAATTACAAAGGACTTATCCGTTTTGACTACGCCCCGCTTTGGTTTATTATGAGTCTAATCTATGAAAAAATCCTATGTGGAAAGAAATTAGCTTAATCTCATTTCTTTCCCATAGGATTTTTTTCTTGGTTATTCTAGTATTGATTTAATATCAAATTCGTGGAATCGATGATAACTTGCATGCCCATCATCAAATTTCACGCAGTAATAATAGGGATCTGCTTTATTATCCATAAAGTGAATCAGATAATCAAATTCGACTCCGTTTTGTTCTTCACATATATATTCCATGTTTGTTTTGTCAAATACGGTCTTTACATCTTCGATTGTAATATTATGTTGCTGAAATAATTCAATCAAATCTACTAGAAAGGAATCTTCCATAACATGCTCATGAATATATCTGCTTCCCTTTGCGGATACGGAAATACAAAATCGATCCTCTTTTCGAGAAACCGTTACTTCTCCCAGTTCATCTTTTACTTCTTCTTTAAATAAATGAATAGCTTTCTTTAACTCATCATCCGAATTGATCGAGGAAATGCCAAGTAGGTTACATAAAGTAGTTCTTGGAAAGTATAATCGGACCGTTTCATATACATAGCCAAGCTTAATCTGTTGTTCTTTCATCATTTCATATAAGGTATTTCGTAATCTGTCAAGTTTCATTTTCTTCTCCAGTCTTCATTTGGTAGCGTTCACCAAATCGCATCGGACATACACTACGGCACTTATTGCATACAACGCTATCAAATCCTCGTTCTGTAGTTCCAAAAGTGTTATTCCTACACAACTTCTGAATCACAGACTCTCCATCTAACGCTTGCACAGGGCAGCTTTTTACGCATAGATTACAGCCTTCTAAGCAACTGGATGCCGCATATTCATCCGATTGTAATTCGAGATTTGTTAATATTGCACCCACTATTAATCTGTTTCCATATTTTGCATTCATAAGCAAGGTGTTTTTACCCAACGTGCCAATACCTGCATTAACCGCAGCATGTCTCATTGAAATCAAACCGCGTCCCTCCATTTTTTCACTGTCCCAATATTCATATGGTCCATCACACGGCATAGGAACAGCTATTCCCCCAGATACGTCTTCGATTAATTTGGTCGCCATCAACACAATCCTATCCACGTTTTGACAAGTCATGTCATTAAAATGACCATATATCAAATCAGGTTTCACTTCATATACTCCTTTGGGTAAAGCAATACCAATTACGATTACTGATTTACAATCACGATAACTATCGCAAGGATGAAAACCCTTGGGTGCATGAGTAAATCTTGTAACACTTGCAAAACCACATACATCTGCCCCTAAGTCTAAAATCGTCTTCCTTATATCTTCTTTCATTTCCCCCTCCATATCTGGTATATTATAACTCTTTATACAATTTTCTGTTAAAGTAAAATGCAAAAAATCCAAGCAATAAAAAGGAGCCAGATTTTGTTAAAATTTGAGGTAGTGGTAATTCAATTCCCGACGCCATCTGACATAGAGTCTGTGGTATCATCATGATTCCAACCAAAATACAAGTCATTAAAAGAGCAGCTAATATAACGATGCCAAGTTTGTCTTCTTTCTTTAGCAGATATACTGTTACCAAGCAAAGGGGACCAACGATCCCCATATCAAGCACATAAGTTATTTCCGTTGTATAGACACCAATTAGCGCTAGGGTCCCACCATGAAACAGCGTAGGAATAATATCTGGCATCCATGCTACAATCAATGCTACTCCTGTGAGTATTAAGAACACAAAAACACCGTTTCGTTTCTGATATCGCAAAGCATTAAGATGGATCTTTTTGTATGCTCGAAACAGTTCAAAAAGAGAACAGGAAAACAAGGCAATGTATACTAGATGCAACTGATTATAGGTCACCCCAAATGCGATACTGGCTGCATAGTATAATGCACACGCATCAACGGAAAGTAGCAAAAGATGCGATTTATCTGATTTCTCCCTTTCATTTTTCCAATAAAAATATGCAAATAACGGGATTAAAACAAATAGGATACAAAAATCGGTACCGATTGAAATAGGTGCTTTAAAATATGTATCATGTGCATAAATCCCGCTTCCATACATTTTAACAACTTGACCGTATTGATTGGTTACCTCATAGCCATTGCTAGAATTAAAAGATAAAATACCGAAAATTGATGTGATCAATAGCAATATGATAATGATCAAAGGCAGAATATTGATCTTCTTTTTCATCCGAAATTCCTCACGCATTGGATCAATTCTTCTATATTTTTCTTATCTGTAAAATCTGCTGGTTTGTCAAACGCCATTAACATTCCAGTTACATCGTCTTCTGCGGATGTTCCTTTTTCCTTCGCATCTTTTTCCAATTTCTTTTTCATAAGAGACATCAATATTTTATTTCCTCTGTTTAATTTGGAATAATCAAATCCACCGCGCATATAAAAGCATTTGATGTGTTCTCTTTGTTCCATCGAAAAGTTGTGTTCCCATACTTTGTCAATGTCATCTTTTCTAGGTGGTGTTGCACCCGTCGCAAATACAATTAGATTTTTGTCCTTTAATGCTTCATAATTCTTTTTTATTAGATTGACTCCAGCAATACCACCAGCATAAAGGCCTCCACCGCAAATAATTGTATGGTATCCCTTGATATTTTCCAATGTTAATTTCTTGTTTTCTAAAACTTCGCAGTTCAGCTCTTTTGCTATCCATTCTGCATATTTTTTTGTAAATCCTGATTTTGAACTGTACACTACAATAATTGACTGACTCATCTTAAATCCTCCATATTTTCTTCTAATTTTAAAAGGGTTCTCACCGCAACTGCCAAATCTTCTTTCGGTATATCACAAAAAAGTTGTTGCATAAACTCCTTTTCCTTTTCCTCATACTTCTTACCAAAGCTTTTACACTGTTCTGTCATAGCAACGCGAAGCTTTCTTTTATCCTCTTGATCCTTTTCAAGCTTCACAAATCCGCTTTTTTCCAGTTTTAGTGCTATTTGTTTTACATTTTGGTGGGAACTTCCCATAACTTCGGCTAACTCATTAATCGTTGGTGATTTACCAGGAAATAGTTCCAGGCAAACTAGCATAAACCACTGTTTGGCTGAAATCTCGTCAAAAAAGACATCACCAATCGCCTGAAGTTTATTTCCTAATACAAAAAGCATGCCAAATAGTAAATAATCTTCCTCATAATCTGGTATTTGCATCACGATCTCCTTTAGGTAATATATTACTTATATACGTAATATATTACCTTTATATGTAAATGTCAAGTGAATTCTGGTTTAATGGCGCTGGACGAACGTGGGGGAGTTGGGAAAGTCACGCAAAAGGTGCGGTGAATTTTTGGTTTTCGAAATTCGAATGAAACGCAGGGGTAGCCCTTAAAATCATTTTAGCATTATGAGGTAGAAACTCTAGTAAGAATGTGCTCCCATAAGAGCTCATTCTTACCTGTTTAGAGGTTCTGCCGAGTGTTTAATGCGGCTGATTTTAAGGGCTACCCCTGTGCTTCATTCGAATTAGGGAAGACTATGTCCACCGCGCATTTTGCTGATTTTGGTAAACGGTCCCGCTGTAGTCTGTAATGTTACAGTAAATAACAAAATTTATATAGGCGTAGTAAAGAAAATACAATTTGATTGACGTTTGAGAAATATACAGAAAAAATGCAATCTGAGTATTGTCTGGAAATATACTGAAATGACAATTTAGATGTAGTAAAAATTGAATTAGGTAGCTATGTAATAGTTTATAAAATATTAAAAGAATTTACGTAATGAAAAAAAGAGTCAAGGGCATTTATCTTATCACATGATAACTGCCTTTGACTTTTTACCTAATTCACCGCTAATTCTAGTCTGTTTATGTAACATCAGAAAACCAGCGAGTCCGTATTTCGTAGTCAGCCATAAAAGGCTGAGCTCATTACTATCCTTCAATTTACACGGCTCCCATGCTAGGATTTTATATCATTGAGCATATGGAACGTAAACTCAATTGAGGAATTGGCTCCCCTATGAGCCAATTCCTCGATGCTTTGAGGTTACGTGGAATGCTTATGCGACTGATATAAAATCCTAGCATGGGAGCCGTGTAAATTGTAGAACAACTAAACTGCTCGGCCTTTTATAGCGTCACTTATCAAACTCATGTCCTCCCGTCCTCCATGAAACCAGATTACATTTACAGAATTTCGTCCACACTAATGCCCTTCAAATCTTCTTCCAGAACTTTTTGACTATCCATAATATTTTTAATCTGCTTTTGCACTGCATCCTGCACAGTATCAGCACTCTGAATTTCCTGTGCATTATCTGGTGTTGCTTTATTTCCTGATGTCGTCTGGTTTTCCTGCGTTTTGCTTTGCGCTTTTTCTTCTTCTGCTCTTTTTTCTTCCTGAAGCTTTTCCGTCTTTTCTTCGTTTTCTTTGGAAGTTTCATCGATGTTTTCCTTCGCTTCATCTATCATCATGCCAACTGTATCCTTACTTGCAGCTTCTAATATCGTATCCGATATTTCCTGCGCATCTACCATTGGATGGGTTTTTAAAAGTCCGAGCTTTATTCCTTCGATTGACAAATTTTCGCTCATTGCTTGGCTTGCATAGGAATCCGCTTTGTTTGCTAATATTTTTTCCATATCGTCATATTCAGCAGACATCGCCTCGTATTCCTCAGGTGTACAGACTTCTTTCATCTGCTCCTTGGTTTCTTTGACCTGCTGTAATTCTAGTATGGTCTCTTTTGCCTGCGCCTTAAAGCTTTCCCCGCGGCTTATACATTCATTAATACTATCATCTGATTTATTATCGCCTTCATAAGCATTCATAACCGCTTTCATCGCCTGTTTTTGTGCCAATGCTTTACGCTGCGCAATTGGATCATTATTCTGATTTAAATTGCCCACATAAATAGATGTTCCCTCTTCTTTTTTTTGGCCGTTTTCTTCTTTTACTTCCTTTGAAGAAATCCCGCTTATTTTACCTTGAAATAATCCAATGTTATTATTCTCTTGTTGAGAATGATTCATTTGCCATGAATTGAACCCTGTATTTAATTTCATATGTAACGCACTCCCCTTTGTAAAAATATGTAATACTCCTATATTTATATCGGCATCCTTATAAATAAATTATACCCTTTTGGAAAAATAATCCACTTGGAATGTAATTTGAAATCCTGTAGATTGATAGAGTGAAAACGCAACTGGATTTTCCGAATCCACATCAAGTACCACAGTCTGTGAACGCTTAGCACCTTCCATTAATGCTTTATAGACTAGTTGCTTACCATAACCTCTTCCCTGATATTCTGAAAGTACCCCCACCCCATATAAAAAGCAATCTCCATCTTCCTCATTCAGGCTAAAAGATCCAACCACGTTTGATTGATCAAATGCTAAAAATCCGATTCGATGCCTGGAATGAACAACGGAATCTATGAAGTTATCGCTGTCTTCGGTATCATCAAATGTAACTTTTAGTATTTCCTTCATGAAATTCTTATTGTCTTGCGTTACTACCTCAAAAGAAAGTGTAAGCTCATCACTTATGTCACTCTTTTCCTCTAAGACTTTGTATTCCATTCGGTATTCTGAATGATCGATTTTAGTCAATCCCATATGTATCAATACATTCGAACCACTCTTACTATTTGCTTCTACTACAAATAAAATATTCGGTATTGATGCATTTTTTATTTCTTCCATCGCAGCTTCAAGCAAAGCATGAAAACAGCCTTGTCCTCTAAAATCTGGATGTGTTGCTGCCAATATTTCTGCCTCCATTTTTGAAGGTACAAAAGTGGTCAGAAATGAGATTAGCTTTTCTCCCTCATAACCCAAATAAAAACATGGAAATTTTTTATCAAAATTTATTTCATTTGATAAAAATGCATGATTTTGCAGGTTTTCGAATGCAAAGCACACGTTCTCCAATTCATTTATCTGTTTTGTCTGTTTTTCATTTAATTCATTTGTTTTTTCAATTCTCATTCCTGTTCCTCCAATATACGATAAATTTCCTTTATATCAATGCTTGCTCTAACAGCATCTGCCAATATGTCAAATTGTTTTTCTTTATATTCACGATAAGAAAAGGAAAGCTTATTAGAGCGTTTCTGTCCTTTTCTTTGATAAAGCAAGTCAATTACAGCCTCTGCCATCTCCTCCTCGTCAAAAATACCATGCAAATAAGTTCCTGCTATATTACCATTTACAGCTCCTTCTTCATTTTCATCTATCCTCAAAAAAGGCTCTGATTTTGCTTTCACATCTGGTTCCTTGATTCGTTCCGTCTGCCCCATATGTATTTCATAACCTCTTACCAAAATGTCGGACAGACAGGAAAAAGGTCCCTTTATTGAATCAATTTTACCCTGTGCTTGTTTTCTTATTTTTTCTTTGCCAAATACCGTTTTTGTAGGAAGCAGTCCCATTCCTTTCATACTCTTTCCTACTTCGACGGCGTAGGGATCTTCAATGGTTTCTCCAAGCATCTGATACCCACCGCATATTCCAAAAATTAGTACTCCCATTGCAGCCGCCTTGCATATCTGTTCTTCTAATCCATTTTCACGAAGCCACTTCAAATCATCCATTGTATTCTTCGTTCCAGGTAATATAATAAGGTCTGCAATACTTAATTCCTCCGGTTTACTTACAAAGCGTACCGAAACATCTGCTCGATGTGATAGTGCATCAAAATCTGTAAAATTCGAAATATGAGGTAGGCGAATAACCACTATATCAATTGGAGCAGTTATCAATTTCTTCTCTAATTGTCCAGCAAGACTATCTTCCTCTTCCACATCAACGCTTACATAAGGAACTACACCGATCACCTTTTTATTACACCGCTCTTCTAGCATAGTAAGTCCAGGTTTTAAAAGCTCCAAATCTCCACGAAATTTATTGATCACTAACCCCTTGATTCTGTTACATTCCTCGGGTTCTAATAATTCCAAGGTTCCAACTAGCTGTGCGAATACTCCTCCTCGGTCAATATCTCCAACCAAAATTACTGGTGCATTCACTAGTTTTGCTAGGCCCATATTTACAATATCATCCTGTTTTAAATTAATCTCTGCCGGACTACCCGCTCCTTCAATCACGATAATATCATATTCGTTTGAAAGAGTTTGATACGCACTTAAAATATCTGGAATAAAACGTTTTTTCTCGTTAAAATAGTCGATTGCATCTTGATTTCCATAAACTTCTCCATTGATAATAACCTGACTTTTCATATCGGAAGTTGGTTTTAAAAGAATCGGATTCATTTCGACTCTTGGCTCAATCGATGATGCTTCTGCCTGCATTGCCTGCGCGCGACCGATTTCCAATCCGTCTTTCGTTATGTATGAATTTAGAGCCATATTCTGTGATTTAAACGGTGCAACCTTATAGCCATCCTGATGAAAGATGCGGCATAATCCTGCTACCAATAGACTCTTTCCTGCATTTGACATGGTACCTTGAACCATAATTGTTTTTGCCATCTTATTTTTCCTCTTGTAATACTGTTACCAGTCTCTCATTTTCTGTATGTGTTCGAATCGCGATACGGTATGTTCCTTTTTCTAAGTTTCTAAAATTACTGCAATCACGAAGTATCATCTTATTCTCTTTGAAACGTTGATATAAACCACTGGAAGCTTCGAAGAATATAAAGTTAGCATGTCCTTCAAAGATATGCTGAATAAAAGGCGATTGCAAGTTTTTCTCCAGAAAAATACGTTCTCTTTTTATATATTGTCTAGTAGCAATCAAAAAATCCCTGTCCTTTAGTGCTGCTAGCCCTGCAAGCTGAGCTGGCACAGATGTGTTCCAAGGCTGCATTCTGCTTCTTATTTTTTTTAACATATCAATATTCGCAGACATTAAATAACCTAACCGCAAGCCCGGCATCGCATATATTTTCGTAAAGGCACGTAAAACCATAAGGTTTGAATATTTTTTTAATTCCATCTTCATAGAGATTGCTGTCTCTTCTTCTACAAAAGGAAGAAAACATTCATCTAGAACGAGATAGGTATTACATTCCTGACAACGCTTTGCGATTTTTACAAGCAACTCTTTCTTGATTAAACCACCCGTTGGATTGTTTGGATTGCATAAAAAAATAATATCGGTATCTTTTGATATTGCATCTAAAAAACCATCATCCAGCTGATACTCCAGATCACGCTTTAAAAAATAAGAATCCACCTTACAATCAACATTTGTTAGAGCTATTTCATATTCCTGAAAGCAAGGAACCGCTAACAATGCTTTTTTTGGTAATAACGTATAGCAAATCGCATAAATTAACTCAGCCGCACCATTTCCTAGTATAATCTGGTCGAAATTAATTTCTTCGACCTTTGCTAACTCATTCACTAAATCTGTGCCATCATAATCTGGATAATAAATGGATTCTGATATTCCTCTAATCGCTGCATCCATACAGCCTTTTGGCATTCCAAGTGGGTTAATATTGGCTGAAAAATCCAGCATTTCTCTATTCTGATAACGATCCCCACCATGTAAATATTTCATAACTTAGCTCCATTCTGCGCTACTCTTTATTCAATCAACATTCCCTTTACTCTTTTTGTTGCAATCTTCTTTATCGTAGTATTTGCTGTTAAAAAATACGTTCTCTTGCTCTTTCCATTTAGTTCAAAAGGAAGGTTGCGATAAGCAAGATTCCAATTGACAAAAATAGAGAAAGAACTGAGGTAAGATATAATAATCTATTTGCCTTCTTTATATCCTCCACCTCGATTGCCCTTTTCGCATCTCCTATGGTCTTCTTATGATGCAAGATTCCAAAATAATACGCATCCCCAGCAAGTTGGGTAGAAAGTGCACCTGCACATACTGCTTCTGTCTGCGCTGAATTAGGACTTGCATGATTGTATCGATCTCTCTTATAAATGAAAATTGCACCCTTTCCATCCAGTCGAAGTAAAAAACTGGATGCTATCATAAGAAAGGCTGCAACTCTTGCAGGTATATAATTCATGCAATCATCAAGCTTTGCAGCTATTCGACCAAAATGTAGATACTGTTCATTTTTATAGCCTATCATGGAATCCATCGTATTCACGGCTTTATAAACAAAACCAAACACCGGTCCACCAAGTAGTAAAAAGAACATAGGAGCAATCACACCATCAGAAGTGTTTTCTGCTATGGTTTCTACGGTCGCTTTTATTACACCATCTTCACCAAGGCTATCCGTATCTCTTCCCACAATCATGGAAACTGCTTTCCTTGCATCCATAAGATTGTTTTCTTTTAGTTTTGTATATACCTTCATGCTCTCGGTTTTCAATGATTTTGTAGCCAATATCTGATAGCACATCACACTTTCTAACAGTATCCGTACATAAGGATGAATACATTCTGCAACCAATAGTAATGTTGTAACAATCCCTGTTGTAAATGTGATCACAAGTAGTACCATAACTCCACCTGCCACCATCTCTTTTGCCCCATTTCGCTTATCTTTACTACATAAATCAATCTGAAATAATCCTTCTAATAATCTTTGCAGCCACTGGATCAGTTTTCCGATGCCCTGCACCGGATGCCACAAAAAATGTGGATCTCCAAACACCAAATCCAGTGTATATCCTATCATAAGTGCAATCGCACGCTCAATCATATTTCATTTCTCCAGCTTATCATTTGTTCTTTGCCACTATACCATCCTTATTTGTACAAGTCAATCCACACATTGATTTTCCAATGCGAATTTTGTACCTTGATTTACCAATTCGATTATTTTTTATCATTTTTATTTATTGTTGTTACTCTGTCATTTTCAAACTGCTCCATCACGTTCGAAAGATTGTTCTCTTCCATCCGCTCGGAAGGAAAATCTGATATAGAAAGAGAATTCGCCCAAGACACTGCCTCATCCCCATTTTCCGGTTTATCCTCCAACGGAATAAGCCGTATACTATACTTCTTTATCGGAATGTTTTCATCTTCTAATACTTGTTTCAGGGCAAGGCCTACCTCCGCAATTTTATTCCAAGACATGTCATCGCTATAAATACAAACATCGCTATTGAGCGGGATGATTGGATGATACATATCAAGTTCCATATCAAGCTTTAGTTTTGAAAGTATTTCCTCTCCTTCTTTACTTTCTTCGATGAATCGGATACTTATATAGTCAAAATCATAATTCAATTTGCCACTGATTAGCTCTGCTGCCTTTTCATCAAGTTCCAAGCTTAGACGTCGATAGGTCGTAAAGCAATTTGCAACTTCATATTTATAATCATCTTCTTTGATTTTTCCTAAATGGTCCGCATAAACTCGAAATACAGTATCTTCGCTAGTTTTTGACTTAACTACTACCGCATACCAATCAAACTTAAAATTGTAATGGGGTTCACTCACTTCCAATTCCAAGTTACTGTAATATTCATCCACATATTGTCTTACTGCTTTTTTTACTAGCAGTTTAGAGATTGGATTACCTACCAATTCATTTGCAATGGAAGCAATCCATGCAATCAAAGCAACTACCAATACCGCGATAACGATTTTTTTTAATTTCATTTGGACGATTCCTTTTATTTATATTTAACAGCTTAGTAAATTTTACCATAGAAGTTTCCATATTTCTACATTATTTTAAGAAGCGACTCTTCAAACCGTTGCTGTCTGATCACACTTCCCCCTTCCTTACCTGCTCCAGGTCCTAATTCAATTATCCAGTTGCAACATGTTAATATCTGCTTATTATGATCAACAACCACTATTGTATTACCCGCATCAATCAATCTTAAAAATAGCATTAAAAGATTCTCAATATCAGAGAAATGAAGTCCCGTTGTTGGTTCATCAAACAAATAAAGCACCTTCTTTTTCTTCTTTCCCATTAATTCTTTTGCAAGCTTAAGTCTAGATGCCTCTCCTCCAGATAACGTCAAGGAACTTTGCCCTAGTTTTAGATATCCCAGTCCCACTTCATCTAAAACACTCAGTGCACTTACAATTTCGTTTGATTCATGGAAGAAATGAATCGCTTCATTTACGGATAATTCTAATACTTCATTGATATTTTTTTCATGATACAGCACCTTAAGCACCCGTTTCTTATAACGCTTACCCTTACATACTGGACAAGTTATCCATGAATCTTCCATATATTTCAGTTTTATTTTTCCATCTCCATGACAATTCTCACACTGTCCTTTTCCATTAAAACTAAAAGTACTTTCGTCATATCCTCTAATTTTTGCTTCTTGTGTTTGTGCAAAAATACTACGTATTAAATCCATAATCCCTATATAGGTTGCTGGTACGGAACGGGGAGTCCTCCCAATCGCTGTTTGATCAACTAAAATGACATCATCAAATATATCTTTATTCATACGAAATTCCGAATAAATAGCACCTTTCATAAGGCTTGATTTGCCGCTTCCACTTACTCCCCAGATACAGGTAAGAGCCTCAAGTGGAATTTTTATATCGATGTTTTTCAAATTATTATATTGAATATGATGCAAATTAATAAAGGAAAACTGATTTGTGTTCTTTTTCAAATTGCTTTCCTTTTTATTTTTCTTTCCAAAATACGCACTCATCTGTGTTCCCTTATGCTGCATCATTGCTTGTATGCTTCCTTCTCCAGTCAAATAACCACCATCTTCTCCAGCTTTAGGACCTATCTCAATCATATTGTCTGCAATTTTTATCATATCCTCATTATGATCTACCATTACAATGGTATTACCATTCTCTTTTAAACATTTTATCTGTTGTGCTATTTTTTTATAATCGTTTGGATGTAATCCTTTCGAAGGTTCATCAAATACATAGAGCACTCCTGTCATACGATTTTGAATCGCGCTCATCATCTTTAACCTTTGCCCTTCTCCGCCTGACAAAGTATTGATACATCGGTCCACCTCAAGATATCCTATACCCAAAACTTCAGCCGCCTTTGCTATTTCAAAGAGTTTTTGTACATTTACCTTTATCAATTTATATCGGGTATGCCCTACCATCGAAGGAAGCATACAGCAAAACTGAGAAATATCTGAAAATGTCATTCCAGCTGCCTGTGGATATCGGATTTTTCCTATCGAAACCTGTCTGCCCTCCGCATTTAGTCTTTCTCCATCACAGCAATTGCATTTGATTTTCTTTTTATATCGATTTATAATATCGACATTATTATTTTCTTCAGAAAGGCGTTTTATTATATTGTAAACACCTTCTACTGGACGGCTTATATTACCCTCTCGCCCATTTCTTTTATTGGCATAATGAAACGTTACTTTTTCCTCGTTCGTCCCCCAAATCACTTTATCCTTAAACTCTTGTGGTAATAAGTCCCAAGGCTGTTCCAAATCAACACACATTGCATCTGCCAACCCGATGACTTGACCTTTCATCCAATTGGCATTTGGATTATTCATAAAATTTCTTAGATTTCCCCACCATAAGGAAGCTCCATCAAGAATGGACCGTTGTGGTTTCTCTACTATTTTTGTTATATCAATTTCACTGATTTCACCATAACCATTGCATGTCTGACATCTACTTTCTACATCCATATAATTAAATGTAGTGGGTGTCAACTCAAACAATAATTTGTTACATCGATAGCACATCTGTCTCGTTTGTAATAAAATAAAACTATTATTCTCAATTTTTGCATAGAATGCTCCTTCTCCAGCTTTTAATGCAATGCTAACTTTTTCTGAAATCGATTCTTCTACTATCTCGTTTCGCGCTAAATCAAAAATCTGAACATTATTTATCTTTTCTAGCAGATCTACTATGTTATCTTTATCCATTGGTATAATTTCGTTTCCACAAGAAGGGCAATGACGTATTCCAACTGTTGCATATATCATTCTCAAATAATCATAGGCATTTGAATAGGTTCCAACTGTGGAGCGACCAATGTCGTCAACTTAAGGGTAAA